>NZ_JAXCLA010000009.1:0-430473 GCF_034043675.1 Roseateles agri | reverse complement strand
GCTTCGACAAGCACCACCACGTGCGCCGCGGTTTCCTCCCTTGAGGTTTACCCAACACCTGCCCTCAGGTCGGTGTACCGCGGCGAGCTGTCTGCCGCGACGGGCAGGTGTCGGACAAACCTAAACAATTGCCGTCATTGGCGACCGACCGCCCCCGACAATGTGGTCAATCGGTGCGACGCATGTCCCCATGCCGGTGGCGATGTGGACGTAACGGTTGCCTGAAGGCTGCCGCCCCGCGTCGGCACGCGATCAAGCAGCCTCGGCGCTGGTCGGGTCGATGGTCATGCGCACGCGCGCGACCGAGTTGGCCGGGAAGCCGCCCAGCCGCGCGTGCTCCCGGACCATCGCTTCGTCGGGCGCGTTGTAGACACAGTAGATCTTTTCGTCAGTGACGTAGCTGTGCACCCATTGGATTGAAGGACCCAGGTCGCGCAGCACGGCGCACGATTTCTGCGAGATGGCCGCAACATCGGATGGGGTCAGCGCGCCGGCGCCGGGTATTTCTCTCTCGATCACGAACTTGGGCATGATGGTGGCTCCTGACAGGTGGCTGGCCGTTCGCCGCGAACGGCCTGGGCGCATCGTCGTTGCCCCCCGGCACGGCGGTCCTTTCGCGGCGGTGAAATCGGTCTAAATTCGCCATTAACCCCGCCATGACCACGCACTATCGCTTCGGCGACTTCAAGCTTCTGCCAGCTGAACGCCTGCTATTTCGACGCGGCAGCGAGGTCCCGCTGACGGCTCGGGCGTTCGCGTTGCTCACCGAGCTGGTCGAACGCGCGGGGCAGTTACTTTCGCGAAACGAGTTGATGCAACGCGTGTGGGCCGGCGTCGTGGTCGAGGACAACAACCTCGCCGTGCAAGTCGCTGCCCTGCGCAAGGTGCTGGGCGCCGATGCCATCACCACGATCGCCGGCTGCGGTTACCGTTTTGCTCTCGAGGTCGTCGACCTCGGTGGCGACCAGGAGGACGGTGCCCTGCAGGGCCGCGGCAACGTTCCGGCGCGCCTGCCCGCGATGGTCGGACGCGAGGTCGAACTCGCCGAACTACGCGGTCTGCTGGCGCACGTCTCGCTCATCACCTTGTGCGGCGCACCTGGCGTCGGCAAGACGCGCCTGGCGCAGGCACTCGCGGTGGAAACGCACGCACAGTTCGCTGACGGTGTCTGGTGGGTCGATCTGGCCGCGTTGCCCGCCGGCGCGCCGGTCGCGCCGGCCGTGGCGCGCACCCTGAGCCTGCACGTCGCGCCCGATGCCGACGCGCTGGCGACGCTGACCGCCCGCCTGGCCGCAGCGTCCACGCTGATCGTGCTCGATAACGCCGAGCACCTGGCCGACGACACGGCGCGCGTCGCGGCGGCGCTGGTGCGGGGGACGAGACATACCAGCGTCCTCGTCACCAGCCAAGTGCCGCTGCATTTGTCTGAGGAGCGTCTGGTCCGGTTGGCGCCGCTCGCCCTGCCCGCGGCGGTGCAACTACTCGCCGAGCGTGCAGTCGGTGCCGGCGCGAACTGGACCGCGGCCGATGCGTCCCGAGCCGAAGCCCTGTGCCGTGCCCTGGACGGCAACGCACTCGCGATTGAACTCGCCGCAGCGCGCATCGATGCGCTCGGCATCGATGGGCTGACCGAACGCCTGCAACAGCGCTTGACGCTTCTGGCGCCATCGGTGCACGCGTCGCGTCGCAACGCCCTGGCACTCGCGCTCGACTGGTCGCACGAACTGCTGACGGAACGCGAGCGCATCGTGCTAAGGCGCTTGGCAGTGTTTCCGGGGGCGTTCTCGCTCGAGACCGCGGCGCTCGTGCTGGGCGACGACATGCTGCCCGCGCCTCGGGTCATCGAGGCAGTCCTCGCGCTGGTTGACCGCTCGCTCGTAAGCGTCGAGCGTGCGCCACTGCGCCGCTACCGTCTGCTCGAGACGATGCGCCTGTACGCGCTCGACAAGCTGAACGCCGCGGGCGAGGTGTCTGCGACGAGGCGACGGTTGGCATCGGGCCTGCGATGGCGCTTCGACGAGGCGTACGAAGAGTCGTGGCACGCCCCGTCGGACGACTGGCGAGTGCGGCACGAAGCCGAACTCGACACGCTTTGGCCGGCTCTCGATTGGGCCCTCAAGCACGAGATCGAGATCGCAGAAGCGCTGTTCGCCTCGTCCTGGCCAATCTGGGAGATGTCGCACCATGCCCAGGCGCGACCGTACGCCGAGGCCTTGGCCCGCCACTTCGAACCAAACCATGCAGATACGCCTGCAAGTGCGCGTTTCTGGCTCTCGGTGGCGCGCTGCCTCAGCGTCGATCAGCCAGCACTCGCGCGCGATGCCGCTCGGCGAGCGGCCGAGCGCTACCGCACGCTCTGTGACGCGCGTGGCGAGTACCTGGCCCTCGTCGAATACGCGTTCAATTGGCGCGTCGACGGAGCGGAGGCGCGTGTCGCCTTGACTCAAGCGAAGGCGCTCGAGGACCCGGCCTGGCCGGCTTCCGTGCTCGAACGGGGGTGGTCGACCGAAGCGACGCTCCAGACCAGTGCCGGCCGGTACGACGACGCGAGGACGAGCTTCACCGCCGCGCTTGAGCTCTGCCAACGCGACGGACTTCACCACGGCGTGCTGCGCGCGCAGCTGAACATGGCTGATCTTGAGCGGGCCGCCGGTCACATCGATGAGGCCGTGCGATTGGGCGAATCGGTTCTCGCCGGCTATCGGGACGCGCGGCCATCGTCCAACATGGCGATTGCGTACACGAATCAGATTGGTGCGCTCGTCGAGGCGGGTCAGGCGCGGCGCGCGCGCTCGCTCGCGCTCGAATGTCGGCGCCGGCTGGGCGCGTTGATTCTGGACGTCTGCATCTGGCCGTCGCTCGACACACTGGCGCTGTTGCACCTGGACGCGGGGCGCATCGCCGACGCGGCGAGGTTGGCAGGCGCGTCGGCGCGCGAGTACTCGATGCACGGCCAAGCAAAACGCCAGCCAAACGAAGCTCGCGACCGCGAGCGCCTCATCGACGCGCTGCGTGACGAACTGGGCGAGGAGCGCTTCGAGCTGCTACACGCGCAGGGCGCGAACATGGATAGCGCATTGTCGACCGCGCTGGCGTTCGCGTTCGAGGCGCCGGTGGCGAGTGCGGCCGACATCCAGGGTTCCAGGTAGGCCCCGTACGGCATTGGCAATTGCGCCGAGCGCCGTCATGCCGACCCACACCGTTCGGATGCTGGCCACATCCCGCTCGTCGCGTGTCGGAACATGACGAGTGCGATTGGCCTGGCGCGCACTGCGGCACTGGCACGATGGGATTCCGTGACCGGTTCAGGCAGTCGAGACGTGGCTTTAAGCGTCGGCCGGCACGGACGATCTGACCCATCGAAATGCATATCTAGTCGCCGAACATGCACTCCACTTCGTTGGGCTGGCGTCGTGCGTCGGAACGATCGTAGATCGCCCGTGGTCGCAATGCTCTCATGCCCCAGGCGGTCGCGACGCAGGCCACGATCACCACTGACGTACGCGTCGCTGGCACCTTCTCGCCAGAAGCACTGCTGCCCCCGTCAGCAGTAGCACCCAGGTCGATGGTTCCGGGACCGGTGAGATGCCGGCGACGATCACGGTAACGCCGTCTGCGGAATAGGCCGTCGTTAGCGCATAGCCCGTCGTCAGCACTTGGTCAAAGGTGCCCGAAAGCGTGCCGGACAGCAGATTGAAGCTGTCTCCAACGCCGGCACCGTAGCCGATGTTGAGCATGAGCGTGCCGTCCAATCTCAGCGGTGCACCAGCGCCAACGACAAGTTGGCCGTGGTCTGCCTGGCCCGAACCGATATCGAAGGTCAACGTCGAGGCTTCATCGAGGACCAGCCCACCGCCGCTGAGGGCCCACTGGCCATCATGGGCGATCGTGATCGTGCCGCCTTGATTCTCCATATTGCCACTAGTCGGAAGGCCCATCGTCAGAAGCCCGCCCTCAACGATAAAGCGGCCGTGGTTGACGAAACTGTTGACGACGAAGCTGCCGGCACCTCGGATAGTCTGCCCGGCAAGCACCACGAGCTGGTCAGCCTGTAGGCCGCCGACGTTTCCCAAGGGGCCACGCAGGAGCCAGACCGTTCCGGTTCCAGAAAGGGTGAAATCGCCGTCGAGCCCGAGAACAGATGAGTAGTAGCTGTCCCTCGAGCCGATCCGGATATCGCCATTGTTCTCGAAGGAACCCTCCAACGACGCTGCGCCTCCGGCACTGACACGCAGTGTCCCGCTATTGCTGCCACTGACGACTCGCATACTGTTCAACGAGACGTCGCCACTGAACGCGACGTCGCTGACTTCACCGCTGCGAATCGTGCTGCCGGCGCCGCCAACGATGCGGCCGCCAGACACTGGTCGAGGATTGACGGTCAGATAGCTGTTGGCACCGATCGTGATCGTGCCGCCACTGTTATCGAAGCGACCGCCATTGCCGGCGGCCAGGGTCATGAAGCCTTCCGCGAGGATGTTGCCCCGATTCACGACATTACCAGCGCCGATCACGCCGGACCCGCGTATCGTCTGTCCGAGTCCAATGGTGAGCGTGCCGGAAGTCAGCGAAATCCCTGCCAAGTTACTTGTCAGCCAAACCGTGCCGCTTCCGTACAGCACGGTGTCCGTGGCGAAGGCGAATTCCCCCGAGCTTCTGGTGGCGCGCACGTAGATGTCGCCATCATTGACGATGCTGCCGCCCATGACGAACGGTGCCATCTCGGCATTGAGTTCCAGCCTGTTGTAGGCGCCCAGGACCAACGTTCTGACACCCATGCAGCAATCGCTGACTGTTACCGTCGTTGGGGCGCTGCTCGCTCCCGAGACGATACGAACATCTGTCTCGACGTCGGGAAGCGCCGCGCTGCTCCAGTGGGCAAGATCGTTCCAATCCCCGCTGCCTCCCTGCCAGTCGACCGTATTGGAACGGGCGCTGCCACACGTGGAGATCACGCCTGCAGCCAAGGTAAATCGGGCCAACGTACCCGCGCGTCTTTTCATTCTTCTCCCCTTTGCTGGACAAGCCTGTAGCGCCTGCAATGTATGCAAGGAGAGATGCCGCAATCCTTGGTAGATGCACGAGGTCCGACCGGACTCATCCTGTCATGACAGAGTCACGCCGCGTGCTCTTCAGTTGATTTCGCTGGGGAAGCCCAGCGAGCCGGGCGCGCTATTCGGAGGGCGGGAAGCAACCTCGGTATGCGTCCGATGAAGTCGTGGCGCCTGACGCCGTTCACTGCGCCCCACCGGGCGTTCGATAAGCCACCGACCTTGATCGAGATCTCCGCCGGCTACCGCACGAGCGCCTTGACCGATTGAGCACTACTCAAAAAAGGGCTTGCCGAGCAAGGTCACCAAGCCCAAATGCTGCGCCATGAAAAACGGCCAGCAACTACAAAAGACGGTGGACCGGCGCGCCGAAGGCGCGTTAGCTGTATTCAGGCAGCCTATCCATGCAGTACCACAGCCGCTCTTGCAGGATCACAGAGCTGGCATTGATTCCCCGAGCGGCAACGCGCACTTGTGGCAACAAGCAACACCGGGGCGGCAGCCCCATCTTGCCGTCCGCTGTCTCTCGTCCTGTAGAACCCTTCAACTACATATGAACGTTTATTGTATTTTTGTTCATAATTATCATCATTCTGACCGAGCAATGGCTGCGATGCGGGGACAGATACCCTAGAACAAGCTATCTCTTCGACGCTAAGAGCATTGCCCCAAGGACCGTCTTTCGCCGAACCCTGAGGAGAATCTGCGTGCATGCAACACTGGCCTATGGCGTCACAACCGACCGAGCCCCACTGACGCCCATGACCATCCAGCGTCGCGAGCTGCGACCCGATGATGTCGAGATTGCCATCGCCTATTGCGGGGTCTGCCACTCCGATGCTCACCAGGCCCACAACGATTGGAAGAAGAGCATTTATCCGATGGTGCCTGGCCACGAGATCGTCGGCCACGTAATCGCCATCGGTTCATCCGTCACCAGCCACGCGGTCGGAGATACAGTGGCGGTTGGCTGCATGGTAGACAGTTGCCTCGACTGCGCAGCCTGCGTCGACCATGAAGAGCAGCATTGCGAGAATGGCGCAGTCGGCACATACAACAGCCGGGACTGTCACACAGGGGAGCCGACGGCCGGGGGCTATTCCCAGCGCATCGTCGTGCGCGAGAACTTCGTCCTTAGCGTGCCGCCATCATTGGATCTGCGACATGCAGCGCCTCTATTGTGCGCCGGCATCACGCTCTGGAGTCCGCTGCGTCGTTTCGACACAGGGCCGGGCAAGCGGGTCGCCATCGTCGGTCTGGGCGGGTTGGGCCACATGGGTGTCAAACTGGCCTCAGCCCTCGGCGCCGAGGTGACGATCATCACTACCTCGCAGTCGAAGGGCGAGGACGCCAAGGCACTCGGGGCCCATCATGTCCTACTGTCCACTGATCCGCTGGCAATGACGGCGGCCGCCAGCCGTTTTGACCTGATCGTCGATACGATCCCGGTCGCACACGATGTCGGGCCCTATATCGGCCTGCTGGCTCGCAACGGCAAGATCGTCGTGGTCGGTGCGATCGATGTGCTACCCCCGATTCATGCGGGCATGCTGCTGAGGAATCATCGGTCGTTGGTAGGCTCGGCTATCGGTGGACTTGCCGCCACGCAAGAAATGCTGAACTTCTGCGCCGAGCATCAGGTCCTGCCGAAATGCGAAGTGATCGCCATGCAGGACATCAACACGGCCTGGGCGCGCATGCAAGCGAATGATGTCAGGTATCGCTTCGTGATCGACATGTCGACCCTCGCTGCATAGCGCCACAGGCTTAACCCGCATCCGCCACGTCGGGCGCCTGCGGACCGTTTCGGCCCAGGAACTCCCGGAACGCCGCCGCGCACGTTGAAAGTACTGGCGAGGTCCGCCAGGCCAGGCCGATCTCCATCACGGGCAGGTGCTGGTCAAGCGGCAGCGGCTGGATGCGCCGGCCGTCCAGCGACCAGGTGCGGTAGACCATGTCCGACAGAATAGTCACGCCGAGCCCCAACGCGACCATCTCGCGCAAGGCTTCCATGGACGAGGTCCGTATCCATGATGCTGGTTCCAGCCCGGCCTGCTGCCAATACCGCTTCGAGTTGCGATCGGCCTCGTCCATCATCGGCACGATGTATGGATAGGGCGCGAGGTCCGTCCAGGTCACGACGCTGCGACCAGCAAGCGGATGGTTGTGCGAGACCCAGACCTGGCGGCGCGAACTGGCCAGCATGCGCGTGGCGAAGCCCATCCGCGACTCCAGGTTGGACAGCAGCACCACCGCCAGTTCCAGCGATCCGTCGCGAAGCCGGCTCTCGATCTCGGGACGCTGCAGTTCAATCGGGACCACCTCGACATTCGGAAACAGCTTGCGAAACCGCGCCACCATCGGCATCAGGAAGTAGCCCTGCACCGTGTACGTGGCCGCCAGTTCCAACCGGCCGCTGAGGCCCGCGGGGCGATGGAATGGCAGCCGCGACGCCTCCTGGGCGGCATGCAGCAGGCCTTCCGCCTGCTGAAGAAAGGCCTGCCCCTCGAAGGTCAGGCTCACCCCAAGCCGACCGCGCTCGAACAGCGTGGCGCCAACCGACCGCTCCAGTTCCGCGATCGCCAAGGTCATTGCGGACTGCGACACGCCGACCTCCGCTGCGGCAACCGAGATCTGCTCGCAGCGCGCCGCGGCCGCAAAGTAATGCAGTTGCCGGAAGGTGAAGCGCGGTATCGAACGGGCTTCGGCAGACGCGGCCGTCTTTGACATTGGAAATATCAATATTCGAGGCAGGAAATTGAATTCGACTATGGCACAACTTGTGAACAGACTGACGAATTCTGTTTGCATTCGTCTCGACGACGCCCAGCACCATGAGCCAATCCGTTCGCCTGAGCGACAAGTACGACCTCCCCGCCGGTCGCGTCTTCATGACCGGAACGCAGGCGCTGGTGCGCATGCTGCTGGCCCAGAAGGCCCGCGACGAAGCCGTCGGGCTCAACACTGAGGGCTTTGTCTCCGGCTATCGCGGCTCGCCATTGGGCGGGCTGGACCTGGAGCTGTGGAAGAACAAGGCACGCCTCACCGAGCGCAAGATTCGCTTCGAGCCGGGCCTCAACGAGGAACTGGCGGCCACGGCCATCTGGGGCACGCAAATGCTCGCTCTCGATCCGAAGGCGCGAGTGGATGGCGTGTTCTCTCTCTGGTACGGCAAGGGTCCCGGCGTGGATCGCTGCGGCGACGTTTTCAAGCACGGCAACATCGCCGGCTGCGCGCCCAAGGGCGGTGTACTGCTGGTCGCCGGCGACGACCACTCCTGCAAGTCCTCCTCACTGCCGCATCAGAGCGAGCATGCCTTGATCGCCTCGATGATCCCCGTGCTGGCGCCGGCCGATCTCAAGGACTTCATTGAGTACGGCCTGCACGGCTTCTCGATGTCGCGCTACTCGGGCTGCTGGGTCGGCTACAAGGTGGTCAGCGACACGATTGAGTCCTCCGGCTCGCTGGAGATCGATCCGCAGGCCGTCGACATCAAGATCCCCGACAGCTACCCGATCCCGCCGGATGGCTTCTCGATCCGCTGGCCCGATCCGCCGCTGGTGCAGGAGATCCGGCTGCAACGCGAGCGGCTGTACGCGCTGCTGGAATACGTCCGCGTCAACAGGCTGAACCGCCAGGACTGGTCAGCGCCGCAGGCCAGGCTGGGCATCGTCACTGCGGGCAAAAGCTACCTGGACGTGCGTGAGGCGTTGAAGCTGCTCGGCCTGGATGTGGACGACGCGGCCGCGCTGGGCCTGCGGCTGCTGAAGGTGGGCGTGGTCTGGCCGCTGGAGCCGCAGTGCGTGGTCGAGTTCGCGCAGGGGCTGGAGGAGATCCTCGTCGTCGAGGAGAAGCGCCAGGTGCTGGAGTACCAGATCAAGGAACACCTGTACAACGAACCGGATCGTCCTCGCGTCGTCGGCAAGTACGACGATGCCGGCGAGTGGGTAAAGGTGCCGAGCCAGCACATCCTGCTGTCGCCCAATGGCGAGTTGAACCCAGCGGTGATCGCCGATGCTATTGCGCGCCGCCTGGAGCGGGTGCTCGGCCGCGACGCCCTGCCAGCGGGAGTCAGCGCCTGGCTTGGCGAGGGCTGCGCTGCCATGCGCCAGAGCCTCCCGGCCGATCCGAGCCTGCCACAGCGGGTCCCCTACTTCTGCTCGGGCTGCCCCCACAACACCAGCACGCGCGTGCCCGAAGGTTCGCGAGCGCTAGCCGGCATCGGCTGCCACTACCTCGTTCAGGGCATGGACCGGCGCACCGAGACCTTCTCCCAGATGGGCGGCGAAGGCGCCACCTGGATCGGCACCGCGCCGTTCACGGACACGCCCCATGTGTTCGCCAATCTCGGCGACGGCACCTACATGCACTCCGGCTCGCTGGCAATCCGGGCAGCGGTCGCGGCCAATGTCAACATCACCTACAAGCTGCTGGTCAACGACGCGGTCGCGATGACCGGCGGCCAGCCGGTGGAAGGTGCGCCATCGGTGCCGCAGCTGATGCATCAACTGGCGGCGGAAGGCGTGCGCGAGCTGCATCTGGTCAGCGATGAGCCGGAGAACTTCAGCCTGTATGAGTTGCCGCCCGGCAGCCACATCGCGCACCGCGACAGCATGGACGCTCTGCAGCGGCAGTTGCGCGAAGTCAAGGGCGTCTCGGCCATCGTCTACGTGCAGACCTGCGCCACCGAAAAGCGCCGGCGCCGCAAGGCGAAGAAGCTGGTGGATCCGACCCGGCGGGTGGTTATCAACGAGGCTGTCTGCGAGGGCTGCGGAGACTGCGGCGTGCAGTCCAACTGCGTCTCGATCCTGCCGCTGGAGACGGAACTCGGCCGCAAGCGCGTGATCGACCAGAGTTCCTGCAACAAGGACAGCTCCTGCGTGAACGGCTTCTGCCCCAGCTTCGTCACAGTGGAAGGCGCCGAGCTACGCAAGCCCGATCGCAGCAAGATCAAGCTGCCGGAGAACCTGCCTGACCCAGCCCTGCCCGAGCTGGCACAGCCCTGCAACATCCTCGTGGCCGGCGTGGGCGGCACCGGTGTCGTGACCATCGGCGCCATCCTCGGCATGGCGGCGCACATCGAGGGCAAGGGCGTCCGCATCCTCGACATGGCGGGCCTGGCCCAGAAGGGCGGCGCTGTGCAGTCGCATGTGCGTCTGGCCGCCACGTCGACCGAGTTGCACGCCACTAGAGTGCCACGCGCCCAGGCGAACCTGATCCTCGGCTGCGACCTGATGACCAGCGCCGGCGCCGACCCGATGGCCACGCTGTCCACCGACCGGACCCACGCGCTGATAAATACCGACGTGGCGCCGACCGGCGCTTTCACGCGCAATCCCGACTGGCAGGCATCGCCGGAGGGGCTGCTGGAGCGCGTGCGCGGCGCTGTGATGGAACTCGCGGCTGTCAATGCCACGCGGCTGGCCACTGCCCTGCTCGGCGACGCCGTCGCAAGCAATATGTTCATGCTGGGTTACGCCTGGCAGAAGGGCTGGATTCCGCTGATGCGAGAGTCGCTGAGCCAGGCGATCGAACTGAACGGTACAGCCGTCGCGATGAATCAGGCTGCCTTCACCTGGGGCCGCCAAGCGGCGCTGGACCTGGCGGCAGTGCATCTGGCTGCCGGCATCCGCCCGGCGGAATCTGTGATGCTGCTAACGAACCGCCTGCCCAGCCTGGCGCACTTGCTGAGTGATCGCGGCGAGCGCCTGGGCGCCTACCAGGATGCCGCGTACGCCCAGCGCTACCGGCGCTTCGTCTCCGAGATCGCGCGCGTCGAGCACAGTCGCACCGGCCGGGACCGTTTTGCCCGCGAAGTGGCGGTCAGCCTCTACAAGCTGATGGCTTACAAGGACGAGTACGAGGTGGCGCGGCTCCATGTGGAGAGCGGCTTCTTCGATCGAATCAAGGAGCAGTTCGACGGCAAGCTGAGCATGCGCTTCCACCTCGCGCCGCCGCTGCTGGCGCGCAAGGATGAAAAGGGCCATCTGGTCAAGAAGGCATACGGCCCTTGGGTCGCTGTCGTCTTCAAGGCACTGGCCGGGCTGAAAGGCCTGCGCGGCACGCCTTTTGACCCTTTCGGATACACGGCCGAGCGCCGTGGCGAACGCCAGGCCATTCGCGATTTCGAAGCGCTGGTCAGCGGCATCGCCATCGACCTGGACGACGAACGCATGCCTATCGCCATGGAGCTGGCGAGGCTGCCGCAGGCAGTGAAGGGCTTCGGCCACGTCAGGGAGCGCAACGCCCGGGCGGCGGCACTCAAGCAGACCGATTTGATGCGCCGATGGGCATCCCACCGCCAGGAGCTGCAGGCGGCCTGATCAGATCGACATAGGTACAAACCTTCTGATTGTGTTCATATTAAATCCATAGACTTCATTCAGGGTTCGAGCACTCGCGGTGACAGGTGCCAGGGATCCGGTTCGCTGAAGGAAACAAGGATGAAGGCTGCATTCCTGATCAAGACGCTCTGCTTCGGGTTGGCACCGGTGGGCGTGGCGCTGAACTCGGACAATGACCCGTCCCAGCAGAACCCGGCCCCGCAGGCCTCGGCCCTGTCGGCGCAGTACGCGCCGAGGCAGACGGTTCCACCCGGGGCACACGCGGCCTCGTGGAATGTGCTGCTGGCGGCAGTCCATCACTGATTTGCCACGAGGCCGGTGCCGCTGCAGGCATGGCGTCCCTGGCGAGCCCTCCAACAAGGCTCTTGATCCATGAAACTCCAGGACACCGTCGCCATCGTCACCGGTGCCTCGTCAGGCATTGGCGAAGCGATCGCGCGCGAACTGAGCGCCCTCGGCGTGCGACTGGTGCTGACGGCACGGCGCGAAGACCGCCTCGCAGCGCTCGCAGCAACCTTGCCTTCGCCCAGCGTCACACTTGCCGCTGCCATCGAGGCACCCGACACGCCGGCCACCCTGCTCGGCTTGGCTCTCGAGTCGTTCGGCCGGGTCGACATCCTGATCAACAACGCCGGCATCTTCGTCGCGGCCCGCATCGATACCGCGGATCTGGATGAGTTGTCGCAAATGACACGCGTGAACTTCGATGCGGTCGTGCGTGGCTCCTACGTACTGGCCCGGCACTTCAAGGCACAGGGCCATGGCGCGATCATCAACGTGTCCAGCGTCGCCGCCTATATCAGTTCCTCGTCCGTCGGCGTGTACAGCGGGCTCAAGCATGCGCTGGAAGTGTTCACCTCCGCGCTCCGGGTGGAGCTGAACGGCACAGGAGTGAGGGTCGGCACCGTCGCGCCCGGCACTACGGAGACCGAGATCTTCGACAAGCTGCGCGCCCGAGGGGCGCAGGTGGGCGCCGATGGCACGCCAGCGCTGGACCCGGCCGATATCGCCGCGGCTGTGCGTTTCATGCTCGAACAGCCGGATCGAGCCAATGTCGCGCGAATACTGGTGGTATCGGCGTCAGAATCGGTTTGATTCTCCCAATAAATGAACACACAGCCAGATTACGTTCAAGTAACCAAAAACAGATTAGACAGTCCGCGAAAGACATCCTCCATGAACATCGACCTGAGCAACAAGCGCGTCATCATCACTGGTGCGTCACGCGGCATCGGCCGCGCCATCGCTACGGCCTTCGCACAGGAAGGGGCGCGGGTCGCCATCTGTGCGCGCACCGAGGCCGATGTTCGGGCCGTCGGCGACGAGCTGGCGTCCTCCGCCCAGGCCGTTATCGCAAGCGCGGTGAACGTGACCGACACCGCCGCAGTCAAGGCCTTCGTGGACGAGGTGGCGAGCGCCTGGGGCGGCGTGGACGTGCTGGTGAACAACGCGGGCCAGGGTCGCGGCGGCAACCTCGACACGCTGACGCCCGAGCAGATCCTCGAGCATGCCAATGTGCTGCAGATGGGTCACTTCCGTTTCATCCAGGCGGTGGTGCCGTACATGCGTCAGCAGCACTGGGGGCGCATCATCGAGATCAACGCGCTGGCCGGCGCCATCCCGACGCCGGACGGCATTCCCTCGGTGATCAACCGCGCGTCCTGCATCGCGCTGTCCAAGACGTTGGGCATGTCCCTGCCTAAGGATGGCATCCTGGTGAACACGCTCAACATGGGCTGGATCGACACCGGCCAGTGGAACCGCCATTTCCAGGAGATGCCGCCCGGCAGTTGCACGCGCGAGGAGTTCGACAAGATGGTGCTGAAGGTCGTTCCGGCCGGCCGCTACGGCAAGCCGGAAGACATCACCGGCATGGTGCTGCTGCTGGCCAGCGACCGGGCCAGCTTCATCAGCGGAGCATCCATCGACATCGCAGGCGGTATGCAGGGGCAAATCGCCTACTACCCGACACTGAAGCGGGAGTTCAATGCGGCGATGCAGGAGCGCATGGACGCCGCCGGTGCACGGAGCTGACCGGACCGGCACGCTTCAAGCCACCCGCGCTTAGCGAACCGAGAGCCATCGCGCGGCAGCGTCCGCCGTGTCCTGCGGCGTGGTGTTGAACGCGAGGCGCGTTGATGGCGCCGCCACATGGACCGCGTTGATCAGTTGCTCGAACAGCAGCAGGCTCTTCGGAGGAATCCGAATGCCGCCGCCGATCACGACGCAGTCGTAGCTCGTACTTGCCAGCCTCTGCTTGACCGCCTCCGACGCCGAGGCGTCGGGTTGGACCAGGCAGAGCTCGGCGGCCCATCCACGGTCAATCATCTGCTGCATGCCGATGGCGATGCCGGCGTGGATCTTCGCGGCGTCAAAACCAGGTGGCAAGGCGGGATCGGAAAAGTCGACGGTCTCCGGCTGCTGGCCGATGAAAAGCACGCGTGGCGCTTGAAGGTTCGTGGTCATGGGAATCTCCTTGGGGGTCGAGAGCTTGCGGGGCGGTCGGTCAGGCATTCCAGGCTGCTGCCGTCTCCTGGGCGAAATCGAGGTACGTGCGCGGCGCGCGACCGAGAAGCGCGGTCAGGCGATCGATGTCAGCCGGCGTGGCAACCGCGCCATCTGTCTGGTAGCGATGCATCATGGCCCGCAGGTCGTAGGCCAGCCACGCCGGCGCGCGGGTGCCGACAGCTTTCTCAAAGGCCGCGAGGTCGCCGCCCGCGTAGCGCACCTCGCGGCCCAACACCCGGGCCCAGATGGAGGCTAGCGACATGCCGGTGAGAGCGTCAGGCCCCGAGAGCTCATAGCTCACGCGCGGCAGCGCCACCGAGGCTCGATCACGTCGCAGCATCTCGATCACCGCGGCGTCCGCGATATCGCGGACATCGACCATCGACACCCCCTTGCTGCCCACCGGCGAGACGTAGAGCCCGGCTTGGGTCAGCGGCTCCTTGAGGGTTGCATCGTTTTGAAAGAAGTACGACGGACGCAACACAGTGGCCGGAAGGTCTAACTGCTCGATCATGCGTTCTGCCGCATGCTTGGCCGTGAAGTGAGAGACGTCGCTGAACTCGGCGCTGCGCGTCACGGACAGGTAGACGATGCCCCGCACACCCGCTTGTTGCGCAAAGCCGAGCGTGTTGATCGCCTGGGTCAGTTCGTCCGGCGCGTTGCTCACGAGCAGGAACAGCGTCTTCACGCCGGCCATCGCCTGGCGCATCGCGTCGGCGTCAAGCAGGTCGCCCCGCACGGCGGTGACGCCCGCGGGGAAGTTCGCCTTCTCGGGCGCGCGCGTCAGGGCGCGCACAGTGGAACCGTTGGCGGCGAGTTGCTGGACGACTTGGCTGCCGATACGGCCTGTACTGCCGGTGACGAGGATGGACATGGTGAAACTCCTTGAATGGAATGGATGGCACCGCGCAAGGCGGCAAGTTAAAGGGCTCCCGCTGTCGTCCCGGCGGGCCGACTGGCTGTTGCTCCCGTGACTGAAGACTAGGTTGTTCCACTCTTGAAGCACAGACGCTAATATTGAGATAATTCGTCTCATATCTGGAACGTCATGGACCTGCTCGCGCTTGCCGACTTCCACCTCGTTGCAACCCACCGCGGTTTCGGGCGCGCCAGTCGGGCCAGCGGCCAGTCGAAGGCGAGCCTGTCCCGCCATGTGCGCGAACTCGAGGAGAGCCTGGGCGTGCGCTTGATCGAGCGCGGCAAACGCACGCTGCGGCTGACCGACGAAGGCGTGGTCCTCCACGAGCGCACCGGATCGCAGATCGGCGAAATCAAGGAGGCGCTGCAGGACGTCAAGGCGGGTCTCGGACGGCCGAGCGGCCGGCTGCGGATCAGCGTTCCTCTGCTCTTCGCCCAGACGAGCCTGGGCTCGCTGGCGGCGGCCTTCCTGGAGGCTTATCCGGACGTGCTCCTGGATGTCGTGGCCGACGACCGCTTCATCGACCTGGTCGCCGATGAGATCGACGCTGTCGTGCGGGTCAACCCTCGCCCGGACAGCGATCTGGTCGGGCGGTGCTTTCTTCGCAACCGACTGGTGCTTGTGGCACCGCCCGCGCTGTCGCGCCCAGGGCTGGCGCCCGACGGCCAAATCGAGAGTATCCCCGCGGTGCTACGCCACGGCGCTGCCGAAGACGAAGCCTGGCGCGTCATCGACGAACAGGACGGGCGGGAACGCGTGTTCTATCCGCGAGCAGTGATGCGGCTGGCGTCGCCACTGTCGGTGCGGGACGCAGCGCTGGCCGGTGCCGGCGCGGCCTTGATCCCGCGAACGATTGCCGTCGACGCTCTAGCCTCAGGCCGTCTCGTGAGCTGGGGCTTGTCGAACCAGGCGCCCACAGAGATATGGGTGCTACACGCTTCACAGCGGCTGGCGAGTCCGAAGGTTCGCGCCTTCGTCGACTTCGTCTGTCACCACTTCCAGGATGATGGCCGGCAGGACCCGTTGACGCGGGACTGACTCGGAGGCCGAGCACCGATCAGAAGTCCCTCAACTCCTCAACATTGCGCACGCTGGGCCCCAGGATCGGCCCAACCAGCTCGTGCCCCCAGGTGCTCATCTTCTCCGGATTCAGCTCGAATCCGTCGTTATGCCAGGGTTCCAACTCGACGATGGTCTCGAAGGCGAAGCCCGAGGGGTTGAAGTGATAGAAGGACATGTGCGGGTCCTGCGTGTGCTGGCCCAGCGTCATCATCATCGGCAGGTTGCGCTTCTTGACGATGTCGTAGGTCTGGCCGACATCCTGCACCGACTTCACGAACAGGCCCACATGCTGGATGCCGCGCTTGCCGGCGCCGAAGCCGAAGGCGATGTCGTGGCTGGTGGATTCGTTCAGCTTGGCGCGGAAGAAGCCGGTCTTACCTTTACCCGCACCGGCGCCGTACCACTTGAATCCCATCAGCTCGATCAGGAAGGACTCGAGCTCGGGCGGATATTCCGGCGTGATCACGACCAGGTGCCCCATGCCACGTGCATTGGCCACAAAACCGCCGTGCGGGCGGCCTGGCACAAAGGACTTGGGGGTCCACTTCTGCGAGTAGTACAGCTCGTGCTGGTAGCCGACCGGGTCCATGAAGCGGATCAGCTCCTTGACGCCGCGCTGCTCGCACAGCGCTGTATCGCCGACGGTCACTTCGACGCCGGCGGCGCGGAACTTCTCCACCGCGGCGATGAATTCCATGCGCCCGCGCGCTTCCCATCCGATGTAGGCCAGGCGATCGATCCGGCCGGGGTGGAAGGCAAAGCGATTGCGGCGATCGTCGATCTTGAAGTACAGCGACTCCGGATCGTTGGCCGGCACGGCGCCGAGCTGGAAGCCCATCACCTCCGGGCCATAGCTGCGCCACTGATCCAGCGTGGCAGGTGTCGCTTCGAAGCCGAGGTAGCCGAGGCCGATGATGTCCATGGTTGAGTCCGCTCAGGTGATTCGTAAGTTCAATGAGCCAGCAGGCCGCCGTCCACGACGACGTCGGTGCCGGTGATGAAGGAGGCCTCGCTAGACGCCAGGAAAAGCGCAGTGGACACGACCTCGTCTGATTCGCCGGGCCGGTCCATCAGCACGCCATCCAGGATGACGGCGCGCGCCGCCGCGTTCTGCATGAAGGCTTCGGTGCCCGGCGTCGAGATGAACCCCGGACTGATGCTGACGGCCCGGATGCCGACTTTGGCTCCTTCAATCGCGATCTGCCGTGTGAACGACACCACCGCGCCCTTGGCCGCCGCGTGAGCCGAGATGCCGGCCGCCTTGGAGCCGCCCCAGGCGGCGACCGACGACACATTCAGCACCACGCCGCGCTGCTTCGCCAGATGCGGCCAGGCATATTTGGTGGCGAAGAAGACCAGGTCGATCTCGTTGCGCATCGTGTAGCGCCAATCCTCGATCGACAGTTCGGCCACTGGCCCGAAGCGGGCGGCCGAGGCGTTGTTGTAGAGCACGTCAATGCGGCCGTGTTGCTCCGCGGCGTTCTCGATCCAAAGGCGCGCCTGCTCTGGGTCGCCCAGATCCACCGGTGCCGCGCCGTGCAGCATCAGCCCCTCGTCGGCCAACAGCGCACGTGTGCCCTCATGCCCTTTGGCGTCGACATCGCAGCCGACAACGATGGCGCCTTCCCGCGCAAAGCGGATCGCGGCGACCCGTCCCTGCCCGCCGCCGCTGCCGGTGAGCAGGACGACCTTGCCTTCAAACCGACCGGCCATGGTCAGGCGATGGCTTCGACGACCAGGGCCTCGGCCGGGCAGGCCGCGGCGCCCTCCTTCGCTTCGTCTTCCAGGCCGGCGGGCACCACGTCGCCCTCGAGATAGACAAGTCCGTCAGAATCCAGCTTGTAGACCGTGGGGCAGACCTGGGCGCACAGCCCGTAGCCGCAGCAGCGGCTGCGGTCGGCGATGACGCGGAACTTCGGGGTGTCGGACGAACTCATCTTGTCTCCTGTCGTCGATCACTTGTCGACTAATTATGGACACTAATGATAATTGTGTCTCCATATTGAAGCAAATCTGATTGGTGATTATTCGGATATCGGAATGCCTTTCCGTATCTAGAATGACGTGATACCACTCCCTGACCAAGCCTCGCGCATAGCACCCCTTCATCCTCGCATCCCACCACCATGCCCAGCGCGACGAACGAAGAACACGAAGTGGACGAGGACGCCGACAACGGCGCCCGCGGTGGCAGCAGCACCAATGCCAGTGGCGTCACGGTCAAGCCGGTCTCCAACGCGATACGCATCCTGCGCTACCTGTCGCAGACCGCCGCGCCCGAACGCGCCACCGACATCGCGCGCCATCTGCAGATCAATCCGAGCACCTGCTTCAACATCCTGCGAACGCTGGTCGCCGAGGAAGTGGTCGAGTTCAATCCGGTGTTCAAGATGTACACCGTCGGCCTGGGCTTGGCCAAGCTGGCCAACCAGGTGATGACGCAGGGCCAACGCATCGAACTGGCCCGCCCGGTGATGGAAGACCTCGCCGCACGTTACCAGGTCACCACGACACTGTGGCGCCGCATGGGGCTCGACCGGATCGTGTTGGTCAGCTCCGTCGCGAGCCCGGCCGCGCTGCGCATCGACATGCCACCGGGCCAGCGCCTGCCGCTGCTGATGGGCGCGAGTGGCCGTCTGTTCATCGGCCAGTTGGGCTGGAGCGAGGAAGAGACCCGCAAGGAGTTCGAGAGCATTCATTGGTCCCGTCCCATTTCCTTCGACACCTACTGGCGCGAAGTGAACAGGGCCAAGAAACGCGGCTGGGCCCAGGACGACGGCTACTTCTCCAACGGCATCCTCGCCATTGCCGCCCCGGTCTACGATCCCGCGGACACGATCGCCTTCACGTTGTCTGCCGTGATGATTCGCGGCCACTACGACGATGCCGGTGTGGATGCTATCGGCGAGGCGCTGCGCGCAGCTGGCACGGCTCTCACGAAGACGCTGTTCTAGGTACAAACACCAGACCAGACTCCATTAATGAACAGAGTAATTGATTCTGTTCAATTTAAATCCTATCATCAGCTCCACATCGGAACCGAGCGCGGCCGCAGTCCGCCTGGCCGCTCACGCAACCCAAGGGGAAGTTGATGAAACTGGAAGACCTGATCCTCGTCAGCGTTGACGATCACGCCATCGAGCCGCCGAACGCCTTCGAGCGCCACATGCCCGCCAAATACAAGGGCCGCCACCCGAAGGTCGAGCAGATCAAGGGCCGCGACGTCTGGGTGTTTGAAGAGCGCGCCACCGGCTACATGGGCCTGAACTCTGTCGTCGGCCGGCCGAAGGAAGAGTACGGCATGGAGCCACTGTCTTATGCCCATATGCGCCGCGGCACCTGGGACGTGAAGGCCCGTGTCGACGACATGAACGCCAACGGCGTGCTGGGCTCGCTGTGCTTCCCCACCTTTCCCGGCTTCGCCGGCCAGCGCTTTCAAGGCATCGAGGACCGTGGCGTTTCGCTGGCCGCCATCCAGGCCTACAACGACTGGCACCTGCACGACTGGTGCAACGCGGCGCAAGGCCGCTTCATCCCGCTGATGATGGTGCCCTGGTGGGACATGCAGGCGGCGGCCGCCGAGGTCAAGCGGATGGCGGACCAGGGCGTGCATGCGGTGACGCTGTCGGACAACCCGACCGTGCACGGCTACCCCTCCATCCACAACGATCATTGGGATCCGCTCTGGAAGGCCTGCGCCGACAACAACGTCGTTGTCTGCTGCCACATCGGCACCGGCGCCAAGGCGGCCCATGCCTCGGACGAATCGCCGATCGACGCCTGGATCACCTCGATGCCGATCTCGATCGCCAATTCGGCGGCCGACTGGATCTGGGCGCCGATGTGGAAGAAGTTCCCGAAGCTGAAGATGGCTCTGTCCGAAGGCGGCATCGGCTGGATTCCCTACCTGCTGGAACGCGCCGACTTCACCTACAACCACCACCACGCCTGGACGAACACCAACTTCGGAGGCAAGAAGCCCAGCGACACCTTCAACAAGCACTTCATCACCTGCTTCATCGAGGACGCGTTCGGCCTTAAGAACCTGGACTCGATCAACGTGGACATGGCCTGCTGGGAATGCGACTACCCGCATTCCGACTGCACATGGCCGCACTCGGCCGAGGTGTTCCAGAAGCAGTCGGCACACCTGAGCGACGAGATCATCAACAAGATCACGCACCTGAACGCCATGCGCGAGTTCAGCTACGACCCGTTCAGCACCCTCGGCCGCGAGAACTGTACGGTGGGCGCGTTGAAGGCGCAGGCCAAGCACGTCAGCGTGGAGCCCGCACTGGGCCTGGGTGGCGCCGCGCCGGATCGTGACCCGAACAAGCCGGTGACGTCGGGTGATATCAACCGCATGTTCGCTGCGGCAGACGCGCAGACGGCGCTGTGATTGCTCAGGAGTTCAGATACAGCCGCATCCCGGCTGCGGCCGAGGCTCAGCGCGATGAAATCCGCAGCTTTTTGCGCGAGACGCTGGCGGACTATCCGCCGGAACGCCGCGCCGATTCCTGGATGGGCTTTGATGCGAGCTTCAGCCGCAAGCTGGGCGCCAGGGGCTGGATCGGCATGGCCCTCCCCATGCGATACGGTGGCGCCGATGCCGGCCCCTTCGCCCGCTACGTGGTCATCGAGGAACTGCTCGCAGCCGGCGCGCCCGTCTCGGCGCACTGGATCGCTGACCGCCAGAGCGGCCCGCTGATCCTGCGCTACGGCAGCGATGCGCAGCGCGACCGTCACCTGCCCGCGATCTGCCGCGGCGAGCAGTACTTCTGCATCGGCATGAGCGAGCCGGGCTCGGGGTCGGATCTTGCCTCAATCAAGTCGCGCGCCCGGCGCATCGAGAGCACGGATCGCTGGCTGCTGAACGGCCAGAAGCTCTGGACCACCAACGCCCACAAGTCGCACTTCATGATCGCGCTGGTGCGCACGGCCGAGCCGACGAAGGCGCGGCATGAGGGCATGTCGCAGTTCATCATCGATCTGGGCGCACCCGGCGTGACGATCCGCCCGATCCGCGACCTGGCCGGCAGCGAGCACTTCAACGAGGTCTTCTTCGACAACGTGGAACTGGGCCCGGAATCGTTGATCGGCACCGAAGGCCAGGGCTGGGAACAGGTGACGGCAGAGCTGGCCTTCGAGCGCAGCGGGCCGGAACGCTTCCTCAGCAGCATCGCGCTGCTGCACACGCTGATCGACGCCATCGGCCCCGCACCCGACGCGCTTCAGGCCAAGGAGATCGGACGCCTCACGGCGAAGCTGATCGGGCTGCGCACGATGTCGCTGTCCGTCACGGCCCAGCTCGCCGCGGGCGCCAATCCGGCGCTGGCCGCATCCTGCGTCAAGGACCTGGGCACTGGCTTCGAGCAGGAGCTTCCCGAGATCGCCCAACTTCTGCACGACACGCCGCCGAGCACCGCCGGCGGCAGCACCCATGCCCACGTGCTCGCGCAACTGACGCAGATGGCACCGTCCTTCTCGCTGCGCGGCGGCACCCGAGAAATCCTGCGCGGCATCATCGCGCGTGGCTTAGGACTGCGCTGATGCGTGAACTCTTCGAATCGACCGTCGAGCGCCTGCTTGCGGACCTCTCCACGCCCGAAGCCGTGCTCGACAGCGAAGGCGGCCGGTGGCCGGCGTCACTGTGGGCTGCCGTCGAGGAATCCGGCTTCGCCCTGGCGGCGGCGCCGGAGTCCAGCGGCGGCGCTGGCGCAAGCTGGGACGACCTGTTCCCCGTGCTGCTCGCCTGCGGCCGGCATTGTGCGCCCCTGCCCTTGCCCGAGGCGATCCTGGGCAACTGGCTGTTGGGCAGCGCAGGGCTGGAGGCCGTAGGCGGCCCCTTGTCCGTCGCCGTCGATGCCCGACTCAACTGGGTCGACGGCATGCTCAGCGGGAGCCTCGGCGGCGTTCCCTGGGGCCGGCATGTAGCGCATGTCGTGGCACTCGTCGGCAACGAAGTCGTACTGCTGTCCACCGAGTCGGCATCGACCGTCAACGAAGGCCAGAACACCGCCGGCGAAGCCCGCGACGACCTGAGCTTCAGCGGCGCCGCACCCATTGCCAGCGCTGCGGCCCCCGCCGGTCTCGGTGCCGACACCCTTCTGCAAGGCGCCGCCCTGCTCCGCGCCGCCCAGACGGCCGGGGCGCTTCAGGCCGTACTGACCATGTGTATCCAGCACGCCACCGAGCGGGTGCAGTTTGGCAAGCCGATCGGCAGCTTCCAGGCCATCGGGCACCAGATTGCCGTACTCGCCGAACAGGTGGCGCTGGCCACCGTCACCGCCGAGGCCGCCTGCGCCGAGTTCGCGCCGCTGCGAATCGCCTCTGCGAAGGTGTGCAGCGCCGAGGCCTCCGGCATCGCTGCAGGCATCGCCCACGCCGTCCACGGCGCCATGGGCTTCACCCACGAGCACCGCTTGCACCTGAGCACGCGCCGCCTCTGGGCTTGGCGCAGCGAGTATGGCTCGGCGCGCGAGTGGTCGCAACGCATCGGCCGCCTAACCTGTGCCGGTGGCGCTGCCGCCTTCTGGCCCGCTATCACCGCTGGAGAATTCAAATGAGCGCTTCCGTCGACAACAACAACCCTTTCCTGCTGGTCGAGCGCCACGGGCCGGTCGTGCTGGTCCGCATGAACCGGCCTGAGACTCGCAACGCCCTCTCCGAACCGCAGCAGATGCAGGAATTCGTGGACCTCTGCCGCGACCTGCGCCGCGACCGCGATACCAAGGTCCTGGTTTTGACCGGCAACGGCTCGGCCTTCTGCGCCGGCGGCAACGTCAAGGACATGCAGACCCGCGGCGGCATCTTCGCCGGCAGCCCTTACGAAGTGCGCAACAGCTACCGCGACGGCATCCAGCGCATTCCGCTGGCGCTGTACGAACTGGACTTGCCGGTGATCGCGGCCGTCAACGGCCCAGCCATCGGCGCCGGCCTGGACCTGGCCTGCATGTGCGACATCCGCATCGCTTCCGACAAGGCCCTGTTCGCAGAGAGCTTCGTCAAGTTGGGCATCGTGCCCGGCGACGGCGGCGCCTGGCTGCTGCCACGGGTGATCGGCCTGCCCAAGGCCAGCCTGATGGCCTTCACCGGCGACACCATCGACGCGACCAAGGCCGAGCAATGGGGCCTGGTGGCGCAGGTGGTCCCGGCCGCCGAGCTGGAGCGGGAGGCGCTCGCACTCGCCCAGCGCATCGCCGCCAATCCGGCCCACGCGCTGCGCCTGACCAAGCGCCTGCTCCGCGAAGGCCAGCATATGCGCCTGGACTCGCTGCTGGAGCTCTCGGCCGCCTACCAGGCGCTGGCCCATCACACCGAAGACCATCACGAGTCGGTCAACGCCTTCCTCGAGAAGCGCCCGGCCCGATACACAGGAAAGTAGTCGCCATGCGTCCCGTCTTCCGCGAAGACCACGAACAGTTCCGCGAAACCGCCCGCCGCTTCGTCGACAAGGAGGTCGTGCCCCACCTGCATGAGTGGGAACACGCCGGCATCGTGCCCAAATCACTATGGCTGAAGGCCGGCGAGGCAGGCCTGCTGTGCTCCACCGTGCCCGAGGAATACGGCGGCTCGAGCGGCGACTTCGGCCACTCGGCCGTGATGATCGAGGAGCTCGCGCGTGCCAACGCCACGGCCGTGGGCTTCACCACGCATTCGGAGATCGTGGCGCCCTACATCGTGGCCTACGGCAGCGAGGAACAGAAGCAGCGCTGGCTGCCGCGCATGGTCAGCGGCGAGCTGATCGGCGTGATCGCGATGAGCGAGCCCGGCATCGGCAGCGATCTACGGGCGATGCGCACCACGGCCCGGCGCGAGGGCGACGACTACATCGTCAACGGCCAAAAGACCTTCATCACCAACGGCGGCAACGCCGGCTTGATGGTCACGGCGACCAAGCTGGACCCGGCCGACAAGAAGCTCACTCTGATCTGCGTGGAAGAGGAGCGGCCCGGCTTCGCCAAAGGCAAGCTGCTGGAGAAGATCGGCCTGAAAGGCCAGGACACCTCCGAATTGTTCTTCGACAACGTGCGCGTGCCGGTCGGCAACCGCCTGGGCGCTGAGAACGAAGGCTTCAAGTACCTCACCCACCAGTTGGCCTGGGAGCGCACGATTATCGGCATCCGGGCCTGCGCCTCGATCGAGGCGCTGTTGGAGGAGACCATCGCCTACACGCGCGACCGCAAGGTCTTCGGCCAGACGGTGTTCGACTTCCAGAACACCAAGTTCAAGCTGGCCGAATGCAAGGCGCAGGCGACGATGCTGCGCGCCTTCGTGGACGACTGTCTGGCCAAGGCCATGCGCGGCGAGCTGACTGCGGAGGTCGGCGCCATGTGCAAGCTGATGGGCTCAGAGATGCAGGGCAAGGTGCTCGACGAACTGCTCCAGCTGCACGGCGGCTACGGCTTCATGAGCGAGTACAAGGTCTCGCGGGCTTGGGTCGATGCGAGGGTGGCGCGGATCTATGGCGGAACCTCCGAGATCATGAAAGAAATCATCAGCCGCTCCCTCTGAAGCCGGCGGCCCGATGATGACCGCATCGATGCGTCCCTATTCCGCCCGCACTGGCCGCCTGCCGCGCGATCTGTGCCAGGTCACGCCCGAGTGGCTCCAAGGCCTGCTGCGCCATCGCCACTTCGGCCTCGTGATCGAGGGCATGGAAGTCGTCGAAATCAGGAACAGCCACACCACCAAGCTGCGCCTGGCGCTTGATCTCAACGAGGCCGGCCGGGCCGCGGGCATCCCTCGGCATGTCTGCCTGAAATCCAACTGGTCGGAGGGCTTCGAGAGCGGGGACATCTGCGAGCTCGAGGCCCGTTTCTACTTCATGATGCAGGGGAATCTGAAAGCACCGATTCCGCGAACCTGGTACGCCGACTGGGATGACGACGGCGGAGGCCGCGGAATCATCGTGATGGAAGACCTGGGCGTTGCCAAGGGAGAGTTCGGCCACAGCTCGCATCACCTCGGCGTGGACGGCGTGGCCAAGGGCCTAGAGTCGCTGGCCGTACTGCACGGCGCGCTCTGGGACAGCCCGCTGCTGCGCCAGCAGGCCTGGCTGCAGACCTCGATGGCCACGCCGGTGGACACCGAGCAGGTGCTGCGCATGTACAACTACATCGCGATCAACCTGGCCAAGCCAGCCTACCAGGCCTTCCTGCCGTGCTGGATCTACGAGCGGCCCGAGCGCTTCGCCCATGCCTTCGATGAACTGGCCGAGTTCGCCCGCAGCCAACCCGGGCCTCACTGCCTCGTGCATGGCGACTCGCACCAGGGCAACAGCTTCCTGCGCGCCAACGGCGAGCGGGTCTGGCACGACTGGCAACTGGCACGGCAAGGCCAGCCCTGGCGCGACATCGCCTACTTCATGCTCGGCGCGCTGACCATCGAGGAACGCCGCGCCTCGGCCGCCGACCTGATCCGCCACTACCGCGAGGCCCTGATGGCCACCGGAGCTCAGGACGTGGCCGACCAGGACACCGCCTGGGCCCACTTCCGCCGCTGGCCGGTCTACGGCATGCAGGCCTGGCTCGGCAATGTGGACCAGTGGGGCCAGACCGGCATGCACATGGTCGAGCGTTCTTCGCCGCGGCCGAGGACATGGAGAGCGTCGAACTGCTGACGGCTGGCAAGACGCCGCGGCGTCAGGTACGGCTGGGCGAAAGCGCGCGGCCGATCGCATCCGGCCTTCGCAAGCTGCTCGGCGTTGACGACTGAGCGCGTTTCAGCGATATCGACAGGTCGTTCGCCGAGGCGGCCGACGCTGGCCCTGCGCCCGAGTCCCGGCCACCATGACCGCAACACCGAGGAGACAAGCACCATGACCATCCCATCCCTGTCCGACGCCGACTTCCGCGACCGCTACGGCCCCTGGGCGCTGATCTCCGGCGCCTCCGAAGGCACCGGCGCCGAGTTCTCGCTGCAGGCCGCTGCCAAGGGGCTGAACGTCATCCTCGTGGCCCGGCGCGCCGACAAGCTCAACGAACTGGCCGAGCGCATCCGCGCCGAACACAAGGTCGAGGTCCACACCGTCTCGCTGGATCTCACTGCCGCCGATGCCGCAGTCCAACTCCAGGAGGCCGCCGCTGGCCGCGACCTGGGTCTGGTCGTCTTCAATGCTGGCGGCGACAGCGTCGGCGGGCCTTTCCTGGACAAGCCCTACGCTTCCTGGCGCACGCTGACCCAGCGCAACATCGACCTGCTGACCGAGGCCTGCCACGCCTTCGGCACGGCTTTCGTCAAGCGCGGGCGCGGCGGGCTGATCCTGGTGGGTTCGGAGGCGGCCCTCGGTGGCTGCGGCCGCCTGGCCATCTACACCGCCACCAAGGCCTACGCGATGAACTTCGGCGAGAGCCTCTGGAAGGAGTTGAAGCCGCGTGGCGTGGATGTGCTGAACCTGCTGATCGGCGCCACCGATACGCCGAAGCTGCGCACCGTCTTCGCGAAGAACAATCTCTCGCCCGACGTCGTCCCGCTCACGCCCTCGCAAGAGGTCGCCCGCCTGGGCCTGAACGGCCTCGGCCACGGCCCGACCCTCGTGCTCAATGCGCTGGAGGAACTGGACAATCCGCTGGTGTCCTCGACGATCCGCCGCGAGCGCGTGGAGGTGCAGAGCAAATTCCTGGACAATTTCTACGGCCCGGCCTGATGGGGCTGGCTGGCGCGCAGAAAGGCCCTGAACTTGTCGAGACCGATGTCGTCGTCGTCGGTTCCGGCGGCGCCGGCCTAACGGCCGCGACCGTGGCAGCCCGCCACGGGCGCCAGGTCCTGCTGGTCGAGAAGACTGCCTTTTTCGGCGGCACGACGGCGCTCTCCGGCGGCGGCATCTGGGTGCCGCGCAGCACGTTGGCGGCACAGGCTGGCATCAAGGAAGCGCCGGAGGCCGCCTCGCGCTATGTGCATGAGGTCGTCGGCGACAGCCTGCGCAGCGATCTGCTGGAGGCCTTCCTCGACGCAGCTCCGCGCATGGTCGACTACCTGCACGAGCACACCGCCGTACGCTTCCACCTGCAGCGCGGTCTTGCCGACTGGCATCCCGGTGCTAAGGGCTTCATGCGGGAAGGCCGGCTGCTCTGTCCGGTGGACTACGACGGTCGCGAACTTGGTCCTCACTTCGCCTCGCTGCGCCCACCGCTGAACGAATTCAACGCCCCGGGCGGCCTGATGATCGGCCTGCCCGACATGAGCCACGCCGCCAACATGACGCGGTCACTGGCCTCGTTCAGGCACATGGCCCGGCTCGGCCTCGCCTATGCGCGCGACCGGCTGCGCCACCCACGCGGCATGCGCCTGACGATGGGCAATGCGCTGGCGGCGCGGCTGTTGCGCTCGGCTGTCGACGCCGGCGTGAACCTCTGGAACCTCACGCCCATGACCGGCCTGCTGACGGAGGGCCGATCGGTGACCGGTATCACCGCGCTGCGCGAGGGCCGGCCGGTGCGAGTGATCGCACGCCGCGGCGTCGTGCTGGCCAGCGGCGGCTTCTCGGCCAACGCCGAGATGCGCCGCCGCTACATCCCCTTCGCCGACCATCATGTGTCGCTGGTCCCGGAGGGCAACCCCGGCGATGGCCTCAGCAGCGCACAGACCTGCGGCGGCCGCTTCGACGGCGACAACCACAGCAATGCCGGCTGGGTCGTCGTCTCAGTGCTGCGCGAGCCCGATGGCCGCCTGCGCAAGTTCCCGCACCTGTTCCTTGACCGCGGCAAACCGGGCTGCATCGCCGTCAACCAGGACGGCCGGCGCTTCGGCAACGAGTCGACCACCAATCTGGTCGAACCGATGCACCGCAGCGGCTCGGTGCCGGCCCACCTGATCTGCGACGAAGCCTTCATTCATCGCTATGGTCTGGGCCTGGTGCGGCCGGGTGGCTGGGGTTTGCGGCGCCTAGTGGCGGCGGGCTACATCATCAAGGCCGATTCCATCGAAACCCTGGCGCTGAAGATCGGCGCGCCGCCCCAGGCCCTGGCCTCCACGGTGAGCCGCTTCAACGCGCAGGCCGACACTGGCATCGACGAGGATTTCGCCCGCGGCAAGGACAAGGCCGACCACTTCATGGGCGATCCCGGCCATGGGCCAAATCCCTGCCTCGGCCCCATCCGGCACTGGCCCTTCTATGCGGTGCAGATCTTCCCCGGGGACTCGACGACGACCGTCGGCCTGCGGGTCGACACGCAGGCCCGCGTCCTCGACGTAGCGGACCGGCCAATACCCGGCCTGCATGCGATCGGCCTGGACATGAACTCGCTCTGGCGTGGGCGCGCGCCGGGCAGCGGAGCGAACAACACGCTGGGCCTCACCTTCGGCTACATCGTCGGACGCGCGTTGGCCGAGGCCGAATGAGGCCTTGAGCTGCCACGACCCCAAATTCTCTGACGCCTTTGCTCCCGCGGGACAAGTGCTGCTCCTGAGCGGATAACGCCCGCGCCGCTGCCTCTCCAGAATTCCTGATCGATGTCTCGCCATGAGAGAACCGGCGACATCGCATTCCAACAACCAGGACTGGAGACTGCCTTGAGGATCGAAACGAGCTTGAACGCTAAGGGCTTGTCGAGCGGCGCCACGATATTGGTGCTGGCCGCCTTGTCCGCGTGCGGCGGCAATGATGACAAGATCGATGTGCCGGTCACGCCGCCTGTCTCCAGCGGGCCTCTCGAGGCTGCCGCCCAATGCAGCGTCGACACCTTGCAGACTGCGGTCCCCAGCGCTGTGTTGACGGCCGCATCCGCCGTAACCCCGTCGACGGGAACCGCCTACTGCCGCGTCGACGGCTACGTGACCACCCAAGGCCCGGCCGCGACCAGCAACCAGGTGCGCTTCACCGTCGCCTTGCCCCGAAGCTTCCAGGCGCGCTACTACTTCGCAGGCGAAGGCGGCTCCGCCGGCTACCTGCCCGAACCTTCGGCCAGCCTGCTTTCGGCGGGCTATGCGGTTGCCGGCTCCGATGCCGGCAGCACCACGCCCGGCGTGGACTGGGCGTTCGCGACGGACCGCACCAAGGCCTACGACTATGCCCAGCGCGGCGTGCACGTCGGGACCGCCGCGACCCAGGCCCTGGTGAAGGCCTTCTACGGCATGAGTTCCGGCGCCAACGCCAACCGCCGCCTGTACCGATACATCGACGGATGCTCCGGTGGTGGACGAATGGGCATTGTGGCGGCCTCTTGGTACCCGGAGGACTTCGACGGCGTGGTGGCCGGAGCGCCCGGCATCAGCGTCACCAACCAGATGTTCTTCGGCAAAGTCGCGAAGTACCTGATCGACCATCCGGATGCCTGGATTTCGCCTGCGCAGCTGCAAGCCATGGATGCCGCCCTGCTGCAGAAATTCGATGCCGCGGACGGTGCCGTCGACGGACTGATCTCGGACCCCAGCGTGGTGTCGCTCGATGCGACGCTGCGGGCCGCCTTCACGCCAGCCCAGCAGGCCCTGCTCGACATCCTGGTGAACGGCATGAACGACTTCGGGCTGACCTACCCCGGATACACCCTCGGCAATCCGAATGGCTGGTCCGCCTTCATGCTGGGCGCGACGCCGCCCCCGTGGTCGATGAATCCGGCCGATGGCCGCCTGCCACCGGCCGGTTATCTGGTCTTCGACACCACCTCGCGCGGCCTGTTCGGCGCCGGCTACGACTTCGCCAGTGCATTCAGCTTCGACGACAGCGCCGACGTGAACGGATGGAATGCGATGTTCGAGAACGTCTTCACGGGCTCGGGCACAGCCAAGGCCGGCAATCTCAACTCCTTCTTCCAGCGCGGCGGCAAGATCTTGTTCTGGCACGGAACGGCGGACA
Source organism: Roseateles agri (assembly GCF_034043675.1). NCBI lineage: Bacteria > Pseudomonadati > Pseudomonadota > Betaproteobacteria > Burkholderiales > Sphaerotilaceae > Roseateles > Roseateles agri. The sequence continues at coordinate 400,794 of NZ_JAXCLA010000009.1, read as the reverse complement.
ACGGCATTTCCCTCAACGACTCCTTCCGCTTCTTCAACGACCTGGCAAGCGCCCAGGGAGGCCAGGCCAAGCTGGCTCAGGTGGCCCAGCTCTACACCGTGCCCGGGTTACAGCACTGCGGTGGCGGGGCCGGCCCGCAGGACGTGGCAGCGCAGGCATTGCCAGCGCTGGCCCAATGGGTGGAAGCCGGGACGGCACCGACGCAATTGGTGGCAAACCGCGCAGCGGGCACCAGCCTTCCGTCACGGAGCTTCCTGTTGTGCCCGCATCCGCAGCGCGCGGTCTTCAAGGGTGGCATCGCCAACAGCGCGGGCCTGAACGTGAATGACGCGAGCAACTGGAGCTGCCAGGCGCCCTGATCACATCCCCATCGTGCGGACGCGGAACCGATATTCCGAAGCAGTCACGCCCAACTGCCGCCGCGCGAATCTGGCCACCGAAGCCGGCGTCGAGAGGCCCAACTGGTCGCCGATCTCGGCGATCGACAGTTCGGTCTGGGCCAGCAGCCGGCACAGCTCGTCACGGCGCTGCGCAGCAAGCAAGGCCGCGAAGGACGCACCTTCGAAGGCCAGGCGGCGGCGCAGTGTCCAGCGCGACATGCCGAGCCGCTCGCACATCAGCGCCAGCAGGTTCTCCTCCTGCGAAGCTTCCGTCGGCGCCCGCAGGCAATGGCGCAGTTGCAGGCGCACCTGCGCGGACAGGCTGAACGAAGCCTGGAGCTCCTCGAACTGCCGGTCGAGCTGCTGTCGCGCATAGCGTTGGACATGCGGGTTGTAGAACTCGAAGGGCTGATCCAGCACCGCGCCGGAGATCAGGCAGGTATTGCGCGGGGCATCGTCGAGGATATGGCAATCGGCCGCTGACTTCAGCGCAGCGCCTGCGCCGGGCAGGCGCCCCAGCACCTCAACCCGGATGAGCGTCGACGCGCGTGCTTCGTAGTGCCTGGCAATGTTCCTGGCCAACATCAGGACGCCGAACGCGGGTGCGCTCGACAGGCCAGCGGAATCGGTCTGCTCAACGGTCAGCTGCACCCGCTCGTCGTCCTCCCTCATCGAGAGACGGTCGAAGTTGCCCATTGCCTGCGGGAGGTATTGCACGTAGTTGCGCAGCGCTTCGCGCAAGGTCCCGCTGCTGGCCAGCAACGTCATCAGCGCCGGATAGAACGCATGCAGATCGTCGAAGCCGCCATCGGCCTGTGGCAGCGGCACGATGCCCATGGCATCGAACAAGCGCAGCGTCCTGCGGTGCGCAGCGCCTGCGACTCGGCCGTTCCATCCCTCCATGTCTGCCCGGCAGGTGCCGCTGCGGTCGAGGAATTCGGCCTCGCCCATGCCGTGCCGTTCCGCCACGAGCAGGTAGGTCTGCGCCACGGTGCGCGTGACATAGGCCGCCGACGGTATCGGCGGCGCCGTACTGCGCCTGTCTTGAGCTTGCATCGCTGTAGGTCGTGGTTGAGCAGTCGTCCGATCAGAGTAAACACTTATGTCACTCTGTCTATGTATTTGACACTATCAGCATATCTGTTCAGGAATACATATGTCTACGCCGTCACCTGGATCCCGGGAACGCCTCTCCGACCCCGTCGCCCTTGCCCGCGCGCTGACGCCTCTGCTGGCCAAGCACGCCGAGAACGCCGAGCGCCAGCGCTGCGCCAGCGCCGTGGTGATCCAGGCACTGCGTGACGCAGGCCTGTTCAAGATGATGTTCGCCCGCCGTGCCGGCGGTGTCGGGCACAAGCTGATCACCCACGTGGAGACGGTTGCTGAACTAGCGCGCGGCTGCCCTGGCACGGCCTGGGCCTTCGGGCTGCTGTCGGGGGTGACGGGTTCGGCTTCATCAATGCCTCCGGCCATCCGCGACCTGGTCTTCAAGCGTGGCGATGAACTGGTGTGCAGCGTGGCCGGCCAGATCGGCACCGCGCGCGGCGCCGAGGGCGGTTACATCGTGGACGGGGCCTGGGGCTACGGCTCCGGCTGCCTGCATGCCGACTGGGCTTTGAATGGCATCCGCATCCTCGACGACCAGGGACAGCAGATCGACGCGGGCTTCGCCTTCCTGCCGCTGGCCGGGCCGGACGTGGCGATCCAGGACACCTGGCATGTCTCGGGCCTGTCTGCATCGGGCAGCAACACCATCGTGGCCAGGAACGCCTTCGTGCCGTCGACGCTGGTGCTGCGTTTCTCGGCGCTGCGCGGCAGCCGTCCGCTGGCCGAGATGGAGCCGCGGGACCGCTGGCCGGTCGAACCGCTGTTCCCGCTGGGCGTGCTGTCCCCAATGCTCGGCGCGGCCGGCGCGATGCTGGACATCGTCAAGGCAAACATGCCCGTGCGGCCGACAATCGGCTGGCAGTACGGCAAGCAGGCGGACTCGCAGACCTTCGTCGGCCAACTCGGAGAGGCGGCGCTGGAGATCGACTCGGCCTGGCTGCATGTGCGACGAGCCGTCTCGATGATCGATGAGGCCGCGCAGAGCCAGCCGCTGAGCGGCTACGAGAAAGCACGCATCCAGGCGGACTGCGGCTACGCGATGCGCCAACTGCGCCGTGCCGGCGAGCGCCTGATGGAGATCGCCGGGCCCGGTGCCTTCGCGCTCAGCAGCCCCTTGCAGCGTCTGTGGCGCGACCTGAGCGTCGGCTCGCGGCACACCGCGCTGAACACGATGCTGTCCACAGAACTCTATGGCCGCGCGCTGCTGGGCCAGGCGTCCAACCTGTCGCTGCTGCCCGATATCCGTGAGGCTGCCTAAGGTGGAAGCGAGCGTCGCCGGCGACGACTTCCGCGTCCGTTCCGCAGCAGAGAAGCGCGAGCGCATGCATGCCCGCCTGATCGCCGCGACGATGGAGGCCTATCTGCAGGCGCCCGCAGGCTTTCATCCGGTGATCGACGACGTGATCCGCGTGGCTGAGGTCTCGCGCGGCAGTTTCTACAAGTACTTCGACTCGCTGGACGAGGTGCGCGCCGAGATCGGACGCAGCATGGCGGGCGAGATGCTGTCGAGCTACGAGGCGCTGTTCACCGGCGTCGAGGACTACGCCGTGCGGATGGCTGCAGGACCGCTGATGGCGCTGGCTCGCGCGGCCATGGAGCCGCGGCACGCGGCCTTCATCTCGCGCGTCGACTTCATCGAGTTCCTTGACGGCGAGGACCCACGCAGCGTGATCGTCAAGCGCGGGCTCGAGGAGGCCAGGCAGCGCGGCCAGGTGCAGTTCGAGTCGCTGGAGGCCGCGGTGGACCTGGTCGTCGGCGTCAGCCTCGAAGGCGCGCGGCGGATCCTGCAAACCGGCGTGCTGGACGGCGCCTACATCCGCGAGACCGCGACGTTGGTGATGCTGGGCCTGGGTCTGTCCCGCCCTCAAGCCAAGGCCGCCGTCACCGCCGCCTGGGAGCACCTCCAACAGGTGTCGGACCGGCTGCACTGGTGGAGACCGGTCGGCAGCATCTGAGACAAGACTCCATTCGAGAAGAAGCACAAGGATTCCATGAGCGAGACAACATCAACATACGACGTGGTCGTCGTCGGCGGCGGCCACAACGGCCTGGCCTGCGCCTGCTACCTGGCGATGGCCGGCAAAAAGGTGGTAGTGACCGAGGCGCTGGAGAAGGTCGGCGGCATGTGTTCATCGGGCTACCTGATCCCCGAGGCGCCGCAGCACCTGGTGCACCCCTGCGCGTTGGACCTGATGTCGCTGCGGGTCCATCCGATGATGCCGGAGGAACTGGACCTGGCGCGCCACGGCTTCAAGCACGTGGAGATGACGCCGGGCTACGTCTACCTGCACCCTGACGGCCAGTCGCTGGCCTTCTGGCGCGACGTAGACAAGACCGCAGCCGAGATCCGCCGCTTCTCGGAGCCGGACGCCGCCGAGTTCATCGCGTTCATGAAGATCGTCAACGCCTTCATCGACATGGCGATCCCGATGATGCGCGTGGACCCGGCGCTGAAGAACTGGGGCGCGAAGTTCCAGGCGCTGAAGGCGCTGCTGCGCAACAAGCACCTGAAACCCGAGATCATGGGCATGCTCGGCAGCCCGGCCTACCAGGTGATCATGGAGCGCTTCGAGCACCCGATCACCCAGTCGGCGCTGTGCTGCCTGCTCGGCGCCGCGGGCCCGATCACCAACGAAGGCACCGGCGTCTACTTCGCGCTGCTGGGCTTCCTGCTGCGCACCGGGGTAGGCCGCGTGGTGGGCGGCATGCAGCAACTGAGCAATGCCCTGGCCGCACGGCTGGAAGAGCTAGGCGGGACGATCCTGCTCAACGCGCCCGCGGCCGAGATCATCGCCCAGGGCGGCAAGGCCACCGGCGTGCGGCTGAAGGACGGCCGCGTGTTGAACGCCAAGGCCGTGGTGGCCAGCATCCATCCGAAGAACGCCTTCGACATCGTCACCCCCGGCGCCCTGGACCGGCGTGCGATGGTGCGCGTGGCGCTCGCCCCGGCCAATGCCCATGGCGGCGCACCGCTGAAGGTGGACGTGGCGCTGCGCGGCCAGGTCAGCGTCAAGCGCCACCAGGCGATGCGCAGCGACGGGCTGGACTTGCGCAAGTGCGTGCTGCTGATCGGCACGACCGAAGCGGTGCTCGAGAACTTCCGCGCCGCGGCGCGCGGCGAGGTGCCCACCCTGCCCTATATGTGGAACACGCTGCCGAGCGCGGTCGACCCGTCACAGGCGCCGGCGGGTCAGGACATCGCCTACCTCTATCCGGTGGCGATGCCGGTCAAGCCCGCCGAAGGTTGGGACGCGATCCGCAGCCGCGTGGGCCAGCAAGTGATCGACCAGGCCAGCGAGTACATGGACGGGCTGAAGGACCAGGAGATCGGTCGCCGGGTCGAGGCCTCGCCGGACCTGGCCAAGCGGCTGAACGTGCACAACGGCTGCGTCGTCCACATCGACACTGGCACGACTCGCTCCGGCGGCATGCGACCGGCCTTCGGCCTGGGCGGCGAGACGCTGCCGGTGGCGGGCCTGTTCTTCGGCGGCGCCGGCATCCACCCGGGCGGCGGCATCAACGGCCTGCCTGGCCGCATCGCAGCGGCGCGCGTGAAGCGCTTCCTCGGCAAATGACCACACACACCATCAGCGCAGCGGTTGCGCCGAATCTCGGAGTTAGCGAGTTCCGCACCGGCTGGCCGACGCTGCTGCTGGCCCTGGCAGGCGTGGCTACCAGCGTCAGCGCGCTGCTGATCTACAGCCTGGGCACGCTGATCGTGCCCTTGAGCGACGCGCTGGGCTGGAGCAAGGCGGACCTGCAGCTGCTGGTCAGTTTCCTCGCGGCAGGCGGGGCGGTCTCAGTCAACTTCGTCGGCTGGCTCAATGGGCGCTACGGCATGCGCGCGGTGACCGGCGTCTCCATGCTCGCGCTGGTGCTGGCCTTCGCCTCGTTGACGCAGGCCTCGAGCGCCATCGGCTGGCTCTACCTCGGCTACTTCCTGCTGCCCTTCATCGGCATCGGCACCACCCCGGTGACCTGGACCCACATCGTCAACCTGCGCTTCGAGCGCCATCGCGGACTCGCCCTGTCGCTGGTGCTGTGCGGCACCGGCCTGGCCGCGGCCGCGCTGCCCCCGCTGCTGAGCGCAGCCGTCGCGCGCTGGGGCTGGCAGGCTGGATACCTGAGCCTCGGCGGCCTGGTGCTGCTGTTCTGGCTGAGCACGGCCTGGCGCAGCCTGCCCGCGCAGGGCGTGTCTACGCACAAGACCCTAACGGCCAAGGTCGACGGCATCCCATGGCGGCAGGCCGTGCGAAGCCGCAGCTTCTGGACCTGCAATATCGCGCTGGCGCTGGTGGTCTCCGCACTTTACGGGCTGACCGCCAACACCGTGCCCATGCTGCGCGGCCTGGGCTTCCGCGCCGCCACCGCGGCCGGCATCTTCAGCAGCTTCGGCGTGGCGCTGATCGCGGGGCGCATCTTCGTGGGCGCGCTGATCGACCGCTTCTGGGCGCCGGGCGTCGCGGCGGTCGTGCTCGCGATGCCGGCCCTCGGCTGCGCGCTGCTGCTCAGCGCCGATGCGCAGACCCCGCTGGCCCTGCTGATCGCCGCAGTCGCACTGTGCGGCGTGGGCGCCGGCGCCGAGTTCGACATCGCGGCCTACCTCGTCTCGCGCTACTTCGGGCTTCGCGACTACGGCCGCCTGTTCGGCATGCACCTGGGCCTGGTCACTATCGGCTCGGCCGTTTCGCCCTTCGCCTTCGGCGCGCTGCTGAAGGCCAGCGGCTACCACCCCCTATTCATGCTCTGCGGCGGCGCATGCGTCCTCGGCCCCGCACTGTTGCTCACCCTGGGGCGTTACCCCGACCTTTCCAAGACGGAGACATGACCATGACAAGCCACACCGAAGCCGCAACACAGCAATCGAACGAACAGAAGCTGGAGAGTGTGTACTCGTCGGTCTCAGAGGCCTACCAGGGCACCGGTGCCGACATCTACGCGCTGTGCCGCGAGATGCGCCAGAACTCGCCGGTCTGGGAGGGCGACTTCATCGGCAAGTTCGGCGTGCCGACCAATGCCGGCATGAAGATGAAGACCCGCAAGACGGTGGCCGTCTTCAAGTACCAGGACGTGCTGAACGTACTGAAGGATCCGACCAACTACACCAACGGCTTCATCGCCGAAGGCCTGGGCGCCGTGTTCGACGGCCTGATCATCCTGGCCATGGACGGCCAGCAGCACCGCAATGTGCGAGCGATGCTGCAACCGGCCTTCATGCCGGAAACGGTCAACAAATGGAAGCCGGCGCTGGACCGAATCATGCGCGAGGAGTTCATCGCACCGCTGGTGGCGAACAAGAAGGCCGACCTGGCGGGCTTCGGCCTCAACTTCCCGATCCGCGCGATCTATGCCGTGATGGGTTTCCCGGAAGACAAGGAGACCTACCGACAGTACGCCACCTGGGGCCTGGCGATCCTGGGCGCCAACATCATCGACCCGACCAAGATCGACGAGGCCCGCCGTCAGGCCGGCATCGCGCTGAAGGGCCTGTATGACTCGATCAAGGGCGTCGTGCAGCAGCGCCGCGCCGAGGGCGCCACCGGCGACGACCTGATCAGCCGCCTGATCCGCGCCGAATATGAGGGCCGCAGACTCGACGATCACGAGGTCACGACCTTCGTCCGCTCGTTGCTGCCCGCCGCCACCGAGACGACCACCCGCACCTTCAGCGCCGTGATGACGATGCTGCTGACCAAGCCGGAGTTGATGGCCCGCCTGATGGCCGATCGCTCGCTGCTCAACAAGATCATCGACGAGACGGTCCGTTTCGAGCCGGTGTCCACCTTCAAGGTCCGCGAGGCCGCAAAGGACATGGAAATCGGCGGCGTGAAGATCGAGAAGGGCAGCTTCGTCCAGTGCATGGTGGCCTCGGCCAACCGGGACGAGACGGTGTTCGAGAACCCCGATGTGTTCGACGTCGATCGCCGCCAGAAGCCCTCCTTCGGCTTCGGCTTCGGCGCGCACATGTGCATCGGCCAGTTCGTCGCCAAGGTGGAGATCGTCTGCGCGGTCAATGCGGTGCTGGACCTGCTGCCAAACCTGCGCGTCGATCCGACCCAGGCCCCGCCGGTCATCGAGGGCGCCATGCTGCGCGGCGCCAAGAACATCCACGTCATCTGGGACTGAACGCCATGGACGCATCCACCATCCAGGCCTTTCTCCATGCCCAGGTGCAGGCCTGGAATGCGGACGACAAGGACGGCTTCCTCGGCGCCTATCGACAGGCGGCGCCTGACGGCCTGCAGATCGAGTATGTCGGCCGCGGGCCGGCCGGCGATGGCTGGCCGGTGCTCGAAGGCATGTGGGCCCAGCAGAGCGCCAAGATCGAGATCGAGGAGGTGCTGCTGGTCGTCAACGGCCTCGAGGCGGCCTGCCACAACCGCAACAAGGTGCGCGGCACGGCGATCGCCATCGAGACGATCGAGCTGTACGACTTCAGGACGCCGGGCCGCCTGGCCGTCCGCTACTTCATCAACCAGGGCTGAGCGGATGGACGCGGTGCTGCGGAGTGGGAACCACGACCCGAAGGCCTTTCGCGCCGCGCTGGGCTCCTTCGCCACCGGCGTGACGGTCATCACCGCGCGCTCGGGCGACGGGACGCCGGTGGGTCTCACCGCGAACAGCTTCAACTCGGTCTCGCTTGATCCGCCGATGGTGCTCTGGAGCCTGGCCAAGAGCTCGCGCAGCCTGCCGGTGTTCATGGACACCGAGCACTGGGCGGTGCATGTGCTGGCGGCCGAGCAGCAGGCGCTGTCGGACGTGTTCGCCCGAGCGGGCGAGGACAAGTTCGCCGGGCTTCACGTCGTGTCCGCGGAGAGTTCAGGAGTACCGCTGCTGCAAAGCTGCGCCGCCCGCTTCGAATGCCGCACGAGCTTCCGCTACGAGGGCGGCGACCACGTCATCATCGTGGGCGAGGTCATCGCCTTCGAGCGCAGCGCCCGTTCGCCGCTGGTCTTCCATGCCGGCCGCTACGCCAGGGCCACCGAACACGACCGCTCGCTGCCGCAGACGCGCAGCGCCCGGGTCGCGGGAGGGCTCAACGACGACATGCTCGGCTACCTGCTCGGCCGCGCGCATTACCAGAGCCACGCCGGCCTGCGCGAGCTGGTGCGGGCAGAGGGCCTGAGCGAAGCGGAATGGATCGTCATCGCGGCGCTGACGGTGCAGGACGGCGTCACCGCCGCCAGCCTCGATGCCGCGCTCTCCTACGTGCTCGACGCTTCCTGCGAGCCCCTCCTCTACACGCTGCTCGCCCAGGGCTGGGTCGCCATCGCCGGCTCGGCCGGCGGGCCGCCGCTGTACCGCCTGAGCGACTCGGGCCGCACACGCTCCGTCCTCCTGCTGGCCGCCGCCAAGTCGCGCGAGTCGGACCTGCTCGCCCGCATGGGCGGCGACGACGGCCTGCTGCTGAAGGCCCTGCTGCGCAAGTTCATCACCTCGACCAACCCCGGCCTCGCCGACCTGTGGCCCGCATAAAAGGACAGGCATGACAACAAGATCGACAACGGTAGAGAAAACAGCCATCGAACGTTTCATGAAGGGCCAGGTGGCCTGCTGGAACAGCGGGGACCGCGACGGCTTCATGGCCCACTACCGTGAGATGGCACCCGAGCGGCTCGACATCGGCTACGCCGGCCGCAGCGACCCCAACACCGGCTGGTTCATCATCGAGGAGATGTGGGACAAGCACAACGCGAGCTTCCGGCTCGAAGTGGTCGAGACCATCATCAACGGCAACGAGGTCGCCGTGCACCACCGCAACTGCATCAAGGGCAGCGATGCGGTGATCGAGAGCATCGAGACCTATCGCTTCGAGCCGGGTCGCCTGTCGGTCGTCTACTTCCTGAAGCCGCCGTCGCAGGCGGTCGAGCTGAAGCAGTTCCGCGGCTTTGCCGCGAACTGAAGAACGGGGCGGCGAAGATGCTGACGCTCTACCACTCGCCTGGCTCCTTCTCCTCGCGCATCCTTTGGCTGCTCGAAGAACTGGAGGCTGACTACGCCGTCGAAGTCGTCAGCTATCCCAAAGCCGACGGGAGCAACGCCGACCCGCGCAATCCGCACCCGCACGGCTACACGCCGGCCCTCTCGCACGACGGCCATGTCGTGACCGAAACCGGCGCGATCTCGCTCTACCTGACCGACCTGTTCCCGCACTCGCCGGTCGGCGTGCAGCCCGATGATCCGCTACGCGGCCGCTACCTGACCTGGCTGTTCTACCAAGTGGGCCTGACCGAGCCGCTGGTCTACATGAAGGGCAAAAAGCTGCTCGCGCAGGACGCGCCGATGCGCCACCTGGACGGCGAGATGATGAAGCACATCGAAGCCATCTTGCAGGTCGGGCCCTACATCCTCGGTGCCCGCTTCACGGCGGTGGACATCCTCTACATGAGCCTGTTCGAGCACGCCCGCCCGCTGCTGGGCGATAGCGCGGTGGTCGACGCCTACCTCGCACGCGCCGACCGACCAGCCCGCAGGCGCGCAACTCAGCGATGGCAGCCCGCAACTCACCGATAGCAAGCCCGCCCCGACCCCCAGGCGATCTCGCCATGATGCTGAATCGACAGCCACCGGTCCTCCCATGAACCCCGAAACCACGGTCCGCCAGTTCATCAGCGCCTTCAGCACGTCCTGGCCCCAGGACTTCGACGCCGCACTGGCCTCGCTGGCCGAGGACGCTAGCTACCAGATCGTGACGCCCACGGTCGAGCCGATCCGCGGCCGCGCCGCCATCAAGGCCGCGCTGCTGGGCATGAAGGAGCGGGTGGCCGACCAGAGGCATCAGATGAAGGCCGTGGCGGCCAGCGGCAACACGGTGTTCACCGAGCGCGTGGACTCCTCGCTGCGCAACGGCCACTGGGTCGACATCCCGCTGGTGGCCGTCTTCGAACTCAACGACCGCGGCCAGATCCAGTCCTGGCGCGAATTCCTCGACCTCGCATGCGTTGCCCAGAAGCACGGCATGAGCTCCGACGCGCTGCTCAACTCCCTGAAAGCACTGACCCCATCATGAAGACCTTCCCCCGCCTGCCCGAACGCGGCGACTTCGCCTTCCAGATGCTCGTCGCTCCGCACCGCAGCAGCGGCGCGGCCATGCACGACTTGCGCGGTTTCTTCGGCCTGCACCTGAGCAAGACCATGCCCTTCGGCACCGTGCGCGACGACGAGGGCCACATGTACACGATGGTGCGCGCCGTCAACTCGCCGACCGGCACGCCCAACAACACCCGCTTCATCTACCAGAGTACCCGCGTGGACGGCCAGACGCTACGCATGGACAAGCCGAAGATGCAGGCCACCGCACAGACGCTGATGCCCACCCGCACGCTGGTCGAAGGCGACACCGCCCGCTGGACCAGCCTGCCGGACGAAGCCGGCACGCCCTGGAAGCTGGACGCCTCCGGCGAGCACATCCAGTGGCTGGAGGAGGGCCTGATGGACCTGAAGGGGCGCAACATCGGCCCCGGCATGCAATGGCTGCTACCTGGCGTGGACTGGGGCACCTTCTACATCTCACAGCTCTATGACGTGGCCGGCACGGTCGAGGGTCGCGCGGTCAAGGGCATCGTGGCTGTCGAGCAGTCCTACATGGCCGAGGGCGGCCAGGTGCACGCAAAGAAGTGCCTGATCGTCAACAACAAGAAGCATGTGATCTGGTGCGCCTTCGCCACCGTCTACACCGACGGCACGATCGATGCCGGCACCTTCCTGGTCGGCCACGAGAACCTGGGCTTCGCCTTCCTCTGCAATGAGAAGGGCGAGGTGCGGACCACCACCGACGTCGAGGCCACCGTCATCCGCAAGGACGGCGACCCCTTCATCGACAAGGTGCTGCTGACCGTCGAGGGCAAGGACCAGTGGGAGTTCATCCCGGACGCCAAGGGCCGCATGGTCGACTTCCTTGGTGGCCATGTGCCGACGGCCCAGCAGGAAGGCCGCTGGCAGCGCGTCGGCGACACCCGCGTGCCCGACCGCTGGTTCGCCTGGGGCGAAGGCGACCGCCGCAACGGCACCGCCCGCAACGTGCTCGGCACGGAAGAATGAAGATGACGAGTGCGCATCCGGGCCGCTTCGACGGCAAGGTGGCGATCGTCACTGGCGGTGCCTCTGGCATCGGCGAGGCGACCTGCCGGCGTCTGACCGCCGATGGCGCGACGGTAGTCATCGCCGACATCAATGCCGAACGGGCGGCCTCGGTGGCCGCCGAACTCGGCAGCGTCGCCAGTGCCGTGCGATTCGACGCCGCAGACGTCAGCTCGATCGAAAGCCTCGTGCTGGGCACCATCGAGCGCTTCGGACGCCTGGACGTGCTGCACAACAACGCCGCCCTCACCTCGCCGGCGCTGCACGCGAAGGACACGAACGCCATCGACATCGGCTTCGACACCTGGGACCTGATCTTCGCGGCCAATGTGCGCGGCTACCTGGCCGGCTGCAAGTACGCGCTGCCGACCATGATCAAGCAGGGCTCGGGCGCCATCGTCAACACCGCCTCCACCGGCGCCTTCTCCGGCGACATCACGCGCATGGCCTACACGGTGTCCAAGGCGGCCATCATCGGCCTGACCCGCCAGATCGCCACGCACCACGGCAAGCAGGGCATCCGCTGCAATGCGGTGGCGCCGGGCCTGGTCATGTCACCCGGCGCGCGCGCCGCGGTGCCGGATGTCATCCAGGTCATGCAGCGGCATCTGCTGACACCGGAGATCGGCGAGCCGGACGACCTGGCCGCGCTGGTCTGCTTCCTCGCCTCCGACGAGGCGCGCTACATCAATGGCCAGACCTACATCGCCGACGGCGGCATGCTGGCCCACAACCCGGCGATGGCCGACCTGGTCGACCTGGCGGCGCAGCGATGAACAACAACGAATTCGCGCGCGGCTGGCGCATCCTGCTGCTGGCCCTGGCCGGCGCCGCCACCACGGCCAGCGTGACGATGCTCTACAGCCTCGGCACGCTGGTGCTGCCTCTGCAGAAGGCCTTCGGCTGGAGCCGGCCCGACCTGCAGATCGCGATCAGTTTCATGTCCGGCGGCGTGGTCGTGGCCAGCCAGTTGGCAGGCTGGGCGAACCTGCGCTGGGGGCTGCGGCGCATGGCCTTGTTCTCGCTGGTCGCGCTGGCGCTGGCGTTGTTCGCGATCACGCTGATCCCGAACGCGATCGGCTGGCTCTACCTGTTCTACTTCCTGGCTCCGATCGCCGGCACCGGCATCACCTTCGTGACCTGGACGCAGTTGATCAGCCAATGGTTCGACCGCCGTCGCGGGCTGGCGCTGGCGCTGGTGCTCTGCGGCTCAGGCCTGTCGGCCGCCATCCTGCCGCCGCTGCTGGGCTGGGCCATTGAGCGCTGGGACTGGCGCGCGGCCTTCCTCGTCCTGGGCGGCCTGCCGCTGGTGCTGACCTGGCCGCTGGCACTGCTGTGGTGCAGGGCGACCCCGGAGGCCGGCGCGATGCCGCAGAAGGTAGCCGTTGCCGGGCAACCCATGGCGGCCGGGCCCTCGGACTTCCGCTCCGCCGTCCGCTCGCGCCGCTTTTGGACGCTCAACGTCGCGCTGACGCTGGTCGTCTCGGCCATCGTCGGCATGGTGACCAATACGGTGCCGCTGCTGCGCGACATCGGGCTCAGCGCCACCGAGGCCGGCAGCGTCTTCGCCAGCTTCGGCATCGCGCTGATCGCCGGACGGGTCATCGCCGGCTGGCTGATCGACCGCGTCTGGGCGCCGGGGGTCGCGGCCGTGGCGCTGGCTATGCCTGCCGTCGGCTGCCTGATGCTGTGGAGCGCGGGCGCCGGATCGCCCTCGTGGCTGCTGGTGCTGGCGGTGTGCCTGGTCGGCGTCGGCACCGGTGCGGAGTTCGACATGTCCGCCTACCTGGTCTCGCGCTATTTCGGGCTGGAGCACTATGGCCGCCTGTTCGGCATCCACCTGGGACTGATCACCGCCGGCAGCATGCTCGCGCCGCTGATGTATGCGGCGATGTACAAGGCCAGCGGCGACTACGGCCCCCTGCTGGCGTACAGCACCGCCTGCTGCGTGATCGGGCCGGTACTGCTGCTGACGCTGGGGCGGATGCCGCGAGTGGGGAGTCTGCAGCTGGCGTGAACGAGAATGATCGGCCTGCTGTCCAACGCTTAAAGCCCGACATCACAATGCCCCCTGAGCTTGCGAAGACGAGCCCCCACCGCGAGGGCGCGCCACGCCACCGCGCCGACTCCGGCTACGCCCGCGGCGAGGAGACACGTCGCCGCATCATCCAGGTCGCGCTGCGCCTTTTCGGCGAGCGCGGCTTCGAGGGCACGACCACCCGCGCGATCGCCGAGATGGCCGGCGTCAACGCCCCCGCGCTGCAGTACTATTTCGACAGCAAGGAAGGCGTCTACCGCGCCTGCGCCCAGTACATCGCCGACAGCTCGGCCGCGCATTTCGAACCTGCGGTGAGCAGGGCGCAAGCGGTGCTGGACGACGCCGTCGCCTCGCGCGAGAGGATCTTCGAAGCCTTCGGCACCCTGCTCGACGCGCTGGCCGATTTCCTGCTGCTGCCCGACGATGCGGCACATCGCCGGCTCTTCATCACGCACGAGCAGGTCGGCCACGGACCGGACGCCCTGCTGGAGCTTTTCGACCAGGGCCTGCGCCCGCGCATGGGTGAGGTGTCGGCGCTGCTGGTCGCCCGCTATTGCGGCGGCACGCCGGAAGACCCACTGCTGCGCATGCGCGTGATGATGCTTTGCGGGCAGGTGATGGTGTTCTCGATCGGCAAGCGCTCGCTGCTGTCCAAGCTCGGCTGGCAGGACCTCGGACCCGCGCAATTGGCGGCCATCAAGCAAGCTGCCCGGTCGCAGAGCCGGCTGCTGATGGACAGTTGGGTCGCGCTCAGATCGTGATGCCGCCGTCCACGTTGTAGGCCTGTCCGGTGATGAACATCGAGTCGTCGCTTGCCAGAAAAACCACCAGTGGCGCGATCTCGTGCGCCTGCGCCAGACGGCCCATCGGCTGGCGAGCGACGAAATCATTGCGCGCGGCGACCGGATCGGCGGCGCTGTCGATACGGCCCTGCAGCGACGGCGTATCGACGGTGCCCGGGCAGATCGCATTGCAGCGGACGCCCTGCTTGACGAAATCCGCCGCGATGCTCTTGCTCAGGCCGATGACCGCGGCCTTCGAGGCCCCGTAGATGAAGCGGTTGGGCAGGCCCTTGACCCCGCACACGCTGCTCATGTTGACGATGCTGCCACCGCCCTTGGCGATCATGCCGGGCAGGAATGCCTGCGCGACCCAGAACTGCGAACGGACGTTGAGGTCAAACGCGAAATCCCAATCCCGGTCGGTGGCCTGGAGGGCCGTGCCCCCGTGCACGACGCCGGCGCAGTTGAAGATCACGTCCAGCGCCGGCAAAGTCTCGGCCAACGCCTGGATGGCCGCCTTGTCCAGCACGTCGAGCACGGCGGTGCTGACGTTGGCGACGCCCGCGTAGCCGGCCAGCAATTCTGCATTGATGTCCGTGGCACAGACCTGCGCGCCCTCGGCCGCCATCGCCAGGGTCGCGGCCCTTCCGATGCCCTGCCCGGCTGCGGTCACCAGTGCCTTCCTGCCATCGAGTCTCATGGAGGTTCCTTATCGTCTCAGGGTGTTATCAGTGATCGGTGCGGACCGGCGTGTCGCCGGCGAGGCCGAGTTGCTGACGGTACTGCACCGGCGTCAGCCCAGTCGCCTTGCGGAAGGCATCGCCGAAGGCCGCCGCATTGCGGAATCCGCTGCGGTAAGCCACCTGCTTGATCAGCAGCCCGCCATCGGAGAGCAGCAACTTGGCGCGCTCGATATGGCTGGCCGCCACATAGCTGCGCAGCGTCTGGCCCGTGCTCTCCTTGAACATCGACGACAGCGAACGGGCCGGCAGGCCGCAGGCCTGCGCCAGCGCGGCCAGCGTCAACGATTCCGGGTCGCCGCAGCTTTCCATCAGGTCGCGCAGCCGCGCCAGCTGGGCCGCGCTGAGCCGCCCGGCTGGCGCGGGCTCGCAAGGCCCGCTCCCCTGCGCGAAGTGGCGATGCAGTTCCAGCACCAGCATGGTCAGGATGTTCTGTACCTGCAGCGCCGAGCCGAAGGCCGGCCGGGCGATCTCCTCGGCGAGCCACTGCATGCATGTCTGCAGGCGCGGGTTGCGGATGTCGACCGTCAGGCCGGGGTCAACCTCGTTCCAGCGGCAGTCGATACCGCCCAGCAGGCCGAAATGCTCAGCTTCGATCACGCAGACCACCGCGTGGTGCTCACCCGCGTTCCAGCTGACGACGCGGGAAGAGTCCGGCGGCATCACGTTGAGCAGGCCGGCAGCGCGTTTGCGCTCGTCCTCGGCCTGGATCACATAGTGCGCCCGGCCCACTGCCAGCGGCGACGGCGGCTCGCCCAGTTCGATCAGGCAGTGCCGGCCGGAGAGGAGCCGGATCTCGCCGGGTGTGGCCCAGCGTATGTCCTGCACCGCCACCTCGTAGTGCGCCTCCTGGCGCCGGCCGCCAAAGACCTTGTGCGGCACCAGGCTCTGCATCAGCGACTTCAGTTCAGTGGTCTGCATGGCTCTCGCTTCCCTTCCTGCTCGCCTGCCAGGTGCCCAGCACCAGCGCGCCGGCCATCAGGCCCAGCAGCGTGCTGGCGCCGAGAGCGGCGCCAGCCGCCCCGAAGACCAGCGGCATCGTGGCCATCGACAGATGCACGCTCATCGCCCGCAACGCCAGCGCCTCACCCTGGCGGCCGGGCGGCGCCACCTCGTGCACGCTGGCCAGGATCGCCGGCTGGATGGCGCCCAGCGCCAGGCCCAGCACGGCCGCGCCCAGGCCCATCGCCCAGACCAGGCCCAGGAACGGGAACACCAGTAGCACGACACCCGCCAGGCCCAGCGCGCCCACCATCATCAGCTGGCGCGACAGCCGCTCGGCCACCAACGGAATCAGCAGGCGAACCGCCATCGACGCCACCGCGTAGGCCGCCAGCACGCTGCCGATCGACGCCGCGCTGAAGCCCCGCGCATGGCCCAGGATGGGCAGCGCGAAGCCGAACACATCCCAGCTCGTCGACACCAGCCAATTGATGAACAACAGGCGCCGGAAGCCCGGCGAGCGAAGCATCTGCCAGGCCGGCGGCAGCGCCGTCGCTGCAGGGGCGGCGCGGGCAATCAACTCCCGCGGCACACCGCCGGCGATCAGCAAGGTAGCGGCCGGCAGCAGGGCCAGCGCCGAGAAGGCGGCCCGAAACCCGTAGTGGTCGATCAGCACCCCTGCCAGCATCGGCCCGACCAGATTGGCCACCGAGGGCGCCAGCGCCACGCGGGAGAAGATGCTGATCCGCTCGGCGGCGCTGCGCGCCATGCGACTGGCGGTGCGCTGCACGGCGATCATGCCGAAGCCCGAGCCCGCACCGCACAGCGCGGCCGTGGCGCATAGCGCCAGCACATGGCCGCTCAGCGCGCCGCACAGCGCGCCCAGCAGCGAGAGCATGGCTGCCACGCGCACCGGCCGGTGAAAGCCGAATCGGTCGGCCATGCGCCCCGCGGGAATCGCGAACACGGCCGGCACCAGCGCGAAGAAGGCGAGCAGCACGCCGACGCTGAACGCGCCCTGCCCGTGCTGCAACGCCTGCAACGGCGCGGCCAGGCGCGCCCCCTGCGTGCAGGCATGCAGGCCGACCTGGCAACTCACCAAGGCCAGCAGGGCCATGGTCTGGCTCTCTTGTGTGGGGATTGGCGTCACGCGGGCGTGCTGTTCGCTCATGTCAGGCCTCTTGCAATTGGGTCGAGGCCGATGGCGGCCGGGCCGGCCACAAGACCAACGCGATCGCCCCGATGATCAGCGCAATCGCCGCGCCATCCTGCCAATGCAGGGTCTCGCCCAGCAGCGCCGCGCCAGACAGCAGCCCGATCACCGGGATCATGCAGATGCTGACGCTGGACGCCACCGGCGGCAGCGAACGCGCCAAGCTGAACCAGGCCGGCTGGCAGAAGCCGAAGATCAGCGCGGCGTTGTAGGCGATGGCGCCGAGCACCCGGGGGTCAGGGCTCGCCCAGCGGGCCGACTCGGTGGCCGCGCTCCAAACGCAGGCCACGACGGTGGTGACGACGGTCATCCAGAAGGCGATCGCCAGCGTCGGCGCCTGCACCCGGGTGCGGCGCAACTGCTGTGTGCCCAGCGCCCAGATCGCGGTGCCGAACAGCAGCACCGCCGCAGACACCGGCGCGCCGCTCATCCGCGCGAACTCGTGCCACAGCAGCAGCACCACACCCGCGCCGGCCGCCAGAATGCCCAGCGCCTGCCGCCCGCGCACCCGCTCGCCATAGAGTCCCAGCCCCCACAGGGCCGAGAACACCGGCATCGTGTAGCCCAGGATCGCTGCCCGGCCCGAGGGCAGGCCCGGCAGCGCGAGCATCAGGCAGACATGCCAGACCACCATGTTCGTCAGCGACAGCACGGCCACGGCCGCCCAGTCCTGCCGCGCGATGCGGAACGGCACCTTGAAGAAGCGCAGCGCCAGCGCCAAGCACGGCAGGCCAGCCAGCATCGACAGCGCGCGGAAGCTCATCGGCGGGTAGGCGTTGACGGCGCTCTTCATCACCGGCCAGTTGAGGCCCCAGACAAGCGTGAGCAGCACCAGCGGAATGGCCTGCGAACGAGTCAGCCGTGTCATGGAATCATCAACCCGCCGTCGACGGCCAGCGTCTGCCCGGTGATGAAGCGGGCACCGTCGCCGGCCAGGAACACCAGCACTGGTGCCATGTCGCGATCCGGGTCGCCGAGCTTGCCGCCCAGCGGGATCAGCATCGCCATCATCCGGTCGTGGGCGGCGAGTTCGTCAGCGCTCATGCGCTGGCGGTGGGTCTCATACATCGGCGTCCACATGCCGGGCGCGAGCGCGTTGACGGTGATGTTGTGGCACGCCCATTCCTTGGCCACCGTGCGCGTCCAGCCCAGCACCGCCGCCTTGGCGGCCGAGTAGTGTGCGCAGCCCGGCATGCCGAGCACGCCCGCGGCCGAGGCGAAGTTGAGGATGCGGCCACCGCCGGCGGCGCGCAGATACTCGAAGGCCGCCTGGTTGGTGTTCAGCGTGCCGCGGGCGTTCACGTCGAACATCAGATCCCAGTCCGCATCGGCGATGGCCTCGGCCGGTGCGGCGCGCTCGACGCCGGCGATGTTGACCAGCGCGTCCAGGCCACCGAGCCAGTCGGCGGCGCCGGCAAAGGCCGCGTTCACCCCGGCACGCGAGGCTACATCACAGCGGAAGTAGCGGGCCCCCTCCAGCGCCGGGCATTCGTTGACGTCGAGCGCCGCGACTCGCGCGCCCGCCGCCACGAAAGCCCGCGCGGCGCTGGCGCCGATGCCCCGGGCCGCGCCGGTGACGATGATGCGCTTGCCCTTCAGTTCTGAACTCATGCGATGGCTCCGGAGTCGATATGAGCCAGCGCCTTCTGAATGAGGCGCCGGGCGGATGCGTGGTGTTTCAGGCCGAGCTCCCGCCGCGCCTCGGCCGTGCCCTCGGCACAGGTGCGCGCGTAGCTGCCCTCGAGCAGGATGCCCAGCTTGTAGCCCGCCAGGGCTACGTACCAGGGCAGCCGCGACAGGTCGCGCCGGCTGCGCTCGCCGTAGTGGGCGATCAGCTCCGCGACGGACGGGAAGCCGTCCCAGGGTTCGATATGGATGGTGCCTGCGCCGCGCCCGCTGGCGTCGGGCCAGGTGGCGATCAGCCAGCCGAGGTCCAGCAGCGGATCACCGACGGTGGCGAGCTCCCAGTCGACGATGGCGGCGACCGCCGGCGCGTCGAAGCGGAACATCAGGTTCGACAGATGAAAGTCGCCGTGCAGCAGGCCCGCTGGGCTCGGCTCGGGCCGATGGGCCTCCAGCCAGGCGCCCAGCGCCTCCACACCGGGGAGCCCTGCCACGCCGGGCCAGCCCGGCAGGCCGGCATAACTATCCAACTGAGCGTGCCAGCGCGAGACCTGCCGTTCCAGGAAGCCCTGCGGCTTGCCGAAGCCTTCGAGGCCGGCGGCCCGGTAGTCCACCTCGCCCAGGCGCAGCAAGGCATCCACGGCGGACAGCCCCATCGCGCGTCGCCAGTCCCGCTCGGCGGCATGCAGGGCCGGCAGCGGCTGACCGGAGGGGTTGAAGCCGACGACCGGCTCCATCAGGTAGAAGGCCGCGCCGAGCACCGTCGGGTCGTCGCAGGCCGCGATCAGCGCCGAGTGCGGCACGGCGCTGCCGGCCAGCGCCGCCAGCACACGCGCCTCGCGGGCCATCGTGGCGTCGGCCCGGGGGTCAGGTCTTGCAGGCGGCCGGCGCAACACGTAGCCTCGCCCGCCGCGGGTGAAGCGCAAGAGGATGTTCTGGGTGCCGCCGGTCAGCGGACGGACGTCGGAGATGTCGCCCTTGACCAGGCCCTGGCCGTCCATCCACGCGGACAGGCGATCGAGATCCACTGCGGCCTGCCAGCTCATGCCAGCCTTCCGGCGAACTTCGCGCGGGCCCGCGCCTCGACGGTCGGCCGGTGGTAGGCCGGGAAGGTGTCCTCGCAGGCGAGGTAGCCGCGCAGCACCTGCTTGGCGACGGTGATCTTGTGCACCTCGGTCGGCCCGTCGGCCAGGCCCATCTGGAAGGAGCGGTTCACCATCGCCGCGAAGGGCATCTCGCTGGACACGCCGATCGAGCCGTGCAGGTGCAGCGCCCGCGCGGCGATGTCGTGCAGCACCTTGGGCATCGCGGCCTTGACCGCGGCGATGTCCTTGCGCACCTGGCGGTAGTCCCGGTACCTGTCGATGCGCCAGGCGGTGCGCATCACCAGCAGACGGAACTGTTCGAGTTCGATCCAGGAGTCGGCGATCTTCTCCTGAACCATCTGCTTGTCCGCCAGGCGCGAGCCCTGGGTGTTGCGCGAGAGCGCGCGTTCGCACAGGGCGTCCAGCGCCTTCTGCGCCTGGCCGATGGTGCGCATCGCGTGGTGCACGCGCCCGCCGCCCAGGCGCACCTGCGCGACGGCGAAGGCCTCGCCGGGTGTGCCCAGCAAGCTGTCCGCGCCGACGCGGACATCGTCGAACTCCAGGTAGGCATGGGTGGCCTCGGGCTCGTCCCCGCAGCCGCTGTTGCGCAGGATGCGCAGGCCCGGCGTGCCGGCCGGCACGATGAACATCGACGTGCCCTCGTAGACGGAGACCATCTCGTCGGTCACCGCCATCACGATGAAGAAGGCGGCATAGCGGGCGTTCGAGGCGAACCACTTATGGCCGCTGATCCGCCAGCCGTCGCCGTCGCGCACCGCCCGCGTCGTCAGCACGGACGGGTCCGCCCCGCCCTGCGGCTCGGTCATTGCGAAGCAGGAGACGATGCGGTTGGCCAGCAGCGGTTCCAGCCAGCGGCGCTTCTGCTCCGGCGTGCCGTAGTGCGCCAGGATCTCGCTATTGCCCGAGTCGGGTGCCTGGCAGCCGAACACGATGGGCGCGAAGGCCGAGCGGCCGAGGATCTCGTTCATCAGCGCGAGCTTGACCTGGCCATAGCCCTGGCCGCCCAGTTCCGGGCCGAGGTGGCAGGCCCACAGCCGGCGCTGCTGCACCTGAGCCTGCAGTGGCCGCACCAGCGTCTCGAAGTTCGGCGCGTCGATGTCCCAGGGGCTGCCGAGCACGGCGTCCAGCGGCTCGACCTCCTCGCGAACGAAGCTGTCGATCCAGTCGAGTTCCCGCTGGAAGTTGGGGTCGGTTTCAAAGTCCCATGCCATGGAAGTAATGCCTTATGCGAGCAGCATCCCGCCGTCGACCAGCAGGGTCTGGCCCAGCATGTAGCTGGACATCGGCGAGGCGAGGAACAGCGCCACGTGGGCCATGTCCTCGGGCGTGCCCAGGCGCCCCAGCGGGATGCGACGCAGCGCGCCCTCCAGGCGCTTGGGCGACGAGGTGGTGACGCGGGTCAGCTTGGTGTCCACCAGGCCCGGCGCGATGCCGTTGACCCGGATGCCGTGCTCGGCCCAGGCCTCTCCCAGCGTGCGGGTGAGGCCGAAGGCGCCGGTCTTGGAGGCGTTGTAGGCGGGGTTGCCGCGCGTCGAATGAAAGGCCGCCGCGGAACTGACGACGATCATCGCGCCGCGCGCCGCCTGCAGCGCCGCAAAGCAGCGGTCGGCGCAGGCCATCAGGCTGGTGAGATTGACGTCCAGCACCTGCCGGAAGCCAGGCGTCTTGAATTCCTGGCGCTCGTAGAGCACCGTGCCCTGGCACTGGACCAGCACGTCCAGTGATTCGAAGGGCAGGCTGACGGCCTCGACATTGCGACTGTCGGACACGTCCACTTGGCTGTAGCCGATGCCGGCCAGGTGCGAATCCGGCGCGTCGGCATAGGCGGCGGCGTTCGGCCGCGTGCCCCAGACATGGACCCGCGCGCCGCGCTCCAGGAAGGCGTTGGCAATGCCATTGCCGATGCCGCTGGAGCCGCCGACGACGAGGACCGTGCGGCCGTTAAAATCGAGAAGACCGGCGGGCGTCGTCATGTCACGGTGATTCCCTGTTCGGCGAGGCGCTCGATGGCGGCCTCCGTGAAGCCGTGCTCGCGCAGCAGCACGCGGCTGTGCTGGCCCAGCGCTGGCGGCGGCAGACCCAGATTGAGCGGCAGGTCGCCGAAGTCCCACAGCGCGCCGACCTGCTCCAGTTCGCCATAGACCGCATGCGCATAGCGCGTTCGCAGAACGGCATGGCGCGGGTCATCGAGAAAGGCCTCGCGCTGGTTCTCGCGGGCGGGCTCGCAGGGCACGCCGGCCGCGCGCAGCAGGGCCAGCGCCTCGCTCACCGGCCGGGGCGAAAAGAAGACGTCCGGGGTGGCTCCCGTCACGATCTCGAAGGCGGCAAGTTCCGCCGCCGTCCACGCCGCCACCATCAGCCAGCCGTCCGCGCAGACATAGAGGCGGTCGCCCATCCCCAGACCGTGCTGGCCGGCGTCGAGTTGCGCCATCGGCGTCAGGCTGCCGTCCGGCAGCGCGACCACCTCGCTGGCCGTCATCAGCATCGCGCCGAGGAGCGACGAGGCTACGGCCTGTCCCTCGCCGGTGCGCTCGCGCTGATACAGCGCCAGCAGCACGGCGAAGACGCAGGCCAGTGCCGCCAGATGATCACCCACGCCGAAGCGCAGCCACATCGGAGGCTGCCCTGCCCCGCCGTTCTCGACCTCCCAGCCGCAGGCGGCCTGCATCAATTGGTCGAATCCCGGCCAGTCGGCGCGCGGCCCGCGCGGGCCGTAGGAACTGATATGGCCGCAGATGACGCCGGGATGCAGTGCGGCCAATTGCTCCGGCGCGATACCGAGCTTGCGGGCCGCGGGCATGCGGATGTTGTGGTGAACCACGTCGGCCCACTTCACCAGCGATTCGAGCGCCGCCGCGGAGGCCGGATCTCCAAGCTTCAGCGCCAACCCCCGCTTGCCGCGCTGCGTGCCGGCGAAGATGCGCTCCAGCCGGCGCATCGCGTCGCCCGCTGGCGGCTCGACCTTGACCACCTCAGCGCCCAGGTCGGCCAGCAGCATGCAGGCGAAGGGGCCGGCCAGATAAGCTCCCAGGTCCAGCACCTTCAGGCCGCTCAGCGGCGACTGGCCGGCGCGGTCTGTTCCCGCTTGCGCTTGTGCCGGTCCCGGCCCACGCTCCAGGTGATAGGGCGCGCCAGGCTGCCGGCGTTCGCCGCGCTCGACCACATAGCCGTTCAGCTGCGCCTGCTCGTCCGCATAAATCTCGCCGAAGGAAACGGCGACCTGGGCCGCCACGTCGTGCTCCCAGAAGTGCCGCGCCCAGTCGTCGGCATTGCGGGTGGCGATGATCGCGCGGTTGGCGCCGAAGTTCGGCGCCACATGGCTGGGCGGGAACTTCGCGTTGGCCGCCACGACCGCTTCCGGACCCATGGCTGCCAGCGCCTCGGCCATCCAGGGCGCCTTGTCGGGCGAATAGTGAACGTGGATCCAGCGGCCGTCGGCGCAGCGGTGCAACGGGATCGGCGTGCTCTTGTCCAGGCCCTTGGCAAACACCGGCGTCGGCCGCGCGGCCCGGGACCAGTGCATCGTCATCGGCACCAGCGCCGCCTGGGCCAGGCTGGTGTGCGCCCTGCCCCCACGGCCGCCGTCGCGCGCCCGTGCGAGCAGCCGCGCCATCACCGCGATCGCGCTGAGCCAACCGGCGATCCAATTGGCGAAAGGCATGCGGATGTAGATCGGGCCGGGCCGATGGCCGGGCTGTTCGTCCAGCACGCCGAGCGCGGCCAGAACCAGCGTCTCGCGCACGGGCATGTCCGCCCACGAATGCGACTGCGGCCAGGCGCCGATGGCCGAGACGATCAGCGCGGGAAAGGCGGCGGCCAGCACCTCATCGCTCAAGCCGGCACGATGTGCGGCCCGGGGCGGCAGATCATGGATCAGCACGTCGGCGGAGGCCAGCAGCTCCTGCAATTGCACACGCCCACGCTGCGTGTCGAGATCCAGCGCGAGGCGCCGCTTGCCGCGCCCGAGCACCTCGAACTGAGCCTCGCTTACTCGCGGCGAACGGTACCGCGATGGGTCGATGCTCAGCACCTCGGCACCGGCCTCGCACAGGTGCAGGCCCGCACTCCAGCCGGCCACGTCGCTGGCCACTTCGATGACGCACAGGCCGGCGAGGACGGCGTCATCCCCCATAGCTTCAGCCCAGCGCCTGCTCGATGGCCGCCCGCAGCGCGGGATGCTCGGCCGCCACGTCCGGCGCGAAGCGCGCAAGCACGCGACCGTCGCGGCCCACAAGGAACTTCTCGAAGTTCCACATCACGTCGGTCTCGCGTTTGGGTAGCAGACCATGCTGGGCCAGCGTCTTGTGCAGCTTGTCGTCGCCGAAACTCTCGGCCTGCGGCTGCGCGGCGATCAGCACTTGATACAGGGGATGGCGCGGCTCGCTGTTGATTTGCACTTTGGCGAACAGCGGGAAGTGCACGTTGTAGCTGGTATCGCAGAAGCTCTGGATTTCGGCCTCGGCGCCGGGCTCCTGGCCGGCGAAGTCGTTGCACGGAAAGCCCAGCACCTGCAGACCACGCTCGCGCTGCTTCTGGTAGAGGGCCTCCAGGCCGGTGTACTGAGGTGTCAGTCCGCATTTCGATGCGACGTTTACGACCAGTAAGACCTGACCCTTATAGGCCGCCAGCGTGGTGGGCGTGCCGTCGATCCGGGTCAGCGGGATGTCGTACAGCGATGTATCGCTCATGTCGTGCTTGCCTCCTCGTAAGCCTGTTGGACGTAGGTCATGCGGCCGCCGGCCAGCATCAGCGCGCAGAACATATTCAGCTCGACGATCTCCGGCACGCTGAACCAGCGTGCGAGCTCGCCATAGAAGGCGTCATCGATGGCTGCGTAGTCGCCGGCGAACAAAGTCGCATAGTGCAGCGCCGCGCGCTCGGGCGGACTGAAGCGCTCGCTGTCGTGCGGGAGGCAAGCCAGTTCAGCCAGGTCGGCTTCGGAGACCGTGTCGCTCTTGCGCGCCAGCCGGCAGGCCCCGCAGTTGGTGATCGAGGCGATCTTGAGCCTCACCAGTTCCCGCAGCCTCATGCCGAGCAGGCCGTGGACATGCAATTGCTCCAGCGCCTGCAGCCAGGCGGTTGCCACCTCGGGACGGTGCGCCCAGACCTGAACCGGCACCGTGGTGCTCAGCATTCCGCTGCTGCGTCCACGCTCGGTCACTGCTCGCAGCCCCGGCGGGAACTCGCTCAGCGACACGAGGGGCAGGCGCGGCATCGCGGGCTCCGACCTCAGAGGCGTTCGATGATCGTCGCCGTACCCATGCCACCGGCGCAACAGATGGCCTGCAGGCCGTAGCGGGCGCCGCGGCGCTCCATCTCGTGCAGCATCGAGACCATGATCCGCGCGCCACTCGCGCCCAGCGGATGGCCCAGCGCGATCGCGCCGCCGTTGACGTTCAGCTTCTCGTGCGACACGCCCAGCTCACGCATCCAGACCAGCGGCACCGGCGCGAATGCCTCGTTGACCTCGAACAGGTCGATGTCCTCGATGTTCAGGCCGGCCTGCGCCAGCACCCGCCGAGTGGCGGCGATCGGGCCGGTCAGCATCAGCGTGGGGTCGGAGCCGACAGTCGCGAAGGCGCGCACCCGTGCCCGCGGCTTCAGCTTCAATCGAGCCGCTGCCTCGGCGGAGGCCAGCAGCAATGCAGCGGCGCCGTCGGAGATCTGCGAGGCATTGCCGGCGGTGATGCGGCCGTCGGCGCGGAAACTGGTCTTCAGCGTTGCCAGCTTCTCGGCGGCCGTGCCGGGGCGGATCGTCTCGTCGGCGGCAAACACCGGGGCCTCGCCTTCCAGCGCCTTCTCGCGCAGCGCCATCACCGGCACCGGCGTGATCTCCTTCTGGAACCAGCCCGCCGCTGCGGCGGCGGCAGCGCGGCGATGGCTCTCCACCGCATAGGCGTCCAGTTCGCTGCGGCTCAGTTCCCATTTGTCGATCATGCGCTCGGCGGCCTCGCCCTGGCCGGTCAGCTCGTACTTGTCGCTGGCCATCCAGCCAAAGGCCTCGCCGTGCAGGTCGCGATTGCTGCCCATGGGCACGCGGCTCATGTTCTCCGCGCCGCCAGCGACGACGATGCGGGCCGAACCCGCCTGTATCAGCCCCGCAGCCACATGGACGGCCGCCTCGCCGGAGCCGCATTTGCGGTCGATCGTGAGGCCGGGAATGGTCTCGGGCCAGCCGGCGCCGAGCAGCGACGTGCGCGCGATATTGGCCGACTGCTCGCCGATCTGCGTGACACAGCCGAAGATCACGTCATCGACCGTATCGGCCGGCACGCCGGCGCGCTTGACCAGTTCGGCGATGACATGAGAGCCCAGATGGTCCGCGCGCACGCCGGCGAGGCTGCCGCGGAACTTGCCGACCGGTGTGCGGACGGCATCGATGATGTAAACGCTCATGGGTGTCCTCAGAGTGCGCTGGCCTTCAGGCCCGAGGCCGGCACGCGCTGGCCGCCTTCGTACTTGTAGACGCCGTGGCCGGTCTTGCGGCCCAGACGGCCTGCGGCCACCATCTTGATGATCAGCGGGCAGGGGCGAAACTTGTCGCCCAACGTCGAATGCAGGTAACGCAGCACCGACAGGCGCGTGTCCCAGCCGGTCAGGTCGCCCAGTTCCAGCGGGCCCATCGGATGGTTGAAGCCCAGGCGCAGCGCGGTGTCGATGTCCTCGGCGGTGGCCGTGCCTTCCTGCAGCATCCACATCGCCTCGTTGCCGAGCAGCGCGGACATCCGGCTGGTGGTCAGCCCCGGCGATTCGTTGACGACGATGCTGGTCTTGCCGATGGCGTCCGACCAGTCGCGGGTCCGGGCGACAGTCTCGTCGTCGGTGGCCAGGCCACGCACCAGTTCCACCAGCTTCATCTTGTGAACCGGGTTGAAGAAGTGCATGCCCACGACTCGCTCCGGGGCCGCCACCGCGGTAGCGATCTCGGTGACGCTCAGCGCCGAGGTGTTGGTGGCGATGACGGCGTTGGCGGCCAGCACGGGCGCGGCGGCGGTGATCACGGCCTTCTTGATGTCCAGCCTCTCGGAGACGGTCTCCAAGAGCAGCACGGCGCCGCCGGCCGCCGATACCAGATCGGTGGAGATCGTCAGCCGCGCCTTGGCCGCTGCGGCCGCCTCGGGCTGCACCTTGCCGAGCTTGACGCCGTCGTCCAGGATCTTCTCGATCTGCTGGCGGGACTTGTTGAGTGCCTCGCCGTTGGTGTCGACCAGCACGGTCGGGAATCCAGAGCTGGCGAAGGCGTGGGCGATGCCGGTGCCCATCAGCCCGGCGCCGACGACGATGATCTTGTCTGTTAGGTCTGCCATGGTCGTGGCCTTTGTCGTTGTTTTAGCGAGCCAGCTTCGGGCCCACGGTGTTCCTGAGGATGCCGATGCCTTCGACCTCGGCCTCCACGACATCGCCCGGCTTCAGGAACAGGCCTGAGCCTTGGGCGGTGCCGGCCGGCGAGCCGGTGAACATTACGTCCCCGCATTCGAAGGTGGAGCGTTCGTCGACGAAGCGCACGAGGAAGCCCACGTCCCAGGTCATCTCGGTGGTGTTGCCGTCCTGGCGCGTCTCGCCGTTGACCTTGAGCGTCAGCCGGCGCTTGGGCGAACCCTCCGGGAACTCGTCACGGGTGACGATCCAGGGGCCCAGGCCGGTCGAGCGATCCTGGCTCTTGGCAGCGAACAGGTCCATGCCGACGCCGGGGGGACCGCTGCGCTGCAGGTCGCGCGCGCTGACGTCGTTGCCGACCGTGTAACCGAGCACGCTGGACAGCGGATCGTCACGGTCAACGCTCTGGGCACCGATCACGGCCACCAGTTCCACCTCGTGGTCCAGCTCATCGGTGAGCGGCGGATAGCGCATCTCGTCGCGCGCGCCGATCAGCGCGCCGAAGGCTTTCAGGAAGGCGATCGGCTGGCCGTGCGGCTTGACCAGGCCGAAGTCGGTGGCCAGGTGCTTGGCGTAGTTGGCGCCGGCGACAACAACGCGGTTGCCCTTCTCGATCGGCGGCAGCAGTCGCACCGCCGCCAGCGACAGCGGGCCGCCGGTGGTCTCGATCGCGCCGGCCTCGCCGCGGGTCAGCCGCGGCGCCCAGCCGGCAAATGCGCCCTTGATCGGGGTGACCGTCTGCGCCGGGACATCGACCAGGCCCCAGAAGGCCGGCCCTCCGGTGGTGCAGCGCGCGATCTTCATACTGCGGCCACCTGCTTGGGCGCCGGGCTGCCCAGCTTGGCCGGGTCGAGGTGCAGCAGCTCGCAGGCGTTCTTCCAGCGGATCTTCTGCAAATCCTCGTCGGACAGGCGCAGGCCGTCAGTCAGGTCATGGCGCACGGCATCGCTGCCGCCGAAATTGCTGCCGTACAGGACGCGATCGGCGCCGAGAATGTCGATCAGCGCTTGGCGCATCGGCAGCTCATGCAGCTCGACGTCGAAGTAGAAGTTCTTCAGGTACTCGGCGACCGGCTTCTTGTTGTAGGAGACGTCGAGGTTCGGATTGCACTGCGCCATGCGGCCGAGCTGGTAGGGCACATAGCCGCCGCCGTGGGTGATGTAAACCTTGAGGTCGGGGAAGCGGTCGAACACGCCGCCGTTGACCATGTACCAGAAGCAGCGGGTCTCGTCGTAGTTCATGCCGACGATGGCCGTGGTCTCGTAGCGGTCGTCGTTGGCCTTCTTGCCCCAAGTCACCGACTGGTTATATCCATGCACGAACATCGGCAGGTCCAGGTCACACAGCGCACGCCAGACCGGATCCATCTCCGGGGAGTCGAATTCCAGTCCGCCGAAGTTGGCGCCGCCGGCCACCAGGCCCTTCGCGCCGAGGTGCGTGCAGGCGCGGCGGATTTCCTTGGCGGCCTCCTCGGGCACGTTCAGCGGCGCATGGGCCCAGGCCATCAGGCGGTCCGGCGCCTGGCCGCAGTAGTTGGCCAGCGTGTCGTTGACCTTGCTGGCGAAGGGCACCGAGAACTCCGGCTCGGCCCAGTACATGTAGCAGTGCGAAGGCACCGACACGACCTGCGCGTTTTGGCCCGCGGCGTCCATGCCGGCCAGGCGGGTCTTGGGATCGGCCCAGCGGGCGAGGTAGGTCTCCAGCTTGGGGCCGTTGCCTGAGCGGACGGCCGCTTTGCGCTCCGGCGAGCCGAGGCCAAGAATCCAGTCGCCGACACGCAGCTTGATGTCGCCGTCCTGGTGCTGCTCGAAGAACGGGCCCCAGTGCGGATGCTGGTTGTAGTAGTCGGGATGCGGGGCATGAGCGTGCAGATCGATCAGCATGGGGTGAACCTCGATGAATGAATGTTCGTCAGGAATTTGTCCGGGTCGCCAGCCCGCGTGGCCCGCAGGGTCGCGGTGGGATGTCGTGCATCATGCCAATATTAGGCATATTAAGCAAATGTGTTCAACTAATGAATTTCCAGTAGGCAAGCGGGAGCATGCAGATGGGTGCGATACAACGGATGGACCACTTCACCGTCGTTACCGACCGGCTGGAGGAGACGCGTGTGTTCTATGAAAGACTGGGGCTGACAGTGGGGCCGCGGCCGGATTTCGGCATCGGCGGCCTGTGGCTCTATGTGGGCGGGCATCCCGTGCTGCACGTGATCGAAGTGCGGCAGATGCCGACGCCGCGGCGCGGCGCACTGGACCACATGGCCTTCATGGGAGGCGATGCTGTGTCCACGCTGGAACTGTTGCAGGAGGCCGGCATCGCCTACCGGCTGGTGCGCCTGCCGCGGCCGCATAGCACTTGGCAGGTATTCTTCCTTGACCCCAATGGCGCGGAGGTGGAGATCGACTTCGACGCGGCGCAGGTCATCCCGGCCGCGCTGCGCGTTTCAGCCGAATCGGGTCAGATGAGGCCGTCGTAAGAGCCGCCGTCGACCTGCAGGTTCTGGCCGGAGATGAACGAGGCCTGAGCCGAGCAGAGGAAAGCGCAGGCATCGGCCAGCTCCTCGGGGCGACCCAGCCGGCCCGCCCTGACCATGCGGGCTTGCTGGGCGCGCGCCTCCTCGACGCTGATGCCGCGGTCGCGCATCATGCGCTGAGCCATCTCCTGCTGACGGCCCGTGTCGATGTGCTGCGGCAGCAGATTGTTGATAGTGACGTTGTCAGCCACGACCTCGCGCTGCAGGCCCTTGCAGAAGGCGGTGAGCGCGGTGCGGGCGGTAGTCGACAGGCTCAGGCCAAGGCGCGGTGACTTCACCACGGCCGAGGTGATGTTGACGATGCGCCCGAAGCGGCGCTCGCGCATGCCGCCCACCACCGCCGTGATCAGTTCGATCGGCGCCAGCATATTGGCTTCCAGCGCCCCCAGCCACGTCGCGTGGTCCCAGTCGCCGAGCTTGCCCGGCGGCGGGCCGGCGTTGTTGTTCACCAGGATGTCCGGGCCGGCGGCGATCTCCAGCAGCGCTGCGCGGCCCGAAGCGGCGTTCAGGTCGGCCACGGCCAGCGTCGGGCGCCGGCCATGCAGGCGCTCGATCTCGTCGGCAGCAGCCTTGAGCCGGCCCGCATCGCGGCCATTGAGGATGACCTCGCAACCTTCGCGCGCCAGGGCCGAGGCACAGGCCAGTCCCAGCCCGCGCGAGGACGCGCATACGAGCGCCCGGCGCCCGAGCAATCCGAGGTCCATCAGGCGCCCTTCCTCAGCGGCGGGTGCGGACCACGCCGGCACCCATGATCGTCGTGATCATGCGGGTGACGCGGCGGGGCAGGCTGTGGCGCTCGGTCGAGCCGGAGACCAGTTGCTCGCTGAGCACGTAGCGGATCAGCATCTCGCAGACCAGTTCACGGTCGATGCGGGCGCCCAGGCGGTCGTCCCAGGCGTCGAAGACCGGCCGCAGCACGTCCTCGAAGCGCACGACCGCATCGTGGAAGATGCGCTTGAAGAAGCTCAGCGCATAGTCCGGCGCCACCAGCAGCAGGCGCCGCGCATTGCCGTGTTCCAGGTAGCGCTCCAGATAGGCCAGCAAGGCGTCGAAGCGCTCGTCCGGGTCGGCGAAGGGCTCGACGGCCTGCTGCAGCGATCGGTGGAAGCCATCACGCTTGTGGCGGGAAAAGGCATCCAGCAGGTCATCCTGCGAGGAGAAGTAGCGATAGAAGGTGCCGCGCGAGACATTGGCAAGTTTGCACACATCCAGGATGGAGATGCGGCTGGCGCCGGACTCCAGCACGATCTGCTCGGTGGCGACCAGGATGGTCTCGATCGTCTCCTCGGAGCGCTTGTTGCGGCGCTTGCGGCGCACCGGTGCGGCGGCCGGCGCTGCGGCCACGGCGGCGGGCGCAGCGGCCGGCGGCACCGGCGCGACGGCCGGCTTCGCGGGTGGCTTGACAGTCGCCGCCTTCGTCGTTGCAGGCTTGGGCACTTTCGCTGCTTTTGTCGTGGCCTTGGCAGTGGCCGCGCGCTGCGTCGGCTGCGTGACAGCCGAAAGCGCCGCACTACGCCGCCCCCCCGCCTTGCCGATGGCATCAATCACTTGCGTCGCTGACTGCTCTTTCTCTCGTCCCATATTCGGTCCTCGTTGAGGTTCTAAATTGTCGATCAAGTACTTGGTTTTTAGACACGTATTTGTGAATGCGTCCTAGGTCTTTCAGGGTAAACACGCGTGGGGTGCGTGACTCCTGCATTTAGAATTTGATTCTTGTATTGGAATAGATAGAAACGGGGACTTCCATGCTTGATGCCGCTGTTCGCAATGAAAACTCGCTCACCGGCATGGGCAGCCCCGACACCTGGAGCCTCGGCGAGCGCGACACGGTGATCGCCGCGCTGGACCGCGCCGTGGCCCGTTTCCCGGACCGCGTGCTGCTCGATTTCGCCGGGAAGCTGTACACATACGCCGAAGTTGATCGACTCTCCAATTGCATGGCGCACGCCTTGCAAGATCTGGGCCTGCGGCAGGGGCAGACGCTGGTCTCGATGTTGGACAACAACATCGATGCTGTCGTGGTCTGGCTGGCGGTGAACAAGCTGCGCGCCGTCAGCGTGCCGATCAACACGGCGCTGCGCGGCGAGTTCCTGCGCCACCAGATCGCCGACGCCGATGCGGCGCTGGTCGTCTGCGAAGCCGACTATCTGGAGCGCATTGCCGCGGTGGTGTCGGGCGCGCCCGTGGTGAAGCAGATCCTGCACCGTGGTGAGGCGGGATTGCCGGCGGACCTGCACGTCGGCGTGGCGCCGCTGGATGCCCATCGCGGCGGCAATGCCAGCCCCTTCGCCGACAAGCCCGATCCGGCCGAGCTGGCCTGCCTGGTCTACACCTCGGGCACGACCGGCCCGTCTAAGGGCTGCATGCTCAGCTACAACTTCATGTGCAACCTGGCGCGGCTGCAGTTGCGCGCCGGCCCGGCCACCGAGAAGGACGTGACGATCACGCCGCTGCCGCTGTTCCACATGAACGCGCTGTGCGTGGGCATCATCTCCAACATCCTGGTCGGCGCGCGGGTGTGCGTCGTGCCGCGCTTCTCGGTCTCCAACTTCTGGCCGGAGGTCGAGCGCTCCGGCGCCACCATCGCCTCCATCCTCGGCGGCATGGGCGGCCTGCTCGCGCAGGCGCCCGACAGCGACGCCGCCAGGCGCTGCTTCGGCCAGATCCACACGGTGCGCGGCAACCCCTTCACCGAGGAAACCAAGAAGATCTGGCGCGAGCGCTTCGGCGCGAAGCAGGTCGGCGGCAACGGCTACGGCCTGACCGAAGCCTGCGTGGTCACCTCGCTGCCCGGTGGCGAGTACGCGGCGCCGGGCTCCTCGGGCAAGCGCATTGCCGACTTCGACGTGCGCATCGTCGACGAACTGGACCGCGAGCTGCCGGCCAATACGGCGGGCGAGATCGTCGTGCGGCCGCTGCGCCCGGACATCATGTTCATGGGCTACTGGCGCCGCCCGGAAGACACGGTCAAGCTGCTGCGCAATCTCTGGTTCCACACCGGCGACATCGGCAAGTTCGACGAACAGGGCTTCTTCTACTTCGTCGACCGCAAGAAGGACTACCTGCGCCGCCGCGGCGAGAACATCTCCAGCTTCGAGATGGAGGCGGCCTTCGCCGCGCACCCGGCGATCGCCGAGGTAGCCGTGCATGCGGTGCCGTCGAGCAAGGGAGAGGACGATGTCAAGGTCACCGCCGTGCTGCACGCCGGCGCCACGCTGGCCCATGCGGAACTGTTCCGCTGGTCCACCGACGCGGTGCCCTACTACGCGCTGCCGCGCTACATCGAGTTTCGCGATTCGCTGCCGAAGAATCCGCAAGGCCGGGTCCTGAAGTATTTGCTGCGTGACGAAGGCAAGACGTCTGCCACCTGGGATCTGGAAGAGACCGACATCAGGGTCGCCAAGCGCTGAGGCGCTTTCGACCCCGCGGGCCCGCCATCGCAAGACGGCGGGCCTTGTTCTTTCTGCGGCGCTCAGCGTTCGCGCACCGGCACGTCGGCCGGCCGCGAGTTGTAGCCGGGCAGGTGCAGGCCGCCGTCCACATGGATGGACTCGCCGGTGACGTAGCGCGACATGTCGCTGGCCAGGAAGACGACGGCCGGGCCGATGTCCTCCTCGGGATCGCCGCAGCGGCCCAGCGGGCGCATCGCGGCCGACTTCTCCGCGAAGCCCGGGTTCTCGGCGCAGAGCTTGTGGAAGGTCGCGCCCATGGCCGTCGGCGCGATCGCGTTGACGGTGATGTTGAAGCGCCCCCACTCCGAGGCAGCGCTGCGCGTCAGGCCGAGGATGCCGCCCTTGGCGGTGTTGTAGTCGCCATGCAGCCAGGCGCCCATCTCCACGTCGATCGAGTAGAAGTTGACCACCTTGCCGCCGCCGCGGGCGCGCATGTGCGGCAGCGCCGCCTTCATCGCCCACCAACTGGCCCAGACGGTGGAGCGCAGCGTGCGCTCGAGCATTTCGTCGGTCTTGTCCTCGAGCTTGACGTTGGGCGTGGGCACGAAGGCGTTATTGACCAGGATGTCCAGGCCGCCGAAGGCCTCGACGGTGGTGGCGATGGCGGCCTCGATGCTGGCCTTGTCGGTCACGTCGGTGCGCACGAACAGCGCGCGTGCGCCCAGCTCCACGCATTCGGCGGCGACGGCCGGGCCGGTGCGTTCGTCGATCTCGGCGATGGCGACCAGGGCGCCCTCGCGCGCGAAGCGGCGGGCCACGCCACGGCCGATGCCGTTGCCGGCCCCGGTGATCAATGCGACCTTGTCACGCAGCAGCGCCATCTCCGACCTCGCAAATTAAATATGAACACATTTAGCACTATCGTACACTTTACGATCAATATGTCTAAGTGAAATCTCCATGGGCGCCTTCCGTCGACGTATCGTGATTGCCCATGAGGGGGGGCTGCAAGGCGGCACCGCCCGCGCCGCACTGGAAGACGATTTCCACCACTTCAGGGTCTCCGTCGACCACGAATTTGAACAGGTGCTGCACGTCGAGGGGAGTGCGCTGCGCAATCCGTACACGTTATGTCCGTCTGCAGCCGGACCGCTGAGCACCCTGGTCGGCATGCGGCTGGACGGCATCGCCAACTCGGTCGGGCGCTTCACCGAGGCAAGCCTGCAATGCACCCACCTGTTCGACCTGGCGGGCTTAGCGATCGCCGCTGCCGCCATGCAGCGGCCCCGCCGGCAGTACGACATCGAGGTACCGGACCGCGTCGACGGCCGCACGCAGGCGCGGCTGTGGGCAGATGGCGAGCTACTGCTGGACTGGTCACTAGACGGCCTGGTCATCATCGGCCCGTCCGTGTCGCTACGCGAGGGTTTCTCTCGCTGGGCCTTGCAGACGCTCTGTCCCCACGAGGCCGAGGCCGCCATCGTGCTGCGCCGCTGCGCGATGATCTCCGTGGGCCGGCAGAAGAACCTGGACATCCAGATCCACGCGATGCCGACCGGACGCTGCCATGTCCAGCAACCGGAGCGCGCGGCGCTGGCCTTGCGCAATGTCGGCTCGACCTGGGATTTCAGCGCACGTGCCGCGGCGCTGTGCGCCGACGATGAAAAATGGCTGGCGTTCCAGTGAACGCCAGCCATCCGCCGATCGCCTGAAGAAGGGCCCTAGAGGAAGATCGCCAGGTTCGGCGTGCCGAGCACCGCCTGGTCCAGCAGGATCTCGCGCCGGGCCAGCTTCAAGCTGCTGCCGTCCTTGCGCAGGATGTCGTGGCGCTCCGCGCTGATCAGGTCGAACTCGTCGAAGTTGAAACGGCTGCGCGTGATCAGCAGGTAGCTGACGACGGCGAACTCGTCAGGCTTGGCGGTCTTGCGCACCAGCACGTTGGTGACCAGGCGGCGGGTGCGCGAGGGCGGATCCTCGGCCCAGGCGCTCTTCCCGGTCAGCCGCATGATGCGGCCCATCACGGAGCGGTAGTCGTCGTGGTAGTGCTGCACGCTGCGGACGTAGGTGGCGGCCTGGTGGGCCGAGCCGCGGGTCTCCCGCAATGGCGCGTTGTAGACCAGGTCGGGGGCCAACGTCGCGGCCCATTCCGACAGGCGGATCTGGTCGAGCAGCGCCGCCTCGTCATAGAGGAACTCGACGATACGGTTGTACTCGGGCGCGCCCACCGGCACGCGTTCAAAGGTCTCGGTGGATTCCACGGCCTGGCTTTCAAGAACGGCTGACATGACAGATTAGCTCCTTGGACTGATCGGGCGGGGGGTGTCTCAGACTTCAGAAGTCATCAACTCGCGCCAGTACATCCACCAGTGCCACTGCGTGTCGTCCTTGGTGAAACCTTCGTTGACCATGCCGGGGCCGGGCCATCCCTCGGGCGCGCCGGTCTCGTACACGGCCTGGTACTTGAGGGTCTGCTTCTTGCCCATCGCGCCCTTAGCAGAAAGGGTCATGTGGGGCCAGGTGTCGGAGTCGTCCTGTTCGACCATGCCCGAGGTGCCGAAGAGCTGGATCGTCTGCTTCAGGATGCGCTCGCGCAGTTCCTGCGGCGCGTCCTTCTCTGCCAGGATCCAGTTGACGAACTCGAGCTTGTCCGGGCCGCGTGGCACGTAGGCGTGCAGCGTCAGCGAGCCCAGCACGGAGCCGTCGGGCTGCGGGATGTAGACGAAACCGAACAGCACGTTCGGGAAGATGCCGCCCACCTGCGGCGGCATCGTCGTCAGCACCTGCAACTGCTCGGGGCTGAGATTGCGCGCCAACTGCTCGACCATGTCCTTGTGCATGCCGGCAGGCGGCAGCGCGTCGAGCTTCTGCTGGACGCTGAGCTCCTTCGGATCCAGGCCGGTCAGGCGCGAGATCTTGCGGGCTAGGTCGATGCAGCGCAATGCGTGGCCGTGCGGCGAGCTGATCTCGACGCCGTACATTTCGGGGCTGAGGTCGGCACTGGTGCCATCATCGTTCTTCTTGGCGTAGTTGCCGACCTCGCCGAGCCAGCGGTGCAGAGTCAACGTGTGGAAGCCGTCGGCGGCGGACTGCTCGCCGGCGGCCTTCCAGTTCGCGCGGACGACGAAGCGCTGCGGCGGGCCGAGCACTTCCAGGCCGCGGTCGCTGCGCTTGAAGAGGATGTCGTAATACCACTTGGCATCGCCGAGGAATTCCTCGAAGGATGGGCCCTCAATGTTCCAGGTGGCGAAGATCAGGCCGCCGTACAGGGTGACGCGCGCCTTCTTCAGCCCCAGTTCTTCCTTGCACATCATCTTGCCGTGCATGCACTCCTTCTCGACCGGCGCGCCGATGAAGTCGCCGTTCGGGCGGAAGGCCCAGCCATGGTAGATGCACTTGTGGATCTGCGTGTTGCCGCCGTCCAGAACCGACACGCGCATGCCGCGGTGCGGGCAGACGTTGAGCATCACATGCACCTCGCCAGCCTTGTCGCGCGAGATGATCACCTGGTCGGAGCCCATGTCGCGGACGACGAAGTCGCCGGGATCGGGGATCTCGGACTCGTGCCCGAGGAAGTTCCAGATCTTGCCGAAGATGCGCTCCATCTCCAGGTCGTAGATCTCGGGATCGGAGAGGACCCTCATCTGGACTTCCCGCGTCGCGGGCATGACCAGGTCGGTGATCTTGGTGCCGTCGGCCAGCATCGGGCTCGTCTGCGTCAGCATGCTTGTGCTCCTGTATGTCTCTTCGTCTAATATAAGACACTATCAACGATAGTGTGCATACAAATCATCGCGCTCCGGCATGGGAACAACCCCACTGGACGCGGCGCTCAGAGTTCGCGGCCGGGCACGTTGCGCGCCGTGCCGTTGCGCAGGTCGGATTCTCCCCAGCCGAACCAGCGATCCGGCTCGCGGGTGTCGCCGACGCGGCGCCAGCGGCCTTCCTGCTGCGCTGTTACCGGGAATCCGCCGGTGAAGTCGGCCATCTCGCCGTAGCGGTCGGGCAGGAATTCCCACTGCTCCTCGCCCTCGACCGTGATGGTGACCGACTGGGCGAACCAGCTTTCCTGCTTGTGCACGACGCGGGCCTCGACGTCGGTAGTGGTGCGGATCTCACCCTTCTCGTTCTGGAAGATCGCGTAGCCGAGATGGTCATGCCCCACCATGAAGGAGCCGGTGTCCCAGGTCCCGTCCTTGTAGATTGTCACGAAGGACCACCAGGCCACGTGCTTCTTGTTGTTGACGATCGGATCCTTGCGGAAGTGGATCGCGCCGCCATCGACCATGTACGGCTGGTCCAGCGCCATCGCGCCCTTGACCAGCCGCCCTTCGCAGGTGCCTTGCAGTTCGTAGAGCTGTGACACGTAGAACATGCCCCACTCCGGCCCCGGCAGGTACCACTGAAAGCCCTCGCCCATCAGCGCGCCGGAGAGGTCGAACAGGCCCTCTTCCTTCCAGTGGATGCGTTCGGCGGACGCTGCGATGCGCCAGGCATTACCCTCTTCGCCCGGCACGCTCTGCCAGCACATGGCACCCTCGCTCAAGCCCCGCTCGGGCATCGCCGTCATCGCCTGGCTGGCGGTGCGGGCCTTGTCGATGCGCAGCGTCTGCCCATCCACGCGGCTGGACTGGTAGATGAATTTCATTGGGTTGGGCGTGCTGTCTGGCGCGTTCAGCGCGCGCACGAAGGCATAGAGGTGCCCCTCCTCGTCCCGCACGCAGCCGAAGGGCGAGTGCTTGGTCAGCTTCAGGCCGTAGTAGCCCCGCGTATCGGCCAGCGTCTCGGCCGACACCTTGTACGGGGCGATCAGCATCTGGAAGGCGAAGTCGCCCCGTTCGGGCGTGGCGGAGAAGGTCTTCATCGCGGGGCTTTCGTGAGAATGGTCGGGATCAGACAGCTGCGGACACGCGCTGCGGGCGCGTGATACGCGTGCGCAGAACGCCCAGGCCCTGGACCTCCAGTTCGACCACGTCGTTGGCCTTCAGGTTGCGCAACTGCTCCAAACCGCAGCCGTTGCCGACGGTGCCCGAACCCAGGAACTCGCCCGGGTAGAGCGTCTCGGAGCGGGAGATGTGCTCGATCACCTCCTCAAAGGTCCAGCGCATCGTGCTAGTGCTGCCGCGGCCCCATTCCTCGCCGTTGACGCGAGCGATCATCGTCAAGTTGTACGGGTCTTCCAGCTCGTCGGTGGTCACCAGGCAGGGGCCCATCACATTGGCCGTGTCGAAGTCCTTGCTCTTGGCCGGGCCGAGCATGCCGGACATCTCCAGCGCCTGTGCGTCACGCGCGCTGATGTCGTTGAAGATCGTGTAGCCGACGATGTGCTTGCGCGCCTCGGCCTTGGCGACGTCTTTGGTCTTGCGGCCGATGTAGCAGCCGAACTCCAGTTCGAAGTCGAGTGCCTTTGAGAAGCTCGGCCACACCACGTCGTCGTCCGGGCCGATCACCGCGAAGCGGTTGCACTTGTAGTAGATCGGCTGACGGTTGAAGGTAGCGATCACGCGCTCGTCCGCCTTGGTGCTCATCGCCGCCAGCGTGGCCTCGGGGTCCGGCGTCTGCAGCGCGCGGATCTTGCGGGCCGCGGCGAAGCTCTGGCGCAGATGCAGTTCGAAGCAGGAGCAGTCGCGCATCTGCGGCGGGGGCTGGATCGGCGCACGCAGGTGCACTTGGTGACGCAGCAGCACGGCCACACGCGGCGCCCGCTCGACCAGCGAACGCGCATGGGCCATCGCCTCGTCCCCGGCCTCGATCAGCGAGAGCACGCTGGACAGGCTCGGCAACGTGGCGCCGTGCAGTTCGCGCTGCGCCGCCTGCAGCGAGAGGATGGCCGTGTCCTGGTCGATGAAGGCGCCGGCGTGCTGGACGCCCTGGGCGTCAGAGTAGGTGACGAGTCTCATGGTTTTCTTGTCGGAGGGGTGGTCAGGTGCGGCCCGCGACGGGCAGCAACGCGCCGGTGATCGCCGCGGCGTCATCGGACAGCAGGAACTTGATCACGCGGCCCAGGGCCTCGGGCGTGACCCAACGGTCGAAGGTGGCATCCGGCATGTCGGCACGATTGGTCGGCGTGTCGATGATGCTGGGCAGCACCGCGTTGACGGTGATGCCGCGGTCCTTCAGTTCTTCGGCCAGCGCCTCGGTGAAGCGCATCACTCCGGCCTTGGACGCGGCATAGGCGCCCATGCCGGTGGCGGCCTTCACTGCGCCGAGCGCGGCGATATTGACGACGCGGCCGCGACCGTCGGTGCTCAAGTACGGCAAGGCCGCCTGGCTCGCCGATACGGCGCTGCGCAGGTTCATCGCGTAGAGGCGATCCCAGGTGTCCAGCTGGCCCTCGCCCACGGTCTCCCACGCGAAGCCGCCAGCGACGTTGACCAGCCCGTCGATGCGCTGCCAGCGCTCCTTCACCTGAGCGAATGCAGCTGCGGCGGCGCCGGCATCGCCCAGGTCTGCGCCGCCGATGGCCAGCACGCGCTCGCCGCCGGGCAGCCCGGCTGCCGCCGGTGCCCGATCCAGCAGGGCAACGCGCGCCCCCTCCTCCAGCAGCACCGCCGCTAGCGCCCGCCCCAGAGCGCCGAAGCCGCCGGTCACCACGAAAACCCGGTCAGACAGTGAGGAAGCCATCGTGAAAACCCTCTAATTTATACATCTTGACTGAATCTGTTCAGCTATTACACTGCTTCGACACTCATGCGTCAACCGGGAGAGCCCCTTGCTTATTGATGTCCACGCCCATCTGTTCACCGCGGGCATGTTGAACAGGCATGAGTTCTGGGGGCCGTTCATGAAGCGCCAGGGGCTGACGGTCGGCCACTTCTCACTGGGCACCAACAAGCACCGCAAGCCGGCCGCCACCGATGCCGAGGC
Source organism: Roseateles agri (assembly GCF_034043675.1). Classification (NCBI taxonomy): domain Bacteria; kingdom Pseudomonadati; phylum Pseudomonadota; class Betaproteobacteria; order Burkholderiales; family Sphaerotilaceae; genus Roseateles; species Roseateles agri. The sequence goes on along the minus strand of NZ_JAXCLA010000009.1, from coordinate 360,617 downwards.
CGAGGCCGCGCTGCTGTCGAAGATGACGCATGCGAGCCGCCGCGCGCTGATGGCCGAGCGCGGGGTCGACAAGCTCGTCCTTTCTACGCCTTCGCATGCCTTCATGTACTGGGCCGGCGACTTTGGCAACGAGTACGCGCGCACCTGCAACGAAGAGATGTCCAAGTACTGCGCGGAGGACCCCGAGCACTTCGCCTTCTGGGGCCATGCCAACCTAGCCGATCCGAAAGAGGCCGTGAAGGAGATCGACCGGGCGGTCAGGCAACTGGGCGCCAAGGGCCTGTGCGTGGGCGGCGCGAACTTCAACGGGCTGGAGGCCCACAGCGAGGAGCTGTTCCCGCTCTGGGAGAAGCTGACCGAGCTGGACGTGCCGATCATGGTTCACGGGTACAACCAGTCCATCTGGCTGGGCGACCAGCACCACAAGGACAAGTTCGAGACCAGTTCCATCGTCGGCGACTGCGTGGACGAGACCCTGTTCTTCTGGTACCTGATCTGCGGCGGCGCACTCGATGCCTTCCCGACGCTGAAGACCTACATCACCCATGCAGGCGGCATGGCCGTGTTCCAGCTCGGCCGCCTGACCGAACTGAACAAGGGCATGGCGCCGGACGCGCGCAACAAGCGCCCGCTGATGGACTACCTGCCCAATTTCTACTTCGACCTCGACGTGCATTCGCCCGCGCTGCGCCGCGGCGTGCTGGAGGTGGTCGGCGTGGACAGGCTGGTCCACGGCACCAACTTCGGCGGCGCCTACGACAACGGCGATCCGACCGAGGGCCTGGGCCTCGAGGGCGCTGCCCGCGAGAAGATCCGCGCCGGCAACGCGATCGAGTTGCTGAAGCTCAGGCCATGAGCCGCAAGCTGCCCGCGCTAACGCCGGATACCGCGCCGTTCTGGCAAGGCGGAGCCCAGGGCCTGCTGAACATCCACCGCTGCGCCGCCTGCGCGCGCTGGTTCCATCCGCCGACGCCGATCTGCCCTCACTGCCGCAGCTTCGACGTCGCCCCGCAGGCGGTGTCCGGCCGCGGCAAGGTGCTGACATTCACGATCAACGAACGGGCCTGGACGCCCGAGCTGCAGGCGCCCTACGTGGTCGCCATCATCGAACTGGCCGAGCAGGCAGGACTGCGGCTGACAAGCAATATCGTGCGCTGCGCGCCGCAGCAGATACGCATCGACATGCCGGTGCGCGTGGTCTTCGAGCAGCAGGAGGATGTCTGGATCCCGCTGTTCACTCCGCTTGAATCAAGGGTTAGCGATGCTTGACCGGGTCTTCGAGAAGGACGTCGCCATCACCGGCATCGGGCAATCCGAAGTCGGCCGGCCGTCGACGAAATCCGCGATGCGGTTGACGCTGGACGCCGCGCTGGAAGCCATCCAGGACGCGGGCCTGACGCCCGCTGACATCGACGGCGTTTCGTGCTGGCCAGGCGACAACAACAACGGCAACAGCTTCTCGCCGGTGGGCCCGAACGCGCTGATCAGCGCCATGGGCCTGCAGGTGAACTGGTTCGGCGGCGGCTACGAAGGCCCTGGGCCGCTGGCAGGCGTGATCAATGGCGCAATGGCGATCGCCGCTGGCCTGGCCCGCCATGTACTGGTGTTCCGCACGATCACCGAGGCGAGCGGCCGCCTTGTCGACAAGGGCGCCTCGGCGCTGACCAACAAGACCAGCGGCCGCGACACCAGCTATTTCTGGCAGTGGTACACGCCGTTCAACGTGCTCTCCGCCGTCAACCTGATGGCGATGTACGCGCAGCGGCACTTCCACGAGTTCGGCACCCGCCCCGAGCACCTGGCGCAGATCGCCCTCACCTGCCGCTGCAACGCGATGCTCAATCCGAAGGCAGTAATGCGCATGCCGATGGGCATGGACGACTACCTGGCCTCGCGGATGATCTCCACGCCGCTGCGCATGTTCGACTGCGACGTGCACTGCGATGCCTCGACGGCGCTGGTCCTGTCGCGCACCGATGCCGCGAAGGACGGGCCGAACGCGCCGATCCGCATCGAGGCGATCGGCGCGGCGCTGCACCAGCCCTGGTCCTGGGACCAGATTTCGCTGACCGAGGGCGCGGCCTTCGACGTCGGCCGGATGATGTGGAACCGGACGGACCTGAAGCCGGGCGATGTGGGCAGCGCCCAGCTTTACGACGGCTTCTCCATCCTCACGATGATCTGGCTCGAGGCCATGGGCCTGTGCCCGCGCGGCGAGAGCGGCGCCTTCGTCGAAGGCGGCGCGCGCATTGCGCGCAACGGCGTGCTGCCGCTCAACACCAACGGCGGCCAGCTCTCCGGCGGCCGCACGCACGGCCTGGGCTATGTGCACGAAGCCTGCACCCAGCTCTGGAACCGCGCCGGTGAACGCCAGATCGCGCCGCACCAGGTCTCGGTCTGCGCCTCCGGCGGCGGACCGCTCGGCGGCAGCCTGTTACTCGTCAGGGACTGAAGAGATTTCGATGAAGACCAACACCGCCGCGATCGATCTCACCGAGTTCAAGCAGGGCTGGCGCATCGTCATCCTGGCCATGCTCGGACTGGCCATCAATGCCAACGCCTCGATGCTGTATGCCTTCGGCTCCTTCGTGATTCCGTTGCAGACGGCCTTCGGCTGGGGACGGGGCGACATCCAGTCGGCGGTCACCTTCCTTTTCGCCAGCGCCGTCGTCGCATCGCAGATCGTGCCGTGGCTGAACCTGCGCTACGGCATGAAGCGGGTCACCTGCGCCTCGCTGGTCTGCCTGGCGCTGAGCTTCGCGTCCATCTCGCTGATGGGGCCGTCGATCGCCTGGCTGTACTTCTTTTTCGCGCTGCTGCCGCTGGCCAGCATGGGCACGATCCATGTGACCTGGACCTATCTGGTCAACCTCTGGTTCGTGCGCAACCGGGGACTGGGCCTGGCGCTGGTCCTGTCGGGCACGGGGATCTCCGCGGCACTGCTGCCCTCGGCCGTCACCTGGGCCATCGGGCGCTGGGGATGGCAAGGCGGGTTCTGGCTGCTGGCGACCTTGCCGGTGCTGGTGGTGCTGCCTTTTGCCGTGTTCTGGATGAAGGAGCCGGCCGGCATCGCGGCGCGCGCTGACGGCACAAGGCCGACCGCCGTCGTGGCGGGCGGACTCACATTCGCACAGGGCCTGCGTTCGATGCGCTTCTGGTTCCTCAACATCGGCCTGTCGCTGGTGGTCGGCGCCATTGTCACGATGGTCTCCAACACCGTACCGATGTTGCGCGACAAGGGTCTCACCGCCGCCGCCGCGGGTGCAGTGTTCGGCGGCTTCGGCCTGTCGCTGATCGGCGGGCGCGTGCTGGTGGGTTACCTGATCGACCGCCTGTGGGCGCCGGGCGTTGCGGCTGTGGCACTGGCCCTGCCCGCGCTGGGTTGCCTGCTGCTGGCGACCACCGGTGCCGAGCAGACCGGCATCCTGCTGCTGGCCACCGCCCTCGTGGGTCTGGGTGCCGGTGCCGAGTTCGACATCGCTGCCTACCTGATGTCCCGCTATTTCGGTCTGCGCGACTATGGCCGGCTGTTCGGCGTTCACCTCGGCCTGATCACGGCGGCCGGCGCGCTGGCGCCGTGGCTCAGCGGCATCGTCTACAAAAGCACGGGCAACTACATGATGATGCTGACCCTGTGCGGATCGGCGTTCCTGATCGGCGCATCCAGCTTGCTGCCGCTGGGCCGCTATCCGAAATTTGATTGACCAGGAAAGAAGAAGGCTGTCGAGATGTCTGCGTTGAATTCAGTCGTGATCGTCGGCGGCGGTCAAGCCGGCTTCCAGACCGCCGCCTCGCTGCGCCAGGAAGGCTTTGCCGGACGCGTCACCATCGTTGGCGATGAGCCCGGCGTGCCCTATCAGCGGCCGCCGTTGTCCAAGGCCTACCTGCTCGGCAAGATCGGCGCGCATGCGATCCGCTTCCGCCAGCCTGAATACTTCGAGGAGCACCGGATCGAGCGGCTGCACGACAGCGTGACCTGCATCGACCGCGCGTCAAGACATGTGGAACTGGCCTCGGGCACGATGATTCCCTACGACCACCTGGTGCTCGCGACCGGCGCGCGCAACCGCGTGCCCGAGCTGCCCGGCATCGAGCTAGACGGCGTGATCGGCCTGCGCACGCTGGCCGACGCCGATGCCCTCTCGCCGCGCATCGCCAGCATCCGCCACGCGGTCGTCATCGGCGCCGGCTTCATCGGCCTGGAGTTCGCCGCGGTGGCCGCAGCAAAGGGCGTGGCGGTGCATGTGATCGAGCTGGGCGAACGACCGATGGCGCGGGCCATCTCCAGGCCCATGTCCGACCTGTTTACCGCGGGCCATGCGAGCTGGGGCGTGCAGATCGACTTCAAGCAGAAGGTGCGGCGCATCGTCGGCAACGAGGGCAAGGTCAGCAGCGTGGAGCTGGAGGACGGGCGCGTCATCGCAGCCGACCTGGTGGTCTACGGCATCGGCGTGCTGCCCAATGCAGAACTGGCCGCCGCCGCAGGGCTCAGCGTCAGCAACGGCATCTGCGTGGACGAATTGCTGCTGACCAGCGACCCGGACATCTCGGCCATCGGCGACGCGGCGAGCTTCACCAGTTGCCACGCCGTCAAGCCGGTTCGACTGGAGTCTGTGCAGAACGCGGTGGACCAGGGCAAGGCCGTCGCCGCACGGCTGATGGGCAAGCCCGCGCCCTACACCGCCCTGCCCTGGTTCTGGACCGACCAGGGCGCGCTGCGCCTGCAGATCGCCGGCTTGGCCGAAGGGCACGACGAGACCGTGCAGGTCGGCACCGCCGATGGTCACCAGCTGGCCGTGCTCTGCTTCCGTCAGGGCCGCCTGATTGCCGTCGAGACCGCCAACCGCACGGCCGACCACATGGCAGCCCGCAAGCTGCTGACCCGTAACACGCCGCTTACGCCGGCCCAGGCTCGCGAGCCGGGCTTCGAACTGAAGGCCTACGAGGCCGCGACCAAAGACATCACCTGAGGATCACCGATGAAAGCAGCAGTCATTCCGGAACGCGGCGTTGCCCCCGTACTGACCGAGTTTCGTGAACCGGAGCCGCGCGAAGGAGCCCTGTTGATCGAGATGGACACGGCCGGCCTGGGCGGCTGGGACGTGCTCGGCGCCTACCGGTTGGGCATTGAATTCCCTTGCGTCATCCGCGGCGAAGGCGTCGGCCGCCTGAAGGACGGCCAGCGGGTCTACTTTGGCGAGCGCTCAGTGCAGCCTTTCGGTGCCTGGGCCGAGCGCACGCTTGTGCCGGCCGAAGAGGTCTGGGCCGTGCCCGACGACGTGGACGACAAGACCGCGATCAGCATGGGCATCGCCGCCACCGGCGCGCTGGTGCCGCTGGAGAAGGCCGCCATCCAGAAAGGCGAAAACGTGCTGATCCTTGGCGCCACCGGCACCCTGGGCCAGATCGCGCTGCAACTCGCCCGCCACATGGGCGCCGGCCGCGTGGTGGCGGCGGCCCGTTCGGAGGAATCGCTGCAGCGCCTAGTCAGCCGCGGCGTGGCCGATGCCGGTATCAAGCTCGGTGGCGCCGACGACGTCGCCGCGCTGAAGGACACCTCCAACGGCGGCTTCGACGTCGTGCTGGATCTCGTCTGCGGCCAGCCGCTGCTGTCGGCGCTGAAGGCCACTCGCTGGGGCGCCCGCATCATGACCATCGGCACCGGCGCCGGCCGCCAGATCAATCTGGACATCGCCGACCTGCTGTTCCGCACCCTCTCCTGCATCGGCACCGGCCAGCGCCCGGCGGCCGATCGCCGCGCGATCTGGGAGCGGTTGCTGCAGATCGACCGCGAGAACAAGATCGCCATCGACTACCTGGACTTCAGCTTCGATCAGGCGGCCGAGGCATGGGCCGCGCAGGTGGAGGGGCCGCACGCGAAGGTGACGGCGAAGATGCGTTGAGCATGTCGGGCGGACCAGCGTGTGCGAGCCGGTGAAAGCGCAACTACGAGGTTCGACGCCCATTGCTCGGGAGAGCAATGGAAGCCTTATGGCTGACAGCCTCCACTCAGGGTAGGCTGGTGACAAGGCGCACTCGCCACTTCGCCACCGCCGGCGGAGCACGCTCTACCGCAGCAAGGCGGACCATATGCCACGCACATGAGACAACGCAATTGCTTGCTGATCAACAGACGGCGCGCTACGAGACTGCTACTCCGTAAAGCAGCGGGCGATTTCTGCAGCCAGTTGTGGAGATATGCAGATGACACCCCGTTCCATGCGAAGACGGCCTTCTCCCAGGCTCCCAATCAACTCATCAATCATCGATCTCAACGCTTGCTGGGACACATGCAGACGCCGCGAAGCGAATGCGAGGTTCGGATAGGCGCCTAACACGCGCAGGACACGCAACTGGCGAAGGCTCAGATGCTGAAATTCCATTGAAATTCGAAAGTCACCTTCCATCTCGGCTGCACGGGGCGACTGATCAGAGCTTGTTCGACCCCTGCCGCTCGAAATACTCGCTCAGCGGCACCATCGCCGGCGAGTGGCTGGTAAAGCCACCATCGACAGGGATCGTCGCACCCGTGATGAAGGACGATTCCTCGCTGGCAAGGAAAGCCACGACATCAGCAATTTGGCGCGGGCTGCCCAGTTGCGGGGTCAAGTGTTGCGCCAAGAGGATCTGCTTGACCTCCTCGGGCACCGTCTTCTGAGCATGGTCGTTGACGACGAAGCCGATCATGATGGCATTGGAGCGAATGCCCTTCTTCCCGAACTGGGCGGCGATCGAACGCGAAAGCGCCATCAGCGCCGCCTTCGAGGCAGCGTAGGCCGTCAGCGTCACGTCGCCCAGTTGGCCGAAGCCCGAGGTCGAGTGGATGATCGATCCTCCGCCAGTCTTCAGCATCACCGGCACCACGTGCTTGCTACACAGCATGGCGCCGCGGGCATTGACGTCGAGCGCCCGGTCCCAGGCGTCGATCGAGACATTGCAGACGTCTCGGTCTGCCTGGCGCTGCGGCACATCGAGCGCGGCGGCATTGTTGTGCAGCACGTCGATGCGACCGAAGCGCTGCGCGACGGCTTCGGCCATGCCCATGATGTCGGACTCGGAGGTCAGATCCACTTTGATGGCCATGGCCTCACCGCCGGCCGCCTCGATCTCGGCCACCACGCCCTGGGCTGCCTCGAGGTTGATGTCGACGATCGCCACCCGTGCGCCCTGGGACGCCAGCACCCGCGCTGTCTCGGCGCCCAGGCCATGGGCCGCGCCGGTGACGATGGCGACCTTGCCGCCGAGGCGGTCTCTGCTTGAATAATTCATTACGTGCTCGCTCTCGATCGTTGGATCAATGGCCGCTGAACTTCGGCGCGCGCTTCTCGCGGAAGGCTAGCGCCGCTTCCTTCACATCGTGCATCGGGGCCAGCAGCGCAAAGAGGTCAAGTTCCAGGTCCAACCCGCTCTTGAGGTCCAACCGTAGCGCTGCGCGCGCGGCCTGCTTGGCATACGCGGTGGCCACCGGCGGCTTGGCGGCGATCTGCTGCGCCAGCGCCCGCGTTTCCTCGATCAGCGTGGTGGCACTCGTCGCCACGCGGGTCACCAGGCCCATAGCCTTGGCTTCCTCGGCTCCGACGCGTCCACCGGTGAGTAACAGATCCAGCGCACGACCGGGGCCGACGATCCTGGGCAAGCGCTGCGTTCCGCCACCGCCGGGGATCAGGCCGAGACCGGTCTCCGGCAAGGCCAGCACCACGTCAGGAGAGACGAAGCGGATGTCGCAGGCCAGCGCCAGTTCCATGCCGCCACCCATGCAGTAGCCGTGAATCGCAGCGATGACCGGCTTCTCAAGACGGTCGAGCGATTCGATCCAGCGAGAGCCCTGCATGCGGCGGCGCACCTGCAGCGAGGTCTCAGCCTCCCGGCGTTCCTTGATGTCAGCGCCGGCACAGAAGCCCCGGGGGCCCTCACCCCGGATCACGATCACGCGGATGCCGGGGTCGGCCTCCAGCTCGGCCAGCGCAGCCGGCACCGCCTTGCGGATGTCGTCATTGATCGCGTTGATCTGGTCGGGCCGGTTCAGAACGATCCAACCCACCTCACCTTCGCGGTCGACGCGAACTGCTGCTTCTTCGGACATGAATCAGTCCTCTTCGAACTCGAACAGCTGCCCCTGCAGGCCGGCCGGATCCACGCGGATCAGAGACTTGCCGCCAACGGCCTGGCATTCGTCGATCCAGGTGAAGGCCGTGCCGCGCGAGCGAAGGTCCTCGGCCTTGGCCTTCAGGTGGTTGACGGCGATGCGGATGTAGTACGGCCCCGGGCCCCAACTGTTGACGTAGGTGCCGGCGTCGCCGTTCCAGCGCGTGGCCTCGATCACGTCCAGCGTCGCGCTGTTGGGCAGCGAGAACTCCATCGTCGCGCGGCGGTAGCCCTCCTGTTCCAGCACTTCCACTTGACCATGGGGTTCCCAGTCGAGGTTGGCGGAGCAGCGGCGCAGCGTTTCATCGAGATTGCGCACCAGGAAGCCGCGAGAACTCACTCGCACCATGTCGCCCGGCTTCAGGTCTCGCGCCGTGGGTGCCGGCACGGCGAAAGTCTCGGGTGGCAGTTGCAGCGGTTCGATCGGCATCACCTCGATGCACAGGCCACCGTCCACGGAAGGCTCGTAGCGCGGATCCTCGGGCGTGACACCCATCCACATGCGGTCGAAGGGCATTGCCGGCGTACGCTGCGCCATGCGGAAACGCAGGCGGCGGCGCATCAGCTTCTCCATCAGCGCGTCGAACTTAGCGCTGTGGGTGGCGAGCACGATCGAGTGAGTCAGCATCGGACGGTGCCGGCCCTGAAAGTCCTTCAAGCTCTCCAGGAACTCGTGGAACATCGGGTCGCCGTGGTTGGGCTTGTCCAGGTGCCCCTGCGGTTCCACCCGCGTGGGCGACACCGCCAGCGATTTGTGCACACGCAGGAAGTGGGCGATGTACGGGTGGTCGGCGAAGGCCTGGCGCCAGCGCTCGTGCTTGTGGATGCCGAGTCGGGTGACCAGCAGTTCGGCCATCCCGTCTGGATCGCTGACCATCATGTCAGCGCTCATCAGCAGTTCAAACATGCAATTGCTCCTTGATGTGCGGGGTGAGCGGCGCAGCCACCGGGGGCTGGCTCTTCGGATTGAGAAGGAAGTGGGAGAGCGCCGGAATCAGCACCAGGGCACCGACCATGTTCCACAGGAACATGAAGGTCAGCAGGATGCCCATGTCGGCCTGGAACTTGATCGGCGACCAGGCCCAAGTGATGACGCCGGCGGCCATCGTCAGGCCCACCAGCGCGACAACGCGGCCGGTGAAGTCCAAGGCACGGCGGTAGGATTGGGCCAGCGTGGCGCCACGGCGCTGCATCGCCAGTTGCACGCTCAGCAGGTATAGCGCGTAGTCCACGCCGACGCCCACGCCAACCGCGATCACCGGCAGCGTCGCCACCTTGAGGCCGATGCCCAGCGCCACCATCAGCGCCTTGCACAGCACTGTTGTGATGACCAAGGGGATCATCGCAACCAGCGTGGCGCGCAGGCTGCGGAAGGTCAGGAGGCACAGCAGCGCCGTGGCGCCGTAGACGGCCAAGTACATCTTCAGCACGCCGCGCTCGACTTCGATATTAGTGGCCGCCTCGATGCCAGCAGAGCCCGCAGCGAGCAGGAAGTGAGTCGGATGGGCGGTGCCGTCCACCGTGTTGAACTGGCCGGCGAAGTCCTCGCTGACCTTCAGCACTCGGCTGAGCGTGTCGGCCTTGTGGTCGCTCAGGTAGGCGATAAGCGGCGTCACCGAACACTGCTGGTTGGTGATGTCGGGCGTGGCAATCATCGCGGCGGACACGGCCACGTTGGTCAGCGCCTGATCGCGGCTGATGGTCAGCCACTTGCCACTGCCCTCGGCCAGCGCAGCGGTGATGAAACGAGTGGACTGGGCCAGCGAGCCGGTGGCCTGCACACCTTCGGTTTCGCGCAGCTTCAGCGCCAGCGCGTCCATCAGTTGGAGTGACTCGTAGAAGCGACAACCTTCCTGGTCGGTCTTCATGATGACGACGAACTGGTCGCTGGAGAGCCCGTAATGCTCGGTGACGTAGGCGTTGTCGCGGTTGTAGCGTGAGTCGGCGCGCAGCTCGGGCGCGCCGGGATCCAGGTCGCCGATGCGCAGGTGGCGCATAGCCACGGCACTCACCACCGTCAGTGCCAGTGCAACGCCGATGGCGGCGATGGCGCCGCGGCGCTCGGTCAGGCGGTCCAAGCCCTTCCAGATGCGGGCAAGGTGAGTCCGCCCCTGCTTCGTCTCGTCGTCCTCAGCCAGCGCGCGCTTGGCGGCGGCCGGGCTGACGCCGATATAGCTCAGCGTCACCGGGATCAGGACCAGCTTGGTGAACACCAGCACTGAGACGCCGATGCTGGTCGTGATGGCCAGATCGCGGATCACCGGGATGTCGATGATGCCCAGCACGGCGAAGCCGACGATATTGGTCAGCAGCGCGGTCAGCCCCGCCATGAAGAGGCGACGGAACGTGTACCGCGCGGCCACGTACTTGTGTGTGCCGCGACCCACGTCCTGCAGGATGCCGTTCATTTTCTGCGCCCCGTGCGAGAGGCCGATAGCGAAGATCAGGAAGGGCACGAGGATCGAGTAGGGGTCCAACTCATAGCCGAAGATCTGCATCAGGCCCAGCAGCCAGACGACGCCCGCCACGGCAACCGTCACAAGCAGCGTCGTGCTGCGCAGGCAGCGCGTGTAGGCGAACACGAACAGCGCCGCGATCACCACCGAGACGCCGAAGAAGACCATCACCTGATGCAGGCCCGCGATCAGGTCCCCCACGATCTTGCCGAAGCCGATGATGTGGATGCCGACTTTGTCGCTCTCGAACAGGCGCACCTTGGATTCCAGCGCGCGCGAGAACTCGCCGTAATTCAGCGGCTGGCCGGTGCCCGGCGTGCGGTCCAGCAGCGGAACGACGATCATCGAGGACTTCAGATCATTGGCGACGAGGCTTCCGATAATGTTGGCGCGCGAGATGTTGGTCTTCAGCCGTTCGATCGAGGTCGGCGTGCCGCTGTAGTCCGCCGGCATCACCGCGCCGCCGGCCACGCCCTCCTCCGTCACCTGTCGCCAGCGCACGATCGGCATCCACAGCGATTTCATCCACGAGCGGTCTGTGCCCGGGATCAGGTAGAGCGTGTCGTTGACCTTGCGCAGCGCCTCGAGGTAGTCCTTGTCGTAGATATCGCCGCTCTTGTTCTCGACGACGATGCGGATCGTGTTGCCCAGGCCCGGCAGGTCGGACTTGTAGGCCAAGTAGTTTTTGACGTACGGGCTCGATGGCGGAATCATCCGCTCGAAGCTCGCGTTGACGTTGAGCCGGCTCGCGAACCAGCCCAGCACTACGGTGGCGACGACGCACAGCGCGATCACCAGCGCTCGGTGGTTGAAGATCACGCGTTCGGCCAGGTTGCCGGACTTCACATCGAAGTCGCGCACGTCGGCGATCACCGGCATCGCCGGGTTGGCAGATTTCTCTTGATAGGCACTCATCAGCGGATCACCGGGTAGGCAGTTCGATCGTGCGCAGGCCGTTGATCTGGGCCAGCACCAGTTGCTGGCCGCCGGTATCAGTCGCGGCGAAGATTTCGCTTGTGGGCGTCACATGCAGGGCCTTGGCGGTCAGGCCGCCCTGCGGCACGGCCAGCACCTGGCCAGACTGCGAGATCAGCAGAAAATCGCCCTTGGCGCGGGGCACCAGCGCGACCAGGTTGTCGTCCACGCCGGTCTCGATCTTGTTCCAGTGGGTGCCGCCGTCCTCGCTGGCGTAGGCATTGCCGCGCAGGCCGTAGGCGATAAGCCGACCCGGCATGACGTCGATGCCGAAGTAGCTGCCGGCGTACGGAGTCTCGACTTTGGCGAACCGCTGCTGCGCCGCGTCCCAACGCATCAGCAGGCCCTGCTCGCCAGCGATGTAGCGCTCCTCGCCCTGCCCGCCGACGGCGTACAGATGGAAGCGCCGATCGTTGTCGGTACGCTCGATCAGCGGTTCCCAGCTCGTGCCGCCGTCATGTGTGGCCAGCACCAGGCCGAAAGCGCCGACCATCAGCCCCTCGGAAGGCGTCTCCGGAGAGAACCAAAGGTCCAGCATCGGCGTGGGCAGCACGCCCGGCGTGGCCGATTGTTCGGCCGAGCGCTCTACCTCCTTTAGCACCGCCGCTGCACCGGCATCGCCGGCCTTGGCGCGCGGCTCGTAGCTGCTTTTCAGCAGCGCGAACAGCTTGCGCCCGTCGAGAATGCGCTCCCAGTGCTGGCCGCTGTCGGTGCTGCGCAGCGCCACGCCGTCATGGCCGATGGCCCAGGCGGTCTTCGGCGCGGTGAAGCGCACGGTGACTAGGTCGGTGGAGACGGGGCTCTCCTCCTGCGTCCAGGTCGCGGCGCCGTCGACCGATGCCAGGATCAGCCCGCGCGGGCCGACGGCCAGCAACTGCTTGCCTTGGCGCGCGATGCCGGTTGTCGCCCAGCCCTTGGTGAACGACGTCGGCCGCGCCGCCACATCGAGCGGATCGGGCCGCGTCCGCGAGGCGGTCCCCGCCGCATCCGACACCACCATCAGCGTCATGCCCACACTGAGCAGGCCGGCCACCAGAGGCCGCAGGATTGAACTCAAGATCACCACGGAGCCTCCGGTGGGTCGGCAGGACGCGATCAGCGGGCGGTCTCGCGTGTGACGATCGCTTCGGCGTTCAGTTCGCGCTCGGAGCGCGGCTTTGCCTCTACTTTGTGGCCGCCGACCATGACGTCGTTGAAGTAGCCGTACTGGCCCTTGCTGAAGTCATAGATCGTCGTGCGCACGGCCCAGGGCAGCTTCTTGTCATAGAGCTGGACCATGCCGTTGAAGATCGAGCGGTACAGCGCGCCGTTCTGGTCGAAGGCGTCGTAGAGAGCCGCGGCCGAGAGATCCTCGTCCATGTAGTAGACGCGCTTGGAATAGGCGTGGCGCATCCCCTGCTTCAACGTCGCCTCGACCACGTAAACGCGGTGGAGCTCCCAGCGGTCGCAGACCGGGTTGGTGTGCTTGGCCTGAAGGCCCATCTCCAGCGTCGGGCACTCGAACGAGCCCTTGTACTGGTTGTAGGGCAGGTACATCTCCTTCTTCCCCACCAGCTTGTAGTCGAAGCGGTCGAGCTTGCCAGAGACGACAAACAGTTCGTCGAACAGCGTCAGCCCGCCCTGGCTGGCCACGGGCGTGTCGTACGAGAACTCGGGCGACATCTTGATGCGGCGCTGACCGGGCGTGTAACCCCAGGCCTTTCGCGGCTGTTGCATCGGGTCGATGAAGTCGGTAATGCCGGTCACGCCGCCGGCCAGGCGCGCCGGAGACTTGGTGACCGAGTAGACGCGCCAGGCCATCGTCGGGTCGCGATCCGGCAAATCAGGCTGGTACCAGGTCGCATCGGTGTAGGTGCTCTGCTCGGCCGTCATCGTCGGCTTGCCGGCCGTATCGATCACCCAGGAACGGGAGGCCGACGTGGTGACGGCGGTGTCGCTCTGGTAGTGCAGGATCTGGTTCCAGAGCGCTTCCAGGCCGGTCTTCGGGATCGGGAAAGGCAGCCCGCCGCGGCAGGCTACGTCCACGCCGATGCCTTCGTGAGTGGTCTTGCAGCCGGTGGCGTTACGCACGGTGGCCTTAAGCACCTTCTCCGGATAGGCCGCGGTGCGGTGGCTGGGGAAGATCTCGAGGTAGTAATTCGGATCTTCCTTCAACACGCGTTTCTGACCTTCGCTGAGCTTGTCCGCGTACTTCTCCATGTTCTTGGAGTCAATGCGGAACAGCGGCTTCTCGTCCTTGAACGGGTCGACCCAGAAGCCGCTGTCGGGCTTGAATCCGGCGGGCGCCGTGGTCAGGCCGCCGGTGTAGGCGGGAATCGTGCCTTCTGCATTGCCTGCCTTGAGGGCGCCGAACTCGGTCAACGTCGTGCCGAGCTGCTTGGCTTCATCGGCCGAGACTGCAGCAAAAGCGGGGGCACCAAGCAAAGCGATGGCGACCGCGCAAAGGGTGAGGTTCAGTTGTTTCATGGTCTTGTCTCCTGGGGCTGCGGATCAGAACGAGGTCTTGTAGGTGAAGACCAACCAGCCGCGATCGGTCCCCCCGAGTACGCTGCCTGAACCACTGCCTCCGATCACTGTTGTACCAGCCGCGTTGTACTTGGTCCTGGCCCGGGTGTCCGCGTACTTCAACGAGAACTCGTGGCGCGACGAATAGGTCATCTTGGCCGTCAGCGAGTAGCTAAGCGCGCCCTCGAAACCGGCACTGGCACTGGCCGCCGTGCCCTTGATGCCGTATTGGACGAACATCGGCACTTCCAGGTCCCAAGACGGCAGCACGCCGATGTAGGTCGGACTGAAGCTGATGGCCGCCTGTAGGAAGTTCTTCGTCGAGCAGCCATCGGACACATCCCCCGCGACGGTGGCAGCTGCACCGGACTTGGAGCAGGACAGCGCGCCCGCGGCATTCATCGGCGTCAGGTTGCCTTCGCCGCGGTACAAGGCCAAGTTCTGGGTCACCTTCTCCAAGCGGCTGTAGGCCAGTTCGACCAGCAGGCTGCCGGTGTCGAACAGCGCGGTCTTCGGCAGCAGATAGGTGCCGTTCACGATCGCGTGCCAGGTGTTGCCCCGGGCACCGGTGTTGTCGGTCGGGCCGTAGCTGCCGGTCGAATTCAGAGCGCCGTTCTGGCGGTACGACAGTTCGCTGCCGAAGCTGACCGGGCCGATACCCTTGGCGAAGCTTAGGCTGGTCTGTTTGACGTTCTGCGGGTAGACGAAGCGGAAGGTTGTCGGCAGCGGGCCGTTGAAGGTCAGGAACTGGATGCCGTTCTCGGGCGCGTAGTCGTCGAAGACGCGGTAGTAGGCGCCGATGGTGGCATCGATCGCGGCCACGTTCAGCCGGGCGCTGATGCCCCAGTTGCCACGCTGGTGCGGCGTCAGGGGGGCCACGTTGTTGGCATTGACGCCCGGGGCGATCGCGAGGCGGTCCACGTTGGGCGAAGTGTCGGCGCCCACCAGGAAGGTGCCGCCGTTGGGTGCCCGCAGCGGGCGCCACTCCAGGAAGTATTGACCAGCCACGGTCAGGTCGCTGGTCACCTGCGCCTTGAAGGACAGTTGGTTGATCGGCATCAGCAGCTCTTTGGTCTCGATGCCCGGGCTGGCCACCGCCTTGACGGCGTCGGTCGGCGCCTGCGAATAGGAGATCGCGTGGGCACCGATCACCGAGCCCTCGCCCCAGATGATCGCGTGGCGGCCCAGCTTCACGTTGACCGGCACGCTGCCGACGTTGAAGTTGGTCCAGGCGAAGGCGTCGAGGAACTCGGCGGACGGACCATTGACGTAGCGTTCGACCTTGCTGTTGTAGCGGTCGTTGAAGTAGCTTGTGGAGAAGCCGCCGGGCGCCGGCGAGGTGATGCCGTGCTTGTCGTAGGCCTGGTCGTACCAGCCTGCTGCAGCCAGCCGCGCGCCGAACTGGCCGGCGTAGTTGACGTCGAACTCGCTCAAAAGATCGAAGCGGTTCGTGACGATCTTGCCCTTGCCGAACTTGGCGTCACCCTCGTCATAGGAACGGTTGGACATGATGCGCGGGTCCTGGGAGTCGGTGCGCACCCCCAGGTTGTAACGGAACGTGTTGTCCCAGCGCATTTGCAGGTCGGGATTGCCGGTGTCGATCTCCACTGCTGCGGCCGCGCCGCCCCAGAGGGCCAGCGCGCTGGCAATCGCATGAAGTCTCAGGGCCGCAGCCCGCCGCCGATGCTCATTCATATCGCTGTCTCCGTTTGATGATCAATGTCATTCGCGTGGCTGCTTTGGAGCAGCTTCTACGCAGCAGTTCTTGTTCGCGATCTCAGTCCCGCCCTGGCGCGGAATTCTGCATTGCGATAGAAATTCTATAACCAGAATATGAACAGAATACGAGAGTTTGTACTTATAACGAATACGAGCTGAATGAAGATGGTGGTCCAACCCATCTCGGAAGATGCGCCCGTGTAGCGCCGTCGCGCTCTTGGACACATCCGGCCGAGTTGTCACGCTTGACGGACAGACGGAAGCCTCGTGTCCGGAATGCAGCGAGCCCGGCGAGCATCAGCTCCCGGGCTCGTCAGGTAGTAGCCAGACTTACGCCAGCATCGTGCGGAGTACGTCACTCAGCGTGCGTGGCGGCCGGCCGGCCAGGCGCTCCACGCAGCCGCTGACGACATCGAAGTCGCCATCAACAAACTTGGTACGCAGGCCGACGACCGTCTCGACGAGCTCGGGCGTCAGGCCGGCCTTGGCGAGCCCGCCGCGCAGCTGCGCTTCCGAGATGATCACGTAACCGAAGGGCTTTCCGGTCAACTCGGCCACCAGCGCAGCCCGCTCGGCGCCGCAGATCGCAGCCGGACCGGTCGCCTCGTAGACGGCGCCGGCGTGGCCCTCGCCCAGCAGAAGGCCCGCTGCTGCGGCTCCCACATCGTCGCGCGACACGAAGGCCACGCGGTTCTCGCCCAGGCCGGTCAGCATGCCCGTGGCCAGCGAACGCGCCACCTCCAGGCCAAAGGCTTCCGCATAGAAGTTCATCCGCAGGACGGTCCACCGCGCGGCGGTCTTCATCAAGTGCTGTTCGCCGATCCAGTAGGCGGCGCCGACGGCCGGCTCCGCCGCCTGGCGCGTGCCCGCAGAAGACACCAACACGATGTGCCCGACCCCGGCTTGCACGCCCGCGTCGATGGCCGCGACGAGTTGGCGCGCCCGCGCCCCGGGTGCCAGATCGGCACTCGGAATGATCAGCAAACGGTCCAGTCCCGCATAGGCCAGCACGAGCGAATCCGGTTGGTCGTAATCGCCATGCCGGCCCTGGACCGGGGCCAGCACCATGGTCGGTGTGCGCGAGATGCCCACGATCGCGTGCCCGCCGCCGCGACCGATCAGCTCCTTCAGCACAGCTTTCCCGAGTTGTCCGCTTGCACCGCTGACACCGATTTTCATGATGAATTCACTCCTCCAGACAAGACAAAAATGGATGCGCGAGGCGCCTTACGCCTCAGTTCAGGGCGATTCACCAGTCTCACCGTACTGGTCACGGTAGGCCGGCAGCACCGGGCCCTTCTTCTTCGCGGCAAGGTCGGCCATGTCCAGGTACTCCCGCCACTCGCTGATCAGGCCCTGGTCGTCGAGCACATAGACCGCGACCATCGTGTGCCAGGCATCGCGGCCGTACAGCACGGCGTCATCGACGCGCTCGGTCATCACCAGGCGGTCGCTGGACAGGATGTTCTTGATGTTGCAGCGGTTCTGCCGCAGGAAGCCCATCTGCCGCTCCAGCTCCTGCCGGATCGCGGCGCGGCCCGAGATCTTCGGGCCGCCCGGCACCCAAAGCTGCCATTCGGCGTTCTCCGCCATCATCGAAAGGATCCGGTCGACGTCCGGCCGGGTCTCGTAGCTGCCGTCGCCGAAGCTGGCGCAGAACTCGCGGATGAAGTCTTCCTGACGCTGTCCCATCGGAGTTCTCCTCAAGCCTGTACTGTCGTCACGGGCGTCACCGTCACGGGGATGCCATTGAGCATCGCGTTCCCCGAGGCCGCATCCACCAGAGGCCCCGGGCTCAGCAGGTTGTAGTTGACGCCGGGGTGGCCGGCTGCCGTCGCCATGCGGCTGCCCGACTGGCCATGGCCCCAGCCGTGCGGCAGCGACACGACGCCGCGGCGGATGTCGTCGATCGGCTCGGCCGCCACGTGGACGGTGCCGCTGCCGCTGGTGACTTCGACCGTGTCGCCCTCCTCGATACCCAGCCGCGCGGCGTCCTCGGTGTGGATCTGCAGGGTGCAGCGGTCCCTGCCTTTCACCAGTGCATACATGTTGTGCATCCAGGAGTTGAGCGAGCGCAGGTTGCGCCGGCTGACGAGCACGAACTCGGGCCGCTCGCGCGCCATCGCCGCCTCCAGCCGCGGCAGGTCTTCCGCCATGTAGGGCGGCGCTAGTTCGAGCCGCTTCGACGGGGTCTTGTAGGCTGCAGCGCCCTGCGGCTTGGCGTGGCCGAAGAGCAGGCCGTCCGGCGCGTCCTTGAAACTTTGCAGGTTCAGTCCGCCGGGGTTCTCGCCGAAGCGATCGCCCAGCGGCCCCGTACGGATGCACAGGTCGAGGATGCGCTCGCCGCCGCGCTCAGGCAGTTGCGCCATCACCGACGGCGGGTCGAGGCCCAACTGCTGGCACATGCGGGCGAAGAAGGCATCGTCCAGCGCGTCGACATCCGCTTCGGACTGCCCGCCGAAGATCGAGCCCAGCCGCGCGAGCACGCGCCATTCGGCCGGCCGCTCCTTCGGCGGGAAAATCGCTGCCGAGTAATGGCCGCCCACAGTCAGGCTGAACGGCCAAGACCAGACGTCGTAGTGCGGCTGCTCCAGCGGCGACAGAGGGGGCAGGATCACGTGCGCATGGCGCGTGGTCTCGTTGATGTAGAGGTCGATGCTGACCATGCACTCGAGCAACGACAGTGCCGCGTCGAGCCGGGCCGAGCCCGGCGCCGACAGCACCGGGTTGCAGCCGGAGGTCAGCAGGCCACGTATCGCGCCCGGCCCGGGCGTGTCGATCTCCTCCGCCAGGCAGGACGCCGGGTAGTTGCCCAGGATCCCCGGCACGCCGCGCACGCGGTTCCTCGGCCCCAGCAGCGGTGCATCGGTGCGGTAGGGCGGGGTCAGCTTCAAGTGCGGCGCGACCGGGTCGCTCCACATCGTGCCGCCCTCGCGGTCCAGGTTGCCCGTCAACACGGCCACCACGTCGACGAGCCACGAAGCCAGCGTGCCGAATTCCTGCGTGCACGTCCCGATGCGGCCGTAGATGGCCGCTCGTGGCGCCGCGGCGATATCGCGCGCCAGCGTCCGGATCACCTCGGGTGCCACGCCGCAGAAGGCACTGACACGCTCCGGCGTATAGCCGGCGCTGAGCCTACGAATCTCGTCGACGCCGTTCACCAAACCGTCCAGATGACGCAGCCGCACCAGGCCGTCCGCGAACAGCACCTGCACGATCGCCATCAGCATTGCCGCGTCGGCGCCCGGGCGTATGCCTATCCATTGATCGGCGGCCTGCGCCGTGCCGGTGCGAACCGGGTCCACCACGACCAGCCGCCCGCCACGCCCGCGCATCCCCTTGATCGCGCCCATCACGTCTCGGTGCGAGAACATGCTCCCCTTCGACGCCGACGGATTGCCACCGAAGATCACGAAAAGGTCGGTGCGATCCACATCCGGAATCGGCATCTTCCACATGTCGCCGTACATCAGGAAGGTGCTGACGTTCTTCGGCAACTGGTCGACGCTGGAGGACGAAAAGCGCTGCGCGAAGCGGGCTTGCTGCGCCAGCAGCATCAGGTAGCGGGCGGTGTCGAAGCCGCTCTTGTTCATGTTGCCGCTGTAGAAGGCGAAGGCGTCCGTCCCGTGGCGCTCGCGCACGCCGGCCACCAGTTGCTCAATGTGCGCGAAAGCTTCCTCCCAGCCCGCCTCGCGCCACTCGCTCCCGCTGCGGATCATCGGTCGGCGCAGGCGGTCCGGGTCATGGTGGACGGCGCCGAGGGTCGTGCCTTTCGGACAGATATGGCCGCGGCTGAAGACGTTGTCCGCGTCGGGCCGGATGCCGATCACCTGCTCGCCGCGCACCTCCACCTTGATGCCGCACATGCCCTCGCACAGCGTGCAGGAATGGCGATGGATGGTGGTGTCTGAAGTCATGCGGCCAGTCTAGGAAGACCGAGTCCGCGTACGGGGCGGCGTGAGCATCGCCGAAGCGCACTTCGATACATGCCAGCAGCATTTCGGGAACATTCAAAGCGGGCTCGCCGATAGCGTGACACACCGCAGCAGGCGCAGGCCCGGCCATCATGGGCAACATCCATAGCCCCGGAGACAGCCCATGAAGACACGCAGCCCTGAAGAGATCCGCCAGTTCCTGCACGATTCGGTCGAGTTCTGGAACGCCGGCAGGAAAGAACAGATGTTCGCCGTCTACCGCGCCATCGTTCCCGGCCGGATGACCATCGAGTACATCGGCATTCCACCGCTCGAAGGTTGGGCCGCCCTGGAGGACATGTGGCAGCGCTTCGCCGGCAAGGTGCGCATCGAGCCCAAGGAAGTGATGGTCACGGGCAACGAGGCCGCCTGCTACCACCTGAACACGACGCTGGGCGCGGGCACGGCCCCTCGCCCGAGCATCGAGCTCTACCGCTTCGACGGCGACGACCTGCAGATCCGATACTTCCACCAGGCCCAGATCTGAGCCTTTGCCATCAACCTGCCGCCTTGAGCAGGTTGCGCACGATCTGCAGGTGCGGGATCCCGCAGCTCATGCCGCCGTCGCAGGGCATCAGCACGCCGTTGATGTAGTGCGCTTCGTCGGAGCAGAGGAAGGCGGCCAGCGCGGCCACGTCCTCGGGCTCGCCCAGGCGCGTCGAGCTGTTGATGTCGAGGAAGGCTGTATTCATCGCCTCGTTAGCCCAGCCCTTCATCGCCGGGGTCTGGATCACGCCGGGCAGGATGCAGTTGCTGCGGATGCCCTGCTTGCCGAAGGTGGCCGCCATCGTCTGGGCGTACCAGTTCACCATCGACTTGGACGCGCCGTAGGAAAACTGCGAGGCGTCGCCGCCCAGCGAACTGGTGGACGAGGTCCAGAGGATGTTGCCGCCACCCTGCTTCAGCATGTGCGGAATCGCGTACTTGCAGGCCAGCACGCCGCCCAGCACGTTCACTTTGACGATGGCCCAGAAGCGCTCGGGGTCGAAGTTCAGGAAGTCCTTGTCGGGCTTGCCCTTGTTCGCGCCGGTGTTGACGGCGTTGTTGAACAGCACGTCGATGCGGCCATGGGCGTCCATCGTGCACTCAATCATCGTACGAATGTCGACCTCGACGCCGGCGTCCACCTTCAGCGAGATCGCCTTGCCGCCCGCGTCGACGATGGTCTGCGCCGTCTGCGCAGCGGTGTCGGCATTGAGGTCGGTGGCGAGGACCGACGCGCCCTCCTGCGCGAAGCGCATCGCGCTCGCCCGGCCGATGCCGCTGCCAGCCCCGGTGATCACCACGGACTTGCCCTTGTATCGCTGTTCCATCGCTGCCCCTGTCGTTTCGGGCAGTATGGGGAGCCGCGCAGGCGATGGCGCCGGCCGCGCGTTCGGCGATATCGACAAGCGCCTCGGCGATATCCGGCCGATGGCGGCCAGCCCGGTCAGAACTCAATGTTGTCGATCAAGCGCGTCGTGCCCAGGCGAGCGGCACCCAGCGCCACGAGCGGTGCCCCGGCTTCGCCGGCGGGCGGCAGGGCCAGGTCCGAACGACGGCGCACGGTCAGGTAGTCCGGCTGCCAGCCGCGCGCCGCCAGGCTCGCGAGGGCATCGGCCTCGAGGGCCGCGAGGTCCGTGGCACCGCCCTTCACCGCCTCGATCAGCCGGCGCAAGGCCAGCGAGAGCTGCACCGCCTCCGCCCGTTCCTCCGCACTCAGATAGCCGTTCCGCGAAGACAGCGCCAGGCCATCCTCGGCCCGCTCGGTCTCGATGCCGACCACGTCGATCGGCATGTTGAACTGCCGCACCATGTTGCGGACGACCATCAGCTGCTGATAGTCCTTCTTGCCGAACACCGCTACCTGCGGCTGCACGCATTGGAACAGCTTCATCACGATGGTGCAGACCCCAGTGAAGAAGCCGGGGCGGAACTCCCCTTCCAGCACATCGCCCAGGCCGGCCGGCGCCTGCACCACGTAGCCCTGTGGCTCGGGGTAGAGCTCCTGCTCGCTGGGCGCGAACACGATGTCGCAGCCCGCGGCCAACAGCTGCTTGCAGTCGCGGTCCAGCGTGCGCGGATAGCTGTCGAAGTCCTCGTGCGGGGCAAACTGCAACCGGTTCACGAAGATGCTGGCAATCACGCAGTCGCCATGTGCCCTGGCCTCCCTGACGAGGTTCAGGTGCCCTTCGTGCAGATTGCCCATGGTGGGCACGAAAGCCCGGCGCTGGTTTCCGGAAATCGCCTGGCGCAGGTCGACCAGGGTACGAACAAGCATCAACTCAGCCATTCAGATCCATCTCGGTTGTCGCGCGGCACGGCCATGTACGGTCCGTGTGACTACTTGAGCGGTCCATGCAACGCACTGCGGGTGCGCTCGTAGGGCTTGAGGCCGGAGGCGATCAACCACAGACCCAGCAGTGTGGAAGGAAGTGCCGTCAGCGCCAGCGAATACGGCAGGTCGGCGTCGGCATGGAAAACATAGTCCGTCACTAGCGCCACCGAGGTCGGCCCGAGGCCGATGCCCAGCAGGCCCGCCAGCAGTAGGTAGACGGCAATGGCGCGGCCGCGCATGCGATTTGGCACGACTGCCTGTATCGATGCCGGCGCCGCCGATTGCGCCACGCCAAGGCCCAACACGTTGAGGAACAGCAGCGCAAAGGCCAGCTCGGCATTCGGCATCAGCGGCCACAGGACCGAGGGGACGGCGAACAGCGCCACGCCGGTCAGGGCCACTCGAAAGCGCGCCGCCGGCTTGCCCTGCGCCACCCACCGATCGCTAAGCAAGCCGCTGCTCAAGGTGCCGCTCGCGCCCGCCGCCGCGACGATCAGCCCTAGCACCACGCCCGAGCGCGACGGCGGCAGGCCATAAGCACGGTCGAACAGGGCCGGCGCCCAGGCCAGCGCGCCGTAGCCGATGACCGAGAGCAGCGCAGGGTAGCTCAGCACGCGGGCAAAGGTGGCAGCGTTGTCACGCATGTAGCGGAGGAACTCTCCGAGCCCCGGCTGATCGTCGGCCGACCGGCTGAGCACATCCTCCTGCCGCGCGGGCTCGCGCACGGTGGCGAGCAGCACCAAGGCCAGCGGTACGGCTGGCAGTGCCGCAGCCAAAAAGGCCAGCCGCCAGGCCGGCAAGCTGCCCAGACCAGCGACGACGAGGCCCTCCTTCGGAATCGCGGCCAGCAACCATCCGCCCAGCAGCAGCGAAGCGCCCGACCCGACGGCGATCGACACGTAGTACGCTGCCAGCGCCCGCCCGCGGCGGTGGGGCTCGATCAGGTCGGCAATCAGCGAGTACGCCGCCGGAGCGAGCACCGCCTCGCCCACGCCCACACCGATGCGGGCAAGCAGCAGTTGCGAATAGCTCTGTCCTAAGGCGAACAGGGCCGTCGCGGCGCTCCAGGCCAGCAGGCCGACGAAGATCAGGTTGCGCCGGTTGCCGCGGTCCACGAAGCGGCCAAGCGGCAGGCCCGCCAGCGTGTAGAACACCGCGAACGCGTAGCCCTGCAGCAGGCTGAAGGCGGTGTCGCTGCTGCCGAACTCCTTGCGAAGCGGCTTCACCAGCAGCGCAGGTAGCTGGCGGTCCAGTTGCGACAGCAGCGTGACCACGAAGAGCACCGCGATCACGTACCAGGCATAGCGCGCCCGCGGATAGCCAGGGCGGTATGGTGGCGAGGATGTCCCCGGAGTGATGAAAGGAAGGGCTGCCATGGTCAGAGGAACTTGTAGTCGAGCGCCACGCCGAGGGTGCGTGGATCTCCCGGCGTCACCGTGTTGTAGCCCTGCAGATAGAAGGAATTGGAACGGGCCTTGTAGTACTGGTTCGTCAGGTTGCGGCCCCACAGCGACACGCGCAGGCGCGTGCCGGTGATGTCCAGGCTGGCCAGCGCGTTGAGCAGGCCGTAGCCGGCCTGTTCGTTGGAGGATATCTGGCCCGCAGTCAGCGGGCTGAACGGCGTCGTGTTGGTATTCACCGGGACGAAGAAGGACACCTTGGACCGCCAGTTGTAGTCGGCGTGCAGGTTCAGGCGGCCAAGCGCCAGCACGACTGGTACGTCCAGGCCCAGGTTGTAGGTCACCTTGGCGGCGGTGACGAAGGGCTGGCCTTCGTAGGGGCCGGAGGTGAACTTCGGGTTCATCAGACCGAGACCGGCGCTGAGCTCGAAGCCGTTCAGGCGCAGTTGCGAATCCAGCTCCAGCCCCTTGACCGTCGCCTTGCCGGCATTGATCACGCTGCTGATCGTGACCGTGCTGCCTGGCGGGATGTTGGGGGCGAGTTGCTGGATGTCGGTGTACTTGGACAGGTAGGCCGCCACGTTGAGCCGCAGCCGGTTGTCCAGGCCCACCCACTTCGCCCCGGCCTCGTAGGCGATCACCTGCTCCTTGTCAAAGGGCAGATAGCCACCCGCCGTCACCGCTCCGCCGGGCTGGAAACCGCCGGAGCGGTAGCCGTTGGAGACCTTGCCGTAGATGAGGTTTCGACCGTCCGGCTTGTAGTCCAAGCCCAGGGTCCAGGGGACGTAGTGGAACTTGAGTTCCGGCGGCGCGTAGTGGCAGCCACCCTGGTCGAGGCCGGGTGCCGCCAGCGCGCAGCCGGCATTGCCGGTCAGCGAGGCGCCCGTTTCCGCCGTGTAGCGTGGCAGGTAATAGTTGATGCTGCGCTGGTCGTGCACCGCGCGCGCGCCGGCGGTGGCCCTGAGGTTCTTCGTGAAGGACCAGGTCAACTGGCCGAAGAAGCTGGTGGAGGTCTGGTCCACCTCGAACTGGTTCAGCCGCGCGAGCGTGTTGCTGCCGCTGGGCGAGGTGACGAGGCTGCTGTCGGTCAGGCTCTCCTTGAAGTAGTAGAGACCGGTGATCCAGTCGAGCCGGCCGTCCAACGCGTCACCGTAGGCCTGCAGTTCCTGCGAGACCTGATTGCCCGTCACGCCATAACGCTGGATCTGGTTGACGAAGACCGGCGTGGCATCGAGGTCGTAGCCGCTGATGACGTCGATCTTGCGGTAGGCCGAGATCGACTTCAGCGTGAAGGCATCGGCGGTGTAGCTGGCCGTCAGCACCTGGTTGTACACATCGGCAGTGTTCTTCGGGTTGAAGCCGGCCGTGCTGTCGAAACCGCCGCTGGTCAGATAGGGCGCCAGCCCGGTTAGCGGCGCGGTCTTGGCAATGGCCGGATCGAAGTAGGTCAACGTCCAGATCTGGGAGTTCGCCCGGTTCTTGAACTGGTCGAGGTAGAGATCGATGTCCCACTGGTCGGTGGGGCGCAGGCGCAGCGTGGCCCGCACATAGTCCCGCTTCTCGTCACCGAGTTCCTGGTTGAGCGTCGTCGTGCGGCCATAACCGCCATGTTCTGCGTGGTCGACGACGACCCGCGCTGCCAGAGTCTCGCCGGCCAGCGGCACGTTCACGATCGCCTGCGCCGTGCGCTGCTGATAGTCGCCCAGGCCGAGCTGCAGCGAACCTTCCAGCCTGTCCGTCGGGCGCTGCGTGCTCATGTTCAGTGCGCCACCGATCGTGTTGCGGCCGAACAGTGTTCCCTGCGGGCCGCGGATCACCTCGATCTGCTGCATGTCCACCAGCGCTGCGTTCGCCCCCGCCGAGCGGGCGTAGTAGACACCGTTGACGTAGATGCCGACGGTCGGATCGTTGTTGGATGAGATCGAGGTTGGCGTGATGCCTCGCATCCCGATGATCATGTTGTTCTTGCCGACCGGCGTGTCGGTGATCAGTAGTGACGGGGCGCGCGCACTGAGGGCCTTGATGTCAGTGATCTGCTCCCGCGCCAGGTCCTTGGCCGTGATGGCGGTCACCGCGGCGGCGACGTCCTGCAGACCGCCCTCGCGGCGGGTGGCGGTCACCACGACCTTGTCGATCGTCTCGATGGCAAGGCCGTCACCCGGCGATGGCGCCTGGGCAAATGCCGCCCCGTGTCCCAGCATGGCGGCCAGTGCCGATGCCGCACCCGCCATCGGCGTGGCCTGAATGCGCTTGTTCATCTTGTCTCCTGCTCCGTTGAATTTCTCGCCCAGACGGCGCCAACGGATCGGACGACCTTCAGCCACGACATCTAGACGTTTTTATTTATTATGTTCACAAGTCTAATGGCGCGGCTTCGCACATCGGGCCTTGGGTATTCCCGAAATGCCGGCGGCTATCGCCGAGCAGCGGGCCGACAAATACTGGGCACACTGGATCTCCCGCTAGACAAAACAGGAACACTTTTATATAAAGTGTCTAACATGAAGTCAAGATCAATGCCTGAAAATCGTCCGGTCGCGCTTGTGACCGGCGGGGCACGCCGCATCGGCCGAGCGATCGCGCTGGAACTGGCGGCGAATGGCTGGGATGTTGCCCTGCACTACCGGCATTCAGCCGCGGAGGCGGATGCCACCGTCGAGGAGTTGCGAGCGCTGGGGGCACTGGCGTTCGGCTTCCGGGCCGAACTGAGTGACGCGGGCGAACTGGAAGGCTTGCTGCCAGCCGTAGCGGCGCGGCATGGCCGCGTGGACGCCGTGGTGAACAACGCCTCGCTGTTTGAGCACGACGATGTAGCCAGCTTCAGCGCCGAAGTGGCGCTGCGCCACTTCAACGCCAACGTCACGCCGGCCATCGTGCTGGCCCGGGCCCTTCACCAGCATGTCCTGTCCCGCGGCTGCACCGGCTGCGTGGTGAATCTGCTGGACCAGAAGCTCTGGAACACGAACCCGGATCACCTGTCGTACACGCTGTCCAAAGCGGCGTTGGAAGCGGCCGGCAAGCTGCTCGCGCAGGCGCTGGCACCCGCACTTCGCGTCTGCGGCGTGGCGCCCGGCGTCACCCTGCTCTCGGGCCCGATGAGCGAGGCGGAGTTCGCCGAGGCCCATAGGATGACGCCGCTGCAGCGTTCGTCGACACCGCAGGACGTGGCCCGCACGGTGCGTTTCCTGCTCGAGTCCCCCGCAGTGACGGGCAGCACCTTGCTGGTCGACGGTGGTCAGCACCTGAGCCCTCAGCCGCGCGACGTACTTTTTCTCGTTCGCCAGCAGAAGTGACATGATTTTCGTCTGTTCAATCGCTATGCCTCGGAGGGCACCCTGAATGTCGGCCCTCTTGGATCCTCGCCTCTTCGGCTGCCGGCGCCTTTATCTACGCAACTTCGAATTGCCTGTCCGGATTGGCGCCCATGAGTTCGAGAAGCGAGCCCCACAGCGCCTGCGTATCAATGTGGACTTGTACGTCCGCTTGGCAGATTCCTCGTCCAGCAACGACGAACTGCGCGACGTGCTGGACTACGACTTCATCCGGAATAGCGTGCTCTCGCGGCTCGAACGCGGCCATGTCCATCTTCAGGAAACGCTCTGCGACGATTTGCTGGCGACAATGCTGGCCCATCCTCGCGTGCAAGCAGCGCGAGTTTCCACGGCCAAGCCCGATGTGTATACCGATTGCAGCGAGGTCGGAGTCGAGGTTTTCGGCTTCCGGATAGGCTAGAGGCGAGCCAAGCTCAGGGGAAGGGTCGGCCCGCCCCGCTCAGCAAGTCCTCCTCAAACCCGTCAGCGGAAAGCGTTGTGAAGCACTATCTGCTCGAGCTCGAGGGCTGCCAGGCCCGAAAGTCTCTCCATCGACAGACCCTTTCCGCGAAGCCCCCCGTGACAGAAGCCACCATCTGACGGTACTTTCCAGTGCCTCGTATTTCATCCCGGTGTTTTCGGCAGCCCTCGCCGTCGCCTTGCTCAAAGCTCCGTTGAGCGTTGCCTTCCTCGAAGGTGCAGTGTTGGTGTGCGGCGGGTCGATTCTGTGTTGGTGGGCCACACACTCCCCGGCAGACAAGCCTTGAGCGCATGGCGCGACCGCAGCCTCGTCCGACATCGCAGGCGCATTTAGCATTCCCGTCGGCAATGGCCATGGTCTCTCAATGAGTCTTGAACGAACGCTATTGCGCTTCTATAGACCGTTCCTTTCTGAGGATCGTGAGCGATCCCTTGCTGTTTGCATGGGAGACAGATCCGGGGCCCATGTCAGGCGTCGTCTGACCTGGATCAGGCGGGGAGGACTCGATGACTGCCACATTTGCGCTGTGAGGCCAGGAAACTCCAGTGGCGCATCTCGGTACACGTGGACTCACAGAAATTGAGGGTAAATACCTCGCAAAGGCCTGGAAATGCAGCCTATTCTGGTCAGTCAAAGAACATACGGCTCAACCCGCAGCGGGCTGGAAGCCCGTGCCGGCGCAACAGCCAGGGAGTGACACGATATGGATAGCAGCGACGCTTCCCCAATCCCATCGCCTTCGCCCGTTATCGCTGCTTGGTGCTTTGAAGCTCGCAAGCTGCTTAAGTTGAATCAGGCCCAAACAGCGCGATCCATACCCCAGGACGATATGCAATTGCGGGTTGCAAAGTGGGCGCAGGCCCGTGATGCTGCGTTCACCAGTGGCCAACAGGCTTTAGAGACTGCGCGACTTCAGTTCACCGAGTTGCAAAGCGCCTTTCGAAGTGGCGGCGGCCTAAATGGAGTCGAGATCGCAGAGCAAGGGCTTCCTGCGATTCTCATGAAGTTATTGATGCCGCTTGAAACATCTCTGGATCAACTCACATCGGCGCTGAACGACGACAAGACTGGCTTGCAATCAATCCAGTCCATGGTCACCGCTGCAAGAGAAGAGTTGAAGGATGACTCGTTGCTGATGCTTCTAGAGACGAATCCGTACAAAGTGGCATTCAGCGTGCGCAGCGATCTCACACGAGCGTTAGGGCTGATTGTCGATGTGTGTAGCAACCGGCAAGAGCTGCAGTCCAGCTGACTCGGAGAGTTCAGAGCCATGGGTCCTACTGGAAATGTTTATGACGGCTTCAACGGCCAGGTAGTAGAGGAACTGGGGAAGCATGGAGTTGCTATCAAAAAGTCTACAAGTCACAAATCAGCGGCAGCGAAGAAGCCAGCTGAAGAAAAGCCTGAAGAGGAGTCATGGCATTTTACGTCAGACGATTCGGATAGCTATGTGTCCGAAGATGAGGACATTTTAGGCGATATAGACCGAGAGAATCTGACCTTCCACTTCACAATGAAGCGGGAATATGTTGAAGCGGTCAACACAAGATTCCATGCAGTCACAGGAGCTGATGAGCCTGATGAAGAGCCGGAGCGAATGCTCCACAAGATCTACAAGACGGCAAAGACCACACCATCAGACAAGCTCCCAATCGGCAAGGGAAAAGGTCTTGTGATCCCTGTCCCTGGATCATCGAACATCAAGGTTCGTCTTGATCGACCAGGTGTCGGCAAGAAAGACGACATCAAGCTTTACCCACGCGTCTTTAGAAGAAACGAGAAGGAAAAGAAGGATGAGAAGGACCTGACAACGGAAGAAATTGCAGCACTCTCAAAGAAGCACATGGCATACAGCAAATCATTTTTTGCGGGACTGGCTGGGACGAAGCAACCTGCAAGTATGGGGAAGACTCACTTGAAGGCAGAGAACGATGCATACGCAGATGGAGACCTAGTCAGACACATTTTCCTGATATCCGATCTACTAGACTTTCCGGGCAACAGCGCGATAACTCAGGATTTTCTATGTGGCGTGACGGATGATGAGAATTTCCAGATCCTGGTGACGGGAGGAAAGCCACGAGAAGGCTCATACGGTGCACTTGCTAGCCAGAACACGCACAACGGCCTAGAAGAGGATAAGGAGCGCATTGCTCCATACAACGCCGTCGGTGAGCTTTTCAAGAAGGGACATTTCTCGACCTCCGCAGTATCGAGCAATCAGCCGATGCTGAGAAAGCTTGCCAGCGTGTCGGCGATGGATAAGAGGATCTTCAAGGTCAGGAGAAGCAACGAGCGGGTTCAGAGTGCTGCGAAGGTCCCTTTCGAGTCCAAAGTTAGAGTGTCAAACTCTCGCTTCGTAAGAGAAGGTGGTCGAATCAAGCAGATCTCTGTCAGTGCAGCGACGGCTAAGTACAGTCAGAAGGGATTTGCTGCTTTTGCTTTGCCAGAGGCGAAACGGGAGGACGAAGAGAAAAAACTTGATTATCTTGCCGATAATGAGCTTGAACTGCTTGAGGCTGAAATCGATGAACATCAGAAGGCGCTTGATGAGAAGAGGGCTGCCATCAAAAGTGTGAAAGACAGGAGGCGAGCCGGCCGTCTGGAGCAGCCAAAATTATTGGTGAAGGCGGCAGCGCCCAAGAAGGCTTCAGTTGACAAGAAGGCTCCAGTTGGCAAGAAGGTAGCGGAAAGGAAAAGATCCACATCCCCGGCCCAACGCAAGCTCCGCAGTGAAAAGCATAGTCCGCATGAAGAACCAAGTGCGAGCAGTTCTTCGTCGGATGAGGATACCCAGGCGGAGGTGGGATTGAAGCAAAGACGAAAGGTTCTTAACAATAAGGAGCGAATCCGAAGAAATGCTGAGCAGGAGACTAGGCACGACATAAAGAAAAAGAAACAAT
Source organism: Roseateles agri (assembly GCF_034043675.1). Classification (NCBI taxonomy): domain Bacteria; kingdom Pseudomonadati; phylum Pseudomonadota; class Betaproteobacteria; order Burkholderiales; family Sphaerotilaceae; genus Roseateles; species Roseateles agri. The sequence goes on along the minus strand of NZ_JAXCLA010000009.1, from coordinate 330,431 downwards.
CAATATCAGGCTCAAAGGGCTGAAGTGCTTAGTTCTAGCGCCTGTCCGTAGGTGCTGGAGATCAATCGAACGTCCTATGTCGGTAAGGAAGTAGGCTTTAGGTATATGCCCTTGAACGTGGACAACATCCCAACAGCCAGGATGTGCGCTGAGAGTGACAGGACCTCTTTAGATGCGGCCGTGCGCGCCGGCGAGTTGGAGGGCGAATCCGAAGGCGCCGTAGCCACCATTCACGGTGAGCCAATTCAGCGATTCCTCAGGATCTCTTTATTCCGCAAGACGCATTGAAGGTCGCTGTAGATGCATTTCACGGCCCGCTGGACTTTCTGCTCTATATAAATCCGCAAGAGGAACTTCGGCGCTTACGGAGCATCACCAGCCACCTAACCCTTTCTACAGGGACTTCCCAATAAACCAGACAGTTCGGTGGTGGCCGATTCGATACGTGCCTTTCTGTTTTCCCTCAAGACGCGAAGTCGGATTCGATGCAGCGGCACAGAGAACAGACCGCACATCTACAGGCGGCCTTATTGCACTCGGATCGGTGCGGGCCCACCAACCGCTCAGCGGGGCTCCATTCATTCGCCGCCGTCGCCATGCTTGGCGCAGTACAGGGTTCGTCGAGCTTGCCTTCTGCCGGTCTGACCTGTGTGATGCATCTCCGAACGCATGTCTACGGGAAGGACTTCTGATTGGATGAATGACGGATCAGGCAACCCTGGCAATAGGTATTGCCAGCCTCGCGTCGGGCTTGACTGACACATGATTCGGATCGAACGCCCGGCCTTGGCCAGACGGTTCCCGGGTATTCGTCGACCTGCAGCAAGGAGGTGCTATGCGAAACGAGTTCGAGATGAGCTTGCCGTCTGCTGGTGGCGTTGGCCGCAGCGCACTGGCTTCGATCGGACAGCGGGCCTTTGAACAAGCACTGGGCGGGCCGGACCGCGTCCTGCTGCTGGCCCTGGACCTGTTGACGGAGGGCTGCGACCACGTCGATGTCTTTGAGGGGGACTACCGATCGAATGCCGAACGTCGGTGGGGCAAATCGGCGATCAAGGCCCACGAAGCCGTGCTGCTGGCAGCCAGCACCCACCTGCCAAGCGACCGGGCCTTCCGCAACGAGTACCTGGAGCGGGCCTTCTTGACGGTCACCCCCTACGCGCCGGTGCAATACGAGCGCAAGGACACATGGATCGACGCCTATCTCACGCGGCTCCACGAACTGCATCTCGAGGCATCGGAGCTGCTGACACCCAAGCACGGTCAGAGCGCCTATGGACAGGAGGGTATGTTTCATCCCGTCTGGTGCGCCGACCAGCTCTTCGTCCAGGTCCAGGCGTGCAACGAGTGGCCCCGCCGCCCTCACCCGGTCGGCCGGCACGAGTCACTCACGCAGCTGAGGGTGGAACTCGAGGCAGCGATCGCAGCAGCGGACCCACCTGCAGAGGCAGACGGCGCCGCGAGGCCAGCCGTCACCGAAGGCCCAGGCGCAAAGGAACCCAGCGCCTGACCAAACAGCGGACGACGATCCCCACGCTGATGAACTTCGGGGCAAGGTTGACATGAAGGTGCGCGTGGGCACGGCCTCCTGGACCGACAAGACGCTGATCGACAGCAAGCGCTTCTATCCGGCCTTCGCGAACACGCCGGAGAGTCGTCTGCGCTTCTACTCGACGCAATTTCCGATCGTCGAGGTCGACTCGAGCTACTACGCCATGCCGTCGGCCGCCAACGCGCAGCGCTGGGTCGAGCGCACGCCGCGCGGCTTCGTCATGAACATCAAGGCGTTTCGGCTGATGACAGGGCATCAGACGCCGCCCACCGCCTTGCCGGCCGACTTGAAAGACGCGCTGCCCCCTGAGCTGAGCGACAAGCGGAACGTCCATGCGAAGGATGTGCCGCGGGCGATCCTCGACGAGCTGTTCGAGCGCTTCAAGGCGGCCATCGAACCGATGCGGGCGGCCGGCAAGCTGGGCCTGGTGCATTTCCAGTTCGCCCCCTGGGTGCTGCACGTGCCCAAGGACATCGACTACGTCCGCTATTGCGTCGAGCAGATGCGCGGCACGGCTGTACGGCTGTACGGCTGTACGGCTGTACGGCTGTACGGCTGTACGGCTGTACGGCTGCGACCTGCGCTGTAGGCCGGTGGTGATCCAGCAGCGGGGGCCACTGGCCTGCCCGACCCCGGGGGCGATGCTTCGATGGGTCCGACGCGCGCGTGCTTCATCCCTGCTCCTGCGTGTTGCTTGGCCAGCGGCATGGTGCCGGGCGCCGCCTTTTTACCCAGCCAGGCGGCCCACGCGCGTGCCCATTTGGAATGACGACGCGGCCGCGGCGTGCCCCGACCTTCGCGCCGTGAGGGCCGAGGCGCTGCCCCGATGAGCAAGTAGACGATGGGCAAGGTGATCGCCGCACTCGAGGAAAGGCATCTAACTCATCCTTGGTGAGCCCGCACGGTCTCAAGCCGTGCTCCTCGACTGATTCGCTCCGAGGGCTGCCCGCCGATGTGTGCCCTCCGCCGCGGGGCCTCTAGCAGGTGCCTGGGTATGAGGTCCGACCGGCAGCTTCAGGGCGGCGAAATCAGGGCTGCGGACGTCACCTCAGGGTCGATTCCTGCCGGCGATTTCCATGCACTCGCGGCCACCGCCAAACCCGGCCGAGTAGGCCACCATCCGTCCCCGGCACGCGGTCCCACGCCCCAAGTCGTCCTTCAAGCTCTTAAAATTTCCTTGGGGGGTGGCTTTGGGGGTAGCTTCGGCAGGATGCCTCAGAAGCCCCATAAATACGGGCTCTGGAGGGACGCCTGCACCGTTGAGGCACAGGACTCAACCAGACGACGGGTGAATCGGCCAAGCTCGCATCGCCACATCAACGACCCCTTTTAGCTCTGCCTTGGTAGCACCGTCGCGCGCCTGCACCGCCAGCGCTGCATAAACTCCCAGGTAAAAGCGGCTCAAGGATTCAACGTGGACCGTTTCCGGCAGTTCGCCAACTGACACCGCCGTACGCAGCCTTGCGCGCAGCCTCTCTAGGCAGTCGAGCCTGATCCGTTTGAAGGTTGCACCGATGTCGCCCGGGCATTCCTCGCTAAGCGCACCCAGGGCCACCATGCATCCGGCCGGTGCCTTTGCGGACGCTGGGAGGCTGCGAACCGCCGCCCGCAGCACATCTTCCACAGCGGCTCGCGCGCTAGGGCCGCACGAGAGGCGGTCCCAAATCGCTGTCCCCACCGTACGGGCGTAGTGCTCCACGGCTTCGAGGTATAGGGCTTCCTTGCTTCCGAACGCCGCATAAAGACTGGGCGATCGGATGCCCATCGCCTCGCAAAGGTCGCTCAACGAGGTGGCAAGGTACCCCTTGCGCCAAAACGCATGCATGGCGAGCTCAAGCGCCTCCGTGCGGTCGAACTCTCTTGGACGGCCAATCACCGACATTGCGATTTCCTTTTCTGTGGTGATCGACACAATAAACCATTGACAGGGCAATTCAAGACGCTCAGACTTTCTGTGTCAATCAACACAGAAAGGATCTGGACATGACGCTGATCGGAAAGCGCGCCCTTGTGACGGGCGCCAGCAGGGGCATCGGAGCAGCCATTGCCAAGGCGCTCGCGGCAGAAGGTGCGGACGTGGCCATCACATACGAGCGGTCCAGTGACGCCGCCACCCAGGTCGTGAGATCAATTGCGGCGCTGGGTCGCAATGCAGTCGCTATCCAGGCCGACAGCGCGGACGCGGACGCGGTTCGAAACTCGGTCGATCAGACGGTGGACGCGCTCGGAGGTATCGACATCCTCGTCAACAACGCGGGCATCCTTCGGCTCTCCGCTGTCGCCGACATGACCTTGGCGGACATCGATGCAACGCTCGACGTCAATGTGCGTGCGCCCATCATCGCGTCAAAGACCGCAATTCCGCATCTCGGCCGTGGCGGCCGAATCATCAACATCGGGAGCTTCTTCGCTGATAAGGTCCCGGGCGGCGCCGGCCTGTCCGTGTACGCGCTCTCGAAGTCGGCGCTGACAGCGTTCTCGCAAGGTCTGGCTCGCGAACTGGGTCCGCGTGACATCACCGTCAACGTCGTGCAGCCCGGATCGATCGACACCGATATGAATCCAGCCAAAGGCCCTTTCGGCGAGATCCTGCGCTCGATCACCGCCCTTGGGCGCTATGGCAAGGTGGAAGACATTGCCAACATGGTGACCTTCCTCGCGGGGCCAAAGGCGTCCTACATAACCGGATCGACTTTGACGGTCGATGGCGGAGCAAACGCCTGAGAAAGGGTTTGAGGGCAAAGCCCTGCTTTGCCCTCAACGCAATCGGGTCTCGCCCCGTCGGCCACCCCGTTGGTGTAGGTGGGCTGGCACCGGTCATGTCACTTGCGTCGATGCCTGTGAACGCGCGGGCAGAAGACAATCTGATGGGTGATCGCCGAAAGGGCCCGTGGAGATCGGCCCCCTCCTGGCATGGCTCAATTCAACCCCGCGGCCTAGCTGGAATGTTCGGCGCGCAAGCCGGGTCAGTCAACGAGCTATTCGGTCCTGATCGTGAAAGCGCTGCATCCAGTACGGGTAGGAGAGCGGCACTTCGGAGACCGTGTCGAGTCTGGTGACCTGCTCCAGGCTCAGAGACAGGGTCGCCGCGTCGAGGTTGGACTCCAATTGTTCGGGAGTCCGGGCACCGACGATCACCGAAGCGACGTGCCGGCGCGCCAGCAGCCAGGCCAGGGCCACCTGTGCGGGCGAGGCGTGAAGCTCCGCTGCAGTCTCGTCCAGGGCGGCCAAGATGGGTGCCGCTCTGGCCGCATCGACGGGCGGGAAATTCAGCGTCGCGCGGCGCCCGGCCACCTCGCCCGTCCGGGCGTATTTGCCGCTCAGGAAGCCGCCGGCGAGCGGGCTCCAGACCAGCAGCGACTGATTGCTCGCCGCGGCAACGGGAACAATCTCATGTTCGATGTCGCGGCTGGTCAAGGCGTAGTGAACCTGGTTGCTCACGATACGGGCACGGTCGGTGCGGGAAGTAATGGCGTTCGCCCGTTCAACGTCAGCCGCGCTGAAATTGCAGACGCCTATGTGACGGACCTTGCCCTGGGTCACCAGGTCGCCCAGGACGCGCAAGGTTTCATCCAACGGGACTAGCGCATCGCGGTTGTGCAGCTGAAGCAGGTCGATGTGGTCGCGGCCGATTCTCTTCAGGCTGGTCTCGACAGTTCGCATGATGTGCGACCGGCCCAGCCCCACATCGTTCAGGCTGGGCCCCGTGCGCAACCGGACCTTTGTTGCCACCAATACCTTGCTCTCGTCCAGGCGCTGTGCGGCGAGCACCTGCCCAAGAACCTCCTCGGAGCGCCCTTGCGAATAAACGTCCGCAGTGTCGATCAGATTGACGCCGCGCTCCACCGCCATGGCGACGAGGCGGCCCGCCTGTTCGATATCGAGTCCGGCAATGGCGCCCCAGATGCCCGAGCCGGCGCCAAAGGTCATGGCTCCAAGACTCAGTCGCGAGATGCGCAGGCCCGTTCTTCCCAGAGTGCTGTATTCCATGGTGGTGCTTCCTGTGTGCGAGGGATGACTGGGCAGGATCAGGCCTGGTGCGACACCATGTCGCGCAGCACCGTCTCCAGTTCGACCTGACCCCGAAGCACGTCGTCGTGGCGCCCTTCGAAGTCGATCCAGCCTTCGTTGAACCCGTCGAGCATCCGGATGCGCTGCAGCGGCTGCTTCATGCCCTGGGAACGGAACAGAAGCTCCCAGGTCGTGCGGGCGACGGTTTCGGCATGCACGGGGCGATCGAAGATCCGGGCGAAGGCCGCGGCGATGTCGTCGGGGCTCACGCGGCGTGGGCCTTCGAGCTCGACGACTCGCGTGCCCGTCCAAGCCTGCTGCAACAATTCCGCCGCCACTCGGCCCACATCAGCGGTGGCAACCATCGGCACAGGCTTGTCCAGCGGTTGGAGGTAGCTGGCGACGATGCCGCGGTCGCGGGCGGATGCGATGTCCCATGCCGCGTTTTCCATGAACCAGCCGGGCCGAAGGAAGGTCACCGGCATCGGCAGCTTCCGCAGCGCCACCTCGATCATCGTGCGCTGGGTGAGCAGGTTCACCTGCGTTGCCTGTGCGCCGATCGTGGACAGGCACACGACCTTGGCGGGGCTGGCCTTCACCAGGGCGGCCGACACCGCATCGATGACAGCGGCAGCTTCGGGAAAGCCGGGCGCCGGATCGAACTCGGAAGGCGGCAGGATGAAGACGCCCTGGGTTCCCGCGAATGCCGCGGCAAGTGCCTCGGCGTCTTCCATCCGAGCGCTGGCGATCTCGCATCCGAGTGCCGCCCACGGGGCTGCGCGCTCGGCGTCGCGCACGACCGCTCGCACCGGCAGGCCTGCTGCCAATAGGGTCCGGGCGAGCGCACCGCCGACCTTTCCTGTGATTCCCGTAATTGCGTACATGTTCAACCTCGTTGTCTGATTTGGTTAGTTGCATTGCTTGCCGCAGGGATGCAGCGGCAGCTTGAAGTTCACACGCGATGCAGCCCGCCGTAGAGCAATTGCTCGAAGTCCCCGTAGAGCTTCACGACGCGCTCGTCGAAGAAGGGCAGCATCTGCGTGAAGAGCGAGCCCGCAACTCGCTTGACGGGGTCGATCCAGAAGTAGGTGTTCAACAGGCCGGCCCAGCTCGCGCTGCCGGCACTGCGTCCATGGGGGCCCGGCTGCGTGTTGATGTCGAACGACAGTCCCCACTTGTGCGGCTGGCCCGGAAACTGGTCGAAGCTGTTCGACCACGAGGGCTGCGCCGTCTTCATCTCGCCGACCTGCAGGTTCCCGATGTGGTTGCGGAACATCGCCGCGACGGTGTCCGCCTTCAGGATGCGCTCGCTGCCGTGCCGGCCACCATTGAGCAGCATCTGAAGAAAGGCCATGAAATCGCGCGGCGTGCTGAAGAGGCCGCCCCCGCCCATGAAGAACTCAGGACGCTGGTTCAATTCGAAGGGCTCCGGCGTCAACGATCCGTCGGCTTGCCGCCTGTGCAGGGTGGCGACGCGCCGCTTCTGCGCACTGCCGATCAGGAAGCCCGTGTTGCGCATGCCCAGCGGCTCGAAGATGTGCTCGCGGAAGTAGACCTCCAGCGACTGGTCCGTCACGGCCTCGATCAGCTTGCCGACCCAGTCCATGCTGATGCCGTAGGCCCAGCGATCACCCGGCTCGAACTCCAGAGGGGCCTCGAACGCGCCATTCATCGAGTAGCCGATGTCGGGCATGCCCGTCACCTTCTCGTACTGGCTGATGCCTTCGCTCCAGATGCTGTAGGTATAGCCGGAGGTATGCGTCAGCAGGTGCCGGACCGTGATGGCCCTGCGCGCAGGACGCAGCTTCGGTTGGCCCGATGCGTCGAAGCCCTCGAGGATCTGCGGGGACTTCAATTGCGGAAGGATGTCGCCGGCCGCCTGGTCCAGGCTCAGCCGGCCCTGCTCGACAAGCTGCATGCAGGCGGTCGCGGTGATCGATTTGGTCATCGACAGCAGCCAGAAGATGGTGTCCGGGCCGATCGGCTCGTGAATCGTCGCGTTTGCCTGGCCGCGCGCACCTTGGTAGACCAAGCCTTGATCCGTGGCGCCCATGGCTACGACGGCGGCGACCGTTCCGTCATCGACTGCTCGCTGCAGCGTCTGGTCGATGGATGGATATGCGCGGCTGTGAGCCGGGTTCGGACCCGACGTGCGAGATGCGGCTTGGGTGTCGCGGCTGGCGAACGCGCTGAGCGTGGCTGCGGTAGCCAGCAGGCTTGACGCACCGCTCAGAAGACGACGGCGATTGAGTTCAGTGATCACTTTCTGTTCCTCTCATTGGGGCGAGGCGGATGTCTCGATGGGCGGATTCTGTGAAACACCCAAAGAGAACAAAATGACATGAATGACAATTTATAAGTGACAGCTAATCACTAATCGGCCACGACCGAACCGGGCACGGGGGTCGTACCTTTGGGGCTCCCGGCCCCCAGGCTGACCCCAGCGGATCGATTGCAGTTGCACCAGCAACGAGAAGGCGAAGAAACATGAAGATCAGCACCGACAACCTTTCCAGCGGGATCGGCGTGTTCGCCGCGGTCGTCGAAGCCGGCACGTTCGTCGGTGCCTCGGAAGCTCTCGGAATGTCTCCGCCAGGCGTCAGCCGGGCGATTGCGAGGCTGGAGAAGCGTCTGAAGATCCGGCTGTTCAATCGGACGACACGATCCGTATCCCTCACGGAAGGAGGAAGGCGGTTCTATGAGCAGGTGATGCCCCACCTCGCCGGACTGGAGGAGGCCGCCGCGGCTGCAGCAGGCAGTGCATCCGCCGTGAGCGGACGGCTGAAGATCAATCTGGATCCGGTCCTCTACCGAACGTTGCTCGGGCAACCTCTGGATGATTTCATGAGGGCCCACCCCGATGTCGAAGTCGAGCTCATTGCGCGCGACAGCCTCGGCAGCCTCGTGGTCGACGGCTTTGACCTTGCCCTGAGGTTTGGCGAACTCAGGACGTCGACACTCGTCGCACGAAAGCTGCTCGATTCCGCCATCGTGACGGTCGCTGCTCCGTCATATGTCAACCGCTTCGGTCACCCTTCGAAACCGGAGGACATCAACGGCCCCGCCCACAGTTGCCTGGAATTCCGGAATCCCGAGACTGGTGTGGCATTCCCATGGGAGTTCCATCGCAAGGGAAGGCGCCTCAAGGTCGAAACCGAAGGCCGGCTCACGGTCAATGACCCCAGTGCATTGCTCAATGCATGTCTGGCGGGATCAGGCATCGCCCAGATGCTGCTGCTGGGTGCAGAGCATCTGATTACCGCGGGCCTGTTGATCAACCTGTTTCCGGACTGGATGGATGAGCGCTACCCCTTGTACGCCTACTATCCGACACGACATCACCTTCCAGCCAAGACGCGGGCGTTTCTCGACTTCATTGTGGAACTGCTCGCCTAGGGCAACGTCGCTGCGATTACCGCCCGGCTTGCACGCTAGCCAGCCTTGCGCCAGACCTGCCCTTGAGGAAGAGTGCTTGGCGTCATGACCGTCCGTGTTCACGGCAACGGTGCTGATGTCAGGCCAGTCCACGTGAAGTTCAGCGCCGCGGCCATGGTCATCCCGGCCGCCCAGTCGATCTCAGCGAGATCGCTGCGAAAAGCTTCGACGCAGCCTCCACCGCAGGTGAAGTAAGGCGCAGCCGAGGTTTCGAATGCGAGCAGAACGGCTCACGCGCGCTTCTGATTCCCCGATGTCGCCTCGGCGATGACGACAGAGGCTTCGCTGTAGAACTCGCGGCCCGGCTCCCGCCGAATGTCGGACTCTCGGCCTTCCGCCTAGGCGATCTGTCCCTCCGCTGGGTCAAGGATCCGTTTCGGCAACGGCGCCCACATCGCAACCGACTCTCTCGTCGGTCATCGATCCGGCAGTCGAAGACATGGCCGGCTCAATGGCGACGGAGGACAGTCCATATCCTTGCGAAATGAGTGGGTATACGACATCGTTTACCGTTCAACCCACAGGTAAACGACCACGTTTACTTTAGACAGATGCGGATAGAAATATCGCGTCAATCCTGCAATCGATGAAGTCTGAGGACCCCATGTCAGATCTACTGGAAAAGGTACTGGATGCCCACGGCGGCCTGGAGAACTGGCGCCGCGTGCGCACGATCGACTTTCGACTGACGCTCCGTGGTCGCGCACTCGAAGTCAAGCAGCAACCCAATGGACTGCGGGATGTCTTGGTCAAGGTCGATACGCAACAGACCAGGACGCTCATCACCCCCTTTCCGGTGTCGGGACATCGGGGGGTCTTCGAGACCGACCACGTGAGGATTGAGACTGCTGCGGGAGTGCAGCTGTCGATGCTCAAAGGACCACGGGAGTCATTCGCTGGCTATCAGCCCCAGACGCCATGGAGCGAGAGTCAGTTTCTCTACTTCATTGGATATGCGCTTCACAACTACATGACCATGCCGTTCCTGCTCGCCAAGGACGGCGTGCAGTGCGAGGAACTGGCGCAGCATCAAGAGAATGGTGAGACCTGGCGGGTTCTGAAGGCAAGCTTTCCTTCCGGAATGCACGTTCACTGCCGTGAACAGAAGTTCTACTTCAATGACGCAGGCTACCTCGTCCGCAATGACTACTCCCCGGATGTCTCGGGTGGATCGGCTGCTCACTACTCATTCGATCACGGCATCTTCGATGGATTTTTGGTCCCGACGCACCGTCGTGTGGTGTTCCGCGATCCGAGCGACCGGCCGCATCTCGCTGCCCCGTCGATTTTTCGACTCGACCTCGAATCCATCGTTATTTCATGAACTTGGACGGAACGCCCGCGTTCCAAACGCCTGCCATTGAATGCCATCGCTGGCGACGACTGGCCGGTGGACTACTTTTCGCCAGCGGCAATCTACGAATAAAGGACAGACTATGACACTCTCTGACAAGGTAATTCTCGTGACCGGTGCGAACCGAGGAATTGGCGCCGCGATCGTCCGAGAGATTCTGAAAACCGGAGTAGCGAAGATCTACGCCGCCGCCCGCACACTGGCAACATTGCCCTCGTTCACAGACTCGCGGGTCGTACCACTCCAGCTTGATATCAACGACGACGCATCGGTCAGGGCCGCTGCCGCCGTGGCGAAGGACGTCGACGTGCTCATCAACAACGCCGGCTCCCTTGCCTTCGGGGACTACATCTCTAGCGAATGGAGAACCTTTGAAGACGACATGCAGACCAACTTCTTCGGCACGCTGCGTGTGCTAAGAGCGTTCACGCCGCAGTTCATCTCGCGCAAGTCTGGAACCATCGCAAACATCAGCAGTGTTGTAGGCCTCTCTGCCATCCCTGTCATGGCGGGCTACTCAGCATCGAAGGCCGCATTGCACTCCCTCACGCAGTCCCTGCGCGGGAGCATGGAGAAGCACAACATCACCGTCTTGGGCATCTACCCCGGCCCGATCGAGACCGAGCTCTCGACTCCTGTCCCGTATCCGGACAAGGCAACACCGGAGCATGCCGCGATCAACATCGTGAAAGGCATCGTTGAAGGCCAAACCTACATCTTTCCTGATCCGATGGCGCAGCAGGCAGAGCAACTGTGGTCCACCGACAACCGAAAGTTGGAGCACCGCACGCTGCATCTCGGCTCGTGAAGATCACCTCAAACGAATCATCCGCTCCCGCAATTCCCACGTTCCCCTGTACCTTACCAAACGAAGAAATGAAAGAAAGTCAAATGAATCTCTCAAAGCGACTTCTGGTGCTGCCCGTCCTGCTTGCCGGTGCCTTGGCCGTTGGACCGAACGCGCAGGCCGACACTAGGCACGATCCGTCCAGCATGCATGGCCGTGATGAGGAGTGCCGTGCCGGTACCTACAATCCCATTGTCGGCATCTGGGACGGGCACCTGGACTTCCAATTGCTCGGGAAAGCCACGGTGATCGTCTCCATCAATCAGGGTGGCACCTTTACCGAAACGGACTCGGTGGATCTGAACACTACGGTGGGCAATACGAGTCCGGGCTATGCAGCATGGGCGGCCAAGGATTGCCGCCACTACACGTTGACCATCCATAAAATGCTCTTCGATCCAAAGTCTGGTCAATTCTCCAAGGTCATCCTCCCGGGCACCATTGTGTTGAGCGAAGACGGCCAGAGCTGGACCGTGGACCTGAAGCAGGAGATCTACAACCAGGCCGGCCAGTTGGCTGCGACAGGCACCGTCACCGGCGTGGCGCAGCGAGTCAAAGCAGGCTCTGCAGACTGACGAGGAACTGGGCTGCGAGGCGTCCGTCGCGGATCGCGTCCAGCCCTTGAATCACACGTGCCCAGTTTTTGCGCTTGCAGCCTGGGCGCGTTCCGCACTTTCCAGGATCGCCGTTGCCGCATCCCTTGCGAGCAGAAAAGGGGCGACATCGTCTGCCGCGTGAGCGAGTGCCAATGCCCCCTGGAGAATGAGGTTCAGTTGCTTCGCCAGGCGTCTCGGCTCGGGGTAGCCCGCTCGCTTGCACAACTCTAGGAACTTCTCCTCGCCACGGGAACTGGCTTTGATCCCAAGCCTGACGATGTCCTCATTCTTGCCGACGTACTCCTGCGCGGCATTCATGCCCAGGCAACCTCGCGTCAGCATTCGATCGGAGAACTTGCGAGCGTTGAAGAACTCAATGATCTGCTCTCGCGCGTCGAGGATGTGCTCAACCGGGCCGAAAAGCTCGTGCACGACATTCGCGCCATACAGGCACAGCACTGCCTCTATCAAGTCTTCCTTCGATGAGAAGTACTTGTAGAGCGTGCGCTTGGAGATGCCACTGCCCGCCACCGCAGCCTCCATGCTCGTCGCATGGAAGCCGCCTTCAAGGAATCGATCAAAGGCGTACTTCACGATCTCCAACTTCTTGCCTTCGATCTCCAGCTCATTGTCCATTCGACGTCCTTGCGATCAAACAGATGCACCAGGTCAATCCATTGGCACATCCACCTGTACTTTCCACCCAGTCCGGCAATCCGAGCGATGCCTGAGTGTTGACAGTGTAGACGATATCGTTTACCTTTGATTGTAGTAAACGATATCGTTTACCAGTGGGTCGACACGTCGCGGCGATGACCAAGCGGACCCACGTTGATCGCCAGGAAGTCCACCGATCGCCCACGGATTGCGTCGGCTGGACATTCGCTGCCAATGTGCTCAGGTCATCGCCCTCAACTCCTTCAGGAAAAGCTCTGAACATGCATACCCGTCGTTCCTTCTCTGCCCGGCTCATCACCGGCTCCGCAGCAGCGCTGGCAACCAGCATTGCTGTCGCCGAACCTCAAGACAAAGGCGCTGCATCCAATACCAAGACCTCGCGTAGTGGCAGTCCGGAGCATCCGACCCGGTATCACAGCATCGATATTGATGGGTCTCCCATCTTCTACCGCGAGGCCGGCGCGCCCGGTGCGCCCGTTGTGCTGATGCTGCACGGCTGGCCCTCGTCGTCGGCGATGTTTCGCGATCTGATTCGCGAGCTTTCGACGGATTACCACGTCTTCGCCCCCGACTATCCTGGTTTCGGCAACAGCGGCATGCCCAGTCGATCCGGTGCTGGCGTCACGTTCGACACGCTCGGCGACGTCATGAACAAGTTTGTGGACAAGGTCGGTATCCGACAGTTTTCCCTGTATGCGACAGATTTTGGCGGCCTGGTTGGATATCGACTGATGCTGAAGTCGCCTCAGCGCGTCAAGGCCCTGATAGCGCAGAACAATCCCCTCTTCCTGAGCGAAAGCCCGTGGTTCGGCCCCCTCGTTCCATACTGGAAGGATGGGACTTCCCAGAGCCGAGACAAGGCACGCGCCCACTACTTGAGCGCCGAGGTGGTCCGCGACCTTTACGTAGTCGGCGTGCGCGACATATCGTTGGTAGACCCTGAACAGTGGCAGTCGGATCATGCCCTTCTGCAGCGCCCGGAGGCTGCCGAAACCTCGCTCGACCTTCTCTATGACATTCGCACCAACGGTGCGACCTTGAAGGCGGCTCAAGAGTACTTCGCCGCTCAGAACCCGCCGGCGCTGATCGTCAGTGGCAAGAACGACATCCTCTTCTCCGGTGAGAACCAGTTGCGTTATCGAGAAGTACTGCCGGATGCGAAGATCCATCTGATGGATAGCGGCCATTGCGCACTGGCGGACAAGAGTGGCGAGATCGCTGAACTGACACGAGAGTTTTTGCGACGAGCGATCTGACAGCACAGCCTGTCGGGCCGCAAAAGAAGGTCTGCACATCGAGCCGAACGCACCGAGACCCGGCGTTCGCCGTCAATCGCCTCGGTTTAAGTTCGTCAGAACGGATATGCGGACCGTCCTTGAGTAACTTCGAGGCCACGATCCCAGTGCGTTCTTGAAACGCGATCGCTTCCTCAGCGATTCGACTCCCCGCAACGCCATGAACCTCAATGACATCGACTACCTGATTGCCATCGCGGAGCATCGGCATGTCGGGCGGTCGGCGGGGGCCCCGGGGTTGACCCAATCCGCGCTGACCACGCGATCTCGCGGCTAGATGTGCTGGCCGGCATTCCACTCTTCGAGCGACATCCAAAGGGCGTGCTGCCGATGGCCGCGGGCGAGGCCTTCATGCGCCGCGCTAGGCGCATCCAAATGAAGTTCGACGACACCGTCAACGAACTGCACCGGATGAAGACGGGTCAACTGGGGATCCTGCGAATCGGCTAAAGCCCGTCGACCGATACCGAGCACATGCTGCGACTGGCGGGCCAGATGCTCCAGGAGCGGCCGGCCGGCCGCCCGGCTGCATCTGACCGAGCGATTGATGCGCTACCTGACGGCGGACCTGAAGAATGGCAAGCTGGACGCCGTAATCCGCGCCACAGCCCAGCCCGCTTCCTGCCGACGTCGCCACCGTGCCGCTGTACGAGGACGAACTCCGCGTCCTTGCCGATGCGGCCCATCCGCTGCAGCGCCGCCGGGCAATGAAGTTCGAGGATCTGGCCACGCAACAGTGGCTGCTGCCCCCCCGCCGGACACACGCCTGCGCAGCGAACTGTACGTGCTGGTGGCCCGCTGCGGCATTGCCCCACTGGAGGTCCGCGCGGAAGCCGCTGCGACTAATCTCAACACGATGCTCATGCTCTGCGGCACCCGCATGCTCAGCTTGAGCTGCAGCTGGGCCCTGACCGATGACGCTGGAGTCGACCCTGGCAGCCTCGACGAGACCCACGCTGGGCGGCAGCCGCAGGCACGGTCTACTCGGTAGCACTCCGTGTCAGCTAGCTCATGGTGCCAAAAGCGCAGCCTCGCGAACGCGCATCAGCAAACGTCGCCGAATCAGTCCACTGGCTGGCCGGATAAGGAACCAATACGCACGGAAACGCCGATAGGCTGAAGCGTCACCACAGCAAACGCGGGTATGCGTTGTCACACGGGTGCCGCTGCCTTCAACTTGGGCGTAGAAATTGAGTACGAGCTTTGCCAATCCCGAAGCATTGAGTGCTACAAAATCTTGGGCGTCGATCAATGGGACCAGGCCATAGTCGGAGCGCCAAAAGCGGCCGGCCAGTCCGTATGCCAGCTCGCGGTCACCGTCGCGACCCAGAAGCGTGAAGTCGCCAGCACCGAACGCGGAGCGTCCTGCCAGGGTGGACTCAAATCCCAGCCGTCCCATCAAGCGAGTCGGCAGTTCTCGGAGCGCGATCAACCGGCGCGCTATCGGATCGTCGACCACGTCCGGCCTGCTGGCCGCGTCAAGAACAGCCGCTGGAGATGCTGGAACATAAAGGCTGTGTTCCTCCGCGAACTGGTAGCTCGGAAGAAAGTGGCCAATCAGTTCCATTGGTGCCTCCGCATCTCGTGTGCAATGCGTCCATTCTCCCATTCGGACGGCGCGGACAATCCTGTCTCCAACGTCGGGTGGCGGCTTCGAATTGCGGACGTCCAAGTGTCGCAATCGTTCAAGACCGGTGCGCTAGAAGCCACGACCATCGCCTTACCCTGAACTCGAAGCGAAGCTTCACGCACTGTCTGATTGCACTCTCTCCCGGAATTTTGCATGCCACACACAACTTCAGGGTCGGTCCGCTGTCGGTGTCGACACGCATGACTGTCGTTCGACTCGACGGGGATAGCTTGTGGTTGCACTCGCCGATTCCGCTGGACAACGGTTTGCGCGCCGAGCTCGACATCTTGGGCGTCGTGCGCGCGATCGTCACACCCAACAAGATGCATCACTTGTTCCTGACCCCATGCGCCGCGGCCTTTCCCGCGGCCGTGGTCTACGGTGCTCCGGGCCTCGCAGAAAAACGGCCCGACGTTCCGCGACTGCAAAAATTTCCTCGTACTGCAAGGTTGTTCCGCGCCTTCTGCGGTAAGTCAGGTCAAAGCTGACCTGAATCGCGTCTCAGTCGCTCACACCACCCGACCACACCACCTCCAGTTCGAATGCAATCGAACGCGCCAGTCCGTCCAGGTCGGGGAACAGAGTGGCATCCGTGATGTTCATCCGATACAGCTCACGCATGAATGCGTTCCGCAGGCTTGCGCGGATGACCAAGCGCTTGAGCAAGGGCACGGGCGCGTCGTAGTGGGCCAGGATCTGATCCAGTGGCTGTTGGATCTGGCCGGGAACGACGAACAGCCCCGACTGCGCGACCAAGCGGCTGTCCATCCTCGCCGGCTCGCCGCACCACAGGACGGGTCGGTCATTCATCGCGAAGTATCGGGCGAAGTTGCCGGGCCGCCGCGGATCGATGACATCGCGACGGAGGTCCGGTGAGAGGGCCGGTGCAGCTTTCCACAGCGCCGGCGTATCGAGCGAGAAGACGGCGGCATTCCCATCCGAGCGCTCCAGCGCGAAGAAGGCCGCAACGAATGGAGACTTCGTGAAGTCCAACAGGCGAGTCGGCGCGCCATGGTGCTGCATCATGGCCAGGCAGCGAAGGTCATCGTCAAGCACCTGCGGATCCGCGAGGTAGATGTGGGCCTTGCGCCGGAAGATTCGCAGGGCGCGTGCCTCCCGCTCGGGCCACGTGGCCTTGTCGGGGCAATAGGCCAGCAGGCGCCGATACAGCGAGCTCGCCAGCGGCCAATCGGCAACGCGCTGTCCGCGGAAAGCGCATCCATCGAGCGCATCCACGCACTCGACGAAATGCGCCCAGCTTCGGATTTCCAGCGTTTCCATGGTTTCGTCCCTCGGGTCGGGATGAAGCGACAGGGTCGCGTTCCGATCAGTGCGCCGGCAGTGGCTGTGCCATCACACGTCGCTCGCCGACGTAGAGTTTCAGCCCGCAGGCCAGCACGACCACCTGCGTGCCGATCAAGGCGCCGAAGCCGACCAGGAAGCCCATCCGCGGGGTGGCGGCACCGGCGATCAGGCCGCCCATGATCGTCGGCATGAAGCCGGCGACCAGGCTGCCCACGCCGTTGATCACCCCGTAGGCGCTGGCGATGTGCTCGGTCTTGGCGAAGTGCTGGGCCATGCTCGGATAGGCCGGGCTCATCAGGCCCCAGAAGAAGTTGGCCGCGATCAACGCGAAGGTGGCGGCGTAGCGGTCCTCGACCTGGATTGCTGTCAGCACCGACAGGCCCACGCCGATGCTGCAGAACACGAACATCAACGGCACCTTGGCGCGCGGCATCTTGTCGATGACGAAGCCGCCGATCAGTACCGCGACCACGGTCGCGTACTGCGGCAGCGAGGCCAGCCAGCCCATGTCGCGCAGCGAGAAACCGCGCGCCACCTTCAGGTAGCTGGGCAGCCAGTTGCTGCTGCCCCAGAGGTAGGACAGGAAGGCCGCAGTCATGATCGTGATCAGCAGCAGGTGGCGGGTCTGCAGCGCGCCACGCACGATGCGACCGACCGACACACCGTTGGACCAGGCTTGCGAGGCGTTGTTGACATGGGTCGGCATCTTCACGAAGGCGAGCACCAGCGGCACGCCCAGCACGATGTTGAGGATGCCCAGCGCGTAGAACGAACTGTCCCAGCCCTGCGTGGCCAGCAGGTAGCCGACCAGCGGATAGCCCAGCGCCAGGCCCAGGCCCGTGCCCATGTTGACGAAGGAGTTCGGCTTGCCGTTCTCCTCGCTGGAGAAGTAGGCCTTGATGTAGGCGCTGGCCAGCGCGAACACCGGTCCTTCGGCGACGCCCAGCACGAAGCGCGAGGCCAGCAGCAGTCCGTAGCTGTGGAAGTACGGCGAGGCAAACGTAGCCCCGCCCCACAACAGCAGGCCGATGATCAGGCTGCGCCGAACGCCCAGCACGGTCGCGGCGAAGGGCGTCAGCACGATCGACGAGATGCCGTAGCCGACCATGAAGGCGGTGGCGAGCAGTCCCTGGCTGACGCGGTCCGCCTTGTCCAGGCCGATGTGCTCGAGGAACGACGCATCCGTGATCAGCACCGCAATGTTGATCCGGTCGATGTAGGACACGGCGACCAGCACGAACAGCGTGATCACGCCGAGCCAGCGCATGGATTTTCCGTCTTGCATTTGAAGTCTCCTCGTCAGGCCGGGGCCCGGCGGTGGTCAGAACACGTGGGTGATGCCGGTCTGCACGCCGGAGGTGGCGCCGGCCAACGGATCGGTGATACCGCCCAGGCTGGCGGTAGAGCCGTGCCGGTTGCTGACATGCGCGGCCGTCGCATAGACGGAAGACCGCTTGGACAGGTTGTACACATAGCCCAGCGACACGCGCGAGCTGCTCGGATCGTTGACGGCATTGGTCTTGTAGAGCGCGTACGCTCCCTTGACGGTGCCGAAGCCGACCGGCAGTTGGAAGCCGATCAGCGCACCGTGACCGCGCTGCGTCGTGCCGCCGGCCGCGGGCGCGCCGATCGAGTCGCTGTAGATCTCGCTCATCAGCTTGAGTGAGTTCAGCGAGGCATCGAAGACATAGGACAGGCCCAGGTTGGCCTGCATGTAGTCGCCACTGGCGTACTTGGTGACGCCGTAGGCCAAGGCTCCGTTGAATTTCCCATCCGTCCAGCCGATTCGAGCGCCGCTGTAGTCGCCGTCATGAGCGTTCGCCGTGCCCGCGCCCAGCTCGCCCACCGCGAACATCAGCTGGCCGTAGACGCCGCCCAGGTTCCTCGGCAGGAAGTAGCCGACGCTGTTCGACGCACGCGTGCCGGTCGGCTTGAAGCCGTTGACCAGCGAGTCGAAGTACAAGTGGTTGGCACCGATGCCACCGCCGGTGCCGAAGGGATCGAACAGTGCGGTGCTCCAGAAGGTCGGCGTGTGATCGCGGCCCAGGCGGATCTCACCGAAGCTGCCTTCCAGGCTCACCGTCGCGCGACGCGAGAAGGTACCGGCCGCCGGTGCGCCCTGGTTGTTGGTGCTGGTGGTCAGCAGCGTGCCGCTGTCGCTGAACAGGCCCATCTCAAGCCAGAAGCCAGCGGACATGCCGTCGCCCAGATCCTCCGTGCCGCGAAAGCCGAGGCGGCTGAACACGTTGCCGCTGCTGCCGACTGTGGTCATGTGCCTGTCGCCGGCTTTCTCGTAGGTGACGTTGTTGTCCATCACGCCGAAGACGGTGACGCCGGAGTCGGCGGCCGTGGCGGCCTGGGCTGCAACGAGGGCGAGCGGGATCAGGGCGAATCGCTTTTTCATCGAATGTCGAACCGGTTGAGTTGAATGTCAGATATCCAGGACCAGGCGCTCGCTCTTGCAGCTCGACACACAGATCATCATGGTCTTGCCCGCCTCCCTCTCCTTCTTCGAGAGGACGCCGTCGCGGTGGTCGGGCAGGCCGTCGATCACCCGGGTCTCGCAGGCGCCGCAGACGCCTTCCTTGCAGCTGTGGTCGGGCTTCAGGCCCGCGTCGATCAGGCTGTCGAGGATCGATTTGCCCGGCGGGACTTCGACCGTCCGGTCGCTCTTCGCGCACTGCACGACGAAGCTCTGCACCGCCGCCGGCGCCTCTACGTGGATCGCAGCAAAGCGCTCGATGTGGACGTTGCTGCAACCGAGCTGCTCGCAGGCCTTCTCGAAGGCGTCGAGCATCGGTGTCGGGCCGCAGCAATAGAAGTGGCTGTCCGCGCCCTTGCCCACCAGCAGCTCGGCCAGCTTCGGCGGCGCGCCGGCTTCCTCGTCGAAATGCCAGGCCAATGTCACGCCCCGCTCCGCACAGATCGCCGCGATCTCGTCGCAGAAGGCCGCCTCGCGGCGGTTGCGCGCGCAATAGATCATCTCGACCGACAGACCCTGCCCGCTCAAGCGCTTGAGCATGCTCAGCATCGGCGTCACGCCGATGCCGCCAGCCACCAGCACCGAGTGCGGGGCCGACTCCTCGAGCCTGAAGTTGTTGCGCGGCGGCGAGATCGGCAGCGTCATGCCCACGCGCAGCTGCTGGTGCACATAGCGCGAACCGCCACGGCTCTTGCGGTCGTTCAGCACGCCGATCACGTAGCGCCCGCGATCGGCGGCGGAGTTGCACAGCGAGTAGCTGCGCACCAGGCCGTTGGCCAGGTGCAGGTCCACATGCGAGCCGGCCTCGAAGGGCGGGAACTCGACCTCCGGCGTCGCCGGCCGCAGCTCGATGCTGATGATGCCTTCGGCCTCGAAGCGCATCGTGTGGACCAGGGCATTCAGCGTGGATGAGGACATGTGGGTCTCTCCTTCGGGTATGGCTCCGCCCTCGAGGCTCGACATGGCGAGCCCCTGAGCGCCGGCGCCAGGTCTTGCTAGGCCTGCGCGCGGCTGTCGATCTGTTCCTGCGCGGTGCTCTTCAGCAGGCGGCGCAGCCGCACCAGGCCGAGGTCGTGCTGGTAGAGGTTCTCGTGCTGGTTGGCGTCGAGTTCCATGTCCTCCAGCATCACGCGGTCCTGCTCGAGCACGGCCCAGTGGCGGGCCTCCAGGCGATTGCGATAGAGGAAGTGCCAGGTATCGCGCTGCCAGCCCGGCGGCTGCTTGCGGCAGCGCCAGAAGAACACCGCGCACCTGTCCCGCGCGATCGGGGCATAGCCGCTGATGATGATGAAGTTGCCACCCGGGCCGCCGCTCTTCGGGTACGGAATTGCCAGCCGCACCCAGTGCATGCCGGTGTCGCCCCACTCGGACCAGTCGAAGTTCACGTCGCGCTGGCCTTCCTTCTCGAAGAAGAAGCCGGTGTCGGTCTGGCGGACGCTGAACTTCGCCGTCGAATCACCCTCGGCCATCGAGTGCGACTGCTTGTGCAGGAAGGTGCCATGCATCGGGTCCATCAGGTTGTCCAGCGCATAGCGGTAGTCGCCCTTCCACTCGGCATAGCAGAGGAAATTCGAATACTCGGCGTCGTCGGTCAGTTGCTCAGGCAGGACCAGCGGTGGCGGCGTGTCGACGTCCTCGGCCGAGTTGTAGAGAAAGACCGCGCCGGCGACTTCGCGCACGTGGAAGGAGCGCGTGGCCCGCTGGCCTTCGAGCTTGCAGCCAGGGCTGCCAGGCACGCTCACCGTCACGCCATCGCAGCGCACTTCGACGCCGTGATAGGGGCAGGACAGCCGGTCGCCCAGGATCACGCCCTGCGACAGCGGCGCGCCGCGGTGCGGGCAGCGGTCTTCCAGCGCATGCAGCACGCCCTCATGGTCGCGCCAGAGCGCAAGCTTGCGGCCCAGGCGACGAAGCGACACCGGCTTCTCTTTGATGAAGCTCGAGGGGCAGATCGGATACCAGAGATCCTTCAGGCCGATCTCCAGCAACTGGTCGACGGGATCTTGGTGGATGGGGATGGTGTTCATCGTGGCGCTCCGGTGCGGCTGGGTCAGGCGGCCAGCGCCGCGATTTCCTGGCGATAGATCTCTTCGGTCCAGGCCTTGCCACTGGGCGAGGCCAGGCCGCTGCCGTTCAGCGCTCGGACCAGGCCCGGCAGGTCGTGAATGCCGGCCGCGAAGGCGCGCTCGATCGCATCGCCCAGCAGGTCTTCGTAGGTCGTCGGCGCGCGCCGGCGGGCTTGGTGGGGCTGCAGGTAACGGTCCAGTGACATGACGCGGTCTCCTAGGAAATGGGGTGCGGACGACTTACTTCTTCTCGGTCAGGAACTTGCCCTCGGGGCCGGCGACGTTCTTCTGGCGGCGCGTGTGCCCGTCCAGCCCGCCGTCGACGGCCCATTCGGCAAACACCGTCGGGCCGGGCTCGAACTCGCGCGGCTGCCAGTCGCCGGTCAGTTGGTCCTCGTCGGCGTAATACTCGATCAGGCCGCCGGCCGGGTTCTTGAAGTACCAGAAGTAGGCGGACGACACCGGGTGCCGGCCCGGGCCGAGCTGGGTTTCCCAGCCGCAGCGCGAGAAATGCAGGCCGCCGCCGAACACCTCGTGGATGTCGCGCACGGTGAAGGCCACGTGGTTGATGCCGCGCTTGCCCGAGGGCAACTGCAACAGGAACAGGTCGTGGTGGCCGCCGTCCGGCGCACAGCGCAGGAAGGCGCCGCGGCCCGGGTAGCGGTCGGAAGCAGCGAAGCCCAGGCGCTCGGTGTAGAACTTCTCGCAGGCGGCGACGTCGGCGACGAAGAACACGACGTGGCCGACCTCGATCGGAGTCGCACGTTCGTAGATCGGCGCAGGCTGATTGACGCGCTCCCGCGAACTCCAGGTGTTCATCACCGCGGACGGCAGCTGCAGCTCCGTCTTGCGCGTTACCTGCAGGCGCAGGGCCAGGCCGTTCGGGTCCGTGCAGCCGATGCGGCGTACGCCGTCGACGACACCGTCCACGAAGCCCGGCTGCCCGGCCAGTGCGTCGGCATACCTGGCGAGCTGGGCGTCGTCCGCGACGCCCCAGACGACCTCGCGCAACGTCGGGCCGTCCTCGATGCCTTCGGCCAGGCCCGGCATGCCGAGCGCGGCGACGTTGACGCGGCAGCCGTTCAGGCACTCGAAGCGCAACATCTGCGCGCTCTCGTCCACCAACGTCAGGCCCCAGTCGGCGAAGAATCTGCGGCAGGCGGCGAGGTCGTCGGCCGCGTAGGTGATTTCGTCGATGCCCAGCACGCTCATGCTGCACTCCAGGGCAGAGGCTGCTCGTTGGTGCCCCAGTACATGCTCTTCTGCTCCATGTACTGCAGGATCCCCTCGCGGCCCTTCTCGCGGCCCAGGCCCGAGTCGCGCCAGCCGCCGAAGGGCGTGGAGACCGAGAACTGCTTGTACGTATTGATCCAGACGGTGCCGGCCTGCACCGCGCGGCCCAGGCGCCAGGCGCGCTTGAAATCGCGGCTCCAGACACCGGCGGCCAGCGCGTAAACGCTGTCGTTGGCCTGTTCGATCAGTTGCTCCTCGGAGTCGAAGGGCATCGCCACCAGCACCGGGCCGAAGATCTCTTCCTGCGTCGTGCGGGCGCTGTTCGTCAGGCCCTCGATGATCGTGGGCGTGTAGAAGTAGCCCTTGTCCAGCGCCGTGCCGCGCGGGCGCATGCCGCCGCTGCGGATGCGGCCCCCTTCGCTGACGCCCAGCGCCACGTAGCGCTCGATGCCCTCGCGGTGCCTGGCTGTGATCAGCGGGCCCATCTGCGTGGATTCGGAGGCCGGGTCACCGACGCGCAGCGCATGGGCGCCCTCGGCCAGGCGGGTCAGGAATTCGTCGTAGAGGCTGCGCGCCACGAAGAGCCGGGAACCCGCGATGCAGGATTCGCCCGAGCTGCTGAAGATGCCGTAGAGCACTCCGGCCACCGCGTGGTCGAGGTCGGCATCCTCCAGCACCATCGTCGGCGACTTGCCGCCCAGCTCCAGCGAGACCGGCATCATCTTGTCGGCCGCGATGTGGGCGATGTGGCGACCGGTCGTCGTGCCGCCGGTGAAGGAGACGCGCTTGACCAGCGGGTGCTTGGTGATCGCATCGCCGATCACCGAGCCCTTGCCCGGCAGCACGCTGATCAACCCCCGTGGCACGCCCGCCTCTTCGCAAATGCGGGCCAGCTCCAGCGCCATCAGCGGCGTCACCTCGGCCGGCTTGACGACCAGCGCATTGCCAGCCGCCAGGGCCGGCGCCATCTTTTGCGCTTCGCTGGCGATCGGCGAGTTCCACGGCGTGATCGCCGCGACGACACCCATCGGCTCGTGCACGCTCATCGTCACGAAGGCGCCACGCGAGGGCGTGATGCTCTCCTCCAGCGTCTCGCAGGCCGCCGCGAAGAACTGGAAGGTGGCCGCGGCGCTGGCCACTAGCGAGCGCGTTTCCTTGATCGGCTTGCCATTGTCCAGGCGCTGCTTCTGCGCCAGCGCCTCGGCGTTGTCGCGGATCAGTTGGGCAACGCGATGCAGCACCGCGGCGCGCTCGTGCGGCAGGCGCTGGGCCCAGCCGCTGGTCCGGAAGGCGCGGGCGGCGCCCTGGATCGCTTCCTCGACATCATCGAGGCTGGCCGCGCGCAGCCGGGCGATCGGTTCGCCGGTAGCCGGGTAAAGGCTCTCGTAGATGTCGCCACCGCCCAGGCGCCAGTGGCCCGCGACATTGATGGGGAGCAGTACGTCGGAGATCATGTTCTGCAGTCCTGCGTTCAGATGGAGACGGCGGCGACGTGGTTGCGCACCGCGCGCACCGCGCTATAGACGGTCAGCGCCGAGGTCTTGGGATTGCCGGCCAGCGCCTTGTTGCGCATCACCAGCTCGAAGCTGCCGAAGGCCCCCTGGGCCTCGACCGTGTGGATGTTTTCCTGCACACCGGGGTCGGCGATCAGGCGCACCGTCGTGCCGTCCAGGCCCAGGCCGGCCAGCGAGACAGTGGCCGCGACGTTGGCGTTCTTCGGGTAGCGCGCCGCGGCCTCGCGGGCGCTGCCCTCGAAGATGACGACCGGCCCCTTCAGCGCGCCGAGCTCGAAAGCTTGCTCAGCGGGTGTACCCGTCCAGGCATGGACCGGCTTGCGGCCGGTGTAGCGCACCAGGTCCAGGCCGCCGAGGCGGGCGGCGGCCAGCGCGTCGATGGCTCCGATGGCTCCGGCGATCAGCTGGACCTGCGTGTGGCCCGAGCGGGCCGCTGCGTCGAGGCCTTCGGCCAGGCCCGGCGCCGACAGCGCGCCAACCGAGGCAATGATGCAGGGAATGCCGCGGCGCAGCGCTGGCAGCACCTGCTGCTCGATCGCCGCATGGCCGGCCGCCTCGACAACCAGGTCAATGCCGCTCGTCGGCACCGACTCGACCTGCAGCGCGTGGGGCACCAGGCGCTGCGCCGCCTCGCAGCGCGGGGCGCCGTGCGGAAGCACGATCGCGACGACCTGCAGGCCGGCATCGCCGTGGATCAGCTCCAGCAGTGCGCTGCCGATGGCACCGCAACCGACCAGGGCGAGACGAATGGGGGAGGACGACATGGCGGGCCTTCGGGGTCAGGTGTTGCTGGCTGCCAGATTCAGCGCGGGGATCTGCGTGATCGTGTTGACCGGCGGACCCGCGAAGGTGGACTTGAAGGGCCCGATGCTCAGCATGTCAATCTCCAGCATGAACGGGCCTTGGCGGTCCGTCGCGCGGGCAAGCAGCGCGGGCAGCTCGGACAGGCTCGAGCAGCGGGCATGCGGCAGCGCGATCGACTCGCAGAGCTTGGCGTAGTCCGGCGTGTGCAGCTCGACGTAGCAGCGGCGGCCGCCGTACTGGGCGTCCTGGATGTTCTTGATGACGCCGTAGCCCTTGTCGTTCATCAGCACGATGACCATGTCGCATTGCTCCTGGACCATCGTGGCGAGCTCGCCGAGGTTCAGGATGAAGCCACCGTCGCCGGCCAGGCAGAAGGTCTTGCGGCCCGAAGCCGTGACCGCCGCGCCGACAGCCGCGCCGATCGCCATCGGCATGCCCTGGCCGATACCGCCGCCGGTGGCATGCACACCCTGGCTGGGTTCGAACACGCGCAGCTCCCGGTTGCCCCAGGTGCTGTTGGACACGGTCACGTCGCGCACCCAGTTGAAGTTGCGGCCGGCCGCCTGTTGCAGTGCCTGGACCAGCGCGCTGTACGGCCCCAGGCCCTCGCGCACGGAGGCCACGGCGGTCTCATGGGTCTTCTTCAGGTCGGCCTGCAGCTCGGCATCGGCGCGGTAGCCGCGCGCTTCGAGTCGGTCGGCCAGGCCTTCAAGAGCCAGCTTCGCGTCGGCGCAGACGAAACCGTCGCTGCGGTAGCAGCGGCCCTCGGCGGCCGGGTCCGCGTCGATGCGCAGCAGCGGGCGCGGCAGCTTCAGTTCGTACCGGAGGGTCTCGTTGCTGCGCAGCCGCGAGCCAACGACCAGCATCGCGTCGCAGCGCTGGTAGAAGGCCTCGACCGGCTTGTGGATGTTGTAGGCGCCCAGGTTCGCGGCGTCGTCCTCGGGCAGCACGCCCCGGCCCTGCACGCTGGTAACGATGCCGAAGCCGAGGTCGCGCAGGCGCTTCACGGCGCCTGCCGCATGTCGGGCGCCACCGCCCACCCACAGCAGCGGGCGGCGGGTCTGGGCGAGCTGCGCGGCCAGTTGGTCCAGCGCGGCGGGGTCGGGCTCGGTCAAGTGCAGCGACAGCGGCGCCAGCTCGGCCTCGCTCGGCATGTCGATCAGCGCAGACTGGATGTCGATCGGGATCTCCAGGCTGACCGGACCAGTCGGCGCGGTCAGTGCGGCACGCACAGCCTGCTTCAGCACACCCAGCGCGTTGTCGGCGCTGCGGATGCGCAAGGCGGTCTTGGAAACAGCCTTCAGCATCGTCAACTGGTCCGGCGCCTCATGGATATAGGACATGCCCTTGTCGAGGTAGGGCGTCTCGATCTGGCCGGTGATGTGCAGCAGCGGCGCGCCGGCGGTGTAGGCCTCGACCAGGCTGCCCGCGATATTGCCGGCGGCCGGGCCGGTGCTGGTCACGCAGACACCGAGCCGGCTCGTCGAGCGGGCATAGGCATCGGCCATGTTGCCGGCCCCGGCCTCGCCACGCGCGGGCACGAAGCGGATCACGCCACGCTGCGCGAAGGCATCGAGGATCGGCATGTTGTGGATCGAGATGACGCCGAAGGCGGCGCGGACGCCGCAGCGTTCGAGAAAGGTCGCGACGACGGCGCCGACGGTGACCTGCTGGGTTTGAGCCTTAGGCATGGCGGGACAGACCTCCAGAAATATCGAGATGCGAGCCGGTCGTGTAGGACGCCAGCGGCGACGCGAGGAACACGAGGGCACGGGCGGCTTCTTCGGGCAGGCCGAGCCGGCCCAGCGGAATTTCCTTGCGGGCGGCAAGCCCATGGCTCCAGCTCGCCCAGTCCTGGCCCCGGTCGTCGCGCGCATCGAAGCGGCGGCGCCACTGGCCGGACTCGATCAAGCCGATCAGGATGCCGTTGACTCGCACGCCCTGCGGCGCAAACTCGCTTGCCAGCGAGCGCACCAGGTTCAACAGGCCTGCGCGCGCCGCCGAGGTGGCCACCATGTGGGGCTCGGGCTGGCGGGCCAGCAGCGAGTTGGCGCAGACGACGGCGGCATCGCCGCAAGCCTGGCGTTGCGCGGCCAGCTGCGGCAGGAACGCACGGGTCGGGTTGATGACGGAGAAGAACTTCAGCCGCAGCTCTTCCATCCAGGCTTCGTCTGTCGTGTCGGCGAAGGTGGAAACGCGACCCTGGCCGGCGTTGTTGACGAGGATGGAGGCGGGGCCGAGCGCCGCTTCGCTGCGGGCGGCGAAATCGCGTACGGCGGCGCCGTCGAGCACGTCGCAACTCGATGCGAACAGCTTCGCCCCGGGATGCGTGGCGCGCAGCGCGCCGAGCGCCTCGTCCAGCCGTGCGGCGCTGCGGCCGCACAGCGCCACGCCGGCGCCGGCGTCCAGCAGCGCGGCCACGGCGGCTAGGCCAATGCCGGACGAACCGCCGGTGACGACGGCCACGCGGCCAGCCAGCAGATCAGGGGCGAAGTTGCTCATCAGGGAATCACTCCGCAACCGCGGGGCGCGGCGAGTAGTTCAGCAGCCGTGACAGCTCCGCCGCGGTGCGCTTGACGCTGGCAACCATGGCGTCGACGCGGCTTTCGTCCAGCTGCACGTCCTGAAAACGACCGGCGTTGATCGTGACGCCCAGGGCGGCGACGATGTGGCCGCTGTGGTCGCGCACCGGCGCGGCGATGGTCGAGATGTTCGGCTCGAAGAAGCCCTCGCCGATCGCGCAGCCGCGTCTCAGGTCGAGCTGCAGCAGCTCGTACAGCGCGGAGACCGTGCGCGGCGTGTCGACCGAGAAGCTCTCCAGGTTGTCCTCCGGATACAGCGCCCTCAATTGCGCGAGGCTCAGGTCCGCCAGCACCATGCGGCCCAGCACCGTGCCGTGCGCCGGCAGCCGTGTGCCGACATTGACGGCGCCGACGAAGGGCGAGGCCGGCGCCTGCGGGGACACGCGGGTCACGTAGACGATCGAGCGCCAGTCGCGCACGACGATGTTGCAGGGATAAGCGATCTCCTCGCTGAGGCGGCGCAGCAGCGGCTGGCCCAGTTCGTTCAGCGGCAGCGAGGCGAGGTATTCGAAGCCCAGGCGCAGCACGGCCAGCCCGAGGCGGTAGTCGTTGCCGCCTTCGCTGCGCTGCACGAAGCCCATGTTCTCCAGCGTGGTCAGCAGTCGGAACACGGTGGAGCGCGGCAGTTCTAGGCGGCGCGCCAGCTCGGGCGGCGAGACGACCTGCGTGTGCCGGTTGAACTCGGCGAGGATGCGCAGGCCGCGCTCCAGCGCGGGCACGTTGTAGCGGTCCGCGGAATCTTCGTTGTTGTTGGTGTCTTCGATCATGGCTCAGGCTCCCCGGTCTTCTTCCAGGACGGTGCAAAGGAGACTCGCGACGGCGTCAGGCTGCTCGACGTAGCAGGCATGGCCCGCATCGGCGATCAGCTGCAGCGTGGTCTGCGCGGCGCGAGCGATTTCGTCGCAGGCGCGCGGCGGCCTGATCTCATCAAGAGCGCCGACCCACACCTGCACGGGCACCGCCAGAGGCAGGTGCCGGACCAGATCTTCGCCGCACAGCAGTTCGACCGCCTGGCGGTAGCCGCCCGCATGGAGCCGCGCCATGTTCCAGCGCACCCACTGCCTCGCCTGGGCCGACGCCTTCGGCGACAGCAACCGGGCGGAGCGCATAGCCGCCATGCCGTCGATGCCTTCGGTGCGCAGCAGCGCAAGGCGCTCGGCACGCACGGTGGCGGCCAGCGGGCCCTGCGCGCCGTAGCCGCGGGCCGGGCTGGCCAGGATCACACGGTCGAAGCGCGCTGCGCGCTCGCCACTTGTTTCGGCGCTGGCCGCAGCGACGGCCGTCAGCGCGCCGAGCGAATGGCCCAGCAGCGTGCAGCGCTCGATCTCCAGCGCGTCCAGCAGCTGGTGCAGGCGCACGGCGTAGTCGGTAGCGTCCGGCGTCAGCGACGAGAGCGGCGTGGAGGCCCCGTAGCCCGGCGCGTCCCAGGCGATCAGCCGGGCCCGAGGCGCCATGCGCTCGGCCAGCCCCAGCCAGGATGCTGCGCCGGAGCCGATACCGTGCAGGCAGACGACGGCCGGCCCCTCCCCGAGCTCCCGCACCGAGACCACGGCACCCTGCCGCCCCACGCGCACGCTGCGCGCGCCGAAAACGGCATCGAGGCGAGCGAGATTGGCGCTGGGGGGCAGCATGCCGGGGTCGGTGTCGGCGAGGGCCATGATGGGCATCCGTGCTCGAGCGATCAGCGCTTGATCTTGGCGAGCGGATGCTCGGGCGGATAGGTCGGCGTGATCGGCTTCTTCGCACCGAGCATCACGCACATCAGCGCGTCTTCGTCGCCGATGTTGATCTCCTCCCGGTACACGCCCGGGGGCACGGAAATGAGGTCACGGTCGCTGATGACGGTCTCGAAGCGCTCGCCATCCTTCTCCAGCACGACCTTCAGCTTGCCGCGGATCACGAAGAAGATCTCTTCCACGTCGGTGTGCAGGTGCGGCGGGCCTTCGTGGCCGGCCGGGATCACCATCGTGGAGAAGGTGAAGTTCTCGGAAGGCACGGTGTTCGTATCGGCGCTGATGCCGGTGCCGCCGGTGCCCACGTAGCGCATCTGCGCACGGCGGTACTTCGGATCGAAATCGGCCTGGAACTTCAACGCGTTCCAGTCGTAGGTGCGGGTCGCATAGCGGGCCACGCGGCTGCCCATCCAGTCGGAGAAACTGCTGCCTTCGGGTTGGAGCCAGGTCGGCGCTTCGGTGTTCTGCTGTTCGCTCATCGGGTCACTCCTCGTCCAGATCAATCAATTCATCACGTAGCCGCCGTTGACCGGCAACAACTGGCCGGTCACGAAACGCGACAGGCCGGACAGCGCGAAGAGCACCGTCCCGCAGACGTCGGCCGCCTGTTGCTCGCGCGGGATGGCGCGGCCTTCGAGGTATTTCTGGTGCCGCCCCAGCGGCACGTACTCGGTCGCTTCGACGAGCGTCAAGCCTGGCGCGACGGCATTGACGGTGATGCCCTCGCCGCCCCATTCACGGGCCAGCGAGCGCGTCATCGAGATGACCGCGCCCTTGCTGGCGGCATAGGCCAGCAGGTTCGGCGCGCCCCACAGCGCAGTGTCGGAAGCCAGATTGACGATGGCTCCGCGACCGCTGGCGGCCAGCGCGGGCTGGCAGGCCCGGCTCATGAGCCACGTGCCGCGGACGTTGACGTCCATGACCCGATCCCAGGTCGATACATCGAGCGCATGGGCGTCACGGCCACCGGAGTTGGTAATCGCGGCGTTATTGACCAGACCGTCCAGGTTGCCGGCCGCGGCGGCGCAGGTGGCGATCGAGGCCGGTTCGCACAGGTCGACCGGGATTGCGTGGGCCTCGAAGCCCGAAGCGCACAAGGCCCGGGCCTCAGCTTGCAGCAACTCGTCCAGGATGTCGGCCATCAGCACCGTGGCGCCGGCCTGGGCGATGCACCTGGCGAAGGCCAAGCCCAGCCCGCGCGCGGCACCGGTCACCAGCACCCGGCGGCCTTGCAGCAGCGACGGCGGTATCTCAGGCAGCAGGCGCTGCAGGCTTTCTGGATCTGCGATCCTGGCGATATCTGGCATCAAGCACTCCAAGAACATCTCGGTCTTCGTTTGTTTTATTAGTGAAACATTGATTCCCTAATGAAACGCACGGAACAAGTGTAGTGACCCGTCTTGAGTTCGTTGTAGGTATATACCCTCGTCTACCTAACGCAGGTAGTGCGTAGACGTTATGGGGTGGCGTCTCGGTCCAGGGCTTGTCCGCAAAGACAACGTGACTGGAGTGGCCCGAATGGCGACCTGCGCACCGACAAGCGCGAAAGGCGCGCTTGAATCAGCACGTGGCCTTGCACGGCAGCGCCTTCAGCTGCCTCCATCGGACACTCCATCGACGAGGTATTCGCGCAGTGCGGAGTCTTGCCATCCGACTTCGAACGAGCACGTCGCGTCATTGAAGTGATTCCACAGACGTTCGGTCTGCCCGCCTTGGTGCCGCCAGCTAACTTGGTGCTTGGCCACGTGATGCGGGTTCCCGTACCCGAGCACACTGGAGGAAGCAAAAACCATCCTGGCGGTGACTCGCAGTTAATGGCCCCTTCGCCTACGACCTCGTAGCTAACCTGGTTGCCGTGACCGACAAGCAGTTGTGGGCGCGTCGCACAGAGGCGGGCTCGGCGTTTCCCACCGACGAGGAGGCGCTAATTGAGCTGATTGTCGGTATGACAGTCGCCAGCTTTGTGCAACTCTTTACCCCTTTCGTGAAATCGAGAGCATAGAACCATGGAAATCACCTTGACCCCGCATATTTGCGCCTATCTCGATGTACTCGGGGGCTCCAAAATCTTCGACGATGGCGACAGCCAAGCCGCAGACTTCTTTCTGTCATCGATGCTTGAATTCGAGCGGCGCCTCAATGGGTTGCGTCGCGACGGCACGCCTGTTGTGAAGACGTTCACCGACAACATCTTCGCGGCCATTCCGCTAAGCACAACAAGTCGATTTTCCGTTGGCGAACAGGTCACTCACTTTCTGCAGGAGGTCTCGGCCCAACTGCAGCATTTCCTTCTCGTCGCGGAGCTTCCAATGCGAGGAGCCATAACGATTGGAAGTATGCTGATCAACGACAAATTCGTCTTTGGGCCGGCAGTGCTGCAGGCCGTTAGAGCAGAAGAGAAGGCGATCTATCCTCGTGTAGTCCTTGACGCATCGGTCTTACAAGCCCTTCCGAAGCAGCCGTTCGTAGATGAGACGCTCGTTTACACGGCGACCGACGGCGTGTCTTCGCTGAACTACTTAGGCTTGCAGAGTTGGGTGCTTAAGCGCCATCGGGAGGTTGCGGAGAATGCACTTTTCGCGCACCGCACAGACGCGGCTGTGGCGGCAAAGTACCAGTGGCTACTGGACTACAACGCAGCGATCAAGGCACGAATCGGACAGTTGGGACTCGGAACGCCCGCATAGATCACTTGCTCAGGAGGTCTGCGGTAGTCGCCGAGTTTCAATGCTACCTACCCGGGGGTTCCGGTGAACGTCGTCCGCTCTCGGAGCAACCTGCAGCAGCTAGTTCTTGGCTATCCAGAGTCCGATCCCGAACGCGCCAGTACTCGACCGCTGCAACCGAAGTTTGCGGTCCTTGCGCCTCGAGTCTGGAAGTCCCATCTGGCGGCGAACACCGTCGCGCTGTCCACCTGGCTCCGCCACGGCTACTGAAAGTCCCGGCTGCTCGTCTCCAGCTCGCCCAGCAACGGCGTCAGGTCCTCCAGCCGCCCAGCGATCATGCTGCAGGCCTCGTCCTGCCGCTGCCAGATCCCATGCACGGCGATCAGCCGCGAGTGCAGAAGTTCCTTGCGCTGCGCGTCGCGCACGCTGGGCCAGATGATCACCTGCACGTTGCCCGTCTCATTTTCAAGACTCATGAAGACCACGCGCTTGGCCATCCCCGTTTGCTGCCGGAGCGTGACGATGTCGCGGTAGTGAACCACTCGGCCGTTGGGCATCTGCATCAGCTCCTCGGCCGTCGCGAACTTGCGCTCGTCGAGCCTGGGCCGCAGCAGCTTCAGCGGGTGGCTGCGCAGCGTCGGCCCCAAGGACCGGTAGTCCCAGATCACCTCTTCGCCTTCGGACGCCGGCTCCAGCTCCAGCGCCATCTCGTCGACCGGCGCCTCGCGCAGCAGCTTCGGCGGCCGGCGCAGCGCCACCGCATCCCAGACCTGCTGGCGGCTATGTCCGCTCGGCTTCGCAGCGCATCGGCCGCCGCGAGCAGCCGCATGTCCTGCTGTTCCAGCTCGGCCGCCAGGGCGACCGCCTCTGCGCTCTCGAAGTAGACCGTGGCGCGAACGGCGACGATGCGCCGCGCCGACTCCTCCTTCAGCCCGTCGATCCGCCGCAGGCCCAGCCGCACGGCCGGCTTGTCGCCGCCGCCTTCCAGCGTGCAGTCCCAGTCGCTATACAGCGCAAATGCAGCTGAACTATCCTCCCGGCGTCTGCCACCGAAGAGATTCAATGAAGACCGTTTCTCGCCGGCCGCATTGGCTGTTTCTGACCGCGCTTGCCTTGTGCCTCTGTGCCGCCATCGGCGGCTCGGTCCTCGGGGCTTACCTGAAAGACGGCGAGGTGATCGTCGTGACATGCTTTGCTGCCGGCGTCGCCGTCGCCCTATTGCTCTGGTGGTGGACGGCGGAAGAAGCCGGAAAGGGCGCCGGACACACGCTGGCCCGCTTGTCTCTGGCCATCGTCGGCGGATTGGCCTTCTACGCCAATCTGACCTACGCGCTCTGGGCTGCGAAGGTGCCGCTGAAGCTGCGCATCATCGAAGAAGGTCGGATGGCCGAACACTTCTGGCTCGGTCCGGCAACGCTCGTGTACGCTGTGTTCTGTTGGCTCGTCCTTCGACAGCGGGCTCGCGACGACAAGTAGTCGGAGTACTTCAAAGACCCTCCATCGGGCACTTCCTCGAGATCCTTGCACGCTCGGTTGGGCACGTAGTGCGTTCATCCGCTACCACGGCGTCCGCCATCCTGCCGACACGGGTGGCGCTAGGGTCGAAGTCAAGCGATCCGAGCTACTGTCAGGGCGTCAGAGCCAGATCAACGACCACCCAGCTCCTTAAACGAACCGTGGTATCGGCCCGTCCTGAGGCGTCGTGTCTCCACCGAAGTCGACGGTGACCTTGTCGATGAAGCACCAGCCCCAGCCCTCAGGCGGGTCATACCCCTCAATGATCGGATGCTGTGTAGCAGCGAAGTAAGCGTCCTGGCAAGGCATGTTGATCCGCTGAGGCATGCCTAGGATGCTCGTGTCCATTGACGACTTGATGGATACGTACGCACTATGGACCAAGCAGCGCCAGGCCGCCGTCGCCGAATTCACAGCGCCGAGTTCAAGGCGCAGGCAGTGCAAGCCTCGCAGCAGCCGGGTGTCTCGATGGCCTCTGTGGCAATGGCTCACGGCATAAACGCCAACCTGTTGCGGCGCTGGGTCCATGAGAGGGCTCAGCCTCTTGTCGACGCAGTGACCGTCAGCGAGAAGCCCGTCGGCTTCATCTCGCTGCCGATGCCGGCGCCAGCCGCACCGCCTACGCCGAGTGCTGAGTCCGTTCGCATTGAGGTCCGTCGCGGTGCGACCACCATCGTGCTGACGTGGCCAGTTGGCGCTGCCGATGCGTGCGCGGCCTGTATGCGCGAGTTACTGCGTTGATCCGCATCGACGCCGTGTGGCTCGCAACGACGCCACTGGACATGCGCGCCGGCACCGAGACCGCCCTGGCCCGCGTCGTTCAGGTCTTCGGCGGCGCCAAGCCGCACCATGCCTACCTCTTCGCCAACCGGCGCGCTACGCGAATGAAGGTGCTCATGCATGACGGCATCGGCGTGTGGCTAGCGGCGAGGCGCCTGCACCAGGGCCGCTTCGTGTGGCCTCGCGACGTCACGCTGGAGCACATGCCGCTGACGCAGCCTCAGTTGCAGGCCCTCGTGCTGGGCCTGCCATGGCAGCGCGTGGAAGACGACGGCGCGATCCGGTTGCTGTGACGCAATCGGTGCTCGCGCCGATGCGCGCGGCCCGCGCTCGCCCCACACTGCCGTCATGGCAGTCGCCACGCCCTTCAGCGCCGAAGACCTTGCCTCGCTGGAAGCTGCGGGGCTTGGGCATATCGGCGCCAAGGTGCGAGCGCTTTTGGACCGCCAGGCGCACGACCGTCACGAGATCGAGTGGCGCGACGCCAAGATCGAGAAGCTGACCTTCGAGATGGCGCAGCTGCGCCGCGTGAAGTTCGGCAAGAAGAGCGAGCAGTTCGACGCCGAGCAGAAGGCCCTGTTCGACGAGGCCGTGGATGCCGACCTCGCCGCCTTAGAGGCACAACTGGCCGAGCTGATGGCCGCCAAGCGCAAGGACACCGAGCCCGCGCCGGAGCGGTCGAAGCGCGCCGCGCTGCCCGCCCATCTGCCGCGCGTAGAGCGGCATCATGAACCCAGCGACACGACATGCCCTTGCGGCTGCCAGATGACACGCATCGGCGAAGACGTCAGCGAGAAGCTGGACTACACACCCGGCAGCTTCACGGTGGAACGCCACGTGCGCGGCAAGTGGGCCTGCGCGAAGTGCCGCACGTTGACCCAGGCGCCCGTGCCGGCGGAGATCATCGACAAGGGCTTGCCTACTTCGGGCCTGCTCGCCCATGTGCTGGTCGCCAAGCACTCCGACCACCTGCCGCTGTACCGCCAGGAGGCTATCTTCGAGCGCGCCGGCCTGGCCATCCCGCGCTCGACCTTGGCAGCCTGGGTGGGTGTGTGCGGTGTGCGCCTGCAGCCGTTGGTTGACGCCATGAAGGCCGACCTGCTTCGCCTGCCGGTGCTGCACGCCGACGAGACGCCGGTGGCCATGCTGGCGCCAGGCACTGGCAAGACTCATCGCGCGTATCTCTGGGCCTACGCCAGCGGCGCCTTCGAGCACATGCGCGCGGTGGTCTACGACTTCACTGAGAGCCGCTCCGGCCAGCATCCACGGACCTTCTTGGGTCATGGCACCGACAGCGCCTGGAAGGGCAGCCTCGTGTGCGACGACTATTCGGGCT
This sequence comes from Roseateles agri, assembly GCF_034043675.1. NCBI lineage: Bacteria > Pseudomonadati > Pseudomonadota > Betaproteobacteria > Burkholderiales > Sphaerotilaceae > Roseateles > Roseateles agri. The sequence continues at coordinate 295,017 of NZ_JAXCLA010000009.1, read as the reverse complement.
ACAAGGCGCTATTCCTCGACGGCGGCATCACCGAGGTGGGCTGCATGGCCCACGCGCGCCGCAAGTTCGTGGAGCTGCACCTGGCCAACAAGAGCACGCTGGCAGCCACCGCCATCGAGTTCATAGGACAGCTCTACGGCATCGAGCGGGAAGTGAAGGACGTAGCAGCAGAGGGTCGCTTGCGAGAACGACGAACGCGCGCAGTGCCCATCGCGAAGGCGCTGCACGAGTGGTTGCTGGAGTACCGGCCGAAGGTGCCGGATGGCTCGGCCACCGCCAAAGCGATGGACTACAGCCTGAACCGTTGGGCCGCGCTCAAGCGCTACCTCGACGACCCCGCCTTGCCCATCGACAACAATTTCGACGAGCAGCAGATCAGGCCGTGGGCCACGGGGCGCAAGAACTGGCTCTTCGTCGGGACGTTGCTCGCAGGGCAGCGGGCTGCCGCCATCATGAGCCTCATCCAGTCGGCCAAACTCAACGGGCATGACCCGTATGCCTATTTGCGCGACGTGCTGACCCGGCTGCCGACGCACAAGAACAGCGAGCTGGGCGAACTGCTGCCGCATCGCTGGCATCCGGTCTATCAGCCAGCTGTTGAGTAGCATTGCCGGATGCCAACCTACTCCGTCAACGAGGCGATTGAATCTCTGGAATGGCTTGCTGGTAAGGACATTACTGTCCGCGGGCTTCTTTCATTCCAGTTCGAGAACGTCTCCTTATCCCATGTTCCGCTTGCGGACCAGGCACCCGGCTACGCCTCCTCAATATGGCTGTCCGTCGGCAGCGGTAGTCTCAGCTTTGACGAACGGATTTGCGAACGGCTGCACGGCAAGGTGGTACTCGTGGAAGGCACTTTGCAAGGACCTGCCCCGAACCTTGGCGGCTGCGGGCACTTCAGTCTGTGGCCCGCTGAGTTCGTCGCACGCACGCTGGAGCGTGCGACGACGGATAATTAGAAGATGACGGGAGAGAGGGCGATGCATTCGGTGAGGATCGGTCCCCGCTATGTTCCAAAGCGAACAACCTTTGCGAGTGCTGATGTGGAGAAGGCAGCGCTCTTGGCGGCGTTGGCAACTGCCCCGGGAGTTATGTTCACAGGGCTCATCGAGCCGCATCTCAAGGGAGGCTACCGCGCATCCCTTGAGATCGATAGAGATTTGCTCGACCAGTTCATCGCCCACATGGACTCACAGGGCTGGATGGACGGATTCTGAGCGGCCTCGCCGCCATAGTGGCCAGGTCAACATGACTTGCCGAGATCACTTACCACCGATGAAGTTCGAGATCACGTACATCTTCGAGAAGCAACGTCCGGTGACGCTGTTCGCGCGGCAACTTGGAACTGGCGAGTTCGCGCTCTCGGATTCACCAATGCTCGGGGGCGTTCCCATCAAACGCTACGTGTCCCAGCCTCGAGCCATCACGCCCGACGGAAAGCCGGACCTATCGCAGTTCTCGTTCGTTCTCTCGACGGCTAGCGATTTACCGAAGCTTGGAGTGGGCCAGATCGTGGAGCTCACGTAGCTCGCCTGGGGCGTCGGCACACGAAGTCAACATGACTTGCCAGGACGCTTACCTTCCACCGCGATACTTCGTCAAATGTGCAGCGTGTCTGATCGCAACGGGGCCACGAACCCTGCCTACGCTGCTGCCAGTACTTCCCGGGAAAAATGCGCTCAGGCCGTCCGACGCAGGAATTCGATGATCGATGCGTTGAACGCGTCGTTCCGGTCGCCGGCGACCATGTGGCCAGCGCCGGGAACATCGAACACTTCGGTCTGCGGCACCAGGCGACGCAGGTCCGCGACGCCGGCCTCACTAACTATGTCGCTCTTCATGCCGCGCACGAGCAGAGTCGGAATGTGAACGCCGGTGCAAGCCGCGACCAGCGAATCGATGAAGGCAGGCGGCTCTGACGGAATGCGCCTCTCAACGAATTTCGGATCCCAGTGCCAGTACAGCCGGCCATCGGCGTGCAGGCGCAGGTTCTTCATCAGTCCGGATGGGTCCTTGGGACGCGGACGATGCGGATTGTAGGCAGTGACGGCGTCGGCGGCCTCGTCCAGGCTCGCGAAGCCGTCAACGTTGGCGCGCATAAATCCCAGCACCTTCGCCGACCCCGTTATTTCGAGCCGCGGCACGATGTCTACCAGCACGAGCGCGCGTGCGATGGCAGGCGGCGAGTTGCCGACGAGCAGCAGGCCGGTGGCACCGCCCATCGAGGCGCCGACGAGTGCCGGTGGTCGGTCCAACGTAGACATGACGGCGCGCAGGTCGTCCGCCAGCGTGGGCAGCGAATAGTCGCCGTCGGGCGCCCATTCGCTGTCGCCATGGCCACGGGCGTCGAGGTTGATGACGCGGAAGCCATCTGCCGTCAGCGCCTCGAATGCGGTCCCCCAGGAATGGCGCGTCTGCCCGCCGCCGTGCATCAGGATGACCGGCGCTCCGGCAGGGTCACCTCCCACGTCGGCCGCAATGCGCAGCCCAGTGCTGCCTTTGAATTCCATGATGCTCACCGCCGTTCAGTTCCGTTTGTCGGCCTCTCGCTTCAACATGTTGGCCAGGTCAACGATCTTCATGCGCAACGGCGCCCGGCCAATGTGGTCAATCAGCCCGAGCCTGCGCCGGAAATGCTCAATGATGTTCTATACCTTTCGGCACGCTCGGTGTATTCGGCGGCGTTGCTCTTGAGTTTCTCAATGGCCCCATCGGTCATTTCCCGAACTACTTTCGCAGGTGCGCCGACGATCAAACTGTTGTCCGGAAACTCCTTGCCTTCAGTGACGACGGCACCTGCGCCCACGAGGCAATTTCGGCCGATTTTTGCGCCGTTGAGGATGACCGACTGGATGCCGATCAGCGTGCCATCGCCAACGGTGCAGCCGTGCAGCATCGCCTGGTGACCGATGGAGACATCCTTACCAACAAGCAGCGGAAAGCCCGGGTCGGTATGCAGGATCGCGCCGTCTTGCACATTGCTTCCTTCGCCGATCTCGATCGCTTCATTGTCGGCCCGCAGCACCGCCGGGAACCACACGCTGCTGCCTTGATGGAGGACGACCCGCCCAACGACGGTTGCGTTATCCGCAACATAGGCTGTGCTGTCGATCTGCGGTACCGTGGCGCCGAGTTTGTAAATCGTCATATAGCCTTTCAGGCGAAGCCGTCACTGACGGCGGCCTCACCGCTTTCAGCGACGACGCAGTCGCGCCGACGCGTCATTCTGATCAGAACGTGTGACGCAGACCGAAGGCGTAGCCTCGCAGGTCCGCCCCCGGGTAGGCCGGGAATACGGACACGGTGGCGCCCTGGATACTGACGAGGCCCTGGGCGTTGTTGTTCAACTGCGCGTAGGAGCCGTAGAGCGTCGTGCGTTTCGAGAGCGGATACTCATACGCTGCGGCGATCGTTGTGCCGCGGCCATCCGCAGCGGCGTAGTCGAAAGTGGTCTTCATCACCTGGCCGATCAAGGTGCCTCCGCCCAGTGGCGCGCGGAAGCCGATCCAGTCCGATACCGTCTTCGTAAAGCGCGGATCGAGTGCAGTGGGAGCGCCCGGCGTGCGGTTTTCTGACGGGTCGTAGGAGTAGTAGCCGGCAAGCAGCATTACCGGGCCGAAGTCGTAGGAACCGCCCACGTTGAACTCGGTCTGCCATTGCGGTGAAGTGCCCGCAGCGAGTGTCGTGGCGTACTGGCGGAAGCGGTTGTACGTGCCGGTCAGCAGCAGGCCACCAACCCTGTAGGTGCCGCCGAGCATCGCCAGGTGTCCCGAACCGTTGTTGCCCTCATCCCCTGCAGCGACCATCAGCCGGCCGGTGAAGCCGCCGCCCGTGGCCGTGGCAAGCACCGAGTTGTTTACGCGCGCCGTCGAGGCTTGCCCGCCCGATCCCTGGGCGGCGCCGGGCGACTGGTAGAGCGCGTTGCCGGTCCCGGTCGTGTCTCCCCAGTACACCTGCCGGAATGCATCGGATTCGACGAGGCTCACGTTCAGCGGCGAGTACTGCCGGCCCGCCGATAGGCTCCACCACGTGCTCGAAAGCCCGACGAAGATCTGGCGGCCCCACGCCAAGCCACCCTGGTTCAAGGTACCCGTGTCGACAGCGATGCCCTCCTCGAGCACGAAGTTCGCTTTCAGGCCGCCGCCGAGATCTTCGGTTCCGCGAAAACCCAGACGGCTTCCCGGCCCCACTCCGGACATTAGCTGCTTCACGTTGCCGTTGCCGTTGTTCGTCGCGCCCACCGAAAGGTCGAGAACGCCGTAGATGGTGACCGAGCTCTGCGCCAGTGCAGGGACCATCGGAAGGGCAAGCGCAAGCGCTCCAAGGATTTGCTTCATCGTCTATCTCCTGTTGTAGATGTATCGAACCACTGCAAACATGAACCCGTTCGTTGTTCTTCTCGTCCCTGCTGTCCAAGGTGTCGCGCCAGTCAACATGTCCGCACGTCGATGCGCGGCACTGCCGGCCCTCACAACACCGTGAGGCTCACGCCACCGTCCGCCACGAGCGCTGCGCCGGTGACGAATGCCGCGGCCGGAGAGGCGAGGAACTGCACGGCATGGGCGATGTCCTCGGGCTCGCCGATACGGCCGAGCGGCGTCTTGCCGACCACGTGCTGCTGCGTGGCGTCGTTGTATTTGCCAGCCAGCCGCGTCTTGATGAGACCGGGCAGCACCGCATTCACTCGCACTTGAGACGGGCCGCACTCCAGCGCGAACGCCCGTGTCATGCCGAGCATGGCCGTCTTCAGCGTCGAGTACAGCGCCAGCCCGCGGTCGGGATTCAGCGCGGCGATCGATGCGATGTTGACGATGCTCCCGCCGCCGCGTGGCGCCATTAGCCGCGCGGCGAGTGCGGACAGATACCAATGCCCGCGCAGGTTCACTTCCACCGTCTTCGAAAAGATCCCGAGGTCGGTGTCTTCGATCGATCGCAACGGGCTCAGCACCGCGTTATTGACCAGCAAGTCGAGCCCGCCATGGCGCTCGGTCAGCTGCCGCCCCATGGCTTCGATGTCGTCCATGCGACCGATGTGGCAGGCCTGCGCTTCGGCGCTCAGGCCGTCATCGCGCAATGACGCCGCCACGCGTTCGCATTCGTCCGGCTTGCGGCTGCTGATGAGCACGTGCGCGCCCGCTTGGGCCAGCGTCCGGGCAATGGCCTCGCCGATGCCCATCGTCGAACCGGTGACGAGTGCGACGCGCCCATCGAGACGGAAAGGATCTATTTTTTCCATGGAGGCCTACCGATACTTTGCGAGTTCGAGCTTGCCAATCTGCTGGCGGTGCACTTCGTCCGGGCCATCCGCCAATCGCAGCAATCTCGCCGTGGCGTAGGCCGCAGCCAGGCCGACGTCGTTGTTGGTACCGCCGCCGCCGTAGGCCTGGATGGCCCAGTCGATTACCTTGCAGGCCATGTTCGGCGCGGCCACCTTGATCATGGCGATCTCGGCCTTTGCCACCTTGTTGCCGACGGTGTCCATACGATGGGCCGCGTTGAAAGTCAGCAGGCGCGCCTGATCGATCGCAATGCGCGACTCGGCGATGCGCTCGATAGTGACGCCCTGGTCGGCGATAAGCTTGCCGAATGCTTTGCGCGACAGCGTTCGCCGGCACATGATCTCCAGCATGCGCTCGGCCAGACCGATGAGCCGCATGCAGTGGTGGATGCGGCCCGGGCCCAGGCGGCCCTGCGCGATCTCGAAGCCACGCCCCTCGCCGAGCAGCAGGTGGTCCGCGGGCACGCGCACGTTGTCGAACTCGACCTCGGACGCACGGTCCGGCACGCCATAAAAGCCGAACACCGGCAGCGGCCGGATCACGCGCACCCCGGGCGCGTCCATCGGCACCAGGATCATCGACTGCTGCCGATGCCGGTCCGGATTGGCGGGATCGCTCTTGCCCATGAAGATCGCGATGCGGCAGCGCGGGTCGGTGGCATTGGTCGTGTACCACTTGCGGCCGTTTACCACGTAGGCATCGCCATCACGAACGATGGTCGATTCGATGTTCGTCGCGTCACTGGAGGCGACCTGTGGCTCAGTCATCGCGAAGCACGAGCGGATCTCGCCGTCCAGCAACGGTTGCAGCCATGCCTTCTGCTGTTGCGCGGTGCCGTAGCGCTCCAGCACTTCCATGTTGCCGGTGTCGGGCGCAGAGCAATTGAACACCTCGGGCGCGAGGTGCGAGCGGCCCATCACCTCGCACAGCGGCGCGTAGTCCAGATTGCTCAGTCCCGGGCCGTGCGGCGACGGCGGCAGGAACAGGTTCCACAGGCCGAGTTCCCGCGCCTTCGGCTTCAGCGCTTCGACCACCGGATAGACCTTCCAGGGACCCAGTTCCTCGGCCTCCTGGAAATAGCGCGCCTCGTTGGGATAGATGTGCTCGTCCATGAAGGCGAGCAGGCGTTCGCGCAAATCATTGCTGCGCGGCGAAAAGGTGAACATCAGTCAATCTCCAGCAGGGAAACGGCGGCTTCGGCGATCGGCCTGGCCAGCGCGCCGGTCTCGCGCGCTGTGGCATTCGATGCCGTCCCATCCATCGCCCGCCTGGCGATGCCGTGCAGAATTGCGGCCAGGCGGAACATCGCGAACACGAGGAAGTACTTCCATTGCAGCGGGTCGACGGGTTCGCGTCCGACCTGGCAGCAATACGCATCGAGGTATTCGCGTTCGCCGGGGATGCACAGGGCCGCCAGGTCGCGGCCCGCCATGCCGCGGAACTGCGCCTGTGTGAGGCGCCAGGTCAACATGTGATACGCGAAGTCGGCGAGCGGATGGCCGAGGGTCGAGAGTTCCCAGTCGAGCACAGCCAGAATGCGCGGCTCGTCGGGATGGAAGATCAGGTTGTCCATGCGCAGATCGCCATGCACGATTGCAGTTTCGTCCACGATGGGCGAGTGCGCCTTCAGCCAACCGATGAGGCAGTCCATCGCCTCGATGCGCTGGAATCCCGACTCCGTGTATTGCCGACCCAGCCGCGAGATCTGCCGCGACACGTAGCCTTCCGGCCGGCCGAAATCGGCCAGTCCGACGGACGCAGGATCCACGCGATGGAGGGCCGCCACCACGCGGCCGAAATCCTGCCAGGCCGCGCGGCGGTCGTCGCAGCTCAGCTCGGGCAGCGTCGGGTCCCAGAAGATGCGGCCCTCCACGCAGTCCATTACGTAGAAAGCAGCGCCGATGATCGACGGATCGTCGCAATAAACGCGTGCGCCCGGCACAGGAACCTCGGTTGCTTCGAGCGCCTTGATGATGCGGAACTCGCGGTCGATCGCATGCGCCGAAGGCAGCAGCGTGCCGCTGGGCTTGCGCCGAAGCACGTAGCGCCTGTCGCCGGCCGTGAGTCGGTAGGTGGGATTCGATTGCCCGCCCGACAGACGCAGCGCCTGAAGCGGGCCCAGGTCGGCGTCCAGTTTTCCAGTCAGCCAGTGCTGCAGGGCATTGAGGTCGAGGTCGTGGGTGGGTGTAAATGCGTTCGACATTGATCAGTTCTCTTCCCGCGTGTCGCCGGCCGAAACCGCGAGCGGCCACTTCATCCGCATCAATGCGGCCACCGCGGACAGCCGCGGCAGTTCCATGTCCCGGCCCCTTGCGATGAGATCGACAGCCAGCAGACCGCTCTCGATCTCCGGCGACCGTCCGGCCTCGACGTCCTGCAGCATCGAAGGCCGCACCGCCGTGCCGCGGAAGGCATCGAGCACGGCTCGCGGCTCCGCATCAACCGCCAGGCCGACGGCGCTGCCGAGGTCGAGGCACTCGTTCATCATCCCGAGCCACAAGGCTTCGCTGGAAGGCTCCGCCGCGAGCACGCCGAGGTCGGCTCCCGTCAAGGCGCTCAAGGGCCCCGCGCTGCAAAACAGCATCAGCTTGGCCCACAGCTCCGCGCGGATGTCGCTGCTGATGCGCGTTGCGTAGCTGGCCTTGGACAAGGCGTCGGCGAAACGCTGCGTCACGGCATCCACGCCACCGTCGGGCCGGCCCAGGATGACGCTGCGCCGATCGCCCGCTGGCGAGCGCACAATGCCTGGCGCCAGCACTTCGGCCGACGACAACACCACCGCGCCGACGAGCGCGTGCAGGGGAAGCTGCCGAGCCAGTTCGCCGCCTGGGTCCAGCATCTCCCGCACCGCCGCCGGCCAGGCGAACCCGCCGAACCGATCGAACCAGAATGGAATCCCGTTCATCGCCAGCACGAGCCGGCCGCCCGGCTTGAGCAGTCCCGGCAGCACGGAGGCGAGGGGCGACAGGTCGCGGCCCTTAACGGCGACGACGATCACATCCTGAGGTCCCAGGTCGCCGGCTTGCTCGCAGCACGGCAATGGCACACGCAACTCGCGCCCGCCTTCGTGCAGCACCAGCCCTTGTTCGCGGATGGCGCGCCCGTTGGCGCCGCGGGCCACTAGCGTCACCCGCTCACCCGACGACGCCAGGCGAGCCGCGAGGCTGCCGCCGATGGCGCCGCCTCCCAGCACGCCGACGTCGAGCGAGTTCAAGGACACGGTCAGCCCTTCACTCAAAGCGATAGGTGTTGCCAAAGGCGCTCATGTCGCGGTCCTTTTCACCACCACGCCGTCCAGCGCCATGCAGCCTTCGCCAAGTGCGCCCACGAGCACCGGGTTGAGGTCCAAGCTGACGACGTCCGGTTCGTCGACCATCAGGCGTCCGACTGATGCCACCAGCGTCACCAGTGCGTCCACGTCCATCGGCGGTTCGCCCCGCACGCCGGCCAGGATCGGGGCTACGCGCAGGCGCTGCACGGCGCGACGGATCTCGGCCTGCGTCGAACCGCCCATCAGCACCTGCACGTCCGGGAGGTGCTCCACGTACTTGCCACCGTCGCCCACTGTCAGCACAGGGCCGAAGGTCGGGTCGCGGTGGGCGCCGACAATGAATTCACGGCGCCCGCTCACCATGCGCGCAACCAGCACGCCATCGAGCCGGATACTCTGCTTCTCGGCGGCCGCCGTCACCTCATCCCAGGCGGCCCGCGCGGCAGCGTCGCCTTGCACGTTCAGACACACCAGACCCACATCGGACTTGTGCGTCACTGCATTCGTACAGCCCTTGACCGCGACGCGCCCTCCGAATTCCACGGCCGCGGCAGCCACTTGGTCCGCACTGACGCACAGGCGGTGTGGCACCACCGGCACACCGTGCTTGCCGGCCAGCGCCAGGGCATCGGCCTCGTTCAGCACCAGCTCCGTGCCGCCGCCCGGCATCTTTTCCACAAGGACGGCCGGTGACAGCGCGCGGGCCTCGCAAGCGTTCTCCAGCGCCTCGTGCAGGCCGACAAACTGGTCCAGAGCAGCCACCGCCTGGCTTTCCAGCGTGAACACCGGCAGGCCAGCCTGCTTGAAACGCTCCGCGACCTTGGGCTGCGGCACGGCCATCACTACCGGCTTGCCGGTCGATTTGACGAACGCTGCCGCGTCGCGAGCAAAGGCCTCAAGGTCGTAGCCGCGGCCCGACACCGGCACGGAGATCAGGAAGATGTCGGCACCCGGATCCTTCGCGATGATCGGCAGGATGTCGCCGAAGAGCCGGCTGTTGCTCAACAGCGCGGCAGTGATGTCCACAGGGTTCACCGTGCTGGCGAAGCTCGGCAGGACCTTGCCCAGCGCCGCGCGGGTCTCCGGCGTAAGCTCGTTGATCGGTAGGCCAACGCCAGTAGCCGCATCTGCCGTCAGCACACAGGCAGTGCCCGAGTTGCTGATCACCACCAAGCGCCGTCCTTCCGGGCGCCAGCCTTGCAGGTACAGCTCTGCGGCCTTAGCGAGGTCGCCCAAGTCATTCACGCGCTTGAGGCCGTGGTACTCGAGGAAGGCATCGACGACGCGGTCCTCGGTGGCCAGCGAACCGGTGTGCGACATCGACGCGCGTTGGCCCGCCGCCGTGCGTCCCGATTTCACGACCAGCACCGGCAGACGGCGCTCGCGCGCGATGGCGCCGACGGCCGCGAGGTGGTTGGCGTCGGGAATGCCCTCCATGTAGAGCAACAGCAGCTTGATCTGCGGGTCGCGCGCGGCGGCGATGGCCAGTTCGCTCACCGTGACGTCGCACTGGTTGCCGATGGCGTTGGCGTAGCGTACGCCCACGCCCTGTCCGCGCAGCAGCCCGAACGGTACGGCGAAACTGCCACCGCTCTGCGTGACGATGGCCACCGGCCCGTCGACGGGATCGGTCTCGACAAACATCGTCGAGAAGTTGCCGATGGCGCCATTGGCGAAGTTGGCGATGCCCTGCGAGTTGGGGCCGATCAGCCGTAGCCCGCTGCGACGCGCGATCTCCACCATCCGGCGTTCCTGAGCGCGGCCCGCATCGTCGGTCTCGCCGAAGCCGGCGCTCAGGATCACCGCAACGCGGCTGCCATGGCGGCCACACTGCTCCACGGCCTGAACTGCCTGGTCGCCCGGCACGGCGATGACCACCAGTTCGGCGACCTCGGGCAAGGCATCGAAAGCTGGGTAGGCCTTGACGCCCTGCACCTCGGCGCGCGTCGGGTTGATTGGGTAGATGCCGCCGCGAAAGCCGAAACGCTGCAAGAACTGCAGCACGCGGCCGCCGAGCTTGTCGGCGTTGTCGGAGGCGCCGACGATGGCGATGGAGCGCGGATCGAAGGCGGCGCGCAGATCGTCGCCGAGCGCGTCCGGGACGGTTGAGTCGCGAGCAGGGGTCATGGGGTCACCTTGGTGGGAGAGTCCAGGGGTTGGACGAGCGGAATCAGGCGCTCGCCGATCGGGAAGTAGCTGATGCGTACGGCGTCGCCGACGGCCAGGTCCACCGAGCCGTGAGTCATCACGCGTGGGCCCTCGTCGAGGTCGACCAGCACGATCACGTAGGGTGCTCGGGCCTTCCATTCGGGCGTCGCCGCCCGCAACACTTGGGTCACCGCATGCACGCGCCCCAAGCCGCTGGCAGAGACTGTGTCCATCGGCTTGCTGCCGCAGCGCGGGCAGAAACCTCGACGGAAGTATTCGACGTGACCGCATGCGCGGCAGCATTCGAGCAACAGAGCCGGCACGCCGTCATGCCAGTCGTGCTGTGCCGAGATTTCGTCATTCATTGCGGCCGCTCCATGATCATGCTGATGTGCGAGGACATGATTCCGCCGTCGCCATGCAGCATGGCGATCGCGGGCTCGCTGGGGATCTGCCGAGGACCGGCGCGGCGGGTCATCTGAAGGTGGGTTTCGGCCAGGTGAGCCAGCGCACCCGCGACCCCGCAATGTCCGTAGCTCAGTAGGCCGCCGTGGGTGTTCAATGGCAGCGTGCCGTTAGGCGCGAAATAACCGGCCGCGGCGGCTCGGCCCGATTGGCCACGTTCAGCCAGACCGAGTTCCTCGAGCAGGATCGCCAGCGTGATGGTGAAGCTGTCGTAGAGGGCCGCGTAGCCGACGTCGACGTGCGCCACGCCGGCCTGCGCCATCGCACGCTGCATTGCCGGCGCTGCGCCGAACTGCGTCAGCGTCGGAGCCGCCGTCACATGCTGGTGCGTGTGCGCCTGCGAGGCGCCGATGATGCGCAGCGAATGCGGCGATACCGCTTCGCGGCTGACGATGAACGCCGCCGCGCCGTCGGATATCGGGCAGCAGTCCATCAGCTTCAGCGGCGTCGCGATCGGCGTCGAGCGAAGCACGTCGTCGACGGTGATCGCGTCGCGCAGATGGGCGCCCGGGTTGTCGATGGCGTTGCGACGCATCTGCACCGCGAGTTGCGCGAGGTCGCCTTCCGTCAGGCCGAACTCATGCATGTAGCGCGATGCAACGAGCGCGTAGTAGGCCGGCACCGTCGGACCCAGCGGCACCTCGTAGCGAGCATGGCCGGCCTGCGCCAGCGTCTGCATGGTGGCGTCGCGCGTCTGGCCGGTCAGGCGGTTTTCACCGGCCACCACCAGTACGTGGTCGGCCGCGCCCCCCTGTACGACGAGGTGCGCGAGCATCACCATCGCGAACCCGGTGGCACCACCCACCTGCACTGCATGTGCATACCGTGGTTGCACGCCGAGGTGCTCTGCAAAAAGCGTCGACAACATAATGTGCGGCATGGTGGTGGCGTAGCCGCACACCAGCCCGTCGACATCGCGCCGCTGCAGGCCGGAATCGGCCAGCGCTGCGGTCGCGGCCTCGGTCATCAGGTCCAGGCTGGACCGGTTTTCGTGGCGCCCGAACGAAGTCAGGCCCACACCCGTCACGAACGACATGGCTCTCCTCGCTCGGCGCGCAAGCGCCGCGTGGTGGGGTTCAATGAATAGATTGGGATCGGAAAGCGAGGCGCGTTCAGCCGTCGCGCGGCGGCAGCCAGCGCAGCTCCTGATAGCGCTGGATCCAGCGGCGCAACATGTCCTCGGTGTCCATGCAGTCGGTGAAGCCGGCCTTGCGGATCTTGATCGTGCTCACCAGCGAGGGCGGCTGCGGGCCGGTCTTGCCGGTGTTGAGCTGAAAATCGGCGTAGGCGAAGCCCTGGCCGACGAACTCGCGGAACCTCGGCGGCGCCTGCAGGCCATGCTGTCCCACGATCTTGGCCCACTGCGCTTCCAGCGGCGGCATCGTCTCGGCCAGGTGCTGCTGCTGCGGCTCGCCCACCGCCATGCCAAACGCATCGGCAATCACCGGCCAGACGTTCTGCCAGACGAACTCGTCGCCGTTGGCGAGGTTGAAGATCTCGTTGCGCGCCTCGATTGATCGCGCAGCCCAGACGCAGGCGCGGCCGATCAGGTCGGCGTCCACCGCCTGGTACACCCGCGGCGGACCGCCCGGGTAGCACAGTGGCAGGCCACGCGCCTTCTGCAGCGCTGCATAGACGCCGATCGCGGGCAGCGGGTTCATGTTGCTGCCCAGCCCGTCGCCGAACACCAGGCGCGGCCGCAGCACCGTCCAGTGCCAGCCGGAATGCGGTTGGCGCTCGCGCAGGTAGTCTTCTTGCAGCCAGTAGAAGTTGTCGTGCGGATGCCGGGGCCAGCGCTCGCGCGCCGGCACCGCGAGGTTCGGATCCAGGTGGATGCCGTATGCTTTGCCACCCTGCATCAAGGTCACGTGCCGCAGCCCGCGCGCATTCGCCTGCAGTGGTTCCAGCACGTTGCGCAGCATCCCAAGGTTGAGCTGCATCTGGTCCCGGTCGACCCATCCGGCGACCAGACCAGGCTTTTCATTGACTGCCGCATACACCAGATGGGTCGCGTCCTTCATCGCACCGAAGACACTTGCACAGGCATCGCGGTCGGTAAGGTCCACGGACACGTGGCGCGCATGGAGCGGCACGTTCACCGGGAGGCGGCGAGAGACGCCGACCGCGTCCCAGCCGGGCGTTTCTGCGAACGCGCGCAGCACCGCTTGCCCCACGATGCCTGAGGCGCCGACGACGACAGCTTGGTCACGCATGGACATCGGAAATCTCCCTCATCGATGTCGTCTGCGCGGCGGTAGAGCAATGCGCGGCGCGGTCTGTTCCATCTCTGCCATGCAGCGCGCTTTCGATGCGCGACGCTTCGTCAATCAGCAGCTCGGCCAGCATCACCTCGCGCTTCACCAACCGCTCGACGAGCGCCGAGGCACCGATGGCCGCTACGGGCCGTCCCTGCATGTCGAGGATGGGCACGGACAGACCGCCCGTGCCTTCCGTCACCACACTGGCGGAAAGCGAGTAGCCCCGCTCTCGCGACAGCTGTACCTCGCGACGGATGCGCTCCGGGCCCACGCGCGGAAAACGGGCCGCCAAAACGACGCGATTGCGCGCGATCATTTGCTCAACCTCTTCGTCCGGAAGCCACGCGATCAGTGCCATGCCGGCGCTGCCGACGCCGAGCGGCAGCCTACGCCCGACCTGCAAGTAGTTCACGCGCCAGGGGTTGCTGCCCTCCTCGCGATCGATGCACACGCTGTGGCTACCACAAGGGACCGACAGGCAGGTGGTGTCGCCGGTCACCTCGGCCACACGCATCAGGCTCGTATGCGCACTGGCCGGCAGGCTCACCCGCCTCGACACGGACGCGTGCATCGCAAACGCGCCGTTGCCGAGCGCATAGGTCTTGTCCACCGGATAGCGCTGCACGAATCCCTCCTCGCCCAACGCGTCGAGCAGGCGCAGGGCCGTGGCCTTGTTCAGCCCTGTGTTGGCGACAATGTTGGACAGGCGATGCGGGCCCGGACCCGACAGTTCGGCCAGCACACGGCAGGCCTTCTGCACGGCGCCGAGGGTCTCGCCAGACGAAGTGGAGGGCTTCATCGCGGGCCCTTTACACAGTGGCGACGGGCGTCGCCGGAGAGCCGACCGCGCCCGGCAGCCGCAACGGCGGCGCGGTGAGCAGGAAGCGCGAGCGCCCGTGCTGCCGCAGCCAACGCGCCAGCGGCGTGAAGTGCCAAAGCTCGCCAAGGTGCACGCCGATCTTGAACAGGCAGAGCTCGTGCAGTGGCGCCATCGCGCAGCAGCCGAAACCCGCGGCCGCGGGCAACCCTTCGACCGCATAGTTGTCCGCGGCGATCACTGCCACCTGGCTGTCGCTCACCCATTGCAGCAGGCGCTCGTCGCGCCCATCGAGGACGGCGCAGCTGTGCTCCAGGCGCTCGGGATCAGGCGTGCGATTCATGCCCAGCACCATCTCGGCAAAGCCGGTGTGCAGGCACAGCATGTCACCGGGCTCCACCTGGACCCGGTCCGTATCGAGGATGCGCATGAAGGCGTCGTAGCCGATGTAGGTGTGCGCGTCGCCGACATGTGCGTGCAGATCCACCATGACGCCACGGCCCTGCACGCAGCTAGTGGCCATGTTCTCGATGCCGAGTGCGCGAGCTTCCGAGGTAGCCTTGTACGGGACCAGACCCACAGCGCCGGCATCCGAGGGGTCGCTCGGACCCACCACGTCGATGCCGGGACGGTAACCGTTGTAGTAGCGTGGCTCGGGCACGCCGTCACCGTCCGCATCGAACAGCTGGCCCACGTGACAGAGCGCGTCCCACTGCGTGGAGTACTGCGTATGCAGGATCACAGCGTCGTCGTTCATCACGTCCGTGAGGTACGGGTTGTCGTCGGCCATCCGGTAATTCAGGTTCGGACGACCATTGCGTAGCGTCGGGCGCAGCACTGGCGGGTGACGACGGGGATTGAGCAGGTTGCCGCCCGGATAGTCCAACGGCAAGCTGAGGCAGAACGTCAGGCCCTCGTGCACTTCGGCAACCGCGCGCTTCACGCGCTCTGGTGTCAGTAGGTTGAGGCGGCCGCGTTGGTCGTCGGGGCCAAAGTCGCCCCAGTTCGATCCCTCCGGGCGATGCTTCCAACGGGGGTTGGCGGCGGCGTTTTCTCGGTGTTGGGTCATTCCAGTCTCCTTCACGCGTGTTCGGCCGGAGCGTCCTGCCGGCCCAGGTAGACATGGCGCAGTGCCTCGCTGGCGCGGATCTCTGCCGCCTGGCCCGAGGCCGCGATGCGGCCGGTCTCGATGAGGTAGCCGTAGTCTGCAAAGCGCAGGGCGGTCTCGACCATCTGTTCCACCAGCAGGATCGCCATGCCGTCGCGGCAGAGGTCGGCGACCGCGCTGAGGATGCGTTCGATCACCATCGGCGCGAGACCGGCGGACGGCTCGTCCAGCACCAGCAGGCGCGGCTCTGCGATCACCCCGGCGCCAACTGCCAGGATCTGCTGCTGGCCACCGGACAGCCTCGAAGCCGGCTGGTTGCGACGCTCTGCCAGTTCGGGAAACAGCGCGTAGATACGCTCCAGCAGCCGACGGTCGCCGCGCTTGGGTCCGGCCCACGTGCCGATCATGAGGTTCTCCTCCACCGTCAGCGCGTGGAACACGCGGTGACCTTCCAGCACGTGGACCAGACCCGCCTGCACGATGGCCTGCGCACTTGCCTGCGTGAGGTCCTCGCCGCGGAAGCGCACGCTGCCGCCCCGCTTTGGGATGAGCCCAGACATCGCCTGCATGGTGCTGCTCTTGCCTGCGCCATTGCGGCCCAGGATTACGACGAACTCGCCTCCGCGCACGTTGAAGCTCACGCCGTGCACCACCTCGGCCTTGCCGTAGGCCACGACCAGGTCCCTAACCTGCAGGATGACCTCGCCCTGACGCTGCGTGCCACCCGTGATGTTCATGTCGTTCATCTCCTTATGCTCCCAGGTAGACCCGGATCACTTCCGGGTGGCAACGCACTGCCTGAGGCGTGCCGCAGGTGATGAAACGGC
Source organism: Roseateles agri (assembly GCF_034043675.1). Taxonomy (NCBI): domain Bacteria; kingdom Pseudomonadati; phylum Pseudomonadota; class Betaproteobacteria; order Burkholderiales; family Sphaerotilaceae; genus Roseateles; species Roseateles agri. The sequence goes on along the minus strand of NZ_JAXCLA010000009.1, from coordinate 278,844 downwards.
CGAAGTCGATTGCGGTCACCCGGTCGCACAGCCGAAACACGAAATCGGTGTGGTGTTCCACCAGCATTACGCCGATACCGGCAGCTTTCATGGCCTGGAGCACCTCGCCCAGGCTTTCGATCTCGTTATTGCTCAGCCCGCCCGCCGGCTCGTCCAGCAGCACGAAACGGGGTCGCGAAGCTAGAGCTCGGGCGATCTCGACGAAACGCTGTTCGCCGTGCTCCAGCGCATCAGCGCGCTCATCGGCGGCATGCGCCATGCCCACGCCGGCTAGCAACTCGCGCGCTCGAATGGACAGCGAGCTTTCGCGGCGGCGCGCACTTGGCGTTGCGAACATCGTGGGGAGCATGGCGGCGGCGGCGTCGCGCCAGGCCCCCAGCAGCACGTTGTCGAGCACTGAAAGCGTCGGCAGGATGCGCGGCTTCTGAAACGTTCGCGCGACGCCAGCCTGCACACGTCGCTGCACGCTCAAGGCGGAGACGTCAGTGCCGCCGACACGGATGCGTCCGGCGTCGATCGGATAGTAGCCAGTCAGCACGTTGAGCACGGTGGTCTTGCCGCTGCCGTTGGGCCCGATCAGGCCGTGGATCTCGCCCGGGCGCAGTTCGAGCGACAGCTCCGACAGCGCCTTGACCGCGCCGAACTGCTTGCTTACGCCCTCCGCGTGCAGGTACTCCGTGACCGCAGGGGCACGAACGCGGGTCGCGATGGGCAGCGCGCTCATGGACGGGCCTCGCCATCATTGCCGTTGTGCATGTCCAGCAGTGCGCGCGACAGGCGTGCCCGGTCCGGCGCCACCGGCGGCGCCTGGCGCCGGCCACGATGGCGCTCGGTCCAGCGCGCCATCAACGCACCGAAGCCGCGCGGCACCAGCAGCACTGCCACCAGCAGCAGCAGCCCATAGAGCAGATTGCCCATCTTGGCCAGCGGCGCGGCCACCTCGGGCAGCAGCGTCAGCATCACAGTGCCAAAGAAAGGTCCGACGATGCTTCCATTGCCGCCGATGACGATGCAGATGAAGAAGAACATGCCGAGCTCGAACATGAAGGCCTCGGGCGTGATGTAGCCCTGCAGCGATGCAAACAGCCCACCGGCCACGCCTGCGGTGACGCCGCTGAACGTGAAGGCCGCAAGCTTGAGCCGGAACACCGGTATGCCGACTGCGGCGGCCGCTACCTCGCTGTCGCGCAGCGCGACCAACCCTTTGCCCCACAGGCGCCGGGTCACATTCCAGCTCAGCCAGGTCACGAGCAGGGCGCACAGCGCCACCAGGGTGAAAAAGCCGCCGGGCGTATCGAACGGAGCATTGAACATCGGTGCGGTCATGCCTGCACCGCCGCCGGTAAGCGTGTTCTGGGCCACCAGCAGCTCGGTAACGATCATCGAGAAAGCCAACGTCGCCATTGCGAAGTAAAAGCCGGGCAGACGCAATGACGGCAGTCCGAGTGCGAGGCCGCAAAGCCCGCCGAGCGCGCCGCCAAGCGCCAGGCCCCAAAGCGGATCTAGCCCAGCGCGAGCGGTGAGGATGCATAGCGTGTACGCGCCTAGCGCCAGGAGGCCAACATGGCCGACGGAGAGCTGCCCCGCGTAGCCGACGACCAGATTCAGGCCGGCGATGAGAACCCAGTAGATACCGATCAGCGTCAGCACGTGTAGCTGGTATTCGTTGCCGACCACGAACGGCAGTGCCAGTGCCAGCAGCGGCAGGACGCGGAGCAGCGTGCGGGAAGGCCGGGCCTTGCGCATTGCCGCCGGTGACGGCGCGAGTGGCGGTTTCGAGAGAGCCTGAAAAGTCATACGTGCCTCACGCTCGAAGTGCCGAACAGGCCGGCAGGCTTGACCAGTAACACCAGCAGCAACAAGCCGACCGAGACGGACTGCTGATACTGGGCGCCGAAGAAGTAGGTGCTTAAAGCTCCGAGCAGGCCGAGCAGCAGGCCGCCGACGAGCGCCCCGAGATTGCTGCCGAGCCCACCCGCGGCTAGCGCGATGAAGCCCGACAAGGTGAGCCACATGCCGAGCGCGAAGAAGGCATACGTGAGCTGCCCCGCAACGAAGCCGGCCAGTGCGCCCAGCATCCCCGCCAGCGCATACGACAGCCCGCGCACACGCTCGACCGGGATGCCGCGCGCCCTCGCTGCGAACGGATCCTCGGACACCGCGGTGAAGACACGGCCCAGCACCGTGCCGCGATAGAAGGCGGCCAGCCCGAATGCCGCGAGCCCGGCGAGTGCAATGGGCAGCCAGTACTTCTGGTCCCACAAGCCCGCGCCGTAGTCTTGCTCGAACAGGCGCGGAAACTTCTTGGGCTCCGTGCCCCACCACAGCGCCATCAGGTGCTGCACGACGGTACCGAGCGCCAGCGTAGACAACACCCACAGGTGCTCGCTGCCGGACGCCAGCACGCGGCGGATCGCCACCGCTTCGGTGAAAAGGCCAAAGGCGGCGCCACCGACGAGTACGATCGGCAGCGCGACCCAGGCCGGCAGTCCGAATCCGCCGATGAGCCAAGCACCGAAGACGCCGCCCAGCATCGCCAGGTGACCGGTGGTCAGTGAGACCACCCGCGACGTCGAATACATGATGTTGAAGACCATGGCGACGACGGCATAGAGCGCGCCGGTTGCCAGGCCGGTCAGGAGTGTATTCAGCATGACGGCCGCCTCACTTCGGCGCCAAGCGGAAGCTGCCATCCTTGAAGGTGTTCGCGATGTCGATCGCGATGTTCTCGTCGGGGAAACCGTCGCGTTTGTCGGGGCCGTAGGTCAGCGTAGACAGCACAGCCTTGAAGCCCGTCGTGGTCTCCAGCGCCTTCTGGATCGCGGCCGGATCGGTGCTGCCCGCCTTGCGAATCCCGTGCTCGGCGACCTTCACCGCGTCGTAGCCCAGGCTCACCCACCAGAACAGGATGTCGATGCTGCCGCCACCCATCGTCGGTCGCATCCGGTCGACCAGAGCCTGGGTGCGCTCCGGCAGCTTGCCGGCCGCGTCGTAGGACGTCGCCAGGTAGCCGGCGCCGTAGACGTTCTCCCAGTAGGCCGGCTTGTTGAGCAACTGCTTCAGCGGCAGCGCCATCAGCGAAGGATGCCCGACGATAGGTGCGTCCCAGGCCGCATCGCCGCGCGCGTTGATCAGGCGAGCTAGCACGCCGGTGGCGGCCGACCACGCCATGATCACGTCCGCGTTCGCCGCGCGCGCCTTGGCAATCTCGTCGGAAAGGTCGGTCTTGTTGGGGTCGACCATCGTTGTGAAGACGGGTGTCAAACCGCGCTTCTTCAAGTCCTCGGTAGCGGTGCGCACGCTCACCGTACCGTAGCCGGTGGTGTCGCCGATCAGCGCGATCTTGCTGCGCTTCATCGTCTTGAGCACGTAGTCGTCGGCGACGGTCACCCACTGTCCGGTGGTATTGATGACGCGGAAGGCGCGCGGGTACTTCCTGGCGTCGGTCAGTTCCTCGACTGCGCCGATGACGATGTTCGGCGTGCCCTTGCGCGCTACCAGCGGCACTGTGGCCAGCGACTCGCCGGAGTTCACCGGACCAATGACGATGTCGACCTTGTCGGCATGAACAAGTTGCTGTGCGAAGGTCGCCGCCTTGTTTGGATCGCCGGCCGTGTCACGCGTCAGCAACTCCAGCTTGCGACCATTGATGCCGCCAGCGGCATTGATCTCGTCGACCGCGAGCCGTACGCCGCTGTCGATGCCGAGAGCGGCCGTCGACAGCGGCCCGGTAAGCGAAGCCATCCAGCCGACGCGGATCGGAGGCTTGGCCTCCTGTGCGGGCACGGCCGCGGCCGTGCACAGAGAAAGCAAAAGGGTCGCAATGCGCGTGGAAATATGCATGTTGTCTCCTGTGTGCGTTCCGCGCGGCAATCGCGCGTGCATCGGTTTTTTCGATGGGCCCTCTGCGTGGCCAGCGTGTAATTTCCGACTTGAATCGATGGTATGTAGCGGTTGTTGAATGCGCATCGGACGGCGGCCCAGTTGGCGCAATTCAAGGTTCGCTGAATGAACCGCCGCTATACGTCCTCGCTTGCCAAATGGCGCAGCTGATCCTTCTGGATCTTTCCGTTGGCGTTGCGTGGGAGCGGCTCGTCCTGAACGACGATCCGATCGGGCACCTTGTAGTCGGCCATGTTGTCTTTGCAGAAGCGCTTCAAGGCCGCATCGTCCAGCGCAGGGTCGGAGCGCCGGACGAAGGCCACCACGCGTTCTGTGAGCACCGGATCGGGCCGGCCCACAACGGCCGCCTCCACCACGCCGGGCGCCGAGCACAGAGCGTTCTCCACCTCTGCCGGATAGACCTTGAAGCCGCCGCGATTGATCATGTCCTTCTTGCGGTCGAAGATGCGGACGAACCCTTCGGCGTCGATGGCGCCGATATCGCCGGACTTCCAATAGCCATCGATGAAACTGGACGCAGTGGCCTGCGGGTTGTTCCAGTAGCCCGGCACCACCATCGGTCCGCCTATCCATAACTCACCGGTCTCGCCGGGAGCCACTTCATGCCCCTGTTCGTTCATCACGCGGATGTCTCCGCACGGCACGACGCGACCGATGCTGTCGGTGTGCGAGATCCCTTCACCAAGCGGCATGATGGTGGCAGGTGATGTGGTCTCGGTGGCGCCGTAGGCGTTGCACAAGTCGAGTCCCGGCAATAGCTCGGCCACTCGCGTGATGGTCGATTCAGGCATCGGCGCACTGCCATATACGCCGAGCCGCCAGCGCGCCAGATCAAAGCGCGGCATCTCTGGCTCCAGCAGGCAAAGCGCGTACATCGCGGGCACCAGCAGCGCGTGCGTGATCTGCTCTCGCTCGGCCATCTCAAGGAAAGCGCGGGCGCGGAACTCCCGCATCAACACGATGCACGCACCGACCATCAGCATCGGGAACACCACCCCGCACAGGCCCGCCACGTGCGACGCCGGAATGGCCAGCAGCGACACCTCCTGGGCTTTCAAGCCGTGCAGTTGCTTCCAATGAAGCGCGGAATGAATCGCGCCAAGGTGAGTCAGCACGGCCCCCTTCGGCCGGCCCGTGGTGCCCGAGGTGTAGAGAATGCCGAACGGGTCGTCCTCGCCAGCTCGGGCTTCGAAGGCGAAGTCCAGCGCCTGATCCTTGCTCATGAACTTCTCGAAGGCGATCGAGCCCGTCGCATCGCCCGCCACGCTCACCCGCAGCTTCAGGTTCGACAGTTCCGCACGGTCCGGCAACTCGGGCGCGAGCGACGCTTCGTGCACGATTGCGCAGGCGCCCGCGTCGCTGCAGATGTGGTGGATCTCCGGGCTGCGCAGACGCGTGCCTGCGGGCACAACCAGCGCACCGACGCGTACGCATGCAAGCACGGTGACGACGAACTCGAGACGGTTGGCGAGCAGGACTACAACGCGGTCTCCCGAGCTCACGCCATGGGCGTGAAAGGCACATGCCAAACGCAACACTCGCTCATCGAGTTCCTGATAGCTGACGCGAAGCATGCCGTCGACCAACGCGGTAGCCTGAGGCGATCGCTCAACACTGGCACGGAACATCTGGTCCAGGTCGGGCTCGCGTTGGCTGTAGACCTTCAGTTGGCGCTGCCAATGCGTCTCTGTAGTGATGGGATTCATTTCGTTTTCGGTTGAATCAGCGCGCCGGGCGTCGGCGCTGGGTGGCTTTGAGGTGTTCCCGGATCTGCCCCGTGGACAGCGTCCGCATCACGTCGAGCGCCTTAATGGCGGCCGCTGTGTCGCGGCGCCTGCAGGCCTCAAACAGCTTGCGATTGCGAGCACGCCATGCGGGCACCTGTGTAGCGAAGAAGTCCCGCTCGATCAGGTAGCGTCCCACGTTGTGTCGGCACTCATCGACGATGCGAACACAGCGCGACCGGCCTGCCGCGACAAGGATCAGGCTGTGAAACGACACGCTTAGCGCATACCACTCCGAAGGACGCGCCTCGCGCTCCATCTCGTCGATTAGGGCTGCCATGCGAGCGAGTTCGGCTACGCCAAGAAGTGGCACGGCCTTCTCTACACACAGGGCTTCGAGTGACCAGATGATTCCGTAGAGCTCGTCCAGCTCGTCCAGCGACAACTGAGCCACGACCGCGCCGCGGTATGGCGCGAGATCCACCAAGCCCTCCGCGGCCAACTGCTTCAAGCTGTCGCGGATGGGAACGCGACTGACCCCAAAGCGCTGGGCCAGATCTTCCTGTCCCAGCGGCTGCCCGGGCATCAGTTCGCCCCGCGTGATAGCGAGGCGTAGGCGATGAGTGACGCTCGCGCCGAGCGTGCGCGCATCCGCGTCGATCTGGACGCTATCAAAGCCCGTGTGGCGCATGGCAGGGTCGGAGACCATGGCCTTGAGGTCAAAAAGCCAGCTTCGCCCCGCGGAAGCGGCTCTTCGCGCGCACCACGCGCCCTGTTGACGACAATGTCACGAAGATCTCGTCGAGCTCGGCCCCCCCGAAGCACAGGTTGGTGGCGAAGCGCTCTGGCATCGGAATCTGTTCGATCAGTTGGCCGTCGGCGCTCACAACAGAGATGCCACTCGGAACGGTGCCGACGTGGATGTTGCCCTCGGCGTCCACCGCCATCGAGTCGAACAACTGAAACCCACCCAGGCCGTACACGAGCTGGCCCATGCCGCCCAGGATATTGCGCTGCCGACGAGCCACCCGCCCAGGTGCTTCCAGGCTCCAGCTCCAAAGGCGGCCAGTGACAGTTTCCGCGACGTAGAGCGTCTGCTCGTTAGGCGAGAGCGCGATGCCGTTCGGCATCTCGACCGGGAATACCGCCTCGGTGATCAATGATCCGTCGGTCTGCGCGTAGTAGACGGCTCCGCGGTCTCGGTGGCGTCCGTGCGTGTGTCCGTGGTCAGTGAACCAGAAGCCGCCCGTGCGATCGAACACGATGTCGTTGGGGCCGTTCAGGCGCTGCTCGCCACAATGGGTGTACAGCACGTCGACTTCGCCGGTGACCAGGTCGACTGCCTGGATCGAGCCACCCGAATAATCCTTGGCAGTGCCAGCCGGAAGCAGCACGCCGTCCCGTTCGCGCCATTCAAAGCCGCCGTTGTTGCAGACGTAGCAACGCCCGTCTGGACCAATCGCGGCGCCGTTTGGTCCGCCACCCAAGTGGGCTACGACGGTCTTGCCGCCAGACGGGTCGATGCGCGTGAGGTTCCCTGCTGCGATCTCCACGACCAGCAGACTGCCGTCAGCAAGTGCGATAGGTCCCTCGGGGAAGCGAAGTCCCACGGCGAATTCCTGCATGTCTCAGCTCCGGGCTCGCCCGAGCATTCGACGAATGCATCACAGGCCACCGTGTATATGGTGGCCAATGCTAAGTCGATTGTATCCAATCGACATTCGGGTTTGCCCCTGTTTTTGGGCTGCTTCGGCGCTGCTTAGGGTGCGAGCTCCCAGCCGCGAGATCAGGAAACGCGTTGGGTCTTGCGTGGTGTGCTCGCCGGATCGCCTTCCTTCTGCAACGATTCGACCAGGTGGGACCTGATCTGCTTGGTGGACAGCCGGCGCATCACGTCGAGCGCATTTACGGCCTTGTCGGCGTCGCGCGCCTGGCATGCACGGAACAGCACGCGATTGCGCTTGTTCCACTCGGACACATGAGCCTGGAAGAAGCTCGCATCGCTGAGATAGCGACCGATGTTTTGGCGGCATTCATCGATCATGTGCAGGCAGCGCGGCATATCGGCCGCCACTACGATCACGCGATGGAATCGGACGCTCTCGTAGTACCACTCCAGCGGATCGTCGATCACCTGTAGCTTCGCGTCCATTGCGGCCATCTGGGCGATGTCAGCATCGGTAAGCTTTCCGACACCAATCCTCACCGCCATCATCTCCAGCGCCCAGAGGATGTCGTAGAGCTCGTCAAGCTCCTTCAATGACAGCTTGGCCACCACCGCCCCCTTGTGCGGTTCGAGTTCGACCAGGCCTTCCGTCGCCAACTGCTTCAGGCACTCGCGAATCGGCACACGGCTCACGTTGAAGAGATTGGCCAGGAATTCCTGTCCCAGGCTCTGGCCCGGCGCCAGCTTGCCGCTAATGATGGCGTTGCGGATTGCATTGGTGATGTTGCCGCCTAGCGTCCGCTCATGCTTGCCGATCTGTATCGAATCGAAAGAAACCTCGGCGGTCTCCTGCGTTTCGACAAGCGAAGTGCTGATGACGAAGCTGCCAGTGCGCGGGGAATTCGAGGTGCTCATACGGCTTGCATGGGTTGTGTGACCGACAAGTCCGATATGTTAGATGAGCTTCGGCTAGGGAAAACCCAGTTCCGCAAGATTGCCGATTGGATACAGTTGCCAATAAATAAGTCCATAGCTAGACTACGAAGGAGACAAGATGCCCAGTCGCTTTTCCCGCGTTGCGCTCATCGCCGGCGCCGCCTTCATCTTTTCGAGCGCCATGGCCGAGCCCGGCGTCGAGGACGCCCGGATCGTCATCAGCGGTTCCAATGCGATGAGCGGCTCGGTCGCCGCGGTGTGCGCGCCAGCCACGTATGGTGCGATGGCCTGGTTCAACAAGGTCAACGCCGCCGGCGGCGTCCATGGCCGCAAGATCGAATACAACATCCTCGACGATGCCTACCTGCCGCAACGTGCGATCGCCAACGCGCGTCGCATGGTTCAGCAGGACAACGTTTTCGCGATCTTTGGCGGCTGCGCCACGGCCACGCAGTCGGCGATCCTCTCCTTCCTTGGAGGCTATCCGGATGTGCCCTACCTGTTTCCGTGGGCGGCCATGCCGGAGCTCACTGAGCCGGTGAAGAAGAGCGTCTATGCGCTGATGCCGAGTTGGAGCGCACAGATCAACGGCATGCTGCCGTACACCATCCAGAACGCCAACCCGAAGCCGAAGACGGCGGCCATCCTGATGATCAACGTGCCTGGCGCCGAGGCAATGAGAAAGGCTGCGCGCGCGATCTTTGCCGCCCAGGGCATCAAGGTGGTGTATGACGAACTGTTCGAGGTCAACGTGCCGGACCACACGCCTTACATCCTGCAGATGAAAGCGCAGAACCCGGATCTCGCTGTCCTGGGGGACTCAGCTGCTGGCGCGGCCAAGATGTTCCTCACGATGAAACGACAGAATTGGCACCCACGGGTCGGATTGGGCGTCGCAACCCTGTCGGCTGAACAGTTCCTGGATCCGGTCAACACCTACGCCGACGACTGGCTCACCACCGTCGGCATCGTGGCGCCGCCTACCGCGCCCTCGGCCACCGAGTGCAGCGCTGCCGTCAAGCAGTCCTACCCCGAGCTCAAGCCAAGCCACTTCACCATGTTTGGCTGTCTCGCCGCCCAGGTCTTCGTAGAAGGCCTGAATCGCGCGGGTCGCAACCTCACGCGTGCAGGACTGGTCTCCGCGCTCAACAACATGCAGGAGTTCGACCCCAAGATCAGCGGTCCTGTGAGCTTCACCGCAACCGACCACACCGGAGCGCATACGGTGGTTCCCATCGGTGTCAAGGACGGCAAGTTCGTCGTCCTTGGCCCTGCCCTCAAGGCGAAGGAATGAGTGTCCCGGGATGAACTCCGATCTGATCTATTCCACGACGATGGCCGGCGTCGTCACGGGCTCTTACTACGCTCTGCTTGGCATCTCACTGGCCCTGATCTATAGGACAACTTCCGTTGCCAACTTCGCTCAAGGGCATCTGGGCACGCTGGGCGTCTTCCTGCTGTTCATGTATGTCTCGAAGTTGAACTTCGGCGCCTGGGGCGGCGTGCTCGTGGCCGTGTTACTGGCTTCGATCATCAGCGGCGCCATCTACATAGCGCTGCTGCGGCCCAAGCCGGACACCGACCACATGGGGATGACGATCAAGACCTTGGGTTTGTTCATGCTCGTGCATGCCGTCCTGCTCTACGCCTGGGGCGAGAACGAGCCGTATGTGATGACGGGCATCTTCTCGAACGGCTCAGTGTCTGTTGGCGGCTTTTTCATCTCATATGAGCAGATGGGAACGCTGGCCATCGCCGCGGTGCTGGCCATCACGTTCCTGCTGCTGATGCGCTACACCCGCACTGGCCTGGCCATGCGTTCAGTGGCGCTGAACTCCGAGGTTGCGACGCTGCTCGGCGTAAACGTCGACAAGGTCGGCGCGTTGGTATGGATGATCTCAGGGGGCATTGGCGCTCTGGTGGCCATGCTGATCGCTCCTGTTTCTTTTCTCGGCACCAACCTGATGGAGCCGTACATCCTTAAAGCTTTCACGGCGGCCATTCTCGGCGGCCTCACGAGCTTTCCGGGTGTCATCGCGGGCGGACTGATCCTCGGCGTGCTGGAGAGCTATGCAGCCACGTGGATTTCCATCTCCCTACGTGAGCCCTTCACGTTTGCCGTGCTGCTCCTAGTCCTTGTATTCCGCCCGAACGGACTATTCGGCAAAGTGCATCTGGAGCGCGTATGAAGGCCACCCTACGCGCCCCAGGCGTGCTCATGTTCGCCGCGATCGCTCTCCTATGCCTGCTCGGCCCGCTGCTAGGCGACTACCCGCGCTACGTGGTGACGCTGTGGTTGATCTACAGCATGGCAACGCTGGGCATGAACTACGTCATGGGCTTTGGCAAGCTCTACGCGCTCGGGCATGGCGGGTTCATGCTGGTAGGTGCTTACGTGGTAGCTGCAGGAATCAACCATTGGCATTGGCATCCGGCTGTCGCGCTAGCGGTCTCGGCGGTGCTCGCCGCGGCAGTCGGGATCCTGATCGGCCTGCCCGCGATCCGATTGAAGTTGCTGTCACTGGCCATCGTCACGTTCGCATTTGCGTCGATGTTGTTCCAGGTAGTCAAAAGCGTCGACTTCCTTGGCGGCCCTCAGGGCTTGTACATCGATGCTTCCGCTCTGCCGCCGCAGGGCAGCTTGACGCTCTGGTACGTCGTAGTCGTGCTCACTGTGCTGGCTCTGGCCATGTCGCACAGCCTGATCAACTCGCGATCCGGGCGCGCACTGCTGATCATCGCCGTCAATGAGCACGTGGCGCGCAGCTTTGGTGTCAACGTCACCTATCACAAGCTCGCCGCCTTTGCGTTTGCTGCCGTTCTGGGCGCCGTCGCGGGTGGGCTGCTCGGCATGGTCACAGGTTACGTCGCACCCGACACGTTCAACACCGACCTCTCGATCACGATCTTTGCTGCGGTAATGATTGGTGGTCGCGGCAAGTTGCTGGGGCCCTTTCTCGGTGCAGCTTTTATCGTGGCACTGCCTGAGCTGACGCAACAGGCTCGCAACCTCTCCCAATTCATCTACGCGATAGCGTTCCTACTGATCGTGTCCTTTTTTCCTGACGGGCTACTCGGCATGGTGACGGCAGCGTGGCGCAAAGTCGCAAGGCCCACGGGAACTTCGGCGTCATTTAAGAAGCTGGAGGAATCGCAATCATGAGTGAAGCGCTGCTCTCCCTCTCGGACGTGTGCCTGCGCTTCGGTGGACTTCTCGCGCTCGACCGGGTCAACCTGCAGGTGAAGGAAGGGACGATCCACGGTCTCATCGGGCCGAATGGCGCCGGCAAGACGACCTTGCTCAACGTCATCTGCCGCATCGTGACGCCGCAATCTGGGCGCTTGCAGTTCGACGGGCGCGACCTGTTGAGCCTCGATACAGAGCGACTCTCGCAGGCCGGCATCGGGCGCACTTTTCAGAACCTAGCGCTGGTCGACACCGCAACTGTGCGTACCAACGTTCTCGTCGGGCTGCACCAGAAACTGCGCATGACCATGTTCGACGAATTGGTGAACTGGCCGCGCCGCAACCGGCTCGCCCGTGAGGCCGCTCAGATGGCAGACGAGGTCTTGGCGCGCTTCCGACTTGAGCGGCACTCGCAGACGCAAGTGGGCCGCCTGAGTTACGGCCAGCGCAAGATGGTCGAGCTGGCACGTGCATGGATATCTACTCCCCGCCTGCTGCTGCTCGACGAACCGACGGCAGGCCTAAACACCAAGGAAATCGCCGAGCTGCAAGCCACTTTGCTGGAACTGCGTGCACGCCACGGCCTCACGATTTTGGTGATCACGCATCACATCGAGTTCCTCGTAGGCATGGCGGACCAAGTGACGGTGCTCGATCTCGGTCACCCGATCATGCACGCGCCGCCGGAGCAGGTACGCGACGATCCACGCGTGATTGCGGCGTACATCGGAGCCGAAGAATGACAGCGCTTCTCGAACTTGATGCGGTGAACGTCGCCCGCGGCGAGATGGATACATTGCGCGATATCTCCCTGCACGTGAACGCAGGCGAACTGGTGGCGGTGCTCGGTGCAAATGGCGCCGGCAAGACCACGCTGCTGCGCACCCTATCGGGACTGCTTCGACCAAAGTCGGGGCAGATCCGCTTCAGCGGCGAGCCCATCGGCGGCTTGGCGCCACACCGCATCGCACGCGCCGGCCTGCAACAGGTCCCAGAAGGGCGCGGCATCATTTCAGAGATGACCGTGGCTGAAAACTTGTCGCTCGGCGCCTACATGCGCGGTGCGCAGCGGGTGAAGGACACGCTAGGTAGGGTCTTCAGCCTCTTCCCGGTGCTCGAGCGTCGTCGCATGCAGCAAGCCGGCATGCTTTCGGGCGGCGAGCAGCAGATGCTCGCCATTGGCCGCAGCCTGCTAGGCCTGCCCAAGCTGCTGATGATCGACGAACTGTCGCTCGGCCTAGCTCCGAAGACGGCACTCGAATTGATGCGAGTGCTTGCCAAGCTGCGCGACGAAGGGTCGACCGTGCTGATCGTTGAGCAGAACGCGCAACAAGCCCTCAAGTTCGCTGACCGTGTCTACGTCCTAGCCAATGGTCGACTCGTACTGACAGGCACTCCGGCGCAATTGACTGCCGATCCGAAACTCTTCTCGGCCTATCTGGGTCGCGACTGACTGTTACACAAATCTATGGAAACTTCCGACATCCAGGACGCTTCGGCTCGCATCCAAATCAAAGGCCGCTCTGCCCGATGGCACGACATGCCGGCGCTGTTGCGCGACAAGGCTCGCGTGCACGGGCCCAGGATTCTGACCGTCATCGATGGCCGGCCCCTCGCGTACAACGAGTTGGACAGGCTTTCCGACTTGGTGGCAGGCCATCTTCACGCGCTCGGCGTCCGCGAGGGTGCTTGCGTCGCCAGCCTGATGTTCAACTGTGTGGAGCAGGTGCTCGGCTGGTTTGGCACCAACAAGCTGGGCGCGGTGTGGGCGCCGCTCAATGCGAGCCTGACTGGCGACGACCTCATTTACACGCTGCGCGACACTGGCGCAAAGGTTCTCATCGTCGATGCCGAGAACGCCGGCAAGGTTGCGTCGCTACCCGCTGAAATGCTCAGCGGGCTAACCGTGTTCGTGGGCCCTCCGGCCCAGCCCGCGGCCCCGATACGTTCTTTCCAAGACCTGTTGAAACCAACCACGCCGCCTCCGCGGCCGGAGTTGAGGCCGGGCAGCCCCGCTTTGATCCTGTACAGCGGTGGAACCACAGGCATGCCCAAGGGCGTGGTGATGCCGCATTTCGCGTTCATCTGTGCTGGCTACCGTTACGGTGAGGTTCTACAGACCACACCGGAAGACTGCCACTACACGACGCTACCGATGTTCCATGGATCCGGCACGCAGTTCGGCATCATCGGCCCAATGCTCAACGACATGACCTCAGTCATGGACCGCCGCTTCAGCGTGTCTAGCTACTGGGAGCGCGTGCGCCAGGCCGGCGCCACGATCGTTGACCCCATTGGCACGATGATGACTGTGCTGACGCAGGCGCCGGAATCACCGAATGATCGCAATCACAAAGTGCGCATCTCGACCGGCGTCAACGGTCAGGTACCCGAGTGGGTACCCGCGCGGTTCATCGAACGCTTCGGTATTCAGGTTGTCGACATCTACGGGAGTACCGAAAGCGGCGGCGCCATGCTGGTAAGCAATCAACTCGGCTCGCAAGTCGAAGGCGCAGTAGGCCACCCCAACGGATGGTCACAGATCGCCATCCTCGACGCGAACGACAACCCTGTCCCACCGGGTGTGGTGGGTGAGATCGGCATGCGCCCGACCGTGCCCTTCTCGTTCATGCTTGGGTACCACAACAATCCTGCCAAGAGCGTCGAGGCATGGCGCAACCTCTGGCTTCACACAGGCGACCTGGGGCGTGTCGACGAGGCAGGAAACCTCTTCTTCGTTGGCCGCCAGGTGCACTGGTTGCGACGTCGTGGCGAGAACATTTCGGCTTATGAGATCGAGGACATCGTGAGCCGCCACCCCGGTGTGGAAGAGTGCATTGCCGTCGGTGTGCCGGCCGAACTCGGCGAGGAGGACGTGAAGATTTTCGTGATCGCGCGCGATCCCACGCTGAGCCACAGCGAAATTATCGATTGGTGCATGTCGAAGATGGCCGCATTTAAGGTGCCGCGCTACGTGGCTTTCGTCGACGACTTTCCACGCTCAGCCACCAAGCGCGAAGTGGAGCGCAACAAGGTCAAGGCGATGCAGATTCCTGACGCGTGGGATCGCGAGGTACACATGGGCCGGCTGTCGACACAGTCTCGCGGCAACTGACCGCACCCTGGCGAAGCGTTTGCATGGAATTTCCCAAGCTCTTTTCGCCGATACAACTGGCGGGCATTACCGTACCTAACCGCGTCGTGATGGCGGCCATGTCCAGCGCACTGGGCGGCGAAGACGGGTCGATCACACCGGAGTTGGCGGCCTTTTTGGAGACGCGGGCCGCAGGCGGTGTCGGCCTGATCACGGTCGAGTTCACCTGCGTGGATTCGCGCTTCGGCCGAGCGGAGGTGAGGCAACTGACGCTCGAAAGTGAGCGCCACCTCGATGGGCATCGTCGCTTGGTGGAGCGTTTGCGTTCTCATGGCTGCGTCCCATGCCTTCAGTTGCACATGTCCGGTCGCTTCGCCGAACGCCTGACGCTCGACGAACGTCTGCCAGCGGCGCCGAGCGAGCATCGCGAAGCGCGCACCGGCAAGCTGGTTGCACGCGCCTTGACGACCCGCGAGATCTACGACATCGTGGCGCACTATGCACGGGCGGCCAGGCTGGCCGTCAAGGCTGGATACGAGGTGCTCGAGATTCACGGCGCTCACGGCTACCTGCCGATGGCGTTTCTATCACCGCGCAGCAATACGCGCGACGACGAATGGGGCGGCGACTTCGAGCGCCGCCTGGCATTCCCGAAGGCGATCCTGAGCGCCGTCAAGCGAGAACTCGGTGCTGACCGCGCATTGGTCTATCGCTTGTCTTCGAGTGAGTTCGTGCCGCAGGGCTTGACCATCGAGCATTGCGAGTCAATCGTGCCGGCACTCGTGCAAGCCGGTGCCGACGCCTTGCATGTCACCTCCGGCACCATGCACGGATCCTTCGAGAAAATGGTCGACTCGATGGACGAACCCGAAGGATGGCGACTGCCGCATGCAGCACGCCTGCGTGCGGCTGCTAACGTGCCCGTGATCGCCATTGGCCCCACACGATGGCCAGCCGTCGCCGAGCAAGCGATCGCCGAAGGCATCGTCGACATGATTGCCCTCGGCCGACCGCTGTTAACCGACCCGGAATGGGCCCGCAAGGCGGCTCAAGGTCGCGCCAACACAATTCGGCCATGCACCAACTGCAACTGGTGTATGGAGCGCGTGCGGGCACACGAGCCGATCGGCTGTGCAGAGAATCCGCGCACTGGCCGAGAGCTGCAGACCGTGCCACTGTTCAAGCCGCGCAAAGGATCCCAGGCATCCCGCGTGTTAGTGATCGGTGGCGGCCCAGCCGGCATGTCGGCCGCACTGCGCTTGGATCGTGCGGGATACGAAGTGACCTTGTACGAGCGCCGCGAGGCATTGGGCGGCGGGCTGATCGCCTCTGCCGCACCGCCCGGGAAAGATCGTCTACTGTGGTACCGCGACTATTTGGTTGCCGCGATCGCTCGAAGCGGCATCAACGTTCGGCTCGGGACTGTGCCGGACGTGGACGAGTTGCGGCGCCTGACTCCGCAAGCCGCGCTCGTCGCCACCGGCGCTAGCGATCGCGCCATGCCGGTCGAAGGCATCCACAAGGACATTGTGCGCAGCGCTCATGCTCTGTTGATGGGCGACGTGCCGATGGCGTTCGACAAGCAGCGGACTGCCATCGTGTACGGCGGTGGTGAAACCGGGTGCGAGACCGCGGAAATGTTGGTCGCCGAAGGCTTCCGGGTGACCTTAGTGACTCGCTCCGCGGCCACCGACCTGGCACGCGGCGCCGAGCTGATGTATCGCAGGGCTCTGCGCGCGCGTCTAGTGGCAAATCCATATGTGACGATTCTCGAGCACACGCACCTCACATCAATTGCTGACGACGGCGTCATGCTTGCCGATGCCGCAGGCGAGATGCGCTTCATGCCCGCCGGGCTGGTCGCCATGGCACAGGGTCGCCAGCCACTCCACGACATGGCGGCTTTGCTGCGGGTAGCTGGCATTCCCTATGTCTTTGTCGGCGACGCGGTCCGCATCGGGCGAATCGGCGACGCAGTTCGTCAAGCATTCGACGCGGCCTCGGCACTGCTGGGTTCGCCATCACAGGCCAGTTCAACATGATTGATTCCGACTTCACCCCGGTTCTCGTCGGCATGGCCACTGCCATGCGCCGCGATGACGACTTCCGGCAGGCCCTTGAACCGCTGGACCTGATGGTCCAGGTGGCTCATGCCGCCGGCATCGACTCCGGCTCGGCGGAAATTTTGGGTAGCCTCGAGCACATCAGCGTGCCCGCAGGCCGTTGGAAATATGCGAACCCGGCTGGCGAGATCGCGCGCGCCGTGGGCGCTCCGAAGGCATTCCAGGTCTTGTCCAGCGTCGGCGTGCTGCAGCAGACGCTCATCGGCGATGCCTGCGCGCGCATAGCGCGGGGCGAGGTCCGCTGCGCGATGGTTGTCGGTGCGGACACCGGGTATCGCCTGCTGCGCGCGCGAATCTCTGGTGAAGCACCCCACGAGCGCACGCAGAACGATGCACCCGACCTGCACCTACGTCCGGCGCAGGAGTTGCGGCATACGGTAGAACTGCGCAGTGGCATGCAGATGCCGGTGGGGCTCTACGCAATTCTTGAGAGCGCCTTGCGGGCGCGTGAGGGTTTGAGCGTCTCGGATCACCGCGACCGCATCGCGGCGCTCTATGCCAGGTTCACCGACACTGCCGCCGCCAATCCTCATGCAACGTTGACACAAGCTCTGTCCGCGATCGACATCCGCAATGCCTCGGCCCGCAATCCGATGCAGGCCTTTCCGTACACCCGTCACCACTGCTCTGATTGGAACGTGGACCAAGCGGGCGCGCTGCTGCTGTGCTCAAACGCACATGCGCGTTCGCTCGGCATTCCGGAAGATCGCTGGGTCTATCCCGTCGTCAGCACAGAATCCAACCACATGGTGGCAGTGTCGGCGCGCAAGCACCTCGCCGAATGCCCGGGCGCCCGGATAACCGGCCAGGCTGCGCTGGCTTACGCCGGCCTGCAGATCACGGACGTCGACCTCGTAGACCTTTACAGCTGTTTCCCGCTAGCTGTGCAGCACTTCGCGAAGGCCGTCGGATTGAACATCGAGGCTCCGCTCACACTCACCGGCGGCATGGCCTTCGCGGGCGGCCCTTACAACAACTACGTGCTGCAGTCCACTTGCCGCGCCATTGAACTGATGCGAATGGGACGCGGGCGGAATGCGCTGCTGTCCTGCGTATCAGGTGTGGTCACGAAAC
This sequence comes from Roseateles agri, assembly GCF_034043675.1. NCBI lineage: Bacteria > Pseudomonadati > Pseudomonadota > Betaproteobacteria > Burkholderiales > Sphaerotilaceae > Roseateles > Roseateles agri. The sequence goes on along the minus strand of NZ_JAXCLA010000009.1, from coordinate 261,137 downwards.
AGGCGTTTGCCTTGTGGTCGATGGACCCGCCCCAGCAGCCTTTCGCCAGCCTCGATCTCAGTGCCACGGTCGCCAAGGAATCGCCTGCACTCGAGATCGTCGAACATTTCCGCGGCATGGCGGTGGTAGCTGGCTGCACTGTTCTGCACGCGCGCGACAAGGAAAGCCAGGGCGTGGTGCTGGCGGACACGCCGGACGGGCGGCGCGCCATGGCCACGACCAGTGATCCTGCCTTTGTGAGAGCGCTCGAAAGTGAAGAAATGGTCGGACGCCGCGTTCACATCGAAGGGGCAATGCTGCTGCCGAGCACGTGATGGCTGCCAGACTGAAGGTGCCTTGCGGAGTTCTCAGCCCAGTCTCGTCCCCACTCTGCTCAGCGAAGGGGCGCTGTGAAATCGGACAAGATTGACTGACAGCTTGTCGACTGCCTTATTGGCGATGCTGATGTCTGCAACGGGTCGAGAACGGTAGAAAACGCTTGTTGGTGGCATTGGCCAGCGCCGCGAGACGGTGACGGCACCGGCTTCGTCGAATTGAACCGGATCCTCTGGAGCGAACTCGCCGCAGACCCGTCTGTAGGGGGAATGAACCACTGTCGCGATCGGATAGCAAGCTGTCGCACTTCGCCAGTGCGCGGCGCGATCGGCTTTTCTACGATGACTCCATTCCAACCCAACTGAGCGAGGACATCATGAACAAGCCTTTCGACACCGCCCTGATCACCGGAGCCTCCAGCGGCATCGGCATGGAACTGGCGCGGGTGCACGCGAGCAAACGTGGCGACGTCGTGCCCGTGGCGCGCTCGCGAGAGAAGCTCGACGCGCTGAAGCTCGAGTTAGAAGCCAAGTGGCGCATCAAGGCCACTGTGATCGTGCAAGACCTGGCCGAGTCGGGTGCCGCACAGCGCATCTTCGACCAGACCGAGGCGCGCGGCCTGCGCGTGGACGTGCTGATCAACAATGCGGGCTTCGGCGGCCACGGACTCTTTCACGATCAAAGCCTGGCCGATGCCCAGGCGATGATGCAGGTGAACATGAGCACGCTGACCGATCTGACCCGTCTCTATCTCAAGGGAATGGTGCAACGCCGGCTGGGGCGCATCCTGAACGTTTCGTCGACGGCCTCGTTCATGCCCGGGCCGCTTCAAGCGGTGTACTACGCGACCAAGGCTTACGTGACGTCGTTCAGCCAGGCGATCGCTGAAGAAGCGGCGCCCTACGGCGTCACCGTGACGGCGCTGTGCCCTGGAGCGGTGGCCACCGGGTTCGTGGAAGCGGGGAACCTTGAAGGCGTGGACTTGTGGAAGCAGGCCAAGTCCGCGCAGTCGGTGGCCCAATGCGGCTACGACGCCATGGAGCGCGGCGAACTCGTCGCCTTCAACGAGGGAAAGCTGAAGTTCATGATGAACTGGATCGTGCCCATGCTGCCTCGCAAGACGGCCCTGCGCATGTCCCGCCAAGCCATGGAAAAGGCAGCCGCCTGACCATGACAACGAGAGCCCAACGCTTTGTGATTGGCAGCAACTGGAGGTTGATGTTGCTCGACCTCCAGATCGACCCCGCCGTGGCGCTGGCTCACGCAGCGTTGCCGGCCGATCTGTTCCAACGGCCGGATTCGGCGCTGACGCCGGCCGAGTACTTCAGGCTGTGGCGCGGCATCGAACAGGCGGCCGGCGAGCGCGAAGTGCCGCTGCTGCTGACTCGGCACCTCAACGCCGAAGCCTTCGACGCGCCGATCTTCGCGAGCCTTTGCAGCGCGAACTTCAACATCGCGGCCCGACGGCTGAGCCACTACAAGCCGCTGATTGGCCCGATGCTGCTGGACGTCAACGAGGGCCGCAATTCCACGCTGCTGAGCTTGAGTTGCTATGGCGCCATCGAGCCGCTGCCCCGTTCGCTTGGGCTGATGGAGTTGGTGTTTCTGTGCCAGCTGATCCGGATGGGCACACGCGAACGCATCGTGCCGTTGGCGGTAACGCTTCCGGATCTGCCGCGGGACGTGACGCCATACGAGGTGTATTTCGGCTGCGCGCTACGCAAGGCCGAGCGGACCGAACTGCGCTTCTCCGCCACGGATGCTGCACGGCCCTTCATGACCTCGAATGCGGCGATGTGGGCGTTCTTCGAAAGCAAGCTGAACCAGCGGCTGGCCGACATGAATGCGGATGCTTCCACTGCGCGGCGCGTGCGGGCGGTGCTGCTGGAGGCGCTGCCCAGCGGCGAGTCGGGCATCGACGCGGTGGCGGGCCGGCTCGCCATGAGCAAGCGAACGCTACAGCGAAAGCTGACCACGGAGGCCGAGAACTTTCAGGACATCTTGAACTCGACCCGCACGGAGTTGGCGGACCACTACCTGCACCAGTCCAAACTTTCGCTCGGCGAGATCTCGTTCCTGCTCGGCTTCCAGGAGCCCAACTCCTTCATCCGCGCCTACCAGGCGTGGAAGGGTGAATCACCGAGTTCTTTCAGAATGCGCACCCATTGACGCGACACCTCATGGGGAATCGGTGGCAAGTTTCCGCTTTTTGGCGTCTAGTAACCTTGAGCGAGGGTCGGCACTGAGTCGGAAGCCGAAGTCCATATGGCCGGGCAAAAACGTCCGAGGTCGCGCTAAAGTTGGCTCAAGGCGCGCAACATAAGGTCCGCAGCGCCGTTCAGGTGTGGAGTTTCTGGACTAGAGCAGAAATAGTCTTTTGGTTGATTATGTAATTGGCGTCGAACTCGGCATTCAGGTACAAAAAACAGAGTGTCCAGCCGGAGACACGCCATGATCTGTGCAATCGCGCGTGCAGTGCTCGCGGCCGTTGTATTGGGCGGCTGTTCCACAGCCCACTGTCCAGTCAACGCACCGAAGGTCATGGCATCTCCGGCGGCCGGATATGCACTGCGCACAGCGAACGCGGCTCCAACACCGACAGTCTGAACATCGTCGTCAGCCTGTCAGGCGGTGGCTATCGCGCTGCAGCCCTTGCCTACGCCGTGATGGAGGTCATGCAGGAGACGCCCATCGTCTGGGAAGGTCAGACCAAGACGATGCTCGACGAGGTGGACATCATCTCCGGTGTCTCCGGCGGCAACCCCGCCGACAGGCCGCGACCTTGCCGACAATCGAATGGCACCTGTGCGAGCTCAACGCCGCAGAGGAGGCACAGATTCGCTATTTGAGTCTGCGTCAGATGGCAATCCTTGCAAGCCATCTTCATTAGTCAGCGCCTCGCCAATCAATCCACTCGCGGCAACCATACAGGCCACGGAGCCTTTGGTCTTCACGTCTGCCCTACTGGCGCGCAGTGCACCCAGCGCGGCTCGGCAAGCCGCGTTTAGTTCGCGGCCGGCTTCGATCGCTTCCTCGCGAGAGTGCTTCAACAAGATTGTCATCCGCAAGATCTGCACCAAATGTTCGGCACGGCCAAGTTGCACGTGTAATTGCCGCTGCCACGGCATGGAGCGAGGCAGATCGAGGCTGAGTTTGCGGACGAAGCCGTCCAACTCGGCAATTGCTCGTGCCAGAGGAGCCGACGGGTCCTCGTGTGATAAATCAGGTTCCGCCATGCGGCCATTCTTGAGGTCGCTTGCGACGGCCACATGAATGTCAACTCGTCCTGCAACCTGCTATGGCGACTTCCGCTCGTCGGCACCGGCTCCGTCCTTGTCTGACGAACTCGGGTTGTCAACGAGCGGGCCGAAGTCGCCCACGAGTCCTTGCCGACTTGTGTCAGGCCCGGACGCACCCGATGCAGGCTTGTCGCGGGACTTCTCCGGGTTGGAGATCGCGGGCTGCCGCTCATCTGTCGCGGCACTGTTGGGTGAGTCTGCTGTCGAACTCGGATCGGGCGGGGTGACGGGCTGGTGAACGACAGGTGGCTTCATGGCATCTCCGGCTGCACTCTTGCTGAGCACGGCAAGCGCGATGCCCAGCACACTGCCCATATTTCGACACTCCCCTCCCCTATCCCTATGATCTGCTGAACGATCGCCTCATAAACGAGGGAACGCCGAGATGCGTCACCGGATTTCACGCCGCTCCAGCCTGATCACCATCGGCATGCTCTGCGCGAACCTGGCGCATGCGGCCTGTCCGCCTCGGCCGATCAAGCTGGCCCATTTCGAGTTTGGCCACGCCTACCATGGCGGCAGCGGCATGGAAGTTGACCTCGTCGAGGAAATGAAAAGGCGCAGCGGATGCGCGATCAGCGGTGAGGTCTACCCACGGGCTCGCATTTGGTCGGAACTGGAATCGGGGCACCTCGACATGGCCTTGACGGCTATTCAGTCGAAGGAGCGGGAACGCTATGCCTGGTACGTGCCGTATCTGCAGCAGAAGAACTATGTGCTGCTGCGGGAGGGCGTCCTCACCACCATTCGCAATGGGCAGGAGTTCCTTCAATCACCGACGCTCCGATTCGCCGCCGTGCGGGGCTACAGGCACGGAGCCCCCTACGACGATCTCATCGCCAACTTGGCCAAGCAAGGACGACTGGACCTTGTCCCCAACAGCCCTCGCCTCTTCGACATGCTGCGAGCCGGCCGGGTTCAGGCCGCATTGGCGGTGCCCCTGGTCTACCGGTACGAGCTGGAACGTCGGCCGATTCCCGGCCTGCGTGTCGTGGATTGGGCTCCTCGCGATGTCCCGCCTCGCTCCGGCCTAATGCTCAGCAAGGCAAGCTTCACCGAACAGGATGCGCACTTCTGGCGCGGCATCTTTGAAGCCATGGCGCGTGACGGGACGCTGCTGCGGATCGTTCAACGCTATTTGCCGCCCGACGAGGCCCAGGCCGCTCTCCTCAAGTGAGGCTCGACGGCGCCGCGTGCCTTGCGGAGAGCTTCGCAATGCTCAGGCAGAATGACCGAGCCAGCTGCCATTTGTCCCCATGAGCGTGTCTCTTACTCGCGTGCTTGTTGCCCTGTGGCGCCCTTCGGGCTATGCCGATGTCCATCCGGAACTCGTCGCTGAAGACGCACTACTCCCCGATGCGTGCTGGGAATTGGTTCGCGACGACGGTGCCGAAGTGGTCATCGCACTGAATCGGCACGCAGACGATCCGCGTGCGGCGGTGAAGGTAGTGTGGCCTCGGAGGCCATCTCGCCGAGCTGGCCCTGGTGGCGGGTAGTGAGGAGTTAGGGCGACGTTGCATCTCGATGCAACGTCAGGGTTAACCCCAGATTCTCATGACTGGACGGGACCGGAAGGTCTAGGTATACCCCCGGCTGCGGCACGCCCGCATCTGAACAAATGCCGCCTGCACCTGAGCGCACCAGGCTCACCGCATGCCGCAGCTACATCACGTGAAATCACCCAAGGAGATGGATCATGGGATCACTTGCGATGGACGCCTACCTGGATTCTGGTTTTGGCGAGATCACCGAATTGCCGCGAGCCGGGAGCGCGCTCGAACATCCCCTGGTGTTTGACAGCGCTGCACGCGAGTTGCAGAAGCTGGCGGCCCAAGGGCGCCTTGAAATCATCGATGAACACCGACAGCCTGCTGCCGACGGCAATGGCCTCATCGATCGACTGCGTTTCCGGCGATTGCAATAGATCCAGGAGCGGCGTCGACAAGAATTCGGCACATGCTGAAGGTCGGGAGCCGGAGCGGCTTGGCAAGCCGCCGTGGTGCGTCGAGTACGTTGGATCTGGAGTGGCCGCTCGCTGAACGATCAGGTCCAGGCGGACGGGTTCCCGGTGGCGGCATCGTTCGATGGCGTTTTAGCGATCCACTCCACCAGGCTGCTCGTCCATTGACTGGGGGCTTGGATTGCCGGGATGGCACGCGGCCTGGATGATTGCATCGCCATCGTCGTGCCGACAGACGCGCATCGCCATGGACTCGGCGCAGATAGCCGCAATGCTCGATGGCATATTCAGCGCTGTCACACCCTCAGGGTCGCCCGGGTGTCTCGCTGCGCCGGAACCTCACGTCCGACGCCGCTCAATGAAAAATCCGCTCCGGTCCAAGATCGCCTTCGCACGGCGCTTGGGTTCCACCAGGCCCAGCGAGACCTGGCGCACCGAGCTGAATTGCCCCGGAGCTATCTTCAGCACGCCGGCGCAGAGCGTCGGAAGCCGATAGAAAGTCTCCTCCCCTTGCCGGCTGCGCGCGCGATAGCCGCCGTTCAAGGCCGTGTCCACATCGACAAAGCGATGCAGCCCATGGTCGAAGTCCTTGCAGATGCGGCCCAATTGCGCCTCCCAGTCCGGGGTCGTCAGCAGCGTGATGAAGTCATCGCCGCCCACATGGCCCACGAAACCTCCCGAATCGTCCACGGACTCCGTCAGCAGGCGCCCGACGTAGCGGATCACTTCGTCGCCAGCACGGTAGCCCAGTGTGTCGTTGAAGGGCTTGAACGACGTCAAGTCCCAGTACGCCACAACGAACTCCTCCCCGGAGTTCAGCAGGGCCGCCATCTGCCTCTCGATCATCACGTTGCCCGGCAGCAGCGTGAGCGGGTTGGCGTCACGCGCGAGCAGCAGTTGGTGGCTGGCGATGGCCTTGAACAGGTCGGAGGTTCGTCCAGCACCCACATACCGGCCCTGTCGTGTGATGAGGAAACCATCGACCATATAGCGGTCGTCCGTATTGGCCACGGCCTCGCTCATGGTCTGCAGACTGGCCTCGGCATCGAAGACCAGCGGCGAGCGATCCATCAGTTCCAGGCAGCTCTTGCGGCCGAACAAGTCCACGAAGAAGCGCTCAGCGCCGCGCTTGAGCACGCTGGCCGAGCGGAGGATGCCCAGCGGCGGCCCGTCGCCATCGAGCACGGGCATGGAATACAGGTGCTCGTCAGCGGCAAAAAGGGCGATGACGTCCGAGCATGTCATTGCGGGGTGCGCGGTCGGGACCGCTCGGCTCAGGTCCCGCGCGACGATTTCCTTTTTCGCTTCGGATTCGGACGTGGCGCCTTCGACAGGATCCAGGTTCAATTGCTGGACGATCTCGGCACGCAGGCTGGTGCGCGGAGTCGGCGACGGCCGGGCGAAGAAATAGCCTTGGCACAAGTGGATGCCAATCCCGCGCAGGATCCGAAGATCGCCTTCCTGCTCGACGCCCTCGGCGATGACGCAAGCCTCGCTCTGCGACGCCATCTCGAGGATCGAGCGCACGAACTGCTGTTTCAGTGGATCGCCCGCCACGCCGTCGATGAAATGCCGATCGATCTTGACGAACTCCGGCCTCAGGTCGACCCAACGCTTGAGGCTGGCAAAGCCCTCGCCCAGGTCGTCCAGCGCCAGAGAAAATCCGACCTGCCGCAGCGACTCTGCCGTTTGATCCAAGGATTCCATGTCGATCACCGGACGCGTCTCGGTCAGCTCGAGGACCACGCTGGAGGGACGCACGCCGATGGCGCCTAGGTCCTGCGCAATGAGCTCATGTCGATCCTTCGCGGCGACCAGCGTGTCCGCCGTAAGGTTCATGAACAGGCGACCCGGCAACTGCAACTCGATGAAGCGTCGTGCAATTCGTCGCGTGATCAACCGCTCCAATTCGATTAGCCTGCCAACCGTGGCGGCCAAGTCGAACAGCACGAGCGGCGAATGAAGAGCGGAAGTCGCCGGCGCGCGGGTGAGCGCCTCGTAACCCATGATCCGGCCTTTCGCCACATCCACGATAGGCTGGAAGTGGATGTCGAAATTCTGGCTGGCGATCAGCTGATCCAGCTCGATCTTGAGTGACTGCGTGACCGGGGCATGCGGAGTCATTGGGCCTGCATCGGGAGGTGAAGCTGGCTTGATTGTCCCGATCAGGACTGGATCCGCAAATGAACAAGACTTCGGCGCCAAAAGCGTTGCGAATGGCTCCCGAGCAACTTCGACCTGCGCGTGAGTTGCCGCAGGGTCGCGACCTCGCCAGCGCAGGCGAAGCCCTACACCTCAACCGCGGCGGATCCGGAAGCCTCGGCCCAGTGAATCGCCCAATTGGCCAAAAAGCGCAATGACAGAGACGGCCAGAGTGGCAATGATCAGTTCCATTTCGGTACACCTCTTATGAAGACAGCGTGCATCCTGCCCATTGAAGATGATAAATTCGGGTAAACCCTGAATTTACGGTGCACAAGCTGTCGACCGGGCTAAGTATTTGTGCTCATCGACACAGTTCCGCGCAGACAACACCAGCCGCGATCTGGTGAGTCTCACACCCGCCCCGGAGCAGTCCCAAACACTGTGCGAATGGACGGGTCCAATGAGATCCATCGCGATGACCACCTTCCTGGAGCTTGGTCAACGCGTGATTGAAGGTGCGACGAACGGGCCTTGGCGAAACACGAGGCACCCGGCCGCAGCACGCGCAGCGAGCTCACCGCTGAGGCCTGTCCGGATCTATCCCCGAGGGCACCCCGAAGGACCGCGCCGGGCAGCCGCGCTCAACTACGAAGAGCGCGGGCGCGCCGTTGTCCAGCCAAACCCAGGACTGCCGCTGCCGTGACGACAAGCGGCAAGCTGCCTGGCTCCGGGATAGAGTTGTCGGCGGCCCCGATATCGAAGGACAGGTTGTCGAACAGGATCCTGTTGGCAACGCCACTGAGCACAACGGAGTGGGCTGTACCGGAAAAATCCGCAATGCCTTCCACCCAGGCGTTCAACTGGTTCGACGTATTCGGCGTGACCGCCAAGGTCTCGGAGCCCAGCAGTGTCCCCGTACCGTCCAGGCCATCGTAGATGCTGAAGCTGCCACCGGCGAATGCCGAATAGAACAGCGAGAACTCGTTGCTGAAGCCCGCGGCGACATTGATCGTGGTGCCGGCACCGCTGAGGAAAAACAGCGCACCGACGCCGGAAGGAGCGCCGGAGAAGACGCCGGAGCCACCGGCGGAGCTAGCGATCAGGGCGATCGCGTCGGAGCTGAACTTTATGCCATCGTCCGGGCCAGGGCCCTGGCCGGCTCCGTCCAGTCCGCCATCATAGAAATCGCCGACTTTGGCGAGGTCCGACAAACCTTCAAATGTCAACGTGACGAGCGATGCCTGGCATGCTCCGGCCCCAAGCAAGACGACAGCAAGCATGCCGCGGCGAACGAAGCGAGCGACTGTACCGAAAGTGTTCATTGGTTTCCTCCCTGTCCTTGTTGTCGTCGAGCGCGCCATCAAGCAGCTATCGAGCCAGTCGCAGAAACTTTGGGAAAAACAATGGCTTGCCTGCAATCGCCGATGCTTGGGGTTGGATGCTGTAAGTGCCTCCGACATCGGTAAAGACCCTGATCTGCAAAACAGGAGACTGGCTAGCAGTCAAATTAGTTCGCTCGCTAGGCAGTAACGGCATTTTCGATGGTGTTGGCCGAGATCAATGCGCAGAAGGCATACGCCACCCTCGCACTGGCTCGCCTAGGCTCAACGGCAAACGACGGCAAACAGACAGATGGGCAAGGCGGGTCGGCAAACCGACGGGTTAGTGTCCGGCTGCCTCAGTTAACGGCAGCCGCGAGGGGCTCGATGACCTCGGCCGTAAGTTGGCGGCCGACCGCGGCGAAGACCTCGATGTTCACGTTCTTGGACGCGAGCAAGCCGTTGTTGGCGTTGACGAGCGCCTGTTGGAGATCCGGCGGGCTAGCTAGCAGCGCTGCGATCCCTTGGCCAGCCCTCAGGGCCAGAGCCGCTGCTTCCTGCCCGAATTTGTCCTGCAGCGCCTGCCACATCGACACAGGCCATTCGGCGAACTCGTCAAGGTCCAGGCGTCGATCCCGCTCAAGCGCGAGATAGGCGAGCGCTAGCACCCGCCCGAGATCCTTGTTCGAGCGCTTTTCGTCAGTGCCGCCGATCCTCGCCTCACCGATCCGAGGATGGTGGAGCAGGTTGGCCAGCGCCATCATTTCCGGACGAGCGATCTTGACACCGAACCTCGTTTCGAAAGGTCGCCATTCGGCAAGCGCCAGGTAGTCGAAACTGCAGATTACGAAGTCTCCGACGGCGGTGACAAGTCGTTGTAAGCGTTTGCCCGAGCTGGGCTTGTCTGTCAGATCTTCAGAAATCGGAGCGGCCAACAGTTCCAGGAACCAGGCCGACTGGCCTGGGGGCCGAAGTCTGACCATCGGCAGGGCTTCGAGGTCATCCATTGGAGAACCCGGCGGACCAAATTTCTGATCCACCCGCTGGGTCCATCCGCTGCTCAGTAACTGTTCCGCGATGTCCTTGGCGGTCATCAAGGCCTTGAGTCCCGGCGCGGCCATGGCGTCGACATCCTTCGTTCGCACGGCCGCATGTTCATCGTCCTCGAAGAAGCGAAACGCGGCAGCCAGGCTGCCTATGACGATGACCGATCGCCGCGCTTCGTCAGGGATGGCATCCGCAACTTGACGCAGCACTTTTTCGGGAGACAGCAGATCCAAAATTGTCATAGGTTGAGCCTCTTGACGAAGTTCTCCTCCGCCAACTTGTTCAGTCGCCAGGAGAACTCCTCGGCCTGTTCCAACAGGCCGCTCTCGATAAGATCAGCCATGCAATCCATCGGGGACGCGACGGCGCCCTCGGGCGCAATCGTCGCAGAGGCCTCGCGGTCGATGGTCCGATGGACCACCAGCACTGGCCTGGCTTGCGGATCGTCACTCAACACCAAACCACCATCCAGTTCACGCACGAAGCCCAGGTCCCCGTCGTAGATGCTCAGATCAAGTCGCGTCGGTGCGGACAGGTTGAGGTCGGCAAAGTAGTGGCGCGCACCCAGTACACCACCCAAGGCCACAAGTCCGCGCCGATCCTCGTTCCGTGGATGTGCCAATCTTTCGGCCATCCGCACCGGCGATCGAGCGAGGCCCGTGGCATCGACATAGCGATAGCTGCGGCGCAGCCCCGCATGCTCTCCGGCAAGCGCTCGCCAAGCCGGCCAAGGCATCTGATACAGGCTGACGCCATGGGGCGACGGCAAGTGGTCCAGGACGCCCATCGCCATCAGATCCGACAACGCCGCCTGTATGGTCGGACGGCTCGCACCTGTATCGTGCTGGAGGCCCGGCATCGTTTGCCGCCCTTCCCCGCGCACCCATCGGTTGATCAGCGCGGACTTGACGGCCTGCCGACTGACCTTCTTACCCCCCTGACTCAGCGTCGAACGAACCGCCTCGTGCAGGAATGGGAGGAGTCCGTACTCGCCGGAGCGGACATCGCCATCCGGTAAGCGCCCATGGATGCCGCCATGGTCGTTCATGGCAGCGAGAAAGATCCTGTCCTTGAGGCCAGGCTCGAGAATTCTTCGGAACCGATCCAGCTCTTCCATCAAGCGCGAGGACGTCAGCCGGGACTTCACCAGCAAACACAAGGCCATGTCGCCCTGATGGTTCGGTTCCTCCAACTGGTAGACGAGTCCCAACATGGCATCGCGAAGATCCCGCGCGTTCGTCGTCGCCTTGATCTGCACCAGCACGGGCGCGCGCGTGCCCCGACCTTCGAAATGGAAGAATCCGTCCGCCAGCCCGTTCGTAGACTCGGTTTGAAAGATGCTACTTGCCATGTAAGGCGCTACTTTACTTGAAAGTAGCACCTCCAACGAAGCGCAGCCTGCAACGCCGGCTGATCGCCAATGTGATCCCGTGGCATGAAAACCGCGATGAGGTTCAAACCACTCGACATGTCATCAGTCGGGCACCGGCCGGTATTCGTCCCAGTCGACCAACCGGCCAGGGGTCGGCTCTGGCGGTTTCGAAGGGGCCGCCGGCTATGAGGGAAGGACGCCACTTGAGTGATCTTGGTTGCCCCTACGGTTGCCCCCAAAACGAAAAATCGAGAAGCAAATGAAAAAGGACTTAGAGGCCGAAGCTTCTAAGTCCTTGATCTGTCTTGCTATTTCTGGTCGGAACGGCGGGATTCGAACTCGCGACCCCTTGCACCCCATGCAAGTGCGCTACCAGGCTGCGCTACGCTCCGACTGAGCCTTGCATTATATGCAGGATTTCACCGCTCAGGCAAGAAGAGACTCGCGAATCGAAAGCAGTTCCGCGCGGACCTGATCGATCGACAGGCGGCCGCTCGGCAGCAGGTCTTCTCTGTTCGCGGCTTCGAGGCCTTGATCGCCGTCGAGACCGGCGATGGCGATCATGTCGCTCTCGTCCGGACTGAACGGGGACAGGTCCGCAGCGCCGGCGCGCGGGCCGTCGGTCAACTGGTTGCGAGCGCCACTGATCGTGAAACCCTGGTCGTACAGCAGGTCGCGGATGCGGCGGATCAGCAGCACTTCGTGGTGCTGGTAGTAGCGCCGGTTGCCGCGCCGCTTCATCGGTTTGAGCTGGGTGAACTCCTGCTCCCAATAGCGCAGCACGTACGGCTTGACGCCGCACAGGTCGCTCACCTCACCGATGGTGAAGTAGCGCTTCGCCGGTATCGAGGGCAGGGACTTATCCATTCAAAAACAAGGGCTTCCGGTGGGGAGGACAGACTCTACTCGAAGTCATCCTCGACGGGTGTATCACCTTGCACCTGTTCCTTCAGTTTGTGGCTGGCGTGAAAAGTGACCACATTGCGCGCCTTGATCGGGATCGATTCGCCGGTGCGCGGATTGCGGCCCGGGCGTGGCGCCTTGCGGCGGATGTTGAAGTTGCCGAAGCCGGAGAGCTTCACGTCGTCACCACGCACCAGCGTGCTGTGGACGATGTCGAAATAGGCCTCGACCATGTCCTTTGACTCGCGCTTGTTCAGGCCGAGCTTGTCGAACAGCAACTCGGCCAGGTCGGCCTTGGTCAGCGTCGGCGTCTCGATGCTGGGCAGCAGCAGGCGCGGCGGTGTGACGTCATCGTTGTTGTTGTCGTCGCTCATGTCGATCCTCATTGGTCCGTCCCCGGTCTCACTCTTCTTCTTGCATCACCCGCGCAGGCGCGCGCCGAGTCGCTCGGACAGCGCCTGGACGACGGCGGTCACCGCCTGCTCGATGCGTTCGTCGGTCAGCGTGGCCTCGTCGTCGAGCAGTTCAAGGCGCACAGCCATCGAACGTTCCTCACCCTGCGCGGGCTTGAAGACGTCGAACAGGCGGGCGGAGCGGATCAGGCCGCCGTGTGCCGATCCATGGATCGCGCTCATCAACGCCTCGTGCGTGACCTGGTCGCCGACCATCACCGCGATGTCGCGCAGCACGGCCTGCTGGCGCGGGATTGCCTCCAGCTTCGGCAGCGAGCGCGCCAGCACGGCGTCGAGCTCCAGTTCGAACACGACCGGAGCGCTGGGCAGCTCATAGCCCTGGCGCCACTTGGGATGCAGCTCGCCGATCACGCCGACGGCCTTGCCGTCGAGCACGACGCTGGCGCTGCGGCCCGGATGCAGCGCCGGATGCTGGACCGGCACGAACTCGGGCTTGAGCGGCGCGAACAGCGCTTCGAGATCACCCTTGACGTCGAAGAAGTCGATGGTGCGATCGCGCTGGCTCCATTGCGACTGGTCGGCCGGGCCATAGGCAAGACCTGACACCCGCATCGGCTGAGCCACGCCGGCGATCGACGAATCGCTCTCCACGACCGTGGCGTCGCGCAGGAACACGCGACCGATCTCGAACACGCGCACGCGCGGTGCCTTGCGCGTGAGGTTGTACTTCAGCACGTTGACGAGGCTGCCGATCAGGGTGCTGCGCATCACGGCCAGCGGCGCTGCGATCGGGTTGAGCAGCTGGATCGGCGTGTCGTTGCCGGCCAGCTCCTTCTCCCAGCGCGCCTCGACGAAGCTGAAGTTGATCGTCTCGAAGTAGTCGCGGTCCGCCAGCGCGTGGCGCAGCGCATGCGTGGCGCGGCGCGTCTCCGAGCGCACCTTGGCGACGACCGGCGCCAGCGGCGGCGTGGCCGGCAGCTTGGGGTAGCCGATAACGCGGATGACTTCCTCGATCAGGTCTTCCTCGATCTGGATGTCGAAGCGCCAGCTGGGCGGGGCGACGGTCAGCGTGCCCTCGCCTTCAGTGAACTCGAGGCCCAGGCGCTTGAACACGCCGGCGCACTCGGCCTGCGTGACCGGCATGCCGATGATCTTGGCGGCGCGCGCAACGCGCAAAGTGACCGGCTTGCGCTCGGGCAACTGCGTGATCTGGTCGTCCATCGCGGCGACCTCGCCGCCGCAGATCTCCAGGATCAGCTGCGTGATGCGCTCGATGTGCTCGACCGTCTGCGCCGGGTCGACGCCGCGCTCGAAGCGGTGGCCGGCATCGGTGGAGAAGTTGTAGCGGCGCGAACGGCCGGCGACCGCCTTGGGCCACCAGAACGCGGCCTCGACGTAGATGCTCTTCGTGTCGTCGGAGACGGCGGTGTGGTCGCCGCCCATGATGCCGGCGAGCGATTCGACGGCGGAGCGATCTGCGATCACGCCGACGGTCTCGTCGACCTCGATCGTGTTGCCGTTCAAGAGCTTCAGTTGCTCGCCCTTGCGGCCCCAGCGGACGACCAGTTCACCATCGATCTTGTCGAGGTCGAAGATGTGCGTCGGGCGGCCCAGTTCGAACATCACGTAGTTCGAGATGTCGACCAGCGCGGTCACCGAACGCTGGCCGCAGCGGGCCAGGCGATCGACCATCCACGCGGGCGTCTTCGCCTTCGTATCCACACCGCGGATGATGCGGCCGGAGAAACGGCCGCAGAGATCCGGCGCCTCGATGCGCACGGGCAGCTTGTCGGCCAGCGTGACTGCGGCCGGCTTGATTTCCGGGGTGACCAGCGGCGCGCCGGTCAGCGCGGACACTTCGCGGGCGATGCCGTACACGCTCAGCGCGTGAGCAAGGTTGGGCGTCAGCTTCAGCGTGAACAGCTTGTCGTCGAGCTTCAGGTGCTCGCGGATGTTCTGGCCGATGGTCGCGTCGGCAGCCAGCTCCAGCAGGCCGGCGTGGTCTTCGCTGAGCTTCAGCTCGCGGGCCGAGCAGAGCATGCCGAAGCTCTCGACGCCGCGCAGCTTGCCCTTGCCGATCTTGAAGGGCTGGCCGTCTTCGCCCGGGGGCAGCTCGGCACCGATCGTAGCGAGCGGCACCTTGATGCCGGCGCGGGCGTTGGGTGCGCCGCAGACGATCTGCAGCGGCTCCGGACCGCCGGCATTGACGGTGCAGACGCGCAGCTTGTCGGCGTTCGGGTGCTGCTCGGCCGTCAGGATCTCGGCGACGACGATGCCGCTGAACGGCGGCGCCACGGGGCGCAGCTCTTCGACTTCGAGGCCGCTCATCGTCAGCAGTTCGGCCAGTTCTTCTGTGTTCAGCGCGGGGTTGCAGAAGCTCCGCAGCCAGGATTCGGGGAATTGCATGGGTCTGTTCTCTTGGGGCGTTGTGTTCTTGCGGCTTACTTGAATTGCGACAGGAATCGCAGGTCGCCATCAAAGAACAGACGCAGGTCGCCGACGCCATAGCGCAGCATGGCCAGCCGGTCGATGCCGGAGCCGAAAGCAAAGCCGATGTAGCGCTCTGGGTCCAAGCCCATGTTGCGGATCACCTGCGGATGAACCTGGCCGGAGCCGGAGACCTCGAGCCAGCGGCCCTTCAGCGGGCCGGAGCCGAACATCATGTCGATCTCGGCGCTGGGCTCGGTGAAGGGGAAGTAGCTCGGCCGGAAACGGATCTCCATGTCCGTCGTCTCGAAGAACTGCTGCATGAAGTTCACGTAGACAGACTTGAGGTCCTTGAACGAGATGTTCTCGCCGACCCACAGGCCTTCGACCTGGTGGAACATCGGCGAGTGGGTCGCGTCGCTGTCGACGCGGTAGGTGCGGCCCGGCGCGATCACGCGGATCTCGGGCATCGGCTGGCCGGCGTCGATCAGGTGCTTGTGCTTCTTGACGTGCTGGACCGCGTAGCGGATCTGCATCGGGCTCGTGTGCGTGCGCAAGACATGACCCCCTTCGACGTAGAAGGTGTCGTGCATCGAGCGGGCCGGATGGTCTTCCGGCGTGTTCAGCGCGGTGAAGTTGAACCAGTCGTTCTCGATCTCGGGGCCATCGGCCACGTCGAAACCCATCGAGCCGAAGATGCCTTCGATGCGCTCCATCGCGCGGGTGATCGGGTGCAGGCTGCCGGTGCCGCGCTGGCGGCCGGGCAAGCTCACGTCGAGCGCCTCGGCCTTCAGCTGCTGTTCAAGTTCGGCGTCGGCCAGCGCTTGGCGGTGGGCGTTCAGGGCGGCCTCGATGCCGGCCTTCAGGACGTTGATCTCGGCACCGCGGGTCTTCTTCTCCTCGATCGACAGCGCGGCCAGGCCTTTCATCAGTTCGGTCACGCGACCGGACTTGCCGATGAAACGCGCCTTGGCGTTTTCCAGGTCGGCGGGGGTCGCCGCGGCGGCGAAGTCGGCCTGGGCGGCCTGAAGCAGTTGATCGAGATCGTTCATCGCGGGAATCGGAAAATGAAAAAAGGCCGAACACCAAGGTGTCGGCCTTGCAGGTACCTGCCAGGGCGGGCCGCAGCGAAGCGGCCAGCTTGTAGAGCGGGTTACAGCGCGGCTTGCACCTTGTCGAAGATGGCCTTGAAGCCAGCCGGATCGTGCACGGCGAGATCGGCCAGGACCTTGCGGTCGATGTCGATCTGGGCCTTCTTCAGGCCAGCCACGAACTTGCTGTAGGTCAGGCCCAGGCCACGGCTCGCTGCGTTGATACGCGCGATCCACAGCTGACGAAACACGCGCTTCTTGGTGCGGCGGTCACGGTAGGCATACTGACCCGCCTTCATCACCGCCTGCTTGGCGATGCGGAAGACGTTCTTGCGGCGACCCCGGAAGCCCTTGGCCAGGGCCAGGACCTTCTTGTGACGGGCACGAGCGGTAACACCACGTTTAACGCGAGGCATGTTTTAACTCCTTTTGTTAAGTGATGGGATTACAGACCAGCCGTGGGCAGCATCTGTGCGATGTGGCCCATGTTGGTCTCGTGCACGGACAAGGTGCCACGCAGGTGGCGCTTGTTCTTCGTGGTCTTCTTGGTCAGGATGTGGCGCTTGAACGCTTGACCGCGCTTGACGGTGCCACCCGGACGAACGCGAAAACGCTTCTTCGCGCTGCTCTTGGTCTTCATTTTGGGCATGTGATGCTCCTTTTAAGAACGTCCCTGGGGCGGCCCCGATTCCTCGGTGCACTTGCTCGGCCTCAGGAGACTAATAAGCCCGCCGACGACCAGATCGACGGGCTGAATTCAAAAACCTACGCGCCTGACTTCAGCGCTTCTTCGGGGCCAGCACCATGATCATCTGGCGGCCCTCGAGCTTGGGCATGTTCTCGACCACGGCCACATCGGCCAGTTCGTCGCGGATACGCTCAAGCAGTCGCATGCCGATGTCCTGGTGGGTGATCTCGCGGCCGCGATAGCGCAGCGTGACCTTGCCCTTGTCACCGTCTTCAGCGATGAAGCGGCGCAGATTGCGCATCTTGATCAGGTAGTCGCCTTCGTCCGTACCCGGACGGAACTTGACTTCCTTGATCTCGATGATCTTCTGCTTCGCCTTGGCTTCCGCCGCGCGCTTCTGCTCCTGGTACTTGAACTTGCCGTAGTCCATCAGCCGGCAGACCGGCGGGTTGGCAGTGGCGGAGATCTCGACCAGATCCACGTCCAGATCGCCCGCCATGCGCAAGGCTTCCTGGATGCTCACGACGCCGATCGGCTCATTCTCAGGGCCATTCAGACGGACTTCGGGAGCCATGATTTCGCGGTTCAGCCTGTGCTTGCGCTCAGGAATCGCTCGACGGTCAGCAAAAGTAGCGATGGTGCGTACCTTTCAACGAGCCCCAAGGCGTGGAGGCTCCAATAAAAAACAAACGCGCCCTGGGGCCGGGAGGATCACCGAAAGGGTCTCGTCAGACCCTTTTCAGAGTTTTTGGGTGATGTCGGCGGAGATCTTCGCAGCGAAGTCTTCCAGAGCCATCACACCCAGATCCAGGTTGCCACGGGCGCGCACCGCAACGGCTCCGTTCGCCTTCTCCTTGTCGCCAACGACGAGGATGTACGGAACCTTTTGCAAGGAATGCTGACGGATTTTATACGTAATCTTCTCGTTCCGCAAATCGGCCTGGACTCTAAGCCCTTGTTTTTGCAGCGCTTTCACGATATCTGCAACGTAATCGGCCTGCGCATCGGTGATGTTGGCGATCACTACCTGCACCGGGGCCAGCCAGGCAGGCAGGGCGCCGGAGTGCTGCTCGATCAGGATGCCGATGAAGCGCTCCAGGCTGCCGACGATCGCGCGGTGCAGCATGACCGGCGTCTTGTGCTGGCCGTCCTCGTCCACGAACTCCGCGCCCAGGCGGCCAGGCATCGAGAAGTCGACCTGCATCGTGCCGCACTGCCACTGGCGGCCCAGCGCGTCCTTCAGCGTGTACTCGATCTTCGGGCCGTAGAAGGCGCCGTCGCCCGGGGCGATGACGAAGTCCACGCCCGAGGCGCGCAGCGATTCCATCAGCGCGAACTCGGCCTTGTCCCAGACCTCATCCGAGCCGATTCGCGCGTCCGGCCGCGTCGCGACCTTGTAGATGATCTCCGTGAAGCCGAAGTCCTTATAGACCTTCTGCAGCAGGGCCGTGTAATTGACGCACTCCTGCAGGATCTGGTCTTCGGTGCAGAAGATGTGGCCGTCGTCCTGCGTGAAGCCGCGCACGCGCATGATGCCGTGCAGGCCGCCCGTGGGTTCGTTGCGGTGGCACTGGCCGAACTCGCCGAAGCGTAACGGCAGGTCGCGGTAGCTCTTGACGCCGTGCTTGAAGATCAGGATATGGCCGGGACAGTTCATCGGCTTCAGCGCGTAGTCGCGCTTCTCCGATTCCGTCGTGAACATATTGTCCTTGTACTTGTCCCAGTGGCCCGAGGCTTCCCACAGGCTCTTGTCCAGCAGCTGCGGGCCCTTCACTTCCTGGTAGCCGTTGTCGCGGTAGACGCGGCGCATGTACTGCTCCACCTCCTGCCAGACCGTCCAGCCCTTCGGATGCCAGAACACGACGCCCGGCGCGTGCTCGTCGATGTGGAACAGGTCGAGCTCGCGGCCGAGCTTGCGGTGGTCGCGCTTCTCGGCCTCCTCCAGCATGACGAGGTACTTCTGCAGTTCGTCCTTGGTCGCCCAAGCCGTACCGTAGATGCGCTGGAGCTGCTCGTTGCGGTGATCGCCGCGCCAGTAGGCGCCGGCCACCTTCATCAGCTTGAAATGCTTCAGCTTGCCCGTGCTGGGCACGTGCGGGCCGCGGCACAGGTCGGTGAACTTGCCTTCGGCGTAGAGCGACACATCCTGGTCGGCCGGGATGCCGGAGATGATTTCGGCCTTGTAATCCTCGCCGATGCTCTTGAAGTAGGCCACGGCCTCGTCGCGCGGCAGCACCGAGCGCGTGACCTTCTCGTCCTTCTTCGCCAGCTCGCCCATCTTGGCCTCGATCGCCACCAGGTCCTCGGGCGTGAACGGGCGCTTGTACGAGAAGTCGTAGTAGAAGCCGTTCTCGATGACCGGGCCGATCGTCACCTGCGCCTCGGGGAACAGTTCCTTGACCGCATAGGCCAGCAAGTGAGCCGTCGAGTGGCGGATCACCTCCAGGCCGTCGGCGTCCTTGTCGGTCACGATCGCCAGTTGCGCGTCCTTGTCGATCAGGTAGCTCGTGTCGACGACCTTGCCGTCGACCTTGCCGGCCAATGCAGCCTTGGCCAGGCCCGTGCCGATGGAAGCGGCCACGTCGGCCACCGTGACGGCCTGCGGAAACTCACGCTTGGAACCGTCGGGGAGTTGAATCGAGATCATGGGAAATCCTTGAAGACAAAACAAAAAGCGCGGCCTGTGCCGCGCTTTTGGAGTTGGAAAGACGAAAGCTGGCCGCGGCGACTAAACCCGAGTGGGGGTGGTGGTCGTAGTTCGCGGTGTCATAACCATCGTGCCTTTCTCGCTCTTGTGGATTGCAGATCGCGCGATTCTACAGTGGCAGCGCGTCGATGCGGCCGCGCTCGCAGGCCGTGACGAATTCTTCGCGCAGCCGCTCGCTCTCGGCGATCGCACGCAGCCAGGCCTTGGCGCGTGCGTCGGTGTCGTCGCCGTAATGCTTGAAATCGTCGCGGTCCGGCAGCTTGCCGCGCGGCAGCGTCTTCACCCATTCCGGGTTCGGCGCCAGCAGCACCACGTTGTCGAGGAAGGCCGTGGCGCCGTGGCGGCCCTTCAGCGCCTTGTCCAACCAGCCCGGAATCACCTGGCGCTGGAAGTGCGGATACAGCGCGATGCCGTCGCCGATCATCGAGGCGTAGTCCAGATGCAGGTGATAGTCGGTGATGCCACCGTCCCAGTAGGCGCCCCTGGGGCCGCCCGGAATGTCGTGCACCGCCTGCAACCAGAACGGGATAGAGCAGCTCGCCAGCACCGCAGGTAACAGGTTATGTGCAGTGAGTTCGACCTGGCGGCTGCGGTAGTCGTGCAGCGGCATCGGCAGCGGGTCGCGCGGATCGGAGAACACCACCCGCTCCAGCCAGGCGCCCATCGCCCGCCGCGCCATCAGGTTGGCGGCGAACGCGCCCAGGTAGCCGGCCGGCGTGCGCAGCCGCCCTTCCCGCGCCAGCACGTGCCGGCCGCGCGAGGTGAACACGTGCAGCCGGTAGCGGGCATGCGACAAGACCTGCTGCTCGCGCCCGCCGAACACCTCCAACAGCTTGCTGCGGAAGCCGCGCGTCACGTCCTCGGCCGTCGGCATCTTGCCCGGCTTGCTGTCGTAGCGCTGGTAGACGTACTCGTGCGCCAGCCGCTCGAACTCGCCCTCGGCGTCGCCGAGGCAGGCGGTCGCCATGCGCCAGGCGCCGATCGAGGCGCCGACCAGGTGCACCTCCTGCGTCGAGGCGCCGAGCCAGGGCCCGAAGATGTGCTGGTCCAGCGACTTCAGGATCAGCCCCTTCGGGCCGCCGGCCGCGCCGGGAATCACCCGCACGTCCTGCGCGCGCAGGCCGCGCTCGGCCAAAAGAGAACGGGCCCGAGGGCCCGCATGGATGTGCAGTGCTTGCATGCGCACAAGTTTATTGAATCAGAGCTTGGTCTCCCAGGTGACGCCGAACTGCGTGCGCGCCTTGCGATCGGTGAAGGTCGAGCCGTCGCGGGTGAAGACCTCGCTCTGCGTGTCGACCGGCGCGAAGTTGTTGGCCGAGACGCGGATCGAGCTGGTCTTGCTGAGGATGTACTGCGCGAACATGTCCAGCGAACGCGTGCGCGAGACATCGGTCGACTGCACGTCCGTCTGCTGCGTCAGGTAGCCCGGCGTGTAGGCGAAGCTGGCGCCCAGGTTGATCGGCAGGCTCTTGGTCCGGTAGTCGAAGCCGACGTTGGCGGACCAGGGCTGCTGCGCATCCAGCCGGTTGTTGGGGCCCTGCACCGCGTCGACGCGCGAGTGGTACACGTTCAGCGAAGCGCGCAGGTTCAGGGGCAGCTTGGGGTCGAACCATCCCGGCATCAGCTCGCCCGCGCGGCCCTTGATTTCCAGCTCCAGGCCCGCCGCCTGGGCACGCGAGAAGTTCACCGGCCGGTTCACGTAACGCGCCACCGGCGACCAGAACATGTCCGGCCCCGGTTGCTCCAGCGTGACCACATTGCGGATCAGGTTGCTGACGCGACGGTAGAAGCCGCCGATGCTGATCATGCCGCCGCCCTGCATGTATTTCTCGTAGGCCAGGTCCAGGCCGGTCGCCAGCTCGGGCTTCAGGTTCGGATTGCCGATGTTGTCCGGCGACTGGTCGATATTGCCCACCGTCGGATCCGGGTACAGGCCCGACAGCGCCGGCCGCGCCAGCAGCTGGTTCAGGTTCGGCGCCTTGTAGCTGCGCGTGAGGCTGGCGCGGATCAGGTCGCGGCCCTTGGGGTCGAACTTGTAGTTCAGGTGCAGCAGCGGCGTCGTGACGCTGCTGGTGTTCACGTGCTGGTCGCCGTCGTCGGTGGCCGTCTCGGTGCGGATGCGCTCGGTGCGCAGGCCGACGTAGGCCGACCACTGCGGCGAAATCTCCCACTCGTCCTGCACGAAGAAGGCCTGGCGATCGATGCGGGCCGAGAAGGGCTGGCCGTCCACGCCCGGCAGTTGCAGCTGGCCGTCGACCAGCACCGTGCGCGTCTCGTCGCGGCGGCGCCATTCCAGGTCCCAGCCGCCGGTCAGGCTGTGCGCATCGTTCAGGATCTGGGTGAACTTGCCGCCCTGCGTCAGGTTGCGGTCCTTGTTGTCGCCGTCGGACTGGCGCCCCGGCGTCGAGAAAGTGTCGTTGTGGAAACCGCCACCGGCGTCCTGTGCGCCGGCCTTCAGCTCCAGGCGCTGCGTGTCGTTGAGCTGGTTCTGGTACTGCAGATTGCCGCGCGCCATGTGCCAGTCGCCCAGGTTGCGCGTGTTCGAATCTAGGTAGGGCGCGCCCTCGGAGGCGAGCGTGTCGAACTTCGTGTTGAAGTGCCAGCGCCCTTGCTGCAGGAAGGCCGAGGCGTTCAGCGACTGATCGTCGTCGATCTTCCAGTTCACCCGCGGCGTGGCGTTCCAGCCGGCGCCCCAGAAGTTCTGCTCCTGCGCCTGCGTGGCCTGCCAGGGCGTGCCGGTGTCGATGTTGCGGGTGGTCGTCGACTCGTTGAGGCCGCGCCAGCTGAAGATCGACACCGGCAGCGAGTACGAGACACCGCCCTGGCGTTCGCCATAGGTGAAGGAGCCTCCCGCGCTTGGCCGCACGGCACTGTAGTTGGCGTTCAAGCGCAAGTCGCGCTGGGTGACCTTGGGCGCGTCCTTCAAGATGATGTTGATCGCGCCGGCCACCGCCTGCGCGCTCTGGTCGGCCGTCGGGCCCTTGGTGATCTCGATGCGCTCGACCTGCGCCGGATCGAGCTGGCTCAGGTCGAAGCCGGGCGGCGCCGGGTCGCCGTTGATCAAGATCAGCGTGTAGCCGGAGCCAAGGCCGCGCATGCGCGGCGCGCCGGCGGACAGATCGACGCCGGGCAGGCGCTTGAGCACGTCGGCCACATTCGTGTCGCCGTACTTCTCCAGCTCCTCGCGGCCGTAGATCTGCTTGGCCACCGGCGACTTGCGGCGCAGGTCGGTGTCCGTCGACGGGCGCGAGGTGACCTCGACCCGCTCCAGCTTCTGGCCGGCACGCGGCTGCTGGGTGTCGGGCAGGCCGTCTTGCGCGAAGGCGGGAACAGTGGCGGCGGCCAGCGCGCAGGCGGCGGCGATCGGATGCAGATTCAATGGCACTCCAGCAACAATATTTCCAGAACGGGCGGCACGATACCCGTTCCCGATGACATTGCCGGACGTCATGCGACGCCTTGCGATATTAGGGGTGCGATTGGCGGCTCCGCGGCGCCATCAGCGCAAGGCCAGCGATGCGCCGCTCCAGCCCGGATCGGCCCAGCGCTGGAATGCGCCCAGCGCCTTGGGCTCCGTCGACTGGCGCTGCGCGCTCAATGTCGCCAGGTCCATCTGGACGAAGCGCCGGCTCGCGTAGCGGCCCTCGGCACGCGATTCGCTGGCAACCAGGATCTGCTGGCCGCCCGGCACCCAGCCCGCGAACTCCGCATAGCCCAGGCCCGGTGAGGCAGCGGCCGGCGGCAACACGTCGACGGTCCAGCCCTCCGGCGCGGCGCGCAGCACCCACAGCTCGCGCCAGCCATCCAGCGGCTGCGCAGCGATCGCCAGCGCCGTGCCTTCACGATTCAGCGTGGCCGAGGCCAGCGGGATCACGGCGACGCTGCACTTGCGCAGCAGCACGTGGTCCTTGGCGTCACGCAGGGTCAGGCATTGCTCGGCGGTGCTAACGCCTGATTCAAGCGCAAGCTGGAAGCCGTTGCCGAACCGCCGCCCGGCCGGCTGCGGCAGCGCCAGCCAGCGCACCGCATTGACGCGCATCGCTGCGTCGTTGTAGTCGGCCAGGTCGTCCTCCGGCAGTTCGGTCGCTTCGACTCGGGCGAACTCGGCCAACGCCTGGGCGGCCAGGGCGTTATCTCGGTGCTCGAAGGCGCGGCTGGCGGCAACGCCGGCCCGGCGCAGCAGCAGGCGGTTGCGCTCGTAGCCGTCCAGGCCGTCCAGCGGCGCATGCTCCAGCACGCCGGCGCGCCAGTCGTCGCTGGCCTGCAGTTGCGCGGGCGTCAAGGTCGTCGGCCGGCAATCGGCCCGCGTGATCGCCAGCGCTGCGCGCGCCTTGGCCGAGGGCGCCGCCGGCAGGCTCAGCACACGGCGGAAGGCATCGCCGTCGTAGCAGACACGCACGCCGCCGTCGCCCTGCTCATAACTATCGAAGTGCAGGCCATAACGCGCAGCCACGTCGAGCAGCCCGGCGCGCTTCGGGCCGGTGTTGGCGGCGATCCGCTCGCCGAGCCGGCCCAGCGCGTCCAGCACCTCGCCGCCCGCCGGGCCGGCCAGCTCCGCCGGCGTGGCGGCCTGGATGTAGGCCGCCGCCAGTGCCAGGCCCAGGCCCTCGCCGCCGTCCTGCGGCAGGGTCAGGCGCAGTTGCGCCAGCAAGGTCGTCGTGTCGCCGGCCACCAGCAAGCCCTGCGACTTGCGCAGGTAGCCGCCGCGCTCGCGCCGATAGTCCCAGACCTGCAGCCAATCCAGCCGCTCGGCGCGCACTTCCAGCGCCTCGCCGCGCACCAGTTGCGCCTGCTGTGGGCTCGAATCGCGCGCCGCGGCGCGCAGGCTGGCGCCGTCCTGCACGACAAGCACCGTCGGGTTGGCCGCGAAGGCCTGCACGGCGGCGCCAGCCAGGGCCACGCCGATGACGATAGCGATGGTCTTCATGGCAATCACTCCGCGCCTTGCTGCTGTTGTTGCTGTGCGGCTTGCGTGTCCTGCTGCTGCGCCTGCGCGCCACCCAGCAGGCCCGAGCCGATGAAGGCACCGCTGGCCGAGGGCGGCGCGATGATCACCTGCACCTTGTCCGCCAACTTGTCGGCCAGCGCCTTCTGCACCAGCAGCGGATGCTGGGTCAGCAGCGCGCCCTCGCGGGCCATCCGCTGGGCGTCCACCTTGCTGATCTCGGCCACGCGGTAGGCCTCAGCATCGGCCAGGGTCTCGCGCGCCTTCGCTTCGGCCGTGGCCTCGATCTGGCGCGCCTTCGCATTGCCTTCGGCAAGCTTGATGCGCTGCGCGTTGGCGGCCTCGGCTTCCAGCGAGCGCTGCTCGATCTGCTTCTGCTTCAGCGGCAGGATGTGCTTCATCGCTTCCTCCTGCGCGCGCGCCGCGATCACCTGCTCGCGCTCGGCAGCCTCGGCATCGATCTCGCGACGCGACTTCTGCGCCTGCGCCTCCAGCTCGGTCTGCTTGACCTGCTTGGCCTTGAGCTCCAGCGTGTACTGCATCTTCTCGGTCGCCAGGCCTTCGGCCAGCAGGCCATCCATGCCGCGGCGGTAGTCGGCCGGCAGGTCGACATGACCGATCTGCAGGCCGCGCAACTCGATGCCCTGCTCCGGCAGCCGCGTCTTCAGCGAGCCGGCGATCGCCTGCTCGATCTCGCCGCGCTTGCTCGAGAAGATCTCGCGCACCGTGTGCTGCGAGACGACCGGGTAGACGCTCGCCTGCAGCGCCGGGCCGATCAGGTCCCGCTCGATGTTCTCCGGCAGACGCGTGGCAATGCCGGGCAACTGCTTCGCGTCGACGCGCCAGGCCAGCGTCAGGTCCATGCCCAGCGACAGGCCTTCCAGCGACTGCAACGCGCCGGCGCCGTCGGCACGCGCCAGTTGCGTCGCGTGGAAGACCTGGTCACGCATCGGCAGGCTGCGCACCTCGTGCACGCCCGGCAGCGCCAGGATGCGGCCCTCGTCGAAGCGCGTCGGCTGGCCGCTGAACAGGTTCGTGCGCACCGCCACCTCGCCGCGCGGCACCGTGTAAAGCGGCGGATGGCTGACGACGGCATAGACCGCGGCCACGGCCAGCGCGAGCAGCGCGATCCGCGGCAGGGCACGCCCGGCGCGGCCGAGGCGGGGAAGCTGGTTCTTGAACGATTCGCGGAGATTCATCATGGGCTCCTGTTGAGGTGAAGCGATGATTCCGCCGCAGCCCGCGAGCGCTCAATGCCGCGCCCGGGCCGGAACCTTCCGCAGCCCGGAAGAAATCTTCCGCGCGGCGCTGCCCATAATCCGCGCCATGACGCTGCGCATCGCCCTGATCGAAGACGACCGCCCCACCAGCGAGCAGCTCGCCGGCTGGATCCGCGCCGCCCGCCCCGAGCTGCGGATCGACCAATGGTTCGACCGCGACGCCGCCGAGGCCGCGCTCGCCCGCGAGCGCTACGACCTGGTGTTGCTGGACATCGAACTGGGTCGCGAGCGCCACGCCGGCGTCGCGCTGATCAACGCGATCAACAAGCTGCACCAGGGCACGCCGGTGCTGGTCGTGTCTGCGATGCCGGCCGCGATCTACCGCGGCATCATGAAGGCGCTGGACGCCTGGGACTACCTGCAGAAGACCGCCTTCAGCGAGGACGAGTTCATCGACACCTTCCTCGACATGCTGCGCGCCGCTCAGCGCTCGCGCGGCCAGTCCGTCACGAAGGCCGTGGACGACCTGCAGCTCGACCCGCTGTGGCAGCGCTCCGCTGTCTGGCGCGGCCAGCGCATCAACCTGCCGCTGACCGCGCAGCGCATCCTCGCCACCCTGCACCAGAAGCGCGGAGAGGTCGTCGCCTACGAGGAGCTGTTCGACGTCGTCAAGAGCGGCCGCAGCAAGGACAACGTGCGCAAACACGTTGCCGCCATCCGCGAGGCGCTGCGCGATGCCGACCCGAGCTTCGACGCCATCGAGAACGTGCCGATGCGAGGCTTCCGTTGGAGGAGCTGACGGTCCGGCTCGGCCTGGCCGGCTGGCGCAACCGCATCGTCTTCCACGCCGTCTTCCTGCTGCTGGCGCTGGCGACGCTGGCGCTGGCGGTGACCTTGCTGCGCGAGGAGAAGGCCCGCGCCTACCAGCGCTACGCCCAGGCGTTCCCGCGCGCGCTGGACACGCTGGCCGCGCGGCTGCGCCACCCGACCGGCCAGCTCGCGCTGCTGAACCCCGAGCAGGGCGAGCGCGCCACGCCACTGCTGCTGCCCTTCTCGGCGATCGATTTCGACGACCCGCAGAAGGCGCGCAGCGCCGTCGAGATGTCCGGCTGCGCGCGCCAGTACGCGGGCAGCAGCGCCAGCCTGTGCCTGGCCGTGGGCAGCAATGCCTATGCCGGCGGCTTCGTCTACGCCGTTGGTGCGCTCGACGCCGGGCCGCTGACGGCGCGCGGGCGGGGCCAGCTGGACCTGGCCGGCGTCGACCGCCTGCGCGTGCGGCTGCGCTATCACGGCCGCGCGCAGACCTGGCTGGCGCCCTTCGAGGCGCTGGACGAACAGGGCTTCGCGCAGCGCGGCCGGCTCACCGGCTTCGCCGAGGTCGATGGCGACACCCTGCCCGCCCGCGCCCGGCCGGAGCGCGACTTCCGCGGCTGGCTGTGGCGCGAGGGGCCCTGCCTTGCCGGAGATGGCGACGACTGCCCGCGCCGCACTTTGTTTTCGGTACGCCTGCCGGTGGACGCGCTGCGCGAGGCGTTGGCCCAGCGCACGGCGGGCCTGCCCTGGCCGCCGCCGGACCTCGCACAGATGGGGCTGCGGCTGGAGCTGCTGGGCCCCGGCGGCGCGGTCCGCTTCGACAGCGCCACCGGCCAGCCGCAGGCCACGCTCATCCTGCAGGGCCTGGCCGCCGAGCTGCAGACCGGCGAGGTGCTGCGGATCGAGCGCGCGGGCCGGCTCGTGGCCGAGGTGCGCGGCCATGCGGAGCCAGCGGACCTGCCCTCGCCGTGGCTCGCGCGGCTGATCCGCCGGCTGCCGCTGAACGATCCCGAGCCGGTGCTGCGCGCGCAGGACGAGATCGCGACGCCGCTGGGCCGTTTCGATCTGACCCTGGCCGGCGACCTGCGCAGCGTGGACCGCTCGCTGAGCGCCGGCGCGGCGCGCGTGTCCTGGCTGGTCGGCTCGATGCTGGGCGCGATCTTCGTCGCCTGGCTGGTCATCGCGCTGGGCTTCATGCGCCGCGTCGCGCGGCTCACGCGCCGTGCCGCCGCCGTCTCGCAGGGCCTCAGCCAGGCCGAGCGGGCCGATGCCGAGCTGATGACGCGGCTCGACGTCGCCGACCTGCGCGGCAGCGACGAGCTGGGCATCCTTGCCGGCACGATCTCCGAGTTGCTGGATCGCGCCAAGCTGGCGCTGCGCCGCGAGCAACTGCGCGCCGAGCACGAGCGCGACATGTGGCATGCGGTGGGCCACGAGATCATGTCGCCGCTGCAATCGCTCTTGGCGCTGCATGGTGGCGGATCCGATGAAAGCCGGCGCTACCTGGAGCGGATGCAACAGGCCGTGCGCGTGCTCTACGGCACGGCCAGCCCCGGCGAGGCGCTGGCGGCCGCACCGCTGAATGCCGAACCGCTGGACCTGGCCGCCTTCGCCGCCGCGCTGGCCGACAACGCCGGCCATGCCGGCATCGACGGCGTGAAGCTCACGCCGTGGAACGAGGGCCCGCTGATCGTCCACGCCGACGAATACGCGCTGGAAGACGTACTGACCCACGTGCTGCGCAATGCCCAGCGGCACCGCAGCGCCGGCACGGCGATCGTGCTGACGCTCGCCCGCGAAGCGGGCCAGGCACTGCTGTCGGTCCACAACGTCGGCGAGCCGGTGCCGGCCGAGCTGATCGAGCGGATCTTCGACTACGGCGTCTCCACCGCCGAGCCGGCCGAGGGCCAGGGCCGCGGCCAGGGCCTGTTCGTCGCGCGGACCTATCTGGCGAAGATGGACGGGCGCATCGCCGTCGCCAACGGGGCGGGCGGCGTGCGCTTCACGATCACGCTGCCGCTGGCCCCTGCAGCCGCCTGACGTCGACGTAAGCCGCTTCGATCAGCGCCTCCAGCGCCGCGGCATCGCTCGCCTGCCCGGGCCGCAGCTTCACATGCCGCATCGCCTTGCCGCTGCCTTCCAGCAGGCCGGCAGGATCGGACAGCGAGGCGCCGCGGAAGAAGCCGACGTTGACGTGCGCCGTGAAGGCATTGACGTAGGCGAAAGGCAGGTCGCCGACGCAGACGACCGGGCAGCCGTCATGGAACAGCTCCAGCACGTCGTCGCCGCAGCGGCGCATCTGCTGGAACCACTGCTGCGCCAGCGCACCCAGCGCGTCCGGCCGGCGGTTGAACCAGGCGTCGATCGCCGGATCATGCGCACGAGCACCGTCGAAGCGCAGCAGGCCGTCCACGATTTCTTCCTTCAGCGGCGGCAGGGCGCCGCTTCCATCCGGTAGCGGTCCAGCAGCGCCTGCAGCCGCCCGCTGCGGCACAGCGCGCCCAGCGCCTGGTTGAAACGCTCCACATCCGAAGCGCGGCGGCGCGCCAGGCCGAAGCTGTAGTTGAAGCGCGCAGCGATGCCGACGGTGCGCAGGCTGTCGAGCCGCTGGCTGGCGATGAACTCCTCGGCCACCCGCTCGTTGGCCAGCACCAGGCCGTTCGCGCCGTAGCGGCCGGCCTGCAGCTTGCGCAAGGCGGCGGCGTTGTCGATCTCGACGGCCATGTCGGCATTGGTACCGGCCGCCAGGTCGGCCAGGATGCGCGAGCTGGCCGAGGGCCCATAGACGCCGATGGTGCGGCCGTTCAGGTCGGCCGGCGCGCGGTAGACGAAGCTGCTGGGCGCCTTGGCGAAGAAGCTGTAGCGCGCCTCGACGACCGGCGCGGACACGATGAACTCGGTATGGTGCTCGGTCCGGTCGACGATGCTGAACACGCCGTCGACCTCGCCGCGCTCACCCTCGGCGAAGGCGCGGCGCCAGGGCAGCACCTCGATGCGGCATTCGACGTCCAGCCGCGCGCAGACCTCGCGCAGCACGTCCGCCATCGGCCCGTCGGCACGGCCGTCCTTCTCGTAGCTATAAGGCGCGAACTGCTCGGTGACGAAATGCCAGCGCGAGACCGCCTGCGCCGGCATTCCGCACGCGGCGACCAGCGCGGCGAGCAGGAGATGGCGCAGTGTCGGCATGGATTGATCGTAGCGTGACAAGCGCACGCCCCGACGCTGCGTCAGCGCTTCAGCTTGGCGAAGGCAGCCGCCATCGCGCCGCCCGCCGGCGCCTGGGGC
This sequence comes from Roseateles agri, assembly GCF_034043675.1. NCBI lineage: Bacteria > Pseudomonadati > Pseudomonadota > Betaproteobacteria > Burkholderiales > Sphaerotilaceae > Roseateles > Roseateles agri. Next base: position 231,188 of record NZ_JAXCLA010000009.1, on the reverse strand, counting down.
GCCGAGGCCGCGCCGCGCGGGCGCTCGCCACGGCCAGCCGGCCGGTAGCTGTTGTCCGCCGCCTTGCCCGCGCCGCGCTGCTGTGGCGCGGCGTCGAGCTTCATCGTCAGCGAGATGCGCTTGCGGGCGATGTCCACCTCCAGCACGCGGACCTTGACGATGTCGCCGGTCTTGACGATCTCGCGCGCGTCGTTGACGAACTTGTTCGACAGCTGGCTCACGTGGACCAGGCCGTCCTGGTGCACGCCCAGGTCCACGAAGGCGCCGAACTGCGCGACGTTGCTGACCGTGCCTTCGAGCACCATGCCTTCGACCAGGTCCTTGATGTCGTCCACGCCATCGTTGAAGCGGGCCACCTTGAAGTCCGGGCGCGGGTCGCGGCCGGGCTTCTCCAGCTCGGTCAGGATGTCCTTGACGGTGATGGCGCCGAACTTCTCGTCGGCGAAGGCCTCCGGCTTCAGCGCGCGGATCACGTCACTCTTGCCCATCACCTCGGCCACCGGGCGGGCCACCTTGTCGAGGATGCGCTGCACCACCGGATAGGTCTCGGGGTGCACGCCGGTCAGGTCCAGCGGGTTATCGCCGTCGCGGATGCGCAGGAAGCCGGCCGCCTGCTCGAAGGTCTTCGGGCCCAGGCCGCTCACTTCGAGCAACTGCTTGCGCGAGCGGAACGCGCCGTTGGCATCGCGCCAGCGCACGATGCTCGCCGCCACCGTACCCGACAGGCCCGAGACCCGCGCCAGCAGCGGCGCGGACGCTGTGTTCAGGTCCACGCCGACCGAGTTCACGCAGTCCTCGACCACGGCGTCCAGCGTCTTCGCCAGGCCGCTCTGGTTGACGTCGTGCTGGTACTGGCCCACGCCGATGCTCTTGGGATCGATCTTGACCAGCTCGGCCAGCGGATCCTGCAGGCGGCGGGCGATCGAGACGGCGCCGCGCAGGCTGACGTCCAGCTCCGGCAGTTCCTTCGATGCGAACTCGGAGGCGGAGTAGACCGATGCACCCGCCTCGCTGACGACGACCTTCTCGATATGCGTGCCCGGCGCGATCTGCTGGATGCGCTTGATCAGGTCGGCGGCCAGCTTGTCGGTCTCGCGGCTGGCGGTGCCGTTGCCGATCGCGATCAGGTTCACCCCGTGCGTGGCCACGAGGCGGCCCAAGGTATGCAGCGAGCCTTCCCAGTCCTTGCGCGGCTCGTGCGGGTAGACGGTGTGGGTGTCCAACACGCGGCCGGTGTCGCTGACCACGGCCACCTTGACGCCGGTGCGGATGCCGGGGTCCAGGCCCATCACGACGCGCTTGCCGGCGGGTGCGGCCAGCAGCAGGTCGCGCAGGTTCTCGGCGAAGACCTTGATGGCCACGGCCTCCGCGTCGTCGCGCAGGCGGGCGAACAGGTCGCGCTCCAGGCTCATGCTGAGCTTGACCTTCCAGGTCCAGGCCACGGTCTTGCGTATCAGCGCATCGCCGGCACGGTTCTGCAGGCTCCAGCCGAGGTGCTGGGCGATGCGGCCTTCGGCCAGGCCGGGCTTGCCGGCGACGACCTCTTCATCGAGCGCCAGCTTGGCGTCCAGGAACTCCAAGGTGCGGCCGCGGAACACGGCCAGCGCGCGGTGCGAAGGCACGGTGCGGATCGGCTCGTCGTAGTCGAAGTAGTCGCGGAACTTGGCGATGTCGGGGTTGTTCTCGTCCTTGCCGTCCATCAGCTTGGACTTGAACAGGCCTTCCGCCCACAGCCATTCCCGCAGCTTGCCGATCAGCACGGCGTCTTCGGCCCAGCGTTCGGACAGGATGTCGCGCACGCCGTCGAGCACGGCAAAAGCGTCGGCAAAACCGGCCTCCGCGTTGATGAAGGCAGGCGCCTCGTTCATCGGGTCGAGCGTGGGGTCGGCGAACAGCTTGTCGGCCAACGGCTCGATGCCCGCCTCGCGGGCGATCATGCCCTTGGTGCGGCGCTTCTGCTTGTACGGCAGGTAGAGGTCTTCCAGCTCCTGCTTGGTGGGCGCGGCCTCGATGGCAGCGCGCAGCTCGGGCGTCAGCTTGCCCTGCTCGTCGATGCTCTTGAGCACCGCGGCGCGGCGGTCTTCCAGCTCGCGCAGGTAGGAGAGGCGGGCTTCGAGATCACGCAGCTGCGTGTCGTCGAGGCCGTCGGTGGCCTCCTTGCGGTAGCGGGCGATGAAGGGCACCGTGGCCCCGCCATCCAGCAGCTCCACGGCTGCGTTGACCTGTGCCGGGCGAACCTTCAGCTCGGCGGCGATTTGAAGCAGGATCTTGTCCAAGACGGCTGGAACTCAGGAAATACTCAGAGCGCGGGAGTGTAGCGGGGTGGGTCGACCCACCTGGGCACCGCCCGGCTGGCATGATCCCTGCGACTCGTCCGCATTTACGCCCGCACTTGCGCCCCGCACTCACCCAAGGCAGCCCCGATGATTCCCACGCTCAATGATGAAGTCCGCGAGAGTTCGACCATCCACCTGATCGGTGGCGAGAAGGGCGGGGTCGGCAAGTCCGTCGTCGCCCGGCTCATCGCGCAACTGCTGATCGACCGCAACATCCCCTTCACCGGCTTCGACACCGACCGCTCGCACGGCGCGCTGATGCGCTTCTACGCGGATTACGCCAGCCCCGTGGTGATCGACCGCTACGAAGCGCTGGATGCGATCCTGGAAACCGCCGTCGAGCAGCAGCCCGGCCACCGCGTGCTGGTCGACCTGGCCGCGCAGACGCACGAGCCGCTGACCCGCTGGATGGACGACTCGGGCGTGCTCGACGTCGCCGAGGAGTCCGGCGTGGTCATCCGCTACTGGCATGTGATGGATGCCGGACGGGATTCGGTGGACCTGCTGCAGAAGCTGCTGGACCGTTTCGGCCCGCGCCTGCAGTACGTGCTGGTGCTCAACCAGTTGCGCGGCGACGACTTCTCGCAGCTCGAGGCCTCCGGCCAGCTCGCCCGCGCGCTCGGACTCGGCGCACGCGTCGTCAAGCTCCGCCACCTGGACGACACGGTGGTCCGCAAGATCGATGCGAGCAACAGCAGCTTCTGGGCCGCCCGCCATGCGCCCGGCGGCGAGGGGCCGAAGCTGGGCCTGCTGGAGCGCCAGCGGCTGAAGCTGTGGCTGGCAAACGCCGTCGCGGAGATCGGCGCGGCGGGCATCTGACGCCGCCCTCCTCGATTCCTACACGCGCAACTCGCCGGCGCTGGCAGGGCAGCGGCATGCCGCTCCCTACACTCCGTTCGCCGGTTCAGCCGGACTAAAAAGGGGGAAGCGAACGATGCGCGTGCCGACTGCTCGACACCCGATCCACAGACTGTCACGGCTGGCATTGCTGGCCGCCACGCTGCCGGCCACCGCGCAGACCGCGCCGCCGCCGGACGGCCCCGCGCTGGCGCGCTGCGCCGAGATCGGCGCCCCGGCTGATCGCCTGATCTGCTACGACAAGGCCATGGGCCGTGCGCCCGCGCCGGCCGTGCCGCCGGGCGAGGCCGCGAACCCCGCTGGCGGCGCGCCGCAGCCGTCCACCTCGCTGCTGGCCCCGAAGGACGCCCCAGTGCCCGTGGCCGCGGACAAACAGGAGACGCCCAGCCTGCTGTCCAAATACTGGGAGCTGGACCCGCAGGACAAGCGCGGCGTCTTCAACTTCGTCGGCTACAAGGCCAACTACGTGCTGCCGCTGCACTGGACGAACCGGATCAATCGCTCGCCGCAGTCGCCCACGCAGGCCGCCGTTGAGCTGCCGAACTACCGGCACGAGGAGGCCAAGTTCCAGCTCTCGCTGCGCACCAAGCTCGCGCAGGATCTGCTGCTGCCGGGGGCCGACCTGTGGGCCGCCTACACGCAGCAGGCTTTCTGGCAGATCTGGAACGGCAAGGACTCCAAGCCCTTTCGCAACAGCGACTACGAGCCCGAGCTGATCTACATGGTGCCCACGCCCGAGCGCTGGCGCAGCCTGCCGCTGGGCTGGCAATGGCGCTTCGCGCAGCTGAACCTCACGCACCAGTCCAACGGCCAGTCCGACCCGCTCTCGCGCAGCTGGAACCGGGTGACCCTGGGCGCCGGCTTCGAGCACGGCGATTGGTCGCTGATCACCCGCTACCTGAGCCGGCTCAACGAGCCGCTGGCCACGGACAACAACCCGGACCTCGTCAGCTACCGCGGCCACGGCGAGTTCCAGCTCAACTGGGTGAACGGCAAGTCCACCGCGCAACTGCTCTACCGCACGACCTTCAAGGACACCAAGTACGGCGCCCTGCAGTTCGAGTGGACCTACGCTGTCTTCAAGGACCAGCCCAACGGCCTGCGCTGGTACGTGCAGCTGTTCCGCGGCTACGGCGAGACGCTGACCGACTACAACTTCCGCCAGACCAGCATCGGCGCGGGCTTCTCGTTCCTGCAGTTCTGATCGGTCCAGTCACGCAGGGAAGGCACGCTGCAGCAATGCATCGACATCGATGCCGCGCGTGTCGATGCCGCCGGCCACGCGACCCCAGCGCGGGTCCAGCCGCGTGGCGATGAAGGCCTGCGACACGTAGGGCGGCGCATGCCGGTGCAGCAGAACGGCCATTGCGGTCAGCACCAGCTGCTGGGCGAAGCGGCGGCCCAGGCCTTCCAGCTCGGCGGGCGGCGTGGTGCTCACCAGCGTGCGCAGCTCATCCACCTCGGCCAGCAGGCGCGGCTCGCCGGCCGCGTCGCGCCGCAGCTCATCGAGCAGCGCGAAGAAGCCCTCGGGCTCGCGGGCCACGGCGCGCATCACGTCCAGGCACATCACATTGCCCGAGCCTTCCCAGATCGAGTTGACCGGCGCCTCGCGGAACAGCCGGGCCATGATGCCGTCGTCGATGTAGCCGTTGCCGCCGAGCACCTCCATCGCCTCGCCGGTCAGCTCCACCGCGCGCTTGCAGACCCAGAACTTGGCGGCCGGCGTCATGATGCGCATCCAGGCGCGCTGCGTGGCGTCCTGCGGGTTCTCGTAGCCCTCGCACAGCCGCATCATCAGCGCGACGTTGCCCTCGCTTTCCAGCGCCAGGTCCGCCAGCACCGCGCGCATCAGCGGCTGCTGCACCAGCAGCTTGCCGAAGGCCTTGCGGCCACGTGCGTAGTGCAGCGCCTGCGCGAAAGCCTGCCTGACGATGCCGGCGCTGCCGACGACGCAGTTCAGCCGCGTGTAGGTGGCCATCTCGATGATGGTCGGGATGCCGCGGCCGGGCTCGCCGATCAGCAGGCCGTAGGCATCCTCGAACTCCACCTCGGAGCTGCTGTTGCTCTGGTTGCCGAGCTTGTTCTTCAGGCGCTGGATGCGCACCGGGTTCTTCGTGCCGTCGGGCTTCCAGCGCGGCACGAAGAAGCAGCTGGGGCCGCCGTCCTCGGTCTTGGCGACGACCAGGTGCGCGTCGCACATCGGCGCGGAGAAGAACCACTTGTGGCCGCGGATGCAGTATTCGCGGCCGCGGCCTTCCTCGCCGACCGGTGTGGCGGTGGTCGTGTTGGCACGCACGTCGGAGCCGCCCTGCTTCTCGGTCATGCCCATGCCCAGCAGGATGGATTTCTTCTGCGCCAGCGGCACGTCGCGCGCGTCGTATTCGGTGGAGAACAACTGATCCTTCAGCTGCGCCCACAGCTCGGGCTCCTTCTGCAGCACGGGGATCGAGGCCTGCGTCATCGTCGTCGGGCACAGGGTGCCGGCCTCGACCTGCCCGTGCATGTAGAAGCCGGCGGCCCAGGCGGCGAAGCGGCCGCGGCGCTCGTTGTCGAAGGCCAGCGAGACCATGCCCTGGCGGCGGTACAGCGCGGCCATCTGATGCCAGCTCGGGTGGAACTCCACCAGGTCGATGCGCCGGCCGCGCTTGTCGAACAGCTTCAGCTCCGGGTGATGCCGGTTGGCCAGTTCGCCGGCCTCGAAGCTGTCGGCGCGGCCCAGTTCGGTGCCGTAGGCGGACAACTTGGGAATGAAGCTGGCGGCACCGGCGCGCTCCAGTGCATCAAGCAGCGGCCGATCGGTGTCGAGCAGCTTGTAGCCGCGGAGTTCGTCGACCTGGTTGGCGATCTCGTGGGTTTGCCAGGCGTTCATCGCGTGTCGTCTCCGGATGGTGATAGGGCAAGTATGCGGCTCTGTGCGGGAAGCCGGCGTGCCGGGGCAGCGCCCAGGGCGGAATCGGGTCGGAGCGCCTGGACGGCGCTCCCGCCGGCGATCCCTGATTGCCCTGGGCGTCACCCCGGCACACCGGCTTTCGGGACCGTTGGAAGAGTTCGGCCGGCTGAGTCTCCTGTACCCGTTCGTAACTTTGCAAAGCCGCCCCAACAGAGGGTTATCACCAATGACTCGGGCCGACCCGGCTGCTTCAATAGCGCCACTTTTGGAAACGGTTCCAATCCGGTTTTCCAAAAGCAGACAACAACAGCAGTACAAGGAACGAGACAAGATGTCATCCCCGCGCCTTTCCCCGCCCGCCGCGCTGGCCGGCCCCGACTTCCTCTGGGGCGTTGCCACCGCCTCGTTCCAGATCGAGGGCGCCTGGGCCACCGACGGCCGCCTGCCCTGCATCTGGGGCACCTTCTGCAACACGCCCGGCAAGATCCTCAACGGCGACACCGGCGAGTTCGCCTGCGATCACTACCACCGCTACGCGCAGGACGTGGACCTGATGGCCGAGCTGGGCGTCGACGCCTACCGCCTCTCCACTGCCTGGGGCCGCGTGATGGATGAGCAGGGCAAGCCCAACCACAAGGGCCTGGACTTCTACAAGCGCCTGCTCGACCGCCTGCAGGAAAAGGGCATCCAGCGTTGGGTGACCCTGTACCACTGGGACCTGCCGCAATACCTGGAAGACCGCGGCGGCTGGCTCAACCGCGACACCGCCTACCGCTTCGCCGAGTACGCCGACCTGATGAGCCGCGAATTGGCCGGCCGCGTCGACGGCTGGATGACGCTCAACGAGCCGTGGTGCTCCGCCTTCCTCGGCTACGGCAACGGCCACCACGCGCCCGGCAAGGCCAACATCGCCTACGTGCGCCCGGCCATGCACCACCTGCTGCTGGGCCACGGCCTGGCGCTGCCGGCACTGAAGGCCAATGACCCGGGTGCCAAGCGCGGCATCGTCGCCAACGTCGGCCGTGGCACCTCCGACAGCGCCGCCCCCGAGGACCAGGACGCCGCGATGCTCTACGAAGTGCAGCACAACAACTGGGTGCTGGACCCGCTGCTGAAGGGCCACTATCCGAAGGCACTGGAACGCCTGTGGCCCGAGAGCCGCCCGCTTGTGCTGGAAGGCGACATGGCCACGATCAGCCAGCCGATGGACTTCCTGGGCATCAACTACTACTTCCGCACCAACGTGCGCAGCGACGGCAAGGACGGCTTCGTCGATACGCCGCTGGCCGATGTGGAACGCACGCAGATGGGCTGGGAGGTCCACCCGCAGGGCCTGCAGGACCTGCTGGTCGGCTTCAAGGCCCAGTACGGCGACAAGCTGCCCCCGATCTACATCACCGAGAACGGCATGGCCTCGGACGACGCCGTCGGCGCCGACGGCCAGGTGCACGACACGCAGCGCATCAGCTTCCTGAACCGCCACTTCGAGGCGCTGGCCGGCGCCAAGGCCAAGGGTGTCGACATCCGCGGCTACTTCTGCTGGTCGCTGATGGACAACTTCGAGTGGGCCTTCGGCTACGAGCGCCGCTTCGGCCTCGTCCATGTCGACTACGAGACGCAGAAGCGCACCCCGAAGGACAGCGCACTGCAACTGAAAGAGTTCCTCGCCGCGCGAGGCTGAACCGAGCTTTTCCCCACCAAGCCCTAGAACCCCAAGAGGAGACAACGATGAACCAATTCAAAGTGATCGCCGCCGCAGCCGCGCTGGCCCTGAGCGCCGGCGTGCACGCACAGAAGGCCGAGGTGATCCACTGGTGGACGTCCGGCGGCGAATCCGCTGCCGTGAAGGAACTGGCGGCCGCCTACACCAAGGCCGGCGGCACCTGGGTCGACAACGCCGTGGCCGGCGCCGACAACGCCCGCGCCGCGATCAACAGCCGCGTGGCCGGCGGCAACCCGCCGACCGCCGCGCAGTTCAACACCTCGCAGCAGTACCACGACCTGATCAACGAAGGCCTGCTGAACGACGTCGACGCCGTCGCCGCCAAGGAAGGCTGGGACAAGATCCTGCCGAAGCCCGTGATCGACGCGATCAAGATCAAGGGCCACTACTACGCGGTGCCGGTCAACATCCACAACCCGACCTGGTTCTGGTACTCCAAGGCCGCGCTGGAGAAGGCCGGCGTCAAGGGCGAGCCCAAGACGATCGACGAGTTCTTCGCCGCGCTGGACAAGCTGAAGGCCGCCGGCCTCGTGCCGCTGGCCCTGGGCGGCCAGGCCTGGCAGGAATGGATCACCTTCTACGCCGTGCTGCTGCACGTGGGTGGTACCGACACCTACATGAAGTTCTTCAAGGACCATGACCCGTCGGTCGTCAACACGCCCAACTTCAAGAAGGCGATGACGACGCTGAAGCGCCTGCACGACTACGTGGACGCCGGCTCGCCGGGCCGCAACTGGAACGACGCCACCGCCATGGTCATCACCGGCAAGGCTGGCTTCCAGATCATGGGCGACTGGGCCAAGGGCGAGTTCAACAACGCCAAGCAGACGGCCGGCAAGGAATACGGCTGCTTCGCCGGCTTCGGCGCCAACGCACCGTACATGGTGGCCGGCGACGTCTTCGTGTTCCCGAAGACCAGCGACAAGACCGCCATCGGCGCGCAGCAGAAGCTGGCCGCCGTGTTCACCGCGCCGGACACGCAGGTCGCCTTCAACGCGAAGAAGGGCTCGATCCCGATCCGTACCGACGTCGACACCAGCAAGATGGACATCTGCTCGCAGGCCGGCGTGGCCGCGATGAAGACGACCTCGCGCCAGGTCGCCAACCCCGACGCGCTGATGCCGCCGGACATGGTCGGCGCCGTGACCGACATCGTCAGCAAGTTCTGGAACAGCAACCAGTCCGTCGACGACGCGTCGAAGGCGCTGGCTGGCGCGTTGAAGCAGAAGTAATCTGCATCGTTGGAGTTCGCCCTCGGGCTCACTCCAACCTACGTGAGTCATTCGATTTGCGTAGGTTGGCGGTGAGCACCGCGAACCCCAACACACTCCCCGTAGTTGAAGGAGGCCCGCAATGGCCAGTACCACCCTGCCCGGGCCTTCGCCGCGCGCCGCAAGCGTGCGGCGCCCCTGGCGTTCCCTTGGCGCCCAGATCGCGCTGCTGCCGATGGCGCTCACCGTGCTGTTCGTCTATGTCGGCACGCTGCTGTGGTCGATGCGCATCTCGGTCAGCAGTTCCAAGGTCTTCCCGCGCGACGACTTCATCGGCCTGACCCAGTACCAGCGCCTGTTCGAGACCGAGCGCTGGAATATCTCGCTGAACCACCTCGTGATCTTCGGCGTGCTGTTCATCGGCGCCTGCCTGATCCTCGGCTTCCTGCTGGCCGTCTTCCTCGACCAGCGCGTGCGCGGCGAGGACGTGCTGCGCACGATCTTCCTGTACCCCTACGCAATGTCCTTCGTGGCCACCGGCCTCGTCTGGCAGTGGATGCTGAATCCGCAACTGGGCATCCAGGCCACCGTGCGCGCAATGGGCTTTCCCGATTTCAAGTTCGACTGGATCGTCGACCAGAACATGGTGCTCTACACCATCGTCATCGCCGCCGTCTGGCAGGCCTCGGGCCTGGTGATGGCGGTGCTGCTGGCGGGTCTGCGCGGCGTGGACGAATCGCTGTGGCATGCCGCCCGCATCGACGGCGTGCCGCGCTGGCGCTACTACGCCTCGATCGTGATGCCGCAGCTGGCTCCGGCCTTCGGCACCTCCTTCGTGCTGCTGTCGGTGGGCGTGGTGAAGGTGTTCGACGTGGTCGTCGCGATGACCCAGGGTGGCCCCGGCGATGCATCCGAAGTGCCCGCCAAGTTCATCTACGACTACCTGTTCAACCGCGCCAACATCGGCCTGGCCTCGGCCGCTTCCACCGTGATGCTGCTGACCGTGCTGGCCCTGCTGCTGCCCTGGTGGTATGCCCGCGCGCTGCAGGCCAAGAAGGAGGCCAAGCGATGAGCGCCGTCATTTCCTCACGCGCACCGGCCCGGCCGGCCGCACGCAAGCGCAGCGCTTTCACGCCCGCGCGCATCGGCCTCTATACGTTGCTGATCACCTCGGCGATCTTCTTCCTGATCCCGCTGTACGTGATGGTCACGACCTCGCTGAAGCCGATGGACGAGATCCGCCTGGGCAATCTGTTCGCCCTGCCGAGCAAGCCCAGCTTCGACGCCTGGGTGGAAGCCTGGTCCAGCGCCTGCACGGGCCTGGAGTGCCAGGGCATCCAGGTGGGCTTCTGGAACTCGGTCAAGATCGTCGTGCCCAGCACGATCATTTCGATCTTCTTCGGCGCGCTGAACGGCTACGCCCTCTCCTTCTGGCGCGTGCGCTGGGCCGGCTGGCTGTTCGGCATCCTGATGTTCGGCGCCTTCGTGCCCTACCAGGTGATGCTGTACCCGCTGGTGCGTACCTCGGCAATGTTGGGCATCTTCGGCTCGCTGCCGGGCATCGTGCTGATCCACACGGTCTTCGGCATGCCGGTGATGACCCTGCTGTTCCGCAACTACTACGCCGGCGTGCCGGTGGAGCTGTTCAAGGCGGCGCGCATCGACGGCGGCGGATTCTGGCGCATCTTCATCCAGCTGATGCTGCCGATGTCGCTGCCCATCATCGCCGTGGCCGTGATCATGCAGCTCACCAACATCTGGAACGACTTCCTGCTGGGCTTGGTCTTCGCTGGCCGCGAGAACCTGCCGATGACCGTGCAGCTCAACAACGTCATCAACACCACCACCGGCGAGCGGCTCTACAACGTCAACATGGCCGCAACCATCCTGACCTCGCTGGTCCCGCTGACCGTCTACCTGGTCTCCGGCCGCTGGTTCGTGCGCGGCATCAGTGCCGGCGCAGTGAAGGGTTAAACAAATGTCCAACGTCTCCATTGAAAACCTCGGCATCCGCCTGACCGGCCTCGACATCCTGAAGGACCTGAACCTCGAGGTCGCCGCCGGCGAGTTCCTCGTGCTGCTGGGCCCCTCGGGCTGCGGCAAGAGCACGCTGCTGCACAGCATTGCCGGCCTGATCGACGTGCACGAGGGCAGCATGGCCATCGGCGGCCAGGACGTCACCTGGGCCGACCCGAAGGACCGCGGCATCGGCATGGTGTTCCAGAGCTATGCGCTGTATCCGACGATGTCGGTCGAGAAGAACCTCAGCTTCGGCCCGCGTATCGCCGGCGTCGCCAAGAGCGAGATCGCCAAGCGCGTCGATCGCGCGGCCAAGATGCTGCACCTCACCGAGCTGCTGAACCGCAAGCCCTCGCAGCTCAGCGGCGGCCAGCGCCAGCGCGTGGCGATCGGCCGGGCGCTGGTGCGCGAGGCCTCGGTCTTCCTGTTCGACGAGCCGCTGTCCAACCTCGACGCCAAGCTGCGCGGCGAGCTGCGCCGCGAGCTGAAGCAGCTGCACAAGGATCTCGGCGCCACGATGATCTACGTCACGCACGACCAAGTGGAAGCGATGACCCTGGCCAGCCGCATCGCGGTGATGAAGCAGGGCAAGATCCAGCAGATCGACACGCCCGCCAATGTCTACGGCAAGCCGGCGAACATGTTCGTCGCCGGCTTCCTGGGCGCGCCGAGCATGAACTTCATCGAAGGCACACTGCAGGTCGCCAGTGACGGAGAACGCACCGTGTTGTTCGTGTCCCCGACCTTGCGCGCGGACGTCTCGGGCTACGGCTTCATCGCGCCACCGAAGGGCGGCGAGCGCGTCGTGCTGGGCATCCGCCCCGAGCACATCACGCTGACGGAGCCGGGCAGCGAACGGGCCAACGGCAACGCGCTGGTCTCGCTGGTCGAGCCGATGGGCGCGAGCCAGGTCGTGTGGCTCGACGCGCAGGGCGTGTCGCTGGCCGTCGACGCCGATGCGCAGTACGCCGTGCCGGCGCTGGACCGCAAGGTCGGCTTCGCGATCCAGGCGGCGCAGGTCTCGCTGTTCGACCAGCAATCCCAAGAGCGCCTCTAAAAACCGATGGCCACCATCAAGGACGTCGCCCGGCTGGCGGGCGTCGGAGTCGGCACCGCGTCGCGGGCGATCTCCGGCAACGGCTCGGTCTCGGCCGACGCCCTGGCGCGCGTCAACGAGGCGGTGGCCGCGCTGAACTTCCGGCCCTCGACGACGGCGCGCGCGCTGTCCACGCGGTCGGCCGGCATGATCGGCATCTACGTGCCCGACTTCGCCGGCGACTTCTACGGCCCGATCCTGCACTGCGTGGACCGCGAGCTGCGCGCGGCCAACCGCCACATGGTGGCGGCCAACGGCTGCGGCCCGGCCGACATCTCCATCGACGACATGGAAGCGCACCGCCAGCAGGCGCTGGACGGCATCGAGTTCCTGATCGAGCGACAGGTCGACGGCCTGCTGGTGATGGGCGACGCCCTGACCGATGCCGACTGCGATGCGCTTTGGGAGCGGGTGCCACGGCTGGTGCTGCTGAACCAGGTCAGCCCGTCCAACCTGCTGCACTGCTTCTCCAGCGACCATGAACTCGCCGGCCGGCTGGTGGCGCGTGCGCTGCTCGCCAAGGGCCACCGCGACATCGCCTGCATCTCCGGCCTGCAGTACGCGCACGACAACGCCTCGCGGATGGCGGGCTTCCACAGCGAGCTGGCGCTGCACGGCGTGAAGATCCCGAAGAGCCGCCAGATGGTCGGCGACTTCAGCTTCGACGGCGGCCACGCCGCAGCGACGAAGCTGCTGAAGAAAGGCCTGAACTTCACGGCCGTCTTCTGCGCCAACGACATGATGGCGATGGCCCTGATCTCCTGCTTCGGCCACGCCGGGGTGCGCGTGCCGGAAGAGGTCTCCGTCATCGGCTACGACGACAGCGCGCTGGCCCGCTACACGCACCCGCGCCTGACCACCCTGAGCATCCCGATCCAGCGCACCGCGATCAGCGGCTGCCGCTTCCTGCTGAACCAGTGCTACGGCCTGAGTCTGCCGGTGGAACGGGAATTCCCGCCAGAGGTCGTCTGGCGGGAATCCTTGCTGGACGGACCGCACGCGGGCTGAGGCCGCGCGTGCGCTTCGTCAACGATCAGCTCTTCTTGCGGCGGCGCGCGACCAGCGGCGCAACGAACAGCAAGCCGCCCGCCAGCAGCATCGCTTCGGACGGTTCCGGCACCGCGGCTGCGATCACGTCGGTCGTGAAGTAGAAGCCGGTCTTCGGATCGACCAGCGCGGGAATGCCGATCGCATTGCCGTCGTTGTCGATGGCGTAGGTCTCCACGGCGAAGCGGCTGTCGAAGATCTCACCGTTGAAGTCGGTGGTGGTCAGCGAGTAGGTGTAGTGGTTCGGCGAGACCTGGATCAGGTCGCTGCCTTCCACCGCGAAGTACTGGCTCACGGCACCCGACACCGGCACGGCCATGTCCATGTGGAAGCCGCTGGCGTCGAAGCCGTCGGGCAAGGTGAAGTCCACCAGCACCGTGGCCGAGGTGATGTGGGCGCCGGCGAGGCTGATGAAGTTGCCGTCGGCATCGGAGTAGCCCATGCCGCGGTACTGCATCTCGATGCCGATGATCGGCGGCAGGTAGGACACCTCGACATTGGCGGCGGAGACAGGCGCGGCAGCGATGACGAGGGCGGAGGCGGCGAGCGATGCGCCGATCAGGCGTTTCAGGGTGCGCGAGAACATGTTGTTAAGTTCCTGTGAGGTTCGGGGTGCCCTCAGCATAGAAGCGTGAACCTTGTCACGGTTGGCTGACTTCTGCCATGGCAGAAGCTGGCCGGAACCTGACCGGGTTAGCCCTCACTGCCGCCTTTCATTACGTGTAGCGCGGCCAGCCAGCCAGCCTGGAAACGTGAGCGCGCGTTGAGGGTCTGGTACAGCGTGTCGATGCGCCGCATCAGCGTGCGCTCGGAGATGCCCAGGCGCTCGGCCGCGACTTTGTCGTTGACCCCGGCGGCCAGCAGCGGGACCATCGTTTCGAGCTGTGGCCCGAAGGCGGCCGCCGTGCCGATCGTGAAGCTGCCGTCGCTGGCGAAGCTGATCGGCACGGCCTTCATCCACAGAGTCTCGAACAGCTCGCACAGCGCGTCCAGCACGGCCGAGCGGCGCAGCAGCAGCATCGGCCCGCGGGGCTCGCCGACCTTCAGCGGCAGCAGGCCCAGTTCCCGGTCGGCCACGATCATCTTGAACGGCACTTCCGAGAGCAGGCGGATCTCTTCGCCGGCCTCGTAGTCCTGCCGCAGGATCTCGGTCCAGCCCGGCAGCGCCAGCGTGTCCGGATGGACGATGTTGCGATAGCGCACGCCGCGCTTGCGCGCTTCGGCCCGGGAATCCTCCCCCTTGTTGGGCGCCGACACGAGGAAGGGCGGCCGGATCAGGCACAGTACCTCTTCCACTGCGCGGCTGTGGCTCTGCGCATAGGGCTGGGCCTGGGCGGCCGGATCGGCGTCGATGATCTCGACCACCGGGTTGCCGTCGGGCGTGCTGATCTGCTCGCGCTGCAGCTCCGCAATGGCCAGGCGCGCCAGCTGCAGTTCCTTCTGGCGGAGCAGCAGCAGCGACTCGATGGCGATGTCCGGCGGCGAAGGAAACAGCCGCGGCTCCCGCTCGGGTGCGAAGGTGGCGAAGCCCTTGCGCTCCAGCTCGGCAACGGCGCCGGCAAGTTCGGCCGCAGGAATGTTCAGGCTCGCGGCCAGCATCTCGGCGGTGCTGCCCGGCGCACGCAGCAGGCGCCGGTAGACCGCCTCCTCGATCGGCGTGATTCCGAGGATGTGCAGCGACTGCGGAACGGTTGGAGTTTCAACTGACGGATTCATCGTGACTCGAAGTAACTGAACGTTGCCCGACGGACAAATTTTGCGTCCTGCTACTGTGCAGGAACCGTGCCCGAGCTGCATGCCAATCCGATGCCGGACCATGGCATGGAGCTATGGGGCACGTCGGCACCCCGTCGTCAAAACGAATCAGAACGGATCGAAGGCGATGCCCTGCGCGCTCAGGCGCTTGAGCAGCAGCGCCTTCCACGGCCCCTGAGGTGTCCACACCTTGGAGACGGACTCCCAGGCCAGGTTGGGATCCGTGCCTTCGACCAGCGTGCGGTAGAGGAAGGTCAGCGACGAGGCGCGCATATTGACCTCGCAATGCACCAGCACCTTCTTGCCGCGCAGCGCCTTGAGCAGAGCCGCGAAGCTCTCGTAGTCGGCATCGACCGGGCTGCCGAACTTGATCGGCAGGTTGGCCCAGATCAGTCCCTGCCGGCCGACGATCAGCGGCTCGTCCCGCACTGCGTCGTCGACCGTCGGCGGTGCCAGGTAGATCACCGCCTCGTAGCCCTGCGCCTTCAGCGTGGCGAGCCACTCGGCGGAAGGCTGGCCCGCCGTCGTGAGCTTGGCGTCGATAACGATCAGGTTCGGCGGAGCCGCGGGCGCGGCGAAAAGAGCGGTGGATGTGGCGAAAACGAGAGCAGCGAGAAGGTAGCGCATCGAGAATTCACACCTGACGGAAACAACGAGCATAGCGTTCGAAGCTACCTATCCCCTGCACAAGATGGCCACCCTGCTGATCCCGCTGCCCAACACGGATTTCGATCCGACCGAAGTCGCCGTCCCGTGGCGCATCCTGCAGGCCCGCGGCCATCGAATCGTCTTCGCGACACCCGACGGTGGCCCGGCGAATGCGGACCCGATCATGGTAAGCGGCCGGGGCCTCGGCCTGCTCGCCGGGCTGCTGCGTGCCGATGCCAATGGCCGCGAAGCCTACGGTGCGCTGCAGGCCGATGCTTCGTTTCAGCGTCCGCTGCCCTACGCCGCGCTGCAGGCCGCGGACTATGCCGGGATCATCCTGCCCGGCGGCCATGCGCAAGGTGTCAGGCCTTATCTCGAATCGGCCTCGCTGCAGGCCCTGGTGGCAGCGATGTTCGCGCTCGACCGCCCGGTCGGTGCGATCTGCCACGGCACGATCGTGGCCGCTCGCTCGCGCGATGCGCAGGGGCGGTCCGTCCTGTTCGGTCGCCGCACGACGGCCCTGACCGCGCAGATGGAATTGAGCGCCTGGTGGCTGACCCGAGCCTGGATGGGCGACTACTACCGCACCTATCCCGAGACCGTGCAATCCGAGGTCACGCGCGCCCTGGCTCGCGCTAAGGACTTCGACGCCGGACCGATCAGCCTGCGGCGCGATACGCCCGACCATCCCGAACTCGGCTTCGTCGTGCGCGACGGCAACTACCTCTCGGCCCGCTGGCCCGGCGATGCCCACCGCTTCGCCGCCGAGTTCGCAGCGATGCTCGGCTAGCTATGCGGGACGCTTGGCCAGCAGCGCCCACACGCCTGCAGCCGACAGCAGCGAGCCGCCCAGGAAGTTGAAGCGCCGCTGCGCCTGCGCAGAAGCCAGCAGCTTGCGCGCCGACGCTGCGAACACGGCATAGAGCCCCGCATTGAGCATGGCCATGACGACGAAGGTGACGGCCAGCATCCACAGTTGGCGCGTGACGTCGGCACCCGGCTTGATGAACTGCGGCAGGAAGGCGACGAAGAACACGATGCCCTTCGGATTGAGCGCCGTGACGAGGTAGGTATTCGCGAACAGCCGCCAGCGGGACTTCGGCGCGGCGGGCTTGAACACCTCGGCCGCCGACACCCCGGAGCGCAGCATCTTCAGGCCCAGATAGAGCAGGTACAGGCCGCCCGCCCACTTGACCGCCGTGAACCAGAATGCCGAGGTTGCCAGCAAGGCGCCAAGGCCGAGCAGAGACACGACCAGGGCCGTCGAATCGCCCAGGGCGACGGCCGCCACGAGCGGCACGTTGGCACGACGGCCATGCGCCATCGAGTAGCTGATGACCGTCAGGATCGTCGGTCCGGGAATGATCAGAAGCACCGCGGAAGCGGCGACGAAGGCGAGCCAGAGTTCGAAGGACATGGGCGTTCCTTGGAGGTTTGCAGCGTCAGGCCGTGCCGCGGGCTAGCAGCGCATCGACCACGTGGATCGCCTGGTCCGCGCCGCCGGCCATCGACGGCGAGGTCACGTAGCGGCCATTGATCAGCAGCGACGGGACGGAGGTCAGGCCGGCCGCGCCGAACAGAGTGGCCGCCCCCTGGCACCGAGCCTGCAGGCCGAAGGACTTGTACATCGCGGCGAATTTGTCGGCATCGCCGCCGAGCTTGCGGACCAGCGCCTGCATCGATGGCAAGTCGTTCAGGCCTTCCGGCTCCGATTGCACGATCGTGAAGACCTGGGCATGCACCGTGTGCTCCATCCCCATCAGCTCCAGCGCGAAGAACAGCTTCTGATGTTCGCGGCTGGCGCCGTGGATGATCGTCGGGATGCGTCGGAACGCCACCTTGGCCGGCTTGTGCGCCTCCCAGGCGCTCAAGGTGGGATCGAACTTGTAGCAGAACGGGCAGCCGTACCAGAAGAACTCCAGCACTTCTGGACCCTGCCCGCCGGTGGCGACCGGCGTCTGCAGGCGCTGGTAGTGCTGGCCCTCGATCAAAGTCGTCGGCTGTTGTGCCTGCGCCGGCGCGGAGACCCCGCTCAACAGGCCGATGCCCGCGGCTGCACTGCCTTGCCAGAACGTTCGACGCTGCATGAGAAAGGACTCCGTGGATGTTGGGTGAGGTCCAGTTTACTGAGAGGAGAAGTCTTCGATTGGTTCAGGTGCTTCGGCCGATGGAACGAACGCAGGGCAACGGGGTGCCCCCTCACCCCTCGTGGCACACCGCCTCAATGTTGTGCCCGTCCGGGTCACGCACGAAGGCGCCGTAGTAGTTCGGGTGGTAGTGCGGGCGCAGGCCTGGTGGACCGTTGTCGGTGCCGCCGGCGGCCATCGCAGCGCGGTGGAAAGCGTCGACCTTGGCGCGTGAATCGACGCGGAATGCGATGTGGATCGGCGGCTGGTTCGGCACGCCGCGGTGAATCCAGAAGTCCGGTTTCGGCGGCTCGCCGAAACCGGCGACGTCGGTGCTGCCGGTGACGGCGGCGGGGAATTCAGCCAGCAGCTGGTAGCCGATCGGCGCCAGCGCCGCGATGTAGAAGGCCTTGCTGCGCTCGTAGTCGCTGACGCTCAATCCGGTGTGGTCGATCATTGGATGCTGTCTCCTCGTTGAAGGCGGCAAAGCATAAGCCAGCGACTGTCACGCGACGACGCTAGCAGCACAGAGCGCCCTTCATCGGTTCAATCGCCAAGATCGTCACCGTCCCTCATCCAGCCAAGCGCCGCGGCCAGCAGGAGCATGCCGCTCGCGACTGCCAGCCACCGCCAGTACTTCAAAAAATCCACAACCTGCTCCCCCCGGGAAATGCGCACGCAGTTCCTGAACAGCTTTGTCGACTGGACCTCGACGGCATCGCCATCCTTGAGCGCCGAATAGGCCGCGTAACCGACCGAACAAGACGACGGCACCCCGCCGACGAGGTGGACCTTATAGATGATCTCGCCAGTTGCCGCGCCGTGATCGGTCCGCGTCTCGCTGGTGTGCCGGTCGACCTGCAATGGTTCGACCCGGAGCGGAAGAGCGGCATCGACGATCAAGGCGGCGCCGACGGCTGCGAAGGCGATGCGGACCACGAACTTAAGCAACAGTGCCACCTCGAATGACAAAACCCGATGGCATTGCAGCATGCACGGACCACAAGCCGGCGCCCATCCCGTCAAGGTGCCGCAGCGAAGGTCCACGCAGGTTACTCGCCCCCGGCGAGCAGCCCATTGTTGTCGGCACGCAGTTCCTCGACGGCCCGGGGCGACATCCACAGCAGCGTGTTCAGGTAGTCGTCCAGGCAATCCACCAGCGCTTCGCGCGGCCCCTCGCGCCAGGCGGCAGAGGAGTAGAACGCGTCCTGCTGGGCCACCAATTGCTCGCGGCTGTCGAAGGCGCGGATCAGCCAGAAGCTCTCGTGCTCATGATCGGAGCGGCCGAAGGCGACGACATCCATGCCGCTGGCGCGCACCAGCGGCAATGCCGCGCGGAACGCAGCGACGAAGCGCTCGGCGCTGTCGGGCTTGAGCTTGTACGTGCGGATCTCGACGAGGCGCTGCGGCATCACATCTTGAAATTGACCTCGATCGCCACCGCGCGCGGCGAAGTGACGTTGGCGGTGCGCGAGCCCACGGCCGAGCCCAGCGAGCTGACGTAGGCCACGTACTGCTTGTCGGTCAGGTTCTGGACGATGGCGGCGATGCCCCACTTCTTCTGCGGCGCGTCCCAGCCCACGCGCAGGTCGAAGCGGCTCGTCGGGCCGCCGACGCGGAAGGCCGGGAAGCTGCCGCACATGTACTTGTCGCTGGTCTCGGAGTTGCAGCGCTCGGCGCTGCTGTAGGCCCAGTTCAGGGTGGCGCTGCCCTCGCCACCCAGCATGCCGTAGCGGGCGTTCAGGCCCAGGGTGGCGGTGACGCGCGGCGTGCCCACCGCCTGGCCGGCCATGTCGATGCTGGTGTCGGCATCCTTGGCGTAGCTGTAGCGCTTGTAGGTCTGGTTGATGAACTCGGTGGCGCCGGACAGGCGCCAGTTCGAGTTGATCTGCCAGGCGCCTTCCAGATCGATGCCGGTGGCCTTCTGGTCGGACACGTTGACGATGTAGGTCAGGATGCCCTCGGAGCTCTTGCTGGTGCCGATCGACTGCAGGTTGTTGAAGTCGTAGTGGAACAAGGAAGCGGTGTAGAACAGGCCCGCTTCCTTCAGGCTGCCCTTGATGCCCAGCTCGTAGTTCGTGATCGTCTCGGGGCTGAAGGTGC
This sequence comes from Roseateles agri, assembly GCF_034043675.1. Lineage (NCBI taxonomy): Bacteria > Pseudomonadati > Pseudomonadota > Betaproteobacteria > Burkholderiales > Sphaerotilaceae > Roseateles > Roseateles agri. The sequence goes on along the minus strand of NZ_JAXCLA010000009.1, from coordinate 211,376 downwards.
TGATGCCTTCCTTGTAGATCGCGTTGAAGCCGCCGGCCTGGTAGCCGCGGGTGACCGAGCCGAACACCATCGTGTCCTTGTTCAGGTGATGGTCGATCACCAGGCGCGGACTGGTGTTGTTCCAGGCGGCGCTGCTGCGCACGACGGCATTGGTGGCCTCGGGGCTATTGAAGTTGATGTTGCTGCCCATCAACTGCTGCAGCGCCTTACCGAGGTCGGTACTCAGACTATTGGCCGCCAGGGCGGCCTGCAGATAAGCCAGCGGCACGCCGAAGCTCTGGGCTATGTCTGCCTGGTTCGCCGTCACGCCGTCAAAGAAACCGCCACCGTTCAGCGCGGCGAGCGTGGCATCCAGCTCCGGCGCAATGCGCGGCGGGTTGTACCAGCTGAAGCTCTTGCTGTCGTGCGTGAAGCGGATGCCGGCGGTGACGTTCGTGTCCTTCGTCAGCTTCCAGATCACGTCGCCGTAGGCCGCTGCAGCCTTGTACTTGCCGGTGTTGAACATTGACTCGGTCCAGGGCAGGCCCGACACGTTGATGCCCGGCACGCCGAACAACGACGCCAGCTGGTTGGTGATGCCGAACGGGGTCAACAGGCCGCCGCTGGCATTGCCAACGACCAAGTCCACCGTCTGCGTGTTCGAGTACAGCGCGGTCTGCTGCTTCGCGTCCTCGTAGTAGGCGCTGACGCCGGCCACCCAGTCGAGCTTGTCGGTCGTGCCGTTCAGGCGGAACTCCTGCTGCCAGCTCTTGTTCTTCTCGAAGTTGCCGGTGGACAGCGAGGTCTGGAACACGCCGTTGCCGTCGTTGTCCTGCACGTTCTGCGCGGTGAAGCCGCGGTAAGCCGTGGTGCTGGTGAAGGTGGCGAAGTCGAGGTCGTGCGTCAGCCGCAGGGTCACGCCGTCGAAGCGGCGCGACTCCAGCGCGAAGGGGTAGTTGTTGGTGAAGGTCTTGCGGATCGGATTGACCCAGGTGGACGGGTCTTCGGGGAAGGGGTTGGTCGCGAGCTTCTCGTCAGACGGCAGCGCGATGATCGCGCGCGGCTTCTGGCTCATGCTCTCGTGTTCCCAGGTCAGCAGCGCGGTGGTGTTCTCGCCCACCCACTTGACGGCGGCACGCGTGCCCCAGCCATCGTCGCCGCCCCACTTGCTGCCGTCGTAGAGGTTGGTCTGCCAACCGTCCTTGTGCTCGCGCACGACCGAGAAGCGGAATGCGGTGCTGTCGTTGATCGGTGCGTTGAACAGCGCTTCGCCATGGCGCTGGCCCTGATCGCCCAGGCGCAGCAGCACGCTGGCCTCGCGCTCCCGGCCCGGCTCGTTGCTGATGATGGACAGCGCGCCGCCGGCGGCGTTGCGGCCGAACAGCGTGCCCTGCGGGCCCTTCAGCACCTCGATGCGCTTGACGTCGTTGAAGTTCAGCAGCGCGCCGCCGGTCTTGCCGGCATAGACGCCGTTCAGGTAGATGCCCACCGGCGCATCGGTGCCGATGCCGAAGTCGCCGCTGCCCAGGCCCCGCATCGAGTACTCGGGTTGTGTCGGCTGCGAGGCCTCGATCTTCAGGCCCGGGATCAACCCGTCCAGCCCCGCCATGCTGGTGGCGCCCACCGCCTTGATCGTCTCCGCGCCGAGCACGCTCATCGTGATCGGCACTTCCTGCAACTGCTGCACGCGGCTCTGGCCGGTGACCTGGACGACGCCGAGGTTCTGCACACCGCCCTCGTCCTGAGCGAAGGCCGGCGCGGACGCGGTGACAGCGGCAGCAGCCGCGAGTGCGATGAGGGTGGGGCGGGCTTTCATCGTCGGTGTCTCCTTGGCAGTTCGTTATGGACTCAGGACTTGTTGCTCTCCGGCACGGCCGCCTCGCAGGCGCCGGGCATGGCCTTGATCCACTCGCGGATCAGCTTCAGGCCTTCGTCATGGACGGTGCTGCGGCCGAGCTCGGGCATCATGATTCCGCCCTCGGTCGAGGCCAGGCGGAAGGTCATGATCGATTGGTCGGGCTGGCCCGGCACGATGCCGAAGCCGCGGTCGCCGGTGCCCTTGCCCGCCGCCACCGGTGGCTTGCAGACGCCCTGATGGCGGCCCATAGTCAGGAAGGGCTCAAGGTTCAGGCCGGTGTTGTTGGCCGCGCCGACCGGGTTGTGGCAATGCGCGCAGTTGATGTCCAGGTAGGCCCGGGCGCGCGCCTCCAGCGGCTGCTTGGTGTCGCGCCAGTCGGCGTTGCGGGGCACGTCGGTGGCGGGCAGGCCGCTCAGGTAGCCGGTCTTGACCAGGTGCTCCAGCTGGTTCTCGGTCGTGCCATCGGCGTAAGTAAACGACCGGTTCAGGTGGCGGGCCTTCAAGCCGATCGGCTGCAGGTCTTTGCCCTTGATCTTCGCGACGTGGCAGCTCGCGCACTGGTTCTGGTTCGGCACCACGTAGGTGAAGGCGTGCGAACTACCGTCGTCGTCCTTCAAGGTCATGGCGATGTCGTCGCCGGTACGAGAGAGCACGGCTTCGGTCTGCTCGGCGTTCCACACATAGGGCAGCGCGACCCAGCCGTCCTTGCGGCGCACCAGCAGCCGCGTCTCCACCAGGCGCACGCGGCTCAGGTCCAGCGCGCGGCCCTGCTGCAGGTCGTAGTTGCCGCTGCTGGTCTGCAGCAGCGAGCCGTCGGCCTTCGGGTAGTAGAAGGTCTTGGTGATGACCGTGCCGACGGGGAAGTCAAAGCTCTCCTTCTCCGCATAGGTGGCCGACACGCCGCCGGGCATCCAGATCGTGCGCAGCTTGTGCGCGTTGTCGGTGAACAGCGGCGTGTTGAGGTCGTAGGGTTGGACGCCGGCATTGAGCTCCAGCTTCATGCCACCGGTCTTCAGCAGGTGCCAGGCACTGAGCTTGGCGGGCGTGCCCTCGGCGATGAAGTTGACGGGTTCGGTCGAATTGCAGGCCGACAGCAGGCCGGCGGCGAGCGCCAGCGCGCCCAGGGTCTTTACGGCGTTGAACAGCACTTCTTGTCTCTAGCTTTCTATTTTTTCTAGTGGCCGCGCTCAGGCGCTGCGGCCTTTGAGTTCCACTGCCGGCAATCGGGGCAGTTCGCAGTCGTGCGACTTGGTGTCGACCTTCGGGTCCTTGTACTTGTTGGGGCCGTCGGCGTTGAGCACCTCGGACTTGCCGTTCTTCACGCAGATGCGTTCCTCGGCGACGTTGGCGCGCTTCTCGTCGCGGTAGCCGTCCCACACGACGTCGGGGAAGCGGCCGTTGATGCCGAACATCACCGTCTTCAAGGTCTTCAGGTCCAGGCCGTCGGGCGAATCGCCGCCGCCGCTGAAGCGGTTGTCCAGCACGTAGATCGCGCGCGGATACGGGTCGTAGTCGGGCTCGGTGCCGCCGGCGGTGAAGTAGCCGGTGGAGTAGTAGCTCGACACGATCACGTTGGCGGTGGCGTTGTCGGCGATGTCGTTGTCGAAGATCTCGACCTTCGAGTTGCTGTTGACGACGATGCCCGAGCCGGCGGGCACGCTGGCCACGGCCGTGCCCTTGGCGCCGAAGTTGCCGAGGTTGTTCTTGACGGCCTTGTTCTTGTAGACGCGCGTGCCGTAGCCGTGCTGCGTCAGGTTGGGCATGTTGAACACGAGGATGCCGCCGGTATTGCCGGTGGCGACGTTGTCGTAGACGTCCGCGTTGATCGTGTTCTCGATCTCGATGCCGGCCACGTTCTGCTCGGCATGGCAGCGGCGCACGATCACGTCGCGGCTCTGGCCGACGTAGATGCCGGCGTCGGCCGCTCCCCAGGCCTCGGAGTCCTCGATCAGCACGTTCTTCGTCTTGACCGGGTAGATGCCGTAGGGGCCGTTGCTGGTCTTGGGGCCGCCGGTCCAGCGCACACGCACGCCGCGTACGGTGATGTTCTCGCCGTCGTTGATCTTGACGCCGTCGCCCTTGCTGTCCTCGATGGTCAGGCCTTCCAAGGTGAAGTCGCTGGCGTAGACGATCAGGCCCTCGGGGCCGCTCGTCTGGTCCTTGAACGAGAGGATGGTCTTGTCCTTGCCGGCGCCGCGGATCGTCACGCCATTGGCGCGCAGCGAGAGGCCGCGGTCGAAGTGATAGCTGCCGGCGGGGATCTCGACGACGGTGCCCGGCTTGGCGTCCAGTAGCTGTTCCTGGATCTTCTTCTGCAGCTCGGTGTCGACCTTCAGGTCACCGGCCAGGGCGCCGGAGGGTCCGCCTACCGGCGCGGCGTCCTGCTTGGAGCAGCCGACCAATGCCGCGGCCAGTGCGGCAGCAACGGCCCAGCATGGCAAGGCCGCCAATGTCTTCGTTCCCATAAGAGCGTCTCACTCCAGATTGATTTTTTCCCTGGCAGGGCGACCAGGGTCTGGAGGAAATATAACGATGGCTAGCCGTATCACCGGCTAGTGTTTGCCCAGCCAGTCGGTGTTTCCGCTCTAGAGGAAAACCCCCGCACCGTGCCCCGCGGCGCGGCCGCTGGCCATGCTGGCGGTGAGCAGGTAGCCGCCGGTGGGCGCCTCCCAGTCGAGCATCTCGCCGGCGCAGAACACGCCGGGCAGCGCGCGCAGCATCAGCCGCTCGTCCAGTGCCTCGAAGCGCACGCCGCCCGCGGTGCTGATCGCCTCGGCCACCGGTCGCGCGGCGGCGAGCGTCAGCGGCAGGCGCTTCAGCGTGGCGGCCAGCACGGCCGTGTCGTGGTACTGCTCCTTGCTCAGCAGCTCATGCAGCAGGCCGGCCTTCAGGCCCTCGATGCCGAGGCGGCTCTTCAGGTGCGTGGACAGCGAGCGGGATCCGCGAGGGCGCGCGCACTCGGCTGCGACGAAGGCGGCATCGCGGTCCGGCAGCAGGTCGAGATGGATCGTGGCACTGCCGAACTCGGCGATCTCCTCGCGGATCAGGGCGCTGGCCGCATAGATCAGCGAGCCTTCGATGCCGGTCGCGGTGACGACGAACTCGCCGCGGCGATCGAACTTGCGACGGCCGCCCTGCCCTTCGAAATGAAGCGCCACCGGCTTGATCGGCTGGCCGGCAAAGCGCTCGGCGAAATGCGCGGTCCAGGGCCTTGCGAGATCGAAGCCGCAGTTGGACGGACGCAGCGCCGCGATGTCCACGCCGCGCGCGGCCAGCAGCTCGACCCAACTGCCGTCCGACCCCAGCTGCGGCCAGGACGCGCCGCCCAGTGCGAGCACGGTGGCATCGGGTTTGACCGTCGATTCGCCATCGGCGCCCGCGAAGCGCAGCGCGCCATCCTCCGTCCAGCCCAGCCAGCGCCGCCGCATGTGGAAGCGCACGCCCGCCTCGCGCAGCCGGTGCAGCCAGGCGCGCAGCAGCGGCGCGGCTTTCATGTCCGCCGGGAACACGCGGCCCGAGGTGCCGACGAAGGTCTCAATGCCCAGGCCCGCCGCCCACTCGCGCAAGGCCGGGCCGTCAAAGGCGCGCAGCAGCGGCTCGATCTGCGGCGCCCGCTCGGCGAAGCGGCCGAGGAAGGGTTCGAAGGGCTCGGAATGGGTCAGGTTCAGGCCGCCCTTGCCGGCCAGCAGGAACTTGCGGCCGACCGAAGCCATCGCATCGTAGACATCGACCTCGACACCCCGCGCCCTCAACACTTCGGCGGCCATCAATCCTGCGGGACCACCGCCGACGACAGCAGCTCGGGGATTTGGTGATAGGGACGAGGCGGGCATGGAGCGAGAAGCACGGCGGCTGCGGGGAGCGGCAGTGTAGTCCGCATGCACCCGCGCCGCGCGAAGGCATCAGCGTTCGCAATGGTGGTCATTAGATCGGACCGGTTGCGCGACGCTGTTCCAAAAACCAAACTGCATGCCAGTAACAAAAAGAAATCGTGGAGGTTCCGACATGCTGTCATTCAATGAAGCCGCAGGCGGACATTCGAGGTCCGATCACCTGCTGTCCACACTGCCGCAGCCGCTGCTGGCCGCGCTGCCCGACCGCCGGATCGTGTTCGCGAACAGCAGCGCCGAGCGCATGTTCTACGAGGGGCACGCCTCCTGCACGGCGAGCCGTCTGATGAGCTTCGGCCAGTTGAAGGCCGGCCAGCTCGAGGGCTTGCTGAACCAGGCCAGCTGCGGCCACTCGACCCATACCGGTTTATGGTTCGCGCCGGGCCAGCGCACCGGGTGGCTGGACATCAGCATCGCCAGCCCGAGTCTCTCGCACGGCGCCGCATGGCCAACCGGCTGTCTCCTGCTGCTGGTCCACATGGACGAGCCGGCCCTGAGCCAGCGCGCCCGCATCGATGCGCTGTGCCAGCAGTGCCGCCTGACGACGACCGAGCGCTACGTGCTGCTGCTTCTGGCCGACGGGCTGGCCGTCGAGCAGGCGGCCGAACACCTGGGCCTGAAGATCAGCACGCTGCGCAGCCATGTACGCAACCTGCTGGGCAAGACGCGCGCGCCCTCGCTGATGCAGCTCGTCCGCTGGATCGGCAGCGCGGAGTACATGCAGCAATGAGAGGCGCCCGCGCAGCGCGAAGAGCGTACGAATGAGCACTGAGGTCTTCGCATCGTCATGCTAACGAGTCCTCTACCGCCAAACCTGCCAGACGGCGCGGCGCAACTGTCGATAGGTATTCAGCCCGTTGTCGCGCATGGCCCGCTGCTGCATCATCCGGACAAGGTTCCGGATCCTCCACAGCGGGAGCTTGATGCAATGGGCTGGACAGCAAGTGACTTCGAACGGCTGGATCCCCGGTTATTCCGGTCATTCCTGGCCGTCGTCAACGCTCAGAGCTTCTCGGCAGCGGCCGAGCTTGCGGCGCTGACGCAGGGCGCCGTCAGCCAGCAAATCGCCAAACTGGAAGAACGGTTGAACACGCAGCTGTTCGTGCGCGCCGGTTCGCGCGTGATGCTGACGCCATCGGGCCAGTTGCTCGCGCAGTACGCGCATGCATACATGGACCACGCCAGCCGATTCCTCGAGAAGCTGAATGAGGAGTTCGAATCGCTGCGCGGCGAGGTCAGCTATGCGATGCCGGAGAGCTGCATCCACGCGCCGCATTTCGGCTGGCTGCTGGAGCGCCGGCGCGAGCATCCGGACATCCTGCTGCGCATCGAGCTGCGCTCCAGCGCCGAGGTCGCACGCGAACTGCAGCAAGGACACATCGACTTCGGCTTCGTCAACCACGACATCGACATGCCGGCGATCCAGAACTACCCGTTCTGCTTCGAGGAATACGTGCTCGTGGAATCGACGCGGGAGCCCGCCGGCCCGGCGCCCGCCACGCTCGACGAGCTGCTGGGCCTGCCGATGATCGTCTACCCCGGCATGATCGAGTGCCTGAACTGCTGGATCCGCGCGCACTACCAAGGCGCCGAGGCGATCCCCGCTGTGGCGCTGCAGATCCAGGGCGAGTTCAACGACATGCGCGGCGCCATGGCGATGGTCGAGGGCCAGTTGGGCGTGACGATCATGCCCCGCCACGTCGTGATTGACCGCATCGAGACGGGCCGACTCAGGATCGTCGGCAACCCGGGGCAAGGCTCGCTGGTCGCCCGCCAGCAGATCTCGATCATCCGGCTGCGCGACCGCCGCATGCCGGCCCGCGTAAAGCGCGTGATCCGCTGGTTCCTGGACATGCACACCGAGTTGCAGCCGGTGCCGGCAGAGTTCCTGGGCTGAACCTCAGCCCGCGTCTGGCGCATTGCCCGGCGAGGCCGGTGCGATCATCGACGACGGATCGACCTGCCGGCCGTCGAAGTACACGGCGATCTGTTCGCCCACGTCGCCGCCCGGCAGGTAGCCGTCCCGCGCGGTCACCTGGCTGACTTCCAGCCGCCTGCGGTTGAGCAGGCGCACGATGTTCCATTCGTCGTGCGAGCCGACGCTGAAGTCCGCGCTTGCGCGCAAGCCGTAGTAGCGCATGAAGGCCCGCCGCCGCCGCGACCACTCCGCATCCGCATCGGCCTGCGCTTTCGCTTGCGCTGCCAGCTTCGCGTCCGGGTCGGTGTCCAGGCCGGTCACTTTCTGCGGCTCGACCGAATAGTCCTTGCGGAATTGGAGGTCCGTCGCGAACTTGCGCGCGAAATAGGCTTCGATGCCCGCCGTCAGCGTCTCGCCCTGAGACAGGAAAAACGATTGCACGTCGCTGGGGCCGACGAAGTAGAACGCATCGATGCACTGGCCGGTATTGACCGGGGCGCTGTCGATCGGGTCGTTCTCGACCAGCACGCGCGTCCACATCCGCATGTAGTCGCCGCCGGTCGGCTGGGACCGGCCCAGCAGATCGCCGAGGTCGATGCCGTTTGCCCTCGCGACCTCGGTCATCCTGTTCATGCCGGCCTTCGACTCCAGCTGGTATGCAGTCGGATTCAGGATCCAGAACGCCTCGCCCCAGCGCTGCATCAGGCAGCGTTCTACATGGCGGGCCACCGAGGTGTTCGTCAGTGAATGGCCGCCGCCGCGCTTAGAGATCGGGCAGCTCAGGTAGACGACAAGCCGCCCCTCGGCGCGCGCGCGCCGCATGTCCTTCTGGATTTCGGCCACCTGCAGGTCGATGACACGTTTCCACGGCCCCGTGTGGAAGTGGTAGGCCAGTTCGAACCCTTCCACGGCGGGCTGCGGCGTGTCCGTCATGGCCGTGGGGGATTGCGACTCGTCCAGTTCGCCGGCGTTGTCCAGGCTCATGTGGGGAACCTCGTCAAAAGGGCCGGGGTACGCCGGCATCGTCGACCCAGAACGCTTCGAGCTTCGGCAGCGCCCGCGCCTCACGAAGCTCGTCCAAGCGGCATTTCAGCTTGTCGAGGACGGGCCGGGCCGCCGGGTTGTTCATGAGGCTTGCCGGAACGTTGAGCACGCCGCCCTGTTCCGGCGGCGCCAGCCCGCGCACCAGCGCTTGCACGATCGTGTTCGTCGCTCGCGAACCGCCGCCCGAGGTCTGTTCCTTCAGGGAGGGATCGCTGACATTGGCCGAGGACGAGCCGCGCGTCGACAGCTGGTTCAGCCCGGGAACCAGCAGCCAGAGCTGCTGCGCTTGCAGGCTGCTGATCGAACCCGCCAAGTTGGCCACGATGCCTTTGAAGTGGCAGTAGTCGACAAAGAAGCGGATATCGTCCAGGGACAGGATGCCTTGCAATGGCTTGCCGTCCGGAAACGTGACCAGCGCGTTGACGTCGACCATTTCATCCGATCCGGATGTGTCGACGCAGCAGATGCCCGAGCACTTGGACAGGATCGAGGTATCGATCATCAGGCCGTGCGCGCCCGCCTTCGCCGCCGCGTCGACCATCGCTTTGATCATCGCCCGTCCCGTCTTCCCGCCTTGAGCGATGCCGGTGAAGAAGTCGGTCTGCTTGAACAGGCCGTTCAGCATGACCGTGCTCGACGTGGAGTCGCCGACAAGGTATCCATCGCGCGCCAGCGTCTGCATCGTCGCCCGCGCCGTCGGGTCTTCCTTGTTGACCGCGAAGTCCAGCAGGTCGATGGCGCCGGGCGTACCGGCAGCGCACGGCACGTACTCGCGCGAGGCGACCAGTCCCTTGCGGACCCAGTCCTGATTCTTGCGTTCGTCCCACGTGGCTACATCCTGCGCGAACAGCACAGCCATCACTCGCGTGTTCTGCAGCGACTGGGTGCGCCCCAGCGTCGTCACGATCTCGCTCAGCACCGCACCGAGTTCGTCTGTCCCCATGCCGTCCAGCCCGACCTTCACGATGGTAGTCGGGTGCACCTGCCGGCCCATCGCCACCGCGACGCCGATGGCCGCTTGAGCCGCTTTGCCGGCGATTTCGCTCTTCGATTTCTCGATGGCGCGTCCATCGTCCGTGCGCCGGAACAGCAGCTGATCCTCCCCGATGTTCGTGCTCAGCTGCACGTCGAGATTGCGCTTGCTGTCCAGCACGGCGTCGCTGACCGCCATGATGTTCAGCGGACTGATGTTGCCGAGCGCCGTCTTCGGGTCCTCGCTGTCGATGATGCGGCCGCCGCCGGCGATCGCCTCGCGGGCCTCTTGCGCGTTGTAGACGCTGACCAGCAGCTTGCGACTGTCTCGCACGTTGTAGATATCCATCTTCGCCTCCCCGCCGGGCTGTGCCGGGCGCAGCCATTGTTGGATGGATCGACGGGCGGCCCAAGCACTCATCTACGCAAGTTTGAGGAAGCCGCAGACCGTCGTCGACATGCAAGCACAACCCTGATCACGGCTAGGAAAGGTCTGCACATGACAGTGCGCGAGAACATGGCCTTCGCGCTGGTGCTGGCACACCTGGACAAGGCACAGGTCGAGGCCAAGGTGGCGCACGCCACCGGCATCCTGGCACTCGATGCGCTGCTGGACCGCTATCCGCGCCAGCTCTCCGGCGGCCAGCGCCAGCGCGTGGCGATGGGCCGCGCGATCGTGCGCGACCCGCAGGTCTTCCTGTTCGACGAGCCGCTGTCCAACCTCGACGCCAAGCTGCGCGTGGCGATGCGCAGCGAGATCAAGGAACTGCACCAGCGGCTCGGCATCACCTCGGTCTACGTGGCGCACGACCAGATCGAGGCGATGACGATGAGCGACCGCATCGTGGTGATGCGCGACGGCCGCGTCGAGCAGGCGGGCAAGCCGCTGGAGCTGCGCGATCGGCCGGCCCACCAGTTCGTCGCCGGCTTCATCGGCTCGCCAGCCATGAGCTTCTTGCCCGGCACGCTGCGGCGCGGGGGCGGGGGCGGGGGCGGGGGCGGGGGCGGGGGCGGAGAGTACCTGATTCTGGTCAGCGACGGCGGCATCGCCGCGCGCGTGGGGTCCTGGAGCCCACCGGTATGGACACCTTCATCGCCTGCCGGCACCAGGGCATCGAGTTGTCTGCAGTGTTCCGCGAGCGGCACGAGTTCGCGCCTGGCACGACGATCCATCTGCAGCCCGATTGCAGCGCGCCCATCTGTTCGATGCGAACACCGGGCAATGCCTGGCAGCCTGAGTTCCTACGACGATGCACAGGAGACAAGACCATGAGCGACCTGTTCCTGAGCTACCCGCTGGCGCCGGGCACTTGGCTCGGCTTCACCGATGCCAAGGTGGGCCGGCCCGGCGAATGGGTGGAGCTGGAGAACTACCAGTTCCTGTGCGGCGACGAGGTAACGCGGCTGACACTGTTCAACACGCTGGTCTGCACCAGCGTCGCCAGTGTGCTGAGGTTCGGCCTGGGCCTGTGGCTGGCGCTGCTGCTGAACCGCAAATCCCGCCGAAGACCTTCTTCCGCGCCGTCATGCTGCTGCCCTACATTCTGCCGACGACCCTTTCGGCGCTTGCCTTCTGATGGATCTACGACGCGCAGTTCTCGATCCTCAGTTGGGCGCTGCTGAAGCTGGGTTTGATCGATCACTACATCGATTTCCTCGGCTCGCCGTGGAACGCGCGCATCGTGCTGCCACTGGCCGTGCCGGGCCTGATCTCGGCCGGCATCTTCGCGTTCTCGCTGTCGCGGAACGAGTCATCTATGCGCTGACCCTCATCTCCAGCTCGGAGGTCAAGACGGTGCTGGCCGACGTCGTCACCGAGTTGATCCAGGACAACCTCTACCAATGGGGCCCGCTGATGGCTGGCGCGCTGATGGGCTCGCTGCCGGTCGCCTTCATCTACTCGTTCTTCGTCGACTACTACGTGTCGGGGCTGACCGGTTCGGTCAAGGAGTAGCCAGAGGCGACCAGCGGTGCTCCGCCCTGCCTAGCGGACGATGCGCCGGCGCCTCAAGGCCACCAGGCCCAGCAGGCCTGCGCCGGAGAGCAGCATTGCCACGGGGTGGGGCTCGGGCACCGGCGAGGCCAGGAAGGCCGTGCCCGTCGGCGCGGTGATCGCGACGCTGTAGGCGCCGGCCTGGTTGTTGGAGTAGCCGGAAACGACGAAGTAGTAGGTCACGCCGGCCTGCAGGCTCACATTGGTGAAGCCCGATTGCGCGTCCGTGCCGCCCGCCAGCCGGTCATTGCCCAGCATCACGTTGCTGAGTGGCTGGCTGGCGTCGAAGGAATCCTTGTACAGGAAGGTGAAGCTGTCCCAGCCGGTCGGCGCGCCCGAGGTGGCGATCAGGCTGAAGCTGTCGTTCTGGTCCACCTGGAAGGCCGTCACCTGGTAGCTGACCTTGTTGGCCAGCGAGGGCGAGACCACGGTCGGTGGCGAACCCGCCAGCGGCCGCGCCCACAGCGGGCCGCCCACGGTCGAGCCCTCGAAGCTCAAGGTACCGGCAAGAGCGGCCGAACCGGCGCAGGCGGCCAGGCCGGCCAGTGCAAGGGAGCGAACGAAGGAGCGGCGCATGAACATCAGAGGTCTCCAGAAGGGAATCCAGGAGCCTAAGCGCAGCGGCCTGCCTCACCGACCGGCCGGAGTCGCGGGAGACAGGTTCAGGTTTCCCCTGTTGCCGGCGCCACCCGCAGTTCCACTGTGAAGCGGCTGCCCTCCCCCGCCTCGCTGCTGACCGAGATCGTGCCGCCCATGCGTTCCATCAACTGTTTGCAGATCACGAGGCCGATACCGGTGCCTTCCATCGCGCTGCGGCCCAGGCGGTTGAAGGGCTGGAACAGCTGCGCCTGCTGCTCGGCGCTGAGGCCCAGGCCGCCGTCGGCGACCTCGATGCAGAAGCGTTCGGGGCCACGCGTCCAGGCGCGCACGCGAACCCAGCCGCCGCGGCTGTTGTACTTGACCGCGTTGGACAGCAGGTTGTGCATCACCTGCTCCAGCCGCACCGGATCGGCCATCACCAGCGGCAGGTTCGGCGGGGGCTCGAAGCTCAGCGAGAGGCCGGCCTCGGCCGCGGCCGGCTCGGCCAGCTCGACGCAGCGGCGCACCACCGGCACCGCGTCGGTCGGCCGCGGCTCCACCGCCAGGCTGCCCGACTCCAGGCGAGAGAAGCTCATCATGTCCTCGATCAGCACCAGCAGGTGCCGCGCCGCGTCCTGGATGCGCGAGACGCGCTCGCGCTGCGTTTCGTCCATCGGCCGCGCCGGGTCGCTGCTGAGCAGCTGCGAGAAGCCCAGCACCGCGTTCAGCGGGGTGCGCAGCTCATGGCTGGCCTGGGACATGAACTCGGTCTTGGACTTGTTGGCCAGCTCGGCCAGCGCACGTGCGTGGTCCGCATCCTGCAGGCGGCGCCGCTCGGCAAGCTCGTGCCGCAATTGCTCGGTGTGCGCGATCACTTGGCGCCGCAGGGTGCGGTTCCAGACGAACATCAGCGTCAGCGTCGCCACGGCCAGCGCCAGCACGGCGCTGCCGATCACCAAGGCCCGGCGCGACAGGGTGCCGGGCGGCCGCATGACGGCGATCCAGCGGTCGGCGATCGTCTGGCGCTCCTCCGGGCCGATGCGGTCCAGGCCCTTCTGCAGGATGCGGCCGAGGATCGGCCAGTCGCGCCGGTAGCCGATGCCCATGTCGTAGGCGAAGCCCACGTCGGCGACGACGCGAACGTTGCCGATGCCCTCGGTGCGCATCAGGTAGGTGGCGCCGGCCATGTCCACCACGCCGGCGCTGATCTCGCCGCCGGCCAGCCGGCGCAGCAGGCTGCGGTCGTCGGCCTCGATGGTCTGCGGATTCTCGGGAAAACGCTCGGCCAGGAAAGGGCCGACCGCATAGTTCTGGCTGACCGAGACCTTCTCGCCCGGCTGAAGCTCACCCAGTTCGCGCACCGGCCGGCTCTCGTCGGTACGCCGGCGCAGCAGCACCGCCGGCACCGAGATGTAGGGCCGCGTGAAGGACATGAACTCGCGCCGCTCGGCCGTCTCGCGCAGCGACATCATCATGTCCAGCCGGCCGTCCTGCAGCGCCTTGATCGAATCGGCGAAAGCCATCGGCGGCGCCATCTCGAGCTTGAGGCCGGTCAGCGCCCGCAGGCGCTCGACGTAATCGATCGACAGGCCGCGCAGCTCGCCCGTCTCGTCCACGAAGGTGAAGGGCCCGTAGCTGCGCGAACTCGCCACGCGCACCACCGGGTGCTCGGCCACCCAGGCGCGCTCCTCGGGGGTCAGGCCTACATCCTGGGCCGTGGCGCCCAGCAGCACCAGGCCCAGCACCACCCCGGGCATCCAGCGCGCCGACCGGTAGCGGCGGAAGAAAAGTGCAACGAGGGATCGCGCAACGGCCATGCCCCCATTGTGGGGGAACTAACCAGTTATGTGAGCGGTGTCGACGAGGGGAATCAGAGCCCGCGCAACGCTGCCTTCAGCTGCTCGCCGATCTCGGACTTCGCCGCGAACGGTGAACTCGGGTTGCGTTGCTGCATCACGTCCTCCATGCGCAGTTGCACGCTGGCCAGCGACTGCGGATGGCTGAAGACATAGAAGCGGTCCGCATCCATCGCGTCGAACACCATGCCCGCCACCTGGGTCGCGGTGACCTTGCCGGAAGACACCGCCTTGTCGCTCATCGCCTGGCCGATCAGCTGGCTCTTGGTCGGTTTCTGCGCCGCCAGGTCGGCCGGGCGGTTGCGGTGGCTCTGGCTGATGCCGGTCGGCACGAAAAAGGGGCATAGCACCGAGCAGTGGATCTGGTCACTGACCAGGGCCAGGTCTTGATACAGCGTCTCGCTGAGCGACACGACCGCGTGCTTGGACACGTTGTAGATGCCCATATTGGGTGCATTGAGCACCCCGGCCATCGAGGCGGTGTTGACGATGTGCCCTTCGAAGGCCGGATCCGCCTTGGCCGCCTCCAGCATCATCGGCGTGAACAGCCGCACGCCATGGACCACGCCCATCAGGTTGACGCCCAGCACCCACTCCCAGTCGGCCAGCGAGTTCTCCCAGACCATCCCGCCCGCGCCGACACCAGCGTTGTTGAACACGAAGTTCGGGGCGCCGAAGCGCAGCTTCACGTCGGCCGCCAGCGCCTCCATCTCGACGGCCTTGGCCACGTCGACCCGGCGCGCCAGCACCGGCACCTTGCCCTCGAATTCGGCAGCCGCCTTCTCCAGCGCGTCGGCCTGCACGTCGCACAGCACGAGGTTCATGCCGCGCTGCGCCGCGATGCGGGCGACTTCCAGGCCGAAGCCGGAGCCGGCGCCGGTGATGACGGCGGTTTTGCCTTGGTAGTTCTTCATCTTTTGTCTCCGTTGGTCGGTGTTGCTGATGTCCGCTTTTCGTGTGAGGTGCCGGGTCTCGCCCCGGCGGGCGACTCACTTTCTTTGCTTCGCCAAAGAAAGTAAGCAAAGAAAGGCGACCCTGCTTCCGCCGCCCTCCCTTCGGTCGGGTGCCCTGCGATGCTCGCGCCTTGGGCCCCGCGCCAAACTCACTTCGCTACGCTTCGTTCAAACAGACGGCGCGAAGTCAGTTCACGAGGTTCGCTGCGCTCACGGTCCCAAGCCACTGCGCTTCTCGGCGGCTGCACAAGGGGCCCGAAGACTGGTCGGCTCGCTGCGCATCGCCTCGGTGAGGCGCCCCTGGAGGCGATGCGCAGCGAGCCGTATCGAGTTCCCCTTCTGCACCGCCGAGAAGCGCAGAAGTCCGGGGTGCGCGCGAAGCGCGCTTCGTAGACATGCTTCGCGCCGTTTGTCTGAGCGGAGCGTAGCGCAGCGAGTTTGGCGCGGCCCCGGGCTTCGAGCATCGCAGGGCACCCGCAGCGAAGCGGAGGGCGGCGCAGTAGGGGCGGTTTCTTTGCTTACTTTCTTGGGCGCCCAAGAAAGTGAGTCGCCCGCCGGGGCGAGTCCCGGCATCGTGGCGCCAGCAAAGTGCCTCATCACCCCGCCGCCTTCACCGCATATCCCACCCGCGGGAAGTGCACATGCACCGTACCGGCCCGCTCATCCACACGACGCAGCGTGACCCGTTTCGTCGACAAGCCCACCAGCGTGCCCGCCACCGGATCCTGCGCATAGTCCGTCGGCGTCACAGTGATCTCGTCGCCGGCAGCGAAACCCAAGTCCGCCTCGACTTCGACCGCCACCGGCGTACTCGACGCAGCCAGAGCCAGAGCATCAACACCGCTCATCTCGCTCCGCATCCCATGCCCAAACGCCGCCACCCGCCCATACCAGGCCGCCAGTCGCACAAACGGCTCCAGCACGCCGGCCACCGGCGGCGCCCGCCGGATGAACCAGACGCTCTGCGCCACCGAAAAGTCCGCAACGCTCGGCGCATCCCCACACAAGAAGGAACGGCCGTCGGCCAGACTCTGCTCCAGCCAGTCAAAGTAACTCGTTAGCTGAGCAGTAGCATCTCGCGCCGTCGGCCGCTTCATCCCGGCCGTCATCGCCGCCCGGTCCGCCGCGAAAGCCTGCAGCACTGCCGGCGGCAGCCCGCCCATGATGGCGGCGAAGCCCGCCGGCTGCATCGTGTGGGCGATCATGGCCCAGAACAGGTCGGTGTCGGCCCACTGCGCGAGCACGCGGGTGGCCGCACCGTCGAACAGCGGCGGGAACGGCTGCGTGGCATCGATCACCTCGCACATCAGCGCCGAATCGCAATAGATGTCGGCACCGACCTGCAGGAAGGGCGTGCGCCGGTAGCCGCCGGTCAGCGCGACGACGTCGGGCTTGGGCAGGATCACCGGCACGTCCACACTGCGCCAGGCCAGTTGCTTGAAGCCGAGCACCAGCCGCACTTTTTCGGAGAACGGCGAGCCGGCGTAGTGGTGCAGGATCAGTTCGCTCATCGGGGCTGCCTCCTCATGTCGATATGGGAAA
The DNA here is from genome assembly GCF_034043675.1 of Roseateles agri. NCBI lineage: Bacteria > Pseudomonadati > Pseudomonadota > Betaproteobacteria > Burkholderiales > Sphaerotilaceae > Roseateles > Roseateles agri. The sequence goes on along the minus strand of NZ_JAXCLA010000009.1, from coordinate 194,792 downwards.
TGCCGTCCTCGTCGTACGGTTCGGAGGTGACGACGAAGCCCTGCCCCTCGTAAAAGCGCAAGAGATGGGCCTGGGCGTTGATGTCGATGCAGAAGCCCGGCCAGCGCGATTCGCACTCGGCGATGGCGCGCTGCATCAGCACCGGGCCGAGGCCCGTGCCGCGATGCGCCGGGCTGCTCACCACGCGGGTGATGCGCGGGTTCGGCTGGTGCGGGCCGCGGCAGCCCGGCGCCAGCAGGCGCGCATAGACCTGCAGCTCGCCCGCCGGACCGTGGCCCAGCAGGTGCCAGGCGCCCTCGCGCGGGTCGTCGCCGTCGGGGTCCAGGAACACGCAGTTCTGCTCGACGACGAAGACCTGCGAGCGCAGGACCAGCGCCTCGTACAACGCACGCGGGCTCAGCTCGTCCAGCGTGGCGCAGGTCCAGCGCAAGGATGCCGGAGACGACATCAGATCAGCTTGACCAGCTGCTTGCCGAAGTTCTTGCCCTTCAGCAATCCGAGGAAGGCCTCGGGCGCCGCGGCGAGGCCGTCGGCCACCGTCTCGCGGTACTTGAGCTTGCCGGTGGCGACCAGGGTGCCGAGTTCCTTCAGCGCCTCGGGCCAGACGTCCATGTGCTCGCTGACGATGAAGCCCTCGATCTTCATCCGGTTGACGAGGATCAGTTGCGGCGCCTGCATCGGGATCGGCTCGCCGTTGTAGCCGGAGATCATGCCGCACATGGCGATGCGGCTGAACGCGTTGGCGCGCAGCATCACCGCGTCGAGGATCTTGCCGCCGACGTTCTCGAAGTAGCCGTCGATGCCGTTCGGGCAGGCGGCCTTCAGCGCGGCCGACAGGCTCTTCACGTCCGGGTGCTGCTTGTAGTCGATGCACTCGTCGAAGCCCAGTTCCTCGACCACCTGGCGGCACTTGTCCGGTCCGCCGGCCAGGCCCACCGCGCGCGCACCGCGCACCTTGGCGAGCTGGCCCACCGCGCCGCCGACCGCACCGCTGGCGGCGCTGACGACCACCGTCTCGCCGGCCTTCGGGTTGATGATCTTCACCAGGCCGTACCAGGCGGTCACGCCGGGCATGCCCACGGCGCCGAGATAGGCGGCCAGCGGGATGTGGGTGGTGTCCACCTTCTGCAGCACGCCGCGCTGCGTCGCGTCGACCAGCTGGTACTCCTGCCAGCCGCCGTAGCCGACGACCTTGTCGCCCACCTTGAAGTGCTCGTTGCGCGACTCGACGACCTCGCCCACGGTGCCGCCGATCATCACCTCGTTCAGCGGCTGCGGCTGGGCGTAGCTCTTGCTCTCGTTCATGCGGCCGCGCATGTACGGGTCCAGGCTCAGGTAGTGGTTGCGCACCAGCACCTGGCCCGGGGCCAGCGCCGATACGGCGGACTCCACGAGCTTAAAGTTGTCGGCCGTCGGTTCGCCCTGCGGGCGCGAGACCAAGTGGATCTGGCGATTGGTGGTGCTCATCGGGGGTCTCCTGATTGGCTGTCGTTCATGTAACTGCCGCGCATTCCAACACGGCAGCGGGGGGCCCGGCGTCTCTCGGGCGACAGAATGGCACGGTCGTGCTTTTTTGATTGCAGCGCGCACGCGGGCGCCGTGCCCTTCACAATTATTTGCCTGTAACAGCCTGCTGCCGGCATGCTGGTTCATACACTAACAGTCGATACCAACGGGCCGGCCAAGCGGCCCGAACTTTCGAGGGGAATTCGTGTGACCGCCGCCACCGCCGCCGACCTCAAGGCTGCCCAATCCACCGCGCCCGATCCGCTGCGCGACTTCGGTTTCCTGCTGCGCGACCTGGCGCGGCTGAACACACTCAACTTCGAGCGCCATGCGGCCGCCGCCGGCAGCACGCTGACCTTGTCGCAATGCCGCGTGCTGACCTACCTGCAGCGCAACGAAGGCATTTCCAAGGCCCGCCTGGCGGAGCTGACCGGCACCGACCCGATGACGCTCGGCCGCCTGCTCGCCCGGATGACCGCTGACGGCCTGGTGGACCAACGCATCGACGCCACCGACCGGCGCGCACACCGTCTCTATCTGAAGCCGGACCGCGCGCTGCCGCTGCTCGACGAGATCTGGCGCAGCGCGGACAAGTGCCGCGCCGAGGCGCTGGTCGGCCTGGAGCCGGCCGAGCGCACGCAGCTGATGACCCTGCTGCGACGCGTGCAGGAGAACCTCGATACGCTGATGCCGGGCGAAGCCGACCGCGGCACGCCCGCCGCCAAGAGGGGATAAGCAAGCATGCTCGTCGGAATCGTTCGCGTTGCGCTGCAACGCCCGTACACCTTTATCGTCGTCGCACTGCTGCTGCTGGGCATCGGCCCGCTGGCCGCCATGCGCACGCCCACCGACATCTTCCCGGACATCAAGATCCCGGTCATTGCCGTCGCCTGGCAGTACACCGGCCTGCCGCCGCAGGAAATGGCCGGCCGGATCTCGACACTGTTCCAGCGCTCGCTGACGACCACCGTCAACGACATCGAACACATCGAGGCAACGAGTTATGCCGGCGTGGGCATCGTCAAGATCTTCTTCCAGCCGGGCGTCAACGTCGCGGTCGCCAACGCGCAGGTCACGGCCATCGCGCAGGTGGCCGTGCGGCAGATGCCGCCGGGCATCACGCCGCCGCTGATCCTGAACTACAACGCCTCCACGGTGCCCATCCTGCAGCTGGCGCTGTCGGGCAAGGGCCTGTCGGAGCAGAACCTGTTCGACCTGGGCGTCAACACGGTGCGCACGCCGCTGGTCACCGTGCCCGGCGCGGCCATCCCCTTCCCCTACGGCGGCAAGCAGCGCCAGGTGCAGATCGACCTGGACCCGGCCGCGCTGCAGGCGCGCGGGCTGTCGGCGCAGGAAGTGTCGCTGGCGCTGGCAGCGCAGAACCTGATCATCCCGGTCGGCACGCAGAAGATCGGCGACCAGGAATACACGCTGCAGCTCAACAACGCGCCCTCGGTGATCGCCGACCTCGGCAATCTGCCGATCAAGGTGGTCAACGGCGCGACGATCTACATCCGCGACGTCGCCCACGTGCACGACGGCAACGCGCCGCAGACCAACATCGTCCACGTGGACGGCGGCCGCTCGGTGCTGATGTCGGTGCTGAAGAACGGCTCCACGTCCACGCTGGCGATCGTCGACGGCGTGCGCTCCAAGATCGCTGCGATGAAGTCTTCCTGGCCCGATGCGCTGAACGTCGTGCCCATCAACGACCAGTCGATCTTCGTGCGCGCCGCCATCAGCGGCGTGGCGGTGGAAGGCTGCATCGCCGCGGCGCTGACCAGCCTGATGATCCTGCTGTTCCTCGGCAGCTGGCGCTCCACCGTGATCATCGCGGTGTCGATCCCGCTGTCGATCATGGGCGCGCTGATCGGCCTGGCGATGCTGGGCGAAACGCTCAACATCATGACCCTGGGCGGCCTGGCGCTGGCAGTGGGCATCCTGGTGGACGACGCCACGGTGACGATCGAGAACATCAACTGGCACCTGGAACAGGGCAAGGACGTCGAGACCTCCATCATGGACGGCGCACGCCAGATCGTGACGCCGGCGCTGGTCTCGCTGCTGTGCATCTGCATCGTGTTCGTGCCGATGTTCTTCCTGACCGGCGTGGCACGCTTCCTGTTCGTGCCGATGGCCGAGGCCGTGATGCTGGCGATGCTGTGCTCCTTCCTGCTGTCGCGCACCCTGGTGCCGACGATGGCGAAGTACCTGCTGAAGCCGCACGTCCACGCCCATGAGCGCGAGGCCACCCGCAACCCGCTGATCCGCTTCCAGCGCGCCTTCGAGGCCCGCTTCGAGCGCATCCGCGGCGGCTACCGCGGCCTGCTGGCGCTGGCGGTGGGCCATCCGAAGACGGTGATCGCCGGCTTCGTCGCGGTGATCGCCGTGTCGGCCTGCCTGATCCCCTTCCTGGGCAGCAACTTCTTCCCCTCGGTGGACGGCGGCCAGATCCTGATGCACGCCCGCGTGCCGGTGGGCACGCGCGTCGAAGAGGCCGCGGCCCGCTTCGCGAAGATCGAGGACGCGGTCCGCCGGATCATTCCGCCGGACGAGATCGCCACGATGGTCGACAACATCGGCCTGCCGCCCAGCTCGATCAACCTGACCTACAACAACACCGGCGTAATCGGCACGCAGGACGGCGACGTGCAGATCGCGCTGACCAAGGAGCACAAGCCCACGGCCGACTACGTGCGCGAGCTGCGCGAGAAGCTGCCGCGCGAGTTCCCGGACACGGTGTTCTCGTTCCCGCCGGCCGACATCGTCAGCCAGATCCTGAACTTCGGCGCGCCGGCGCCGATCGACCTGCAGGTGCGCGGCAACAACCTGGACGCGAACTTCACCTACGCCAACCTGCTGCTGAAGAAGATCCGCCGCATCCCCGGCGTGGCCGACGCGCGCATCCAGCAGTCGAACAAGTCGCCGGTGTTCAACGTCGACATCGACCGCACGCGGGCGCAGGAAGTGGGCGTGACCGCGCGCGACGTGACGAACAACCTGGTCGTCAACCTCGCCGGCAGCAGCCAGGTCTCGCCGACCTTCTGGCTGAACCCGGTGAACGGCATCTCCTACTCGATCGTGATGCAGACGCCGCAGCACAAGCTCGACTCGCTGGCCGACCTGGCCAACTTGCCGATCGGTGGCGCCGGCCAGGTGCTGGGCGGCGTCTCCACCTTCAACCGCAGCAACTCCAGCGCCGTGCTGAGCCAGTACGACATCGCGCCGATGGTGCAGATCAACGCCGCCACGCAGGACCGCGACCTCGGCTCGGTGGCCGCGGACATCCGCAAGGTGGTCGAAGAGACCAAGGCCGACCTGCCCAAGGGCTCCGGCGTGGCGCTGCTGGGCCAGGTGCAGACGATGGAGCGCTCGTTCTCGGGCCTGCTGTTCGGCCTGCTCGGCGCGATCGTGCTGATCTACTTCCTGATCGTCATCAACTTCCAGTCCTGGAGCGATCCCTTCGTGATCGTCTGCGCGCTGCCCGCCGCGCTGGCCGGCATCGTCTGGATGCTGTTCGCCACGCACACGACGCTGAGCGTGCCGGCGCTCACCGGCGCCATCATGTGCATGGGCGTGGCCACCGCCAACAGCGTGCTGGTGATCACCTTCGCCCGCGAGCGGCTGGTCGAGCTGGGCGACGCCACGCAGGCGGCGATGGAGGCCGGCTTCGTGCGCTTCCGCCCGGTGCTGATGACCGCGCTGGCCATGATCATCGGCATGCTGCCGATGGCGCTGGGCCTGGGCGAAGGCGGCGAGCAGAACGCCCCGCTGGGCCGCGCGGTGATCGGCGGCCTCGTCTTCGCCACCATCGCCACGCTCGTGTTCGTGCCGGCGGTGTTCGGCCTCGTTCATCGGCGCGAGGGCAGCAAGAAGCAGCCCGGCGCCACCCCCGTTCTCGGAGAGAGTTATGTCGTCTGATCCGCACAGCATGCCGGCCGAGCCGGCCACCTTCTCGCGCCGCAAGCTGCAGCTGAGCGCCATCGTCATCGCGCTGGCCGCCGTCGGCATCGCCGCCTTCGGCATCATCGCGCGCCGCTCCGACGCCGCCATGCTTGACCAGCGCGCGCAGGACATGGCCGTGCCGACGGTCTCCGTCATCGCGCCCAAGCCCTCCAGCGGCGCCACCGCGCTGGAACTGCCCGGCCGCATCGAGGCCTTCGCCCGCGCGCCGATCTACGCCCGCGTCAGCGGCTACCTGAAGAGCTGGAAGGTCGACATCGGCGCGCCGGTGAAGGCCGGCCAGCTGCTTGCCGAGATCGAGACGCCCGACCTCGACCAGCAGCTGCTGCAGGCCCAGGCCGAACTCGCCAGCGCCAAGGCCAATGCCTCGCAGGCCGCGACCACGGCCAAGCGCTGGCAGTCGCTGCTGGGCAGCGATTCGGTCTCGCGCCAGGAGGTCGAGGAACGAACCAACGACCTGACGGCCAAGAACGCCGCCGTCAAGGCCTCGCAGGCCAATGTGGACCGCATCCAGTCGCTGAAGACCTACACGCGCATCACCGCGCCGTTCGACGGCGTCGTCACCACGCGCAACACCGACGTCGGCGCGCTGATCAACGTCGGCAGCGGCGCGCCGGGCACGGAGCTGTTCGTCGTGTCCGACACCCGCAAGCTGCGCGTCTACGTGACCGTGCCGCAGACCTATGCGGCGGCCATCAAGACCGGCGGCAAGGCCCGCCTCTCGGTGCCCGAACAGCCGGGCAAGAGCTACGCGGCGACGGTGCAGACGACGTCCCGCGCGATCTCGGCCGGCTCCGGCGGCATGCTGGTGCAGCTCGCCGTGGACAACTCGGCCGGCGAACTGCTGCCCGGCGGTTCGGCCCAGGTGAGCCTGGACCAGCCCGGCCTGTCCGGCACGCTGGCGATCCCGCCCGGCGCGCTGATCTTCAACAAGGCCGGCCTCAGCGTCGCCACCGTCGGCGCCGACAGCAAGGTGCAGCTCAAGCCCGTGACCGTGGCCCGCGACCTGGGCTCGTCGATCGAAGTCGCGACTGGCCTCGCCGCCGGCGACAAGGTGATCGAGAACCCGCCGGACGGCGTGAGCAGCGGCGACACCGTGCGCGTGAACGCGAAAGGTGGCTGAGGTGGCGTCGAGATACACGCTTCTCTTCGCCGCGCTCGTGCTGGCCGGCTGCGCGCAGATGCAGCCGCCCGCCAAGCTGCCCGACATCCCGGCCGTCACCGCCTTCAAGGAAGGCGTGGCGCCCTGGACCGCTGCCCAGCCGGCCGACCACGCGCCGCGCGGCGACTGGTGGACGCTCTACGGCGACGCCGACCTCGACGCACTGCAGGGCAAGCTCATCGCCAACAGCCCCGACCTGGCCGCCGCACTGGCGCGCTACCAGCAGTCGCAGGCGCTGACCGACCAGATCCGCGCCGCGCAGCTCCCCACGGTGAGCGGCTCGCTGAACATCCAGCGCGACCGCCAGGCCGAACTGCGCCCGCTACGCGTGCTGGGCCCGACCTCGCCGGACACCTACTCGTCCAACACCGTGGGCCTGGACCTCGAGTACGAGATCGACCTCTGGGGCCGCGTGCGCCAGCAGGTGGCTGCCGGCGTGGCCGCCGATGACGCGGCCCGCGCCGACCTGGCCTCGGCCCGGCTGAGCCTGCAGGCGCAGCTGGCCGACAACTACATCGCGCTGCGCGGCCTGGACCGCGACGGCGCGCTGCTGGCCGAGGCCGTCGAGGCCTACAGCAAGGCGCTGAGCCTGATCCAGAACCGCTTCCAGGCCGGCATCTCGTCGGGCCTGGACGAGGCCCGCGCGCAGGCGCAGGTGGAGGCCGCACGCTCGCAGCTGCGGCAGTCGCAGGCGCAGCGGGCGCTGATGGAGCACGCGGTCGCCGCGCTGGTCGGCGAGCCGGCATCCAACTTCAGCCTGGCGCCGAAGGTGATCGACATCGCCCTGCCCGACGTGCCGGCCGGCCTGCCCTCCACCTTGCTGGAACGCCGCGCCGACATCGCCGCCGCCGAGCGCCGCGTGGCCGCAGCCAACGCCAGCGTCGGCGTCGCGAAGGCGGCCGTGTTTCCCTCGCTGGTGCTGAGCGTGCTCGGCGGCTACCAGAGCAGCGACATCAGCCACTTCATCTCCGCGCCCAACGTGTTCTGGGCCGTCGGCCCGACTCTCGCTGGCACCTTGTTCGACGGCGGCCGCAAGAAGGCCGAGATCGCCCGCACGCAGGCCGTGCTGGACGAAAACGGCGCGCGCTACCGCGGCGTGGTGATCGGCGCCTTCCAGCAGGTCGAAGACCAGCTCGCGCTGCTTCAGCACTACGGCGCCGCCGCCGAAGCCGAGGCCGCCGCCCTGGCCGCCTCGCAGCGCGCACTGACCTTGGCGACCAACCGCTACCGCGAAGGCGCCGCCAGCTACCTGGAAGTGGTCACCTCGCAGACCGCCACGCTGCAGAGCCAGCGCAGCGCGGCCGACCTGGCCACGCGCCAGCGCCGCGCCAGCGTGCAGCTGATCCGTGCGCTGGGCGGCGGCTGGCAGGGTCTTTCGTCCGCCAGCTGATGGACCAGCCCATCGTCGGCTTCCACACGGACGACGACGGGCACTGGGTGGCCGAGCTGGCCTGCGGCCACAACCAGCACGTGCGACACGACCCGCCCTGGCAGAACCGGCCCTGGGTCATCACCGAGACCGGCCGGGAGGCCACAAAGGGTCAGGTCTTGCCCTGCCGCAAGTGCGATCAGGCCGCACCGCGCGACTGGCCGGCCCCCGCCGCCTCGTAGGTTGGAGTAAGCGAAGCGCACTCCAACACGCCGCCGTTGGAGCGTTGGAGTTCACTGCGTTCACTCCAACCTACATCTCTGTGGTCAGGCGGCGCCGCGCGACTGGCTGCGGCGACAAGCGGCCACCAGGCCGAGGCCGGCCAGTAGCAGCCCGACCGATGCCGGCTCCGGCACGGCCGTCACCGCGACGCTGCCCGGCACGACCGTGACGGCAATGTCCGCCAGCTGCGAGTCGAGGAACAGGACGTCGCCGAAGGTGAGCGCCGTCGTGCCTGCGGCCAGCGCGGTGAAGTCGACGTGCAGCAGCACACCGCTGCCGCTGGCGCCGGGGATGGGACCGACCAGCACCGAGTACGCGTAGGACAGCACGCCGGCGTCGTTGTCGATGGTGCCGGGATCGCTGACGGTCGAGCCGGCTGACGACAGGAAGTCGCCCTCGCTGCTGCCGGCGACGCGCAGCACGGCCGGGTCGAAGCCCAGGCTGAACTGGAAGCCGTAGAGATCCTGGACATCGTCGATCCGCACGTCCACGCCGAAGTTCTGCCCGACCTGCGTCGGCGTGGGGCTGGCGCTGATGCTCACCTGCGCGGCCTGGGACAGGACAGGCGCGGACAGGCCCAGGTACAACAGGGCGGCGGCAAAGACTCTGGAGAGCGGACGGATCACGATGCAGGACTCCTCATCACGAGAAAACGGGGTGCGCGATCCTCACACGGGCCGCCCGGCGGGCGCTACGGGGGTTCGACCCTATCCACGCTAGGGATTTGCAATCCGCCGCCATGGCCCCCGCGTATGAACTGGCGGACGGGCCTTCGGCCTGCCCGGTTCCCAGAATCCAACGCAGGAGAACCCCATGACCCCAAACTTCCCCGCGACGCGTCCGCGCGTCGGGCTGATGGCAGCCGCGCTGCTCTTGGCCGGTTTCGCGCATGCATCCAGTCACCGCGAGGCGCCCTTCATCACGACGGTGCCCAAGGTGGACGCCTCCGATTTCTACATGTTCATGAGCTACGAGTCCGGGCGCACGGACTACGTCACGCTGATCGCCAACTACCAGCCGCTGCAGGACCCGTACGGCGGCCCCAACTACTTCTCGATGGATCCGAACGCGCTGTACGAGATCCATGTGGACAACAACGGTGACGCGAAGGAAGACATCACCTTCCAGTTCCGCTTCAAGAACACCTTGAAGGGTACGGCGCTGACGATCGGCGACAAGCAGGTCGCGATCCCGTTGATCCAGTCCGGCACGGTGTCCGACCCGAAGGCCGCCACGCTGAACCTCAACGAGAGCTTCACGCTGGACGTCGTGCGCGGCGACCGGCGCAGCGGCACGCGCGGCTCGGTCACCAACGCCAGCGGCGGCGCCGCCACCTTCGACAAGCCGGTGGACAACATCGGCAAGAAGACGATCGCCGACTACGCCGCCTACGCGGCCAAGCACATCTACACCGTCAACATTCCCGGCTGCAGCCAGCCGGGCAAGGTGTTCGTGGGCCAGCGCAAGGATCCGTTCGCGGTGAACCTGGGCGTGATCTTCGACCTGGTGAACGCGCCGGTGTCGGTGATCACCGACCCGAGCCTGATCAATGCCGTGCCCAACCAGCTGGACGACAAGAACGTCACCACCCTGGCGCTGGAGGTGCACAAGAGCTGCCTCACCGCGGGCACCGAGACCGTCATCGGCGGCTGGACCACGGCCAGCCTGCGCCAGGCCCGCATCGTCGATCCGGCGCCCAAGGCCGGTCACCAGACGCCCGACAAGGCTGGCGGCGCCTGGGTGCAGGTCTCGCGCCTGGGCATGCCGCTGGTCAACGAGGTGGTCATCGGCCTGCCCGACAAGGACCGCTTCAATTCGTCCAAGCCCAAGGACGACGCGCAGTTCGCCACCTACGTGTCCAACCCGACCTTGCCGGCGCTGATCTCCACGGTGCTCAACCTGCCCGGCATCGCGCCGACCAACCTGCCGCGCAACGATCTGGTCGTGACCTTCCTGACCGGCATCAAGGGCGTGAACCAGCCGGCCAACGTCGTCGCGTCCGAGGAGCTGCGACTCAACACGGCGATCGCGGCCGTGCCCTTCGCGCAGCAGAACCGCCTGGGCATCGTCGGCAACATCCTGGCCGCAGGCAACGACAACGCGGGCTTCCCGAATGGCCGTCGGCCCAAGGACGACGTGGTCGACGTGTCGCTGGTGGCGATGATGGGCGGGCTGTGCGTGGCCAACGGCGACACCGATGCGCTGGGCTTCGGCACCGCCTGCAAGCCCTCGGCCGTGCCGCTGGGCGCCACCTCGCTGAAGCTGCACGATGGCGTGGACCAGGCCGTGGTGCCGCTGCTGCCGGGCTTCCCGTACCTGTACACGCCGACCGGCGGTACGCAGCAGTGAAGGAGGCCCAGTCATGAAGACGCTATCGACCCCAGGCCTCGATCCGAAGCTGGCCTTCGCGCTCGCGCCGATCGCCGCGGCGGCCCTGCTGGCCGGCTGCTTCGGCGGCGGCAGCGACTCCACCGACATGCCCGGCGGCGGGTCCACCGCGGCCGAGGTGCCGGACAGCGCACTGGCCTCCTCCACCGCCTACACGCAGTTCACGCTCACGACCTCCCAGTCGAGCAGCGAGACGGCGGAACCTTTGTCGGCGGACAAGGTGGGCACGCCGCCGAGCAGCGAGACCGACGAGCCGGTGTCGGTGCCTTGATGAAGCATGCCCCTGCCGCGCGTGCGCTCGCGGCGGGGCTGCTGCTGATACTGGGCGCCGCCGGTCTCGCAGCCGCGGCGCCCTACACGCCTCAGCGCGACGATGAAGTCGTCGAGCAGTTGCCGCTGCGCGCGGGCTCGGCCGCCGAGCGCGCGCGCCAGCGCTCCGTCCAGCGCATGCTGGCGCAGCAACCGAAGAACCTGGAGCTGGCCCTGCCGGCCGCGCGCGCGGCGCTCGAGCGCAACCGGCGCTACGGCGATCCGCGCGATCTCGGCAGCGCGCAGGCCTGGCTGCAGCCCTGGTGGAACGAGCCGGCACCGCCGCCGCAGGCACGGCTGCTAAAGGCCGTGGTGCTGCAGGCCCGGCATGATTTCGACCCCGCCATCGCCGAACTCGATGCGCTGCTGGCCACGCCCGACCTGCCGGCCGCCCTGCGCGCGCAGGCCGAGCTCACGCGCGCCGGCGTGCTGCAGGTGCGCGGCCGCTGGGACGAGGCGCGTGCCGGCTGCCAGCGCCTGGCAGCACCGCCGCTGTCGCTGCCGCACGGCGCCGCCTGCCTGGCCGAGCTGGACAGCCTGCAGGGCAAGGCCGGCGAGGCCGCGCAGCGGCTCGACGCCATCGAGCATCAACCCAATGCGCCGCGCGCCTGGGTCGCCCTGCTGCGCGCCGAGCTGGCTGAGCGCCAGGCCGCGCCGGACGCAGGCACGCTCTTCGCGCAGGCGCTGCAGCTGTCCGACGGCGACCTCTACGCCCGCGCCGCCTACGCCGACTGGCTGCTTGCCGCCGGCCGACCCGACGCGGCGGCCGCGGTCGTCCGCGAAGGCCAGCCCGCTTCCCTGGAGGCCCTGCCCGACAACCTGCTGCTGCGCCTGGCCATCGCGCTGAAGCGCAGCGGCACGCGCGATGCCAGCGATGCCGCGACCGAGATGCAGCAGCGCTTCGACGCCGCCGCGCTGCGCGGCGACACCAGCCACGGCCGCGAGCGCGCCCGCTTCGCGCTGGACGTGCGCGGCGATGCCCGCGAGGCCCTGGCCCAGGCCCGCCTGAACTGGGAGCAGCAGAAGGAACCCGCCGATGCGTTGCTGCTGCTGCGCGCCGCCAAAGCGGCCGGCCAGCTCGATGCGGCCGCGCCGGTGCACGCCTTCGTGCGCGCGCAGCGCATGCAGGACCAACGGATGAGCGGCCTGTGATGCAGCATCTTCGCCATCTCGCCACTGCGCTGCTGATGCTGAGCAGCCTCGGCGCATCTGCCCACAAGGCCAGCGACGCCTACCTGCGGCTGCAGGTCCACGGCCACGAACTGAGCCTGCGCGCCGACATCGCGCTGCGCGACCTGGACCGCGAGCTGGTGCTCGATGCCGACGACGACGGCCAGCTGCGCTGGGGCGAGATCCGCAGCCGCAGCGCCGACATCGAGGCGATGGCCGAGCGCGGCATGCAGCTCATGGTCCACGACGAGCACGGCGCCGCCTGCACGCCGATCGCCTCCGCGCCGCTACAGATCGAGCACCACAGCGACGGCCGCTACGCCGTCGTCGTGCGCCGCTGGCAATGCGCCGGCACACCCACCAGGGCCGAACTCGACTACACCCTGTTCGCCACCACCGACCCGACGCATCGCGGCATCCTGCTGCAGCAGCAGAGCGCGGCGGCGCACCCGCAGGTGATCGCGCCGGGCGGCCCGCCGGTGGCGCTGAGCCTCAGCCCCGCGCCGGGCGAGGCATCGCGGGCCTGGCTGGGCATCTTCGAGGCCGGCGTCCATCACATCTGGGTCGGGCTGGACCACGTGCTGTTCCTGACCGCACTGCTGTTACCCGCCGTGCTCCGGCGCGAAGGCAAGGTCTGGCTGCCGGCGCAAGCCTGGCGGCCGGCGCTGATGAATGTGCTGGGCGTGGTCACCGCCTTCACCGTCGCGCACTCGATCACCTTGGGCCTGGCGGCCTTCGACCTCGTCAACCCGCCCTCGCGCTGGATCGAGAGCCTGATCGCGCTGAGCGTGCTGCTGGCCGCGCTGAACAACATCTGGCCGGTGATGGTGGAGACGCGCTGGCGCCTGACCTTCGCCTTCGGCCTGGTGCACGGCTTCGGCTTCGCCGGGCCGCTGCGGGACCTGGGCCTGAGCCGCGCCGAGCTGGCCATGCCGCTGCTGCTGTTCAACCTCGGCGTCGAGGCCGGGCAGTTGGCGATCGTGGCGGTGCTGGTGCCGGCCGCCTGGGCGGCGCGGCGCTGGCGCGGCTACCGATGCTGGGTGCTGGGCGCCGGGTCACTGGCGGTGGCGGTGCTGGCGCTGGCCTGGCTGGTGGAGCGGCTGTTCGATGTGCAGCTGCCGGGTGTCGGTGCATGAATGTTTGGCGTCGTGATGATCCGCCAGGCGCCTGATTGCGTAAGACACGCCGATGGACACGCACATGGCCGCTTCGGAACCTCCCTTGCCGGGCAAGCGAACGCCCGCATTGGCCATCGTTCCGCCGGTCGGCAACGTCGACGAAGACTGGAGCGCCACCCTGTGCGCGCTGGCACAGCAGCAGGACCTCCAGGCCTTCGCGCGGCTGTTCGCCCACTTCGCGCCGCGGGTCAAGCGCTACCTGATGCTGGCCGGCTGCCCCGAGGCCCAGGCGGACGAGCTGTCGCAGGAGGCGCTGGCCGCCGTCTGGCGCAAGGCGGCACTGTTCGATCCGGCCCGGGCCGCGGCATCGACCTGGATCTTCACGATCGCCCGCCACCTGCGCGTGGACGCGATGCGCCGCCGGCAGGGCCTGGGCGAGGCGGAGTCGCTCGACGCGGCCGCGCCGGGCTTCGAGCTGGCAGACCTCACGCAGCCCACCGCCGATGACCGGCTGCATGCCCAGCAGCAGCACCAGCGCTTGCGCCGCGCCTTCGCGCTGCTGTCGCCGCAGCATCGCCAACTCCTGAACCTCTCCTACTACGACGAAGCACCGCATACGCGCATCGCGGCCGAGCTGGGCATCCCGCTCGGCACCGTGAAGTCGCGCATTCGCGTGGCGGTCGCGCAATTGCGCCGCCTGCTGGAATGATGATGAATACGATCCGCCACCATCCCGACGACGCCATGCTGCTGGCCCATGCCAGCGGCCACATGGAGGCCGGCACGAGCCTGGTGCTCGCCAGCCACCTGGAGCTGTGCGAGCACTGCCGCGAGCGCCGGCGCGAACTCGACGCATTGGGCGGCCTGGTGCTGGACGCGCTGGAGCCCGCCGCGATGTCCGACGATGCGCTGGCCCGTACGCTGGCTCGCATCGAAGCCGGCACGCCGCCCGCGCCGGCTCGCCGCTTCGCCCCGCCGCCGCTGCCGCCCGGCGTGGAATGGCCGGCCGCGCTGGCCCATTGCAGCGCCACGCGCTGGCGCTGGATCGCGCCGGGCATGCGCTGGAGCCGCGTCACGGTGCCCGAGAGCCCGCGCGCCAACGTCTTCCTGCTGCGCATGGGGGCGGGTCGCTATCTGTCGCCGCACGGCCATCGCGGCGTGGAGATGACGCAGGTGCTCTACGGCCGCTTCCACGACGGGCGCGCGCTGTTCGGCCCCGGCGACTTCGACCTCGCCGACGGCGAGATCCGCCACCAGCCGGCGGTGCAGGAAGGCAGCGAATGCATCTGCCTGACCGCCGTCGACGGCCGGCTGTGCTTCGAGGGCGTGATGGCCCGGCTGTTCGGCGTGCTCGCGGAGGTTTAAGCGCCCGCCGTGTGCGGATGCCGCGCCGCCTCGAACAGCGTGCGCGCCAGCCGGCGGTGATCCTGCAGCAGCGGCGCCAGTTCCACGTCCACCAGCTCGCCGCCCTTCACCCGCACCCGGCCGTTGATGACGGAGAGGCTCACCGAGGCCGGCTGGCAGAACACCAGCGCGGCGACCGGGTCGTGCCAGGCGCCTGCGTGGCCGACGCCGCGCAGGTCGAAGGCAACGAGGTCGGCGGCCATATTGGGCGCGATGGCCCCGATGTCGTCGCGGCCCAGCACCTTGGCGCCGCCCAGCGTGGCGATCTCCAGCGCCTCGCGCGCCGTCATGGCGGCGGGGCCGTGGCCGACGCGGGCCAGCAGCATCGCCTGCCGTGCCTCGCCCAGCATGTGGGCGCCGTCGTTGCTGGCGCTGCCGTCCACGCCCAGGCCGACGGGCACGCCGGCGCGGCGCATCGCGCCGATCGGGGCGATGCCCGAGGCCAGGCGCATATTGCTGCAGGGGCAGTGGGCCACGCCGGTGCCGGTGCGGCCGAACAGCGCGATGCCGGCTTCATCGAGCTTCACGCAGTGGGCATGCCAGACATCGGGGCCGACCCAGCCGAGCTCCTGGGCGTACTCGGCCGGCGTCATGCCGAACTTCTCGCGGGAGTAAGCGATATCCTTGTCGTTCTCGGCCAGGTGGGTGTGCAGCGACACGCCCTTCTCGCGCGCCAGCACGGCCGAGTCGCGCATCAGCTCGCGCGAGACCGAGAACGGCGAGCACGGTGCCAGCACCACGCGCTGCATCGCGAAGCGGCCGGGGTTGTGCCAGCGGTCGATCAGGCGCTCGCTGTCGCGCAGGATCGATGCATCGTCTTCCACCACCTCGTCGGGCGGCAGGCCGCCGGCGCTGCGGCCCACGCTCATGCTGCCGCGCGCGGCGTGGAAGCGCATGCCCATCGTGGACGCGGCCTCGATCGAATCGTCGAGCCGGCTGCCGTTGGGGAACAGGTAGAGGTGGTCGCTGCTGGTCGTGCAGCCCGAGAGCATCAGCTCGGCCATCGCCGTCTGCGTGGAGACGCGGATCATCTCCGGCGTCAGCCGCGCCCACAGCAGGTAGAGGTTGGTGAGCCAATCAAACAGCTCCGCATCCTGCGCCGCCGGCACCACGCGGGTGAGGCTCTGGTACATGTGGTGGTGCGTGTTGACGAGGCCCGGCATCAGCACGTGCCCGTGCAGGTCGATGACCTCGCCGGCGGCAGCGAGCAACTTCGGCGGCAGGTCGGCTGACGCGCCGGCCCAGCGGATCGCCGGCCCGTCGATGACGACCGCACCATCGGCGATCTCGCGGCGCGCCGCGTCCATCGTGACGAGCACTTCGGCGTGGCGGAGGATCAGCAGTTGGCTCATGGGCTGGTAGTCACTCGGCCGAATGAGCGGTGGACGCAGCCAGGCGCATCGAGCGCTCGGCGGAAGCGACACCGTTGTAGAACAGGTTCAGGATCACGGCGGACAAGGTGCCCAGCACGATGCCGCTGTGGGTGATCGGGTGCAGCCACGCCGGCAGATGCTGGAACAGCGAGGGGGACAGCGTCGGGATCAGGCCGAGCCCGATCGAGATCGCGATGACGAAGAGCCCGTGCCGGTTCTGCGCGAAATCGATGCTGCCGAGGATGCGCACGCCGGTGGCCGCCACCATGCCGAACATGACGATGCCGGCGCCGCCCAGCACGAAGCTGGGCACGCTGCCGACGATGTGGGCCAGCTTGGGGAACAGGGCCAGCAGGATCAGGATGAGCCCGCCGGCGGCGGCCACGTAGCGCGAGCGCACGCCGGTCACCGTCACCAGGCCCACGTTCTGCGAGAAGCTGGTGTACGGGAAGGTGTTGAACACACCGCCGATCACGGTGCCCAGGCCGTCCGCGCGCAGGCCGCGCGTCAGCAGTTCCGGCGTGACCTGGCGGCCGGTGATGGCACCCAGCGCCAGGAACATGCCGGTGGACTCGACCAGAGTGATCATCATCACGATGCACATCGAGATCACGGCCGAAAGCTCGAAGCGCGGCATGCCGAAGTGGAAGGGCGTGGTGACGGCGATCCACGGTGTTTCCGCCAGGCCGTCGAAGTGCATGAGTCCCAGCGCCAGCGACACGATCACGCCGACGACGATGCCCAGCAGCACCGCGATATTGCCGACCAGCCCGCGGCCGTAGCGGCTGATCGCGATCACCACCAGCAGCACCAGGCCGGCGATGGCCAGCTTGCCGGGATCGCCGTAACCGGGGTTGGAGACGGCATGCTGCACGCCGTTCACCATCTCGGTGTGCGACGGTTGTCCGCCACCGGCCCAGTTGATCGCCACGCCCATCAGCGAGACGCCGATCAGCGTGATCACCGTGCCAGTGACCAGCGGCGGGAAAACGCCCAGCACGCGCCCCATCAGCGGCGCCATCGCCATGCCGAACAGGCCGGAGACGATGGTGGCGCCGTAGATGGCGGTGAGGCCCAGCGACGGGTCGGTACCGATGGCGATCATCGGTCCGACCGAGGCGAAGGTGACGCCCATCATCACCGGCATGCGGATGCCGAAACCGAACAGGCCCAGGGCCTGGATCAGCGTCGCAAGGCCGGCGGCGAGCAGGTCGGCATTGATCAGGAAGGCGATGTCGGCCTTGGACAGGCCCAGGGCACCGCCCACGATCAGCGGCACGGCCACCGTGCCGGCGTACATGACGAGCACGTGCTGCAGGCCCAGGGCGGCGCAGCGCACCGGCGGGAGCGGCTGGTCGAGCAGGTGGCTGTTGGTGTAGCCGTCGACGGAAGTGGAGCTGGGGGAACTCATCGGCGTGAATCCTTTGTCTGGCTGGCTTGTCGGCGCCCGGATCGCTGGGAACAACGACAGGCGGCCGCAGTCTAGGACGCAGGGCCGGGGCAAGGCGAGCAGCGAATTTCGCGCCGGGCGTGCTGAAAAAGTGGACGCTTGCGCGGGTTAGCCCGCAGTCAGCAACTGCTGAAGCCCACGCACGAGATGCCGCACCAGCAGGTCCGCGGCGAGGTTCGCCGGCCGGCCGGGGCGGCAGATCAGGCGCAGCGTCTGCGGCCTCGGATGCGCGTCGCGCAGCGGCACGAAGATCAGCTGCCCGCGGCGGCGCTCCTCGTCCATGTCGAGCCGGTTCAGCAGCGTGATGCCGCTGCCGCGCAGCACCAGCTGGCGGATCAGCGAGGTGGAGGTGGCTTCGACGACCGGCACGACGCGGATATCGCTGCGGGCGAAGGCGCCATCCAGCAAGGGGCGCAAGGAAAGCTGCGGCGCCGGCAGGATCAGCGGGTAGCCGATGCAGTCGGACAGCAGCGCCGTGGCCTGGCCCGTCAGCGGATGGCCCGGCGGCACGATGACGCCGATCGGCCATTCGCTGGTGAACAGCACCTGGAAGCCGGCGCTGTCCGGCACGTCGTAGGCCAGCGCCACGTCGCAGTCGCCGTCGGCCACGTTCTTGAGCATGTCGACGATGGGCGAATCCAGCAGCTTCAGCCGGATGCCCGGATGCTCGGCGCGGAAGCTCTGGGCCACGCCGGGCAGGAAGGACGAGGCGAGGCCCGAGGTCGTCGCCAAGGTCACCTCGCCCTGGCTCAGCCCCTGCACGGCCGCGATGCGCTCGCGCACGGCCTCGAACTCGCGCAGCGTGCTGCGCGCGTGCTCCAGCACCAGTTCGCCGACGGGCGTCAGCCGCAAGGTTCCCCGCACCCGCTCGAACAGCGGCGCGCCCAGCTCCTCTTCGAGATTGAGGATCTGCCGGCTGACCGCCGTCGGCACGACATGCAGCTGCTCGGCGGCCTTGCGGATCGAGCCCGTTCGGACGACCTCGGCGAAGTAACGGAGCACCTTGGCATGCATGGTGCCGACATTGTCCGGCCGGATTGCGCTACAACTCCGTATCGAGCGAGCAGGAGAACCCTGAGCATGAGCGATGCAAAAGAACACGGCGACGCGGCCTGGAAACATGACGGCGTGCGCGTCGTCCCCGGCGACAACCTGGATGCGAACACCGCGCAGACGCCCGGCATGGACCGCAAGGCCGCGATCAACTTCGCCCGCGTCGGCGCGCAGAAGCTGTGGGCCGGCACCGTGCACATCCACGCCAACGCGAAGACCGGCGCCCATCACCACGGGCCGCTGGAAAGCGTGATCTACATCGTCAAGGGCCGCGCGCGCATGCGCTGGGGCGAGCACCTTGAGTTCACCGCCGAGGCCGGGCCGGGCGACTTCATCTATGTGCCGCCCTTCGTGCCGCACCAGGAGATCAACGCCAGCCCCACCGAGACGCTGGAATGCGTGCTGGTGCGCAGCGACGGCGAGGCGGTGGCCGTGAACCTGGACATCGAACCGGCCGAGCCACCCGAAGAGGTCAAGTGGGTCGACCCGACCCACCCGGCCTGACGATCCTGCGCGTCAGAAACGAACTTCGTCCAGCGGCACGCCGCACAGCGCGGCCAGCACCTCGACGACCATCGCGTGATCGTCCCGCTGCGGCAGGCCCGACACGGTGACGACGCCGATGCGCGAGCCGTCCGCCAGGGTGATCGGGAACGCCCCGCCGTGGTTGGCGTAGTCCCGCGTCGGCAGGCCCATCGAGGCCTCCAGCGAATTGCCGTCACGCGCATGCTCGCGGCCGACACCGTAGGAGCTGCGGCCCAGCAGCTCCACCGTGTTGCGCTTGCGGCGCGCCCAGTCGGCATTGGACGCAGAGGTGCCGGGCATGGCCTGGAAGAACACCGTCTCGCGGGCCAGGCGGATCTCCACCGACACGGCCACGCCGCGTGAGCGCGCCAGCTCGCGCAGCGCGCTGCCGAGCTGCCAGGCGGTGTCCTCGTTGAAGGCGGCGAAGCGCAGGCGCTGTTCCTGCACGGCGATGCGGGCGATGTCTTGGGCGAGGTCGGTCATGGCGAAGGCGTTTCGGGTTTCGGGTTTTGGGTTTCGGGTTTCGGGTTTCGGGTTTCGGGTTTCGGGTTTCGGGTTTCGGGTTTCGGACGACCCACATGCTATGCGGCCCGCGCTGTTCGGGTAAATCCGATGTAAATCCATGAGGCAAACGTTTGCGCAAACGTTTTTACGTGCTTACACTCCGCTCCGTTCCATACCCACAACAGGAGACAAGCATGCATACCCGTCGCACCGTGGCCGGCGCCCTGAGCCTGGCCGGCATCCTGATCGCGTCGCCCGTCTGGGCACAAAACCCGCCGAAAGTCGCGCTGGTGATGAAGTCGCTGGCCAACGAGTTCTTCCTGACGATGGAAGAAGGCGCCAAGGCCCACCAGAAGCAGCACGCCAAGGAATACACGCTGGTCGCCAGCGGCATCAAGGACGAGACGGACTCCGCCGCGCAGATCCGCATCGTCGAGCAGATGGTGGCGCAGAAGGTCGACGCGCTGGTGATCGCGCCGGCGGATTCCAAGGCGCTGGTGCCGGCGCTGAAGGCTGCCGCCGACAAGGGCGTGCTGATCGTCAACATCGACAACAAACTCGATGACGCAGCGCTGAAGGAAAAGAACCTGCAGGTGCCCTTCGTCGGCCCCGACAACCGCGCCGGCGCCAAGCTGGTGGGCGATGCGCTGGCCAAGACGCTGAAGGCCGGCGACAAGGTCGGCATCATCGAAGGCGTGTCCACGACCGTCAACGCGCAGCAGCGCACGCTGGGCTTCCAGGACGCGATGAAGGCGGCGGGTGTCACCGTCGTCGGCGTGCAGTCGGGCCAGTGGGAGATCGACAAGGGCAACCAAGTCGCTTCCAGCATGCTGCGCGAGCACCCGGACCTGAAGGCCCTGCTGGCCGGCAATGACTCGATGGCCCTGGGTGCCGTGGCAGCCGTCAAGGCGGCGGGCAAGACCGGCAAGGTGCAGGTCGTGGGCTACGACAACATCAGCGCGATCAAGCCGATGCTGAAGGACGGCCGCGTGCTCGCGACGGCCGACCAGTTCGCCGCCAAGCAGGCCGTGTTCGGCATCGAGACCGCGCTGAAGGCGCTGTCGGCCAAGACCCCGCAGAGCGGCATGCCGGCGGAAGTCAAGACCGACGTGGTGCTGGTCACCCGCGACTCGAAGTAAGCCAATGAGCCAACCCGTGCTGACGCTGCAGGGCATCGGCAAGGACTACGCCGCGACGGTGCTCGACGGCGTGGACCTGCAGTTGCAGCCGGGCCAGGTGCTGGCGCTGACGGGCGAGAACGGCGCCGGCAAGAGCACGCTGTCCAAGATCATCTGCGGCCTCGTGTCGCCGACTCGCGGGCAGATGCAATTGGCCGGCCAGCCCTTCGCGCCCCGCTCGCGCCGCGAGGCCGAGGCCCAGGGCGTGCGCATGGTGATGCAGGAGCTGGGCCTCGTGCCCACGCTGACGGTGGCGGAGAACCTGCTGCTGGGCCGACTGCCGAACCGCGCCGGCTGGGTGCAGCGCGACCGGCTGCGCGCGCTGGCCGAACAGCAGCTCGCTCGTATCGGCCTCACCGACATCGACCCCGACCTGCCGGTGTCGCGGCTGGGCATCGGCCACCAGCAGATGGTGGAGATCGCCCGCAATCTGCAGGACGACACGCGGGTGCTGATCCTCGACGAGCCGACCGCGATGCTGACGGCGCGCGAGTCCGAGCGCCTGTTCGAGCAGGTCGCGCAGCTTGCCGCGGCCGGCGTGGCGCTGATCTATGTGTCGCACCGGCTGGAAGAGCTGCGCCGGATCTGCGATCGCGTCGCCGTGCTGCGCGACGGCCGCCTGGTGGACGATCGGCCGATGGCCGGCGTCACCGAACCGGAGCTGGTGCAGCGCATGATCGGCCGCGCGCTGGACGACGGCCAGGAGCGCGAGCGCCGCCCGGCCGGGCCGGTGAAGCTGCGGGTGCGCAATCTCTCCCGAGCCCAGGTCGTGCGGGACGTCAGCCTGGACCTGCACGCGGGCGAGGTGCTTGGCATCGCCGGCCTGGTCGGATCGGGCCGCACCGAATTGCTGCGTCTGATCTACGGCGCCGACCGCGCCGACAAGGGCAGCGTCGAGCTGCTGGACAAAGAGGGCCAGGCCCAGCCGCGCTGGACCGACCCGATCACGGCCGTGCGCCGCGGCATCGGCCTGGTCAGCGAGGACCGCAAGTCCGAGGGCCTGCTGTTGCCCCAATCGATCCGCGTCAACACGACGCTCAGCGATCTCGGCGCCGTGGCGCGCGGCGGCTGGCTGCAGCCGGCGCTCGAACGCGAGCGGGTGCGCGGCCTCGTGCAAAAACTGCGCGTGCGCTGCAGCAGCGAAGAGCAGCCGGTGGCGGCGCTGTCCGGCGGCAACCAGCAGAAGGTCGTGTTCGCACGCTGGCTGCATCGCAACTGCGAGGTGCTGCTGCTGGATGAGCCCACGCGCGGCGTCGACGTCGGCGCCCGCGCCGATCTCTATGCCGAACTGGACCGCATGGCCGCGGAAGGCCGCGCGCTGCTGGTGGTCTCCAGCGACCTGCGCGAGCTGACCGCCCTGTGCGACCGCATCGGCGTGATGAGCGGCGGGCGGCTGGTGCGCATCTTCGAGCGCGGCGACTGGACCGAACAATCGCTGCTGGAGGCCGCGTTCAGCGGCGCCGGCGAGCAACAACAAGAGAGAGTTTCGGCATGAGCGCCACTCCCAATGCTTCGCCCCGCGGCGGGCTGCAATCGCAGTTCGGCACCTACATCGGCCTGGCGGCTGTGCTGATCGGCATGGTGGCGCTGTTCAGCGTGCTGAGCGAATACTTCTTCTCGGCCGACACCTTCGTCGCCGTCGTCAACGAGATCCCGGCGCTGGCGGTGATGGCGATCGGCATGACCTTCGTGCTGATCATCGCAGGCATCGACCTGTCGGTCGGCTCGGTGCTGGCGCTCAGCGCGGCGCTGTCGGCGCTGGCCGTGCTGCAGTGGGGCTGGAGCCCGCTGGCCGGCGCGCTGCTGGGCCTGGCCGCCGGCGGCCTGTGCGGCACCGTGCTCGGCACGGTGTCGGTCGCGTGGCGGCTGCCCTCGTTCATCGTCTCGCTGGGCATGCTGGAGGTCGTGCGCGGCGCGGCCTATGTGGTCACCGGCTCGCGCACGCAGTACGTCGGCGACCGCATCGGCGCGCTGGCGACGCCGCTACTGGGCGGCGTCTCGGTGGCCTTCGTGCTGGCGCTGGCGCTCGTCATCGCCGGCCAGCTGGTGCTGACGCGCACGGTGTTTGGCCGCAGCGTCGTGGGCATCGGCACCAACGAGGAGGCGATGCGCCTGGCCGGCGTGGACCCGCGGCCCGTGCGCATCATCGTGTTCGCGATGACGGGCCTGCTGGCCGGCCTCGGCGGGCTGATGCAGGCCGCGCGACTGGAAGCGGCCGACCCCAACGCGGGCCAGGGCATCGAGCTGCGCGTGATCGCCGCTGTCGTGATCGGCGGCACCAGCCTGATGGGCGGGCGTGGCTCGGTCGTCAACACCTTCATCGGCGTGCTGATCATCGCGGTGCTGGAAGCGGGCCTGTCGCAGGTCGGCGCCAGCGAGCCGAGCAAGCGCATCATCACCGGCTGCGTGATCGTCGTGGCCGTCATCGTCGACACCTTGCGCCAGCGGCGCGCGAACAGGGGCTGAGGCCATCGCCACGATCAAGGACGTCGCCCGCCACGCGGGCGTATCGGTCACCACCGTCTCGCACGTGGTGAACAAGACCCGCTTCGTCAGCGACGAGGGTCGCGAGCGCGTGGAGCAGGCCATCCGCGAGCTGGGCTACGTGCCGAGCGCGGTGGCCCGCAGCCTGCAGCGCAGCGCCACGAACACGCTGGGCATGCTGATCCCCAACAGCTCCAACCCCTACTTCGCCGAGATCGTGCGCGGTATCGAGGATCGCTGCTTCGGCGCCGGCTACAACCTGCTGCTGTGCAACACCGACGACGAGCCGCGCCGTCAGGGTGCCGTGCTGCAGGTGCTGGCCGAGCGGCGCATCGACGGGCTGATCGTGGTGTCCTCTGGCGAGGATCCGGCGCTGCCCGATCTGCTGAAGGGCCTGCGCGTACCCACGGTGATGGTGGACCGCGAGATCGACACCCTGCCCTGCGACCTGGTCGAGACGGCGCACATGCAGGGCGCCGTCGCCGCGGTCCAGCACCTGGCGGCGCTGGGCCACCGCCGCATCGCCTGCATCGGCGGGCCGGCCGGCGTGGCCACGGCCCAGCAGCGGACCGAAGGCTGGCGCATCGGCATGGCGGGCCTGGGCCTGTCGGCCAGCCCCGAGCTGCTGCACCCGGGCGACTTCACCAGCGAAGGCGGCTACGCGGCGATGCACGCGATTCTGCGCCAGTCGTCGCGGCCCAGCGCCGTCTTCGCGGCGAATGACCTGATGGCCATCGGCGCGCTGTGCGCCGCCTACGAGTGCGGCGTCGCCGTGCCGGACGAACTCTCGCTGGTCGGCTTCGACGACATCGAACCGGCCCGCTTCAGTTGCCCACCGCTGAGCACCGTGGCCCAGCCCAAGCTGCGCATCGCCAACCTCGCCGTGGACATGCTGCTGGAGCGCATCGAAGGCCGCCGGCAGGAGCCGCGCAAGGTGGTGCTGCAGCCGGAGCTGCGGGTGCGTGCCTCCAGCGCCCCGTACCGCGGAGACCGGCAATGACGACGAACACGCCGCCGACCCTCGTCGTGCTGGGCAGCCTGAACATGGACCTGCTGCTGCGCGTGCCGCGCGCGCCGGCCGGCGGAGAGACGCTGCTCGGCCATTCGCTGAGCCAGACGCCAGGCGGCAAGGGCGGCAACCAGGCCGTGGCCTGCGCGCGCCAGGGCGGCCATGTGCGCCTGCTGGCCCGCATCGGCCGCGATGCCGAGGGTCAGGCCTTGCGCGAGGCGCTGCAGCGCGACGGCATCGACCTGGCGGCGCTGCAGCAAGACCCGCAGCAGCCGACTGGCAAGGCGCTGGTGATGCTGGAGGACTCCGGCCAGAACCGCATCGTCGTGTTGCCCGGCGCCAATGCGGAGCTGGCGTTCGACGATGAGGCGCTGGCCGCGCCGCTGCAAGGCGCCGACTACCTCGTCACCCAGCTCGAATCGCCGCTGCCGCTGGTGCTGCAGGCGGTGGCCGCCGCACGCCGCGCGGGCTGCAAGGTCTTGCTCAACCCCTCGCCGATGCAGCCGCTGCCCGATGATCTGTGGCCGCAGCTGGACACCCTGGTGCTCAACGAAATCGAGGCCGCCGACTACGCCGGCATGCCGGTGACAACGCCCGAAGAAGCGCTGGCCGCCGGCCGCGCCCTGCTCGCGCGCGGCACGGGCCGCGTTCTCATCACCTTGGGCGCACGCGGCGTGGTGACGGTGGAACGCGAGGCCTGCGTTTTCCAGCCCGCACTGAAGGTGGCGGTGGTGGACACCACGGCCGCCGGCGACACCTTCACCGGCGCGTTGGTCGTCGCGCTTGCTCGGGGCCTCGGCACGCCCGAAGCCGCAGCACGCGGCGTACGCGCCGCGGCACTGTGCGTGACACGGCTGGGCGCCCAGGCATCGATCCCGACGACTGAAGAAGTGGAAGCCCTGCTGCCGGCCGCCCCGGCGGCCCTGAACCTATGAAACGAACACCGCTGCTCCACGCCGAACTCTCCCGCGTGATCGCCAGCATGGGCCACGGCGACCTGCTCGTGATCGGCGACGCCGGCCTGCCCATCCCCGACGGGCCGCTGCGCATCGACCTCGCCGTGTCGCGCGGCGTGCCGGGCTTCGCCGACGTGCTTCAGGCGGTGCTGAGCGAGCTGCAGGTCGAGCGTGCGTTGATTGCGACGGAGGCCTGTGTGCCCGATGCTGCCGCCCTGCCCGCCTGGTGCGGGTCGCTGCAGCCGCTGACGCCGGGCGTCGTGCCGCATGAGGAACTCAAGCGGCTGTGCAAAGGCGCGCGCGCGATGGTGCGGACCGGCGAGTGCACGCCGTACATGAACGTGCTGCTGTATGCGGGTGTGGCTTTCTAGCCAGCGAGCCGGATCGTCGATGCCGATGCCAACAGGCAGCATCCGGGCCATCGAGGGTTTCTATCTAGGCTAGGCCTACCCGCTCATGGAAAACTGGCGACCCACAAAACAGGGACAGCCATGAGCGACAAGCACCTCACCGAACTGGAATGGAAGCGCTTCGCCAAGGGGCGCGGTTTCAAGGACGGTGCCTTCGTCAAGGGCCTGGCCGATCTGGAGCGGGCCAAGGCGCCGGACGCACAGCTGAGCGCGCTGGCGGAGATCGAGAAGCAATCGGACCTGCTGCTCAAGGCCCACAAGGGCGACAAGGAGCTGGCCGACTATCTCGGCGAGGCCGGCAAGGCGATCGACAAGCAGCGCAAGCTGTCGGAGTTCGAGGCCAAGAAGACGGCCAAGGATGGCGAAGACGATGACGGCCCCGCCGCGCTCGGCGCCAAGATGCTGCCGCTGCTGCGCCAGGTCGCCAAGGGCCAGGACGGTGGCGCCCTGCCAGTGATGGTGGCCGCGGCCGGCAAGGAAGTGGCCGTGCTCGTCGCGCGCCGCACGATCGGCCCGGCGCAGAAGAAGCTGCTGGGCGAGGCGCTGGGCAACGCCGGCGGCATCAAGTACATGAGCGGCGAATGCGTCTGGGAGGCCAACGCACACACCTTCGTGCTCGAAGCCAAGGTGGCGAACCTCGCCAAGGGCATCAAGGCAGCGCTGCAAAAGCAGACCGACGTGCGCTTCAAGGTGCGCGTGCGCGGCAGCGATCCGCACGACGTGGACGACGATGGCGACGACCCGCAGATCGAAGGCGACGAAAGCGGCGAAGAAGAAGAGACGCAGGAATCGCCCGAGAAGGCGCAGTACCTGGAGCACCTGCGCGAACTGGCGCCGAGGCTGAACAGCGCGCTGCACGGAGAGACCGGCGACGTCGCCAAGCTCAAGGCTCTCTTCGGATTCGCGCAGGGCAAGGCCAAGGAAGGTCACTACGCCGCGGCGCTGCAGGGGCTGGACGCAGTGGCCAAGCTGCTCGCGGGTACTGGCACCGTGCCCCCGGCGCCCCCGCTGCCATCGACGACGACCGTCAAACCAGAATCCGGCACCGGCGAGCCCAGCAAGGAGAGCAAGCAGTTCACCGAACGGGTCAACGAGATGATGCCCCGCATCAAGGATGGCCTGGCCGCGGGAATGCCGGGCGCCGGGGGCGCCAAGCTCAAGCTCAGCGAAGCGGCAGTGTTCGCACGCAAGCACGACTGGCAGGCGGCCAACGCCCTGCTCGACGAACTCGACAAGGACCTGGCGTTCGACGGCACATTGATGCCGCGAACCCTGAGCCCCAAGGAACAAGAGCAGAAGGAATTGGCCAGAAAACAGGAACTGGCAGAGCGCTGGCGCAAGACTGTTCCGGACAGCAAGGCTCTGGAATCGATGGAGGAACAGGTATTCGGCAGCGGCAAGCCCAGGGTCGGGCTGCTGCATACGATGTTCGAGAAGCTGCGCGAGGAGAACAAGAGCCAGGACTTCGCGGCTGCGCTGCGCACCTTTGCCAGCATTCAGCAGGCCGTCGACGGCAGCCCCGAAGCTGCACGAGCGGAAGTCAGGCAGATGATGACGATGGATAGCCCGTCCTACAAGGAAAGGGTGGACGAATTCTTCCGTGGCCAGGAGCCGGAGTTCTTGGAAGACCTGCGCCGCCAGGCCGCCAGCGAAGGCTACGGTCTGACGTCCGACGGCATGGTGCGCTACGCCTTGCCCGTCAGCGTCGACGAGTGGAAGCAAGGTGCGCTGGTGCCACTGCGCAACATCGACAGGCTGGTGGGTGAAGCAGTATCCCGGTCGAGGCAGAACGGCAGGGACCCGCACGCCGTCCTCCCGCTGTTCGACGAAATCGCGGGCGAGCAGTTTCCGATGATCCAGTTGGCCGAGCGGCTACGGCAGTACGCGCTCGACGGCAGCTTCACCAATCGCAACCATGAAGAGGCGGCCCTGGCGATCCAACAGTTGGCCAGCGAGTTCTCGAGCGCGGTCCAGCCCTTCCTGCTCATGCACACGGTGGGCACCGATGTCGACGAGTTGCTGCGCAGCATCGAGGAACTCGCGCCGACGCTGAAGGACTACGCGACGACCGAGGACGGCGGCGGGACGAC
The DNA here is from genome assembly GCF_034043675.1 of Roseateles agri. Lineage (NCBI taxonomy): Bacteria > Pseudomonadati > Pseudomonadota > Betaproteobacteria > Burkholderiales > Sphaerotilaceae > Roseateles > Roseateles agri. Next base: position 167,089 of record NZ_JAXCLA010000009.1, on the reverse strand, counting down.
ACCGCTGGAACAGCTGCAGCAGGCGATCAAGGACATCAGGGCCAGCAAGTTCGGGGCGGCCAGCGCCCTGCTGAAATCATTGCGACTCGAGATCGAGAGCTACCGGCCCGAAGGTGAACCGGGAGAACATCTGAACGAACAGATCGCCAGCGTGGGCGATTCACGCATACGCGATCAAGTGGCGGACAAGCTGTTCAAGACCTCGAACGAACTCGACATCCACGCCGCGAACCAGGGCCTGCCCTTGGACGGCGTGCTGAGCGCGTTCCAGAAGCTGGACAAGGCGGCGAAGGCCTTCGAGAGGATGCTGTGACGGCCAGCGCGTCGTGCGTTGCGTGTATGGGGTGGTCGGCCGTACAGGACTTGAACCTGTGACCAAAGGATTATGAGGCCTCCAGAGAGAGCCTCCCAAAAATTCCTTTGGGAGCTCAATCGGGCTGCAACCCGCATGAATGCTGGGTTTCTTGATCTGTTATTCACCGCCGTCGATTCAGTCGATACGGGATAAAAGGGGATCTTTCCCGACTCTGCCGGGGCCATGCGGGGGCCATGGCCCCCAGGCGCGCTAAGCTGCTCCGCATCGGACGGAGAACCCATGGCGACCATGAAGACCGAGCGCGCGGAAACCCGCGCCGAAAAGCTGACCAAGACATTCGTCGCGGCCTTGGCCTGCCCCGAGTCCGGCGACTTCACGGTCTACGACGCCGAGCAGCCGGGCCTCGCGCTGCGGCTCTCTCCCGGCAGCAAGACTTGGATTGTGCGCCGCAAGCTGCGAGGTCAGTCTTTCCGGCATGTCCTCGGCCGGTTCCCGGAAATGACGCTCGAACGCGCGCGCAAAGAGGCCAAGATCGCCATCGGCGCCTTCGAGCAGGGCAAGCACCCGACCTTGGAGCGGGAAGCCCGCAAGGCGGCGACCAACAAGGAATGGCTCGCCACCCGCTTCACCGTCGGCGAGATGTGGACGGAGTATCGGAAGCAGCCGCGCGACGCGAAGCCTTTCTCCGCGAACACGATGCGCGACTTCAAGCGGGTCGAGAACTGGATGAAGACCGATCCGCTGTGGTCGACGCCGATCGCAACGCTCAGCGAGGTCGAAGCCCTGGCCGCGTTCAAGCGGGCCGGAGCCGCCGCGGCCAAGAGCCCGCGGGCGAAGAACGGCGGGAAGACGACGGCCAACCTGATCTTCCGAAACCTGCGCTCCGCAACGCAATATGCGATCCGCCACAAGCGGCTCGCATCCGACTCGAACATCTTCTCCGCCGCGTTGGAGAACAACTGGCACAAGCCGCGCGCGCGCCAGCGCACGCTCGTCACCGACAAGGACTCGTTGCGTCGCTGGTGGAGCGCGCTCGAAAGCCAGCGCGCTAAGGGTCATGCGAATGCGAAGAACCGCGCCTCGGCGATCCTGGCGGATTACCAGGCTCTGGTTCTGCTTTGGGGCGGGCGACGGACCGAGACGCTGCAACTGCGTTGGGACGACATCGATTTCGAGGCCAAGACCGTCCGATTCGCCGCGGACATCACCAAGGCGCGCCGAGAACACAACTTCCCGCTCGCGCCGTTGGCCGAGTCGATCCTGCGGCGCCTGCAAAGGCTGCGCGACGCGTGGAGCCCAGGCAGCGACTGGGTGTTCGCCGCGACCAAGGCCGGCACCAAGACCAAGGAGAAGACGCACATCAAAGAGCCGGTCAACGCCATGCGAGAGGTCGCCGACGAGGCGGGCGTTCCGTTCTCGACCCACGATCTGCGGCGCACCTTCTCCAATCTGCTGTCGTCATCGGCGGGCGTGGGAGCCGAGCAGATCTTCGTCAAGCTCGCGATGAACCATAGCGTCGACGACAACGTCACGGCAAAGCACTACATGGACAAGGTCGAGCAGCTCCGGCCGCACTACGAGGCCTTGGAGAACGTGATTCTGGAGAAGGTAGGCGTGGCTGTCGCCAAGAAGATCATGGTCGACGCCGACGCCTATCAGCGCTTTTTGGACTTCGAGGCCAATAAGGCCAAACCGCGACGCCGGCCTGCGCAACGTTAGACAAACGGCAATCACCGGCGATACCGGAACGCCTCGACAGATCGGTGAGGTCGGCGCTCCCGTCCATAGCGCGCGATCGCCCCATTCGCGTTAACCCCATGCGCGCCACGTTGCATCGCGGAGATATTTGGAAAAGCGGCCGCAAAGATGGTCGGGAGGAACGGATGTGATCCATCAAATAGACATCGGCCAGTTCGGAAGCTTCGGCGGCTTCCAGTGGAAGGCCGTCATGAAGGACGGGCCAGGAAACGCTGTCCAAAACTTCAAGAAACTCAACATCATCTATGGCCGGAACTACTCCGGCAAGACGACGCTCTCGCGCGTGTTCCGAAGCCTGGAGACAGGCCAGATCCCTTGGAAGCACGAAGGAGCGAACTTCTCCGTGCGCGGCGAGCATGGGGAGCTGAGCCACCAGCAGATCGCTGGCCAGCCCTACGACATTCGGGTCTACAACAAAGATTTTGTCGCTGAGCATCTGAGCTTCCTAACCGATCAGCGCGATGGAGACGTTCGAACTTTCGCCATCGTCGGCGGCGAGAACAACGCGCTCGCCGAACGCATCGCGACGCTTCGCCAGAGTTTGGGCAGCGTGGACGAGAAGCGCGGCGCGAGATATGAGGCCTCCCAGGCGGCCGACAAGCACGCCAAGGCGACCAAACGCGCCAGCGATGCGAAGGACGCCCTGGACGAGGCGATGCGCCGGCAGGCCAATGATGTGATCAAGAAAGACCGCGCCTTTGGGCATGCCGGCTACAACATTGAGAGCATCAAAGCGGATATTGCCCAAGTCGTCGCAAAGAAGATTGGCGTCCTGACCGAAGCGGACCGAACGACGTTTGTCACGCTGCTCAAAGAGGAGGCGCTGCCCGAGGTTCGGGAAACCGCGGCCTTCCGCTCAAAGCTCCATAGTCTTTTCGAGGAGGCCAGTCCGCTCATCACGCGCCCGATAGAGCCGACCAAGCCGCTCAAAGACTTGCTGGAGGACGCCTCGCTGGAAGTATGGGTGCGCGAGGGCATCGGACATCATCAGGGCAAGCGGGACGGCTGCGCATTCTGTCGGCAGACACTGCCCAGCGACCTCTGGCAGACGCTTTCGGAACACTTCAATCAAGCCTCTGAGACCCTGGCGCATGAGATCGATTCCTGTCTCGCGAAGGTGCGCGAGGAGGAGAAGAGCATCAGCGTCATGCCGAGCATTGAGAGCGGCCAGCTCTACGCGTCCGAGAGGGCCGCATTCGACAAAGCCAAGGCGCTGCTCGCCAAGGCTGCGGAAACCTACCAGTCGGACGTCGCCAAACTAGCCAGCGCGTTGGCGAACCGTCGCGCTTCATTGTTCCGCATCGGCCGCCTCCCGCTGTTCGACTTCGATCCGGCATCCGCCGATGCCGCCGTCCAGGCTTTGAATGAGGCAGTGGCGGCGAGCAACCGTCGCTCGAGCACGCTCAACAAGGACAAGGAAGCAGCGCGAGTTTCCCTGCGACAGAGCAAAGTCGCAGAATTTCTAGCCACGCTTGATCTGCCTGCCAAGCAAGCGAACATCGAGTCGCTACGAGAGAAAAGCGGCGACGCCAAAACGGCCGCTGAAACCTCGCGCGAGGCTGAGCGCAAGATCGAGCAGGAGATCAAGCAGCTCGAAGCCCAACAGAAGGACGAGCGAAAAGGCGCAGAACGCGTAAACGCGCTCCTCAACCACTATTTCGGGCATGGCGGCGTCAGGCTCGAAGCGGTCGACGATGCCGGCGCCTCCGGCGTCAAATTTCAAATCATGCGGGGCGAACGGCCTGCCTTCAACCTGAGCGAAGGAGAAGGCAGCTTGATCGCCTTCTGCTACTTCATGGCCCGGCTCGACGCGCTGGGCACCGGGGGCAAAGAGCTGATCGTCTACATCGACGATCCGATCTCCAGCCTCGACAGCAACCACGTCTTCTTCGTCTACGGGCTGATCGAGCAACTTCTGTGCGCGCCGTTCAAGAAAAGCGATGGGACCGACGGCTACAAATACAAGCAGCTCTTCGTGTCGACGCACAACCTCGACTTTTTGAAATACCTCAAACGTCTCACTGGCTCAGATAAACAGCACTTCATCATCGAGCGTCACGGAGAGACGGCGAGCCGGCTCTCGCTGATGCCGGCCTACCTGAAAAAATACGTCACCGAGTTCAACTACCTCTTCCACCAGATCCACAAGTGCTCGCTGGCGGCGCCGCAAGGCGGCGATCACGATCACTTCTTCAGCTTCGGGAACAACCTGCGCAAGTTCTTGGAGGCCTACTTGTATTTCAAATATCCCCACGGCACGGGGCGCGATGCCATGGGCGATCGCGTGGCGAAATTCTTTGCCGGCGATGAGATGGCCGGAAAGATCGCCAGCCGCCTCGGCAACGAACTCTCCCACTTGGAGGAGAGCTTCGAGCGGGGGATGGCGCCCATCGACATCCCTGAAATCCAGAAGATCGCAGCCCACGTCATCGCCAAGATCCAGACGGCCGACCAAGCGCAATACGAAGCCCTCATGGCCAGCATTGGAGCGACGCCCTAAGCAGGGGAGCGTCAGCCCCGTTGGCCGCGCGGTCGCAAAAGAAACGTCCGCCCGGCTTTCGCAGCGGGCGGACGGGAAACCATCGCCGTCGACGGTCCCGCTCAGGGAGGAAAAGCGGGGAACTTGCGTTCGGAAGCGACTATATCGCCCCACCGACGCCGCTCCAAACCGGCCATCGAGGAACGCGCCGATTCGTCGTTAAGCTTTGGCCGATGACGTTAGGCCAAGATTGGTCTGAGAGGCTGTTTGCATGACCTTGGCGGACAAGTCCGCCCCCGACACATCTTCATATCGAGCCGGAATCCGCTCTTTCAGACGGAAGAGCCTCTGATGGGCCGAGCGCGTGAGCTGGCCATAGGTGACCGCCTGCACCCTGCCCCGCAAAACCTTGTCCTCCATCAGATCCTTCTCGCGCACGGTCTTCGGCGCGATCTCATGGCCGACAACGAACGCGCGGAACATCGGCGTGCCATCCAGCGCGCCGCTTTCGAGAAAGTCTTGGACGTAGCCGTCCGCCTGGTTCATCTCGTCGCGGCCGATGGCCGATCGGCCTTTCTTCAACTCGATGATCAAGACGTTTTGGATGCGAGTGAGCGTGGGGTCAACCGTATCGAACCCCTCTGTGCCGACGATCGAGCATGTTGCGTTGGCCAGCGTCACGATGTCGGGGCGCTGTTTAGCGTTGACGAAGGCCTCGTTGGAGAGGCGCTTCTGGAAGACCTTCTCCGCGGCGGTCTTCAAGCTCACGTTGGAGGCATATTCGCTGCTGTCGAACTCGGGGCCGAAAAGCCAACGGGCCTGCGTCACCAGCGGGTGCAGGGTGTGCAGCTCGTCAGCCGATTCGTCGCCGCTGAGCTTCTCGATGGCGATGATCACCGCCAGGCGCTGGTCGATCTCGTCGAGCACCGACAGCGCGTCGCGCACGGTCCACTGGCTCAGCAGCCGGTCGAGCCCCTCGATGTCCGACTCGTCGAGCTTTGTGAGCTTTTCAAGCAGCGCCGCGCCGCCTCGGGCCTTCTCCAAGTTGATGACCGCTTGCACGGCGGCCGAGAGAACTTCTTGCGAGACGGTCGGCGTGGCTTTCACGAGCTCGCGGGCGAAGTTGGCGACATCGGCTCGGCCCAAGGGGGCCAGCTCCTTGAAGTCCTCGCGGTTCTTGATGAGAGCCTCTTCCGAGTTCTCCTCGACCATGGTCGCCGAGAGCTGCGCGAAGACCTTCTTTGCGTAGTCGCGCGCGGCCTCGAAGAGCGCATCCACCTTCTTGCTGCTCTTGAAGCGGACCCAGTCCTGCTCGACCTCCGGCAGCCAGCCGTCGGCGGCCTTGATGACGATCGAAAAGCGCTTGGCGAAGCGCGCGCGGCCATCGATCACTGCTTCGGCTCCGACCACCCAGCTCGGGACCCCCACCAAACGCCCATTCACCCAAAAGGCGATGCCCTGGTAGAGCGTGTATTTGGCCGTGCGCGTCGTGTCGACGACGAAGGCCTCGGCCGGCGGGCACCCTTCGATATGCAGGTCTTGCTTCTCAATCAGGCCCGTCAGGTTGGCCAAGGCGACCGACTCCCCGTTGACCCGGACGACGAACTGAGGATCGTGGACGAATCGTCCCGCCAGGATTGCGCGGATGGCGTCGGCATCAGGCAAGTGCCGCTGCACGATGACGGAGACCTTGGTTCCATGGCCCGCCCTGATGAAGGAGCCCTCCTTCTCGATCTTGAAAGGGTTCTCCTCGCTGTTGGTGCCGATGTCGAAGCTCGCGCCCTTTCCGTCGCGCCAGGTCTCCACCGAATACTGGTCGGCGAAGCAGAGCAGACCGTGTCTGCCCACCCCGTTGCGGCCGTATGCCTTGCGACGCCATCCCGCGCGCTCCGGCGGGAACTCCACCATCGCGCTTTGATGCTTGATTCGGTCGTAACCGAGCTTCATCCACCGGCCCTTGAACTGCGCGGCGCTCATGCCGTGGCCGTCATCCTCGACCGTGAGAACCAGCTCGCTGGTCGGCGGGATCGTCAGGTCCACGAGCGATGCGCCGGCATCCCATGCGTTGGCGACGAGCTCCGTGAGCGCGACCTCGGGGTCTTGGGCGATGCGCCCAAGCGTGCGGACGAGGTAGTTCTCCTCGAACAGCGATCCAGTCGAATCATCAGCCTTCGGCTTTGTCTTTGGCTTGGCCATCGTCTCCCCTTTGCGTCTTACCGCTCAGCCTGTCACTGACCGTCGTCCTCGTCCGCGTTGCGACTTTCAACCTCTGCTTCGGCGTCTTCCAAATACGCAGCGTATTGCTGGGGCAGAGAAACCATCACGTCGGGCTCGACGAACTCGAAGAGCTCCCGGGTGCTCTTGTCGGAGCCTTGCTGCAAGTAGATGCAGTGGTTGCCCTCATCGTCTCGTGCCTTGATAACGCGCCAGTTGCTCATGCTTCCTCCTTAAAGCTTAGTGTCCAAAGATGTCGCGCACCCGCTCGAACGGCAGGCCCGTCTCCGCGGCTCGGCGCGCCTTGCGGCCGATCACCTGGTCGAGCGGCAGCTCGCGATCGAGCGTCTCGAACAAGTCGAGTCCGTCCATGCAGATGACGCGTTTGGCCTTGCCGAATGCGACCAGGCCGTCAGGCGTGAAACCACTGTTGCTGATGAAGAGCCCGCGGGCCCACGCCGCCTTCTGCTCGACTTTGCCGTGGAATGCATGCAGATCGGCCGCAGGCGTCTGGGCAGCGTGCCATTTGGCCTCGACGAGGTAGGTTTCACCCTGCAGCTGGAAGCTTCCGTCGATCTGCTCGCCGCGCAGGCGGAATGGCTCGCGCGCCGCGAGGCCAAACGTGTTGAAGGCGTTGGTGAGCCAAGCCTCGAAAGCGTAGCCACGCGGCTGCGGCTCCAAGGCCGACAGCTCGATGAGCTTCTGCTTCAACGCGAGGATCTTCGGTCGATCGAACGCGGGCTTGGGCGGCTCAGCTTGCGGGGCCGGCTGGTCGGGCTCGCCCTGCATGCGATTGAGCAGCGAGAGGAAGCGCCCTTCGGCGTTGTTGACCCATTCCGCCCTGCCCCGATCCTTGCGGGTCATCTCGCGGTAGTCCCACAAGGCCTTGAGCGTTTTGACCGAGGTGGCCAGGTCCACCTTGTTCAGGTAGCAGCGCAGGCGTTTAGCCTTCGATGTGCCCTGCTCCCGATACGTCGGATCGTCGATGTCGACATTAAGCTCCTCGGCGAAGAAGGACGCCATGGTCCGGTCCGAGAAGTCGAGGACATAGCCGCCACCCATGTCGAACAGGTCGTCCACGAGCTTCATATCAAGGGATCGGATGTTCGGCATCGCGGCGTCCTATGATTTTTTCGCTGCCTCGACAATGGCGCAGGAGCGGTGGTCGTAGCGGTAACGCAGGATCGAGCCGTCCACCATCAGCGGGATCGCCTGTTCAATGACCGGCAGCGGCAGCAAAAACCATTCGCGTGGTTTGATGGTCTTGCCGAATCGGTCCTTGATCTCGATGTCCAGTCGAGCTTCACCGAAGAAGTGATGGACCAGGCGCTCGAAGGCGTTCGCGTTCAAGTTGATCGCCTGATAGGACATCACTGGCTTGACCGGCGCCATCAGGAAGGTTGGGTCGTCCTCGACGCCTTTGAGCCGCGACTCCAGCGCTCCGGTGGTGAACCCGATCTTGAATAGGTTGCCATCCAAGCGAGCGATGTCCGGCGACTTCGAAAGGCTCTTGACCACATAGATCAGGCCAGTGACGCGGTCCTGCGCCTGCGGCGACTGGATCTCCACCGTGGGCTGAAAACCGAAAAGCGGCCCAGCATTGGGATCTGAAATGCGCCGTCCATTCGGATCCTTGTAGAGGACCGCGGACATCGAACGAAGCAGGTTCTGGCTCTCCGTTCCGTTGTCGAAGATCAGCCGAAGCCTCGCGTTCCGCTTGCCATTGCGAATGTGCGGGTCGCGCACTTCCGCGACGTAGACCATCACGCCATTGAGGATGAAGAAGCCGCCGGCTTCGATCTCCTGCTCGTTGGCGAATCGCATGGTGCGGCGAACGCCAGAGGCCAGTTCAGCGGCCACCTTGTCGAACAACGGCTTGAACTTCTCGAAGTCGCGACACGGTTCGCGTTCAGCAACCATGTCCGGACGCGCAAGCGCGCCGCGCGCATGGCGCAGGTCGAAGATGCCTTCGTTAGGATCGTCCAGCAGCGGATCCCCCTCGGCGAAGATCTCATCGAGGCTGGTTGGATCAGGCTTCGGCGCCGTCGTCAGGAGCCCATGTCGATCCATGCTGGCGAGCTCCGCCACCAACTCAGGGTTTTCAGCGTAGGCGCGCAGTCGGGCCTGATACGAGCGCTCCATGACGCCGAGCTTGTGCCCGGCCGGCCCGTGTCCCGGCGCAAAGCCGTTGCGATCGACAAAGACATTGATCTCCTCGAATTGGCCGCGAGCTCTGGCGAAGGCGTCGGCGGATTTGACCTGTTTCGGCTTGACGTTGAGCAGCTCCGACCCCGCCTCCTCGGCCAGCAACTCGTCGAGCGTCTTCTTGGTCGCCATGGTCGTCACTCTCCAGCTGCGGCCATGCGCTTGCGCTTGGCCTCGCGGATCCATGCCAAGGCTTCGGCCATGCGGCGCTCCAGCGGATTGGCAGAGGTGAGGCTTGGCTCGTGCCCACGCTCGCTAGTGAAGGCCTTGATGCGCGGGAAAAGCGCCACGGCCTCCTCCTCGGACATTGCGATCTTCGTGGTGGCGATCGCCCCGTGGATGGTGCGCAGCACATCGGCGGTGACGGCCTTGGAGAGGATCTCGTAGGCCCGCTGAAACGGGTTGATGCTGTCGATCAGATCGATGCTCAGTTCGTCGATGTTGATCAGCTTCTCCGCCATCTTCACGAACTTCGAGCCGCCCTTGGCGTCCGGATCCAGGTCGCCCGGATTCAGCTCGACCTCCGGGCTCTTGAACACCCCATTGGCCACGACGGCTTGGCGAACCTCTTCGACTTCCTCATCGCTGAGATCCGGATACTTGGTCTGGATGACTCGCGGGATGTAGACCTGGTTGATGACCTCGGGGGCGTATTCGTCGGGGCTAAGCGACGCGCGAAGCACCGAATCATCCTGGAAGATCGCCGCGGTCAGGTCAGCGAGGTCCGTCTCGATGATCTGGCGGCTGCGCTCGGTCGAAGGCTCTTTGAATCCGAGGATGGCGACGGAGGCCGAGCCATCCTTGTCGAAGATGATGTTCGTCTCGCGACGCGACCCGTCGATCTCGTCGCTGTCGTCCTTGGCCCTGAACTTGAAGTTCGGCGCCAAAACCTGCTCCATCAGCAGCGAACAGGCGATGGCTTTGAGCATGTTGTTGACCGCGTCGGCCACGCGCTCCTCGGCGGCGTCAGGCTCGGCGATCAAGTTCGTGAACTGGGCGTGAGACTTGCCCGGAGCGTCGCGCGTGGCGCGCCCGATGATCTGGATGATCTCGGTCAGCGAGCCGCGGTAGCCCACGGTCAATGCGTGCTCGCACCAGATCCAATCGAAGCCCTCTTTGGCCATGCCCAAGGCGATGATGATGTCCACATCATCTCGACCCTTGATCTCGCGCAGCGAGGCCATCACGCGTTCGCGATCCGCGCTGTCGTCGACGAGATCGGCGACGACAAGCTGCGTCCCGTCGGCGCGCTCGATCCGATAGAAGCCCGTCGCGGCATCGCGGCCGAGGACGCGACCGAGGTGATCGAGGATGCGATCGACCTCGCCATACTTGCCCTCGCTGGTGGCTTCGGCGGAGCGGACGCTGGGGATGTGGATGATCGTCTTCTTCGTCGGATCAAGCACTTCGTTGATCGCGTCGATATAGCGTCCGCGATAGAAGTGGTAGCCGATGCCCAGAGTCTTCAAATCCTTGTAGCCGTTGAGCTGCTCGTAGTAGGTGTAGGTCACGCGATTGAAGCGGGCCTCGTCCTCGGGGCGCAGAACTGGCGTGGCATCGCCACGGAAGTAGCTGCCGGTCATGGCGACGATGTGCGCCTTGTCGCGCTCGACGAGAGATCGCACCAGCTCGCCCAAGCGGCTGTCCTCGTCGGCCGAAGCATGATGGAACTCGTCGATTGCGAGCAGGCAGTTGTCGAACGCCTGCGCTCCGAGATGCTCGAACGCGAAACGCAATGTCGCGTGTGTGCAGACCAGGGTCTTGGCCTGGCTGTCCATGAACTCGGCGAAGGCCTTGGTCTTCTGCGCGCCGCCAGCGGAGGTCAGATTCCATTGCGGTTCGACGACCCAGTCCGCGAAGAAGCCGTCTTGGGACAACGGCGTCGAACGGAAGGACGAACCGATGGAGCGCTCCGGCACCGCGACGATCGCCTTGCGGATGCCCTGGTTGGCGAGCTTATCGAGCGCGATAAACATCAGGGCTCGCGACTTGCCGGACGCTGGCGGCGCCTTGACCAGCAGATATTGCGACCCGCGCTCATCGAACGCGCGCGCCTGCATCGCGCGCATGCCCACCCCGTTGACGGACTGGCTCGCCCCAGATTGGGCGTATGTGAGTTTGACGAAATCGGTCATCGTGTTCCCTTTGCTGGTCGGGCCTTTGCGACAGGCCGGCTTTTTCTCTTCATCGAGACGTATTGCTTGAACAGGTATTCCAGCCTCTCCGTGTCATTGCGGAACGAGCGGCCTATGCAGATGCGCTCCAACGTGGCATCGAGCTCGCGATGCGCCAACAGGAGATCCGCCGGCATGTCCTCGGGGTCGTAGAGCTCACCGATCGTTTTGTCCGGATAGTTCTCACGAGCGGCAATGATTGCCCAGGCGTGATCCTCCAGCTCCTGCTTCTGCTCGTCGGACAGCGTCGGGATGGGAAACGTGTGGTATCCCATGGTGTTGGAGTAGCGGATCCGAGTCTCCAACCCGCCGCACACGGTGGAGACCCACACCGCGTGCAGCCTCGTCGACAGCAGCGCCATGACGTAGGCGTCCGCCCGATAGATGGCGTAGCACGCGTTGCTGATCACCGACGTCTCGCCGTCGGCGAAGCCGATGGTGAAGTAGTCCCGATCCTCCGAGAAGTGGATCGGGACCAGCACGGCATCGGACCCGTAGTCCTGGATCTGGCGAAAACGGTGAGGCCAGGCCGCATGCTCGCGCGTGCTCTCGGCGTCGCTTGCCAGTCGAAACGTGGCGACGGCGTCGATGCGAGCTTTGATCGGCGGGATCGCCTCGGCCGCCTCACGCTGCTCGTCGAGGATCCAAAGGCAGTAGCGTTCGACGCCCTTGATGAACTCCTGGGTGCCGTAATACCGCCGCACGAAGACGGCAGCTTGCGGATAATCCGCAAGCAGGTGGCTCTTTTCTTCCGGAGAAAGGATCAGGTTGCCGTCGTCCGTAGGCTTGTTTCCCCAATCCATCTTCGGCAAGCCGTTGATGGGTTTGGCTTCCTTTCCGACGATGGTGTCGTCCATCTCGATCAGATACGGGCTGATGTTGCGCACCACTCGCGCAAGCTCAGCCGAATAAAGCACCTTCTTGGCTGCGCCGCGCAGGCGAATGCCCACGATCACGCAAGTCACCCCGGCCACATGCGAGGCGTTGTTGCGCCACTTGAAAGCCTGGTGGGCGAAGCCGATCTCCATGCCCGCTCGATAAACGAGAGGCCAAAGCATCGCAACCTGCTCACCCTGGCAAATCGAATTGGTGGCGACGAACGCGCACTGCGCAGGGACGGTCTGGGCGTAGGCCGCCGCTTTGACATACCAGGCGGCGACATAGTCCAGGTTCTTGTAGGTCTTCGTCAGCGACGCGAAGACCCTGTCCATGTCCGCCTTCTGATCCTCGTCCTGGTTGGAGCTGCCCAGGTAAGGAGGATTGCCAACGACGTAGGTTTCCACGCCCTCGCGGAACGGGCAAACGTCCAGCCAATTGGTCCGCAGGGCGTTGTCATGGACGATGTTGCCGCTGTCGCGCAGCGGCAGGGCTGGCGGCGCGACGCCGAACTGCTCCTTGACCTGCTCGTTCATCTGGTATTCGGCGATCCAGAGCGAGAGCTTGGCGGTTTCGGCCGCGAAGTCCGCAAGCTCAATGCCAAAGAACTGATTCAGATGAATCCCGGTCATCGGGATGGCGGAGCTTCGGAGCTCGCGCAGCCGGGTGAAGATGCGGGCCTCAAGCTTCCGAAGCTCTCGGTAGGCAATGATCAAAAAATTGCCGGAGCCGCAGGCGGGGTCGAACACGCGGATGCGAGTGAGCCGAACAAGCAGACGGGTGAGCTTGGCTTCGCTGTCTCGCGAGGCGTCGAAATCCTCTTCCAGCGACAGCAGGAAAAGCGGCTGCAGCGCCTTCATGATGTTGGGCACCGAGGTGTAGTGCATGCCCATGTCGCCGCGCATCCCCGGCTCGACGATGGCCTGGATCATCGACCCGAAGATGTCCGGGTTGATCGCCGCCCATTTCAGCTCGCCGCAGCTCTTGAGCAGCCGACGCGCGCGCCGCGAAAAGGCCGGGATCGGAGCATCCTCGCGAAACAATCCGCCGTTGACGTAGGGGAACCGCTTGGCGAAGTCAGGGAGATCATCGCCTCGCTGGTCCCGGTCCAAGGACAACGCGCGGAAGATCAGCGACAGCGTGGCGGCAAAGTCCGACCCGTCCTCCCGCGAGAAATTCATCGCCGCCTGCGTGAACTGGCGCGGGTCGAAGATCGACGTGCCTTCCGCAAAGAAGCAGAAGAGCAGCCGCGTCATGAACAGGTTCAGGCTGTGGGCTCGGGCCGGGTCGCGCCAATCGGGATTGGATTCGAGGATCGCGTCATACAGCTTGGCCAGTCGCCCCGTGGCCTTGATGTCGGCCTCGCTCTCCGCGATGCCTTCATACCGCTCGATGCCGGCCAACGGCAGGAAAAAGTCGAACGAGTCATTGAGCGCGCCGTGCTCGATGTCGAGCAGCGCGCCGGTCTTGGCATCCCGCGCGAGCAGTTCGCTTCCATCGGTGGCCATCAGGAAGCGAGGCGCATCCTTCTTGCCGTCGAACTGCGCGGCCATAGCCTCGATGGTTACCCCAGCTTGCCCCGGCTCAGCCGACCGGAAGAAGAGCTTCTTCTTCAAGTGGACTTCGATCTGCCCCAACAGGTTCACCGGGCTGGCTTGCCTGAGTTTGGTGACCGTGGCCTTGGGAGCGTCATAGGCCGTCAAGAAGGAAAACGGGAACTCCGCCGGGTCGAACGCCTCTTCGACCAGCTCGCGAAGCGAGTGTTCAATCTCGGTGATGTTCATGCGCTTCTGCTTCGGAGATACGCTCCCCGAAACCCCTCCCGAAGTCGCTTTCCAAGCATTTCTAACCTTTCTTATTGTGTGTAGTTTCGCGCGTTAAATCGCGCCGCCAATCTGTCCACTTGCGACGCCGGGCGCCAAAGCCGCGCTCTCCACGCCGTAGAGCGTCGGCGAGTTGCGAAGCCATAGGTGATGGGTCGCGGGATCGAGCCGATGATCCGGGCTCGCATCCACGTTCCATCGCCGCAGCACGTAGCCGGCCAACGCGGCGCGCGCTTTGATGCGCAACACCCCGCCGTTCATTCCGTAGTCGGCCTCGATCGCCCTGGAATGTTCGATGCCGGGATGCGGCGCGAGCTCCATATCGACGATCCTGGCCCACTGCTCATCAGCTCCCAAAAGCTCTCGCTCCTCGGGCTCTCCCTCGATCTCCTGCACCTTCAAGATCCGCGTCAGCACGAAGTCGCCGAAGCGCCCCCGCTCGCGGTCGAACGCCCGCACATGCCACCGCAGACCGTTGTCAGCCAATGCCACCGGCACGATCTCGCGACGCTTCGAGCCCGACGACAGCGACAGGTAGCTGATCCGCGCAGCGCGCTTGGCACACATGCTGCGAGTGATCGAACCGAGCACCTGCATGTCGGGCCGCGTGAGCTGTCCCGGACCTTCGCATGGCGCCGCTTGCTTCAAGCCCAGCTCCAGCCCATCGCCAAAGCCTTGCAGCAGCCATGCGAGCACGCGGTCTGGGTTGAACTCGAACACCGGGGAGAAAGACGGCGAGGGTCGGTAGCACCGGCCCACAGCGTCGTATTCAAGGTTGTCCGGCGCGAGCGAGCGATACATCGCCAGGTCGCGCGATGAGGCCGCAGGCTTGATGCCGAAGCGCGCCTCGATGTCCGATCGCCTCAGCTCCCCTGTGAAGAACGCGCGCAGCTCCAGGAACGCTAGCCGTTCACGCTGCGCCTGCGAAGCATCCAGAGGTTCTGCCAAGGGCCCTTTCCCGGGCCACCGGCCCGCGCGCGTAGCAAGTGCCGCGCCCATCTCGGAAAGAGCATACCACGGTCATCTTTTTGATAATCAAAAGAGGTTTACAAGCACCTCAAGGGATCCGATGGCCGGTGTTGAGGCAGCGATTTCGCGAACATATCTTTGTTGGTTAGTTGGAGGTCAATCCCCATGAATACTATTTTCCCGATTATCACCTTCCTCGCACTATCAATCCTTGCAGGGTGCAGCGATCAAAAATTGTCGTGCATGCACGCAGTCGATACCGAATATCAGCAGCAGCGAGCCAAGCTCGCCGCAGAACGGGATTCGGTCCCCCAGCGGGCTCAACGCATTCTGGAAATTAAATCAGGATTAAATGGGGCAAAAACGGATGAAGAAAAGGCCTTCGCCAAGTGGTATTTATCCTTAGGCACAGCTGGCATCGTCCGAGACTTAGAACAAGAGATCACAGCAAAAGAGAAGGAAGCCAGGGAAGCCTACCTTATTAAATTGAAATCCTGCGGCGGCGAGAACCGTTAACAAAATACCTCGGCATTAAAACCAAAAGGAGAAACTCATGACCGAATCAACTCAGGGAATCGCGAACAGGCTGGCCGCTATCGCCTACAAGCCACATGATACTGTCCCGACTTCCGGCATCTACGATGTCATTCTTCCAGGGACATTCAGTTTGCAATCAATCGCACAACTCCCTCACACCCAGGTCACTTGTGTAAAAGGCGAGCCGTTTCCGCCTTCTCAAAGCGGCAAAGGTGTTACATATGTCCTTAAAATTCAGGCACAGCACAAGTCCGAAACTGGTTTTCTCATCCCGTAATGAAAAGGCTCTGGCAATCACGCGAAAATTTTCATGTTGATTTGCGTGCCCATAGGTCGCCCACATAAACATGCGTGCATCGCTTTTCAACGGCCTCATGGTTGTCGAAATTGGCAAAAAGGTTCGAACCAAGAGAGTCGCGGAACGCCAAGACGCTGGCGTGCATTGACAACACTTAGCGCTCGTATGCCGCGACCCATTCCCGATGAGGAGCCATGGCCTCGCGCTTCATGGCAAGGCCGAGTATGTATTCGCAGATGCGGTCAGCGTCTTTGGCTGCCGATAAGATCGCCATCGGGTCGTTCTTGATGACCTTCACCCACGAGCGCAGGTAGGCCGCGTGCTGCTCGCGGTGGTGCGCGTATGGGTCTGCTGGGCCGCCGCTAGACGCGCCTTGGCCGCGGGCGAGGCCCGTGGTGTGGGCGAGCAGGCAAGACGCGATCTCGGCGCGCAGCTCTTCCATCGCATAAGCTTCGTCGCCCCAACGTTTCGAGATGGCTTCTGTCCTGTTCATGCAACGCTCATTCATCGACGCGTGCGCGCACTCATGCAGGGCTGTCACCCAGTAGTCGTATAGACCATCGAAGGCCCTCTTTGGTGGCAGTCGCACCTCATGCAGTGAGGGGACATAACACGCGTTGTTGCCGCCGTGAATCACCATGAGGCCCGTCTGCTCCTTCATCGCCTCCACGACATTCGAGACCTGCTCGACCGACTCGTGGGCCAGCAGGCCCGGCTCCTCCACGGGGATTGGGAAGCCTTCGATTTGCTCGGCATTAAAGACGAAGTAGCGCCGCAGGATGAATGCCTTGCGGGCTTCCTTGCCGTCGCCCTGCCCGTCCACCGATGACGATGCGTCCTCGCCTCGCTCGCGTCCATTGCGCTCGCCGCGATCGAGCTCCACGACCTTGACAATGGGCGTGCCCTTCTCGCCCTTGCGAACTTTGTAGCCGGCGTCGTTGGCTTGGTTGAATGTGAGCCAGATGTTCGAGCTGCGGTTTTGCAAGGCCAGCAGGATCCGGTTCACTCCGCGATACCCGCTCTGGGTCGCTCCATTGATGGGCATCAATGACTGGGACTTCCATGGCCGCTGCCATGGCGTGTTGCCTGACTCCATCGCTTCGATCAACTGCTTGGCGACCTCGTTTTTGACATCGAGCTTCGCTTGGCGAACCTGATGAATGTCTCGGTGTCCTTTGGTGGCATCCATGGCCCCTCCCTTTTTTTGTTCTTTCTTCTTCTATGGCGACTGGCCGTCGGCGCCGCCGCCGCGCGAGCGCAGCGCTTCCCTGCTCGGTCAGTCCGCGCGGACGCGAATCACTTTTGGTTGTTGTGTGGATCGTTGGCCGACACGTCGGCCGAATTGGCGTGGTTCTGCCGCGCTCGCTGGCGACGCTCATCCATGGCGGCCCACCACAACAGCCGCTCAGCCCACGCTAAGCCGGCATCAAGCGAGGATCCGAAGCCGCCTCGGCCGGAGTTCTCGCCGGCAGCATTGAGCGAATCTGCTGAGGCGCTGTCGAGCCGATACGCTTGACCCGGCTCGTCGATCGGCATCAAGCCCAACGCCGCATTCCCAAGGCGCCGCCATTCGGCATCGGAGGTTGGCTCGTCGAGGCTATGCCGCGTGCTCTCGCGGGCGAACGCAGCCAGCCCACGAAGGCTCGATTGAATCCCCGCGAGCAAAACGGCGATGCCTGGCGAGGCGGCAACTGCGTCCCAGCGCGCTGCATCGTGATCAAGATCGTCTTCGTCGTTGCCTAGATCGCCGGTCGAATCGATCTCGTCAGGCGTGAGCCAGTCGTCGAGGATGGGCAACTCTTCGTCGTCAGCAGGAGCCGGGGCGCCGCCCATGCTCGCGTCGCCCCCAGCTACATCGCGTCGCTCGCTATTTCCGGGCGCCTGTTCCGAGCCACCCTTGCCATCCAGATCATTCGCATCCGCACCCATCGTCCATCTCCTCGCTGAGGGCCGGCGATATGCCGGCCGTTGAGAAGCAAGGCGGGACAGCGACGATCATTGCTCGCGCGCCGCGGGCTGCCCGACAGGTGGCGGGGCGTTGCGCTTGGTCGGTGTCGGGGCCTGCTCCACGCGGACGTGTTGCATGGGAGCGGGGCTTGAATCTCGCATCGCATCCAACGCCGCCGAAGCCTCGCCGAGCACGGCGACTGGCGCAGCGCCGAGCGATTCCATCGCTTGGCCTGCCGCGGCTTCGGCGATCGGCTCCGCCAGCTCACCCGAAAGGTCCGTCGATGCGCCTTGGGAACGACCGCTATCCCCTATGAACGCCTCCACCACGATCGACGCGCGCGGAGGGCCGAAGACCTCGGCCAGGTCGACCTCCAACGCAGGGTTGCGCGGGCCGGAGGGCGGCCTCGCGCCCTCGCCCTTCGGCACGGACTCCGCCGCGTCCGGGTCGGCAGTAGCAGGCGACGCTGGTCGGTCGGCCTCGCGCGGCAGAGCTTTGCCGACAATCGTCCAGTCTGCCGGCGCAAAGCGCGCCCGTCGCTTGGGCAAACGCTGGATCGGCCAGTCAAGCTCGTAGGCGTCGCCGCCTGTGAAGAGGATCAGCCGCGTGGCGGATCCATCATGGGTCAGCCCCAGCCGCGAGGAGAGCTCTGAGGGTTTGTAGAGCGGCACGTCGTCGCGGCTGTAGGAGAGCGTTGTCGAGCGATTGGCCCCGACGCCGCCGGGCCCAAACGACGACGACAGGTTGGCCCGCTCAACCTCGCGCGAGCCGAATGCTTTGCAGAGCTGATCAGCTGTCTCGCCTTGCATCATCTGGCCGACAACCAGCGTGCCGCACATGCCCACCATAGCCTTGACCATCTGCGCGCCGTGGATCTCTTCGAGTTGGGCGAAGTCTTGACAGGCGATCACGCAGCGCACGCCACGGGAGCGGCCGACCTCGAAGAGTGAACGCATTGGAATCTTGCCCATCTGCGGCAGCTCGTCGGCGATGAACCAAAGCTTGCGATTAGGGTCGTCGCCCATCTCGACGCTGTTCACCAGGGCCGAGACCACGCCGACGATGCTCTCGACGTAGCTCTTGGTCAGCTCGCCATATGCCGCATGGCCCTGAAGGATGATTTGCTTGAACTTGGAGCGGCCGGATACCCAGTCGACGAAGCTGACTCGACGGGATCGCGGGAGATGCCCCCAAGCCTCTGCCAAATCCACGATCGCGGAGCAGAACGAGGACAGGTTGATCAAGATGCCGGCGGAGGTGACGGACGCCTTCTCGACCGCGCGCGCGGCCTCGGGATGCCACCTCTCCATGATCGTGTGCAGGCGAGGCTGCGGCTGAGTGATCAGATCGCGCAGCTCCATCCATCCCCACTCCTCGCCGCGGGTCTTGCGCAGGTAGATCATCAGCCCCACCAGCACTTGACGCGACGCGTTGGACCACATCGGATCGTGGCTCTCGCGAATGATGGCGGCGGCGAAGCGGCGCATGTCCGCCGGATTTCTCATGTCGCGCGCGATGTCCCACGCGAGAGATCTCGCATCCCATGGCGCGAGGATCGCGGGCTGCTTGAAGGACTCGGTGAAATCGCCCTTCGGGTCGAAGAGAAGCATCGGTTCCTGGGCGGCGATCACCTTGGAGATCAGCGGCTTCATCACGGTCGACTTGCCCGACCCCGTGCCGCCGACGATGAGCATGTGCCGCGTCCAAAGATCCGCGGGATATGGAATGTCCGGCGCGACCTCATGATCGGGACGCCGCTTCACGCGTCCGCGCAGGCTGACGTTTAGCGCGCGCCTTGCTTCATCGCCGGTCAGCCGATTGGATCCCCGCATGTGGATCAGTTGATCGCGGGGCCTCAGGTAGCTGTCGGCGAACAGCGCCCAAGGCAATAGGAAGCAGGACAGGCCAAAGCCGCACCGGACGGCGAAAGCCATCCGCTGCGAGTCGTCGAAAGAATCCAGCGCTCTGAGGTAGAGGCGAACGTCGCCGCCGAAGAACTTGCCAGGAAGAAGATGGATCAACCACTTGACCCAGAAGCCCAGGTGATCGCTCAGCGCGCCGGGCGGAGCATCGAAGCCAAGGATCGGCCGCCAAACCAGCGCTAGGCCAGCAAGCGCAAACACCAAACCTGCTGCGCTGCTGCCGACGACCCATCCGATCGGATCGATCCGCTTGACCGACGGCGCCAGCGGCTGTCCTCTTCCCCATTCGTAGTTCGTCTTGTCGTCCATCCAACCCTCCCCGCAGTGGTTCTGGAAAAGGCGGTTGGGAAAGCGGATGTCGTCATTGCTCCGACGACCGGCGCGACGGCGGAGCGAGCGGCGCTGCAATCGCCGTTGGTCAGGGCACGTCCCTTTGTGCGTGGAATTGACGAAGTCGAGCGCCTTAGCAAACGGGAGATGACGCGATCTGACGGTTTCGTCGCTTCCCGAGCACTTAGTTATGCGAGACCGCTCAACCACCTACTACGAAAGACGAAAACCTAGGGAGACGACATCAATGAAATGGACGAAATATCACACAGCGCAGGACGCCCTCGACGCATACGCGCAACTGACCAATCAACAACGCCTGCTG
Organism: Roseateles agri; assembly: GCF_034043675.1. Classification (NCBI taxonomy): domain Bacteria; kingdom Pseudomonadati; phylum Pseudomonadota; class Betaproteobacteria; order Burkholderiales; family Sphaerotilaceae; genus Roseateles; species Roseateles agri. The sequence continues at coordinate 146,915 of NZ_JAXCLA010000009.1, read as the reverse complement.
ATCTTGGCCCGGCTAGAGAGACATTCCAAAGGCTCGAACTACGACTCGCCGGCCGACCTGTTCCACGAAGTCCTTCACCGGATGCTCAAAGGCAAGCGCAGTTGGCCAGTGGGCGTCGAATTCACGACGTTCGTTGTCAACGCAGGACAGAGCGTCGTCAGCTCGGAATGGGGCTCGGGGAACAACTCGAACCTGCCCCTCGACAGCGTCATGGACTGGAAGGAGCGCGGCGAAGATGGGCCGAGCCCACTCGCGGCGGAAATCGACCGGGCAATGTCGGCGCCGTCCGCGGAGGACGAAGCATTGCGTCGCGAGCGGATGCGCATCCTCGTCGAGCTGCAAATCAGGACGTCACTCGTTTTGGCAAAAGACGCTGTTGCGAAGAAGGCCGCGGATGGCTATCTAGAAGGGAAGAGCCTCTCGGAGCTTGGCGACGAACTCGGCCTCGACGCCAAAACCATGAGCGCCGCAAGCCAGCGAGCCCAACGGGCATTCCGCCGAGCCGGGCGGGACATGAAGTGGTGAACCGGGTAAGACAACAATGAAAAGGAAAACATCATGAAGACAAACATTGAACACGGCGCGCTTGGTTCGGATCTGCCGGAGATCGGCGATGAAGAACTGGCGACGATGACCGAGGAAGAGCTGAGGGCGCACCTCTGCGCCCGCGGGCACGACCCAGACAAGCAACTGGCCAAAATATCCGCGTCGGTCGCCGAACTGCGATGCCAGGTTTTTCTGGAAAAGGTCGATCAAGATCGAAGCGCTGAACCTTCTACATCCGATATCGATCATGTGGCGATCGACTTTCATCGAGCGACCTTCATCGACACGCGCGTGTCGGCTGGCCGCGGCCTCGGGGCGCAAGACGGCGACGCTTCGCGCCCGGTGGACAGCGCCGATCTGTTCGGCCGCCAGAATTGGCGAGAAGCCACATTTGCGCGAGTGCGCGGGAATTCGATGGCGCCCAGCGGCATCCTCGATGGCGACTCGATCCTCTTCGTGCGAGGCATCGAGGCGAAAGATGGAGACGTCGTCGTCGCCTACCTGCCCGATCACGGGGAGGTGGTCAAACGCCTGAGGGTCGATGCGAGCGGACCTCGACTTGAATCCAGCGATCCAACGTATCCGCCCCTTCGGCCGTCCTCCCCAGGAGAGCTTGAAATTCGCGGCATCGTGAAAGGACGGGCGGGGCCGCTTCCCGAATGAGCGATTGAAATCCGAATGAGATGGGCTGGCTCATGCCGGCCCATCGTCTTTGCGCGCGGAGGCGGCCCGCTTGGCGCGCTCCACGATCTCACCGCGCCGGCGCGCGGACATTTCGTCAGCGAAATCGGCCGCCGGATCGACCTCGCGATCCTCAGAGCGCGTCGATCGCTGGGAACAGCACATCCAGTCCAAGAGATCTTCGACCATCACCACGGGAGATCCGTGCAGCTCACGCACCGGCAGAAAGAAGGTCTTGCGCTTGATGTGTCCATACAGGGTCGAGGGCGCCGATCCGATCAGCTTGGCGATGGCTGGGACGCCAATCACCAAAGCCTCCACGCCCAGCTCCTTGAGGCGCGCTCGCGCATCCCCCCTGCTTCGGCCACCTGATTCCACGATTCGCCTGTTGCTCATGGTCGCCTCCCGCCTCAAACAAAGGCGGGCCTGACCGCCGACTTCGTCGCCGCTCGTCGGCCGAGCGCTTTGCTCTCTGGCGTGACCTGAAGACCTTTGATATCGATTGTCTGTCCGCCGCAAATCTCCCGCAGCGCTGAGCGAAACGGCGCGCGCGACCTCGGCGGATGGACGAAACGAAACAGGACCATGCAGGTCCGGAATGAGTAGAAAAGGAGGGGAAAGGGAAACCGCGGCGATCTGGACAGATGAATAACAACCATTGACCAGATCAAATGAGCGCGCGAATTCTTATTGAGGACGCTATTGAATCAAACCCCTCTGCGCAACAGTTGACTCGTTTCAATCGTTCGCAGACTGAAAAGTTCAAAAGCGGCTAGAGAGAAGATTTTCGCGATATCGGTTCGATTACCGATTTGGTGCCTCGGGCCTTCACCGCGCTTCGGTGAGCCAAGAGAGGCGACGCTCGCAACCCCGCATGAACGCTAGGGAATCTCTTGTTCGATTCTAGCGCGCCTTCGCGCTGAAAAACAAGACTCCCCGCTGATTCATTCAGCGCCGCGCCCGACGAACGAGAGAGAAAACAACCCGACCCAGCCGCCTAAAGGCGAGATCAGCCCTCACCGGCGAAATCAAGAAAACCAAAACATCCAACAACAAGGAGAAAACCATGGGAGCTAGAAAGAACAACGGCAGCATCGCCCAACGACAAAACAAGGGCGGCGCGATCGCATACCAAGCGATCCTGCGCATCCAAGGCGGGAAAGCCTTCGTCAAATCATTCGACAACGAGCCCGAGGCGCGCGCTTGGCTCGAATCCATCGCCAACGACGTGAACGCTCATCGGGAGTCGGTCGAGCGCAAGCGGAGGCAGGACATGCTCGCGCTGGCCGCCATGTCGCCGGAGAACCGGCAGCGAAAGCTGCTGGAGATGCCGATCCGCGAGGTCTTGCTCGGCTTCGTCGAATGCCCCTTGGCGCGCGACCGCCACAAGGTCGCTGTCCCCGCGATGCTGCTGCAAGTGAAGCAGGCCACCATCCGAGACATCAAGAAGGCTTGGGTCAAAGGCTATGTGGACGGCATGCGGGCGCGCAAGACCTACCGTGGCAGCCCCTACGCCTACGCCACGATCGTCCGGCAGTTCGCGGTCTTGCGGCAAGCGATCGAGTGGCAGGCCGAGGAGCTCGAAGCCGAGCCGCCGAAGATTCCATTCACCACCAAGGCGATGTTCCCTCGCAATTGGGAAGGAAAACGCAAGCGTCGCCTCGCGCCCGAGGAGCAATCCGTGTTGGAGGCTCGGCTGGCGAGCATTGAGGGCCCGTCCCGGCCGCACTGGGAGCTGCTGTTGGGCATGGCGCTGGAGACCGGCGCCAGGCTGCAAGAATTGGTCGGGATGCGCTGGGACGAGATCTCGGCCAATGGCGGCGACAGCGTGTGGGTCATACCCGAGACGCGAGAGAAGACGGCGAAGGAGCGGCGCGTTCCGCTGTCTCCGGGAGCGGTGACACGCATGGCGCAACTGACCGCGCTGCGGGATCCCCAGGACCCGCGCGTGTTCCATACGCTGGGAGATCCCGAGACTATATCGGCTCTGTTCCGCAGATACAGCAGACAGGCCGGGCTGGTCGACTTCCGCTTTCATGATCTCAGGCACGAAGCGATCTCGCGGATGGTCGCCAAAACGCCTGACATCTACAAGGTCATGAAGATAGTCGGGCACAACTCCCCTGAGATGTTGGACCTCTATGCCAACCTCAGGGACAGCGAGTTGGCGAGCGCCTATAGGCCGAACTCGGAGCACCGGCCCATCGCGTGAGAGAGGCGGCCTCGGCCGCCTTTCGTCGGGGCCGCGAGCGATATCGACTCGCGGCCCCTGCGGGCTTGAGATCGCCTTCAACCCGTGAGAGAAATCATTCGAACGGGGAGGAGGTATGGCGAAGAGCGGAGCAACGGGACACTGGACGAGGCTGTTTGGCAAGGCGCTCGCCTTCCATGACGAGATTGCTCATGCAGCGGAAATCTCGGCCGAATGGAGCAACGACACCGACCCCGGCCAATGGGGAGCGCGTATCGACGGCTTGCCGGGACACATGAGTTTCGCGTGGGGAAGCGATAGCGCCTGGATTTATTTGCGACGCCCGGAGGGCATCTGGAAACTCAGAATCCCTGACGACGCTCAAACAAAAACCATCGTCCTTTGGCAGCGGGCAGATTCAGGCGTGGCTTTCGGCCAATTGTTCATCGATGCGCCAGAGCGCGGGAGCGGCGGATGGAACTGGGATCACCTGTCCTCGGCAAGCTGCGCGGACATCGACGCCGAGTTTGAGCCCACGTCAGATTGTCCGCGAGAAGCCCATGAAGAGTGGCCGGCGATCTATGCGGTTAGAAGAGCCGACGGCCAAATCATCGTCGCAGAAGCCGGCGAATGCTCGGACGGGCGAGATGTCGACCTCCATCTCCGTGGCGAGAGCGCCGATTGGATCGTTGGAGTGGAACGAAACAGCGGCCGACGATTCGCGCTTCCCCTGAGTCAACATCTCCAAGCATCGGCCTTGCAGGGGAAGCTTTGGCTCCGCTTTTCAGGCAACTGGCAAGAGGCCCGGGAGGTTCGCGTCAATGCTTCTTGAACAGCGATGAGAAAACGCTCTTCGGTTTGATCTGCAATGACGATGAAGCCGTTTTGATCGCTTCGGCGACCTCCTTGCCATGGCTGATGCCGGAGAGCGCGGCGAGCGCCTTCTCCCAAATGATCGGCAGAGCCTCCAACTCAGTGGGAAAGCTCGGCATGGACATCAGGCTTTGAAGCTCCTGCGCGATGTCATAGGCATTGGTGGGATCCGCTTGATGGTCGGCAGAGCGGATGTTGAAAAGATCTGTCTTGACCGTCGGCCAGCGCAGGCCTTTGGCCTTTGCGAAATTCAGAGCCCTCACGTCGGCGCCGAGTTCCAACACCAAGTCAGCAGCCTTTTTTGCCAAGGGCTGCAACCCCAAAGAGTTCGGGTATTCGACGGAAAGTGTGTGGACCGCGTCCACCCATGCCTTTGCCATCAAGGGATTCAGCCCGCGCGCGAAGGGCGATCCCAATTGCGCGCTACGGACTCCGCATGCCTTCATTCGCGCCGGCTCGCCCAAGTGGTAGGTCTCATGAGCCAGGATAAACGAGATCGCCTCGCATGGGCTCCAGCCAGCCTTGTTCGTGAGCCATGAGCCTGCTCCGCTCTTGAGAGCTTCGACGCCGAACTCCAATTGCCAAATATTCAAACGAGATTTGGACGCATCAAGCGGAGACGTTCCGCTCAATATAGAAGACCCTGGCGCGAGGAAGATGACAGACTTCTCTTGGCCGGGCTCGCGCGGCCACCAGCCCTTCAAATCGGCGACAGCCGCCTCCATAACGGGCTTTAACGCTTGCGCCGCAACCAGATCAGCGCTGGTCAACCCTTCAGGAATACGGACGCGCGGGAGGAAGTCGTTGGCCATGGATCAATTATCCAAGTCGCCTAAGTCGACTTCAAAGCCGCGCATCGGGCGTCCTGTCAGCTAGGCGTTCAGGACAAGCAACGGTTGACGACCACTTCTCTCGGATGAGCGCGCGGATGCGTCGCGCCATTCGTCTGGCCGGCGAACGATATCGCCCCGCGGTCCGCCTACCTAGGCATGTCCACCCCGAAGATGCCCATGGAAGATCGAAAGGCCCACAAGAGAAAGTCCAGCCAAGCCACCTACGAGCGCGAGAAGCGCAAGCGCGACCGAATCCTCATCCGCCTGGACAAGGGCCAGGCAGAAGTGCTCGATGCGTTCTGCGGAGCTGCGGGCCTCAGCCGCTCGGCGTTTTTTCGCCGGCATCTCGACGCCTGCATCGCCGCGGCGCGAGCGACTGGTCCGCAGTCTGGCGACGCGCCTGGAACCGCCATCCTGGCCAGCGAATTCGACGAGCTCTTCACGAGCCTGCGCGGGGAGTGAGCCATGCTGTCCATCGCCAAGATCGGGCCGTCGACATCTCGCGCCGGGAAACCGGGCCAAGGCGGCTACCTCGCCTATTTGGGGCCGGCCGCGGAGCCTCGCGATGAGCGCCGAGCCGAGTTCGATGAATACGCCCGCGGTCCGCAGCAGGACGGCGCGCCAAAGCCCTTCTGGGCCTGCAAGGGCCCCGCCCTGCTTGGGCTTGATGCGATCGCGGAAGCCGAGCAAGTCGAGCGGCTGGCCCAGGGCTTCCATCCCATCACTGGGAAGGCGCTGGTCAAAGGCGCCGGAGAGCGCCACTCGATGGGGCTCGACCTCACATTCTCCGCGCCCAAAGACTTCTCTGCGCTCTTCGCCGGAGCCGACGCGGCAACCCGAACGGAACTGCTCGAATGCCTGCGCGAGGCCGCCACCGCCGCGCTCGACTACGCGGAAGCCGCGACCGTCACCCGCCACGGCGCGGGCGGCAAGATCAAGCAGATCGCCGAGGCGGCGATCGCCAGTTGCTACACCCACTTCGCCAGCCGCGCCTTGGATCCGCAACTCCACATCCACGCCTTCCTCTTCAATGTCGGCAAGCGTATGGGCGTCGACGAATGGAGCGCCTTGGAACAGCGGCCTCAGTTCGAACGCAAGATGCCGACGGGCATCCTGTTTCGAACGGAGCTCGCTTGGCGGCTCTCGAGGATGGGATTCGACGTGGCCGCCGCCGGCCCCTATTTCGAGGTCGCCGGCATCTCCGAGGAGCAACGCGAGGCCCTGTCCACGCGCAGCCGCGAGATCGGCGATCGGTTGAAAGCCAGCGGACTCGACGGGGCCGATGGCCCATCCGCCCGCGACATCGCCGCATTGGAGACCCGCGGCGCGAAGAAGGAGCCGCCGCTGCCCGAGCTGCTGAGCTTGTTCGAGGCGAAGGCGGAAGCGGTCGGCATCACGCCCGAGACGGTGGCGAGGCTTCGGACCGGAAAGCCGTCGCCGTCGCCGGAGATCCAACTCGACCACAAAGCATTGCTCAATGAGCTGATGACCTCCCAGTCCTGCGCGACCGCCAACGAAGCGTTGACGCTCATCTGCGAGGCCGGCATGGGCCGCTGGAGCGCGAGCCGCTGCCTGGACGAGCTCGCCGCATTCATGAAGCATCCCGATGTCGTCGCGCTCGGCCGCACCGAGCAGCTCATCGAAGTGTTCACCTCCAAAGCCACCTTGGAGATGGAGCGAGAGGTCAGTTTGCGGATCGAGAGCGGAAAGGCGAACGCGAGCCACGCGCTGAGCCGCCGAAACATCAACCGGGAGTTCGATGAGCTGGAGGCCGACCTTCGCTCGAAGCTCGGCGTGCCGGTCGCGCTCGGTCAGCAGCGCGAGGCGGCACTTCACATCGGCAGCGGCACCGGCGACCACGCCTTCGTCGAAGGCTGGGCTGGCACCGGCAAAACCACGATGCTTCGCGCGGTCGCCAAGGCCTACAAGCGCTCGGGCTTCGAGACCTTGGGCTGCTGCCAGTCGGCCGCAGCGGCGCAGAACCTTTCACGCGAGACTGGCATCAAGTCGCGGACGATCGCAAGCCTGCTCATCTCCGTCGCGTCGGGCCGAGTGAAGCTTGGAACGCGGACGATCCTCTTCTTGGACGAGGCCGGCATGGTGGGGTCGCGCGAGTTCGGTCTGCTTCAAGAAGCGATCGGCAAGGCGGGCGGGAAGCTCGTCTGCGTGGGCGACCCTAAGCAACTCCAACCCATCGAGGCCGGCGGCATCTTCGCCTCGCTCTCGCGCGAGCACGGCAAGGCGGAGATCTCGAACATTCAGCGCCAGCGAACCGACTTCGAGCCGCTGTTGGAATGGCTGCGGCCGAGGCTTGCCGGCAGCGAGCGGGAGCTCACGACGGAGCGACAGGCGCTCTTGAAGGCTCTGCCCGAAGAGGCTCGCGCCCAAGCGCTCTCGGACCTCTGCGCAGGGGATGCCAAGCTATCAGTCGCCTTCGAGCGCTGGAAGGCGCGCTTCGACCATGAATGGATGCGCTCGGTTGTTGAAGCCTTCGCCACCGGCAAGGCGCAGGAGGCCTTGGAGAAGATGGAGAGCCGCGGGCGGCTCAAACTCCTGCGAGGGCATCAGCAGGCGGTCGACGAGCTCATGGCGGGATGGGCGGCCGACAAAACGCCGATCGAGCGCAAGGCCATCATCGGGGCGACGCGGGCGGAAGTCGCAGAACTCAACGACATGGCGCGGAAGCGCCTGATCGATATCGGCGCGGTGAAGGATGCGCTGGGCCTCGATATCGAGATCACCCATCGCGACGCGACCACCTCGGCCCGACGCTTCGCGCCGGGGGACCGGATCGTATTCACCATGAACGACCGCCAGCTCGGCGTCGCCAACGGCGTGACGGCGACGATATCGTCCATCGTGACAACCTCGCCAGATGCAGCGCTCATGGTTCGGCTGGACGATCCCAACGAGCTCGGCCAGGTCGAGGTCGCGATCCCGGCCAGCTTCGGCCGCTTCGACCACTCCTACGCGCGAACCAATCACTCGCTGCAAGGCAAGACGGTCGACTCCGCCCATGCGTTGGCCAATCCGGCGATGGCGGACCGTGAGTGGACGTATGTGGCGGCGAGCCGGTCGCGATTTGCCACCACGATCTACGTCGATGCGTCCAAGCTGGGCCTCATCGATCCCGAGTCGCACCGCGAGCAGGACGTTGCGCCCAAGACCCGCGCTCGGGCCATCGAGGCGTTGGCCGTCCGCATGAAGCGCAGCCGGGCGAAGGGGACGACTCTTGACTACGCCCAGGAAGAGCAGGCGACCGCGCCGGCCAAGATCGATATCGGCTACCGCCAAGCCGGACTCATCGGCCGCGCGCTTCGAGCGATATCGCGACGACGCGAGGCTCGCCAATGAGCGCGAAGGCCTCGGGAGGTTGGGACAAGCCGATCGCCGCGGTGCGGCTATCGGGCGAGCGCAAGCGCAAGCTCGGCGCCATCGCCAAGGCTTTGGGGTCGAACGCCACGCCCACCCAAATCCTCGACCATTGCATCGATATCGTCGCCTCGGAATCCAACGAAGCGAGCTCGACCCACCAGAAGCTCGACGCGATATCGGCCCAAGGCCGCGACCTCGCCGGGAGCCTCGCCGGGGTCGCCGACGACATGGATCGCGGCTTTGGAATGGCGCGGGAGGCGTTGGCCGATATCAAGATAGAGCTGCATGACGCGCGCGAGCTGCTCGCGCTCATCGCCGGCGCCGCCTCCAGCGATGGGGATGACGGTGAGCCGATGCCGATATCGGAGTGGCTTAGGCGATCGACCGCCGACGAGCCCGCATGCCGATACCTGCTCGCGCGAGCCACTTGGCAAGCGGTGGCTCGCCGAGGGACGGACCGGGTGGACATGGATGTCTTAGTCGAGCGGGTCGCCTCGCAACCCGCCGCGGCAGAAGGCCTCGCCCGCATGCCAGCCGCCCTGGTCCGGATCGACCGCCTGGCCTGCTCTTCCGAGACGCACGCGAAGACGATCCTCGCCGACTTCTACATCGGCTGCCAGCGCGGCGCCGACGGCGAGTGGAGTCTCGACTTCCGAGAGATCGGCCCATCGGGCTCGATCGGCGGGAACTCGATGTTGGCAATCAGTATCTGAGCAACCGAGGCGTTGAACCCACGTTGAACAGCCCGCGGCAACGGTCGTTCAACGGTGTTGAACACTTCCAGTGCGTCGGGTGTGTCCCAAAACCTATGCAGCTGGAGGCCCGATCTCAGGCGGTCGCGCTCGCTCTCGCAGGTCAAACGAACTCGACTGAGCCTTTGAGCGACCTGAGGTATTTGTTCAGGGTAGCGAGCGACTTCCTGAGCGCTCGGAGATGCCCCTGAATGTTTATGGCCAAGATGATCAGCCATACGCCGCCGATGATAGGGAGAAACAAGATGCCGAAGATCCATAGGATCAGGACGACCGCGTTGAAGATCAGCCAGCGCACGATGCCAGGCCACTTCACGGGTCGCATCGCATAGGCCTTGCCATCCACGCGCAACGAGACGATGGGACGGCCCACATTGGGGATGTGGTGCTCGGCGATCACGAGCTCGACCGGCGAGCGGGCCTCGATAGCCTTCTCTAAAGCCCGCCCGATGGCGGGCGTGGCGAAGAAGTGGCCAACGAGGGGATGCCAGCCCCCTTCGAACGTCACGCCTTCATAGTAGGTCGCTCGCGAAAAGGGCATCGGCAGAGCAGCATCGGATCGTCGCGCCTCGCGGATGATGCCTTTGTGGGTGATGGTTTGCATGCGAGGCTCCTAGTTCACGGCAGCCAGCACCGGACTAGCTCGGCGCGACGACTCGCCGAGGGTCGGCAGAGTGATTTGCAGCCCCGAGCCGCCGCCGTTGGAAGACGGCTCGCAGGCCTGCTCCCAGGCCAACGCCTCGATATCAGCAGCCCGAAGGCTTTTCGCTGGCATCCGCCAGATTCGGCGGATGGCCCAAGCTGCTCCGGCCAAGCCGGCGACGACAAGCAGCGAGCTCATTGCTGGGCCACCCAGCCGTCGCTGCCCTTGACGAATCGGATCGACATCGGCGGAGCCTTCGCCGTCTTGCCGCCCCGGCTCGCCTCGATCTCCACATCGCACCGATAGGCCTTCTCGCCGTCCTCCTTGCAGCCGACCTTGTGGACCGAGACGATCTCGACTTGCGACTGGGCGGAGGCCTGCCGAACCATGTCGCCGGCCATGCCGCCGCCGACGGCTCGGGCCGTCTCCTCCGCCCGCTCTTGCGCTCGCTTCTGGTCGGCCTGCAAGGCCTCCTTGATCTGCCCCTCCGACAGCGCGCCGGAGCACGCCGCCAGGGCAATGGGCAGAAGGGCCGCCAGCGCGGTCCGCTTCATGAGTCGTCCTCGAATGTTCATCGTCCTCTCCTTTTCTTCGGGTGGCGGCTGATATCAGCCAGGCCGTCATCGCATGGAGGCCAGGACGGCCAACATGCGTTGCAGCTTTTCTCGCTTGTCCGGCTGCGATCGGGGGATGTAGTAGTTCAGTTCCGCCCGCAGGCCGCTGAGCTTGTCCTTGCCGCAAAGCCGCGCGTAGGCTCGCAGTCGCTCGTCAACGGGCTCGCTGACGTAATAGATCCACTGAGGAACGCAAGCGGCCGGGTCGCTGAACATCGCGGGGTCCAGCAGGGCTGCGATCCGAGGGTTCCACGGCTGGTCGCCGACCAGATGCCCCATCACGCCCTCGTCGCGGATCGGGACTTTGATTTGGGCGAACCAAGCCACGGCCTGCTCGTCGCCTTGGCCGAGAGCTTCCTTGAGCCCGTTGTGGCTGATCGAGTAGCCGCGCGACGCGAGCGCCCGTCTCGGATCGCTCTCGGCGCCGACCAAGACATCGAGCTTCGCGTTGGCTTGGCCCACGCCGGAACTGACATCAGCAATGCCTGAGCGGATAGACAGCAGCTCAGCTTGCAAGTCGCGCACGGCTGGGAACTGGCTGGCGGCCAGCCCGCCGGCGCTGGCTTTGGCGACGGACGCGAAGCCAACGATGGACACGACGCACAGCAGCGCGAATCCGAACTGCCATACGCCTCTGCGCCAGAGCGGGACATGGCTCGGGGCAGGGCCGAAGAAGCGAGCTTGGATCCTTGACGCGAGTCCCGGCATCAGCGCCGCGATGAGCATCGCCAACGCGAGGGTCGCTGTTGCTGAGTAGATGATTCGAGGCAGCAGCCACAACTTCGGGGCTAAGAAGTCCAAGGCTCCCACGGCAAAGCAGGACGCTGCAATGACGTTGTTCACGACGAGCAGGTGAGTCCGCACGAACGCATAGAGCCCATCGAATGGTGGGGCCGGAGGCGCAGCGGTCGCGTCAGCCATGGCTCAATCCCCGTTGATCGCCTGCCGCAGGATCTCCATCCAGCGCGCCTGATCCTTGGACAAAAACATCTCCACCCGCCAGGTGGGATGGTCGATGTCGCGCACCTTCACGAAGAAGCCGCTTCCATTGATCGCCGCCTGCGCCGCTCCGATGTTCAGGGCCGTCGTGGCCAGGACATTGCCCCCGATCGCGTGACCCGATCGCTGATTGGAGCTCTCCCATTCGCGCACATCGGCGAACGGGTAGACCTTTCGCAGCGCGCCTTGCAGCAGAACCAGCTTTTGCGTCGCCGGAGAGATCGCGATGCCGCTTTTGCCGGCGACGAATGAATGCCCCGTCTGCTCGGTCGCGCCGATCTGCGCGAGCAACTCCTTTCCCAACGCGGCCTGCTTGGCCTTCTTCCCCTTCGACCATCGACGGCCGAGATACATGGGCAGGCACGCCAGCGCGAGATAGAACAAACACCCAATGAAGCTCCCTCGATCCAGAGCGTTGCCCGCGCTCACCGCGAAGGCCATGAACCAAATGATGTTGAACAACACCGCTGCAACTATCGCCAAAACAGACATTCGCCCTCTCCTTGTCATTTCTTCGACGCGCGCCGCCCCATCCGCCGCCGACGTGCCGACGCGTATGCGCTCTTTGGACCCAAGGCGCCGAATCGGCGCGCCCGGCGAAAACGTCAACACAACTCAAAAGGTTGACAGTCAACTTTATACATTCAGTCGACGAGCGAGCGATCCCCTCAAGCGCATGGTCCGCGCGAAGTGGTGTCGATGTCTTGAATCCGCGCGCCATCCCGGCGCGGGAAAACTTGGGGTCCGGTCTTGCCTAAGCTCAGACGGCGATCAGTTTGGCGATCTGTCCGGGCGTCAGGCCGCACGACGCTTTGAACCCCCGGGCCATGTGGGCCTGGTCGGCGAAGCCGGCGAGGGACGCAATCTGGCCCAAGCTGTTGCCGCCGGCCTGCATCAACCGCAGGGCCACTGTCTGCCGACAGGAGCGGCGCAGCTCCGTCACGGTCAGCCCCTCCTCGGCGATCTGTCGTTGGAGCGTCCGAGGGCTCGCGCCCAGCCGAGCCGCCAGCGACCGAAGATCCATGTCGCCCTCCTGTTCGAGGGCTTGGGCCGCCTCCGCCCCGGCCTGCCTTTCCGCCCCCAGGTAGACGGCGGAGCTCCATCCCGAGAGCATCCACGAGGCCGCCGGCCTCGCAAGCTTGCTGGCGGCATCGCTCTTGATCCATCCAAGAACAGCCAGCGAGCCCGCCGCGCACAGCTCGTCGTCCTTCGCAGCGCTCACCAGCGAGCGTCGAATCGCCCCGGCGTCGACCGACGTGCGAACGCCCAGGGGCACGGACTGGTTGTAGACGTTGTAGAGCTCGATGACCGCCTCTTGCGAGCGCGCCGCGCGGATGGACTGGACGGCGGGATTGAGGTCGGTATGGAGCCAGTCGAACACGGCGCGGGAGACGGTCTCCTCGCGCCACCCCTGCGCCCTCCGCTTCGAGGATTCCCGCCGGTATTCGGCGTGCGGGCTGTGCCCCGCTACCGACGACTTGATGGCCATGGCGAAGCGGGCCCGCGGGTCGCTCCGAGAGCGATCACGCATGGCCGAGACGACCGTGTGATATGCCAGCCCCTGATCCGACATCCGCCCTGCCTCGTTGTCCTTGATGCGCGAATACCGCCCATCTTCCGAGACCGGATTTCGTCGCCGTTGAATAGGCGCGCCAAAGCGATTGGGAATATCCCGAGACTTGGGAATATTCCCTGTCCGTAACGGTGACGAGAAAGCCAACCGAAACCGGACAAGAACCGCGCGAGTTCAGCTCCCCACGCCAAATGTCCCAGTCCATTTCCATCAAGACCTGTATTTTCAACCTTTTAGGTTGATATACAACCTTTCGCGCCCTTCCGCTTGAAAAGCCTAGCGCCGACCATTTGGGTTGAAGGAGCCACGCATGGATACGGACGCCAAGAAGCGCCTGGCGTCTCGCATCGGCAGCCGCATTGCGAGCGCCAGAGCGAATGCTGGGCTGACGCAAGAGTATGTCGCCGAGAATCTGGGCATCGGCAACGAAGCCGTTTCTAGGATGGAGCGGGGTGTGGCGCTGCCGACGCTCGAGCGGCTCTACGAGTTTGCGGATCTCTACGATTGCCGCGTGGACGCTTTCCTCTTGGATTCCAGCAACCGCGGGGCCGATCTCGGCGCGGCGATTGCCCAGCGCTTGGCGGGGCTCCAACCCGCCGACCGCGAAATGCTTGTGAGGGTGATCGAGCAGCTAAGCGAGCACATGCGCAGGCGCCGCGGCAAACACTGAGCAAAACAAGGCGACGACGCGACATGGCTCGGATCGCAGCGCTCGCTTTGCGCATGCCGCGCGCTTGCCCTCCTGGAAAACCCTGCTGAGGATTGGGCCGCCTGAATCGTCTTAGGAGTAGGTCCCGTCGGAGGGCGATGCACGATTGCCGCCCCCCCCGGTTGGATTCACCGCCCCTCCTGCGGCTGAGCATTCGAGGTGGCTGAGCCGTGCAAGTCCGTGAAGGAGAATCAGCAATGAGAGCCATCCGTCATCGAGCCAGCGCGGCCGAGATCCACCCCGCTTGGGAGCTTCTCGATGACGCATCGCAAGTCCTCGCGCGCGCCGAGGCCCTCGTCCTGCTGCTTAGTTGCGCGCGCGATTTGGAGGAGCACCACGCATGCGGCGCTGAAATGGCGCGCGAGCTTCTCGCCGCGCTTAGGGCAAAGCTATTCGCTGCGCAAGACCGCATCCGGAGCTCTACCTCGGCTTCAAATGCGAAGCGCGGATGACACTCGGTCGATCGCCTCGCCGGCCTCCAGAGCCGCCGCGATCAGATGCCGCTCGATCGCCGCGATCCCTCGACCGACACCCTTCTCGAACGCAGCCCTTGATGCGCCGAGCTTCGAAGCCACCTCGCCCATGAAGTCGGCAGCTCGATCCAAGTTGCCGCAGTAAAGGACTTCCAACGCCACGCACGCCTCCACCGCCAGTTCGAAGCCGGCCTTGTCCCCTGCGCAGCCCGCGCGCGCGGTCGATTCGGCCGAGCCCAGAAAACTGCCGAACATCGCTTCGGCCTCGTCGTCGTTGGAACAAAGTTCGCGAAGAGTCGGATAGAGCTTGCTCGCAAGTTCAAAACGCCCGCAATACAACGCCGCTTCCAGATACATGCTCGCGTCGTCAGCCCAATTCACCTCGCCCCTGACATTGATCAGGTTCGAAGCCATGAAGCCGACTTGTAACTCTGCCGCAGCCGCGTCGCCTCGCGCGATGGCTCCGATGATCCTTCGCTTGCTCTCGACGTGCTTGCGACGGAATTCGGGGGCTCCGACCGCCTCGCAGGGGCGATGCTCGACGACAGCCATGGCATGGCGCATGGCCTCCGGACATGTCGGATCGAGCCAGAGATAGAAGCCCGGGACGGGGCCCTCCAGGCCGCGCGTCGCTCCAACCATGAGGGCTGAAATCGCGGCCCGACACAACGCCTTGTCGCTCTCAGGCGCTTCGTGGAAAAGGCAGGCCTGCTTCATGGCCCTGCTCACGGTGATCAAGTTGTTGGCGCGGCCCGCCATCTCAGCCAAAGCCTCGGCGCAGCGGGTCGCGCCCATGCAGATCGCAAACAGCGTCAGCGGCTGGTTTTCGGCCATCGTCGCCCCCTCGTCCGCCGAAATGCTCAAAGCGATGTCCAGAACCGACCAGCGCTCCTCCGTCGAGAGAAGAAGCAGCGAATCGAGGTCGTCGATTCCCACGGCTCGGATGACCATGTTGATCCATTGCTCTTGGCTGAACTCGACCCAACGACCTGGCTCGTTCGCCTCCGGTCGCATTCTCCGCTTCGATCGCTTGTTCTTCTTGTCCGACTTCAACTGGGACTTGTAGCTCGAACTCCTTTTCATGGCAGGCTCCTTGAGGGATGAAGGCGCCGCGAAATGCCGCGCCATGACCGGAAGTCTGAGATCGAGAGCCCTTTCAAAACCGTCCTGGAATCGGCGGAGCGCATAAGAGCGCATGAGAGCGCGCCAGGGCGTCGGCGCCTCGCCACGCCGAGCCGCGTGGCGTCGAGCCCCACTGAGAAAATCGGTTCAAATGCATTCGTTCGGACATGACGCGCGAGACCGAGGGAGCGATGGCAGAGTCGACCACCAAGTCCAAATCAAAGGCTGTCCCAAGAGCCGCTCGGGGCAAGCGGATCGACCCGCCGAGCAATGAGCAGACGGCTCTCGCTCGCGAGTTGGCGTCGCTAACGCGTTCAGCGCAGAAGAGGCTCATCCTCACGACCAAGCAGACCGGCATCATCATCAATCGAGAGCCTAAGACGATGGAGGCCGATCGGCGCAAGCAGCGCGCGTTGAAAGCCGCAGGCCAAGCCGATCAGATCGACCCGACGCATCCGATGTCCCTGCCCTACATCCCCGCGCATAGCGATGAGCGCGAAGTCCATTACGTCGCCAGCGACGTTGTGGACTACCTGGGGCGGCGATATGCCACGGTGGACAGGAGCTTTTTGAAACGCGGAGCTCCGCTGTCGGCGGATCCTGCGCTGCGCGGCTTTCGCTCCTGGCTGTCTCAGGCTTCAGTCGCCGAGACTTGGCCCTTCTGCATTCAAGCCGACGGCCGCCCCTTGGACATGGCCGAAGCCATCGCGACGGGCCGGCTCAACGACGACATCGAGCAGCTCAATCTTCGGGAGTTCTCCACGCGCCTCGCTGACGCAGCGTCACGCGCGACCTCGCTCGGCGAAAGCATCGAGGTTGGCGCAGCCGTAAGAACCGCCAAGACGCGAGGCGCAGCCAAGCGGACGACGTGGGACAAGCCAGGCGGCCCTATTTAGGCGAGCCTTCGGGCGCGTCCATGGCTCAGATCGTCTCCGTGTAGCCGCGCGGCCCCTTCTCGCCAATCTCTTTGGCCTCGGCTTCCGCGAACCGGCGATTGGCTTGCATGCGGAAGGCCTCTAGCATGTCGTGCATGCGCATCCAGCGGACCTCGACGATGTCCCGCTGGCTGTCCACGGACTCCCAGAACTCGAAGGCGTCGCCGTCGGCGTCGATCGCCGCGGCATAGCTGTCCATGATCGTCCCCTTGCCCAAAAAGTCAGCGAGGGAATGGAAACGCGACACGTTGAGCATCGACGTGTTCTGGAACGTATGCCCCTCGATCCAATCTCGCAGCTTGCCCAGGTGATAGCGGACCGGAGCCTTCTTCCCGTCGCCGAGCTTGGTGAACGGAGGGCCATCGCCCACCTCCCGCATCGTCGAGAGCTGATCGGTGTTGGTCTGAAGCATCTCCGCGACCTGCGCCGGAGTCAGCAAGAGTTCGCCGGTGCGGATGCCCAGCTCCTGCGCGATCGAATTGGCGGGCATCGCGAGGGTCGCGAGAGGCGCCGCCTCGGATTTCTTGTTGGCCATGACCCCAAGCGTAGCACCCGGGACTAAGCGGGATCTTGAGGGGGCCACCTGGGGGCCATGACTGCGAACATTCAGGCAGTCAAAGCCGCCGCGATACGGTCTTCATAGGAGAAAAATGGTAGGCCGTGCAGGGCTTGAACCTGCGACCAAAGGATTATGAGTCCTCTGCTCTAACCAACTGAGCTAACGGCCCCCGGGGAGGAAGGCGGCGATTCTATAGCCGCTATCGCCGGGGCGACCCGGCTACTTCTGTCCCGACAGCGCCTGGCTCACCATCCTCGACGTGATGTCAACGATCTGGATCATGCGGTCGTAGGCCATGCGGGTGGGGCCGATGACGCCGAGGGTGCCGACGATCTGGCCGTCGACCTCGTAGGGGGCGGAGACGACGGACAGTTCCTCGAAGGGCACGACCTGGCTCTCGCCGCCGATGTAGATGCGCACGCCCTCGGCGCGGCTGGAGACGTCGAGCAGGCGCATCAGCTGCGTCTTCTGCTCGAACATGTCGAAGAGGCGGCGCAGGCTGCCCATGTCGTTGCTGAAGTCCTGCACGGTCAGCAGGTTGCGTTCGCCGGAGATGACGACGCGGTCCTGCTCGTCGACCATCGCCTCGGTGCCGGCCTGCACGGCCGCGTTCATCAGCGTGGCGATCTCGCTGCGCAGCACGTCGACCTCGCTCTTCAGCCGTTCGCGCACCGCTTCCAGCGTCAGGCCGGCGTAGCTGGCATTGAGCCGGTTGCTGGCCTCGGCAAGTTCGCTCTGGCTGAAATCCTTGGCGGTGAAGATCACGCGGTTCTGCACGTCGCCGTCGGGCGCCACCATGATGACCAGCACGCGCCGGTCGCCCAGGCGCAGGAACTCGATGTGGTGGAAGACGCTGGGCTTGCGCGGCGCGGTGACGACGCCGACGAAGCTCGACAGGTTGGACAGCAGGTGCGCGGCGCTGGCGATCACGCGCTGTGGCTGGTCGGGCTGAAGCGTCGACGTTTCCAGCGGCCGTGCATCGGCGCCGACGATGCTGCCCGGCTTGGCCGTCAGCATCGTGTCGACGAAGAGGCGGTAGCCGCGCGCGGTGGGGATGCGGCCGGCGCTGGTGTGGGGGCTGGCGATCAGGCCCAGCTCTTCCAGGTCGGCCATCACGTTGCGGATGGTGGCCGGGCTCAGCTCAAGGCCCGAGGCTTTGGAGAGCGTGCGCGACCCCACCGGCTGGCCGTCCGCGATATAGCGTTCGACCAGGGTCTTCAGCAGTGATTTGGAGCGCTCGTCCAGCATGGTTTTCATTGTAGTTGGCGGCCCAGCCCCACCCGGAGCCGCCATATCGCTGTGGTGTAATTCTTCGCATGGCCAAGCGCTTTCAACATGTGGCAATCGTCGGCAAGCACCAGGCTCAGGGGATCCGCCCGATTCTGGATGAAATCGCCGACTTCGTGATGGGCCTGGGCCTGGAGGTTTCGCTGGAGCGCGAGACGGCGCTGAACACCGGCATGACCGGCTTCGAGGCGCTGACCACCGACGAACTCGGCAGCCAGTGCGACGTGGCCATCGTGGTCGGCGGCGACGGCACGATGCTGGGCTTCGCGCGCGAGATGGCGCGCTACGGCACGCCGCTGGTGGGCATCAACCAGGGCCGCCTGGGCTTCGTCACCGACATCTCGATCGAGCATTTCCGCGACGCGCTGGCGCCGATCCTGGCCGGCAACTACGAGGTGGAGCACCGCGCGATGCTGGAGGGCGCCGTCTGGCGCGACGGCGAGAACATCTTCGAGGGACTGGCGATGAACGACGTCGTCGTCAGCCGCGGCGCCACCGCCGGCATGGTCGAACTGCGCGTGGACGTGGCCGGCGAGTTCATGGCGAATCTGCGGGCGGACGGCGTGATCGTCGCCTCGCCGACCGGCTCGACCGCCTACGCGCTCTCGGCCGGCGGCCCAATCCTGCACCCGAGCATCGCCGGCTGGCTGCTGGTGCCGATCGCCTCGCACACGCTGTCCAACCGGCCGATCGTGCTGCCCGACCTCGGCGAGGTGCGGCTGGAGATCGTGGCCGGGCGCGATGCCAGCGTCAATTTCGACATGCAGAGCCTCGCCAGCCTGCTGCATGGTGACCTGATCACCGTGCGCCGCTCGGCGCACCGAGTGTGCTTCTTGCACCCGGAGGGATGGAGTTACTACGCCACGCTGCGCCGCAAGCTGCGCTGGTACGAGGGAGTGAGCTGAATGCTGCGGCGATTGAATTTGAAAGACTTCGTCATCGTCCCCGAGCTGGAGCTGGACTTCGGCCCGGGCTTCGCCGTGCTGACCGGCGAGACCGGCGCCGGCAAGTCGATCCTGATCGATGCGCTGCAGCTCGCGCTGGGCAGCCGTGGCGATGCCGGCGTGGTGCGCGAGGGCGCGGCGCGCGCCGACATCACGGCCGAGTTCGACACGCCACCCGCGCTGGTGGCGTGGCTCGATGAGGCCGGCTTCGATGGCGGTGACTCCGACACCCTGCTGCTGCGCCGCGCGATCGACGCGCAAGGCAAGAGCCGCGCCTGGATCAATGGCGCGCCGGCCACCGTGGCGCAGTTGCGCGAAACCGCCGACAGCCTGCTGGACATCCACGGCCAGCACGCTTGGCAGGGCCTGACGCGCCCGGCCTCGGTGCGCGAGCTGCTCGATGCCTACGCCGGCCTCGACACGGCCGCGCTGTCGCAGAGCTACGCCCGCTGGAAGCAGGCCAGCGAGAAGCTCGCCGCCGCGCAGACACGGCTGGGCGAACTGCAGAGCGAACGCGAGCGCCTGGCCTGGCAGATCGGCGAGCTGGAGCGCCTGGCGCCCGGCGACGACGAATGGGACGAGCTGAACGCCGAGCACCAGCGCCTCTCGCACGGCCAGTCGCTGCTGGAGGCGGCGCGCATCGCGCTTGATGCCTTGTCCGAGGCCGAGCCCAGCGCCGAATCGCAGGCCGCCGCCGCGCTCGACCAGCTCGAGAAGGTACTGGACTTCGACGCCGAGCTGCAGCCGGTGGCCGAGACGCTGCGCAGCGTCCAGGCGCAGCTGCACGACGCCACGCACGCGCTGACCGCCTACCTGAACGGCACCGAGCTGGACCCCCAGCGCATGCAGGAGCTGGACGACCGCGTCTCCGCCTGGATGACGCTGTCGCGCCGCTACCGGCGCCAACCGGCCGAGCTGCCGGTGCTGCTGGCGCAGTGGCGCGGCGAGCTTCAATCGCTCGATGCCGCGACCGATGTGGCCGCGCTGGAGCAAGACCTGGCCCTCGCCGCGCAAGCCTTCCAGAAGGAGGCCAAGCGCGTCAGCTCCGCTCGCACGCAGGCCGCGCCGAAGCTGGCCGCGGCGGTCACGCAGGCGATGCAGCAGTTGGGCATGGCCGGCGGCGCCTTCGCCGTCAGCCTCTTGCCGCAGGAGCAGCCGCAGAGCTTCGGCCTGGAGTCGGCGGAGTTCCTCGTGGCCGGACACGCGGGCAGCACGCCGCGGCCACTGGCCAAGGTCGCCTCGGGCGGCGAGCTCTCGCGCATCGCGCTGGCGATCGCGGTGACGACCTGCCAGCTCGACCAGCAGGGCGGCGCCGGCACCTTGATCTTCGACGAGATCGACGCCGGCGTCGGCGGCGCGGTGGCCGAGACGGTCGGCCGCCTGATGAAGCAACTGGGGCGCGAGCGTCAGGTGCTCGCCGTCACCCACCTGCCGCAGGTTGCCGCCTGCGCCGACCAACATCTGGTCGTCGCCAAGGCCCTGCGCGCCGGGCAGACCAGCAGCGAGGTGCGCCCCGTCAGCGGCGAGACCCGCGTCGCCGAGATCGCCCGCATGCTGGGCGGCGAGCGGCTCTCGTCCACCAGCCTGGCTCATGCGCAGGAGATGCTCGATCTCTCCGCCGTCAACCCACCCGCGAAGAAGGCGAAATCATGACGACGAGTACGGACGCAGCACCGCGCCCGCCGCAGAGCGAGGTCGTTCTTGTGACCGGCATGGCCGGCGGCGGCAAGTCACTGGCCATGCACGCGCTGGAGGATGCCGGCTTCTTCTGCGTGGACAACCTGCCCGCCGACCTGCTGATGGACTTCCTGCGGCTGGAGCGCGAACGGGGCAGCCGCCGCGTGGCGATCGCGGTGGACGTGCGCAGCGCCGGCTCGCTGCCGCTGCTGGCGCCGCTGATCAAGCAGCTGCGCGCCGACGGCGTCAACGTCCGTTCGATCTTCCTCGACGCCGACGACGAGGCGCTGATGCGCCGCTTCTCCGAAACGCGACGCCCTCACCCGCTGCGCCAGGATTCGCTGGGCAATGGCGAGGAAGCGCACCGCGCGCTGCACGATGCGATCGCGCTGGAACGCGAGATGCTGGCCAATGTGCGCGAGGACTCCACCGTGCTCGACACCAGCCAGCTGCGCCCGGCCCAGCTGCGCGCCTGGGTGCGCGACCTGGTGGTCGTGCGCGGCGATTCGCTGACGCTGGTGTTCGAATCCTTCGCCTACAAGCACGGCGTGCCCAGCGATGCGGATTTCGTCTTCGACGTGCGCGTTCTGCCGAACCCTTATTACGACCGCGAATTGCGTCCACTCACCGGCCGCGACGGACCGGTGGCCGCCTACCTGGCCGCGCAGCCCGAGGTGGGCCTGATGATGGGCCAGATCGCCGGCTTCCTGCAGCGCTGGCTGCCGAACTTCGCGGCCGACCAGCGCAGTTACCTGACCGTCGCCATCGGCTGCACCGGCGGTCAGCACCGCTCGGTCTATCTGGTGGAGATGCTGGCCGCGCAGTTCGGCCACCACGGCCAGGTGCTGATCCGGCACCGCGAGCTGGACGCCCGCATCAGCCACTGAGCGGCCACTGATCGGCGAGCTTCAGGCCGCCGTCTGCTGGTTGTCTTCGGAGGCCAGCAGCGCCAGCAGCGCGGCCGTGCCCACCGGCCCCATCAGCACGATCGCCAGCATCCACGGGAACAGCCCGCGACCGCTGCGCTTCAGCACCACGCCCATGAAGGTCCAGTGGGCCACGATGGAGCAGCCCAGGCCGATGCCCAGGAAGGCCATGCGCGCCGCCGGCGGATCTTCCAGGTTGGCCGCGGAGATCAGGAACCACAGGCAGCAACCGGCCGCGAGCAGGGCGACCAGGGCGGATTCGACGGCACTCTTGACGGCTGGTTTCATCGTGATGACGCTCAAGTAATCAGTTTCTTCAGCGGAGCCGGCAAGGCGTATTCGGCCAGGCGCTCGCGAGCCACCCATTCTCCATCGGGAGCGCCCGCCGGCAAAGCGGCGAGTTCGGCGCGGCGCGTGTGCAGCACCCAGTCGAAATGGGTCAGCGCATGCTCGATCCGCGGCATCGTCTCCAGCTCGGCGCCGAGCGTGCCGGCTGCACTCATCAGCGCGGATTCGTCCTCGTACATCGGCAGGCTCCACAGCCCCGCCCACACGCCGGTCTGCGGCCGCTGCTGCAGCAGCACGCGGCCTTCGCGCTCCAGCCACAGCCACCAGTTCTCGCGCCGACTGCGCTTGAGCTTCTTCGTCTTGACCGGGAACACGGTGGGATCGCCCTGCGCCCTGCCCCGGCACAGGTCGGACACGGGGCACAGCAGGCACTGCGGCGAGCGGGCGGTGCAGACCGTGGCGCCCAGGTCCATCAGGCCCTGCGTGTAGGCCTCGATGCCCTTGTCGGGCAGCAGCGCGGTGGCGAGTGCCCAGAGCTTCTTCTCCTCGGCGCTGCTGGCCATGTCGCCACCGAAAGCCAGCAGCCGCGTCAGCACGCGCTTCACGTTGCCGTCGAGGATCGCGACGCGTTCGCCGAAGCAGAAGGCCGCGATCGCGGCAGCGGTGGAACGGCCGATGCCGGGCAGTGTCTCCAGTTCGGCCGCGCTGCGCGGGAATTCGCCCCGGTACCGCTCGGCCACGGCCCGCGCGCAGGCATGCAGGTTGCGCGCGCGGCTGTAGTAGCCCAGGCCTTGCCACATCGCCAGCACCTCGTCGAGGCTCGCGGCGGCGAGGTCGACGACGGTCGGGAAGCGTTCGAGGAAGCGCGAGTAGTAGCCCAGCACCGTCGTCACCTGCGTCTGCTGCAGCATGATTTCCGACAGCCAGACGCGGTACGGGTCCCGCGTGTTTTGCCAGGGCAGCGCATTGCGGCCATGGCTGCGCTGCCAGACGACCAGCAGCGGGCCGAATTCGAGCGGCAGCGATGCCTCGACCTGAGGCTTTACTTCTTTTGGCATGAGGGGCAGAAAAAGGTCGAGCGCTGACCCTGCGTGATGCGGCGGATCTTCGTGCCGCAGGTGAAGCAGGGCTCGCCTTCGCGGCCATAGACCTGCGCCTGCATCTGGAAGCTGCCGGCCACGCCGTGCGCATCGCGGAAATCGCGCAAGGTGGTGCCGCCGGCCTCCAACGCGCGTGCCAGCACGCTGCTTACCGCATGCGCGAGCTTCGCGGCCCGTGGCCGGCTCAGCTTGGCGGCCTGCAGCCGCGGGTCGATGCCGGCGAGGAACAGGGCCTCGCAGGCGTAGATGTTGCCGGCACCGACGACGATGTCGCCCGCGAGCAGCGCCAGCTTGACGGCAACGCGCCGACCGCTGAGCCCGGCATGCAGGTGGGCGCCGTCGAAGCGCGGATCGAAGGGCTCCAGGCCCAGGCCCGCCAGCAGCTTGGCCGCCGGATCGTGCGCCAGCGAATCGGACCAGACGACGGCGCCGAAGCGCCGCGGATCATGCAGGCGCAGCAGGCCGCGATCGGTCAGCAGGTCGAAGTGGTCGTGCAGCCCCGGCTCGGGCGCATCCGCCGTGAAACCCAGCGAGCCTGACATGCCCAGGTGCATCAGCAAGCCGCCCGAAGATCCATTCGCCCGTGACACGGGGAGCCACAAATATTTACCTCTTCGGGTGGCCGCGCCGACGCGTGCGCCGGCCAGGCTTTCGGTTGCGAGGCCCAGCGGCCAGCGCAGTGGTTTTCCCAGGCGCGCCTGCAGCACCGTGGCCCCTTCGATCGCATCGGCAAAGCTGCGGCGGGTGACTTCGACTTCAGGGAGTTCAGGCATCCCAAGATGATATCGGGGCAGAATGTTTGTCCGTCTTCCAGGAGCATTCATGCCCGCAACGTACCGTCGCAGCAAGCCTTCATTACCGGCCTTAGCACCGGCGGCGCTGCTCGTCGCCAGCCTGTTCGGCGGCCTTCCTGCCTGGGCTGCCACGGCGCCTTCGGCCGCTGTGCCAAGCTCGCCGGCTGCCAGTGCACCGCAGGAGGACGAACCCACGAACTCCGTGATGGACGCGCCGCTGTTCTACCAGTTGCTGGTCGGCGAGATGGAGCTGAGCACCGGCCAGGCCGGCGTCGCTTACCAGGTGCTGCTGGACGCCGCGCGGCGCACGCAGGACGAGGAACTCTTCAAGCGCGTCGTCAACATCGCGCTGCAGGCACGCGCGGGCGAGCAGGCGCTGGGCGCGGCCAAGGCTTGGGCCAACGCGATTCCCACGTCGCTCGCGGCACACCAGATGGTCGTGCAGTTGCTGGCGCTGCTGAACCGCCCGAGCGAGGTCGCCGATCCGCTGCGCGAACTGCTGCAGCTGACGCCGGCCGAGCAGCGCCCGATGGTGCTCGCCGTGCTGCCGCGCACCTTCCAGCGCGCCACCGAGCCACTGAAGGTCTACCAGGCGCTGGAGCCCGTCCTGCAATCCTCCGCCAAGGATCCGCAGACGCACGACATGGCGCTGGTCGCGCAGGCCCGGCTCGCGCAGGCAGCCGGTGATACGGCCACCGCACTGAAGCTCGCCCGCGAGCTGGCCGAAAGCTCCCCGCAGCTCGAAGACACGATGCAACTCGCGCTGGACCTGATGCCCAGCCAGCCCGAGGCGGAGGCACTGGTTACCGCCCGGCTGAAGGCCCAGCCCACCAACAACGCGCTGCGCCTGGCCTACGGCCGCGCACTGGCCCGCGCACAGCGGCCGGAAGATGCGGCGCGGGAGTTCCGCGCCGTCATCGAGGCGGCGCCCGACACGGTGTCCGCCTGGTTCGCGCTCGGCGCCATGGAGCTCGACCTGCGCCATGCCGCGGCCGCCGAAACCGCGCTGACCGAATACCTGAAGCGTCTTGCCGACGTTCCCGCGACCGATACCGACAACGGCCTGATGATTGCCGAAGCGCGCCAGCAGGCCTGGCTGATGCTGTCGCAGGCGGCCGAGATGCGCGGCGACGTGAAGGCGGCCGAGGCTTGGCTGCAGAAGATCGACCGCCCCGATCGCAAGATCGAGACACTCTACCGGCGCGCCTCGCTGCTGGCGCGGCAGGACAAGCTGGACCAGGGCCGCAAGCTGCTGCAGCCGCAGGCCGGCGACAGCGATGCCGATGCCCGCGCGAAGATGCTCGCCGAGGCACAGCTGCTGCGCGAGGCCAGGCTCTGGCAGGCCGCGCACGACGTGCTCAAGCGCGCGAACGAGCGCTTCTCCGAGGACGTGGATCTGCTTTACGAGCAGTCGATGATGGCCGAGAAGCTCAACAACGTCGACGAGATGGAGACGCTGCTGAAGCGCGTGATCGCACTGAAGCCCGACTACGCCAATGCCTACAACGCGCTGGGCTACTCGCTCGCCGATCGCGGCGTACGGCTGGAGGAATCGCGCGGCCTGATCGCCAAGGCGCTCAGCTACGCGCCGAAGGAGCCCTTCTTCATCGACAGCATGGGCTGGGTCGAGTTCAAGCTCGGCAACCGCACCGAGGCGCTGCGCCTGCTGCGCGAGGCCTACCAGGCAAGACCTGACACCGAGATTGCCGCCCACCTCGGCGAGGTGCTGTGGATCGCCGGCGAGCAGGACGAGGCGCGCCGTGTCTGGCAGGAAGGCGCCAAGCGCGAGCCGAAGAACGAAGCTCTGCTGGAAACGCTGAACCGCCTGAAGGCCAAGCTGTGATGAGGCAGCATGCATCGCTGTTGATGGCCTGCGCGATGCTGGCCGGTTGCGCCAGCCTGAAGCATCAGCAGCGTGAGGCGAGCGAAGGCGACCTGCACCTGAGCGGCCGGCTCAGCGTCCAGGTGGCCGGCGTGGCCGGCGGCAAGGCCAGCGGCGGCAACGGCGCCTTCGAGCTGAGCGGCCAGCCCACGGCCGGGCAACTCGAACTATCGACCCCGCTGGGCAGCCTGGTCGCTCGTGCCGTCTGGCGCGATGGCGACGTGCGACTGCAGACGCCCGAGGACGAGCGCCGCTTCGACGATCTCGATGCGCTGACGCGCGAGATGCTCGGCGAAGCGATTCCTGTGGCCGCGCTGTTCGACTGGCTGCAGGGCAAGCCCTGGTCGCAGGCGGCGCACACGGCGCAGGGCACGGGCTTCGAGCAGCTCGGCTGGCAGATCGACCTGTCGCACTTCGGCGAGGGCCTGATCGTCGCCACACGGAAGGCGGAACCGGCGGTGACGCTGAAGGCCCGCATCGATAAAACCTAAGCACTGCATGCACGCGATCTACGACGTCCCCGCCCCGGCCAAGCTCAACCTGTTCCTGCACGTCGTCGGCAAGCGACCCGACGGCTATCACCTGCTGCAATCGATCTTCGCCTTGATCGACTGGGCGGACACGCTGCACTTCGAGCGCCGCACCGACGGTCAACTGGCCCGCCACGACAGCGAAGGCGCCGGCCTGCCGCCGGACGACCTGTGCCTGCGCGCCGCTCGCGCGCTGCAAGCCGCCAGCGGCTGCACCTTGGGTGCCGACATCCACATCGAGAAGCGCCTGCCCGCCGGCGCCGGCATGGGCGGCGGCTCGTCCGACGCGGCCTCCACCCTGCTCGCGCTGAACCGGCTGTGGGGTCTGAACCTGTCTTTACAAAAATTAAAAGAACTGGGTTTGAGTCTCGGTGCTGACGTGCCTTTCTTCCTGGGCGGAACGCACGCGTTTGTCGAAGGCATCGGCGAAATCCTGCATCCGATCGAATTGCCGGCCCAGCGTTTCGCCGTGATCAAACCGGCCGCCAGCATCGCCACCAAGGAAATTTTTTCCTCGCCTCTCTTGGCAAGGTCCGATTCCGTGGCTATAGTAGCGGGCTTTCCTGCACACAACGGCAGCGAGAACAAAACGAGGGAAATAGAACGCTTCCTAAGCGGCTTCGGCAGAAATGATCTGCAGAAAGCGGCAGAAGCAGCAAGCCCTGAAGTGGTTCAAGCGCTGGCGATACTGGAAGCGAAGTTCGGCAACAGCCGGATGACGGGATCAGGTAGCGCGGTGTTTGCGAACGTTGCGAGCAAGGAAGAAAGTACTGAAAAAGGCACAGTCGATCAATCCACGGCGACAATGTTGCAGGGCGAGTTTCCTGCAGGATGGATTGGAAGGATGTGCCGCAGTCTGGAGCATCACCCCTTGAAGGGCTGGGCAAGAGACTGAGACAAGTTGATAGGGTGCAGCAGCTCTGCTGTGTCCTGTGTAGGGGAGTCGCCAAGTTGGTCAAGGCATCGGATTTTGATTCCGACATGCGAGGGTTCGAGTCCTTCCTCCCCTGCCAAACGTTCTGAGAGCCTGCCGCCGCGCAGGCTCTGTTTCGTAAGACCGGGACACGCGGGCAGTGGCCTCGGGTCCTCTCTCAAAAGGATGGCCCGTGCTGCTCAATACCGTCCTCTTCACCGGCAACGCAAACCCGGTCCTCTCCCAGGAAATCGCTTCCCATCTCGGTCTCGAGCTGGGCAAGGCCGTCGTCGGTCGTTTCTCCGATGGTGAAGTCACCGTCGAGATCCAGCAGAACGTGCGCGCCCGCGACGTCTTCATCGTCCAGCCCACTTGCGCGCCGACGAACGAAAACCTGATGGAACTGCTGATCATGGTCGATGCGATGAAGCGCGCCAGCGCACGCCGCATCACCGCCGTGATCCCCTACTTCGGCTATGCCCGCCAGGACCGCCGCCCGCGTTCGACGCGCGTGCCGATCTCGGCCAAGGTCGTCGCCAACCTGCTGGAAACCGTCGGCGTCGAGCGCGTGCTGACGATGGACCTGCACGCCGATCAGATCCAGGGCTTCTTCGACATTCCGGTCGACAACATCTACGCCAGCCCGGTCCTGCTGTCCGACCTGAAGGCCCGCAACTACTCGAACCTGGTGGTCGTCAGCCCCGACGTCGGCGGCGTTGTGCGTGCCCGCGCGCTGGCCAAGCAGCTCGGCTGCGACCTGGCCATCATCGACAAGCGCCGCCCGGCCGCCAACGTCTCCGAAGTGATGCACGTGATCGGCGAGATCGACGGCCGCAACTGCGTGATCATGGACGACATGATCGACACGGCCGGCACGCTGGTGAAGGCCGCCGAGGTGCTGAAAGACCGCGGCGCCAAAAGCGTGTTCGCCTATTGCACCCACCCGATCCTGTCGGGCCCGGCGATCGAGCGCATCTCGAAGTCGGCGCTCGACGAAGTCGTCATCAGCAACACCATTCCCTTGAACGAAGCGGCCAAGGCCTGCGGCAAGATCCGCCAGCTGTCGGTTGCCTTCCTCTTTGCCGAAACGATCCGCCGCATCTCGGACGGCGAATCGGTCACCTCTTTGTTTAGCGAGCAGAACAACAACTTCTGACGTTGTCCTGAGCGCGACAAACGCAGGAGCCTGGTCGCGGGCCCTGCAAACCGGCCCGTCATGGGGATGAGCCGGCAACTTTTGGAGTTAACTATGCAATTCACCGCTTTCGAGCGCAAGCTGCAGGGGACCGGAGCGAGCCGCCGCCTGCGTATCTCGGGCAAGGTTCCGGGCATCGTCTACGGCGCCGGCGAGCCGACCATGATCGAGCTGGATCACAACGCGCTGTTCCACGCCATGAAGAAGGAAGCCTTCCACAGCACCATCCTCGAGATGGAACTGAACGGCGCCAAGTCGCAAGTGCTGCTGCGTGACTTCCAGATGCACCCGTACAAGCAGCAAGTGCTGCACTGCGACTTCCAGCGCGTGGACAGCACCACGAAGATCACCAAGAAGATCCCTCTGCACTTCATCGGCGAAGCCGAATCGCCGGCCGTCAAGACCGACAAGTGCACGGTCAACCACGTGATCACCGAGCTGCTGATCAGCTGCTTGGCCCAGCAACTGCCCGAGTTCATCGAAGTCGACCTGAGCGGCCTGACCCTGGGTCACTCGCTGCACGTCAATGACCTGAAGCTGCCCGCCGGCGTCAAGGCCATCGTGCACGGCAAGCCGAACCCGGCCATCGCCACGGCCGTTCCGCCGGTCGCTGAAGAAGTCATCGTCGCCGCCGCTCCGGCCGCCGACGACGGCAAGGGCAAGAAGAAGGGCAAGAAGTAATTCTTCCCCCCAGCTTCCTGCTGCGAAGGCCCCGCTCTGCGGGGCCTTTTGCTTTCCGGCGCCCGCCGATAATCCCGCCCCATGATTCGACTCTTTGTCGGCCTCGGCAATCCGGGCCATGAATACGAGCAGACCCGCCACAACGCCGGCTTCTGGTGGATCGACGCGCTGGCCCGCGGCCTGAACGTGCAGCCCCGGCCCGAGAGCAGCTACTTCGGCCTCGTCGCGAGGGTCAACAACGCGCCGGGCACCGACGGCCCGATCTGGCTGCTGCAGCCGATGACCTACATGAACCTCAGCGGCAAGTCGGTCGCCGCGCTGGCGCGCTTCTTCAAGATCGCGCCGGAGGAGATCCTGGCGATCCACGACGAGCTCGACATCGAGCCCGGCCAGATGAAGTTCAAGCAGGGCGGCGGCAACGGCGGCCACAACGGACTGAAGGACATGCAGGCCCAGCTCGGCAGCGCCAACTTCTGGCGCCTGCGCCTGGGCATCGGTCACCCCGGCATCAAGGCCGAAGTCTCCGGCTACGTGCTGCGCCGCCCGCCGATCGCCGAGCGGCAACTGATCGAGGACTGCATCCAGAAGTCGATGGACGCGGTGCCGCAGATGCTGTCCGGCCAGCTCGACAAGGCGATGACGAAGATCCACGCCAAGCCGCCGCGCCCGAAGCCGCCGAAGCCGGAACCCAAGCCCGAAGCCATCCCCGCCTCGAAGGAAGCCGAATCATGAAGTACCGGTCTGCGCCCTCGTTCGTCCTGATGACTCTTGCCCTAGCGGCCCTAACGCTCAGCCTCGACGCAGCCGCGCAGACCGAATCCCGCAGCGCCACTGTGTACCGCTGCGGCAAGGACGGTCGCGAGCTGCGCGACGCGCCCTGTCCCGCCAACCCGAAGGCCACGGCCGAGCAGGTCGCCTACGACCAGCCGAGCGCCGCCGACGAGCAGGCCGCACGCCAGCTCGCCGCCCGTGACGCGAAGCAGGCCGATGCGCTGCAGAAGGACCGCCTGAAGCAGGAAGCCGAGCAACGCCGCCGCACCGCCGCTGCCGGCCGCATGAGCCCCGCCGCGGCGCCCGTGCAGCCCGCCAGCGCACCACAGCCGCTGGTCACCAAGCGGCCCAAGCTCAAGCGCCCGCACAAACCGAAGGTCACCGCCGGCTAGAATCCCGCGCTGTTGGTGCTCGCGCCGGCCCCCAAGGCCGATGCAGTTAAACGGGAATCAGGAAGGTGGACCTCGCCGAGGCGCGCCCAACCTGAGCTGTCCCCGCAACGGTAAGTGGACGGAGCCTCCTTTCGGCTCCAACTCTTGTACTCGCTCCACTGGTGCTTCGCTGCACTGGGAAGGACTCAAGGGTCGCCTCCACCAGCCCGGATACCGGCCAACAAGGTGATGCGGCGCGCTTGTCAGCACGCATCGAACGACAGGCGCTCAGCGGGTGAGCTGAACGCCTGGGCTTGTATCCATCGGTCCCTCGCGACCCTATCCATGACTCATCGCAACACCCGTCTTGCGCTGGCCGCCCTGGCCGCGCTTTCCTCGTCCGTCGTCTCCGTCCACGCGGCCGAGCAGATCGATCCCGTCGTCGTCACCGCCACCCGCGAGCCGCAGAAGCTCAGCGAGGTGATCGCCGACCTGACCGTCATCACCCGCGAGCAGATCGAGAGCCAAGGCTTCGGCGGCGTGGCCGACCTGCTGCGCAACACCGGCGCCGTCGAGATGACGCGCAACGGCACGCCCGCATCGACGACCTCGCTGTTCATCCGCGGTGCCGAGACGCGCCACACGGTCGTGCTGATCGACGGCGTGCGGGTCGACTCGCAATCGACCGGCGGCGCCAGCTGGAACGGCATCCCGCTGAGCCAGATCGACCACATCGAAATCCTCAAGGGCCCGGCCAGCGCCATCTACGGCTCCGACGCCGTCGGCGGCGTTGTGCAGATCTTCACCCGCAAGGGCGTGGCCGGTAAGACACAGCTGGACCTCGGCATCGGCGCCGGCAACCTCGGCACGCGCCGCGCCGACGCCAGCATCAGCGGTGGCAACGGCATGTTCGACTACGCCGTCTCGCTGGCCGGCGAACGCAGCGACGGCTTCAACGCCACGACCCCGGCCAACACCTTCTCCTATCTGCCCGACCGCGACGGTTGGCGCAGCCACAGCGGCAGCCTGCGCCTGGGCGCACAGCTGAACGCACAGCACCGCGTCGAACTCACCGCGCTGAAGAGCCATGTCGACGGCCAGTACGACGACTCCACCTTCACGCCCGATGCCGACGACCACAGCATCCAGGACACCCGCGCCACCGGCCTCAGCTGGAAGGCGCAATGGCTGCCCGCGCTGCAGACGCAGCTGAGCGTCGGCGAGTCGAAGGAGCACTACGAGACCAAGCCGGACGCCTACGTCACCGACACCCGCGTGCGCACCGTCTCGCTGAACGGTTCCTACATGCTCGCCGCCGGCCAGCAAGTCACCGTCCTCGCGGAGCGGCGCGAAGACCTGCTCGACAACACCGGCCTCGTCACCGCCGGCGTCGGCAAGCGGCACGAGAACGCGCTGGCGCTGGGCTACCTGCTGCACACCGGCCCGCTGAACGTCCAGGCCTTTGCGCGCCGCGACGACGACAGCCAGTTCGGCGGCGTCAACACCGGCACCCTGATGGCCGGCTACGAGTTCGCGCCGGGCCTGCGTGTGGTGGCCTCGGCCGGCAACTCGTTCCGTGCGCCCACGCTGTACCAGATCGGCACCGTCTACGGCCCCGACCTGAGCCTCCCCGGCGTCCAGCCGCTGAATGCCGAACGCGGCCATAACGTCGAGATCGGACTGAAGTACAACGTCGGCGACAACGAGTTCTCCGCCACCGCCTACCGCAACCGCGTCAACGACCTGATCGTCTTCGGCGCGGCCGGCACCTGCCAAAGCACCTTCGGCTGCTACCAGAACGTCGCGCAGGCGCGGCTGCAGGGCCTGAGCCTTGCCGCCGGCACCAAGCTGGGCATCGTGAACCTCGGCGCCACGCTGGACCTGCAGGCGCCGAAGAACACGGCCACCGGCCTGATCCTGCAGCGCCGCGCCAAGACCTTCGGCACCCTGCGCGCCGACACGACCCTGGCCGACTGGACCTTCGGCGGCAACGTGCAGTTCTCCGGCCAGCGCTACAACGATGCGGCCAACAAGCAGGCCCTGGGCGGCTATGCGCTGCTGAACCTGGAAGCCGCGTACAAGATCCGTCGCGACCTGAGCCTGCAGCTGAACGTCGACAACGCCGCCGACAAGCCCTACTCGACCGCCACCGGCTACGCCTCGGCGCCGCGCACGGTCTTCATCGGCCTGCGCTACACGCCGACGCTGTGAGGATCGGCCATCACCTGATCGTCGGCGGCCAGCGCAGCGGCAAGTCGGGGCAAGCCGAGCGGCTGGCCCTGGCCTCAGGCCAGGAGGTCTGCGTAATCGCCACCGCGCAGGCCGGCGACCAGGAGATGGCCGAGCGCATCGCGCATCACCGCGCGATGCGCCCCGCCGCCTTCCGCACCGTCGAGGCGCCGCTGGCGCTGGCCGAGGTGCTGCGCGCCGAGGCCCAGCCCGGCCGCCTGCTGCTGGTCGATTGCCTGACCTTGTGGCTCACCAACTGGCTGATGCCGCTGGAAGGCCCGTCCGACCTGCACGCCTGGCAGCGCGAGCGCCAGGCCCTGCTGGACCTGATGCCGGACCTGCCCTCGCCGTTGATCATGATCTCCAACGAGGTCGGCTGGGGCGTGTCGCCGATGAGCCGCGAAGCGCGCTTCTTCGTCGACGAACTGGGCCGGCTGAACCAGGCCGTGGCCAGCCGTTGCAGGACACTCACGCTGATGGTGGCCGGCCAGCCCTGGAGCCGCACCGTCATCCCCACACCATGAAAAGACTGCTTCTTTCCCTGCTGCTGACGACGCTCGCCGCCGGCGCCCAGGCCTACGAGCTGAAGGACGACCTCGGCCGCACCAGCCAGTGGTCCGCGCCGCCGCGGCGCATCGTCAGCATGGTGCCCTCGCTGACCGAGTCGGTCTGCGAGCTGGGTGCCTGCGCGAAGCTGGTCGGCGTCGACCGCTATTCCAACTTCCCGGCCTCGGTGGACGCGCTGCCCAAGCTCGGCGGCATGGACGACACCAACGTCGAGATGATCGTCGCGCTGAAGCCCGACGTCGTGCTGGTCGCGCCGTCCTCGCGCGTAGCCGAGCGGCTGCAGTCGCTGGGGCTCGCCGTCGTCGTGATGGACAGCAAGTCCTACCGCGACGTCGAGCGCGTGCTCGGCAAGCTGGGCACCCTGCTGGCAGTGCCCGATGCCGGGCGGGTCTGGCACCGCATCGAGGCCGGTGTCGGCGCCGCCGCGCAGAGCCTGCCGGCTTTAGCCAAGGGCGCGCGCGTCTACTACGAGGTGGCCAGCGGCCCCTACGCCGCCGGCGAGTCGTCCTTCATGGGCGAGTTGCTGAGCCGCCTGGGCGCGCGCAACATCATCCCGGCCAGCATGGGCCCGTTCCCGAAGATCAATCCGGAGTTCGTCGTCCAAGCGGACCCGCAGGTCATCATGATGGGCCAGCGCGATGCCGGCGGCGTCGTCGACCGGCCCGGCTGGAACCGCATCTCCGCCGTGCGCGACAAGCGCATCTGCGTCTTCACCCGCGAAGAAGGCGACGTGCTCGTGCGCCCCGGCCCGCGCCTGGCGGAAGCGGCGCAGATCATGGCTCGTTGCTTGAGAGATACCGCGAGCAAGGCCCGATGACACGCCCTGCCCCGCTGCTGGCCATCCTGCTGGCCCTGTCGGCGGCGCTGCTGCTGCTGGGCATCACGGTCGGCAGCACCGGCATCGGCTGGCCGGCGGACGAGATCGGTCGCCAGATCGTCTGGGACATCCGCCTGCCGCGCTCGCTGGGCGCCTGGGCGGCCGGCGCGTTGCTGGGCCTGGCCGGCGCGATCGCGCAGGGCCTGTTCCGCAACCCGCTGGCCGATCCCTACCTGCTCGGCGGCGCCGCCGGCGCGGGCCTGGGCGTTGCGCTGTCGCTGACCGTGTTCGGCAGTGCGATCGGTATCTCGATCGGCATGCACAAGCTGGGCTTGTCCGGCGCGGCCTTCGTCGGCTGCCTGGCGGGTGTGCTACTGACCTTGATGCTCGCGCGCGGCGCCGAGCACACGCTGCGGCTGCTGCTGGCCGGCGTCGTCGTCGGCGTGGTGCTCACCGCCGGCACCAACCTGCTGATGCTGATGAAGGCCGACATCATGCGCGAGATGCAGGCCTTCCTGCTCGGCTCGACCGGCCTGCTCGGCTGGCCCGGCGTCACGCTGATGGGTGCGGCGCTGGTCGCCAGCCTGGCCATCGCGATGGCGGGCAGCCGCGCGCTCGACGCACTGACCCTCGGCGAATCCACCGCGCAGTCGCTGGGCGTGCGCCTGGGCCTGATGCGCATCGTGCTGATCGCGGCCTTCGCCCTGGCCACCGGCACCGCCGTCGCCCAGGCCGGCATGATCGCCTTCGTCGGCTTGGTCGCGCCGCATCTGGTGCGCAACCTGTGCCCGACGACGCACGGCCGGCTGCTGGGCCTCTCCGCCTGCACCGGCGGCGTGCTGCTGCTGGCGGCCGACATCCTCGCGCGCTGGCTGTTCGCACCGCAGGAGCTGCCGGTGGGCATCGTTACCTCCATCCTCGGCGGCGCCTACCTGCTGGTGCTGATGAATCGCCGACAACGGAGGGGCGCTGCATGAGCGCTCTCAGCTGCTCGCTGCATCGAGTGAGCCTGCAGGGCCACGAGATCCTGCGCGACATCGCGCTGGAGTTGCCTGCCGGTCGCTGGACCGCCGTCGTCGGCCCGAACGGTGCCGGCAAGTCGACGCTGCTGCGGGCGCTTTGCGGCCTGATTCCTTTCGAGGGTCAGGTCTTGCTGGACGCGCGCCCGCTGCACGACTGGCCGACGAAGCAGCGTGCCCGCGCGCTCGCCTGGCTGGGCCAGAACGAATCCGGCGGCGAAGACCTGACCGCCTTCGACGTCGTCATGCTCGGCCGCCTGCCACACCAGGCCTGGCTGGCCGCGCCGAGCAGTGCCGACCATGCCGCCGTGCAGGCCGCGATGCAGCAGACCCAGAGCTGGGACTGGCGCGAGCGCCGGCTCGGCACGCTCTCCGGCGGCGAGCGCCAGCGCGTGCTGCTGGCGCGCGCACTGGCCGTGCAGGCGCCGCTCCTGATGATGGATGAACCGCTGGCGCACCTGGACCCGCCGCACCAGGCCGACTGGTTGGCGATCGTCCGCACGCTGGTCGCCGCCGGCCGCACCGTCGTCAGCGTGCTGCACGAGCTGAACGTGGCGCTGCAGGCCGACGAACTCGTCGTGATGGCTGCCGGCCGCGTCGTGCATCAGGGCAGCCCTGAAGACGAGTCAACGCGCGACGCGCTGCAGCAGGTCTTCGAGCAGCGACTTCGGCTGCTGAAGGTCGAGGGCCAGTGGCTGGCCCTGCCGCAGGCATGAACGCTGCCATGCTGCCGCTGGCGATGCTCTTCGCGCTGGCGGTCGACCGCCTGTTCGGCGAACCGCCGGCCTGGTTGCATCCCGTTGTCGGCATGGGCCGCTACCTGGGCACCGTCGGCCGGCATCTGCACGCGCTGTCACCTGCCGCGGCCTTCATCGGCGGCGCGCTGGTCTGGCTGCTCGGCGCGGCGCTGGTCGGCGGCCTGGCGCTGGCCCTGCAGTGGGTGCTGCCCGCGCTGCTGCTGGGCCTGGCGCTGAAGCCGCTGCTGGCCTGGCGCATGCTGCGCGACGAGGTGCAGGCCGTGGAAGCGGCCTTGCAGCAATCCGTCGAACTTGGGCGTCAGCGCCTGTCCCGTTTGGTGAGCCGCGACACCACGGCGCTCGATGCGACCGAGGTCCGCGAGGCCGCGATCGAGACCCTGGCCGAGAACCTCAACGACTCGGTCGTCGCCCCGCTGTTCTGGTTCGCGCTACTGGGCCTGCCCGGCGCCGCGGTCTACCGCTTCGCCAACACGGCCGATGCGATGTGGGGCTACCGAGACCACCGCGAGTGGAGCGGCAAGTGGGCGGCACGGGCCGACGACGTCCTGTCCTGGATCCCCGCCCGCATCACCGCCGTGGCGATGATCGGCTGGCGGCGCGGGCTGGCCCGCGAAGCGACCCGCACGCCCTCGCCCAACAGTGGCTGGCCGATGGCAGCGATGGCCTTGCGCCTGGGCCTGAAGCTCGGCAAGCCCGGTATCTACAACTTGAACGCGACGGGCCGCGCGCCACGCGCCGACGACATCGCCGACGCGATCGCCTGCACGACGCAGGCGCTGATCGTCAGTACGATCGCGCTCGCCCTGCTGGCCGTGGGAGTCCATCGATGAAGACGACGCTGCTCGCGATCCACGGCGGCCCCGATGGCGGCCCGCCGATCGCGCACGACTTCTCCACCAACGCGAACCCGCTGGGCCCGCCGCCGGCGCTGTGGCAAGCCGTGCAGGAGGCTGACCGCCGCCGCTATCCCGATCCGCAGTACCGCGCACTGCGCCGCACACTGGCCATCGCGCACGGCGCCGATCCCGAACAGATCCTGCCCGCCTCCGGCGGCGCCGAGGCGATCCGCCGGCTGACCCTCGCCGCGCAACTGAAGGGCCTGCGTGAGGTGTGGGTGCCGCAGCCGGGCTTCGGCGACTACGCACTGGCCGCCGCCGCGCTGGGCCTCGAGGTCCGCAGCTATGCCAACGCACAGGAGCTGCAGCCACAGCAGCCCGCACTGGTCTGGGTCTGCGAACCGCGCAACCCGACCGGCACCTGCCTGGGCAGCGAGGCATTGGCCGAGCTGGCGGGGCGCGCGGCCGGATCGATCATCGTCGTGGACTGCGCCTACGAGCCGCTGCGCCTGAGCGGCGAGCCCACCCGCGTGCCGGATGGCTGCTGGCAGCTCCACTGCCCGAACAAGGCCCTGGGCCTGACGGGCATACGCGCCGCCTACCTGCTGGCGCCGGCGCAGGACGAGGCCTGGTCGCGGATGCTGTCGCTGGCGCCGAGCTGGGTGCTCGCCGCCGAAGGCGAGGCGATGCTGGCGCACTGGCACGATCAGGCCACGCAGACCTGGCTGGCCGAAAGCCGCGCACAGCTGCGCGACTGGGCCGCGTCGCAGCGCGCGCTGCTGGCGGGCTTCAACTGGCGCCAGCTCGACAAGGGCTGCACGCCCTTCTGGCTCGCCAAGCCGCCGGCGCCGCTGGACATGGCCGCGTTGCGGGAACAGGGCATCAAGCTGCGCGACGCCGCCTCGTTTGGACTCGCCGGTTGGGTCCGCATCGCCGCCTTGCCGCCGGAATCGCAAGACGCGTTGAAGGAGGCGCTGTGATGACCGGCAAAGCCGTCATGGTGCTCGGCACCACCAGCAACGCCGGCAAGAGCTGGCTCGCCACCGCGCTGTGCCGTTGGTACACCCGCCAGGGCCTGAAGGTCGCGCCCTTCAAGGCCCAGAACATGAGCAACAACGCCCGCGTCGTTCCCGGCCTGGAAGGCCGCATGGGCGAGATCGGCTCCGCGCAGTACTTCCAGGCCCTGGCAGCCCGCCGCGTGCCCGAGGTGCGCATGAATCCGGTGCTGCTGAAGCCCGAGGCCGACACGCAGAGCCAGGTCGTCGTGCTCGGTGAGGTCGACGCCGCGCTGAGCCGCATGCCCTGGCGCCAGCGCAGCGAGGCGCTGTGGCCCCGTGCACGTAAGGCCTTACACGAGCTGATGGCCGAGAACGATCTGGTCGTCATCGAGGGCGCCGGCTCCCCGGCCGAGATCAATCTGCATGCCAGCGACTACGTCAACATGCGCACGGCCCGCGAGGCGAATGCCGCCTGCCTGCTGGTCACCGACATCGACCGCGGCGGCGCCTTCGCGCACCTGTACGGCACGCACCAGTTGCTGCCGGCGGATGAGCGCGCGCTGATCCGCGGCTTCGTGCTGAACCGCTTCCGCGGCGATGCGGCGCTGCTGGCGCCCGGCCCCGAGCAGTTGCAGGCGCTGACCGGCGTGCCGACGGTGGCCGTGCTGCCGATGTGGCGCGGCCACGGCCTGCCGGAGGAGGACGGCGTGTTCGACGAGGCCTCGACCGGCAGCGGCAAGACGATCGCCGTCGTCGCCTACCCGCGCATCTCCAACCTCGACGAGTTCCAGCCGCTGCGCGGCACGCCCGGCGTGCGCCTCGTCTGGGCGCGCGAGCCGGCGCAGTTGCAGGGACTGACGGAGGCCGACTGGATCATCCTGCCCGGTTCCAAGTCCGTCGCCGCGGACCTGGCCTGGATGCGCTCGCGCGAGCTCGACGCGGCCGTCAACGCCCATGCGGCCGAAGGCCGGCCGGTGCTGGGCATCTGCGGCGGCCTGCAGATGCTCGGCGAGAGCCTGCTCGACCCCTTTGAGCTGGACGGCAATGCGCCGGGCCTCGGCCTGCTGCCGCTGGTCACGCAGTACGAGCGCGAGAAGCTGCTGCGCCCGGCGCAGGTGCGCTTCGCCTGCAGCGGCCCCTGGCAGGCGCTCGATGGGGTCGCTGCCGAGGGCTACGAGATCCGCCAAGGCCGCACGGCCCAGCACCCCGCCATGGCCCCCGCCACGGTGGCGATGACGACGCAAGCAGGCGAGGCTATCGGCTGGCAGCAGGGCCCGGTGCTGGGCGTCTACGCGCACGGCCTGTTCGAGCAGCCGGCCGTGATGCGGGCACTGTTCGGCCAGGGCCTGCGCAGCCTGGACGAAGTCTTCGACGGCCTCGCCGATTTCATTGACCCCCACTTCGCGCCCGGCGCGCTCCTGGACCTGATCCGATGACGAACCCGATCCCTCACATTCCCTCGCTGCACGACGCCGACCTCGCCGCCCGCCTGCAGCAGCGCATCGACACCAAGACCAAGCCGCTCGGCGCTTTAGGCCGTCTGGAGACGCTGATGCTGCGCCTGGGCCTGATCCTCGGCAGCGAGCCGCCGGCGCTGGTGGCGCCGCAGATGATGGTCTTCGCTGGCGACCACGGCCTGGCGGCGCGCGGCGTCTCGGCCTTCCCGAGCGACGTGACCTGGCAGATGGTGGAGAACTTCCTGGCCGGCGGCGCTGCGGTCAGCGTGCTGGCGCGCCAGCACGGTCTGGCGCTGACGGTGGTCGATGCTGGCGTCGCCCACGATTTCGCGCCGCGCGAGGGCCTGGCCATCGCCAAGATCGCGCGCGGCACAGCCGACTCCTCGCAGCAGCCCGCGATGAGCGAGGCGCAGTGCCTGCAGGCGATCGCCGCCGGCCGCGAGCTACTGCAGCAGCGGCCCGGCAACGCGCTGCTGCTGGGCGAGATGGGCATCGCCAACACCTCGGCCGCCGCGCTGCTGCTGGCGCGCCTGCAGGGCCTGCCGATCGAGGCCTGCACCGGCCGGGGGACAGGTCTTGACGACGCGCAGCTCGCGCGCAAGACGGCCGTGCTGGCGCAGGTGCTGGAGCGCCATGCGGGCGTGGCAGCGCCGCTGGAGGCGCTGGCTGCCTTCGGCGGCTTCGAGATCGCGATGATGGTCGGCGCCGTGCTGCAGGCGGCGCTGGAGCGGCGCGTGATCGTCGTCGACGGCTTCATCACCGGCAGCGCGGTGCTGGTCGCCGCGAAGCTGCAGCCGGCAGTCCTCGAACGCTGCGTGTTCGCGCACCGCTCGAACGAGAGCGGCCATGCGCTGATGCTGGAGGCGCTGGGCGCCGAGCCCCTGCTCGACCTCGGCCTGCGCCTGGGCGAAGGTTCGGGCGCGGCACTGGCCTGGCCGCTGCTGGAATCAGCCTGCCGCATCCTCAAGGAGATGGCCAGCTTCGCCTCCGCCGGGGTCAGCGAGAAGGCCTGATGCAACACCAGTTGCGGCTCTTCTTCGTGGCGCTGCAGTTCCTGACGCGCTGCCCGGTGCCGCGCTGGGTCGGCTACCAGCCGGCGTGGCTGCAGCACTGCGCGCGCTGGTTCCCGGCGGTGGGCACGCTGGTGGGGATCGTGGCCGCGCTGGTGCTCTGGGCGGCGCTGAAACTGTGGCCGCCGGCCGTGGCGGTGGGCCTGTCGATGGCGGTGAGCGTCTGGTTCACCGGCGGCTTCCACGAGGACGGCTGGGCCGATACCTGCGACGGCCTCGGCGGTGCGGTGAGCCACGAGAAGGCGCTGGCGATCATGAAGGACTCGCGCATCGGCAGCTACGGCGCGCTGGGCCTGCTGCTGATGCTGGGCCTGAAGGCCGCCACGCTCACGGCGCTGACGGCCAATGCGCCACTGGCGCTGGCAGGCCTCGTCTTCGCGCACACCGCCTCGCGCGCCGCGCCGGTCGTGCTGATGCGCCTGCTGCCCTATGCCGGCGACATCGAGCACGCCAAGGCCAAGCCGCTGGCGACGCAGGCGGGCACCGACACGCTGGCCCTCGCGCTCGGCTGGACCCTGGTCGCGGGAATCGCGCTGCTGCCCCTGCTGCGACTCGTTGCCGCGCTGCTGGCGCTCGCCGCCCTC
Source organism: Roseateles agri (assembly GCF_034043675.1). Lineage (NCBI taxonomy): Bacteria > Pseudomonadati > Pseudomonadota > Betaproteobacteria > Burkholderiales > Sphaerotilaceae > Roseateles > Roseateles agri. The sequence goes on along the minus strand of NZ_JAXCLA010000009.1, from coordinate 106,343 downwards.
GTGCTGTGGATGCGCCGCTGGCTGAAGCGGCGCCTCGGCGGCTACACCGGCGACAACCTGGGCGCCTGCCAGCAGTTGAGCGAGCTGGCCGTGCTGCTGGTGCTGGCCGCCGCCTCATGAGCCCCTTGCTGGTCTGGCGCCATCCGCGACCCGAAGGCGCGGCCGGCCGCTGCATCGGCGCCGGCACCGATCTGCCCGTGCACCGCCGCCGCGCTAAGCGCCTGGCCCGGCGCATCCAGCAGCACGCGCGGCGCGAACGGCTGCCGCACTTCGCCTGCTGCTCGCCGCTGCGCCGCTCGGCCGACGTCGGCCGCTGGCTGAAGCGCTGGGGCTGGCGGCTGCACATCGATCCCGCGCTGCGCGAGATCGACTTCGGCGCCTGGGATGGCCGGCGCTGGGACGATATCGGCGCGGCCGCCGTCGATGCCTGGATTGCCGACTTCGCCGGCTACGCCTCGGTCGGCGGCGAAAGCCTCGCGGCGCTTCTGGAACGCGTGGCGGCGTGGTCGCCGCCGGCCGGCGCGCGCATCCTCATCGGCCATGGCGGCTGGATGCTGGCGCGGCGCTGGCGGGCCGAACGGGGTCAGGACTTGCCTGAGGCCGCCACCTGGCCCGCGCCACCGGCCTACGGCGCGCTCTGGCTGCTCTGATCGCTCGCCAGCGGCAGGCCCAGGAACACCGTCGTCCCGCGGCCGGGCTCGCTCTCCAGCCGGATCGTGGCGCCCATCAGCTCCAGCAGGCTGCGGCTCAGCACCAGGCCGATGCCCACGCCTTCGATGCCATCGTGCTCGCGGCCCAGGCGGTTGAAGGCCTCGAACAGGTGCGAGAGCTGCTGCTCGCTCATGCCCAGGCCGTCGTCGGCCAGGCGCAGCTCATAGATCGCCGAGCCGTCTTCCTGCTGCCGCAGCACGCCGTCCACGCGCACGCTGCCGCCTGGGCGGTTGTACTTGATCGCATTGCTCAGCAGGTTCACGAGCACCTGGCGCAGCCGGACTTCGTCGGCCAGCACCATCACGGGTACCTCGGGCACCTCGTGCGCTTGCGGCTCGGCCAGCAGCTGCACGCCCGCCGCCGCGGCCTGCGTTCGCAGCAGGTCCAGCGCGCTCTGCACGATGCCGGCCAGCGGCACCGGTCCGCAGGCCACGCGCACGCGGCCCGATTCGATGCGGGCGATGTCGAGCACGTCGTCGATCAGCGAGAGCAGGTGCCAGCCCGCGTTGAGGATGGCGTCCACCTGCTCGCGTTCGCGCCGCGAGCCTTCGCTGCGCAGCAGCGCCGATTCGCGCAGCAGCTGCGAGAAGCCCAGCACGGCGTTCATCGGCGTGCGCAGCTCGTGGCTCATGCGGGAGAGGAATTCGGTCTTCGCCTGGTTGGCGGCTGCCGCGGCGATGACCTCCTCGCGGGCGGCGTCCGCCTGGCGCTGCAGCTCGATGCGCTCGGTGAGGTCGTGGAAGATGAACAGCATGTGCGGCTCGCCCTCCTCGGTCAGCGCGCGGGCGGAGATCAGGCCGTGGATCAGGCGGCCGTCCTTGCGGCGCACGGTGATGTCCATCGCGTCGACCTTGCCGGTGGCGAGGAACTCCTGCACATAGGGGTCGCGCTGGGCGGGCTCGGCCCAGATGCCCAGCTCCGCGGCCGTGTGGCCGACGAACTCCTCGCGGCTGTAGCCGGAGAGCCGCAGCATGCTCGGGTTGGCGGCGATGTAGCGCTCGCTGGGCACGTGCAGGATGCCGATGCCCAGGGCATCCGGCGTCGCGTCGTAGATCTTGTGATAACGCTCCTGCAGCTGGCGCTGCGCCTCGGCGCGGGTGCGCGCCTCGTGGATGTCGCTGTGCGTGCCCAGCATCAGCAGCGGCTCGCCCTTGGGCCCGCGGCGCAAGACCTGCCCCTGGGACAGCATCCAGCGCCAGCCGCCGTCCGCGGCGCGCATCCGGTACTCGGCGGTGAAGCCCTGCCCGTCGGCCTCCAGCGCGTAGTTGAAACGGCGCGCCACCTCGTCGATATCGTCGGGATGCACCAGCGCGCGCCATGCGCTGATCCGCGGCGGGAAGGCGCCGGGCTCGTAGCCGAGCTGGCGGTAGTAGCGGTCGCTGAGCCAGAAGACGCGCTGGGGAATGTCGCACTCCCACTGCGCGGCATTGCTGGCCTCCAGCACCATGGCCAGGCGCTGCTCACCTTCCGCATGGGCACGCAGCGCCTGGCGCAGCCGGCGGCCATCGCGCCACCAGGCCAGCAGCACGGCGGCCACCAGCACCAGCGTCGACAGGGGCAGCAGCCAGTGAAGAGGATTCGAAAGCTCGTTCATCGATCAACCATTGACGCCGAGTCCGCGCGCCGCTTCCTTGAGCAGGTCGCAGGCGCGTTGCAGGTCGGGGCCGATGTGGCGATCGATGCGGCGCACATAGGGGCTGGTGAGCACGGCCATGGCCTCGTCATAAGGGTCCATCACCGGGATCGAGATGTCGGTGACGCCCCAGGCCTGCTTGCTCTCGCCGAGCCACAGACCCGAGCGGCGCACTTCTTCCAGCATCGCGTCGAGTTCGTCGCGCTCGATCGGCACCTCGCCGTCCAGTGCCACGTGGGCGGCCAGCATCTCCGAGCGGTGCTGCGGCGTCTGGAAGGCCAGCACGGCGTGGCCAGAGCCGGTGTCGATCAGGCTCACCCGCGCACCGAGCGGGATCGACATGCCCCAGTTGCCGGGGCTGGGCGTCTGCGCGATGACGGTCAGGTTGCCGCGGTCGTAGATGCTCAGGTGGCAGCTCTGCTCGGCCGCCTTGGCATAGGCATCCATCAGCGGCTGCGCGCGGGCGACGAGCCGGTCCACCGGCGGATGGCGGTGACCCAGCACATAGAGCTTCAGGCTCAGCGAATAACGGTCTCCCTCGACGGAGCGCAGCACATACTCGCGGGCCACCAGCCGCTCCAGCATCCGGTAGATCTCGCTGGGGCTGCGGCCCATCGCCTTGACGATTTCGGCGCGCGTGAGGCCATGCGGCTGCGCGGCCAGCAGTTCGAGGATGTCGAGGCCTTTGTCGAGGGCGGGGGCGCGGTAGCGGTCGGCTTCCGAGGTCATGGGGCGAGGAACCAGTTTTCTAGAGCAGCCCCGGCACCATACCGGAAGCCCCGGTGAGCACCTCCCAAGGGTTAGTCCCAGGGGCACGTCCCTCGAATTGGCATAAATTATTCTCCTATGAACATTTAGTTCATACATGAATACAGCGCCGACGCGAGCGCCCATGGAGACAAGCGAATGAGACTGCAAGGCAAGACCGTGCTGATCACGGCGGCGGGCCAGGGCATCGGCCGTGCAAGCGCCCTCGCCTGCGCCCGCGAAGGCGCCCGCGTGATCGCGACCGACATCAACCCGACCACGCTCGCCACCTTGCGCGAGGAGGCGCAGGCCATCGAGACCGCGCTGCTGGACGTGCGCGATAGCGAGGCCGTGCGTCGCTTCGCCGCCACGTTGCCGCCGCTGACTGGCCTGTTCAACTGCGCCGGCTTCGTCCACCACGGCGGCATCCTCGAATGCGAGGAGGCGGACTGGGACTTCAGCTTCGACCTGAACGTCAAGTCCATGTACCGCGTGATCCGCGCGACGCTGCCGGCGATGCTGGAGCAGATGAAGGCCTCGGGCCAGGCGGCGTCCATCGTCAACATGGCCTCGATGGCGTCATCGCTGAAAGGCTTCACCAACCGCTTCGTCTACGGCGCCAGCAAGGCCGCTGTGATCGGCATGACCAAGGCCATCGCGGCCGACTACGCCAAGCTCGGCCTGCGCTGCAATGCGCTGTGCCCCGGCACGGTGGACACGCCCTCGCTGCGCGGCCGCATCGCCGCCGCGGCGGACCCGGTGCAGGCGGAGAAGGACTTCATCGCCCGTCAGCCGATGGGGCGCCTCGCCACCGTGGACGACATCGCGCCACAGGTGGTCTTCCTGCTCAGCGACGAATCGAAGTTCGTCACCGGGCAGGCCGTGGTGGTGGACGGTGGCGTTCTGATCTGATCCCGCCATGCAGCGCATCGACGCGCATCAGCATTTCTGGCGGCTGGACCGGGGGGACTACGGCTGGCTGACGGCGGAGCTCGCGCCGCTGTACCGCGACTTCGCGCCCGGCGATCTGCAGCCGCTGCTGCAACGGCACGGCGTCGCGCAGACGGTGCTCGTGCAAGCCGCCGACAGCACGGCCGAAACCGACTTCATGCTGGAACTCGCCGCCAGCCACGACTGGATCGGCGGTGTCGTCGGCTGGGTGGACATCAGCGACCGCGCCTCGATCGCCACCCTGGAGCGCTGGGCCCGTGAGCATCCGAAGTTCAAGGGCGTGCGCCCGATGCTGCAGGACCTGCCGGAAGACGACTGGATCGCCACCCGCCCGCACGCCGACGTGATGGCCTGCATCGCCGCGCTGGGCCTGCGCCTGGACGCGCTGGTGCTGCCCCGCCAGCTGGAGCCGCTGCTGCATTTCGTGCGCCGCCACCCCACCCTGCCCGTCGTCATCGACCATGCGGCCAAGCCGCGGCTCGACGAAGGCTGGAGTGCCGTCTGGGCCCATGCCTGGCGACGCGACATGGCGGCACTGGCCGCGCATCCGAACCTGATGTGCAAATTCTCCGGCCTGCTGACCGAGACGCGCAGCAGCGAGCCGCTGCCGCTGATCCGCCCGGCCTGGGAGGACCTGCTGCGCTGGTTCGGCCCGCAGCGCCTGGTGTGGGGCAGCGACTGGCCGGTGCTGAACCTGGCTGCCGACTACGGGCGCTGGGTCGCGCTGTCGGATTCACTGCTTGGTGACTTGAACGCTGCCGACCAGCAGCGCGTCCTGCACGACAACGCACGGGAGTTCTACACCCTATGAACGCTCCGTTGATCGAGATGCGCGGCATCACGAAGGCCTTCGCCGGCGTCAAGGCGGTGGACGGCGCGCAGTTCGAATTGCGCGCCGGCGAGGTCCATGCGCTGATGGGCGAGAACGGCGCGGGCAAGTCCACCTTGATGAAGCTGCTGTCGGGCATCTACGCCAAGGACGCCGGCGAGATCCTGATGGACGGCCGGCCGATCGAGGTGCGCAGCCCGCGCGAGGCGCAAGGGCTGGGCATCGGCATCGTCCATCAGGAGCTCAACCTGATGAACCACCTGAGCGCGGCGCAGAACATCTTCATCGGCCGCGAGCCGCGCAAGTGGGGCGGCTTCTTCATCGATGCGCCGAAGCTCGATGCGATGGCCCGCGAGATCTTCCAGCGCATGAAGCTGCGCATCGAGCCCACGGACCGCGTCGGCGAGCTGACCGTCGCCCGGCAGCAGCTCGTGGAGATCGCCAAGGCGCTGTCCTTCGACTCGAAGGTACTGATCCTCGACGAGCCCACCGCCGCGCTGAACAACGCCGAGGTGGCCGACCTGTTCGCCATCATCCGGCAGCTGCGCGAGCAGGGCGTGGGCATCGTCTACATCTCGCACAAGATGGACGAGCTGCAGCAGATCGCCGACCGCATCACCGTGATGCGCGACAGCCGCTATGTGGCCACCGTGCCGATGGCCGCGACCAGCATGGGCCAGATCATCTCGATGATGGTCGGCCGCGACCTGAACGAGGCGCCGGCCGAGCCGCCCGACACCTCGGCCAACCCGGTCGTGCTGGAGGCCCGCGGGCTGACGCGCGGCCGCGCGCTGCGCGACGTGTCCTTCACCCTGCGGCGCGGCGAGATCCTCGGCTTCGCCGGCCTGATGGGCGCCGGCCGCACCGAGACCGCGCGGGCCGTGTTCGGCGCCGATCCGGTCGAGGCCGGCGAGATCCTGGTGCACGGCAAGACGGTGAAGATCCGCTCGCCGCGCGACGCGGTGCGGCTCGGCATCGGTTACCTGTCGGAAGACCGCAAGCAGTTCGGCCTCGCCACCGGGCTCGATGTGCAGAGCAATATCGGCCTGGCCGGCATGAAGCGCTTCCTCGACTTCGGCGGCCTCTTCGTCAACCGACGCCGGCTGCGCATCGTGGCCGAGGGCTTCGTCAAGCAGCTGGCGATCAAGACGCCTTCGGTCGCCCAGCAGGTGCGCCTGCTCTCGGGCGGCAACCAGCAGAAGGTGGTCATCGCGAAGTGGATCCTGCGCGACTGCGAAGTGCTGTTCTTCGACGAGCCGACACGCGGCATCGACGTCGGCGCCAAGAGCGAGATCTACCGCCTGCTCGACGCGCTGGCCGCCGAGGGCAAGGCCATCGTGATGATCTCCAGCGAACTGCCCGAGGTGCTGCGCATGAGCCACCGCATCCTGGTGATGTGCGAGGGTCGCGTCACCGGTGAACTGCCCGGCCGCGGCGCCACGCAGGAACAGATCATGGCGCTGGCCACGCAGCGCATGGCCGCATGAGATGAAGGACAAGAGCATGACGACGACGATCACCGAGACCGCCGTGGAGCCCAGGCCCATGACGAAGAAGTCCTTCCTGAATCCGGCCGCGCGCCAGAAGCTGCTCGCCTTCGCGAGCCTGCTGATCCTGATGGTGTACTTCTCGTTCGCGTCCGAGAACTTCCTGCAGATGGACAACATCGTCGCCATCCTGCAGGCCACCGCCGTCAACGGCGTGCTGGCCATCGCCTGCACCTTCGTCATCATCTCGGCCGGCATCGATCTCTCGGTCGGCACGATGATGACCTTCTGCGCCGTGATGGCCGGCGTGGTGCTGACCTATCACGGCCTGCCGCTGGCGCTGGGCGTGCTCGGGGCGATCTTCTTCGGCGCGCTGTGCGGCTTCGTCAACGGGGTGATCATCGCCAAGCTGAAGGTGCCGCCCTTCATCGCGACGCTGGGCATGATGATGGTGCTCAAGGGCCTGTCGCTGGTGATCTCGGGCACCAAGCCGATCTACTTCAACGACACGCCCGGCTTCACCGCGATCTCGCAGGATTCGCTGATCGGCGAGCTGATCCCGGCGCTGCCGCTGCCCAACGCGGTGCTGATCTTCTTCATCGTGGCGGTGCTGGCCGCGGTGGTGCTGAACAGCTCGATCGTCGGCCGCTACACCTTCGCGCTGGGCAGCAACGAGGAGGCGGTGCGGCTCTCCGGCGTCAACGTGGTGTTCTGGAAGATCGTCGTCTACACGCTGTCCGGCGCGATCTGCGGCATCGCGGGCCTGCTGATCGCCTCGCGGCTGAACTCGGCGCAGCCGGCGCTGGGCCAGGGCTACGAGCTGGACGCGATCGCGGCGGTGGTGATCGGCGGCACGTCCCTTTCCGGCGGCGCGGGCACCATCCTCGGCACCATCATCGGCGCCTTCATCATGAGCGTGCTGACCAACGGCCTGCGCATCCTCTCGGTCGCGCAGGAATGGCAGACGGTGCTGACCGGCGTGATCATCGTGCTGGCCGTCTACACCGACATCCTGCGCAAGGGCAAATCCTGATCCTTCCCCATTCGCGCTGTCTGCGACCGCTCCGGACGGCATCCGGCTTCTTCCTCAAATAACCAACCGGAGACTTCGATGAACAAGCGCAATCTGCTGAAACTCTCGCTGGCCGTGGGCCTGGCCCTGGCCGGCAACGCCTACGCGCAGGACACCTACATCCCGCTGATCTCCAAGGGCTTCCAGCACCAGTTCTGGCAGGCGGTGAAACAGGGCGCCGAGCAGGCCGCGACGCAGTACAAGGTCAAGGTCACCTTCGAGGGCCCGGAGACCGAGGCGATGGTCGACAAGCAGATCGACATGCTGTCCGCCGCGCTGGCCAAGAAGCCCGCCGCCATCGGCTTCGCCGCGCTGGACAGCCAGGCCGCGACGCCGCTCTTGAAGAAGGCCCAGGCCGCCAAGATCCCGGTGATCGCCTTCGACTCGGGCGTGGACAGCGACGTGCCGCTGACGACGGCGACGACCGACAACAAGGCCGCCGCGGCCCTGGCTGCCGACAAGATGGCCGGCCTGATCGGCAGCGAGGGCGAGGTGGCGCTGGTGGTGCACGACCAGACCAGCCGCACCGGCATCGACCGCCGCGACGGCTTCGTCAACCAGATCAAGGCCAAGTACCCCAAGATCAAGATCGTCGACATCCAATACGGCGCCGGCGACCAACTGAAGTCCACCGAGATCACCAAGTCCATCCTGCAGGCGCACCCGAAGCTCAAGGGCATCTTCGGCGCCAACGAGGGCTCGGCGATCGGCGTCGTCAACGGCGCGCGCGAAGCCAAGCGGCAGATCGTCATCATCGGCTACGACTCGGGCAAGCAGCAGAAGGACGCGATCATGAGCGGCGCCATGGCCGGCGCGATCACGCAGAACCCGGTCGGCATCGGCTTCAAGACGGTGGAAGCCGCCGTCAAGGCCCTGAAGGGCGAGAAGCTGCCCAAGGTGATCGACACCGGCTTCTACTGGTACGACAAGACCAACATCACCGATCCGAAGATCGCGGCGGTGCTGTACGACTGATCCCCGTCTGTTGTTGGAGTTCACCTTCGTTCACTCCAACCTACGGCTCCTTCGTAGGTTGGCGGTGAGCGCAGCGAACCCCGACACAGCCTCCACCACAAGGACTTGAATGAAACTTCTTCGCTACGGCCCCAAGGGGCAGGAAAAGCCCGGCATCCTCGATGCCGACGGGCGTGTGCGTGACCTCAGCGCCCGGGTGCGCGACATCGCCGGCGAGGTGCTGACGCCGGCCTGGCTCGATCAGCTCCGCGGCATCGACATCAGCAGCCTGCCGCTGGTGTCCGGCACGCCGCAGCAGGATCTGCGCATCGGCCCCTGCGTCGGCAGCGTCGGCAAGTTCATCTGCATCGGCCTGAACTACGCGGACCACGCGGCCGAGTCCGGCATGCCGGTGCCCAGCGAGCCGGTCGTGTTCAGCAAATGGACCAGCGCGATCTGCGGGCCCGACGACGAGGTGGAGATCCCGCGCGGCTCGGTCAAGACCGACTGGGAGGTGGAGCTGGGCATCGTCATCGGCCAGGGCGGACGCTACATCGCGCCCGAGGACGCGATGAAGCATGTGGCCGGCTACTGCGTGATCAACGACGTGTCCGAGCGCGAGTACCAGCTGGAGCGCGGCACGCAGTGGGACAAGGGCAAGGGCTGCGACACCTTCGGCCCGATCGGCCCCTGGATGGTGACGGCCGACGAGATCGCCGATCCGCAGCAGCTCGACCTGTGGCTCGAAGTGGACGGCAAGCGCTTCCAAAACGGCAACACGCGCACGATGGTGTTCGGTGTGCGTGAACTGGTCAGTTACCTGAGCCGCTTCATGAGCCTGCAACCGGGCGACCTGATCTCCACCGGCACGCCGCCGGGCGTGGGCCTCGGCATGAAGCCTCCCGTCTACCTGCGCGCCGGCCAGACGATGCGCCTGGGTATCCAGGGCCTGGGTGTGCAGACACAGAAGACCGTGCAAGCCTGACGACGAGAGACGCATGACCAAGATCACTTCGATGCGCGTCCATGACGTGCGCTTCCCGACCTCCGAGCACCTCGACGGCTCGGACGCGATGAACCCCGACCCGGACTACTCGGCCGCCTACGTGGTGCTGGGCACCGACACGCCGGGCCTCGAAGGCCACGGCCTCACCTTCACGATCGGCCGCGGCAACGACATCTGCTGCGCGGCGATCCGGGCGATGGAGCATCTGGTCGTCGGCCTCGATCTGGACTGGATCGCCGCCGACATGGGCCGCTTCTGGCGCCACGTCACCAGCGACAGCCAGTTGCGCTGGATCGGGCCGGACAAGGGTGCAATCCACCTGGCAACCGGCGCCGTCGTCAACGCGGCCTGGGATCTGTGGGCCAAGTCCGCGGGCAAGCCGGTGTGGCGCCTGGTGGCCGAAATGAGCCCGGCGGAGCTGGTGCGCTGCATCGACTTCCGCTACATCACCGACTGCATCACGCCCGAGGAGGCGCTGGCCTTCCTCACCGAGCGAGCCGAAGGCAAGGCCCAGCGCCTGGCCGACCTGCTGGCCAACGGCTACCCGAGCTACACGACCTCGGCCGGCTGGCTGGGCTACCCGGACGACAAGCTGCGGCGCCTGGCGCAGGAGGCGGTGGACGCCGGCTTCAACCACATCAAGCTGAAGGTGGGCCGCGACCTGCAGGACGACGTGCGCCGCCTGCGCATCGCCCGCGAGGTGCTGGGCCCGGACCGCAACCTGATGATCGACGCCAACCAGGTTTGGGACGTGAACCAGGCGATCGAGTGGCTGGGCCATCTCGCCTTCGCCAAGCCCTGGTTCATCGAGGAGCCGACCTCGCCCGACGACGTGGCCGGCCACCGCAAGATCCGCCAGGCGATGAAGGGCCACATGCAGGTCGCCACCGGCGAGATGTGCCAGAACCGCATCATGTTCAAGCAGCTGATCATGGAAGGCGCGATCGACGTCGTGCAGATCGACTCCTGCCGCCTGGGTGGCGTCAACGAGGTGCTGGCCGTGATGCTGATGGCCGCCAAGTACGGGCTCAAGGTCTGCCCGCACGCCGGCGGCGTGGGCCTGTGCGAGTACGTGCAGCACCTGTCGATGATCGACTACCTGTGCATCGCCGGCACCAAGGAAGGCCGCGTGATCGAGTACGTGGACCACCTGCACGAGCACTTCGTCGATCCCTGCGTGATCCGCGGCGCGGCCTACATGCCGCCCGAGCGGCCCGGCTACTCGATCGAGATGAAGCCGGCGTCGATCGAGCGCTACGAGTTCAGGGGCTGAGCCTCGATGGATCTGCACCTGAAGGACAAGGTGGTCATCGTCACCGGCGGCGCCGCGGGCATCGGCGCGGCGATCGTGCACGGGCTGGTGGAGGAAGGCGCGCGGCCGGTGGTGCTGGACCGGCAGCTCGCGGAGGGCGTTGAGTCGCACAAACTCGACCTCACGGACGAGGCGGCCTGCACTGCCGCCGTGCAGGCCACGCTGGCCAAGCACGGCCGCATCGACGGCCTGGTCAACAACGCCGGCGTCAACGACGGCGTGGACCTGGCCGCCGGCCGTGCCGCCTTCATGCGTTCGCTGGAGGCCAACCTGATCCACTGCTACGTGCTGGCCCATCTGTGCCAGGACGCGCTGAAGGCCTCGCGCGGTGCGATCGTCAACATCGCCTCCAAGACCGCGCTGACCGGCCAGGGCCGCACCAGCGGCTACGTCGCCGCCAAGGGCGCGCTGCTGGGGCTGACGCGCGAGTGGGCCGCCGCGCTGGCGGGCGACGGCGTGCGCGTCAACGCCGTGCTGCCGGCCGAGGTCATGACGCCGATGTACCAGAGCTGGCTGCAGACCCTGCCCGAGCCGGCGCAGGCGCTGCAGCGCATCACCGGCCGCATCCCGCTGGGCCACCGGATGACGCGGGACACGGAGATCGCCGACACCGTGCTGTTCCTGCTCTCCGACCGCTCATCACACACCACCGGCCAGTGGCTGCATCCCGACGGCGGCTACGTACACCTAGACCGTGGGCTGAGCTAGGCCAAAGCTGCCGAATGGCCGTGCTACAAGGCGGTCCGCGTCGCGATCTCGTCGCGCGCGATGCCTCGTAGTAACCCAGCTGGAGTACCCCGCATGAGCTTTTTCGGCAAGATTTTTTCCAAGATTTTCCCCTCGGCCAACGCCGCTGAAATCGTCGCCGCGCCGCCTGTTGCTGCGCCTGCCGCAACGGCTGCCGCTGCACCCGCCGCCGTGGCAGCGCCGGCGCCCATTGCCCTCGGCGATGTGACACCGATCCTCGACGCGATGCCCGGCGCCAGCGGGCTCAACTGGCGGACCTCGATCGTGGATCTGCTCAAGCTCGTCGGCCTGGACAGCAGCCTGGCCGCCCGCAAGGAACTGGCCCAGGAGTTCACCTACGCGGGCAGCGACGAGCCCGGCTCGGCCGCATGGAACATCTGGCTGCACCGCCAGGTGATGACCCGCATCGCGGCCAACGGCGGCACCGTGCCCGCCGAGCTGCGCGACTGATCAGTCGCGGCTAGGCCAGCAGCGCCTTCACCAGGTCCAGCTGCCGGTCCACCTTCTCGGAGCCCAGCTCCAGGCTCTGCTCGATGCGGCTGAGGTGATCGCACATCGAGCTCACCGCCGCATCGACCTGACCGGCGCGGCAGAGCTTCAGGAAATCGGCATGCTCGTCCGACGAGCAGTGCGGGTCGTTGGACGAGTGGTACAGCATCGCGATCAGCGAGCTGCGCGCGACCAACTCCCGCACCAGCTCGGCCAAGGTGTCGTTGCCGGCCGCCTGGGCCAGCGCGACGTGGAAATCACCGAGCAGGCGCTCGCGCACGGAGCCGCTGGTCGTCGTCACGCTCTGGTTCAGCGTGCTGCGCTCGAAGCGGATGTGCTGCTCCAGCGTCTGGTAGTCCGCGGCCTTGGCGTTGGCGATGAACAGGCGCACGACCTCGCTCTCCAGCACGCGGCGCACGGCGAAGACCTCGCGCGCGTCCTTCACCGAGGGCTGGCAGACAAAGGCGCCCTTGTCCGGGATGATCTCGATCAGCTTGTCCTTGGACAGGGTCAGCAGGGCCGCGCGCACCTTGGTGCGGCTGACCGAATAGACGCGGCCCAGCGCCTCCTCGCGCAGCCAGGTGCCGGGCGGCAGGCGCTTCTCGACGATGGCGGTGGCGATGTCGCGGGCAATGCTGTCGATCGAGGCCGTTCCGGCGGCTGCTGGCGCGGCGGCGGTGTCCTCGTCTTCAGCGGATTTCTTCGTGCGGGGCATGGCCGGAATTGTCGCCGAGCGCGAAACCCGCCAGCGCACCGGTGTAAGGCTTGGGCACCGGCCGCGCCAGCTCACCACGCTTGCTGGTGCGCAGGCCCAGCGTCACCAGCGACTCGGCCAGCTGCGTGGCCGCCGCCACACCGTCGATCACCGGCACGCCCAGCAGGTGCGACAGGTGCTCGCACAGGTCGGCCATGCCGGCGCAGCCGAGCACGATGACGTCCGAACCGTCCTCGTCCAGCGCGCGCCTGCACTCGGCGGCGATGCGCTCGCGTGCCTGGGAGCCCGGCTCTTCCAGCTCCAGCACCGGCAGCTCGCAGGCGCGCACCCGGGCGCAGAAGCGGTCCATGCCATAGGCCTCGGCCAGATGCTCGGCCTGCCCGATCGTGCGGGCCAAGGTGGTGACGACGCTGAAGCGCGTGCCGATCATGCTGGCCAAGTGCATCGCGGCCTCGGCGATCCCGATCACCGGGCCGCGGGCGAGCTCGCGGGCGGCCTTCAGCCCGGGATCGCCGAAGCAGGCGATCACGTAGGCGTCGATGCCTTCCTCGCGTTCGCCCTTGGCGATCTCCTGCAGCAGCCCCGGCACGGCCAGCGCCTCGTCGTAGTGGCTCTCGATGGACACGGGGCCCATCGCGGGGCTGACGGCGACGATCTCGGTGCCGGGCCGCGCGACGGCGCGGGCGCAGGCACCGATCTTGTCGGTCATGCTCTGCGTCGTGTTGGGGTTGATGATCTTGATGCGCATACTGCTTGGCGACGTTTGTGTTTACTTGCGGTTCATTTGCGATTCAGGGCGGCGTAGATGACCAGCCCCAGGCCCATGCCGATGAACCAGGCGTAGTTGGCCGCGCCGTGCAGCGCCGGCACCAGCACACACAGCACCGGCACGACAGCGGCCGGCACCAGTGCCTGGATCGCCTTGGGGTTGTAGCCGCCCTGGTACCAGTACTCGCCCTGCTCGCTCATCGTGTAGAGCGCATCGACGTCGATCTTCTGCTTGCGCACGAAGTAGTAGTCGGCGATCAGGATGCCGAACAGCGGGCCGATGAAGGAACCCAGGATGTCCAGCGTGTAGTGGATGACCTCGGGGCTGTTGTAGAGGTTCCAGGGCGTGAGGAACACCGAGCCGACGGCGGCGATCATGCCGCCGGTGCGCCAGGAGATCTTCTGTGGATTGACGTTGGAGAAGTCGAAGGCCGGCGACACGAAGTTGGCGACGATGTTGATGCCGATCGTCGCGATCATGAAGGTCAGCGCGCCCAGCACGACGGCGGTGGTGCTGTCGATCTTGCCGACGGTGTGCACCGGGTCGGTGATCAGCTCGCCGAACACCGGCAGCGTGGCGGCGGTGGTGATCACCGTCAGCAGCGAGAAGAACACGAAGTTGATCGGCAGGCCCCAGAGGTTGCCCTTCTTCACCGCCTCGAAGCTCTTGCCGTAGCGGGAGAAATCGCCGAAGTTCAGCATCGGGCCGCTGAAGTAGCTGACGACCAGCGCGATCGCCGAGATCATCACCGGCAGCGCGTCCCAGCCCTGGAACTTCACACCGCCCAGGTTCAGGTCGATATTGCTCCAGCCGGCCTGGGCCACCAGGTAGCCGCACAGCACCGCCATCACGACGTAGACGGCCGGACCCGCCCAGTCGATGAACTTGCGGATCGCCTCCATGCCGCGCCAGAAGACGATGGCCTGCAGCACCCACATGAACATGAAGGCTGCCCAGCCCAGTGTGGAGAGGCCGACGAAGCCGTGCTGCTGCACGTCCGCATAGGGCGCGAGCGACGGCGCCGCACGCAGCGCCAGCACCATGAAGGCGGCCGAGGCCAGGTAGGTCTGCACGCCGTACCAGGCCACGGCGATCAGCCCGCGGATGATCGCCGGGATGTTGGCGCCCAGCACGCCGAAGGGCGCGCGGCAGACGACCGGATAGGGCACACCCGTCACCTGGCTCGGCTTGGCCACCAGGTTGCAGAAGAACTGCACGATGACGATGCCCACCAGCAGCGAGACCAGCACCTGCCAGCTGGAGAGGCCCAGCGCGAACAGGCTGCCCGCGGTGATGTAGCCGCCGACGCTGTGCACGTCGGACATCCAGAACGCGAAGATGTTGTACGCGCCCCAGGTCTGCTGGCGCAGCGGCGCGAGGTCCTCATTGGTCAGCCGCGGGTGGTAGCCGGGCTTGATCAGCGCGTTCGACGACGCGGCGTGCCCGTGCGGGGCCTCGGGTTGCGCGACGGCGGATGCCGTGCTGGCGACTGTGCTCATGGATCGTCCTCTGTGGTTGAGGGTTGGCGATTTATGAATCCATCTTTTGTATACAAAGATAGAACACAAAATGCCGGCACGCCAGCCCATTCCACTCGGGACAAACCCGCTAGAGCAATCGCTAGGGTTGATCCGCCCGAACGGGCGGACGGAAGGTTCAGGCCGCTTTGGCCGCCTTAGTCGCAGTCAGGCGCAGGTACTTGCCCATCAGAGTCTCCCGACTCTCGACGTGGTCCGGATTGACGGGGATGCAAGCCACCGGGCACAGCGCCACGCACTGGGGCTCGTCATGGTGGCCGACGCATTCGGTGCACTTGTCCGGCGCGATCTGGTAGTACTCGGGACCCATCGAGATGGCGTCGTTCGGGCACTCGGGCTCGCAGACGTCGCAGTTGATGCATTCGTCGGTGATCATCAAAGCCATGGCTTCAGCCCTCGTCCTTCACTCGTTCCTTCAGGCGTTGAAGGACGGACTCTGACACGAACTGGGAGACATCACCGCCCAGGCGGGCAATCTCGCGCACGAAGGTGCTGGAGATGAACTGGTACTGCTCGGACGGCGTCAGGAACAGGGTCTCGACCTCGGGCATCAGCTTGCGGTTCATGCCGGCCATCTGGAATTCGTATTCGAAATCGCTGACCGCGCGCAGGCCGCGCACCACCACCCGCGCACCGTGCTCGACGATGAAGTCGCGCAGCAGGCCGCTGAACGGGATCACCTCGATGTTCGAACTGCCGGCGAACAGGCCCTGGGCCATCGCCAGCCGCTCCTCGATCGAGAACATCGTCTTCTTGTGATGGCCCACGGCCACCGCCACGATCAGCCGCCCGAACAGGCCACTGGCACGGCGCACCAGGTCTTCGTGGCCCAAGGTCATCGGGTCGAAGGTACCGGGGTAGACGGCGGTGGGGGCGGGCGTGATCGTCAATTCGGGCTCCTGCGGCGAGTGGCGGATTATCCGTCGAGGCCGGCGATGAACCTTCCCGCCCGGCAAGGGTACTCACGGCGTTCGATCGTCCGACGAACGCCCACCCCGAAGGAGACAGCGCATGAAGAAGCTTTCGATCCTGTTTGCCGCCACCCTGCTCGCCGCCGGCCCGGCCCTGGCCCATACGGTCGTCTACACCGCCAACCTGTCGTCGATCCTGCCGGGCTCGAACGGCAGCGGCTCGGCCACGGTGACGGTCGACTACGACCTGGGCACGATGGACGTCGAGGCCTCGTTCAGCGGCCTTACCGGCACGGTCACCGCCTCGCACATCCACTGCTGCACGGTGGATGCCGGCGTGACCCCGGCCGGCGTGGCGACGACGACGCCGACCTTCCCCGGCTTCCCGAGCGGCGTCACCAGCGGTACCTACAGCCACCAGTTCAACCTGCTGGACGCCAGCAGCTACAACCCGGCCTTCATCACCGCCAATACCAACATCAACGGTGCCTACGCGGCGTTGGGCGTGGGCTTGGACACCGACCACGCCTACTTCAACATCCACACGACGGCCGCACCCGGCGGCGAGATCCAGGGCTTCCTGGTGGCGCAGGCCGTGCCCGAGGCCAGCACCAGCCTGATGCTGGCCGTGGGCCTGCTGGGCGTCGCGGGCTGGATGCGCCGTCGGCGTTAAGCGGTTTCCGCTTTGCGAAGCAGCTGGAAGTGCACGGCACCGGCGCGGCCGGACTTCCAGCGTTCCAGGCCCAGTTCGGCCGGCGGCTCGATCAGCTCCGGCGCTTCCAGGTAGATCAGCCCGCCCGGCACCAGCAGCGGCAGCGCGGCGCGCAAGGCGGGTTCGAACAGGTTCTGGCCGAACGGCGGATCGAGCAGCACGAGCTCGAACGAGGCCGGCGCGGCGCGGCGCATCCAGGCCAGCGCGTCGGCCGGCTCGATGGCCAGGTTCTCAGCCTTCAGGCGCACGGCGCTGGCCTTCAGGCTGCGAGCCAGTTCGCCGTCGCGTTCCAGCAGGGTCACGCGCTCGGCGCCGCGCGAGGCGGCCTCGAAGCCCAGCGCGCCGCTGCCGGCGAAGGCATCCAGCACGCGCCAGCCGCTCAAGTCCTGGCCGAGCCAGTTGAACAGCGTCTCGCGCACGCGATCGGGTGTCGGGCGCAGGCCCGGCCTGTCGGCGACCGGGAGCTTGGAGCGCTTCCACTGGCCGCCGATGATCCTGACTTCACTCATTGGCGGACTGGGATTCCCCGCTGCGCCATCAGTGCCTTCGCCTCGCCCACCGTGTGCTCACCGTAGTGGAAGATGCTGGCAGCCAGCACCGCATCGGCGCCACCCTTCTGCACGCCATCGGCCAGGTCGTCCAGCGAACCGACGCCGCCGGAGGCGATCACCGGCACACTGATCGCGTCGCTGACCGCGCGGGTCAGCGCCAGGTCGAAGCCGCTCTTGGTGCCATCGCGGTCCATGCTGGTCAGCAGGATCTCGCCGGCGCCGTACTGGGCCATCTTGACGGCCCATTCGACGGCGTCGAGACCGACGTTCTTGCGACCGCCGTGGGTGTAGACGTCCCAGCCCGAACCATCCGCGCGGCGCTTGGCGTCGATCGCGACGACGATGCACTGCGCACCGTACTTGTCCGACGCGGCGCGGATCACGTCCGGGTTCGCCACCGCTGCCGAGTTGAAGCTGACCTTGTCGGCGCCGGCATTCAGCAGCCGCCGCACGTCGCTCACCTCGCGCACGCCGCCGCCCACCGTCAGCGGGATGAACACCTGCGAAGCCACCGCCTCGATGATCGGCAGGATCAGGTCGCGGCCGTCGGAGGTGGCGGTGATGTCGAGGAAGGTCAGCTCGTCGGCGCCCTGCTCGTTGTAGCGGGCGGCGATCTCGACCGGGTCGCCGGCGTCGCGCAGTTCGGTGAAGTTGATGCCCTTGACGACCCGGCCGCCGGTGACGTCCAGGCAGGGAATGATGCGTTTGGCGAGCATGGAGAAAGAGTTATCGGCCGTTCAGCTCGTCGGCGCGCGCCTGCGCGGCGGCAAGGTCCAGGTCGCCGGTGTAGATGGCGCGGCCGCAGATGACGCCTTCGACGCCTTCGCTCTCGACGGCGCACAGCGCCTCGATGTCGGCCATATTGGACAGGCCGCCGGAGGCGATCACCGGGATGCTCAGCGCGCGTGCCAGCTTCACGGTGGCCTCGATGTTGATGCCGGTAAGCATGCCGTCGCGGCCGATGTCGGTGTAGATCACGCCCTCGATGCCGTAGCCCTCGAACTTCTGCGCCAGGTCCACCACCTCGTGCCCGGTCAGTTTGCTCCAGCCGTCGGTGGCGACCTTGCCGTCCTTGGCGTCGAGGCCGACGAGGATGTGGCCGCCGAAGGCCGTGGCCGCGTCCTGCAGGAAGCCCGGGTTCTTCACCGCGGCGGTGCCGACGATGATGAACGAGAGGCCGTCGTCCAGGTAGCGCTCGATCGTGTCGAGGTCGCGGATGCCGCCGCCCAGCTGCACGGGAATCTCGCCGCCCACCTCGCGCAGGATCGCCTTGATCGCCGACTCGTTGACCGGCTTGCCGGCGAAGGCGCCGTTCAGGTCCACCAGGTGCAGCCGTCTGGCGCCGGCATCGACCCAGCGCCGCGCCATCTCGGCCGGGTCTTCTCCGAAGGTGGTGGACTCGTTCATGTCGCCTTGTTTCAGGCGGACGCAGCGACCGTCTTTCAGGTCAATGGCAGGGATCAGCAGCATGGCCGAAGGGGGTCAGTCGAAGGAGGGGGTTAGGGAAGAGGAAAGTGGCACGCGCACACCTTGAGATGAGGCCTCAAGGCTTCCAATGCAGGAAGTTTCGATACAGGGCAAGGCCCAGCGCTGCACTTTTCTCGGGGTGGAATTGGGTAGCAAAAATGTTATCCCGGGCCACCGCACAGGTAAAGCGCTGGCCGTAGTCGGTTTCGCCGGCGCTGTGGCGCGAGTCCGACGGTGCGGCGTAGAAGCTGTGCACGAAGTAGAACCAGGATTCGTCGGGCACGCCGGCCCACACCGGGTGCGGAACGGTCTGGGCCACGCGGTTCCAGCCCATCTGCGGCACCTTGTAGCGGCTGCCGTCGGGCTGCAGCTGCCCGTCGAGCTGGAAGCGCTTCACGCGGCCGGGAATGAGGCCCAGGCCCGGCGTGTCCTGCTCGTCGCTGTGATCCAGCAGCATCTGCATGCCGACGCAGACACCCATCAGCGGCTTGTTCGCCGCGGCGTCGAGCACGGCCTCTTTCATGCCAGAGTCGGCCAGCTCGCGCATGCAATCGCGCATCGCGCCCTGGCCGGGCAGCACGACCCGCTCTGCCCGGAAGACGTCTTCCGCCTTCGAGGTGATGACAACGTCCACGTCGGTATCGGCCGCCGCATGGATCACCGCCTGCGAGACCGAGCGCAGATTGCCCATGCCGTAGTCGACGACCGCGACGGTGCGCTTCGTGCTCATGTCAGAGACTTCCCTTTGTCGACGGAATGACGCCCAGGCTGCGCGGGTCCAAGGTCATCGCCATCCGCAGCGCGCGACCGAAGGCCTTGAACATGGTCTCGGCCTGGTGATGGGCATTGTGGCCCTTCAGGTTGTCCACGTGCAGGCTCACCAGCGCATGGTTGACGAAGCCCTGGAAGAACTCGTAGGTCAGCTGCGTGTCGAAGGCGCCGATGCTGCCGGAGGTGAACTTGCAGTCCATCTCCAGGCCCGGGCGGCCCGAGAAGTCGATGACGACGCGCGACAACGCTTCGTCCAGCGGCACGTAGGCGTGGCCGTAGCGGGTCAGGCCCTTCTTGTCGCCAACGGCCTGGGCGACGGCCATGCCCAGCGTGATGCCGACGTCTTCTACCGTGTGGTGGCCGTCGATGTGCAGGTCGCCCTTGGCCTCGATCTCCAGGTCGATCAGGCCGTGGCGGGCGATCTGGTCCAGCATGTGGTCGAAGAAGCCGATGCCGGTGTTCAGCTTGGCTTCGCCGCTGCCGTCGAGATTGACGCGGACGCGGATCTGCGTCTCCTTGGTGTTGCGGCTGACTTCGGCAATACGGGCAGAGACGGGGGCAAGAACAGGGGCGGGGGCGTTCATAGACTTGCTTCCAGGGCGGCCAGCATGGCCGTGTTTTCATCGGCGCTGCCGATCGTGATGCGCAGGCAGTTGGCCAGCGCCGGGTGCGCGGCCGACGAGTTCTTGACCAGCACGCCGCGGGCCTTCATCGCCGCGAAGGTCTTCGCAGCATCGGCGACCCGCGCCAGGATCATATTGCCCTGGCTCGGATACGGCTCGATGCCGGGCATGGCCCGCAGCGCGGCGAACACGCGCTCGCGCTGGGCGCGCAGTTCGGCCGCCTGGGCGTCGTACACGTCCACATGCTCCAGCGCGAACATGCCGGCCTCGGCATTCAGTACGCTGACGTTGAACGGCGGGCGCACCTTGTCCACCTCGTGGATCAGAGCCTCGTTGCCGATCAGGTAGCCGATGCGCACGCCGGCCAGGCCGAACTTGCTCATCGTGCGCATGATCAGCACGTGCGGATGGCGCTGCATCAGCGCCATCGAGTCCGAGTCGGCGAAGGGCTGGTAGGCCTCGTCCATCACGACCAGGCCCGGCGCGGCGCGGACGATCTGCTCGATCACCGCGGCATCCCACAGGTTGCCGGTGGGATTGTTCGGGTAGGACAGGTAGATGATCGCCGGCCGATGTTCCTTGATGGCTTCCAGCATCGCGGGGCCGTCCAGCTCGAAATCCGCGCGCAGCGGCACGCCGACGAAGCGCTGGCCCTGGTAGCGGGCGGAGATCTCGTACATGACGAAGGTCGGCGTCGGCGCCAGCACCACGGTGCCGGGCTTCGCGCAGGCCATGCCGAGCATCGTGATCAATTCGTCGGAACCGTTGCCCAAGGTGATCGCACAACCCTGGGGCATGCCGGCATGCCGGGCCAGCGCGGCCGCGAGGCGTTGCGTGCCTTCGGCCGGATAGCGGTTGATCGCTACCGCGCCGAGCCGCTCGCCCAGCTTGCGCTGCAGCTCGGCGGACAGGCGGAACGGGTTCTCCATCACGTCCAGCTTGACCATGCCCTCGGCCGATTGCACCGGGTAGGCATGGGTGGCGCGGACGTCGTCGCGGAAGCAGGCGAGGCCTTGCTCGATTCTTTCTTTCTCGTCCATCAGGCGGCTCCAGGCGCGGCGAAGAGGGGATTGAAGATGCGGACGCTGTCGTAGACGGTGTCGTGCGGCAGGTCCAGGCTCAGCAGCAGGGTGCAGCCCTGCGCCTTGGCGGCGGCGACGATCAGCGCGTCCGTGTAGCCGAGGCCGAAGCGGCTCTCGATGGACCAGGCGCTCTCGACCGTCGCATGGTCGATCGGCCAGGGATTCCAGCGCTGGTAGCGGCGCACCTCGGCGCGGGCATCGCCGTTGGGCATGGCCGGCATGATCCGCGTCGTCACCTGGGCATAGAAGTCGTTCAGTACCTGGGTGGACAACCGCCCCGTGCGCTCGGCCCACAGCGTGCGCAGCCAGGTCAGCACCTGTTCACGCTGCTCGGGGTGGGCGCCGTCCTCGCTGAGGATCAGCACCGAGGTGTCGACGAAGACCGGCTCGGCGCTCACGCCTCACCCCGCTTGGGATAGGCGTTGCCGCCCGAGGCCCAGCTTCGTTCGCGGTGCAGCCAGTCCTGCATCGCGCGCTCGTAGGCATCGTCGCTGCGCATCTTCTCGGCCAGCATCTCGCCGACCAGCCGCGAGACGCTGGTATTGCGGCGCGCCGCCTCCAGCCGGGCCCACTCGGCCACGCTGTCTTCCATCGAGATGGTGACGTTCTTCATAACATCCAATTTAACACGAAGTTCGTGTTACACGAACTTCGTGTGTTATCAAACCTGATATGAAAGTGATGACAAGGCGGCCGACCGACCACCCACAATCGGCGGCCATGAAGCTCAAGCTCTCTCTTCTCGCCGCCCTGCTGCTGGCCGCCTGCTCAACGTCTCCCCCTCTGCCGCGCCAGCTGCCACCCGCCCCGCTCGCCGAGGCCGACCGCGCGGTGCAGTCGATGATCGACGCGCACCAGATGCCCGGCGGCGCGCTGTGGATCGAGCAACTCGGCGTGGGCAACTACCACCGCGCCTACGGCCAGCGTGCCATCGAACCTCAGCCCGAGCCGCTGGACGAGCAGACGATCTTCGACGCCGCATCACTGACCAAGGTCGTCGTCACTTCGACCTTGGTCCAGGTGCTGCGCCAGCAGGGCAAGCTCGACGTCGAGGCGCCGCTCGGCCGCTACCTGCCCGAATGCACGGCGCTCGCCGGCATCACCGTGCGCCAGCTGCTGACGCACAGCTCCGGCCTGCAGCCCGACCTGCCGGGCAACGGCGACCAGATCAAGAACGGCCCCTGGCACGGCATCGCCGACGCGCTGCGCCTCGCCTGCGCACTGCCGCCCGAGGCTGCGCCGGCCGCGCAATTCAAGTACTCGGACCTGAACTTCGTGCTGCTGGGCGTCATCGTCGCCCGTCAGTCCGGCGAACCGTTGGAGGACTTCGCGCAGCACGCGCTGTTCGAGCCGCTGGGCATGAAGGACAGCGGCTACCTCCCGCTGCGCCGCTTCCCCGCCGCCCGCATCGCACCGACCGAGAAGCAGCCGGACGGCACCATGCTGCGCGGCGTCGTCCACGACCCGACCGCCCGCACGATGGGCGGCGTCGCCGGCCATGCCGGCCTCTTCACGACCACGGCCGACCTGGCCCGCTTCGCCCGCATGCTGTTGAACGACGGCGTGGCCGACGATGGCCGCCGCCTGCTGAGCCATGAGAGCGTCGCGCTGCTGACCACGCCCCAGTCGCCCGCCGGCCTGCCGGTGCGCGCCATGGGCTGGGACATCGACACGCCCTTCTCCCGCCCGCGCGGCGAGCTCTACCCGAAGGGCAAGAGCTTCGGCCACACCGGCTTCACGGGCTGCGCGTTCTGGCTCGACCCGGGCAGCAAGAGCTTCTACGTCCTGCTGGCTAACCGGGTGCACCCGCGCGGGCCGACGAACACGCTGCCGCTGTATGGGCAACTGGGCACGATCGCGGCGAAAGCGGCGGGCTTGAGCGCTCCCTGACGAAGCCACAATGGCGCGCATGAGACTGCGCGACATCGATCCCCTCAACGACTCCGAGATCACGCTCGTCGCCGAGCGGATGCGGGCGACGCTGATGGAGGTCGAGGGCGACGGCCTCTACACGATGGAATGGCTGGTCGACCGGGTCCGCTGGCATCTCGACGGGGCACGGCAGGCTCGCGTCGTGCTGGGCATCGATGATGCCGGAGGCGTTGCCGGGCACACGATCTTTCGTGTTGAGCAAGATGAGCAGGGCCAGCCCTTCGGCCTCGTCTCGACCAGCTACGTATTGCCGGCGGCTCGGAGGCTGGGCTTCGCCAGCGCATTCCTGCAGGAAGCCGAACGGTGGTTCCGCGAGCGGCAACTGCCGCTGGCCGCGACCTGGACCTCGTCAACGAACACGCCGCTGATCGCGCTCTACGCACGGCACAGCTTCGCCGAGGATCAGCGCGGGCCGAACGATCTGACGGGAACGATGATGGTCAGGCTGGCGAAGCGCCTCGCCTGAAGGCGCTCATCCGCCCTTACTCAACCGCATCTCCGCCGCACGGGCGTGACCCTGCAGGCCCTCGCCATAGGCCAGTTCAGCTGCGATGGGACCGAGCTTCTGCGCACCGGCTTCGCTCACCTCGATCAGGCTGGAGCGCTTCTGGAAGTCGTAGACACCCAGCGGGGACGAGAAGCGCGCGGTGCCGGACGTGGGCAGCACGTGGTTGGGGCCGGCGCAGTAGTCGCCGAGCGATTCGCTGGTGAAGGCGCCGAGGAAGATCGCGCCGGCGTGGCGCAGCAGCGGTTCCCAGCGGTGCGGGTCGGCGCTGCTCACTTCCAGGTGTTCCGGCGCGATGCGGTTGCTGATCTCGCAGGCTTCGTCCATCGAGCGAGTCAGGATCAACGCGCCGCGGCCTTCCAGCGAGGCGCGGATCACCGCTTCGCGCGGCATCTCCGGCAGCAGGCGCTCGATGCTGGCGCGCACGGCGTCGATGTAGGCGGCATCGGGGCACAGCAGGATGCTCTGCGCCATCTCGTCGTGCTCGGCCTGGCTGAACAGGTCCATCGCCACCCAGTCGGGCGGGGTCGTGCCGTCGGCCAGCACGAGGATCTCGCTGGGGCCGGCGATCATGTCGATGCCGACCTGGCCGAACACATGCTTCTTGGCGCTGGCCACGTAGGCGTTGCCGGGACCGGTGATCTTGTCGACGCGCGGGATGGTCGCCGTGCCGTAGGCCAGCGCCGCCACCGCCTGCGCGCCGCCGACGGTGAAGGCGCGATGCACGCCGGCGACATAGGCGGCTGCCAGCACCAGCGGATTCTTCTCGCCGCGCGGCGTGGGCACGACCATGACGATCTCGGGCACGCCTGCCACCTGCGCGGGGATCGCGTTCATCAGCACACTGCTCGGGTAGGCCGCCTTGCCGCCGGGCACGTAGATGCCGACGCGATCCAGCGGCGTGACCTTCTGGCCCAGCAAGGTGCCGTCCTCGTCGCGGTAGCTCCAGCTCTCGCCGCAGGCGGCCTTCTGGCGCTCGTGATAGCTGCGGACCCGGGCGGCGGCCGATTCGAGCGCTGCGCGCTGCGCGGGCGTGATCGACTCGAAGGCCGCCTTCAGTTCCTCGCGGGTCAGCTCCAGCGCGGCGACGCTGGCCGCGTCCACATGATCGAAGCGGGCGGTGTATTCGAGCACCGCCGCATCGCCGCGGGCGCGCACCTCGGCCAGGATCTCGGCCACGCGCGACTCGATCGCGCCGTCCGTCTCCGCCGACCAATGCAGCACGCGCTGGAACTCGGTCTCGAAATCGGCGGCGGCGGTGCTCAACTGGCGGAGATTCAACATCGTTACTTCGGGGTGGCGGACGCGAACGCGTCGATCAGCTGGCGCAGCGGCTCGCGCTTGAGCTTGAGGGCGGCCTGGTTGACGACCAGGCGCGAGGAGATGTCCATGATCTGCTCGACCTCGACAAGCTTGTTCGCGCGCAAGGTGCCGCCGGTGGAGACGAGGTCGACGATCGCGTCGGCCAGGCCCGTCAGCGGGGCCAGTTCCATCGAGCCGTAGAGCTTGATCAGGTCCACGTGCACGCCCTTCTCGGCGAAGTGCTGGCGGGCGATCTCGGTGTACTTGGTGGCGACGCGGATGCGCGAGCCCTGCTTCACCGCGGCCGCGTAGTCGAAGTCGGCGCGCGTGGCGACACTCATCCGGCAGCGAGCGATGTTCAGGTCTAGCGGCAGGTACATGCCTTCCAGGCCATGCTCGATCAGCACATCGCGGCCGGCCACGCCCAGATCGGCGCCGCCGTACTGCACATAGGTCGGCACGTCGCTGGCGCGCACCAGCACCACCTTCACGTTGGGCTGGTTCGTCGCCAGGATCAGCTTGCGGGATTTCTCCGGATCTTCCAGCACCTCGATGCCAGCAGCGCGCAGCAGCGGCAGGGTTTCCTCGAAGATCCGACCCTTCGAGAGCGCCAGGGTGATGGTGGTCATTGGGAGGCCTGTTCGCCGGGCGTCAGCGTCTTCATCGACAGCGCGTGGATCTGTTCGCGCATGCGCTCGCCCAGGGCGGCGTAGACGCGCTGATGGCGCTTGATGCGGGACAGGCCCTCGAATTCGCTGGAGACGATGGTGGCGAAGAAATGGCGTCCGTCGCCCTCCACCGTCAGGCTCTGGCACGGCAGGCCGGCGGCGATGTAGGACTGGACTTCTGCGGGAGTGGGATCGGCCATGGTCTCGGGATTCTACTTAGGAGCGTTTCAGGACCGGATCTTGTAGCCCCGGCGCAGCAGCTCCAGCGCGAGGCTTGCCAGCGCGATGAAGCAGACGCCGACGATCGCCAGGCTGGTCCACGGCGACACGTCGCTGACGCCGAAGAAGCCGCGGCGGAAGCCGTCGATCATGTAGAAGAAGGGGTTCGCGTGGCTCACGCCCTGCCACAGCGGCGGCAGCGAATGGATCGAATAGAACACGCCCGACAGGAAGGTCATCGGCATGATGATGAAGTTCTGGAAGGCAGCGATCTGGTCGAACTTCTCCGCCCAGAGGCCGGCCACCAGGCCCAGCGTGCCCATGATGCCGGCGCCCAGCACGGCGAAGGCAATGATCCAGAACGGCTCGGCCAGCCCCGGCGGCGAGAACCACACGGTGACGACCAGCACGCCCAGGCCCACCACCAGCCCGCGGATCACGGCCGCGCCCACATAGGCGGCGAACCAGGCCCAGTGCGACAGCGGCGTCACCAGCAGGAACACGAGGTTGCCGGTGATCTTGCTCTGGATCAGCGAGGACGAGCTGTTCGCGAACGCGTTCTGCAGCACGCTCATCATCACCAGGCCAGGGATCAGAAAGGCGGTGTAGCCGATCGTGCCGTAGACCTTGACGTGTTCTTCCAGCGTGTGGCCGAAGATCAGCAGGTACATCACGGCGGTCAGCACCGGCGCGGCCACCGTCTGGAAGCTGACCTTCCAGAAACGCAGCACTTCCTTGTAGAACAGGGTGCGTGCACCCTCCAGCGTGAATGCGGCGCTCATGCGCTTGCTCCCTGCATGATTTCGATGAACACGTCTTCCAGGTCGGCGCGGCCGATCTCCAGGTCTTCGATGGGCACGCCCGCCGAGCGCAGCGTGGCGAGGATGGTCTCGACCTCGGTCGCGTCGTGCGCGGTGATCTGCACGATCCGCCCGGTCACGCGCGACTGCCCTGCCAGCGAGGCCGGCAGCGTGGCATCGGTCTTGAAGCGCAGCATCGTCGAGGCCGTGCCCTTCAGCAGCTCCGAGGTGCTGTCCAGCGCGACGATCTTGCCGAGCTTCAGCATCGCGATCCGGTGGCACAGCGCCTCGGCCTCTTCCAGGTAGTGCGTCGTCAGCAGCACCGTGTGGCCTTCGCGGTTCAGGCGGGCGACGAACTGCCACAGCGTCTGGCGCAGTTCGACGTCCACGCCCGCCGTCGGTTCGTCCAGCACGATCACCGGCGGCCGGTGCACCAGTGCCTGCGCCACCAGCACGCGGCGCTTCATGCCGCCGGAGAGCTGGCGCATGTTCGCGTGGGCCTTGTCGGCGAGGCCGAGGTTCGACAGCAGCTCGTCGATCCAGGCGTCGTTGTTGTGCACGCCGAAGTAGCCGCTCTGGATGCGCAGGGTCTCGCGCACGCTGAAGAAGGGGTCGAACACCAGCTCCTGCGGCACGATGCCCAGCGCCTTGCGGGCAGCGGCGTAGTCATCGATGACGTCGTGGCCCAACACTTTGACGCTGCCGCCGCTGGCGCGGGCGAGGCCGGCGAGGATGCTGATCAGGCTGGTCTTGCCGGCGCCGTTCGGGCCCAGCAGGCCGAAGAATTCACCGGGCTGGATGTCGAAGGAAACACCGTCGAGCGCCCGGACCTGGCCCCCTCGGTATGTCTTGCTGACGTTCTGGAACGAAATGGCGGGTGGGGTCGATTGCATGGCGGCGGATTGTAGGTAGCGGCCGGGAATGGCGCCGGTCAAGGGTTGTTCGCATCCTCCGAATGGACGTTGACACTCCCTTAACACCGCTTGAACATGGCGTTATGCCCGAGCCCACGAGCCCGCACCGGCCGCAAACCGGCCGCCCCTGGTCCATGCGGCGGCGAATGATCCTCGGCGTGGCGCTGGCGCAGGCGACGTTGCTGACGCTCATCGCCGTCGACCTGCTGGTGCGCCCGCCCACACCGCAACACTCGCTGCCCGCGCGCGCCGCGTTCTATGTGCTCGTCGGCGCGCTGCTGGCGGCACTGCTGGCCTGGCAGGTGGAACGCATCATGCGCCGGCGCGCGACCGAGCTGCTGAGCCTGGTCGAGGGCTTTCGAGGCGGTTCGCCGCAGATCCCGCCGGATGCCGTCAACCGGGTGGACCGCATGGCCGCGGCCTTCAACGTCATGCTGGAAACCCTGGTCGACCGCGAACGCGCGCTGAAGGAGGCCAACGCGGCGCTGGAGGCACGCGTGGTCGAGCGCACCGCCGAGCTGGCCGAAAGCGAGACCACCCTGCGTGCCATTCTTGAACACGCGAACGACGCCTTCGTCCAGATGGACCAGCAGGGCCGCGTCACCGCCTGGAACGAAATGGCACAGCGGACCTTCGGCTGGCGGCCGGCCGAGGCCATCGGGCGGCCGCTGGAGGAACTGATCATCCCGCCGCAGCAGCGCGAGGCGCATCGGCAGGGCCTGGCCCGCTACCTTGCCACCGGCGAAGCGCGGATGCTGGTGGACAACCGGGTCGAGGTCGTCGGCTGCCGGCGCGACGGCCAGGAGATCCAGGTCGAGGTCTCGCTGCGCGTGCGCAAGCGCGGCGATGCGAGCTTCTTCGACGCCTTTTTGCGCGACATCACCGAGCGCAAGCAGCTGGAGCGAACGCTGGAGCTGCAAGCCACCACCGACCAGCTCACCGGCCTGCCCAACCGCCGCAGCCTGCTGCAATCGCTGCCCAAGGCGATGCGGCGCGCGCAGCGTAGCGGCCGTCCGCTGGCCCTGATCTTCCTGGACCTGGACGGCTTCAAGAGCGTCAACGACAGCTTCGGCCACGAAGCCGGGGACCACGTGCTGATCGAGTTCGCGCGCCGGCTGCGCGGCGCCGTGCGCGAGACGGACACGCCCGCACGCCTGGCCGGCGACGAGTTCGTCGTGATCCTCGAAGGGCTGGTGGCCGGCGAAGATGACGCCGCCCGGGTCGCCGAGAAAGTCCTGGTGGCCTCGCGCGTGCCCTACGAGATCGGCGAGGGGCAGTGGCTGCCGCTGTCGGCCAGCCTGGGCGTGAGCGTCTACTCGCCCGACGAGAAGATCAGCGCCGAAGACCTGCTGGCCCGCAGCGACGAAGCGATGTATCGCTCAAAACACGGCGGCAAGGGCCGCGTCAGCTCCTGGGCACAGCTGTAAGCGCGGGCGGTTCCTCCCCACGCCGTAGGAGCGGATGCGGCAGCACCGCTTCCTGCACCGCGACCTGAATGCTCTACTGCTGGGCCCCGGCAACGGGCGCAGTCGAGGTGTTGTCCGATGTCCGAGCCCTGGGTGCATTTCCCGTTCGAGCAGGTCGCTTTTCTGTACGACGACGCGGCGCTCCGCCAGCAATGGCCGCGGCTGCATGCCGGTGATGTCGAGCCGTGGCCGCGCAAGGCCGCGCTGGTCGACGGCTGGCGGCTGTTCCATGCCGGACGCTTCCAGGCCGCCCACGTGGCCGGCCTGGTCGCCGCCGAGGCCGGCAACCACAGCGGCATGGCGCTGGCCAACAAGGCGCAGGCCTGCCAGGCCCACTACCTGGAACGCGATCCTCGGCGCAAGCAGGCGATGTACCTCGCCGTCGCCGAGCGCGCCGCGCGCCACCAGGGGCTGGACCCCGAACATCCGAACGCCTACTTCTGGCAGGCCTATGCGCTGGGCCGGCACGCCCAGGCTCTCGGCCCGGCCAAGGGCCTGGGCCGCGGCCTGCGGGCGCGGCTCGTCAGCGCGCTGGAGACGACGATCGAACTGGCGCCCCAGCACGCCGACGCCCACCTGGCGCTCGGCTGCTTCCATGCCGAGGTGCTCGACAAGGTCGGCCGCATGATCGGCCGCACGCTCGGTGCCGATGCCGCCGAGGGCCTGAAGCAGTTGCAGCACGCCGCCCTGCTCGATCCGGCCAATCCGATCTCGATGATGGAGCGTGCTCACGCGCTGCGGCTGCTGGACGGCGACATGCGGCGTGCCGACGCGCTGTACCTCGACGCCGCGGCCGCGGAGCCGCTCGATGCGCTGGAGTTCCTCGGCGTCGAGCTGGCGCGGGACGCACTCGACGAATGAAGCCGTAAGGAATGAAGCCGTAAGATATGACGCTAGTCATCACTACTATCGAGACCGCCATGAGCCTCCAGGACCAGTTCGAAGCCGCCGTCGCCGAATCGAAGCAGTTGCCCGAGAAGCCCGACAACCAGACGCTGCTGAAGATCTACGCGCTGTACAAGCAGGGCAGCGTCGGCGACGTCGAAGGCGATCGCCCCGGCATGACCGACTTCGTCGGCCGCTTCAAGTGGGACGCCTGGAGCGAGCTGAAGGGCACGACGAAGGACGAGGCGATGCAGCAGTACATCGACCTGATCGAGTCGCTGAAGTAAGCCCCGGGCCTACTTCTTCTTCGGGGCCGCCGCCAGCAGCTTGTCCAGTTCCTTCTGGATCTCGCTCTCGATCGTGCCCTTGAAGGCGCCGAGCAGGAAGCCGAGCTTGGCGCGCAGTTCGAAGTGCGTGGCCGTCACGTCCAGCGTCCCGCTGGCGCCCGGGCGCTTGAATTCGACCGTGTCGCCGGCCTTGCCCTCGACGAGGGTGCAGACCATCTGGAACTTGTCCTCGACGTTCTCGGCCCAGGCCCAGGCCAGCTCGCGGGCCTTCGTCAGGCCCAGCGTGTGCTCGCGGCGGATGTGGATGTCGGCCATCGGGGGTGTCTCCGGTCAGTGTGATTCGAGCTGGCTTCGGCGCTCGGCCTTGGGCAGCTTCGCCAGCCGTTTTACCTCGGCATAGAAGCGCGGCCAATCCTCGCCTTCCCGCTCGAACAGCGCCTCGAAGGCCGGCACCAGTTCGCCGTAGGCCGACAGCAGCGCGAAGCTGGCGTTGTTGGCACGCGCGAACCAGTCGTCGTAACCGCTGTAGCCGCCCCACTCCTCCGCCTTCAGCTTCGCGTAGTCCTCGCGCAGCGCCTGCATCGTGTGGGCCTTGGCGGCGCGCTTCGCTTCGTCGTCCTGCGCGCTGTCGTAGACGGCGGCCAGCTTCACCCGATAGGCATCGGTCAGCGCGCGGAACTGCAGCCGGCGCTGGTTGCCGCGCTCATAGGTCTCGCGTGCCGCCTCGCTGCCGCGGGCCTTCAGCCAGCGCGCCGCGCCGATGCGCTCGACGGCGGTGGCGAACGATTCGTTGAAGGTCGTGTCGTCGTCCGCGTAGGCCACCTGGTGTGCCAGCTCGTGGAACATCATCCGCGCCAGCTCGCCCTCCGGGTAGCCGATGAAGGTGTTCAACAGCGGATCGCCGCCGAGCCAGGTGCTCCAGCCCAGCGTCGAATAGGCCGGCACCGGGCCGACCATGACCTCCAGGTGCTCGTCGTCCTCGCGCAGGCCGCGGGCATAGGCCTCGGCCGCGGCCTGGTCGAAGTAGCCGCGATAGGCGACGCAGCCCATGATCGGATAGCACCAGGTCTTGGCCTTCAGGCTCAGCTCCGGCGCGGCGATCACGTTCCACACCGCCGCGCCGCGATGCAGGTCGGCGTAGCGGCGGTAGCTGTTGTTGTCGGGCAGGTGCAGCTCGGTGATGGCGTAGTCGCGCAGGCGCTGGCTCAGCTGCAGGCGCTCGCGCAGCTTCGGGTCCAGGTCCGGTCGGGCCAGCAGCGTGCTGACCGGCTCGGCGGCCGACATCATCCGCATGTGCCCGTTCAGCGACTGGGCCAGGTAGCCCACCTGGCCGCAGCCGGCGACGAGCACGGCCGCCAGTCCGGCCACCAACAGGATCGCCAGGCGCCGCCCGATCACGCGGCTGCGACCTCGACGAGGCAGTCGTAGAAGCTCGGCGCCCGACCCAGGTCTGTCAAGTGCTGGTGGGTCAGCTCGTTGACGTTGGTGCCGTCCACGCCCAGCTTGCGCCACCACACGCCCAGGCCGTTGACGACGCCGGGCCGTGCGCGCTCGCTGACCTTGAGCCGCGAGCGGTAGCTGCCGCGGTCGTTGAACACGCGCACCATAGCTCCGTCGGCGAGGTCGCGGGCGCCCGCGTCGTCGGCATGGATCTCGACGATGGGCTCGCCCTCGATGTCGCGCAGGCTCTTCACGTTGACGAAACTGGAGTTCAGGAAGTTGCGCGCAGGCGGCGAGATCATCGCCAGCGGGTATCGCGCTGCCAGCTCGGGCGCCGAACGGGCGCTCTCGTAGTTGGGCACGTAGTCGGCGCCGCCGGCCTGCGCGCGGCCGTTGGCGGTGAGGAAGCGACCTTCCGCGAACGGCGCCTCGGCCAGCGGCAGCGACTGCCAGCCCTGCTCGGCCAGCGCATCGAAGTCGATCGCGTCGGTGAAGGCCTGGCGCGCGAGCTGCTCGTCGCTCTCGCGGAAGGCCTGCTCGTCGAAGCCGCAGGCCGCCGCCAGTTCGCGGAAGATCTGCGTGTTCGACTTCGCTTCGCCCAGCGGCGCCAGCGCCGGGTGGTTGATCAGCACGTCGGTGTGACCGTAGGCCGTGTGCACGTCCAGGTGCTCCAGCTGCGTCGTGGCGGGCAGCACGTAGTCGGCCAGGTCGGCGGTATCGGTCATGAAGTGCTCGAGCACGACGGTGAACAGGTCCGCGCGCTGGAAGCCCTTGACGACCTTGGGCGACTCGGGTGCCACCGCCACCGGGTTGCTGTTGTAGACGATCACCGCCTCGATCTTCGGACCGAACTCGGGCGTCGTTTCCTCCAGTAATGCGTCGCCGATGGTGCTCATGTTGACGACGCGTGGCGCCTTCTGCGCCGTCCTCAGGTCCGGCCGCTCCAGCCGCGGGTTCTTGTAGGGCGCGAACCAGCCCGAGCTGGACAGCAGCAGGCCGCCGGCGCGGTGGCGCCAGGCACCCGTGAGACAGGGCAGCAGCGCCACCAGACGGACCGCATTGCCGCCGCCGCGCACGCGCTGCATGCCGTAATTCAGCCGGATCGCGGCGGGCTTGGCCGCGGCGTAGTCGCGCGCCAGGCCGCGCACCTCGTCGGCGCTGATGCCACAGACCTCGGCCGTGCGCTCGGGCGGCCATTGCAGCGCCTTCTCGCGCAGTTCGTCCCAGCCGTCCACGTAGCGCTCGATGTAGTCGGCATCGAGCCAGTCATTGACGATCAGCTCATGCATCAGGCCCAGCGCCAGCGCGCCGTCGGTGCCCGGCAGCAGGGCGATGTGCTGGTGGCACTTGTCGGCCGTCTCGGTCTTGCGCGGGTCGATGCAGATCAGCTTGGCGCCATTGCGCTTGGCCTGGTTCGCATAGGTCCAGAAATGCAGGTTCGAGGCGATCGAGTTGCTGCCCCAGATCAGGATCAGCTGGCTTTCCGCGAAGAAGCGCAGGTGCATGCCGAGCTTGTGGCCGTAGGTGGCAGTCAGCGCGGCGGCGCCGGCGGAGGCGCAGATCGTGCGATCGAGCTGGCTGGCGCCGATGCGGTTGAAGAAGCGCCCCGCCATCGCCTCGCCCTGCAGCATGCCCATCGTGCCGGCGTAGCTGTAGGGCTGGATCGCCTGCGGGTCGCGCGCCGCGATGCTGTTCAGTCGCGTGGCGATATCGGCCAGGGCCGACTCCCAGCTGACCTGTTCGAAGCGCGGCGCTTCGTCCTTGCGGCTGACGCGCTTGAGCGGGTGCAGCAGGCGCTCCGCATGGTAGGTACGCTCCGCATAGCGCGAGACCTTGGTGCACAGCGCGCCGTGCGTGCTGGGATGGTCGGCCTGGCCCTGGACTTTCACGACGCGGCCATCCTCGACGGTGATCTTCAGCGCACAGGTATCCGGACAGTCGTGCGGGCAGGCGCCCTTCACGGTCTTCTGGCCCGGCGAAGGCGTAACAACGATGTTCATGCGTGAACTATTCCATGAGGGCCGCGGTCGCGGTTTTCCGGGGCGGTGAAGCCACCGCACAATTTCATAATTATCGATTCAACAAAAAGAGAAACGCGTGCGTAGACGTGAAGCCCTTGTTGCTGCAGCCGCCACCCTCGGCTCCCTTGCCCTTGCAGGGCCGTCGCGCGCCCAGGATCGCCGCAAGATCGTGCTGGGCCAGTCCTGCGCGCTGAGCGGCCCGGCCGCCCAGCTGGGCAAGCAGATGCAGATCGGCGCCAAGCTGTACTTCGACGGCGTCAACGCCGCCGGCGGCGTCAACGGCATGCAGATCGAGCTGCGCACGCTGGACGACGGCTACGAGCCCGAGCGCTGCAAGGCCAATACGCAGAAGTTCATCGAGGAGGACGTGCTCGCGCTGTTCGGCTATGTCGGCACGCCCACCTCGCTGGCCGCGCTGCCGCTGGTGAACGAGAGCCGCATGCCCTTCTTCGCCCCGCTGACCGGCGCCGAGGCGCTGCGCGAGCCGATGAGCCGCCAGGTCTTCCACGTGCGCGCCTCCTACTTCGAGGAGACCGCGCTGATCGTCAAGCAGCTGACCCAGCTGGGCCTGAACCGGATCAGCGTCTTCTATCAGAACGACAGCTACGGCAAGGCGGGCCTGGAAGGCGTGGAACGCGCGCTGAAGCCGCTGGCGCTGAAGCCCTTGTCCACCGGCACCGTTGAGCGCAACACGGTGGACGTGGCCAAGGCGGTGCAGTCGCTCGTCAACGCCGGCAACATGCCCGAGGCGATCGTGATGATCGGCGCCTACAAGAGCTGCGCCGCCTTCATCCGCGCCGCGCGCAAGGCCGGCTTCGGCGGCGTGTTCTACAACGTCTCCTTCGTCGGCACCCAGGCGCTGCTCGACGAGCTCGGCAAGGACGCCAACGGCGTCGTTGTCAGCCAGGTCATGCCCTACCCCTTCGGCACGACCACCGGCGTCGCCGAGGAGTACCAGAACGCGCTGCAGAAGGCCGGCGGCCCCGCGGCGGGCTTCCGCCCCGACTACAACGGCATCGAAGGCTTCCTCGCCGCCAAGACCATCACCGAAGGCCTGCGCCGCATGGGCGCCGGTAGCGGTGGCAAGGCCAGCCGCGAGGCGCTCGTCGCCGCGCTGGAGACGCTGCAACCCTACAACCCCGGCGGCTTCCCGCTGCGCTTCTCGGCCGGGCGGCACGTGGCGTCGAACTTCGTCGAGCTGTCGATGCTGACGGGGGATGGGCGCGTGAAGCGCTAACGCCAGCAACGGCTGCGCGGAGAATGCACGCATGATCCGCCAACACCCCCAGCGCAGCCAGCTCCACAACGAGATCCATGAGCGGCCGCCCGAGCCGATGGCGGCGCCGCTTGCGATCTCGCACATCGTGATGTTCTGCGACGCCGGCGAACGCACGGCCAGCCGCGAGCATCTGGCGCGACTGCTGCGCGACCTGCACCTGCCTGTGCCCGACGGCGAGGCCACCCATCTGCGGATGGACCTGGGGACGGTGCGGCTGCGCTGGGAGCTGCATACCGAATTCGTGGCCTGGACCTTCCTGCGACCGCTGGAGGATGGCCAGCGGCTCGACCCGCGCGACCCGGTACGCGCCGTGGAGCTGCTGCCGCAGGACTGGCTGGCCGCCCTGCCCGGCCAGTGCCTGGCTGCGCTGCACCTGTGGGCCTTCCAGGCCCGGCCGCATCTGCTGCCCGTGCAGGACCAGGCCCGCGCGCTGATGAACGAGGACCGGCTGGTCGGCTCGGCCGTGGCGGGCGAGGAGGGCCAGGTCTTGACCGACTTCGCCACCCATGCCGATGGCTTCTCGCGCATGCTGCTGATGGCCGGCGCCACGATGAGCCCGCGGCGGCTCGGCCGCACCGTGCAGCGCCTGCTGGAGATCGAGACCTACCGCATGGCCGCCTCGCTGGGCCTGCCGGCCGCGCGCCAGGCCGGCGCCATGCTGAACCGCGCCGAGCAGGAGCTGGCCGGGCTGGCGCAGGCGGTGCGCAGCGCCCGGCGCGAGGACGAGCCCGAACTGCTGGACCGGCTGACCCGCCTGGCCGGCGAGGTGGAAGGCGAGTACGCGGCCACGCATTCGCGCTTCTCGGCCAGCGCCGCCTACTTCGGCCTCGTCGACAAGCGCATCGAGGAGCTTGCCGAATCCCGCCTGCCCGGGCTGCAGACGATCGCCGAGTTCATCGACCGGCGCCTCAGCCCGGCCCGCGCCACCTGCGAGTGGGCGGCACGCCGGCAGGATGCGCTGTCGCAGCGGATCTCGAGAGTCAGCAACCTGCTGCGCACGCGCGTCGAGATCGAGCAGCAGCTCGGCAGCCAACAACTGCTGGAGGCGATGAACCGCCGCCAGGACCTGCAGCTGAAGCTGCAGGCCACCGTCGAAGGCCTGTCCGTGGCGGCCATCAGCTACTACATCGTCGGCCTCGTCAGCTATGTCGCCAAGGGCGCGATGAAGCTCGGCTGGCCCTTCGGCGTGGAGGCGACCAGCGCGGTGGCGGTACCGGTGGTGGTGCTGGCCGTGTGGCTGTCGATGCGCAGCGTGCACCGGCGCATCGTCGGCCACGCGCCGCACTGAGCCGGGGCACGTGCCTTGCCCTGGTGATGGATCACCATCGCCAGGAGAAGCCCATGGCACGCTACGGAGAGAAGGCCGCCGAGAAGGTCCACAAGACCCTGCACGAGGCCAAGGAAGGCACGCTGAAGAGCGGCTCGGGCCAGAAGGTCACCAGCCGCAAGCAGGCGATCGCGATCGGGCTGTCGGAGGCCCGCAAGGCCGGCGGCAAGGTGCCGCCACCGAAAAAGCACTGAGCCTACCGACCCTGTGCCGGCAGGGGTGCCGCGCGAGCGGGTACGCTTGGGTGATTCGTTACTTCCCCAGGCAGCATCCTCATGAGCACACCCATCCCCGCCACCCTCATCCCCGGCGACGGCATCGGCCCCGAGATCGTCGATGCCGCGCTGGCCGTCTTCGACGCGCTGGGCAGCCCCTTCGAATGGGACCGGCAGGTCGCTGGCCTGGCCGGTGTGCAGGCCCACGGCGATCCGCTGCCCAAGGCGGCGCTGGACAGCATCCGCCGCACGCGCCTGGCGCTCAAAGGGCCGCTGGAGACGCCGTCCGGCGGCGGCTATCGCTCGTCCAATGTGCGGCTGCGCGAGGAATTCCAGCTCTACGCGAACGTGCGGCCGGCCCGCACCATCATCCCCGGCGGCCGCTTCGACAACATCGACCTGCTGGTGGTGCGCGAGAACCTCGAGGGCCTGTACATCGGCCACGAGGCCTACATCCCGATCGACGGCGACCCGCATGCGGTGGCCATGTCCACCGGCGTCAACACGCGCCAGGGCAGCCGCCGCGTGCTGGAGCACGCGTTCGAGCTGGCGATTGCCACCGGGCGCAAGAAGGTCACCATCGTGCACAAGGCCAACATCATGAAGGCGCTGACCGGCATCTTCCTCGAGACCGGCCAGCAGCTGTGGGAGCAGAAGTACAAGGGCCGCATCGAGCTGGACACCGTCATCATCGACGCCTGCGCGATGAAGCTGGTCTTGAACCCCTGGCAGTTCGACGTACTGGTGACGACCAATCTGTTCGGCGACATCCTGTCGGACCTGGTAGCCGGCCTCGTCGGCGGCCTGGGCATGGCGCCGGGCGCCAACATCGGCACCGATGCAGCGATCTTCGAGGCCGTGCACGGCTCGGCGCCCGACATCGCCGGCAAGGGCCTGGCGAACCCGACGGCGCTGCTGCTGGCCGGCGCGATGATGCTGGACCACTGCAAGCTGCCCGATCTCGCCGCCCGACTGCGCCGCGCGATCGACGAAACGCTGAACATCGACAAGGTGCGCACCGGCGACCTCGGCGGCAACGCCGGCACGGCCGCCTACACGCAGGCGCTGGTCCAGCGCATCAAGAACGGCTGATCACCGTTCAGACCGTCGGCGACGACGAAGGCAGTGCCGGCGAGGCCGGCAGCCCGGGGTTCGGCGGCGCGAGGTCGCGCCCCGGCTCCTGGTCGCGACGATTGCAGGCGCCCAGCAGCGCAAGGCCGCCCAGCACGGCGGCGAGAACGATCCTGTGAAGGATCGGATGGCGCAATGAATCCACGGCGGGCTCCTCGGGGCGGCTGTCGTCAGCCGATGCCGCCGGGCGGCAAGGCCCATGCCCGCTTCTGCTTCTCTTACTCTCTTACTTCAGGTAGCTGCGCAGCGCGGTCACCACCGCCTCCAGGTCGCGCTCGCGCTCTTCGGGTTCCGCATCGGCGCCGAGGTGGTCGCGGATGTGGCCTTCCAGCACCTGGGCCATCAGGCCGTTGACGGCACCGCGCACCGCGGCGATCTGCTGGAGGATGGCGATGCAGTCGGCGTCCGCATCCAGCGCGCGCTCCAGCGCCTCGGCCTGGCCGCGAATGCGGCGCACCCGGGCCAGCAGCGGCTTCTTGTCGGTGATCGTGTGGCTCATGGGTTGATTCTAGTCATCCAAAATATACTGGGGTACAGTATCAGAATGAACGCTGCAGCACCCTCCATCGAGTCCCACTCGCACGTCTTCGACGAAGGCAATCCGCTGGCCCAGCGCAACACCCTGCTGGCCGTGCTGCTGACCGCCGTGATGATGGTGGCCGAGATCGCCGGCGGCTGGATTTTCAATTCGATGGCGCTGCTGGCCGACGGCTGGCACATGAGCTCGCACGTGATCGCGCTGGGCCTGTCCTTCCTCGCCTACCTGTTCGCGCGGCGCCTGCAGCGTCATTCGAGCTTCGCCTTCGGCACCTGGAAGATCGAGATCCTGGGCAGCTATACCAGCGCGATCCTGCTGCTGATCGTGGCGCTGACGATGGTGTGGCAGTCGTCCGAGCGCCTGCTGGCGCCGGCGCCCATCCACTACGACGAGGCGATGCTGATCGCCGCGATCGGCCTGGCCGTGAACCTGGCCTGCGCCTGGCTGCTGCGCGATGCGCATGGTCATCATCACCATGACCACGGCGATCATGGGCATGACGGGCATCACCACCATCATCGCGACCTGAACCTGCGCTCCGCCTACATCCACGTGCTGGCCGATGCTGCGACCTCCGTGCTGGCCATCGCCGCGCTGGCTGGCGGCAAGCTGTGGGGCGTCGCCTGGCTCGATCCGGCCATGGGCCTGGCGGGCGCGGCGATCGTGGCGGCCTGGGCCTTCGGCCTGATGCGCGACTCCGGCCGCGTGCTGCTGGACGCCGAGATGGACGCCCCGGTCGTCACGGAGATCCGCGAGGTGATCGCCGCCAGCCCGATTCCCGCCCGCATCAGCGACCTTCACGTCTGG
Organism: Roseateles agri; assembly: GCF_034043675.1. Classification (NCBI taxonomy): domain Bacteria; kingdom Pseudomonadati; phylum Pseudomonadota; class Betaproteobacteria; order Burkholderiales; family Sphaerotilaceae; genus Roseateles; species Roseateles agri. The sequence continues at coordinate 67,530 of NZ_JAXCLA010000009.1, read as the reverse complement.
CGCGTTGGCGGCGGCAAGTACGCCTGCATCGTCGCGTTGACCACGCCCGACCCGCGGGCCACGCCGGACGACTTCAAGCGCCAGCTGGCGATTCATGAGGAGCTGGTCCACATCACGGTGGAGCTGAACCCGGCTCGATAGGCAGCGAACTCAAGTCGCCAGCAACTCCCGCAGGCCCTTGGCCATCGCTTCGCGCACCTGCGGCGCGGGCAGCGCGGCGATCTGCGGCAGGGACATCTGCTCCGCCGCGCGTCGCCCCACCAGCAACCCGATCAGGTAGCCGGCGCGCGGCGGCCAGTCGGCGCCACCGTAGCCGGCGCTCAGCAAACTCTCGGCCAGTGCCTCGTCGGTCGAATCCAGACCTTTCAGCGCGGCCGCTGCGGCACGGCGCAGCACGTCCCCATCAGGCGCAACAAGCCGGGGATCGTCGAGCAGCACGTGCAGCAGCGAAGCGTCCGGGTTCAGCCGCTCGCTCGCCAGCGTCGCCGTGCCTTCGATCCACAGGCTGGCGAACAGCGGCGGCTGCGGGTCGATGCTCATCGCGGCGTTCTTCTGACCCTGGTAGCAATGGAACAGCTCATGCGCGAACAGCACGCTGAGATCGGCCGAGGCGCCGTGGTAGCGGACGATGCCGTCGGGCGAGAAGAACAGCGGCAGCATCGAGCCGGCGGGCTCCAGGTGGGCATCGAAGTAGAACAAAGACGGCAGCAGCGCGACCGGCGAGGCGGCGTTGTCGAAATCCGGCAGCGCGCGGCGGAAGCTCGCCAACTGCGCGGCGTAGAGGCGCCCGAACGCCAGCGAGATGGCGCGCGCGTCCGCGGCGATGGGGTCGAAGCTGGCCAGCCAGCGGCCGATCCGAGCCTCGTCCCGTGCCGCGGCGGCCACGCCGGCACCGGCGCGCGCGTAGTCGGCCGCATGCGGCGCGAAGAAGTTCTGCCGGAGCAGCCGGGCGCGTTCCCCACTCGGCTGGCCCTGGCCTTCGTCATAAGCGCGCCAGAAGGCCGGCATCAGGTCCCGCAGCGACGACGCTTCGTCAAGGGGTGCCGCCATCGTCGAGACGGGCAGCAGGCTCGCGCCCAGCATTTGCAGGGCTCGGCGCCGGGCGATGTGCGATTTCATCCGCCCATTCTGGCGCGGGCGCGCGGCCTGCCCCGGCAGCTTCATTGAGTAGACTTGACCACCCCCGCCGCACACGAGGCATGCCCATGAAGCTGATCGAATCCATCCTCGCCGACGCGCCGACGATCCAGACGCTGCGCCGCGACATCCACGCCCACCCGGAGCTGTGCTTCCAGGAAGAGCGCACCTCCGACCTGATCGCCAAGGCGCTGACCGACTGGGGCATCCCGGTGCACCGGGGCTTCGGCAAGACCGGCGTCGTCGGCATCGTGAAGAACGGCACGTCGGATCGCGCCGTGGGCCTGCGCGCCGACATCGACGCGCTGCCGATGACCGAGCACAACCACTTCGAGCACGCCAGCAAGCACGCCGGAAAGATGCACGCCTGCGGCCATGACGGCCACACGGCCATGCTGCTCTCCGCCGCCAAGCACCTGGCCACGCACCGTAACTTCGACGGCACGGTCTACCTGGTGTTCCAGCCGGCCGAGGAAGGCGGCGGCGGCGCGCGCGAGATGATCAAGGACGGCTTGTTCGAGAAGTTCCCGATGGAGGCCATGTTCGGCGCGCACAACTGGCCCGGCATGAAGGCCGGCCAGTTCGCGCTGGCCAGCGGCCCTGTGTTCGCCTCCAGCAACGAATTCAAGATCGTGCTGAAGGGCAAGGGCTCGCACGGCGCCATGCCCCACCTGGGCCTGGACCCGGTGCCCGCCGCATGCCAGATGGTGCAGGCCTTCCAGACCATCATCACGCGCAACAAGCGGCCGATCGATGCCGGCGTGATCTCGGTGACGATGATCCATGCCGGCGAGGCCACCAACGTCGTGCCAGACTCGGTCACGATGGAAGGCACGGTGCGCACCTTCACCTTGCCGGTGCTGGACATGATCGAGCAGCGGATGAAGGAAGTCGCCGAGGGCATCGCCGCCACCTTCGGCATGACGGTGGATTTCGAGTTCCACCGCAACTACCCGCCGACGATCAACCACGAGACCGAGACCGCCTTCGTCCGCGAGGCGCTCACCGAGGTGGTCGGCGCCGAGAACGTCCTGCACTTCGAGCCCACGATGGGCGCCGAGGACTTCAGCTACTTCCTGCAGGAGAAGCCCGGCTGCTACTTCCTGATCGGCAATGGCGACGGCAGCCACCGCGAGGGCGGGCACGGCATGGGCCCCTGCATGCTGCACAACCCGAGCTACGACTTCAACGACGAGCTGATCCCGCTGGGCGGCTCGATGTGGGTGCGCCTCGCCGAGGCCTGGCTGGCCAAGCCGCAGCAGCAGGCATGAACGCCGAGGCCTTCTTCGCGGCGAGCTACGCCGAGGCGCGGGCCAAGTTCCTCGCCGCGCTCGACGCGGCGGGCCTGGACAACGAGCCACACCTGCATCCGCTGCTGGGCCGCGACGGCGAGCGGCTGGCGATGGACGTGGCCCGCCAGGGGCCGCGAGATGCGGACAAGCTGCTGATCATCAGCAGCGCCTGCCACGGCGTCGAAGGCTTCGCCGGCTCCGGCATCCAGTGCGCGCTGCTGAACGACGCGGGCTGGAACGAGGCGGTGAAGCAGTCGGGCATCGGGGTGCTCTACATCCACGCGCTGAACCCGCACGGCTTCTCCTGGCTGCGCCGCGTCACGCAGGAAGGCGTGGACCTGAACCGCAACTTCCACGATTTCCATCAGCCGCTGCCGCACAACGCCGGCTACGACGAGATCGCCGCCGCGCTGCTGCCCCGCCAGTGGCCGCCCAGCGCCGCGAACGAGGCGGTGCTGGACGCCTATGCCGCGAAACACGGGCAGCGCGGCCTGCAGACCGCGATCTCCGGCGGCCAGTACGGGCACGAGACCGGCCTGTTCTACGGCGGCCGCGCGCCGACCTGGAGCAACGTCACCCTGCACCACCTGCTGGAAGAACACGGACGCGGCGCGCAGCGCATCGCCTGGATCGACCTGCACACGGGCCTCGGACCCACCGGCCACGGCGAGCGCATCTTCGCCAGCCGCAACGACGATGCCGCCCTGGCCCGCGCCCGCGCCTGGTGGGGCCCCGAGGTCACCTCGATCTACGACGGCAGCTCCAGCTCCGCGCTGCTGCAGGGCCTGATGTGGAACGTCGTGTTCGATGCCTGCCCCGGGGCCGAGTACACCGGCATCGCGCTGGAGTTCGGCACCCTGCCGGTCGACCAGATGATCCTGGCGCTGCGCGCCGACCACTGGCTGGAACTGCACCCCGAAGCGCCCGAGGCGCTGGCCGTGTCGATCAAGCGGCAGGTGCGCGATGCGTTCTACGTGGACACGCCCGCGTGGAAACGGCAGCTCGTCGAGCAGGCCGCCGACGCGGTGCGGCAGGGCTTGGCAGGCCTGCTTCGATAATCGCGCGATGAACGAACAAGAAGTCATTGCGGACACCCGCGCCTGGCTGGAGAAGGCCGTCATCGGCCTGAACCTCTGCCCCTTCGCCAAGAGCGTCCACGTCAACGACCGGATCCGCTACGTCGTCAGCGCCGCCGAGACACCCGAGGATTTGCTGAAGGACCTCGCCCGCGAGCTGCTGGCGCTGAAGCGCGCCGACCCGGAAGAGATCGAGACCACGCTGGTCATCCATCCGCACACGCTTGCCGACTTCCTCGACTTCAACGACTTCCTCGGCGCCGCCGATGCGCTGATCGAGGACCTGGAACTGGACGGTGAATTGCAGTTCGCCAACTTCCACCCGCACTACCAGTTCGGCGGCACCGAGCCCGGGGACATCACGAACTACACGAACCGCTCGCCCTACCCGACGATGCACATCCTGCGCGAGAGCAGCATCGAGCGGGCCACCGAGACGATGGAAGACACCGATTCGATCTTCGAGAAGAACATCGAGACGATGGAGAAGCTGGGCATCGAGGGCTGGCAGGCGCTCGGGCTCAAGTAGGCAGGTAAGCCGGTAAGCCGGTAGGGGGCTAGGGCGCGAAGCGCCAGGTGAGCCCCATCAGCAGGTCGCGCCGCGCCGGCTGCGCGGGGCCGTAACTCTTCTGCCAGCCGACGTCCAGGTCCAGCCCCGGCCGCACGGTCCATATGACGCCACCGAGCAGCAGGCCGGGCCAGGCCTTGCGGAACGGGTCGGGATTCGACTGCAGGCTGCCATCCATCGTCAGGATCAGCGCATCGCTCGCCTGCCACATCAGCGCCACCGAGGTGCTGGCGATGCGGCGGCGCTGACCGACGTCGTTGGGGTTCTCCGCCGCGCCCACGTTGAAATGCGCCGTCAGCGGCGCAGCGTCCAGCGTCAGCGCCAGGAGCCCGTGTGCGCCGACCGTGCCCTTGGGCTGGCCCAGGTCCTGGCCGCTGGTGGCCAGGGTCACGCCGGCCCGCACGGCCAGCGACCAGGGCGCACTGCCGTAGAAGCGCCACTTGGCGTCGAGGTTCGTATCGCCCGCTGCGCGGTGGGTCGGGCCGCCGGCCGGGTCGCGGTGCGCGAGCCAGGACGGCTGGACGATCAGGTCCACCTCAGGCGTGAGGCCCCAGGAGAGCTGCGGCTGGTAGGAGAAGTCGCGGCTGCCGTCGCGGTTGCGCGCGCGGTCGAGACCGTTCTCCAGCTCCAGATTGCCCTCGCCCTGCGTGCCGGTGTCCTCGGTCTGCAGCGGGTGGGCGGCATGGGCCGGGCCAGCCAGGATGAACGAGGCAAGGAGACAGGCAAAAAACCGCATCGCGGCAGTCTAGGAAGCACTGATGACCAAGCCGTGACCCCGCCACGAAGCCGTCACATCGGCGCAACGGGCCAGCCCCATACTCGGCGCATGAGGCCGCTCTTTGCCCAGCGCACAGCCCTGCTCGCTGCGCTGTCGATGGCGCTGCTCGCCAGTCCCGCTGCAGCTGCGGACGGCGCCGGCGCCACCTTCCCCGCCCCGTTGTACGCCCGCTGGGCCGCCGCCTGGGCGCGCGAGGCCGGCAATGGCGAGATGCACGAGATCCGCTACCAGCCCATCGGCTCGACGGCCGGCATCGAGCGCATCACGCGCGGCGAGGTGGACTTCGGTGCCTCCGACATTCCGCTGGCGCCGGAGGAACTGCAGCGCCGCGGGCTGGTGCAGTTTCCGGTCGTCATCGGTGGCGTGGTGCCAGTCATCCATGTGGACGGCATCGGCCCGGCCGAGCTGAAGCTCGACGGCCGCTTGCTGGCTGCGATCTACCTCGGCCAAGTGCGCAAATGGAACGACCCGCGAATCGCCGCGCTGAACCCGGACCTGAGCCTGCCCAGCTCGCGCATCACCGTCGTGCGCCGCGCCGACGGCTCCGGCACGACGCGGCTGTGGCGCGAGTACCTCGCGCTGTCCGATCCCGCGGCGCGCGACGACGCCGCATGGCAGACCGGCGTGGCCGCCACCGGCAACGAGGGCGTGGCAGCCACGGTGCAGCGCACGCGCATGGCCATCGGCTACGTGGAATCGAGCTACGCGATGCAGCACCGGCTCAACATGGCCGCACTTCGCAACCACGACGGCCTGCCTGCAGTGCCGAGCCGCCCCGCCTTCGAAGCGGCGACCGAGGGCCTGGACTGGACCGCGCTGCCCGCGGCGCAACCACCGCTGCTGGACCGGCCCGGCACGCAGACCTGGCCCATCGTCGGCGCCAGCTTCATCCTGCTGCCGGCCCAGGCGACGCCGCGCACGCAGCAGGTGCTGGCCTTCTTCGGCTGGGCGCTGCATCACGGCCAGGGCCTGGCGATGCAGCAGGACTACGTGCCGCTGCCGCCCGAGGCGGTGGCCGGCGTGGAAGCCTTGTGGCGGGAGCGGTACGCGCCCTAGGAGCCTGCGCGGCGCCAGCCCTTCACCAGCGCCCACACCGCCGCCGCACTGATCGCCAGCGAGCGCACCAGATGCGCCGCCTGCAATTGCTCGTAGGCCGCCTGCGTGAAGCCCTGTTCCTGCATGTCGCCCTGTGCACCGGCGGCCCAGGGCGTGCTCGCGATGGACAGCAGGCACAGCGCCGTGATCGCCCAAAGGGCCCGGCGTGAATAGCGGCCCGGCTCGCCCCATAGCGACAGCGCCCATGCCAGGCAGGCCGCGCCGAAGGGCAGCACGACGATGGGCAGGCGCCGCGTGTAGCCACGGGTGAAGGCCTGGAAGGCTTCGTTGCCGATGGCGCCCATGTCCACGTGGATCTGGTAGACGTTGAAGTAGAGCAGCCAGCCGACGCCGAAGTTGATCCACAGCAGCGCCAGGCCCAGGGCCTGCACGATGTCGGCGGCTGCCGCGCCGAGCAGGCGGGGTGGCGGCTTGCCACGCGCGAACGCCGCCCGCAGCAGCGCCCCCACAAAAAGCAGCACCGAAGCGCCGAGCATGGCCAGGAAAAAGATGAAGTAGAGCGGCATCCGTGGTTCCTCCCGTGCCGCCATCTTCGACTATTTCGGCGCGATCTCCTCGCGTTCCAGCAGCATCGCCGGCGCAGCGACCTCGGCTTGCACGGCGGCGGCGCGGACGACAAGGCGTCGGCCCGAATACGCGTCCACCAGGGGCGTACCGTCCGCGAACACCGCTCCCACGGGCACGCGCGAGCCCGCACTCACGTCCAGCGCCACGACGATCTTGTCATCGCCGTCGATGCGCGAGAACGCATAGGGCTGGGTGCCCAGGCGCTCGTGCGCGCCACGCGCCAGCGCCACATGGCGCGCACGGAACTGGCCGAGCTTGCGCCAGTGCGCGAGCAGCGCTTCGTCCACGCTGTCCCAGTTCATGTCCGAACGCGTCGCCTGCTGCGGATCGCCGGCCGGCGCGGGGCCGGCGGGCCGCGCGGTCTCGTCGCCGTAGAAGACCTGGACCCCGCCCGGTGCCAGCAGCAGCGCGTCGGCGCCGGCCATCAAGCGATCGCGCGGGAACAGGCGGGTGTCGTGCGAGGAGATGTAGTTCAGCATCTGCACCGCGTGGCCGGCCTGCAGCGCGGCGTAGCGGGCGAACAGCGCGTCGAGCCGGTCGGCATCCGCCGCGCGCTCCTGGAAGTCGAAGTTGACCATCGCGTCGAAGCCGCCCTGCTCGTCGCGCTTGTCGCGCTCGGGCCCGTGGCCCCAGAACTCGCCGGTCATCCAGAAGGGCGCGTCGTCGATCTTCTTCGTCGGATGGCGGGCCTTCCAGTCGGCCAGCGCGGCGCTGGCCTGCTGCTTCAGCTCCCGCCAGGCTTCGGGCTCCACGTGCTTGACGGTGTCGCAGCGGAAGCCGTCGACGCCGTACTCGCGCACCCAGTCGCTGAGCCATTTGACGAGGTAGCCGCGCACGGTGGTGTCCGGCAGGTCTACGGCCTTCGTGTCCGGCTTGTCGCGCAGGAACTTCGGCAGCTTGACGAACTCGCGGCTCTCGGTGCGGAAGTCGGGCAGGTAGGCGAGCTGCTTGGTCAGGTCGTCGATGCCGCCGTCGATGTAGCCCGGCAGGCCGGCGCGCACCCAGGGCCGGCCCCACCAGTCCTTGAAGTTGGCGCTGTTGTAGTCGATGAAGGAGTGGTAATCCGCCAGCGTGGCCTTGGCCAGCGCGCCGGGCCACAGCACGGGGATCTTCAGCTCGTCGGCCGTGCGGATGTCCAGGTAGCCGGGGTGGTTCATCACCACGTCGAACAGCACGCGGATGCCTTGCGCATGGGCCGTGTCGATCATCTCGCGCAGCTCGTCGGGCGTGCCCATGTTGCGGTCGAGCACCGTGTAGTCGAGCGCGTAGTAGCCGTGATAGGCGTAGTGCTTGAAGGCCTTGTCGCCGCCGACGACCCAGCCGTGGATCTGCTCGTAAGGCGCGGTGATCCAGAGGGCGTTGATGCCCAGCTGCTGGAACCAGCCTTGCTTCAGCTTGGCCGTGACGCCTTTGAGGTCGCCGCCGTGGAAGGTCGCGACGTCGGCCTTCGGATCCTTCTCGCGCGTGCGGCCGTAGCTGTTGTCGTTGGACGGATCGCCGTTGGCGAAGCGGTCGGTGATCAGGAAGTAGACGATCGGGTTGTCGGCGAAGTCCGCAGCCATCGCCGCGCCCGCTAGGCTCGCAATACCCGCCGCGAGCACGAGGGCCGGCAGCAGGCGGCGCAGCTTCATCGGCCCTGCAGCGGCTTCAAAGCCAGGCCCCGGCCCGGCAGCGCCCGCAGGTACTTGAAGGTGCCGGTGGCGTGCGCGCAGAGCTTGCCGGTGTCGTCAAACACCGAGCCCTCGCAGAAGGCCATCGTCGTGCTGCGATGGAGCAGCTTGCCGCTGGCGCGCAACCGGCCTTCGCCGGGCCGCATGAAGGAGGTCTTCATCTCGACGGTGACAACGCCGGGACCGAAGTCGGTGGCGCCGTCTTCCGCGGTCTTGCGGTTCACCGAGCGCGCGGCATGCGCCATCGCCACGTCCAGCAGGGTCATCACGACGCCGCCGTGGGCGACGGCCCAGGAGTTCAGGTGCGCCTCGGTCAGGTCGACGCTCAGTTCCGCATCGCCGTGGCCCACCGCCACCAGTTCGAAGCCCAGCCGTTCGACGAAGGGGATGTGGACCGGGAACGCCAGCTTCTCGGCCATCCGCTCAGCCTCCAACCATGGCGCTGACGCCGCCGTCCACGGCGAGGATCTGGCCGGTGATGTGCTTGCCGGCCTCGCTGGCGAACAGCAGCACGGCGCCCTTCAGGTCCTCGTCGTCGCCGATGCGGTTCAGCGGCGAGTGCGAGGCGATGACGTCGGCGCCGACCGCGTCCATCGTGCCGCGGGTCATCTTGCTCGGGAAGAAGCCGGGGGCGATGGCGTTGACGGTGATGCCGTAGGCACCCCACTCGCCGGCCAGCGCGCGGGTGAAGTTCACCGCCGCGCCCTTGCTGGTGTTGTAGGCGATGGTCTTCATCACCGAAGGGTTGCCGCCCAGGCCCGCGATGGAGGCGATGTTGACGATGCGGCCCTTGCGGCGCGGGATCATCGACAGCCGTCCCACCGCCTGCGCGAACACGAACAGGCTGCGGGCGTTCAGGTTCATCACCTTGTCCCAGGCCTCCAGCGTGTGCTCCTCGGCCGGCGCGCCCCAGGTGGCACCGGCGTTGTTGATGAGGATGTCGATCTGGCCGAGCCGCTCCATCGTCTGCACGACGACGTCCTGCGCGGCCGATTCCTTGGAGGCGTCGGCGGCGATCCAGCGGGCGTCGATGCCACGGTCCTGCAGCTGCGCCACGGCTTCCTCCAGGTCGGCGGCCTTGCGCGAGGTCAGCATCACCTTGGCACCGGCCTCGCCGAGCGCCTCGGCCATCTGCAGGCCCAGGCCGCGCGAGCCGCCGGTGACGAGGGCGATCTGGCCGCTCAGGTCGAAGAGGTCTTGGACGCGCCTCGTGGTGCTCATCGTGTCAGTCCAGTTCAATCGTTAGGGGTTTGCTTCAAGCGCGAGCGCAGCCAGATCAGGAACACACCGGCCGCCGTCGCGATGCCGCCCTTGACGAGCAGCACCGAACCGAGCACCGGCCCCTCGCCGCGCACCAGGAACAGGCCGAGGCTCATCACCAACAGGCCACCGTAGATGAGGATCCAGACCAGCCGCTCGATCCAGACGATCGTTTTCGGCGACGCGGTCTTCGTTGCTTCAGAACCAGCCATCCTGCATCTCCCTGCACAAGGATTCGCGGCGGGCCACGACGGCCAGCCAAGCGTCGATCTTAGGCAGTTCGTAGGCGAAGAAGTATGAAGCGGCGGCGCGCTTGCCCTTGTGGAAGTCGCTGTCGCTGTCTGCAGCCATCGAAACGTCCAGCCACAGCCAGGCCAGCACGACGTGGCCGAAGGCCTGCAGATAGGGCGTGGCATTGGCCAGCGCCTCCTCCGGCAGGCCGGTGGACCAGGCATTCTTGGTCGCGCGACCCACCTTGGCGAGCGCAGCGGCGAGCTGGTTCGCCTGCTCGGCCAGCGCCGGCTGCTGCAGCGCCTTCTCGATCGTGTCGTTGACGTGGGCAGCCAGCACCTGCAGTGCGGCGCCGCCGTTCATCACGACCTTGCGACCCAGCAGGTCCAGACCCTGAATGCCGTGCGTGCCCTCGTGGATCATGTTCAGGCGGTTGTCGCGCCAGTACTGCTCGACGGGGAAGTCGCGTGTGTAGCCGTAGCCGCCCAGCACCTGGATCGCCAGCGAGTTCGCCTCCAGGCACCATTCGCTGGGCCAGCTCTTGGCGATCGGCGTCAACACCTCCAGCAGCTGCGCGGCCTCGGCGGCGTCCTCGGGCGTGCCGGTGCGCTGCTCGTCGACTAGGCGCGCGCACATCAGCTCCAGCGCCAGGCCGCCTTCCACATAGCTCTTCTGCGCCAGCAGCATGCGCTTGACGTCGGCGTGCTCGATGATCTTCAGCTGCGGGCTGGCGGCGTCCTTGCCGGTGCTGGTCACGGCCCTGCCCTGCGGCCGCTGGCGTGCGTATTCGAGGCTGGCCTCGTAGCCGGCATAGCCCAGCATCACCGCGCCCAGGCCCACGCCAATGCGGGCCTCGTTCATCATGTGGAACATGCACTTCAGGCCCTCGCCGGGCTTGCCGACGAGGTAGCCCACGGCGCCGTTCTTCTCACCGAAGTTCAGCAGGCAGTTGGTGGTACCGCGATAGCCGAGCTTGTGGTTGAGGCCGGCCAGTTGCACGTCGTTGCGTTCGCCGGTCAGCGCGCCGTCCGGGCCCACCATCTTCTTGGGCACGATGAATAGCGAGATGCCCTTGACGCCGGGCACCGGCTTGCCGTCCGGGCCGGGAATCTTTGCCAGCACCAGGTGGACGATGTTCTCGGTGATCTCGTGCTCGCCGCCCGAGATCCACATCTTGTTGCCCTTGAGGCGGTAGCGCGGGCCGAGCGGATCGGCCTCGTCCTCCAGCTCGGCGCGGGTGGCCACGTCGCTGAGCGAGGAGCCGGCCTGCGGCTCGCTGAGGCACATCGTGCCGAACCACTGGCCGGCCAGCTCCTTCGCCACGAAGACTTCCTGCTGGCGCGGCGTGCCGTGGGCCAGCAGCAGGTGGGCATTGCCCTTGGTCAGCATCGCGTAGCCACCGATCGACACCGAGGCCTTGGCGAAGAAGCTGTTGGCCGCCATCTCGATCACGCAGGGCAGCTGCATGCCGCCGAGCTCGTAGTCGCAGGATGCAGCCAGCATGCCCGATTCGACATAGGCCGCGACCGCTTCGTGCGTGGCCCGCGGCAGGGTGACGCGCTCGCCATCAAAGTGCGGCTCCTGCGTGTCGCTCAGCCGGTTGGCCGGCGCGTACTTCTCGCGGGCGATGCGCTCGCAGGTGTCGAGCACGGCGGCGTAGGTCTCGTCGCTGTGCTCGGCGAAGCGTTCGCGTGGGGTCAGGTCTTGACTGATCTTGAGCCAGTCGTTGAGGAGGAAGTCGAGGGTCTGGCGCATGGCTTGTCCTTGGAAAGATCGGCTGGGGGCTTCGATACCTCAGCCCGAACGGACGTTCGAAAACGCCGACCCGCTCACATCACAAGACTTCGAAGACCCCGGCCGCACCCATGCCGCCGCCGATGCACATCGTCACGCAGACCTTCTTCGCGCCGCGGCGCTTGCCTTCGATCAGCGCGTGGCCGGTCAGGCGCTGGCCCGACACACCATACGGGTGGCCGACGGCGATGGCGCCGCCGTTGACGTTCAGGCGGTCCATCGGGATGCCCAGCGTGTCGGCGCAGTACAGCACCTGGACGGCGAAGGCTTCGTTCAGTTCCCACAGGTCGATGTCGGCGACCGTCAGGCCCAGCTTCTTCAGCACCTTGGGCACGGCGAAGACCGGGCCGATGCCCATCTCGTCGGGCTCGCAGCCGGCCACGGCGAAGCCGAGGAAGCGGCCCAGCGGCTTCAGGCCGTGGCTCTCGGCGTACTGCTCGCTGACGACCACGCAGGCGCCGGCACCGTCGCTGAACTGGCTGGCGTTGCCGGCCGAGATCAGGCCGCCTGGCAGGGCCGAGCGCAGGTCCTTGATGCCTTCGTAGGTCGTGCCTTCGCGCAGGCCTTCGTCGGCGCTGATCGTCACTTCCTTGGTCGTGATGCCCATCACCTTGTCGACCACGCCCATCGTCGTGGTGACGCTGATCATCTCGTCGTTGAACTTGCCCGCGGCCTGCGCGGCGCAGGCCTTCTGCTGGCTGGCGGCGCCGTACTGGTCCATGCGCTCGCGGCCGATGTTGTAACGCTTGGCCACCTGCTCGGCCGTCTGCAGCATGCTCCAGTAGATCTCCGGCTTGTTCTTCAGCAGCCAGGGATCGGTGTACATGTGGCGGTTGGCCTCGTTCTGCACGCAGGAGATGCTCTCGACGCCGCCGGCCACGTAGACGTCGCCTTCGCCCGCGATCACACGCTGCGCGGCCATTGCGATGGTCTGCAGGCCGCTGGAGCAGAAGCGGTTGACGGTGACGCCGCTGACGGTGATCGGCAGGCCGGCGCGCAGCACGATCTGGCGGGCGATATTGCCGCCGGTCGCACCCTCGGGCGTGGCGCAGCCCATCAGCACGTCCTCGATGGCGCCGGGCTCGACGCCGGCGCGCGCCACGGCCGCCTTGACGGCCTCGCCGCCCAGCGTCGCGCCATGGGTCATGTTGAAAGCGCCCTTCCAGCTCTTGGCCAGGGGCGTGCGGGCGGTGGAGACGATGACTGCTTTGCTCATGGTGTGTACTCGCTCGATCTTGGTGTTAGGTGAAGCTCTTGCCTTCGGCCACGAGACGCTTGATCAGCGGCGCCGGCTCCCAGAACTTCGCATCGTCCATCGGGTTCTTCGCGAAGCGCTTCATCGCCTGCACGACGTTGAAGAGGCCCACGGTGTCGGCGTAGCACATCGGGCCGCCGCGGAACACCGGGAAGCCGTAGCCGGTCAGGTAGACCATGTCCACGTCCGAGGCGCGCTGGGCGATGCCCTCCTCCAGCAGGTGCGCGGCCTCGTTGACCAGCGCGAACACCAGGCGCTGGACGATCTCCTCGTCGCTGACCTGGCGCGGCACGATGCCCTTGTCGGCGCGGTACTTCTCCAGCATGTCGGTAACGACCTTGGACGGGATCGCATCGCGCTTGCCCGGCTTGTAGTCGTACCAGCCGGCCTGCGTCTTCTGGCCGAAGCGGCCCAGCTCGCACAGCAGGTCCGCGGTCTTCGAGTAGTTCATGTTCGGCCGCTCGGCGGCGCGGCGCTTGCGGATCGCCCAGCCGATGTCGTTGCCGGCCAGGTCGCCCATGCGGAACGGGCCCATCGCGAAGCCGAACTTCTCGGCCGCCTTGTCCACCTGCGCCGGCGTGCAGCCCTCGTCCAGCAGGAAGCCGGCCTGGCGGCTGTACTGCTCGATCATGCGGTTGCCGATGAAGCCATCGCAGACGCCCGAGACCACAGCCGTCTTCTTGATCTTCTTGGCCAGCTGCATCACGGTGGCCAGCACGTCCTTGGCGGTCTTCTCGCCGCGCACCACTTCCAAGAGGCGCATCACATTGGCCGGGCTGAAGAAGTGCAGGCCGACGACGTCCTGCGGACGCTTGGTGAAGCTGGCGATCTTGTTGACGTCCAGGGTCGAGGTGTTGGAGGCCAGGATCGCACCGGGCTTCATCACTTCGTCGAGCTTCTTGAACACCGTTTCCTTGACGCCCAGTTCCTCGAACACGGCCTCGATCACCAGGTCGGCGTCGCCGATGGCCGCGTAGTCCAGGGTCGGCGTCAGCAGGGCCATGCGCTGCTCGTACTTGTCGGCCTTGAGCTTGCCCTTGGCGACCTGGGCTTCGTAGTTCTTCTTGATCGTGGCGATGCCGCGGTCCAGCGCTTCCTGCTTGGTCTCCAGGATGGTCACCGAGATGCCGGCGTTCAGGAAGTTCATGCTGATGCCGCCGCCCATCGTGCCGGCGCCGATGACGGCGACCTTGGCGATGGTGCGCTGCGGCGTGTCCTCGGGCACGTCGGCGATCTTGCTGGCAGCGCGCTCGGCGAAGAAGGCATGGCGCAGCGCCTTCGATTCCGGCGTCTGCATCAGCGCGACGAAGCCTTCGCGCTCGGCCTTGATGCCATCGTCGAACTTCATCGTCACCGAGTTCTGCACGGTCTCCAGGCACTTCAGCGGCGCCGGGAAGTTCTTCGACATGCCGGTCACCATGTTCTTCGCGAAGCCGAAGAAGGCATCGGCATTGGCGACGCGGGCCTTCAGGTCACGCACCTTGGGCAGCGGGCGCTTGTCGGCCACGTCCTTGGCGAAGGCGATCGCGGCATCGAGCACGTTGTCGTCGACGACCTGGTCGAACAGCTTCTGGCCCGGCACCATCGCCAGCATCTCGGCCGGCACCGGCTCGCCGCTGACGATCATGTTCATCGCGGGCTCCACGCCCAGCGCACGCGGCAGGCGCTGCGTGCCGCCGGCACCGGGCAACAGGCCAAGCTTCACCTCGGGCAGCGCGATCTTGGCGCCCTTCTGCACGACGCGGTAGTGGCAGCCCAGCGCCAGCTCCAGCCCACCGCCCATGCAGACCGTGTGGATCGCCGCGACGACCGGCTTCGTGCTGTTCTCGACCACCAGGATCAGGCTGCCCAGGTTGGGCTCGGCCAGCGCCTTCGGGGAGTTGAACTCCTTGATGTCGGCGCCGCCGGAGAAGGCCTTGCCGGCGCCGGTGATGACGATGGCCTTGACGGCCGGATCGTTTTCGGCCGACTCGATGCCGGCGGCCGCGGCCTTGCGCGTCTCGTAGCCCAGGCCATTGACCGGCGGGTTGCTGAGCGTGATCACGGCGACGTTGCCGCGGACTTCGTAGATGGCTGTCATGCTGACCTCTCGGTGGAAACCCGTGCTAGATGGAATAGAACGATCGTTCGATTCTAGGCAGCAAAACAAGCTGCCCGATGTCTCAGCAGCGACAGGCTGCTTGTGCTCATTTGCGTGAGGCGAGCGCTTCGGCCATCAGCCGCTTGATCTCGCCGCTGGCGCGCATCTGCGCCAGCCGGGCGTTGAGCGCCTCGACGAAATCCGCCAGCTCCGGCCGCTGCGCCAGCGACTGCGTGGAGATGCCCAGGTAGGCCTTCTGGCTGCTCAGCAGGAACGGCGCCTCCAGCCGGCCGGGCATGCGCGCGGCCCAGTGCTGATCGGCCAGTGCCGCGCTGTAGCTGTGCTCGATGTCGAGCGCATCGTTGCCGTAGCAGTCGATCTCGTCATGGGCCAGCGCGGCCAGCGCATCGCGGCCCTGGCGGTACTCGCGGTGCTTGACGTGGGCGCTGCCGATGGCCGCGCTCAGCTCGTGGCTCAGCAGGTAGGCGCGCGTCGTGCCGATGCGCAGACCGGCGAAGTCCTCGGGCCAGTGGCTCGCCGGCCCGATGCGCACGCGCGCCGCGCAGCTCAGCACCACCTCCTCGGTATGCAGCGGCCCGGCGAAGACCGTCACCCAATCACGGTTCACTTCCCGATAGGGCGGCAGGAAAGCGTCCACGCGGCCCTGCTGCGCCTCCTGCAGCGCGCGGGCCCAGGGGCGCAGCACCAGCTTCAGGCGCCAGCCGGGCAATTCGCGCATCGCCGCTCCCAGCACCTCCACGTAGGCGCCGGCGGCCTGGTTGTTCTGCGCATAGGCATAGGGTGGATGCGCGTCGTCCACTGCCACGACGACGGTACGCGGCGGCTGCGCAAGCGCCGCCACCGCGGCCAGACACAGGGCCAATGACAGGGCCCGTGGAAGGCCGAACAGAAGCCAAGGACGACGACGACCGATCACCATGGAACTCCCCATGCGGAGGATGCTGCCGCCCCGCTGCGCCGAGTTTATGCGTTCGCATAACGCCCTCGGAATGTGCCGATTTGGCAAGCCCTGACCCCAAGACTACGGGGGTAAACGGCAGCGCTACTTTGAAACTGCGCTGACACAATCGCTGCCGCAGTCAAACCAAAAGCTCAGGGACAAGAATGACCACCAAGCTCGCCATTACGGCCCTCCTGGCGCTCGCCGCCACCGGCGCCGACGCCGCCACCTCGATCACGCTGCCGACCGGCTACACCGCTGCCTATGGCGCGGTCTACAACGCGGCGACGGATACCAGCTACGTCGCCATCGCGCCGAGCTCCGGCCCGGCGACGGAGGCCGATGCCTGGAACACGATCAACGCGATTGCATCGGCTGGCGGTCCGCAAGGCTGGATGGTGACGATCTACTCGGCGCAAGAGAACAGCGCGATCGTCGACGGCTTCGCCAGCCGTGGCCTCGACCTCTGGGGCTACCGGATCGGCGCTGTCCGCGGCGACACGCGCGACGCCAACGGCGCGGTCATCCCCGACTACAGCGGCCCCTGGTACTGGAACGGCAACGCCAACGAATTGATGGGCTATTCGAACTGGGCGCCGGGACAGCCGGACAACTTTTCGCCCTTCGCGAACCAGTACGTCTCCCGCTTCGTCGACAACGGCCAATGGGACGACACCTCGGACGATCTCGGCGACTACGACGCGGTGAATCATCGCTATTTCCACGCCGGCTTCGTCGCGGAATTCGCCGGCAACGTGACCGTCAGCGCCGTGCCGGAACCCGGCAGCTGGGCACTGATGCTGGCGGGCATCGCCGGCCTGGGCGCAATCGCGCGCCGCCGTCAGGCCCGCTGAAAGGTCCGACTAGAGGCCCTCAGGTCTTACGGCCGAACAGGCCCGCAAGCCAGCCCTTGAACACGGTCCACATCAGGGCCAGCGCGTTCAGCTCCTTGACGGGTGGGGCCTGAACCACCACCGGCGCCGGTGCGGGCACTGACGCCGGCGCCGGCGCATCGGACACCACCGCCGGTGCAGCAGCAGCTGCCGACGCAGCAACGGGAACCGCCGCCGCAGCCGCAGCCGCGCCGAAGTTCTGCGCGAACTGCGCCAGCATCGCGTCCGACACCGGCACCAGCAGCCGGCTGCCGAACTGCGCGAGCTTGCCGCTCACCGTCACCACGGCCGTGCCGACCAGCACCGAGGCGGCATCGCCGTCGGGCTCGACCGTCGCCGTCAGTTCCATCGAGGCCGAGGAGCCGGCCTTGTCCGCGCCCTTGCCGAGCATGCGCAAGGTCTGCGTCGCGGCGTCCAGCGCCTGCACCTCGATGTCGCCATTGAAGCTCATCATGGCCGGGCCGATCTTGCTCTTGACCATGCCCTTGTAGTGTGTCGCGTCGATCTGTTCGGTGATCTGCGCGCCGGGCATGCAGGCCGCGGTGGCATGCACATCGGACAGCACCGCCCAGGCCTGCGCCGCGGAGGCCGCGATCGCGTAGCGTTTGTCGAGCTTCACTTCCATCGCGCAGGCCCCTCTCCTGGGTGCAGTCGTAGTCCGGACGATAACCGAACCATCTCCGTGCTGTCACACAAGCTGCCTAGCATCGCGGCCCAGCATTGATCGATGACCCTCGGAGACCCGCGCCCATGAAACTCAAGCCTCTTGCCATCCTGCTGTCCGCGGCCCTCGCGTCCATGGCAGCCTCGGCTTCGCCGACCGGCGTCGTGATCAGCCAGGTCTTTGGCGGCGGCGGCAGCGCCAACACCAGCCTGCTCTACAAGAACGACTTCGTCGAACTGTTCAATGCGGGCAGCGCGCCGGTCGCCATCGGCGGCTGGTCGGTGCAGTACGCCTCGTCCACCGGCACGAGCTGGCAGGTGACGACCATCCCGGCCGGCGTGACCTTGCAACCGGGCCAGTACTACCTCGTCGCGGAAAGCGCCAGCGGCTCGTACGCCGGTGCCGCAGCGGTCAACGGTGACATCACCGGCACCATCGCCATGGCCGCAGGCGCCGGCAAGGTCGCGCTGGCGAAGAGCGCCACCGCATTGACCGGCACCGCGCCGACCAATGCCGAGGACGTGGTCGGCTACGGCGGCAGCGCTTCGACCGAAGGCTCGCTCGCCACCACGCTGAGCGTCACGCTCGGCGCCCTGCGCAACGGCGGCGGCTGCACCGACACCAACAACAACGCCACCGACTTCACCGGCGGCACGCCCACGCCGCGCAACACGTCCAGCGCCACGCACCTGTGCGGCGCGCCCGTCAACGCCGTGATCATCCCGAGCTGCCCGGCCGCCAGCGCCGTGCTCGGCACGGCCTCCAGCTTCTCGGTCACGGCCACCGATGCCGACAGCCGCGTCAACGCCGCCTCCGTCACCGGCACCTGGCCGGCCGGTGTCACGCTGGGCAGCTTCAGCCCGGCGGCAGCGGACGGTGGCGTCGCCACGCAGCAGATCTCGGTGGGCGCCAATGTTCCGGCCGGCAGCTACAGCCTGAATCTCGGTTGGGCCAACGACGACGCGCAGACCGCCTCCTGCACGATCGCGCTGAACGTGCAGGGCGCGATCACGATCCCGCAGATCCAGGGCACGGGCGCGACGAGCCCGATGGTCGGCCAGACGGTCACGACCAGCGGCGTCGTCACCAAGCTGACGAACGCGGGCTTCTTCCTGCAGGACGTGGACAGCGGCAACAACCCCGCCGTCACCGGCGCGTCCAGCGGCATCTACGTCTACACCAGCACAGCGCCGACGGTGACCGTGGGCCACGCCGTGCGCCTGTCCGGCACGGTCAGCGAATTCAACACCGGCGCGGCCAGCAATGCCGACACGCTGGCCCACACCGTGACCGAGCTGGTCAGCCCCAGCGGCATCACCGACCTGGGCGCGACCAACGCCGTCATGCCGGTGGAGCTGGACCTGCTCACCTTGCCCACCGACGCGCTGGAAGCCTACGAAGGCATGGTTGTCACCTTGCGCGGCCCGCTGATGGCCCAGCAGAACTACTTCTACGGCCGCTACGGCCAGCTCACCATCGCCGCCGGCGGCCGCGTCCAGACGCCCACCAACGTGCTGCGCCCCGGCGCCGCCGCGCGCGACCTGCTGGCCGCCAACCTGGCCCGCAGCATCCTGCTGGACGACGGCAGCAGCCTGCAGAACGTGAACCCCGTGCCCTTCATCGGCCCGGACAACACGGTGCGCGCGGGTGACACCACGGGCGACATCACCGGCGTCATCGACTACGGCCTCGCCACCAGCACGAACACCGAGTTCGGCATGTACAAGATCCACCCGCTGGACAACGCGGCCGTGAGCTTCGCGCGCACCAACCCGCGCCAGGCCACGCCGCAGGTCAGCGGCGGCAATGTGCGCATCGCCAGCGCCAACGTACTGAACTTCTTCACCAGCTTCACCAACGGCGGCTTCGCCACGGGCACGGCCGGCTGCTCGCTGGGTGGTGCCACGTCCAACGGCAACTGCCGCGGCGCGGACAACATCACCGAGTTCAACCGCCAGCTCGCCAAGACCGTGGCCGAGCTGAGCGCGCTGAACGCCGACGTGCTGGGCCTGATGGAAATCCAGAACAGCGGCCAGACGACGGTGCAGTACCTCGTCGACCAGCTCAACGCCAAGCTGGGCGCAGGCACCTACGCCACGGTGCCGGTCCCGTCGCAAGGCACGGGCACGGACGCCATCCGCGTCGCGATGATCTACAAGCCGGGCAAGGTCGCGCTGAACGGCGTCACGCTGTCCGACGCCGATGCGGTCAACAACCGCCCGCCGCTGGCGCAGGGCTTCGTGCTGCCCAACGGCGAGAAGTTCGCGGTGGTCGTCAACCACCTGAAGAGCAAGAGCTCCTGCGAAGACACGAGCGACGGGGACGACGGCCTGCAAGGCGTCTGCAACCTCACCCGCGTCAAGCAGGCCAACCGCCTGAAGACTTTCGTGGAAACGGTAAAGACCGCAGCGGGCACGAGCGACGTCGTGCTGCTGGGCGACTTCAACTCCTACGCCAAGGAAGACCCGGTCGACGCGCTGACCAGCGGCGGCGCCATCGTCGACATGGTCGCCGCCTTCGACACCGACCCGAACGCGCCGGACTACTCCTACGTGTTCGACGGCGCCTCCGGCCGCCTGGACCACGGCTTCGCCACCGCCAGCCTCGCGCCGAAGGTGGTCTACGCCACCTCCTGGCACATCAACGCCGACGAGCCCAGCTTCATCGACTACAACACGGAGTTCAAGGTCTTCGGCACGTCCACCACGGGCAACCCGGACTACTACACGGCCACGCCGTACCGCTCGTCGGACCATGACCCGATGGTGTTGGGCCTGAACTTGGTCAACGAGATCAGCGGCGGCGGCAAGACCATCGTCGGCACGCCGGGCGACGACGTAATCGAGGGCGGCCCCGGTGCCAACACGATCACCGGCAACGGCGGCCACGACGTGTTCGTCTACCGCAGCATCCTCGACGTCGGCGACACCATCACCGACTTCAACCCCGCGGACGACCGGCTGGATCTCTCGGGCCTGCTGCAAAGCCAGGGCGTCGCGAGCGCCGACCCGCTGGCCAGCGGCCACGTGACCTGCGCGACGCAGGCCGGCAGCGCCGTCATCGGCCTCGACGTGGACGGCAGCGCCGGCCCGGCCAAGAGCCGCGCCATCGTGCAGCTGCGCGGCGTGGCCTGCACCGCGCTGACGGCAGCCAACTACAAGTTCTGATCCAGGAGCACTCACCCATGAACAACATCAAGCACTCGCTGCTGGCGCTGGCCGCCTGCACCCTCTTCGCCGGCGCCGCACAGGCGAACACGACCTACAACTTCGGCGGCGTCATCGAGGACGGCGTGCTGGCAGGCCAGTCCTTCTCCGGCCAGTTCAGCTTCGACGAGACCCTGCTCGCTGCATCGCCGGACTACCTGATGCCCAGCACGCTGACGCTGAGCTTCCAGGGCACGGTCTACACACTGGCGACGGCGCTCGACGGCTCCACCGGCATCTCCTTCGACGTCGGCAAGCCGGTCGGCATCGACGCTGTCTGGGGCACCGATGCCAACGGCCTCCTGCTGAGCAGCGGCTTCGGCAGCCCCTACCTGGCCGACACGGCCGGCAACTTCGGCAGCGTGACGATCAGCGCCAGCCCGGTGCCGGAACCGGCCAGTTGGGCCCTGGGCCTGGCCGGCCTGGCCGCGATCGGCCTGCTGATGAGCCGCCGCCGCGCCGGCTGAGGCTCACACCTCCAGCCACTCCTTGCGCACGTAGGCATTCGCCCGCAGTTCTGCGGGCGTGCCTTCGAACACGATGCGGCCATGGCCCATCACATAGCAGCGCTCGGAGATCTCCAGCGCGATGGCCAGCTTCTGCTCGACCAGCAGCACGCTGACGCCGCGCTTGCGCAGTTCCTTCAGGTACTCGGCCACCAGCTCGACGATCTTGGGCGCGAGACCTTCGGTGGGCTCGTCGATCATGATCAGGTCGGGGTCGCCCATCAGGGTGCGGCACAGGGTCAGCATCTGCTGCTCGCCGCCGGAGAGCACGCCGGCCTCGGTGTGCTGGCGCTCCTTCAGGCGCGGGAACATCGCGTACATGTCGTCGAAACCCCAGCGGCGCTTGTTCTTCGCAGCGCCGCGCTTCTCGCCCAGCATCAGGTTCTGGTGCACGGTGAGCTTGGGGAAGATGTCGCGGTTCTCGGGCACGTAGCCGATGCCGCAGTGGGCGATCTCGTAGGCCTTCATGCCCAGCAGCGGCTTGCCGCCGAACTCGATCGTGCCCTGCGCATCGACCTGGCCCATGATGGTCTTGGCCGTGGTCGAACGGCCCGAGCCGTTGCGGCCCAGCAGGCTGACGATCTCGCCGGGGCGGACCTCCATCGACACGCCGTGCAACACATGGCTCTTGCCGTAGAAGGCGTGGACGTTGTCCAGCTTGAGGGTGCGTCCGTTTGCCATCAGTGGGCCTCCGCCAAGACCGAGCCGAGATAGGCCTCTTGCACGCGCGCATTCGCGCGCACCGCGTCGGGCGTGTCGAAGGCGATCACCTCGCCGTAGACCAGCACGGCGATCTTGTCGGCGAGGCCGAAGACCACGCCCATGTCGTGCTCCACGGTCAGCAGGGTCTTGCCGGTCGTCACCTCGCGGATCAAGCTGATGAAGCGCGAGGTCTCGCTCTTGCTCATGCCGGCCGTGGGCTCGTCCAGCAGGATCACGCTGGAGCCGCCGGCGATCGTGATGCCGATCTCCAGCGCGCGGGCCTCGGCGTAGGTGAGGTTCATCGCCAGCACGTCGCGCTTCTTGTCGAGCTTGATCATCTCCATCACCTGCTCGGCGCGCTCGTTGGCGTCCGTCAGGTCGGCGAGGAACTTCCAGAACGCGTAGCGGTGGCCCATGCTCCACAGCACCGCGCAGCGGATGTTCTCGAACACCGAGAGCCGCGTGAACAGGTTCGAGACCTGGAAGCTGCGCGACAGGCCGCGGCGGTTGATCTCGTAGGGCTTCATGCCGTCGATGCGATTGCCATGCAGCTTGATCTCGCCGCTGGTGATGCCGAAGCGCCCGCTGATCAGGTTGAACAGCGTGGACTTGCCCGCGCCGTTGGGACCGATGATCGCGACCCGCTCGCCCGCCTTCACCTGCAACTGCGCGCCGCGGATGATCGCGCTCTTGCCGAAGCTCTTGTGGACGCCGAGCAGTTCCAAAGCGAACTCACTCATCACAGTGCCTCCCTGCGCTTGATTTCCTTCTCGATCTCTTCCTGGATCTCGCCCCACTCGCGCGAGTACTGGCGCCGCGCCAGCTCGAACAGCGCCGCGCCGACGACGAGGACGAAGGCCGCGCCGAACCAGGCGTCAAAGCCCTTGGCATTGAGGGACGCGCCCATGTAGCTCATCTGCGGGCCCAGCGCCTCGTTGAGCTTCAGGTGGTAGAGCATCTCGACCATCGCGCCGCCGCCGGCCAGCACCGTCAGCACGCTGGCCGCCAGCGCGATGTAGGAGGCCCAGAGCCGGCGCAGCTTGCCGAAGGCCGCCACGCGCAGGTTCATCATGATCAGGCTGGCGATGCCGCCCGGCGCGTACATCACCATGAAGAGGAAGACCAGGCCCAGGTACAGCAGCCAGGCCTTGGTCAGCTCCGACAGCAGCACCAGCGCCACGACCATCAGCACGGCACCGATGATGGGCCCGAAGAAGAAGGTGGCGCCGCCGAGGAAGGTGAACAGCAGCAGCGCGCCGGAGCGGGCCGCGCCGACGACCTCGGCCGTGACGATCTCGGTGTTGAGCGCGCCCAGGCCGCCCGAGACACCGGCGAAGAAGCCCGAGATCATGAAGGCCAGGAAACGCACCCAGCGGGTGTCGTAGCCGATGAACTCGACGCGCTCCGGGTTGTCGCGCACGGCATTGAGCATGCGGCCCAGCGGCGTACGGGTCAGCGCGTACATCGCGCCGGTGCAGACGAAGCAGTAGACGGCGATCAGGTAGTAGAGCTGGATCTGCGGGCCGAAGCTGATGCCCAGCACCGGCTTGCCCACCACCCGGTTGCTGGAGACGCCGCCCTCGCCGCCGAAGAACTCCGGCAGCATCAGCGACATCGACCAGATCAGCTCGCCGATGCCCATCGTGATCATCGCGAAGGTGGTGCCGGCCTTCTTCGTCGACACGTAGCCGAGCAGCCCCGCGAAGAAGAGGCCCGCCACGCCGCCCACCAGCGGGATCAGGCTCACCGGGATGTTCCAGTGCCCGGCGCCGGCGGCGTTGAGCGTGTGGATCGCCAGGTAGGCGCCGAAGCCGCTGTAGACCGCGTGGCCGAAGCTCAGCATGCCGCCCTGGCCCAGCAGCATGTTGTAGGCCAGGCAGGCGATGATGCCGATGCCGATCTGCGTGAGCATCGACTGCGCGAGGCTGCTGGTCCAGATCAGCGGCGCGACGATCAGCGCGAGCGCATAGGCGCCCCAGACGATCCAGCGGCCGACGTTGTAGGGCTTGAAGTGGAATTGATTCGTGGCCACGTCAGTCCTCCCGCGTACCGAGGAGGCCCTTGGGCCGGAAGATCAGGATCAGCACCATCAGCAGGTAGGGCAGGATCGGCGCCACCTGGGCCAGCGAGAGTTTCAGGATCGGGTAGCCGAAGGTGTCGGGGCCCAGCTTGAACAGCGTGGCCAGCGAGCCGTCCACCGTCAGCGGCAAGGTCTGCAGCAGGCCGATCAGCAGCGAGCCGACGAAGGCCCCCGCCAGCGAGCCGATGCCGCCCACCACGACGACCACGAAGATGATCGTGCCGACCAGTGCAGCCATCGTCGGATCGGTCACGAAGGTCATGCCGCCGATGACGCCGGCCAGGCCCGCCAGCGCGCAGCCGCTGCCGAACACCAGCATGAACACCATCGGCACGTTGTGGCCCAGCGCCTCGACCATCTCCGGGTGCGTTAGCGCCGCCTGGATCACGAGGCCGATGCGGGTGCGCGTCAGCAGCAGCCACAGGGCCAGCAGCATCAAGAGCGCCACGGCCATCATGAACACGCGGGTCAGCGGGAAGGTGGAGCACGAGGCACCGGCGCAGACCGCGGCCGGCGCGGCGCCAAGCGCGAACGACAGCCCGGTCTGCGGGCTCTGGATGATCGTAAAGGCCGAGCCCTGCAGCGCAGGCGGCGGCGAGAACGGCACCGCCGTCTGGCCGAACACCAGCTGTACCACCTCCAGCAGCACGTAGCTGAGGCCGAAGGTGATCAGCAGTTCCGGCACGTGGCCGTACTTGTGCACGCGGCGCAGCGCGGTGCGCTCGAACAGCGCGCCGGCCAGGCCCACCAGCAGCGGCGCGGCGATCAGCGCGGGCCAGAAGCCCAGCACGCCGGCCAGGCTGTAGGCCACGTAGGCACCCAGCATGTAGAAGCTGGCGTGCGCGAAGTTCAGCACGCCCATCATGCTGAAGATCAGCGTCAGGCCCGAGCTGAGCATGAACAGCAGCAGTCCGGAGGACAGGCCGTTCAGCAGGTTGATCAGGATTTGGTCCACAGCGATTCCGTCAGGTACAACACATCGAGCGGCAGCCGCGGAACTGGCTCCGCCAGGCCGCTGGCTGCGCCCCCTTGAGGGGGAGCCGCGCAGCGGCAACGGGGGTGGGCCGTTACGGACGCTTCATCTGGCAGGAGGTCGGCGTGCTCGAGACATAGGACTCGAAGGCCTTCACCAGCTTGAAGTTGTAGCCGGTGTTCTCGACGCTGTACGGGTGTTTCGCATCGGCCTTGGCCCACATCGAGATGTAGAGCGGCTGCTGCAGCTGGTGGTCCTGCGGGCGGATCGTGACGTCGCCGTTGAAGCTCTTGAAGCTCAGGCCTTCCATCGCCTTGGCGACCTTCACCGGGTCGGTGCTCTTGGCCTTGGCCATGCCGTTACCGAGCGCCTCGAAGATGTGGATGATCGAGCCCGTGTAGAAGTCGTCGTTGAACTTGGCCTTGAACTCGTCGGCCAGCTTGTCCATGTTGCCGCCCATGTTGTTGTAGTTGTAGGCAACCTGGTAGACGCGGTTCTCGCCGGCGGCGCCCATCGCGGTGGGCGTGCCGGTGACACCGGCGTAGTAGGTGAAGAACTTGCCGTTGTAGCCGGCCTCGTTGGCGGCCTTCACCAGCAGGGCCAGGTCCGAGCCCCAGTTGCCGGTGATCACCATGTCGGCGCCGCTGGCCTTGATCTTGGCCACGTAGGGCGCGAAGTCGCGCACCTGGGCGATCGGGTGCAGGTCTTCGCCGACGATCTGGATGTCCGGGCGCTTGCGGGCCAGCAGTTCCTTGGCGTACTTGGCGACCTGGTGGCCGTGCGAGTAGTTCTGGTTCAGCAGGAAGACCTTCTTGACGTCCGGCTGGTCCTTCAGGAAGGTGGTGATGGCCTCCATCTTCATCGAGGTGTCGGCGTCGAAGCGGAAGTGCCAGTAGCTGCATTTGCTGTTGGTCAGGTCCGGGTCCACCGCGGCGTCGTTCAGGTAGATGATTTCCTTGCCGGGGTTGCGCTCGTTGTACTTGTTGATCGCGTCGATCAGCGCCAGCGCGACGCTGGAGCCGTTGCCCTGGATCACGTAGCGGATGCCCTGGTCGGTGGCGGACTTCAGCGCGTTCAGCGATTCGGCCGGGCTCAGCTTGTTGTCGATCGGCACCAGCTCGAACTTCACGCCCGCCGGGTTGGTCTTGTTGTACTTCTCGGCGAAGAACTGGAAGCTCTTGACCTGGTTCTGGCCCACCGGGCCCATCAGGCCCGACAGCGGGTCGATCCAGGCGATCTTGACCGTCTCGCCCTTCTGCGCATGGGCGGCGGCTCCGGCCACCAGCACGGCTGCGGCCAGGGCCGTCTTCATGAACTTGCTGCTCGACATCGTTGTCTCCTTGTGGGTGAAGGTAGGGCGGAACTTTGCGTTCTCTTGAAAGGCGCAGGAACGGTACTGGACAAGGCTCGTGGCAGCCGCTGGGGACTTCCCCAGCCGCCACTGTCAGCGCCTTGTCAGATTCCCGGCAGCTTGTGATCCTTGAACTGCTCGCGCAGCTTCAGCTTCATCATCTTGCCGGTGGCGGTATGCGGGATCTCGCCGGTGAACACGACGTCGTCGGGGATCTGCCACTTGGCGATGCGGCCCTCGAAGAAGGCCAGCATCTGCTCGCGCGTCAGCGCCGCGTCGGGCTTCTTCACCACCACCAGCAGCGGGCGTTCGTCCCACTTCGGATGCCTGGCGGCGATCACCGCGGCCTCGAACACGTCCGGGTGGGCCATCGCGATGTTCTCCAGCTCGATCGAGCTGATCCACTCGCCGCCGGACTTGATCACGTCCTTGCTGCGGTCGGTGATCTGCAGGAAGCCGTCGGCGTCGATGGTGCCGACGTCGCCGGTGGGGAACCAGCCGGGCCGGCCGTCGACCGTCGTCAGCGGCGAGTCCTCAAGGTTGTAGTACCGGTCGATGACCCAGTGGCCGCGCACCAGCAGGTTGCCGGCGCTGTCGCCGTCCCAAGGCAGCTCGCGGCCCTCGTCGTCGACGACGGCCATGTCCACGCCGTAGATCACCTTGCCCTGCTTCTCCAGCGCGTGCCGCTGTTCCTCGGGCGAGCGTTCGAGCTGGCGGGCCGTCAGCTTAGACAGCGTGCCCAGCGGCGACATCTCGGTCATGCCCCAGGCGTGGATCACCTCGACGCCGTAGTCCTCCTGCAGCGTCTTCATCATCGCCGGCGGACAGGCCGAGCCGCCGATGACCGTGCGCTTGAAGGTGGAAAACTTCAGGCCGTTGGCCTTCACGTAGTTCAGCAGGCCCAGCCAGACGGTGGGCACGCCGGCGCTGAAGGTGACCTTCTCGTTCTCGAACAGCTCGTACAGCGACTTGCCGTCCAGGTGCGGCCCCGGCATCACCAGCTTGAAGCCGACCAGCGCGGCCGTGTACGGGATGCCCCAGGCGTTGACGTGGAACATGGGCACGACCGGCAGCACCACGTCGCGCGAGGAGCAGTCCATCGCGTCGGGCATCGCCGCGCCCATCGAGTGCAGCACGCTGGAGCGGTGGCTGTAGACGGCGCCCTTCGGATTGCCAGTGGTGCCCGAGGTGTAGCAGATGCAGGCGGCGCGGTTCTCGTCGAAGGTGGGCCAGGCGTAGCGGCCGTCCTCGGCCTCCACCAGCTCGTCGTAGCAGAGCAGATTGGGAATCGCGGACTGCGCGGGCATGTGCGCACGGTCCGTCATCAGCACGAAATGGCGCACGCTCTTCAGCGCCGGCAGCAGCTTCTCGACCAGCGGCAGGAAGGTGGCCTCGAAGAACAGCGCGGCGTCCTGCGCGTCATTGGCGATCCAGGCGATCTGCTCGGGGAACAGGCGCGGGTTGATCGTGTGCGTGACCAGGCCCGAGCCGGCCACGCCGTAGTAGATCTCCAGGTGCCGGTAGCCGTTCCAGGCCAGGGTGGCAACGCGCTCGCCCTCCTGCAGGCCCAGCCGCGCCAGCGCCTGCGCGAGCTTGCGCGAGCGCAGCTCGGCATCGCGCCAGCCGTAGCGATGCAGGTCGCCCTCGACCCGCTTGCTGACGATCTCGGTACTGCCGGAATGCCGGGCCGCGTGCGTGATCAGCGACGAGACCAGCAAGGGGTCCGTCATCATCTGACCCATCAGGGGTGCTGCCATGGCCGCTGTCTCCTGTCGTCGTCGTTATCGAATCAGTCTAATCCAGCGTTCGGGCGGCGCCGAGTCGCACGCGTTACAGCAGCTGCCTAGGGTATTCACTGGAAGAAGTCACGCTGCGCGAGGCCGCAGCGGTTGGCAGAGCCGGGCCGCATGCGCAGAATCTCGCCGTCATCCAACTCGGCGGGTTTCCATGAATCTCAACGACATTCCCCTGGCGCGGCGGGTCACCACCGCGATTGCGATCCTGCTGGTGGCGATGCTGCTGATCGGCGGCTACACGATGCACCGCGCCAATGTCATCGCCGACGAGGCCAGCGCGGCGACGAAGCAGGCGCAGTCGCTGATCCGCAAGTCGGTGCAGTGGCAGGGCATGACGCAGACGGCCGTGGCGCGCAGCATGGCCGCCACCGTCAGCTCCGATCCCGCCGTGGGCGAGCTGTTCAAGGAGGCGCTGGCCACCGACACGCCCAAGGTGCAGGCGCTGCGCAAGCAGGTGGCCGAGGAAGCGCAGGCGCCGCAGGACAAGGAGCAGATGAAGGTCATCATGGGCCACGGCGTCCAGCTGCTGGCGGCCAGCGCCAAGGCCAAGGAGGCGATGACGGCCGGCAACAAGGATCTCAGCCGCCAGATCATCGACAAGGAATACGCGCCTTCGGTCGCGGCCTACCTCGCCGACATCGACGACTTCGTCAAGCTGCAGGAAAAGAAGATGGACCAGGCCGAGGCGGACGCCGATGCCGCACGCACGGGCCTGCGCTGGACGGCCGCCGTCGGCGCGGTGCTGATCGTCGCGGCCGGCCTGCTGATCGCCTGGTCGCTGGTGCGCTCGATCGTGCGGCCGCTCAGCGATGCGGTGAGAGTCGCCGAGGCGGTGTCGGCCGGCGACCTGCGCTCGCGGATCCAGCCGCTGGGCCGCAACGAGGTCGGCCAGTTGACGGTCGCGCTGCAGACGATGAACGACAGCCTGGTGAAGATCGTCAGCCAGGTGCGCAACAGCTCCGACTCGATCGCCACCGGCTCCAGCGAAATCGCCAGCGGCAATGCCGACCTGAGCCAGCGCACCGAGGAGCAGGCCGCCAACCTGGAGCAGACGGCCGCCTCGATGGAGCAGCTCACCGCCACGGTCAAGCAGAACGCCGAGACCGCGCGCACCGCCAACCAGCTCGCCACCAGCGCCTCCGGTGTGGCGGCCAAGGGCGGGCAGGTCGTCGGCCAGGTGGTCGCGACGATGGAGCAGATCACCGCCGCCTCGCGCAAGATCGCCGACATCATCGGCACGATCGACGGCATCGCCTTCCAGACCAACATCCTCGCCTTGAATGCCGCGGTGGAGGCGGCACGCGCCGGCGAGCAGGGCCGCGGCTTCGCCGTCGTGGCCGGCGAGGTGCGGACGCTCGCGCAGCGCAGCGCCCAGGCCGCCAAGGAAATCAAGGGCCTGATCGGCGACAGCGTCGAGAAGGTCGAGGCGGGCAGCGCGCTCGCGGCCGAGGCCGGCGGCACGATGGCCGACATCGTCAACCAGGTGAAGCGCGTGGCCGACCTGATCGCCGAGATCAGCGCCGCCAGCGGCGAACAGAGCCAGGGCATCGCCCAGGTCGGCGATGCGATCCACCAGCTCGACCAGGTGACGCAGCAGAATGCCGCGCTGGTCGAGCAGAGCGCCGCCGCGGCGGAGAGCCTGAAGCACCAGGCCGCGACGATGATCAACGTGGTGTCCGTCTTCCGCCTCTGACCAAAACCCCAGGAAGGCGCGGCGGCAGACGGGTCACTACACTGACCCGATGAATGCCGTCTGGATCAACCGTTATGCCTCGCTCGGCCCCGAGTTCTTCACCGAGCTGCCGGCCACGGGCCTGCCCTCGCCCCACTGGGTGGCGCAAAGCCCCGCCTGCGCCGAGTTGCTCGGCTTTCCGGCCGACTGGACCGAGCAAGGCGACGCGCTGAACATCTTCAGCGGCAACACCACCTTGCCCGGCATGCGCCCGCTGGCCACCGTCTACAGCGGCCACCAGTTCGGCGTCTGGGCCGGCCAGCTCGGCGACGGTCGCGCGCTGATGCTGGGGGAGATCGAGACGCCCAACGGCCCGATGGAACTGCAGCTCAAGGGCGCCGGCCTCACGCCCTACTCGCGCATGGGCGATGGCCGCGCGGTGCTGCGCTCGTCGATCCGCGAGTTCCTCTGCTCCGAGGCGATGGCCGCGCTGGGCATCCCGACGACGCGCGCGCTGTGCATCACCGGCTCCGCGCTGCCGGTACGGCGCGAGACGATCGAGACGGCCGCGGTCGTCACCCGCGTCGCGCCGAGCTTCATCCGCTTCGGCCACTTCGAGCATTTCGCGCACACCGGCCAGCATGCGGCGCTGAAGCGCCTGGCCGACTTCTTCATCGAACACCATGCGCCGGAGTGCCGCGAGGCCGAGAACCCTTACGTCGCGCTGCTGGACAAGGTCACCCGCCAGACCGCCAGCCTGATGGCCGACTGGCACGCGGTCGGCTTCATGCACGGCGTGATGAACACCGACAACATGTCGCTGCTGGGCCTGACGATCGACTACGGCCCCTTCGGCTTCATGGACGCCTTCGACCCCGGCCACATCTGCAACCACTCCGATGACCGTGGCCGTTATGCCTACGGCCGCCAGGGCAACGTCGGCTTCTGGAACCTGCACGCGCTGGCCCAGGCGATGCTGCCGCTGTTGAGTGGCGACGACGGCATGTCGCACGACGAAGCCGGCGAGCGCCTGCTGGCGACGCTGGAGACCTACAAGACCGCCTTCCCGACCGAGCTGATGCGCCGCATGCGCGCCAAGCTGGGCCTGCTGACCGAGCGGGCCGATGACCAGGCGCTCGTCGACGACTGGCTGAAGCTGATGGCTGCGGCCCGCGCCGACTTCACGATCACGTTCCGCCGCCTGGCCGACTTCGCCACCGCGCCGGATGCCGTGCGCGACCACTTCCTCGACCGTACCGCCTTCGACGCCTGGGCGCAGCGCTACACCGAGCGGCTGGCCGCCGAGGGTAGCGATGCCGCCGAGCGCGCCGCGCGCATGAAGCGGACCAACCCCGCCGTCGTGCTGCGCAACCACCTGGCCGAGAACGCGATCCGCGCGGCGAGCGAGGGCGACTTCAGCGAGACCACCCGGCTGCTGAAGGTGCTGCAGTCGCCGTACGACGAGCCGGCCGTGGCCGCCGATGCCGCCCTCCCCCCCGAATGGGCGCAAGGGCTGGAAGTCTCGTGCTCGTCCTGACACGGTGCCACGCTAGACTTCGCACCCTGCGCCTATCCAGCGCCTTAAGCACCCACCACGATTCCCGAGATTGATGAAGCTGGTCCTCGATTTCCTGCCGCTACTGCTGTTCTTCGGCTCCTTCAAGTACGCGGACCTGCACAAGGACTGGGCGGCGGTGTTCGCGACCGAGCACTTCGGTTTCCTCGTCGCTGGCGGCAAGGTCGGACCGGAAGAAGCGCCGGTGCTGCTGTCCACCCTGGTCGTCATCGTCGCGACCCTGCTGCAGGTGCTGATCCTGAAGGCGCGCCGGCAGAAGGTCGACCTGATGCTATGGATCAGTCTGGTGTTGGTCGTCGTGCTGGGCGGCGCCACCATCTACTTCCACAACGAGAACTTCATCAAGTGGAAGCCCAGCGGCCTCTACTGGGCGATGGCGCTGGTCTTCTGGGTCAGCAACGCCTTCTTCGGCAAGAACCTGCTGGCCGCGATGCTGGGCAAGGACCTGGAACTGCCGGGCTTCGTCTGGCAGAAGCTCAACCTCGCCTGGGTGCTGTTCTTCGGCGCACTGGGCGTTCTGAATCTCTACGTGGCCTACAACTTCACGATGTCCACCTGGGTGGACTTCAAGGCCTTCGGCGTTACCGCGCTGATCGTCGTGTTCACCTTGGCCCAGGGTCTGTACCTCGGCAAGTACCTGCCGCCAGCCGAGAAGAAGGACGACAAGCCATGAGCACGATCGGCGCGATCGAATCCCGGCTGCAGCAGACGCTGGAACCGCTGAGCCTCGAAGTCATCGACGACAGCCACCTGCATGCCGGCCACGCCGGCGCCCGCGAAGGCGGCCACTACACGGTAAAGATCGTCAGTGAGCGCTTTACCGGCCTGCAACGAGTGGCACGTCATCGCCTCATATATCATTCCCTGGCAGAGTTGATGCAACATGGCATCCATGCGCTGGCGATCGATGCCCGCGCCCCGGGTGAACCCTGAGGCTATCCGCTGAGCGACACCGTTAGCATCCGTCCCGCTTGCGCCGATCCGGCGCTGTTTTTTTATCTGAACATCCCCACCCCATGAAGAAGTTTGTGCTTGCCGCCATCGTTGCGGCCCTGTCGTCGGCGGCGCTGGCGCAGAACATCGCCACCGTCAACGGCAAGCCCGTGCCCAAGGCTCGCGTCGACCTGCTCGTGAGCCAGGTGCTCAAGGGTGGCCAGCAGAAGGATTCGCCGGAACTGCAGTCGCAGGTCAAGGACGAAGTCGTGCTGCGCGAGATCTTCATGCAAGCCGCCGAGAAGGCCGGCGTCCCGCAGCAGGGCGACTACAAGGCCAAGATGGAACTGGCCCGCCAGTCGATCCTGATCCAGGAACTGTTCGCCGATTACGCGAAGAAGAACCCGGTCACCGACGCCGAAGCCAAGGCCGAGTACGACAAGATCAAGGCTTCCAACAGCGGCACCGAATACCACGCCCGCCACATCCTGGTCGAGAAGGAAGAAGACGCCAAGGCACTGATCGCCAAGATCAAGGCCGGCGCCAAGTTCGAAGACCTGGCCAAGGAAAACTCGAAGGATCCGGGCTCGGCCGCCAACGGTGGCGACCTCGACTGGGCCAACGGCAAGAACTACGTGCCCGAGTTCACCGCGGCACTGGAAGCACTGAAGAAGGGCGAGATGACCCAGGAGCCGGTCAAGTCGCAGTTCGGCTATCACATTATCCGACTGGACGACACCCGCGACGCGACCTTCCCGGCCTTCGACGACGTCAAGCCGCAGATCATGCAGCGCCTGCAACAGCAGAAGCTGGCCGCCTATCAAGCGGACCTGAAGGCCAAGGCCAAGACGGACTACAAGTTCTCGAACTGATCGGGTCTGACCCAAAAGCAAAAACCCCGCGGCATGCCGCGGGGTTTTTTCATTGTGCGTGCGGTTGGCTTACTTGACTGCTCATTTGGCTGGCTTGGCCCGGCCCAGCAGCGCCCACAGCAGGATCGCGCCGAAGGTCGCGGTGCCGATGCCGCCCAAGGTCAGGCCGGCGAAGCGCAGCGTGTACTCGCCGGTGCCGAGCACCAGCGTGATCGCGGCCACCATCAGGTTGCGGTTGTCGGAGAAGTCGACCTTGTTGTCGACCCAGATCTTGGCGCCGGCGATCGCGATCAGGCCGAACACGACGATGGACACGCCGCCCATCACCGCCAGCGGGATCGCCTGGATCAGCGCGCCGAACTTCGGGCTGAAGCCCAGCAGGATCGCGATCAGCGCGGCGATGATGAAGGTGGCCGTCGAGTAGATCTTCGTCGCGGCCATCACGCCGATGTTCTCGGCATAGGTGGTCACGCCCGTGCCGCCGACGCTGGCAGCGACGACGGTAGCGATGCCATCGCCGACGAAGGCGCGGCCGACCATGCCGTCGAGGTTGCGGCCCGTCATCGCGCCCACCGCCTTGATGTGGCCGAGGTTCTCGGCCATCAGGATGATGACCACCGGCACGATCAGCAGCATGGCGTTCTGCTCGAACACCGGCGCGGCGAAGTGCGGCGCACCGAACCAGGCGGCGTTGGCGATGCCGGACAGGTCCAGCGGCTTGCCCAGGCCCAGGCCGTTGGTCAGCACGGCATAGACGATGGCCGCGACGATCAGGCCGACCAGAATCAGCAGGCGCTGCACCATGCCGCGCGTGAACACGGCGACGCAGGCAACGCTGACGAAGGTCACCGCCTGCATCCAGGCGTCGAACGGCGTCGGGGCCATGTTCTTGATCGGAATGCCGGCCAGGTTCAGGCCGATCACGGCGACAACGGCACCGGTGACGACCGGCGGCATCAGTGACTCGATCCAGCGCGTGCCGATCGCCATCACCAGGAAGCCCATCAGCACGTAGACCACACCGCAGACGATGATGCCGCCCAGGGCCGGACCGATCGCGCCGCCGGAGGCGGCCTTGGCTGCGATGACGACGCCGATGAAGGCGAAGCTGGAGCCCAGGTAGCTCGGCACCCGGCCGCCGACGAGCAGGAAGAAGATCAGCGTGCCGATGCCGCTCATCAGCACGGCGACGTTCGGGTCGAAGCCCATCAGGATCGGCGCCAGCACGGTGGAGCCGAACATCGCGACGACGTGCTGGATGCCCATCGCCGCCGTCTGCGGCCAGGGCAGGCGCTCATCGGGCGCGACGACAGCGCCGGGTGCCGGGCGCACCTCGCGCCAGCTGAACAGTGAACTCATCGTGGTTGTCCTTCCTCTTCTTGTTGGTGACCTCGGATTGTCCGTCGGCCACCATCGCAGAAGGGGCAGGGAAACCGCGTGTCAGTCTGCGTGCGAGCCGCTCGCGAGCGCGCCGGCCTCGATGCGCAGCTGGCGCTCGCAGCGCGCGGCGATCGAGGTGTCGTGCGTGACCAGCACGAGGGTCGTGCCGGCCTCGCGGTTCAGCTCGAACATCAGCGCCATCACCTGCGCGCCGGTGGCGAAATCCAGGCTGCCGGTCGGCTCGTCGGCCAGCAGCAGCGCAGGCCGCAGCACGAAAGCGCGCGCCAGCGCCACGCGCTGCTGCTCGCCGCCGGACAGCACGCGCGGGTAGTGGCCCAGGCGCTCGCCGAGGCCCACGCGGCCGAGCATCTGCGTGGCCAGCGCCTTGGCATCGCGCTCGCCGCGCAGTTCCAGCGGCAGCATCACGTTCTCCAGCGCGCTCAGGTTGGGCAGCAGCTGGAAGCTCTGGAACACGAAGCCCAGCTCGGCGCCGCGCACGGCCGCGCGCGCATCTTCATCGAGCGCGAACAGGTCCTGCCCGCGCAGGCGCACGGTGCCGCTGCTGGGCGTGTCCAGCCCGGCCAGGATGCCCAGCAAGGTGCTCTTACCGGAGCCCGAGGCGCCGACGATGGCGACGGATTCCCGCTCGCGCAGCGAGAAACGGATGTCATGCAGAATCGTCAGTTCGCCGGTGGCGTCGCGCACGCGCTTGCTGACGTTGTCGACTTCGATCAGTGGAACGGAAGACATGGATGTCCGAAGAATGAGGATGATCAGCAGGCGCCGGTTCGGCTTGCACTGTAGCGCGTGGGCGCTGGCCGCGACCGGTCTTGCCGGGACAGGTCTTGCGCAGGCCGCGCAACAGGCCTCGCAGACGATCCTGGTCGTCGGCGACAGCCTCTCGGCCGAGTACGGGCTGCAGCGCGGCCAGGGCTGGGTGGCGCTTCTGGGCGAGCGGCTGCAGGCGGACAAGAAGCTGGCCGGCGCCTGGCGCGTGCAGAACGCCAGCATCAGCGGCGACACGACCTCCGGCGGGCGCAGCCGTATCGCGGCGGCGCTGGCGCAGCACAAGCCGGCCATCGTCATCATCGAACTGGGCGCCAACGATGCGCTGCGCGGCCTCTCGCTGGCGGCCTCGAAGGACAACCTCGCGGCGATGATCAAGGCCTCGCAGGCGGCCGGCGCGCGGGTGCTGCTGGTCGGCATGCAGATGCCGCCGAACTACGGCGCCGCCTACGGGCGCGAGTTCGAGGCGATGTTCGCGCAGGCCGCCCAGGCGGCGAAGATATCGCTGGTGCCCTTCCTGCTGAAGGGCGTGGCGGACCAGCCGAACGCCGTGCAGGCCGGATGGTTCCAGGCCGACGGCATCCACCCGGTGGCCAAGGCCCACCCGCTGATCCTGGACAACGTCTGGCGCGAGCTTCGGCCGATGTTGGACGCGAAGCCGCGCTAGGCCTTATTTATCCTGTTGCTGCGGCTGACGGCCGCGGCGATCGCCGTCGTCACGACGACCACGGTCACCCTCGTCGCGGCGCGGCTGCTGGGCCGGCTGCGGCTGGGCTTGCGGTTGCGGCCGTTGCTGTTGAGGCTGCTGCGCCTGCTGTTGCTGGCGTTGTTGCTGCTGCTGAGCTTCCGCGGCGCGTGCGCGATCCTGGTTCTGCCGCTCCATCTGGTTCTGGCGCTGCTGCTCCTGCTGGGCACGCTGCTGTTCCTGCTGGGCGCGCTCTTGTTGCTGTTGTTGGGCACGCTCCTGCTGCTGGCGCTGCTGCGCCTCGGCCGCCCGTGCGCGTTCCTGGTTCTGCCGCTCCATCTGGTTCTGGCGTTCCTGTTGCCCGCGCTGCTCCTGCTGGGCGCGCTCCTGCGGCTGTTGTTGCTGCTGCGCACGGTCGCGCTGGGCGCGGTCGGCCTGCTGTTGTTGCTGCTCGCGCTGCTGGCGCTGTTGCTCTTGCTGCGCCCGGTCCGCCTGCTGCTGCCGGTCGCGCTGCTGGCGCTCCATCATCTGCCGCTGCTGTTGCTGCTGTTGGCGCTCCTGCTGGGCACGCTGCGCGTCCTGCTGCTGCGCCTGCGGATTCGGCATTGCCGGCCGCGGCGTTTCGGAATCGCGGCCTCGTCCGGGCTGTCCGGCCTGTCCGCCCTGGCGGGGGTCGCCGCGGTCGCGGTCAAATCCGCGATCACCGCGATCACCACGATCCGGGCCGCGGTTGTTGTCACCGCCACGGCCGCGCCAGGCCGGCATCTCGGCCTGTGTGCGCACCTCGGTCGACGGACGCTGCGGCAGCACCCGGGCGAAGTCCTGGCGGCTCGGCGCTGCCACGGGTACGGGCATCGGCCGCAGCTGGCGCACTTCGCCCGGCGGTAGCGCGCGCACCGGCCCACCCTGCCCCGGCAGGAAGCTGACGGCACCGGCCACGTTCAGATTGCTCTGCGGCGGGCGCCCGTTGCCGCGCGGGCCGTCGCCACGGCGATCACCGCCGTTGATCCGGTCGCCATAGATCGGCGAATGGCGGTACGGCGGCCGGTAGACCTCGCGCGGCGCCAGCGGATACCAGCCGAAGCGCGGCGGCGGCGGGCGGCCCCCGCCGACATTGACGCTGACGCTGAACGAGCCGCCGCCGACCCAGGCCACCAAGGCCGGCGCGTAGACCGGGCGGGCGACGTAGGTGCCCGGCGCCCAGCACCAGCGGCCTCGGTAGCTGACCCAGCGGCCATAGTGAAACGGGGCAAAGCCCCAGGGCGCGTCGTCGACCCAGGTCCAGCCCCAGTTGCGGCTCCAGACCCAGTGGCCGTCGCGATAGGGTGCCCAATCGGGCGCCACGGCCGTGGGGATCCACACCGCCCCGTAGTCCGGCGCCTGCTCCCAGCGGCCGTTGCGGTCGAGGTCCTCGATGCCGGTCATCTCGGGCGAGACATAACGCTGTGCCAGGACGGCATCCGCGTCGCGCTGGGCGGCGATCCAGTCGCCGAAGCCGTCGCTGGCCAGGCGCTGACGCTCGACGCGCGGGCCGCCGGCCCACCAGAACTCGGCCTGCTCGCCGCCTTGCAGCCAGGTCGGCGGGATGTCGCCCTCGCCGCGGGCGGGCTCGAAGCGCAGGCGCCCCTGCCAGACATACGCGCGGCTGGCGCTGTCGTCGTCAAGCTGTTCGACGCGGTAGAGGCCCTCGCGCTCGGGAACCATGTCGCCCTCGCGGGTGCGGATGCGCGTGTCGGTGGCCGATTCGCTGCTGCGCAGGCGCAGGCCGATGTCGCCGTGCGCCAGTTCCAGCACCGTGCGGCCTTCATCGAGCTGGTTGAAGGCGATGTCGCTGCGCTCGTCGAGCCACAGGCTGGTGGAGCCGATGCGCAGGCTGACGCGCGCGCGATCGTCGGTGCGCACACGGTCGCCCTGCCCCAGGGTCTGGTTGCGCAGCAGGCGGATCCATTCGCGGTTCTCGCCGTCATAGAGCCAGGCGTC
This sequence comes from Roseateles agri, assembly GCF_034043675.1. Lineage (NCBI taxonomy): Bacteria > Pseudomonadati > Pseudomonadota > Betaproteobacteria > Burkholderiales > Sphaerotilaceae > Roseateles > Roseateles agri. The sequence goes on along the minus strand of NZ_JAXCLA010000009.1, from coordinate 29,690 downwards.
GCCGACGACCTCGCCGACCCGCGCGGCGCGCGCCGGCGGATCGACATCATCGGGCTGGGCATGCGCCAGCATGGCCTGGCACAGCAGGACGAGGCCGAGGAACAGGCCGGCCAGGAAGGGGAATGCGGGGGAACGGGTGGCGGCCTTCATGCAGAGGACTCCAGTGACGGCGGGCAGGCCTTTACAACGGGCAAGTGCCAAGCCCGGCCGACCCGCTTACAAACAATTGCACCTTCGGTCAGTCAGTCGTCAGCGTCCGGATCCAGCTCCGGGAACAGCACCGAGGTGTAGCCGAAGCGGCTGAAGTCCTTGACCCGCATCGGGTAGAGCAAGCCCATCAGGTGGTCGCATTCGTGCTGGACGACGCGGGCATGGAAGCCGTCGGCGATGCGGTCGATCGGCTGGCCCTCGGCATCGAGGCCGGTGTAGCGGATGCGCTCGAAGCGCTCGACCACGCCGCGCAGGCCCGGCACCGACAGGCAGCCTTCCCAGCCCTCGGTCATCGTCTGGTCCAGCGGCGTGATGACCGGGTTGATCAGCACCGTCGGCGGCACCGGCGGTGCATCCGGGTAACGGGGGTTGCTCTGGTAGCCGAAGATCACCAGCTGCAGGTCCACGCCGATCTGCGGCGCGGCGAGGCCGGCGCCGTTGGCGGCCTTCATCGTCTCGAACATGCCGGCGATCAGCGCTTGCAGCTCGGGCGAGCCGATCTGCTCCGCCGGCACCGGCTGGGCCACGCGCAGCAGGCGCGGGTCGCCCATCTTCAGGATCTCGTGAACGGCCACTCTCTGCTCCCTTGGATAATCGACGGATTCTAAGGACGAGACATGCCTGACCATTTCATCGAAGACCTGGGCGGCGGCGTCTACGCGATCGACACCGACTTCCAGCGCCCCCGCTTCGATGCCGCCTACCTGGTCGTCGAGAACGGCCGCGCCGCCTTCGTCGACACCGGCACCAACCACGCGGTACCGCGCCTGCTGGCGGCGCTCGATCGGCTGGGCCTCACGCCCGCCAGCGTCGACTGGGTGATCCCCACGCACGTCCACCTGGACCACGCCGGCGGCGTCGGGCTGCTGATGCAGTCGCTGCCGCAGGCCCGGATGCTGGTGCACCCGCGCGGCCTGCGCCACATGGTGGACCCGCGCGTGCTGTGGGCTGGCGCCCGCGCCGTCTATGGCGACGAGGAGATGGAGCGCTCCTACGGCCGCCTGGTGCCGGTGCCCGCGGAGCGCGCGGTGGCAAGCCACGACGGCATGGTCGTCACGCTCGGCGGCACACGCCCGCTGCAACTGCTGGACACGCCGGGCCATGCCCGCCACCACCACTGCGTCTGGGACGCGCGCACGCGCGGCTGGTTCACCGGCGACACCTTCGGCCTGTCCTACCGCGAGTTCGACACGCCCGCGAATGGCCCGTGGATCCTGCCGACGAGCACGCCGGTGCAGTTCGAGCCCGAGGCGCTGCGCGCCTCGATCGGCCGGATGATGGCCTTCGAACCGGCCTGCATGTACCTGACGCATTACTCGAAGGTCGGCGAGGTGCCGCGCCTCGCGGCGCTGCTGCTGGACGAGATCGACGAGATGGTGGCGTTGGCCAAGCCCCTGGCCGCCGCCGAGCAGCGGCACGAGAAGCTCCAGGACGGCCTGCGCCGCATGTACCTGCGGCGCGTGCGCGAGCACGGCTGCACGCTGCCTGACGAGCAGGTGGAAGAACTGCTGGCGCTGGATGTGGAGCTGAACGCGCAGGGCCTGGCGATCTGGCTCGATCGTGCGGCCCGCGCGGCAGCAGCAGCGGCGGCTAGCGCAACTCCAGCGTCATGAAGACGCTGAACGGGTCGTCGCCGCGATAGTCGGCAAAGGGCCCGCAGGTCTCGAAGCCGAAGCTCTCGTACAGCCGGTGCGCGGCCGCGAAGCCCTTGTCCGCCGGGCCGGTCTCCAGGCTCAGCCGCGCGTAGCCACGCTCGCGGGCGACGCCGACGATGTGCTGCAGCACCGCCCGGCCCGCGCCGCGGCGGCGCGCCTGCTCGGGCGTGCGCATCGACTTGATCTCGCCGTGGCGCTCGTCGAGCTGCTTCAGCGCGCCGCAGCCGAGCAGTTCCTCGCCGTCCCAGACGCTCCAGAAGCTGATGTCCGGCTGGCGCAGCTTGGACAGGTCCAGCGCATGCACGCTCTCCGGCGGCGACAGCGCGTACATGCTTTGCAGGTGTTCGTTCAGCAGCGCGTGGATCTGGGGGCGGCTCAGGTCGTCAAGTTCAATTCTCAAAGTCACCTCAAAGTCACGGTTCCAAACCCAATTCCTGAATCTTGCGGGTGATCGTGTTGCGGCCGATACCCAGCTTCTGCGCGGCCTCGATGCGGCGGCCGCGGGTGACGTCCAGCGCGGTCAGGATCAGGCTGGCCTCGAAGCGGCGGGTCAGCGCATCCCAGACATCGGGCTCGCCCGAGTTCAGCAGGCGGCGCGCCTCGCGGGCCATCTCGGCGACCCAGGCGTCCGGCCCGGCACCGAAGCTCGGCAGCGCAGCACCGCCGGCCTGCGGGATCGCGGACGGCAGGGCTGCCGCGGCCTCCACCGGCGCCGGCGCCGCGGCATGGACGATCGCGGTCGCCGGCGGCGCGGCCAGCAGGTCCTGCGGCAGGTCCTTGGGCTCGATCGTGACGCTGGGCGCCATCACGGTCAGCCAGTGGCAGACGTTCTCCAGCTGCCGCACATTGCCGGGAAATTCGAAGGCCACCAGCCGGGCCAGCGCGGCCTCCGACAGACGCTTGGCCTCGACACCTAGCTCGGTGGCGCTGCGCTGCAGGAAGTAGCGCGCCAGCACGGCAATGTCCTCGCTGCGCTCGCGCAGCGCCGGCAGGCGCAGGCGGATCACGTTGAGCCGGTGGAACAGGTCTTCGCGGAACGCGCCCTGGCGCACGCGCTCCTCGAGATTCTGGTGCGTCGCCGCGATCACGCGGACGTTGCTGCGCATCGGGCTGTGACCGCCGACGCGGTAGAACTGGCCGTCGGACAGCACGCGCAGCAGGCGCGTCTGCAGGTCCAGCGGCATGTCGCCGATTTCGTCGAGGAACAAGGTGCCGCCGTCGGCCTGCTCGAAGCGGCCGCGCCGCGTCGCCTGCGCGCCGGTGAAGGCGCCGCGCTCGTGGCCGAACAGCTCGCTCTCCAGCAGGTCCTTGGGGATCGCCGCGGTGTTGATCGCGACGAAGGGCCCGTCGGCGCGCGGGCTGTGCTTGTGCAGCGCACGGGCGACCAGTTCCTTGCCGGAGCCGGACTCGCCGGTGATCAGCACGGTGACGTTGCTCTGGCTCAGCCGGCCGATCGCGCGGAACACGTCCTGCATCGCCGGCGCCTGGCCCAGCATCTCGGGCACCTGGGCGGCGGCTTCCTCGGAGACCGCTTCGCGCTGGCTTTCTTCCTGCGCGCGACGGATCAGCTCCACCGCACGCGGCAGGTCGAAGGGCTTGGGCAGGTATTCGAAGGCCCCGCCCTGGAAGGCCGAGACGGCGCTGTCCAGATCCGAGTAGGCGGTCATGATGATGACCGGCAGGCCGGGCAGCCGCTCCTTCACCTTGGCGAGCAGTTCCAGGCCCGAGCCGCCAGGCATGCGGATGTCGGAGACCAGCACCTGCGGGCTGTCGCCCTCGTCGAGCGCGGCCAGCATGTCCCGCGCGTTGGAGAAGCTGCGTACCGGCAGGCCTTCTCGGGCCAGTGCCTTCTCCAGCACGAAGCGGATGGAATGGTCGTCGTCAACAACCCAGATAGATTTCATGCGTGTGCTGCCTGCTGGTGTCTATCGGCCCGGCCGCCGCCAATCTTGTGGATCAGGGCAGCGGCAAGGTCATGCGGAAATCGGTCCGGCCCGCTTCGCTTTCGCAATCGATCATTCCCTGGTGTTGCTGGGCGATCGTTTGGGCCAGCGTCAATCCGAGACCGGTGCCACCTTCGCGCCCCGACACCAGGGGATAGAAGATGCGATCGAGGATGTCCGCCGGCACGCCGGGGCCGTTGTCCTCTACATGCAATTCCAGTGCCAAGCGCCAGCGCTGCTTGCTGAGCGTGACCTGACGCGCGACGCGCGTCCGCAACATGATCACCGCATCACCGGCCGCGATGCGGGCATGCAGCGCCTGGGCGGCGTTCTGCACGATGTTCAGCACCGCCTGGATCAGTTGCTCGCGATCGCCGCGGAAGTCGGGCAGCGAGGTGTCGTAGTCGCGCTCCACCGTGAGCCCGCGCGGGTATTCGGCCAGGATGATCAGGCGCACGCGCTCGCAGATCTCGTGGATGTTGACGTCGCCTACGACCTGGGCATGCCGGTGCGGCGCCAGCAGCCGGTCGACCAGCGATTGCAGGCGGTCCACCTCGTGGATGATGACCTGCGTGTACTCGCTCATCTCGGGATCGTCGAGCTCCATCGCGAGCAGCTGCGCGGCGCCGCGGATGCCGCCGAGCGGGTTCTTGATCTCGTGGGCCAGGTTGCGCGTCAGCTCCTTGGTGGCCTGCACCTGGTCCAGCGCGCGCTCCTCGCGGTCCTGCCGCGCCTGCTGGGCGTTCTCGATCAGCTCGACCAGCACCGTCGCGCCGTGGCCCGGCGTGCCTTCCATCTGGGAGACGATCACGTGGACCGGCAGCAGATCCTCGTGCGGGCGCGCGCCGCAGCGCAGTTGCGCCTCGAGCCGGCTGCTCGAATAGGCATTGCGGGCCACGCCGCTGACGGCATCCTGAAGCAGGCTCGCATCGGCGAACCAGTCGAACAGGTTGCCGCGCTGCACCGCGCGGCGCGACAGGCGCAGCACGTTCTCGAAGGCAGCGTTGGCGAACAGGCATTCGCCGCCGGGCTGGATCACGGCAACCATGGTCGCCAGGGTGTCGAAGGCGCCGAAGTCGGCCGTCTCGCGGGAGAGGGAATCGTCGTTCATGCTGCGCCTCCCGCTGGAGGCGGAACACGAAGAGCAGGTTCAGGAAGGCAGCTTGCCGATCTCGCGCTTGATCGCTTCGATGTCGCTCTGCTGCCGGTTGATGCTGGCCTTGAGTTCGGCCATGCGGTCGAGGTACTTCTGGTAGTTGCGCGCCTCGTCGCCGCGCTTCTCGCCGTTGCCGTTCTGGTACTCCGCCTGGGCCGCCGCGAGGCGACCTTCGGCGGCACGCAGTTCGTCCTCCAGCACGCGGCGGCGCTCGCTGTCGCGGGCGCGCTGCTGGGCGGGGTCGACCTTGGCGCCACCATCAGCTCCCGCGGCCGAGGAAGTATTGGCCGCCGGTGCACGCGGCTTCTGCGCCTGGATCACGGTGATCGGCGTGCCCTCGATCGTGCGGCAACCCCGCTCCTGCGCCTCGCGCGCCGACAGCGCGTCGGTGTAGAGCACCGGCGGGCCGGGGCAGCGATAGACGGGCGCCTGCGCGAGCGCGGCATGGCCGGTGAGCAGCAGCACGCTCGTCAACAGCAGGGATCGTTCGAAGGCCATGGGCGCATTGTGGCGCATGCACGTTGCGCTTTCGTTCAGCTCGGAAGGCCAATAAAAAAGACGGCCGAAGCCGTCCTTTGCGAGGCGCCGCAGCACCCGGGATTCGACGGCATGCGTGGGGCAGGAACAGCACACGCATACCGTCCGCCCGGATTACAGCGCGTAGTACATGTCGAACTCGACCGGGTGCGTGGCCATGCGGAAGCGGGTCACTTCCTGCATCTTCAGCTCGATGTAGGCGTCGATGTACGAATCGGTGAACACGCCGCCCTTGGTCAGGAACGCACGGCCCTTGTCCAGGTACTCCAGCGCCTGGTCCAGGCTGTGGCAGACGGTCGGGATCTTCGCGTCTTCTTCCGGCGGCAGGTGGTACAGGTCCTTCGTGGCGGCTTCGCCCGGATGGATCTTGTTTTCCACGCCGTCCAGGCCAGCCATCAGCAGGGCCGAGAAGGCCAGGTACGGGTTGGCGGAAGGATCCGGGAAGCGCGCTTCGATGCGGCGGCCCTTCGGGTTGGCCACGTACGGAATGCGGATCGAGGCCGAGCGGTTCTTGGCCGAGTAGGCCAGCTTCACCGGGGCTTCGAAGCCCGGGACCAGGCGCTTGTAGCTGTTGGTGCCGGGGTTCGTGATCGCGTTCAGCGCGCGGGCGTGCTTGATGATGCCGCCGATGTAGTACAGGGCGAATTCGGAGAGGCCTGCATAGCCGTCGCCGGCGAACAGGTTCTTGCCGTCCTTCCAGACCGACTGGTGAACGTGCATGCCGGAGCCGTTGTCGCCGACCAGGGGCTTGGGCATGAAGGTCGCGGTCTTGCCGTAGGCGTGCGCGACGTTCGTGATGATGTACTTCTGCAGTTGCAGCCAGTCGGCGCGCTGGACCAGCGAGCTGAACTTGGTGCCGATTTCCATCTGGCCGGCGTTGGCCACTTCATGGTGATGGACTTCGACGGGGATGCCGCACTGCTCGAGGATCAGGCTCATTTCCGAGCGCATGTCCTGGAAGGAGTCGACCGGGGGCACGGGGAAGTAGCCGCCCTTGACCGTCGGACGGTAGCCGCTGTTGCCGTGCTCGTATTCCTTCGACGAGTTCCAGGCGCCTTCTTCGGATTCGATCTTGAAGAAGGAACCGGACATCTCGTTGCCCCAGCGAACCGAGTCGAACACGAAGAATTCGGGTTCCGGGCCGAAGTAGGCGGTGTCGCCCAGGCCGCTGCTCTTCAGGTAGGCCTCGGCGCGCTTGGCCAGCGAACGCGGATCGCGCTCATAGGCCTTGCCGTCGGCCGGGTCGACCACGTCGCAGGACAGGATCAGCGTCGGCTCTTCGAAGAAGGGGTCGATGTTGGCCGTGTTCGGGTCCGGCATCAGCAGCATGTCGGAGGCTTCGATGCCCTTCCAGCCGGCGATCGAGGAACCGTCGAACGCGTGGCCCGAGGAGAACTTGTCTTCGTCGAAATGCGAGACCGGCACGGTGACGTGCTGTTCCTTGCCACGGGTATCGGTGAAGCGGAAGTCGACGAACTTGACTTCGTTTTCCTTGACGATGCTCATCACATCGGCGACGGTCTTGGCCATCAAATGCTCCTAATAGCGCTGTTGGGTTGGGTAGTTCTCGATTCCTTGACAAGCAGTTTGTATGCCAAGGAAGGCAGTTCAGTGACACGCCCTTGCGGCTGCGGATTATGCGTCCCGCTGCACCAAGGGGCTGCGAAATGCATCACCGTGTTGGTGCATCAGCAGGCAAATCAACGCACCAGTTCAGTGCTTATCTGCGCACCATATTGCGCCAGGCCGGTCTTCAGCGCGGCGTACGCGGCGTCGAGCAACGCCGCTTCGCCCTTCACGCCCAGTTCGATGTGCCGGCCCCACTGCGGGTGGTCGACGCTGGGCAGGCTGAAGACCTTGATGCCGGGGAAGTCGCGCTCGATGGCCTCCATCAGCGGCGTCAAGGTCGCTTCCATCGCGCCCTGGACGATCAGCGATTTCTCCAGCACGCCGACCGCGCGGCGCAGCTGCGGGTAACGCTGGTCCAGCACCCAGGCCATCATCGGATGGGCCATCACCGGGAAACCGGGGACGAAGTGGACGTCGCCCACGTAGAAGCCGGGGATCTTGTTGTACGGGTTCGGGATGATCGAGGCACCGGCCGGGAACACGCCCATCTCGAAGCGGCGCAGGGTGTCCGGGTGGTCAGCCGCCACCGTCGTGCCCTGCTCCGTCGCCATCTGCTGCACGCGCTGCCAGATCAGCTCGCGGGCCTCGGGATGCAGGGCCAGATCTTGCCCCAGCGCAGCGGCCGCGGCCTGGCGGGTGTGGTCGTCCGGCGTGGCGCCGATGCCGCCGCAGCTGATGACGAGGTCGCCGCTGGCGAAGGCGCGCTTCAGGTGCTCGACGATCAGCGCCCGGTCGTCGCCCAGGTACTGCGCCCAGGACAGCGACAGGCCGCGCTCGGCCAGCAGCTCGATGAATTTCGACAGGTGCTTGTCCTGGCGCTTGCCGGACAGGATCTCGTCGCCAATGATGATCAGGCCGATGTTCATGGGTGGGCAGCAGGTGGCAGGTAGTTCGAGGGGCTCGGCGGCAGCGGCTCGTGCTCGTCACGCGGCGGGAGTTCGACGACCAGCTCGGTCGCCTTCGGCACGGCCGCCTCGCGCAGCCGCAGCTCGTGCAGCGCGCCGAGCGTGTAGTGGGTGAACCAGAGCGTGGAGAACGCGAACACCAGCATGTGCAGCCAGATCGAGGCGACGATCAGGAAGGGCGCCAGCGCCACCGCCATCACGCCGATCGCCCAGATGGCCGCCGGCAGCGCGCTCAGATAGCCGGTGACGATGCCCATGGCCAGCAGCGGGATGCGGTGCTCGCGTATGAGCCGGCGCCGTTCTTCCTTCGACGCATGATCGGCCAGGCTGTCGAACGAGAACACGCGGTAGCCCAGCCAGCCCCAGATCAGCGGTGGCACGATCAGGACCAGCGGCGGGATCAGCCAGAACGGCACGCTGATGACCAGCGCGACGATCGCGATCAGCGCGTTCCACACCGACCACAGCGCACCCATCCAGAACGGCGCGCCACGCTTCTTCTCCAGCGCCGGGAAGCGCCGGCGCGCGACCAGCTGCACCAGCGAAGGCGTCATCAAGAGCGCCACCAGCAGCAGGCTGAACACGATGATCACCGGCAGCGCCAGCGCCAGCACGATCAGCGGCGAGAGCACCGAGCGGAAGCCGCCCGCGCCCACGTAGTCGAGCCAGCCCAGCATCGTGTTGATCACCTGCCAGGACGACATCGTCTCGCGCACGCCGTCCACCGCCGCTTCCCAGAAGAAGTAGCCCAGGCCGAAGGCCAGGCCCGCCGAGATGAGCAGCGGCAGCAGCGACAGCAGGATCACCCGCGGATGCAGGCAGTAGACGATCGCGCGCCAGAAGGCATCGGCCACGCGGCCCAAAAGATTCACCATCAGCTCGATCTCCAGATCAGACGCTTCACACCGAGCCATTGTTGCGCCCAGAAGCCACGCCCGTAATCCCGCCCGCCCTCTTCGCTCAACTGGTCGCGCACGCCGGTCGGATCCCAGCGCGCCTCGAAGCTGGCGGTGCCGAAGATCACGTCCCAGACCGGGAACAGCACCGCGAAGTTGTGGCCGCCCAAGGTGCCGCGGCCTTCGGTCTCATGGCCGAAGCCGATCGAGTGGTGCAGCCGGTGGAAACGCGGGCTGACGAAGACGCGCTCCAGCAGCGACCCGAACCAGATCCGCGTGTTCGCATGCTGCAGGTTCTCCATCAGCTGCGACACCGCCACCAGCGCGACGAACTGCCCCGGCGCCACGCCGAAGAAGCGCGCCAGCAGCACGAAGACGCTGTCGATGATCAGGTCGTCGAGCAGGTGGTTGCGGCTGTCGCTCCACATCGTCATCTGACGCTGGCTGTGGTGCAGCGCATGCAGCTGCCACCACCACTCGAAGCCGTGCTGCGCGCGGTGCAGCCAGTAGTTGACGAAGTCGAAGAACACCAGATAGATCAGGAAGCTGACCCAGCCGATGTCGGTGATGCCGGGCAGCACGCCATCGAGCTGGAAGCTCGGCACGCCGGCCAGGCGCATCTGGCCGGACAGCCAGTCCCACAGCGGATCGATGGCGAAGAACAGCCCCAGCCGGAACAGGCCCAGGCGGTGGATCAGCGTGTAGATCACGTCCACGCGGATGGCCTGGCGATCGGTCACCGGCTCGGCCGGGCGCCAGCGCTCCAGCGCACGGATGAAGACCAGCATCACCGCCACCTGCAGCAGGCCCACCAGCAGCCAGCCGGTGGCGTCGAAGGCGTCTTCCAGCAGGTTGCCGTAACCCAGGCCGAACACGACCGGCTGGACCAGGGTCTCGTAGATCCAGGCCTGGCAGGTGGCAAACAGATCGCTGAACCAATCGATCATCGTTGTCGTGCGGACTTCGCTGCGGGCTTGCTGCTGCCGCCGTTGCCGGCTCCATTGCCGCCACCGGCCTTGGCCGGCGACATCAGCGGCGCATAGCGCGGATTTTCATGCAAGGGCGCAAAGCACATGCCGCGCTCCTTCAATCCCTGCATCAGCGGCTCCAGCACCGCCGGCGCCCAGGCGTCCTGGCGCGACCAGATGCCCAGGTGAGCCAGCAGGATGTCGCCCGGCTTGATGTTCTTCAGGGCTTTCTCGAGCAGTTGCGAGTTGGGGTACTTGTCGGAGGGCAGCTCATCGCCCAGGAAGCCCGCCGCGCTCCAGCCCACGTGGTGGAAGCCGCAGCGCTGCGCCACCGCCAGCAGGGCCTTCGAGGCGCGGCCCGCCGGCGCGCGAAAGATCGGATCGAGCGGCCGGCCGGTCATCTCCTGAAAGCGCGCGCCGACCTTCTTCAGGCTCTCGCAGTACTCCTCGGCCGTGACCTCGTGAACCACCGGCTCGTTCATGCCGGCCACGGTGCGGACCTTGAAGCGCGTCACCTTGCCTTCGGCATCGGGAATGTCTTCCAGCCAGATGTCGTGGTTCCAGGTGTGGGCGCCGAAGTCGTGGCCCTCGGCCGCGCGCTCCTTCCACCAGGGCGCCCAGGTCGAATCCAAGGTCATGCCGCCGGTCAGCGTGGGCTCGTTGGCGAGGAAGAAGGTGGCCTTGGCGTCGAACTTCTTCAGCGTCTCGGCGATCAGCGGCGCGACGCCCATGTGGCCGGTGTCGAAGGTCAGGTAGACCGGTTTGTCACAGGGCTGGGCGAGCACGCAGGCCGAGGCCAGCGCGGCGCCGAGCGCCAGCAGGGAGCGGCGCAGCAGCATCACTGGCGCGGCATGTGGTCCAAGGTCCAGACGCCGTGCGGCGACTTGCCGACCTTCACCTGCTTGATCACCTTGTGCGTCACCGTGTCGATCATCGTCAGCTTGCCGGCCCAGCGCGAGGTGACGAGCAGGGTCTTGCCGTCGCCCATCACCTCCATGTCGTCCGGGCCGCTGGGGCCCGGGAACTGGTCGACGACGCTCATCGTCCGCAGGTCGATCTTGCTGATCGAGTTGCCCGCGCGGTTGCTGACCAGCACATGCCGCTGGTCGCCCCAGGCGCGGAACGAGTGCGCGCCCTTGCCGGTCGCGATCTTCCTCACCAGCTTGGCGGGCGTCTTGCCGCCGGCGGAGATGTCGTAGACCTCGACCTCGCTGCCGCCGGTCAGGCCGACGAGGATGTACTTGTCGTCCGGCGTGATGAACACGTCGGCCGGCATCTTGCCGACCTTGATCGTCCAGCGCGGCGTCTGCGTCGCCAGGTCGATGGCCATCAGCTCGTCGCTGTCCTGCAGGCTGGCGTAGAGCGTCGTGCTCTTGCTGTCGATGAACAGGTGGCTGGGCGTCTTCGGCGCCGGGATGCGCTTGACCAGTTGCAGCGGGTTGGCCGGGTCCTTGGGCTGCCAGCGGTAGATCGCCACGAAGTCGAGCCGGTTCGCCGCGGTGACGAACCACTTCATGTCGGGCGAGAAGCGCAGGTGGTACGGGTCGGAGATGCCGCGCAGCACATGCTGGACCTCGGCCGTCTTCGGATCGAGGAAAGTCAGCGAATCGCCCAGCGCGTTGGCGACGACCAGCGACTTCTCGTCCGGCGTCAGGTACAGGTGGTGCGGCTCCTTGCCAGTCGGGATGCGCCTGACCTGGGTGAAGCTGACCGGGTCGACGATGCTTATGTCGGCATCCAGCGAGTTCAGCACGAAGATCGGCGGGGCCGCGTGGGCGGCGCCCGCCAGCATCAGCGCCAGCGCGGCGCCGAGCCAGGATTTGGGGAACATCGAAGCAATCCTCGGATCGGAAAAAGGCAAGGCGGGAGTGTAGGCGGCCCGCCCGGCCGTTCCCTGAGACAAGGCTTATTCGTCGTCCCCTCCAATGAGGCCACCGAGCAGGCCGCCCGCGGCGAAACCGCCGAGCACCGAGCCCTCTTCCTTGTGGCCGCCACGCTGCGGGGCGGCGGCGAAGATGCGCGAGGCCAGGCGCGACAGCGGCAGGCTCTGCAGCCAGATCTCGCCGGGGCCGCTCAGGCGCGCCAGGAACAGGCCCTCGCCGCCGAACAGCGCCGTCTTGATCTTGCCGACGTACTGGATGTCGAAATCGATGCCCGGCGTGTAGGCCACGACGCAGCCGGTGTCGACGTAGAGGGTTTCGCCGGCCGCCAAGGTGCGGCGTTCGATCGTGCCGCCCGCGTGCACGAAGGCCAGTCCGTCGCCGTCCAGCTTCTCCATGATGAAACCCTCACCGCCGAAAAAGCCGGCGCCCAGGCGCTTCTGGAAGGCGATGCCCAGCGACACGCCGCGCGCCGCGCACAGGAAGGCGTCCTTCTGGCAGATCAGCGTGCCGCCGAGCTGGCGCAGGTCCATCGGGATGATCTTGCCGGCATAGGGCGCGGCAAAGGCCACGCGCCGCTTGCCCTGGCCCTGATTCGTGTAGATCGTCGTGAACAGCGACTCGCCGGTGATCAGCCGCTTGCCCGCGCCCAGCAGCTTGCCGAACAGGCCGCCCTGGTTGGCCGAGCCGTCGCCGAACACCGTGTCCATCTCGATGCCCGACTCCATGAACATCATCGAGCCGGCCTCGCCGATCGCCGCCTCGCCGGGGTCGAGCTCGACCTCGACGAACTGCATTTCCGAACCCTTGATCTCGTAGTCGACGACGTCCATGGCCATGATCAGCTGCTCCGTTTACAGAAAGGAAAACGGGCGCATGGTAAACAAGAATCGGCGCCGTCAGGCCGTCAGTTTGAAGGTCGAGACCACCTGCACCAGTTGCTCCGATTGCGACTTCAGCCCGCTGGCCGCAGCGGCCATCTGCTCGACCAGTGCGGCGTTCTGCTGCGTGGCCTGATCGATGTGCGTCACGGCCTCACCGACCTGCGACACGCCTGAGGACTGCTCGCCACTGGCCGCGCTGATCTCGCCAATGATGTCGGTGACGCGGCGGATGCTGCCGACCACCTCGGTCATCGTCGCCCCGGCCTTGTCGACCATCGCCGTGCCCTGCTCCACGCGCTCGACGCTGGCGCCGATCAGTTGCTTGATTTCCTTGGCCGCCTCGGCCGAGCGGCCGGCCAGCGAGCGCACTTCCGCGGCCACGACGGCGAAGCCACGCCCCTGCTCGCCGGCACGCGCGGCCTCCACGGCGGCGTTCAGCGCCAGGATGTTGGTCTGGAACGCGATGCCGTCGATGACGCCGATGATGTCGGCGATCTTGCGCGAGGCGTCGTTGATGCCCTTCATCATTTCCACGGCGGAATCGACGACCTTGCCGCCCTCGATCGCCACCTCGGACGCGCTCTTGGCCAGCTGGTTCGCCTGCTGCGCGCTGTCGGCGTTCTGCCGCACGGCGGCATTGAGCTGCTCCATCGACGAGGCCGTCTCCTCCAGCGCGCTGGCCTGCTGCTCGGTGCGGGCGCTGAGGTCGTTGTTGCCCAGCTCCATCTCCTGGCTGGCCGTCTGGATGCTTTCCGACGACTGCCGCACCTGGCGCACGAGCCGGGTCAGGCCCGCGTTCATCTGGCCGAGCGAAGCGACGAGGGACGAGATCTCGTCGCGGCCATCGGCTTCGAGGTGCTGCGTCAGATCGCCCCGCGCGACGGCATCGACGAGCCGCACCGCGTTCGCCATCGGCCGCGTGATCGAGCGCGTCAGCAGCACTGCCAGCACCACGCCCAGCGCGATCGCCACGGTGCCGAGCAGCACCAGCTGCATCTTGCCGCGCGCGGCGTCGGCCGCGATCTGGGCGTTCAGGTCGTCGATGACCTTGTGCTCGTAGTCGACGATGGCGGCCAGCGAGGCGACGTAGGCCGCGGAGACCGGGCTGAATTCGGCGTCATAGATGCGGTTGGCCTCGTCGGCATTGCCCGCGCGCTTGGCGGCCATGATGCGGTTGCGGCTGTCCAGGAAAGCCGCGCGCGACGAACCGAACTTGTCGAACAGCGCCTTCTCGTCTTCGGCCAGCGGCATCTCGGCCAGTGCCTTGACGATCTCGTTGCCGCGCGTCGTCGCCGCGCTCGCTTCGTCGCGGAACAGTGCTTCCAGGCTGCCGTCGGCGTTCTTCGCGATCGCCTTGCCACGGGTGACACCGACGGACACATTGCGCAGCTGCTCCTCGACCAGCCGCTCCTTGGCCAGCGGCAGGGCCATCATGTGCTGCACGGACGCCAGCGTGCTGTTGAGCCGCAGCACGCTGATCAGCAGCATCAATGCCAGCAGCAGAAGAATCAAAGCAAAACCGGCACCCAGGCGGGTGCCGACTCGCAGCTTGTTCAAAGTCATCGCAGTCCTCGTTGTTGTCTATCTATCTGTCCGGTTCTGATGGCGGCGCAGGATACGCAGCCTGGATGACAAGCCGTCAGTCGACCTTGACCTGCCGTCTGTTAAGTCCATATCGCGTGTAGTAATGCCGGTCGTAGAGCGCGGCGAGCGTGCCGTCGCTGCGCATGTCGTGCATCGCCTTCTCCAGCGCCGGCAGCATGGCCATGGCCTTCGATCGCTTCGACACCGCGACGGAGCGGGTGGAGAGGTCAGGGATGTGCAGTTGCGCCGGTTCCAGTTGCGATTCCAGATGCATCTCGCTTCTCAGCGCCGCGGCCTGGTCCTCGGCGATGGCGACGGCGTCCACGCGATGCAGCATCAGCTTCTGGAAATTGGTGGCGTTGTCGGCCGCCACCTCTTTGGTCAGCCGCGCATCGCTGTCGAAGCGCTCGAAGTACACGCCGCCATTCGCGACACCGATGGTCAGACCGTAGAGGTCCGAATAGCTCCGGATCCGCGACGCATCGCCGGCGCGCACGTAGAACACCCGGTCGGCGCTATGGCTGCGATGCGGCGTGCGAAGGAACTTCATGTAGACGTCCCGCTCGCGCGTTTCGATCACGCCGATGGCCAGGTCCGCCTGGCCCGTTTCCATCAAGCGCAAACAGCGCTTGTACGGGCAGTCGACGATCTCCAGGCGCCGGCCGACGCGCCGCGCGAGTTCTCGCACGATCTCGGTGTACACGCCGCCGTGTTCCTCGGTGCCCGCCTCTCCCCTGAGCTTCCACGGCGCCAGCTCGCTGAAGGCGAACACCAGCGGCGGCGGTGCGGCGACAGACGGTGTAGCCCTCGCAATAACGGGGGAGCCCAGGTTCAGCAACAGGACGAAGGCGAGGACGAGTGTCCTGATAGCAATTGGCACAGCATGGATCGAAGAGGAAGCAGCCCGGCAGTCTATGTTCCAAAGCGCTTTTGACTCCGTGCGAATTGCACGTTATGTCTGCGCGCCGCAGTGACTATTCACGCCCTGCGGACGGCAAGAAAAAAGCGGCCCGCAGGCCGCTTCATCCGCGAGCTGAATTCAGCTCAGCCCATGTGCAGGCCGCCGTTGCAGCTGAAGTCCGCGCCGGTCGTGAAGCCCGAATCCTCGCTCGCCAGCCAGGCCACGACGGAGGCGATTTCCTCCGGCGTACCCAGGCGCTTGATGGGGATCGTGGCGACGATCTTTTCCAGCACCTCGGGCTTGATCGCGCGGACCATGTCGGTGCCGATGTAGCCGGGGCTCACGGTGTTGACCGTCACGCCCTTGGCCGCCACTTCCTGCGCCAGCGCCATCGTGAAGCCGTGCATGCCGGCCTTGGCGGCGGAGTAGTTGGTCTGGCCGAACTGCCCCTTCTCGCCGTTGACCGAGGAGATGTTGATGATGCGGCCCCAGCCCTTGTCGAGCATGCCCTCGATCACCTGCTTGGTGACGTTGAACATGCTGTCGAGATTGGTGTTCATCACCGCATCCCAGTCGGACTTGCTCATCTTGCGGAACATGCCGTCGCGCGTGATGCCGGCGTTGTTTACCAGCACGTCGACCGTGCCGTGTTCGGCCTTGACCTTGTCGAAGGCCTGCACGGTGGAATCCCAGTCGCCGACGTTGCCGACCGAGGCATGGAACTGGTAGCCCAGCGCGGCCTGCTCGGTCAGCCACTTGTCGTAGTCGCGGCTCGGGCCGCAGCCGGCGATCACCGTGAAGCCTTCCTTGTGCAGGCGCTGGCACATCGCGGTGCCGATGCCGCCCATGCCGCCGGTGACGTATGCAACTTTCTTGCTCATTTGAGTCTCCTTCCTGGAGCCATCGCCGGGCGCCGCGTCCTACGCGCCCCGACGGCTCATCTGTCTCTCGTTTGAAGAAGACGCGTCGTTCGCCTGTCGAACGTAAGAGTCTCGCATGTGACAGGCAGGGTCAAGCGGGTTGCTCCGGGGTTGCAGCCGAATGTGGTGTCAACGCTCCACCGTCAGCGCCACGCCCATGCCGCCGCCGATGCACAGCGAGGCGATGCCCTTCTTGGCGTCGCGCTTCTGCATCTCGTGCAGCAGGGTCACCAGGATGCGCGCGCCGGAAGCGCCGATCGGGTGGCCCAGCGCGATGGCGCCGCCGTTGACGTTGACCTTGGACAGATCCCAGCCCATCTCCTTGTGGACGGCGCAGGCCTGGGCGGCGAAGGCTTCGTTGATCTCCAGCAGGTCCAGGTCCTGCGGCTTCCAGCCGGCGCGCTCCAGCGCCTTGCGGGCGGCGGGCACCGGGCCCATGCCCATGATCTTCGGATCCAGGCCGGCGCTGGCGTAGGACGCGATGCGGCCCAGCGGCGTCAGGCCCAGCGCGGCGGCCTTGGCCGCGCTCATCAGCACCAGGCCGGCGGCGCCGTCGTTGAGGCCCGAGGCATTGCCCGCCGTCACGCTGCCGGTCTTGTCGAAAGCCGGACGCAGGCCGGCAAGGCCCTCGGCGCTGGTCTTGCGGTTGATGAATTCGTCGGCGGAGAAAACAATCGGATCGCCCTTCTTCTGCGGGATCGAGAACGGCACGATCTCGTCCTTGAAGCGGCCGGATTCCTGGGCCGCGGCGGCCTTCTGCTGCGAGGCCAGCGCGAGCGCGTCCTGCTGCTCGCGGGTGACGCTGTATTCCTTGGCCACGTTCTCGGCCGTGATGCCCATGTGGTAGTGGTTGTAGGCGTCCCACAGGCCGTCGTTGATCATCGTGTCGATCATCTTCCAGTCGCCCATGCGCATGCCTTCGCGCGAGTTGGGCACGACGTGCGGGCTCATGCTCATGCTCTCCTGGCCGCCGGCGATGATGATCTCGCTGTCGCCGTCGCGGATGGCCTGCGCCGCCAGCATCACGGCCTTCAGGCCCGAGCCGCAGACCTTGTTGATCGTCATGGCCGGCACCGTGTTCGGCAGGCCGGCCTTGATGACCGTCTGGCGCGCCGGGTTCTGCCCGCAGCCGGCCTGCAGCACCTGGCCGAAGATCAGCTCGCCGATCTGGCCGCCTTCCAGGCCCGAGCGGCGCAGCAGGTCCTGCACGACGGCCGCGCCCAGGTCCACGGCCGGGGTCTTGGCGAGGGTACCGCCGAACTTGCCGATGGCAGTGCGGGCCGCTGCAACGATGACGATGTCTGTACTCATGGTCTTCACTCTCCGTTCAGGTAACTATTGCTCACACACAACATTAGGTTCTTGGCGCCGGGTATTCACGGGCCGCGCGCCGGGCCGCTCCCAAGCCGGCCCGCCTGGCGATGTGCTTGCCGGTCGATCCGGCAAGCATCGCCGTCCCCTCGGGGGACCGACTGCGTACTCGCAGGCGAGGGGCTCATCGCTCAGGCTTTCTGCTTCACGTAGCGGCCGGGCGCGGGCTCGATGGCCTTGTGCGTCCGGTTGCCCGGTGACTTCGGTGCCGGCTTCTTCGCCCCGGCATGCGAGGCCAGCCAGGCGGACCAGTCGGTCCACCAACTGCCCGGATGCTCCACGGCGCCGTCAAACCACTGCTGGTGATCGGCCGGCAGCGCCGCCGCCTTGCCAATCCAGTGACTGCGCTTCTTCTTGGCCGGCGGGTTGATCACGCCGGCGATGTGGCCCGAGGCGCCCAGCACGAAGCGCTTCTTGCCGCTGAGCACTTGCGTGGAGCGGTAGGCGCTGTCCCAGGGCACGATGTGGTCCTCGCGCGAGCCGTAGATGTAGACCGGCGCCTTGATCTTCGACAGGTCGAGCTGCTCGCCGCAGACAATCAGCTTGCCCGGCTCGCGCAACTCGTTCTGCAGGTAGGTGTGGCGCAGGTACCAGCAGTACATCGGGCCGGGCAGGTTGGTCGCGTCGCCGTTCCAGTACAGCAGGTCGAAGGGCGGCGGGGCCTCGCCCTTCAGGTAGTTGCCGACGACGTAGTTCCACACCAGGTCGTTGGGCCGCAGGAAGCTGAAGGTGGTGGCCAGCTCCTGGCCCTTCAGCAGCTCCGGGCCGCCGGGCGCCTTGTCGCCCAGCGTGACCTCGCGCAGCTGCACGGCGGGCTCGTCGATGAAGATGTCCAGGATGCCGTTGCTGGAGAAGTCCAGCAAGGTCGTCAGCAGGGTGACGCTCTCGGCCGGATGCTCACCGCGCGAGGCCAGCACGCCCAGCGCGGTGGCGAGGATCGTCCCGCCGACGCAGAAGCCCAGGGTGTCGATCGTCTTCGTGCCGCCGATCTCGCGCACGACCTCGATCGCGCGGATCGCTGCCTTTTCGATGTAGTCGTCCCAGGTCCAGGCCTTGCAGCTCGCATCCGGGTTGCGCCAGCTCACGACGAAGGTGCGGTGGCCCTGCTCGACCGAGTAACGGATCAGTGAATTATCCGGCTGCAGGTCGAGGATGTAGAACTTGTTGATGCACGGCGGGATCATCAAGAGCGGCCGCTCGTAGACCTCCTTGGTAAGCGGCTTGTATTCGATCAGCTGGAACAGCTCGTTCTCGAACACGATGCTGCCTTCGGTCGTGGCGACGTTGCGGCCGACCTCGAAAGCGCTCTCGTCCGTCTGCGAAACATGGCCGCGCTGGACGTCGCCCCACAGCTGCTGCAGGCCCTTGCTGAGGCTCTCGCCCTGCGTGCTCACCGCCAGCGCCTGCGCCTCGGGGTTGAGCGCGAGGTAGTTGCTCGGCGAGGCCGCGTCGATCCACTGCTGCACGCCGAACTTCACCCGCTGCTTCAGCTTGTCGTCGCCCTCCACCTGCTCGGCCATGCGCTGCAGCATCTTCGAGTTCAGCAGGTACATCTGGGCGACGAAGCTGCTGGCCGGGTTGCCGCTCCAGGCGGCGTTGGCAAAGCGGCGATCGGGCAGCGGCTTGGTTTCGGCGGCACCGGCCTTCAGCGACTCGTTCCACAGCGCGGTGGCCTGGGCCAGGTAGTCGGACTGCAGCGCGGACAGGGCGCTCGGCGAAATCGACGGGAATTGCGACGGGAATTGCGGCAGGCCCGCCGCTTTCTTGCTCGACATAGGTTTCCTTGGACTTCCGGGATCGGCTGCGTCGCTGCATGGCGACGGAGGCGAGAAGCTTGCCACAGTCGTGCGTACTTTTGGCGGCGCGCCGCTGGTGTACGCTTGCCCGTTTTGAGCCCTCTTTCCGTGGCGGAATCCAGCCCATGTACCTGGTAGCGATCGCTTGGTTTTACGTCGCGCTGCTGATGGCGGCGGCGGAGGCGACCAGCACCCAGGGCAGCCTGCTCGGCGCCTGCATCACCTTCGTCCTGTACGGCCTGCTGCCGATCAGCATCGTGCTCTACGTGATGGGTGCGCGCTACCGCGGCGGCCGCAGCCGCCGCACGCCTGCCTCAGCGCAGCGCGATGGCGGCGACCATCCGCCCGCCCAGCCGCTCCCGCCGGTACGAGAAGAACCTTGAGTCTTCGCTGTAGGTGCACCAGCGCCCGCCGCTGACGGCGGCCAGGCCCAGGGCCTCCAGACGCTCGCGCGCCAGGCCCGGCAGGTCGGCCCGCCAGCGCGGCTCGCCGGCTGCATTGGGCCGGTAGGCGAAGAAGCGCTTGTCGTCCGCCGAAGGCTGCGGATGGCCGAAGGCCTCCAGCACGTCGGCGCCGACCTCGAAGACCGTCGGGCCGATGCAGGCGCCCATCCACGCATGGATGTCCTGCGGCCGACAGTTGGCCGCCTCGCACAGCGCGCGCACGGTGTTCTCCAGCACGCCGCCGGCCAGGCCTCGCCAGCCCGCATGCGCGCCGGCCACGCCGCGCGGCGCGGCGAACAGCACCGGCAGGCAATCCGCCGCCTGGATCGCCACGCCGAGGCCGGGCGAGGTGCTCACCGCCGCATCGAACTTGGGCGCTTCGTCCAACTGCAGGTGCTCGGCTTGCAGATGCAGCACGTCCGGGCGGTGCACCTGCCACAGGAACAGTGCCGGCGCGCCCAGCGCCGCGTCGACGTGCGCGCGGTTCGCGGCCACCGCCTGCGGATCGTCCTCGACCGAGCGCCCGATGTTCATGCTCGTGTGGATGCCGGTGCTGACGCCGCCGGCCCGCGTCGTCATGAAGGCGCGCACATGCGGCAGGTCCCAGTCGGGGAGCAGCCAGTCTTCGTGGATCAAGTCGTCACTCGGCATCGGGGCACTTCGAAGGTTGGGTCTGGTCGAAGGCCGGGAGCGTCATGCAGGCCTCGTGCACGCGCAGCACGCGCGGCACGTGGTCCAGCCGCGCCTCGAAACGCTGTGCATTGAAGATCTGCGGCACCAGCACACAGTCCGCCAGGCCTGGCGCGTCGCCATGGCAGAAGCGGCCCGCCGGGCCGGCCTCCAGCTTGCGCTCGACGACCGCGAGCCCCTCCTCGATCCAGTGGCGGATCCAGCGGTTTTTCTGGTCGTCGGAGAGGCCCATGTCGTGCACCAGGTAACGCAGCACGCGCAGGTTGTTCAGCGGATGGATCTCGCAGGCGATGTCCTGCGCCAGCGCGCGCACGCGGGCACGGCCCAGCGCGTCGGCCGGCAGCAGCGGCGGCTCGGGGTGGGTTTCGTCCAGGTATTCGATGATCGCCATCGACTGGCCGAGCAGCTCATCGCCGTCGCGCAGCAGCGGCACCAGCCGGGAAGCCTGCATCGCCGCGAAGTCCTCGGCGAGCTGCTCCTTCTTGACCAGGTGGATGGCCGTGTAGTCGTAGTCCAGGCCCTTCAGCGCCAGCGCGATGCGCACGCGCCAGGAGGCCGACGAGCGAAAGTAGTTGAACAGTTCCATCAGGCCATGATGCCATGCGGCACCACGGCCTCAGGGTGCTCTCACCCCTTCTGCGGCGCCAGCACGAAGCCGAAATCGAGCGTGTGATGGCGCCCCCGCCCCGCCTCGGCGGCGTGCGGCACGAACTCGGCCAGCAAGGAGGCGCGCACGCCGAACACGGTGTCGGAGTCCAGGTAGGGATCGCCGGCGCGGAACACATGCGTCGTCAGCGTCTCGTAGCCGGGCGCGCGGATCAGGAAGTGCACGTGCGCCGGCCGCCACGGGTGCCTGCCGGTGGCGACCAGCATCGCGCCAACCGGCCCGTCCGTCGGGATCGGATAGGCCACTGGCAGCACGGACTGGAACCAGAAGCGGCCCGCCTCGTCCGTGCGCAGGGTGCCGCGCGCACGGTGCTGCTCCAGGCCGGCGACCTGCACGTCGTAGAAGCCGTCGTCGTCGGCCTGCCAGGTGTCGACGATCGCGCCGGCGATCGGCTCGCCGTCCAGGCCGCGCACCGTGCAGTTGACGAACAGCGGCTCGCCCGGCGCGCCGCCGGAGATGTCGGCGCCGTTCTCGAACACCGGCGCCCCTTCCACGTGGAAGGGGCCGAACACCGTCGCCTCGGTGGCCGCGGGCGGCTTCGTATGGTTCATCGCCACCGTCAGCATCGACACGCCCAGGGTGTCCGACAGCAGGATGAACTCCTGCCGCTTGTCGTCGGTGATGTGGCCCGTGGCGGTCAGGAACTCGATGCCCTTCGCCCATTCGGCCTCGGTGATCCGGGTCTCGCGGACAAAGGCGTGCAGGTGCGTCACGAGCGAGCTCATGATCTCCTTCAGGCGCGAGTCGTCGCAGCCGGCGAAGCGTGCGATGACGGCCTCGGTGATGTTGTGTTCGGTGATGTTTCTCATCGCTTCAGTCCAGCTTCGCCCCGCCCCTCATCCGCCGATGGCCGCAGGATCGTAACGCGCGGCCCCGTAAACTCTCTCCATGCCGCTCCTCCAAGCCCACCGCCTCAAGTTCTGTTCCGCCTGCGGCGCGCCGTGCATCTACCAGATCCCGCCGGACGACAACCGCGAGCGGGCCACCTGCACGGCCTGCGGCACGATCCACTACGAGAACCCGATCAACGTCGTCGGCACATTGCCGGTGTGGGGCGACGGGCCGGACGGCCAGGTGCTGCTGTGCAAACGCGCGATCGAGCCGCGCTACGGCTTGTGGACCCTGCCGGCGGGCTTTCTCGAACTGGGCGAGACCGCCGCCGAGGGCGCGAAGCGCGAGACCGACGAGGAAGCCGGCGCGCAGATCGAGCTGCTGCCGCTGTACACCTTGCTGAATGTCGTGTCGGTCGGGCAGATCCACATGTTCTACCGCGCGCGGCTGCTGTCGCCCGAGTTCAATCCGGGCCCGGAGACGCTGGAGGCGCGGCTGTTCCACGAGCATGAGGTGCCCTGGGACGAGATCGCTTTCCGCACCGTGCGGCAGACCTTGCAGAACTTCTTCGAGGACCGGCGGCTGGGCCGGCCCTTCGCGCTGCACGGCGGAGACATCGTCACCGTGGGCTGAGGGCCCAAAGGACGCACGGCACACCGATTGCCATGTCGGCGGCTACAACACCGCCGCTTGGGAGTCGAGATGAAAGTGCTCTTGCTGCTGGCCGCCCTGGCCATGCCGATGGTCGCCCTGTTCACGCAGCTGGGATGGTTCGGGCCCGATAGCGCGACGCTGTCGGACCGCTACCCGACCCTGCTGGTCGCCGCGGGCTACGCCTTCGCGATCTGGTCGGTGATCTTCGTGCTGGACCTGGGCTTCTCGGTCTGGCAGGCGCTGCGCCGCCGCCCCGCGCTGCGCGAGCAGAAGGCGCTGCGCATCCTCACCATCGTCGGCTTCGGGCTCACGGCGAGCTGGATGATCGTGTTCTCGGCCCAGCTGTTCTGGCTGGCGCTGATCATCATCTGGGCCGCGCTCGGCTGCGTGCTGTACGGCTGCCTGCTGATGGCCCGCGCCGAGGATCCGCGCGGGCATCTGTGGCTGGGGCTGCTGCCGCTGGGGTTGCACGCGGGCTGGCTGTCGCTGGCGGTGTTCCTGAACACGGCGCAGGTCGCGGTGGCCTACAAGCTGCTGCCGGTCGGCGACATGCTGCCCTGGAGCCTGATCCTGTGGGCCGCGGCCGCGCTGCTGCTGTTCTGGGCCAATGCGAAGCTGCACGGCCACCCAGCCTACGGCATGGGCGTGCTATGGGGCCTGGTGGGCGTCTACGTCGAGCAGTCGCGCAGCCGGCTGGCCGGCGCGGACGTGTCCGCCGCGGTGGCGCTGGGGCTGGCCGGCCTGCTGCTGGCCCAGACGGTGTTCCTGCTGTGGCGGGCCCATCAGCAGGAGCAGCGCCGCATCCGTGGTGAGAACCACGCGCTGGTCGCAGATCCCTACTGAGGATTACTGAGGCCGGCGGCGTGCGGTCGCCCAGGGGCCGGTGACGCCATCCAGCTCGCAATCCCAGACGGCCTGCACGTCCATCGCGTCGGACAGGCCCTCCGCATAGACCTTCAGCGCCAGGCTGCGCAGCATGATCAGCATGCCGCGCACGAAGGCGGCGCGCGCAGCATCGCCGGAAATGCCGGTGACAACCGAGGCGTCCAGCTTCACGTAGTCCAGCCCCGCCTGGTACAGGCGCTCGACCTGCGCCAGGCCCGCGCCGGCATGCTCCAGGCCCAGCTTGACGCCCAGCGGCCGCAGTTGGCGACCCATCTCCTGCAGCAGCTCGAAGTGCTCGACGGCCGCGCCTTCGGCCAGCTCCAGGCCCAGCTTGCGCGCCGCCGGCGGCGACTGGAAGACCAGCTCGCGCAGCCGAGCGACGAAGCCACCGTCCAGCAGCGAACCCGGCGCGATATTGATGCAGCGTGCCTGGCCGTCCTTGGTGATCGCCTCCAGCGCCAGCCCAACGGCCAGTGCGTCGACCTCGGCCGTCAGCCGGCTGCGGATCGCCAGCGGCAGCCAGCGCGCGGCGGGCTCGTAGGGCCCTTGTGGCTGAAGCTGCAGCTGCAGCGGGCATTCGAGATGCAAGACCTGGCCCTCGCGGTCCAGCACCGGGTACGGGACCAGGCGGCCGCGCCGTTCCTTGATCGCCTCGACGATCTGCACGCGCCAGGCGCGCTCGCCCTGGTTCTCCAGGTCGACATTGGCGCGGGTGGCAATGGCCTCGACGGTGAAGCCCGGCTGCGTCTCGGCGCGGGCCAGCGCCGTGTCGGCCATGCCGAGCCAGGCGCCCAGCGGCCGCTCGCGCGGCAGGTCCACCGCGCCCAGCGCCACCTGGATGCCACTGCCGAAAGCCGGCAGGCTGGAGCGCAGCGCCTCGGCCAGCGCCTGCGCGGTCTCGCGCGCCACATCGGGCGCAGGCAGCCAGAGCGCGAAGTCGGCGCCGTTCAGCCGGCCGCCGAGGCAGCCGTTGACGCGCTCCGGATAGACCTTCACCGCATGCGCGATCGTCACTAGCACCTGGTCCACCGCCACCCGGCCCAGGCGCTGGTTGAGGCCCGCCAGGTCGCGCAGGCGCACCAGCACCAGGCCGGCCTCAGCCGGGCCTTCGTCGCGCGTCAGCGCCGAATCGAGCTCGGCCAGGAAGTGCTTGCGCGTGCTCATGCCGGTGAGCGGATCGGCATGCGCCTGCAGGCGCAGCACCTGCAGTTGCTCGGACTGCGCCTCGAACATGCCGCGCACGCGCTGCACCATCGCATTCATCGCCTCGGTCAGGCGCTGCAGCTCCGGCACGCGCGAGACTTCGACCATCGCATAACTGCCATCCACGACGGACTGCGCCTGCTTCACCGCGCTGTCCAGCGGACGGCGGATGCGCCGCAGCACGAACAGCGCCAGCACGCCGGCGATCAGGCCCACCACCGCCAGCAATGCCGCGCTGCGCAGGGTGCTGCGCCACAGCTCGTCGTAGGCGTAGGAGGACTGGCTGCGCACCTCGACCGAGCCGATCGCGTTCCAGCCGTTGGACACCTGGGCCACGCCCGGCTGCACCTCGATCGGCATCAGGCCGATGAACCAGGCCGGCGCGCCGCTGGGCCGCGGCTCGGCGTGGCGCTCGAAGGCCAGCTTGCCGTCCGCCTGGCGCCACAACACGCTCTGGTAGGCGCCGGTGTCGAACTGCGCGGAGATCAGCAGCTCCATCAGCTGCGCATCGCCGCCCTGCTGCGACAGGGCCAGCGCCAGCGCCGCGGCGTTGTCGGCATTCTTGATCTGCAGCTGGGTCTGCAGCACCTGCCGCACCGAGCCGGTGGACACGGTCACGCTGCCCACCAGCGAGGCCAGCACCACGCCCAGCACCAGCAACCAGACTTGACGCATCAGCGACATGGCATTCCCTTTGTTCTCATCGTCTTCATTCGGTCGTCCATCTCAGAATCCTTCGGCCTTGGCCTTCTGCAACAGGTTGCGCCACAAGGAGAGCCGGGCCACCGGGTCGCCCTGCGTCACGGTGCCGGTGCCTTGCCACAGGCCTTCGCTGTTGAAGCTGAAGACGGGGCGCAGGTCGGGCCGCTGCGAGGCGGGCCGCACGTCCGGGATCAGGTTGTCCAGGATCAGCGGATCGGCGCCCGGCTGCGCATAGTAGGCCAGCACCATGTGGGCCAGCGACTGCCCGCGCAGCGAGGCACGGACGTAAACCATGCGCAGCTTGGCGATCGGCATGCCGGCCGACAGCAGGCTGAAATACTTGGCGATCGCGTAGTCCTCGCAGTCGCCGGCGCCCTTGTTCAAGGCCTCCAGCGGCGTGGCCCAGTAGTCGATCACGCCCCAGACATCGATGTCCTCGCGGAAGGCGATGCGCTGGTTCATGTAGTTGTTGACCAGCGTGATGCGCGCTTCCTCATCCAGCGCCGCCGCGCGGCCGATCATCTGCAGCAGCGGCTGCACCTCGGCCACCGCGCGCGGGCCCAGCTTGGCCGCGGCCTCGGTCAGCTTGTCGTTGTCCAGCCCCTGGGCCGGCATCGCCGTGGCCAGCAGCGCGCCCAGCACCATGGCCCCGGCGCGGCGCGCAAGGGCGCGCCGGATGCGGAGCAAGTGGCGGACTGTGAAAAGCATGCGCAACAAAAGCGCCCAACCGTGGAGAAGTTGCGGCAGGCCGTGCCGGGTCGCAGCTATCGTAGCGGTGCTCCGGCCGTGCCCACCGCCCGCCGCCGGGCCGCAACACCAGCAGTCCATGAATAGCCAGCAAATCCGCCAAGAAATTGACAGATCCCGTGCGCAGGGTGCGCTCAAGCAGATCCTCATCCCGCCCTGCCCGGAGCTGCTGCTCCAACTGCGCGAAGCCATGCGCGAGGCCGAACCTGACCTGAACGCCGTGGCCCGCATCGCCGCCGCCGACGTGGCCATGTCCGCCACCCTGCTGCGCATCGCCAACGGCCCGCTGCACCGGCCGCAAGGCCTGCCCTGCACCACCGTCGGCCAGGCGATGAACCGCATCGGCCTGAAGGAGACGGCCGCGGTGATGACCGGCTTCCTCGCGCGCAACGCCATTCCCGTCAACAGCCCGCACCTGGCGCGCTTCTGGGAGCGCTCCACCAAGCGCGCGATCGCCTGCGCCTTCATCGCTGAGCAGTTGCCCGGCGTCTCCACCGGGCTCGCCCATTCCTTCGGCCTGTTCCTGCACGTGGGCATGCCGGTGCTGCTGCAAAGCGTGCGCGGCTACGGCGGCACGATCATCGAAGCCAATGCGCGTATCGACCGCCCCTTCATCGCTACCGAAAACGTCAACCACAAGACCGACCACGCCGTCGTCGGCGCGCTGACCGCGCGCGCCTGGAACATGCCCACCGAGCTGATGGCCGCGATCCGGCTGCACCACGACTTCAGCTCGCTCGGCGACGCCGGCATCGAGGCCGAGGTGCACACGCTGATCGCGATGGGCCTGGTGGCCGAACACCTGATGCGCCGCCACGAAAGCCTGCCCGAAGATGCCGACTGGGCCACCAACCACGGCATTGCGATGGACTGGCTGCACATCAGCTTCGACGACCTCGCGACCTGGGACGAAATGCTGCGTCCCTTGCTGGACGAAGCCTGAGCCGACGCCCGCGCCGTCGATCGACAATGCGCGGATGAGACCCCGGCCGCGCCGCCTCGCCTTCCTCGCCCTGCTTTTGATCCCGGTGCTTGCCCTGAGCTGGCGCCTGTTCGGCCCGCGCGGCTTCAGCGTCAAGGTCGAAGCCAAGACCTGGCTGTACGAGATCGAAGTCGAGAAGCGCGTGCTGGAAACCGGCTCCGGCTGGTGCGACGAACTGCCGCCCGGCGCCGGCGGCGTCGAGCGGCGAATGATTGCGGATCCGAGCGGTGTCCGATCCGGCCTTGCCGAACACTGTCGATACACGGTGGCGGAATGGCGCAAACGCTGGGTCGCCCAGGCCAGTGGACCGGCCACCGAACCGCCGCGCTGGCCGACGCCACAGCTCGCCGACCTCCCACCCGAGGAGATCGGTGCCGAACGCGCCGGCAAGCGCACGCAGCGCTATCTGCTGCAGCTGCGCTCAGAGCGCAACGGTGTGGACTGGAACTGCCAACTGCCGCTGGAGCAGTGGCAGCGCTTCCAGGAGGGCGAGAGCTTTCGGCTGATGGTGGACAGGTTCAGCACGGCGAATTGCGCGAGTGTGCCGGTAAGGTGAGGTGGTTGCTAGTGAGGAGGCACGCTCGCCCAGCAAGCGATTCGCCGGATGGCGAAGTTGGAGCCTCTTCGAAATTTGGGGGAATCAGCCGCTCATTGATCCAGCTCTGATGAGGCTCAACGACTAGATTCAGCGGCGCCGACTGAGCTTCAAAACTCCGAGTGAGCCCTCAGCTCGGTCCTAGCAGTGTTGCAGGTCACTTCAAAGTTGACTTCAAATTGCATTCTGGGAGGCCTCTAGCTGAATTGCCCACGAGATACGCCGCCCCTCGACAAGGAAGAACCAAGCAGCCCAACCAAAGATTAGGCATAGCCCCCCCCGCCCCGGCTACTGCCGACCAATTAGCCTTTGTGACGAGCGGAGGAATGCCGAAAAGACCGAGCCACCCCGAAGCGCTGGCAAAAACACAGTACAGAACAAAAAGGAGCCACCGTACAGCGTTACGCCAAAAACGACTAGCAGCAACAGATCGCAGAACAAACCGGGTGCTATCGACGTTTGGGGCAACGTATTGCTGGACATGAAGGTAGCGCTCGAAAAAGCGAGTTGGCTCAGCTTGTCGAAGTAGCAGATGAATCTCCGGTGCGCTCATCTTGAGATGCCCCATGGCGGCCCCAAAGGATGCCTCCAAGAGCAATGGAGGAAGCTCAAAGGGCGCGTTTTTGAAGAAGCGATCGATTCTTGTATATCGCTCCTCGAGGTTCTTCGGTGGGAGCGCCCAGCCTAGAAGAATTTTTGCCGCCGGGGCGATGACGCCGAGAGCGAGGACGACTTGCTTAAGTATTTCTATCAATTGGTCCATGGAAAAACCAACGTCTGACCTAAATAGACACCGTTAGGCGTCCATTGGAATAAATGGCTAGTTCGCACCGCCCACGCTGAATGCGGCGAGAAGAACCGGCCACCATTTTTGACAGATGTCTGTGATGTCATTGGCGAGCGCTGTTACGCGCATAGATTTCTCGATCAGGGACAGCGCTACGGTGTTCTGCCTCGACTCTTTCGGGGTCGCCGCTTCCTTCGCGATGACGCTCAGCGATTCAACGATCTCGTTTCTCTGATTTCTCGTGAGATCGCCGCTCTGTAGAACGGCCTCTGACAGTGTCGTCAATGCATCCGCTAGCACAGGCTCGCCGATTTGAACAAGCGCGCTGATCGACTGATCGACAGTACCAATAGATCCCGTGTTAATCGTGCCTACTACGCTGTTGCTGACATTAATGTTGTTCAACTTTGCCCCCGCGACAACGACTGGCCTGGGCCGCGACTGGAATCGTGGACCCATAGGTGGCAACCCCACAGAGGCGGAAATCTGATCACTGAGATAGTTCAGCATCCGCTCGTTGTTCTCGACCTCTTGCTGCTGTATCTGCGAGTACTTAAAGTAGCAATCTAGGCAAAGCGGTACGCCTTGCTGACCAACTCTGTACATCGCACGGTTTGAGCACTGGTAGCACGACATATGTAGACCTGAGTCAGCTAACGTCAAAATTCAGCGGCGTCGTTGGGCGTCCGCTGTAACTGCAGGTCAGGCAGCGCTACGCCACGATGGCCAGTTGCTGATCCCAAGAACTGTGCTTACCGGAGGGGAATGGGCGCTTGCCAGGAAAGGTCTGCTGAAGAAGCGAGAGGTTCGACATCTTGTTTAAGTCGAACCTGCGCCACTCAGGAATGCCACCGGAACTGCTTGATCCGCCGACCTGGTAGCCGAGGAACTGCAACGCCCCACCATTGATTCCCAACACGTGGGGCTCGGCTATGCGCTGATGCCCGCTGTATGAGAACTCGACAAGTTGCTTGTTTGCAATGGCCGTCTTGAGAAGCTGGTCCATGAGATCTCCCCTTATGCGATCTTGAATCGCTGTCTGCCGCTCGCTTAGTGCGAGTCTGGACAGCAAAGGATACAAAGCATTGCAGTCTTTGGGAAGATCGACGACGCGCGACAGCCTGCCAATCCTTGTGCAGCCTTAACGAATGAAAGGGACTTCCCCGTCCCGAATGGGCCGCGTTGCGGCGAACGGCAACTGAATGCCACGATGGGAAGTGCGATATCTCATCAACGCATCCGGAAGGGGAAGTCCATGAGCATTCTCAC
>NZ_JAXCLA010000008.1:0-482775 GCF_034043675.1 Roseateles agri | reverse complement strand
GATCCTGCTCCTGTTGAAGAGCGAGGCGGATTGCCTCGCCGATCAACGGTGGCAGGAATGGCGGATCGAGTTCGGACCAATGCCGCCGGAGCAGCTACCGCGAGAGCGGTTTAGTCCATTGGCCGATACCGGCGGTCAACGCGATGCCGCCAGCACGCGTGGTCAATCAACCTCCGGGAACCAGTCTTAGGCCCCCGCAGGAAAGTCGGTCGAGAACGCCAGCTCGCGTTGCGCCTCAAGCTCCGCAAGCCGCGTGGTCAGAGCCTTGTGCATGGCGGTGTAGGCGTCGCTGCCCAGCGCCAGCCGCTTAGGCGCCGGATGCTGGTCGACGCTGGCGATCATCAGCGCCACCATCCTGGCCGGGTCGCCGATGGGCAACAGCTTCGCCTCTTCGATGATCTTGTGAATGCCGGCGACCGGAGTGCCGGCGTAGGCCTCGATCCATGGTCCCAGCCGCGAGCTGCCGTAGCGGAACTCGGTGCGAGCGCCTCCCGGCTCGACCAAGGTCGCCTCGATGCGGAAGCCGGCCACCTCCTGGCCGACGGCGTCGATGAAGCCCTCGATGCCCCATTTTCCTGCGTGGCACAGCGAGCCGCCCGGCGATGCCGCCTGCCCGCCGTAGGTCGACAGCTGCAGGACGCGGCCGCCGCCCTGGGCGCGCAGATGCGAGATCGCCGAGCGGACCAACTGGATCGAGCCGACCAGGTTGGTGTCGATCTGGTGGCGGATCTGTTCGTCGGTGAAGGATTCGGCGGCGCCGAACAGGCCGTAGCCGGCATTGCTCACGATCACGTCGATGCGCGGATGGCTGGCGAACGCTGCCTCGACGAACTGCTGGACGGCAGCGGCATCGCTGACGTCCAGCAGATGCAGCGCCAGGCGATCGCCGTGCGCCTCCGCCAGGTCTTGCAGCGCGCCCGCCTTGCGGACGGTGCCGATCACGCGATCACCGCGTGCCAGCAGTTGCTCCGTCATGTGGCGTCCGAAGCCGCTGCTGACGCCGGTGATGAGCCAGGTTCTCTGTGTCATGTCGATTTCCCAAATGGTGCTTGCTCGGCGACCTGCCGATGGGATCGAACGATAGGCGCCGGTCGGTAGACTTTGAATACAGGAAAATCTGCAATTCATTCTCAAAAATCCAAATGACCGGCGATCCCTTCTCCGACGTCCTTGACCTCATCCATGCCCGGTCCGTGGTCTCCGGGGGCTTGATCGCGGGCGGCGACTGGGCGATCCGCTTTCCCGCATCCGACCGGATCAACTTCTGGTGCCTCGTGCGCGGCCAATGCTGGTGCGCGATCGATGGTGGCGATGCGCCATTCCTGCTGAGCGCGGGGGACTTCCTGCTGCGCCGGTCGCCGCGCAGCGCCGTCCTCGCGACGGACCTGAGCTTGGCGCCGATCGATCTGGAGGCCGTCACGTCCGCGGCCGTGGGCGGCATCAGCCGGCACGGGCAGGGCGAGGAGTTCTTCATGATGGGCGGCAAGGTCGACTTTGATGCCGTGCGCGGCGCCTCCTTGATGGACGCGCTGCCCGCATCGATCCGCATCCCGCAAGGCTCGGCCCACGCGGCCGTGCTGCAGCTCTTGCTCGCGCAACTGGTCCGAGAGCGCAGCGATGCCTTGCCGGGCATGGGTGCTGCATCGGCGCAGCTGGCACACCTGCTGTTCATCCAGGTGCTCCGTGCGCATATGGATGAGCAGGCCGAGCCGAGCCCCGGCTGGCTGCGGCTGCTCGGCAATCGCCGCCTGGCTCCCGCGGTGCGGCTGATGCACGGCGATCCGGCGCGAGCCTGGGCGCTGGAGGAGCTGGCCGAGGCCTGCGGCATGTCGCGCGCCAGCTTTGCGGCGCACTTCAAGGCGAGCGCGGGCCTTGCCCCCTTGGCCTACCTGACCCGCTGGCGCATGCGGCTGGCCGAGCGTGATCTGCGCGAAGGCCAGGCCTCGGTCGCGTCCATCGGCTATGCGCTGGGCTACAGCTCGGAGAGCGCGTTCAGCAACGCCTTCAAGCGCGTGGTCGGGCAGGCGCCGGCGCACTACCGAGCGGGCTCGCCGGTTTCAGGCCGCTCATGATCAGTCGGTCGAAGAGCCGGTCGGACAGCCAGTGCCTCAGCAGTAGCAGCGGCGTGGCCATCAGGCCTGCGTGGTATCGGGTCCGCGGCCGGCGGGCCCGCAGTGCCTTGACGATCAGGGCGCTCACCACTTCCGGCTCCGGCGCGCGGGCCTCCTGCGGGCGCAGGCGCGTCATGGCGGACACCAGGCCGGCATAGGGACCTGCGCCCGAGAGCCGCTGGCTCTCCGCCGCCGCGATGTCGCTCCATTGGGTGCGTATGCCGCCGGGCTGGATCACGACCACGTCGATGCCGAAGGCGCTGACTTCGTTGCGCAAGCCATCGGAGTAGCCCTCGAGCGCGAACGTCAAGGCGTGGCCCCTCCGTGAAGCTCAGCTCGCCTCAGGTTGCCTGGGACTCGCCGAGCGAATGAACTGCCGGGGCGGCTGTCCGAAGTGGCGGCTGAACGCGGTACTGAAAGTGCTGGTTGATGCATAGCCGACACGCTCTGCGACCTCCGCGATGGCCAGACCCTCGCGGCCCAGAAGGTCTTTGGCTAACGCCATGCGCCACGACAGCAAATACTCCATCGGCGCGACGCCCACCGTCCGGCTGAACCTGTCGAAGAACGCCGAGCGAGACAGGGCCGCTATGTTCGCAAGTTCAGCGACTGTCCACGGATGCGCGACGTGCGCGTGCATCTGCTTCAGGGCCGACGCCAAGCGCTCATCTCCCAAACCTTTCAATAGGCCTGGCGGCGCGGTGCCCGAACTGGTCGACCGCATCGCCTCGATCAACATCATGCCGACCAGGTGGGACAGCATCAGTTCTTGGCCGGGCCTCTGATTTACATACTCTTCGCCGACCATGCTGACCAGCTGAGCGAGTCGTGTTGACCCGGGTACGTGAACGACCAGCGGAAGCAGCGACACCAGCAGCGCGGGGTCGGAGGCCTCGAACAAGAATGCGCCCCCGAGCGAACGCATATCGGCCGCACCGTTCTGGTCGCCATACCGGACCTCGCCCTCTCCGCCAATGGTGTTGGGGTCCAGGTGAATCGGCGGCGCTGGCGAGAAGCTGGAGATGGTGAAAGCCGGCGTCGTCGGCAGCAGGACGAAGTCGCCGGCGTTCAGCGTGACGACTTCATTCCCGTCGACGGCGAGCTTGCAGCTGCCCGCGAGCATGATGCAAAAGCTCGGCCGCCTGTAGGCGGAGCAGGCGTCCGTACAACCCCCAGTATTTATGCGGCTTCCGAGGCAATTGACCGAAGCTACCCCCAAAGTCACCCCCAAAATTTTCTGCAAGTGGAGGGATCTTTTGGGTCACAAAGGGACGATAGGTCATCCGGCAGTTGGGCAAGTCTCGGTTCCTCTATTGAGCCGCAAACCTGAAAATACGAACCAGATTTTGAGCCGAAAAGGCGAGAGTGGGCTAGATCATGCTTACTTGGTTGGCGGCCGGGTGGTGGAGTCGCCATTCCGACGAAGTGGCGCAGTCTCTTCGCCACCGCCTCACAAACGGGTTGTCTAGCGCTTCGCACGCTGATCGCGATCTAGAGCCTCTCAGCGGCTCCTGCCGACCATCTAGTCGCGGGCCCACCGACGGATGCGAGCGATCAGCTTGGTCGGGCTCACGGTGAGCACGTTCTCGTCGTCGAGAGGCATCAAGGGGATTTTGCTCAGGGCCGTCTCGACGTCAACGTATCCATATTGCAGAAGCGCCTTGCAGAAGTCACGGTCCTTGTCCCGCCCTGCGACAGCCTTTGCGAGGAACAGGTCAAGGGGATCCAGACAATAGCCGGCATATCCTTTGGTGTTCTCGTTCTGAATCTTGCACACCCGCGCCATCCAATCGCTGGGGAGCTTGGATGTCGCGGGATCGACCCCCTCTGCGTAGTAGCCGTTGGCCGTATGGAAGTCTGAGAACTCGCCAATGACGCCTTCGATCTCCTCCGCCAAGTGCGGAGCGAACAATGGATAGACATCAGCTTCCATTGATGCGGTGAACTCGGCCGGAGCGTTTGGATACGCGCCTAGGATCGACTGTGAACCGACAACCATGATGTCGTACTGGTTCGTGATCGAAGCACAGGCCCGAATGATGTGCTCAAGCTGCTCGCGGGTCATGGGATCAGGCCCGATTCCGTTGCTTGATGCTCAGTCGAGTTGTCTTGAGCGTGCGAAGACCCCATCAGAGCTGACGCGCTGTTAAGAACGACGCCCTTTTTCAGGGTGGAGAGCTGCTCAAGAATGGCCTTGCGCGCCGCATCTGAGACCACGACACCCATTGGCGATGCAGACCGCAGCTGCTGAGCCCGGGCGGTTGATCCCAACACCTTGCGCCAAGCATGGTCAGCCAGGATCTTCTCCCATTCGCGCCAAAGGCTTATGGAACGCGAGTTAGGCTGATCACGGATCCACTTCGCCAGTACGTCGTGGACCTCCTCGAGGCGGCTTGGATCTGCCTTGACGACTCGCACGGCCTCCTCGTGAAGGGACGTGCTCAGCAAGTCCTGTGTCTGATGCTTGAGGGCTGACGGCTGGATGTTGACCGTCACCGCAGGCGGGAGGTGCTTGCTGCGGGCCGCAACTGAACCTGCTGGAGCTGGCGTCATGGTGTCGCCGGTCAGCAGGGCCAGTTCCCCATTGATCCCGAGCTCGGTCATCACCCGCAGGTAAGTGCCGATCGACGGTGTCGGTTCGCCGGCCTCAACGGATCGCAGCGTTTTTCGATCGATATCGGCAGCCTTGGCCATCTGCTCTTGAGTCATAGATTGAGCAATTCGCAAAGCACGAAGGCGCTCACCGAGCTGCTGCAGCAGATGGCGGTTCATGATGGCGCCGTGATGTTGCTTGATCATATGGGGAAAATATTACCCATTTTTTGAAGAAATGTCCAATATGATCCCCATCTGATGGGCCGCCCCGCAGACCACCGCGGCGCAGGGCATGCCGTCGTGCCTCCAATTCGGCGGTGGCGCCAAACGAGGTCGCCTCCCGGCGGGAATGGCTGCTGGACCAGCTCCGCGTCGCGGGTGCGAACGACGGCAACATCGCCTTCCACATTCTGTTTCCGACCATCAGCATCGCGCTGCGCTGGGTGCTCCTGTTCTTCCGCTGGCGCTGGCTCAGGACTCACTCTCAGGCTTGGCTGACGGCCTATCGTTTCTGGACGAAGGTCTTTGGCAGGCCGCCGAGGCGCCAGAGTCACTGGCTTTCGTCCTAGTTGGATGCGTGATCACCGTGCCGATCATCCTGGCCTACACGGCGTTCTGATACCGGGTGTTCTTGGGAAAAGCCCAGCCGCTGGCGTATGCGTGAGCGTCACGTATGAACATGCGATGCTTTGTCGCGCGATCTACTGGCGGTGATTGTGATTGACGGCAAACCGCTCGGTTGTCCAGGGATGAAGGATTCGGGGGGAGGCTGCCATGTGGCAGCCAGATCATCCATTCGCGCCCATGTGGTGCGATCCTTCTGGCTGCGTCGCAGAAGCGAGCGCCGCCATAGATCAATGACGTGGTGCCGGTACCGAAGATCGCAATCCCCGAAACGGTTCGATTGAATGCGCGATCGCCGCATATCGAAACGTCGAGGACGGATGCGCTATACGGCGCGATCTGGATTTCATGCTGTTATGCCACGCCGCATGTAGGCAAGTGCGCGCTTTGGAGCCACAAGCTATTCCTGACGGTCAGCGTCGTATCGAAACACATGGCTGGCGATGCACTTGCTCCTCACCCGCAGCAGCATGTCCCCGTAGGTCGTCTGTTCGTCGTTGATCCACTGTCGCCCGCTGGCTATTTGATGAAGCGGCCTGGGAGCGCAAAGCAGCTCGTTCCTGGATCGGTCTGCAATGGGAGGTTGATCGCGATCAGGCTGAACAGAAGGCTAAGGAGCTCGTTAGTCAATTCAATGGCCGCCGGCTTCCGCTCGATGATGCGCGGTACAAGAACTGGCGTAGCCTCAGGTTGCCTGAGAACTCACCGAGCGAATGAACTGCCGGGGCGGCTGTCCGAAGTGGCGGCTGAACGCGGTACTGAAAGTGCTGGTTGATGCATAGCCGACACGCTCTGCGACCTCCGCGATGGCCAGACCCTCGCGGCCCAGAAGGTCTTTGGCTAACGCCATGCGCCACGACAGCAAATACTCCATCGGCGCGACGCCCACCGTCCGGCTGAACCTGTCGAAGAACGCCGAGCGAGACAGGGCCGCTATGTTCGCAAGTTCAGCGACTGTCCACGGATGCGCGACGCGCGCGTGCATCTGCTTCAGGGCCGACGCCAAGCGCTCATCTCCCAAACCTTTCAACAGGCCTGGCGGCGCGGTGCCCGAACTGGTCGACCGCATCGCCTCGATCAACATCATGCCGACCAGGTGGGACAACATCAGTTCTTGGCCGGGCCTCTGATCCACATACTCTTCGCCGACCATGCTGACCAGTTGAGCGAGTCGTGTTGCCCCGGGCACGTGAACGACCAGCGGAAGCAGCGACACCAGCAGCGCGGGGTCGGAGGCCTCGAACAAGAATGCGCCCCCGAGCGAACGCATATCGGCCGCACCGTTCTGGTCGCCATACCGGACCTCGCCCTCTCCGCCGATGGTGTTGGGGTCCAGGTGAATCGGCGGCGCTGGCGAGAAGCTGGAGATGGTGAAAGCCGGCGTCGTCGGCAGCAGGACGAAGTCGCCAGCGTTCAGCGTGACGACTTCATTCCCGTCGACGGCGAGCTTGCAGCTGCCCGCGAGCATGATGCAAAAGCTCGGCCGCCCGTAAGCGGAGAAGCGCACCGCCCAGTCACCCTTGCCGCTGATCGGATTGGTGAAGACCGCGCGCGGCTTCAGGAGCTTGACGACCTCAGTCAGCGGATCACTCATGGGTCAGCGGTCGGGATGAAGGCTCAACAGGACACGATTTTGCTGCACTGAGAGTCCACCCGGTGGCCGCCCCGAACGTTCTCATCATGCTGGCCGGGAATGGCGACGAAGGCCGCCGCCAGGATGCTGATGATCAGCGTGCCGAGGTAGGTGCCTTGAGACGCCATCATCGCGGCTTGCCTGTCAGTGCGACTTGGCGTGGGCGTGGGCGAGGGCCACGGCATCGGCGCCGGCCGCGAAATGCAGGCGTTTCGTCATGTCGTGTACTGCCTGCCAGACAACCTCGGCCACATCCAGTTCATGCGTGACCTCGCCCGGGTTGGCGAAGGCTGTGAAGATCGGATCGGCAAATGGCCGGTAGGCCTCGGGAATCAAACCCTGCATGCGCTGACCGCCGTTCTCGGTGAAGCGGGTGGTGGGACCGTAGCCGGGCTCGACGAGCTTGACGCGGATGTTGAAGGCGTCGAGCTCGTGGGCAACAGAGCCCGTCAGTCCTTCGACCGCAGCCTTGCTCGCCGTGTACACCCCAGCCAAGGGGAAGGATGCGAGCGTGCAGCTGGAGGTCACGTTGATGATCACACCTTCCTTTCGCTCCCGGAATTGCGGGATCACGGCCTGCATCATGGCCATCGTGCCGAACGTGTTCGTCTCGAAGACTTCACGGATGACGGCGAGCGGCGTGGCTTCGAAGGCGCCGACGACGCCGATGCCGGCGTTGTTGACGAGTGCATCTATGGGGCCTGCAGCGAGGACTGCGGCGGCGACGCTGGCTGGGTCGGTCACGTCCAGTGCAATGACGCGCATGCGCTCCGATTCAGGCAGCAGCTCAGGCCGCGGCTTGCGCATGGTGGCGATGACCTTCCAGCCCATGGTGTGGAAGTAACGGGCGGTGGCTAGGCCGTAGCCGGAGGAGCAGCCGGTGATGAGAATGGTCTTCATCGTGAGTTCCAGGTGGTGAATGCGATGCCATAACGATAGGTCGGGGCGGCCGGACTATCTACGGCCTTAAGTCCGAATATGTTTTGCATTCGTCCAATCCTCAGCTGTGCAGATGCCGTGTTCAGCACGTGAGCATCCCTACCCATGCCGTTGCCGATGGCACGCCGGCCGGATTTGCAGCTCACCGTTCAGGTAGACATTTCTCGCCTGCGTGTCGTTGGGTGAATGACCGTAGGGCCTTGTGGCCGCCGCGTCGACGCGTTGCTGCTACAGCGTCTAGAGCGCCTGAGGCCCGCGTCGATGGGCCGTCGAAGCCTGTTTCATGGCTATTGCTGACACCCACTTCTGCTCCAGTTGCAGCCGCTCGAAGCGATCCGCCAGGTACTGCGTGAACACGCGAATCTTGGCCGGCTGGTGGCGCCGGCTTTGATAGGCGAGGTTGATCGTCAGTTGCGGCAACTGCCAGTCCGTGAGGACTGGGATCAGTCGGCCAGCGACGATGTCCTCGTAGATGATGTACATCGGCTGGATCACGATGCCGTCGCCGGCCAGGCCCGCTGCGCAGATGACCTGACCCTCGTTGGCTTGGAGCGCGCCGGAGATCGGCATCGACAACTTGTCGGCGCCGCGCCGGAAGTGCAGGGTGAACGGATCCTTGGCCAGGTTGTAGACGAGCAGGCGGTGGCCGCAGAGGTCTTCGGGCCGGCTCGGTGTGCCGTGCCGCGCCAGGTAGCCCGGCGACGCCGCGAGCACCCGCGGCGTGCTCGCCAGCTTGCGCACGGTGATGCTTGAATCGGCCTCGTGTTCGCGTGTGCGGATCGCCACGTCGATGCCGGCCTCGATGAAATCGAGGTAGCGGTTGGCGGTGACGACCTCGACGGACAGCCGGGGGTAGCGCGTGCGGAAATCCGGCAGGTCGGGCGCGATGTGCATCATCGCGAAGGACACCGAACTGGTGATGCGGAGCAAGCCCTGCGGGTCGCTGCTGGACTCGTTCACTTCGGCTTCGGCTTCGGCCATTTCCCCGAGGATCGCCAGGCAGCGTTGGTGGTAGTTGCGCCCGGCCTCGGTCAGCCATTGGCGGCGGGTCGTACGTTCCAGCAGTCGGCCGCCGAGCCGATCCTCCAGCGCGCTCAGGTGGCGGCTGGCGGCGGCGTTCGACAACCCGAGATGCTCGGCCGCGGCCGAGATGCTGCCCAGTTCCACCGTCTTCACGAAGAGTTCGACCTG
Source organism: Roseateles agri (assembly GCF_034043675.1). NCBI lineage: Bacteria > Pseudomonadati > Pseudomonadota > Betaproteobacteria > Burkholderiales > Sphaerotilaceae > Roseateles > Roseateles agri. The sequence continues at coordinate 473,682 of NZ_JAXCLA010000008.1, read as the reverse complement.
GGTCCAGCGGTCCATCTGATTTATCCGGTGAGAGGAAGGAAGATTTCCGAGTGGAGCATTTTTCTCCGTCGAGTGGAAGGATATCGTTGCGTTCAATGACGGTGCCAAACAAGTCACCGATCCACTGGAGACAAGCAGTGCGCAACATCAACGAAGACACGATCACCCAGGCGGTTCTCGCTTCCATGGCGGGTTGCCGCGACGCGCGGCTGCGCGAGGTGATGACCAGCCTGGTCCAGCACGTGCATGCCTTCGCTCGCGAAACCAAGCTGACTGAAGCCGAGTGGTTCCAGGGCATCGAGTTCCTGACCCGGGCCGGGCACATCACCGATGACAAGCGCCAGGAGTTCATTCTGCTGTCGGACGTCCTCGGGCTGTCGATGCTGGTGACGGCTCAGAACAATGCCAAGCCGGCCGGCTGCACCGAGGCGACCGTGTTCGGCCCCTTCTATGTCGATGGCGCGCCGGTCGTCGACAACGGGGCGGACATCTCTAACGGCGCCAAGGGCGCGCCTTGCTTCGTCAGCGGCCAGGTGCGCGGCATCGACGGCAAGCCGGTCCCAGACGCTGCGCTGGATGTCTGGCAGTCCGACGACGAGGGCTTTTACGACGTCCAGAAGCCGGCCGATGGTCTTCACGAGCACCAGGCCCGTGCCCGGCTCTACACCGACGCGCAGGGCCGCTTCGACTTCCGCTCCATCCTGGCTCAGCACTATCCGATCCCCCACGATGGTCCGGTCGGCTGCATGCTTGAGAACCTGGGCCGCCACCCCTGGCGGCCTGCCCACCTGCACTTCATGATCCAGGCACCGGGCTACGAACGCCTCATCACCCACGTCTTCCGCGACGGCGATAAGTACCTCGATTCCGACGCCGTCTTCGGCGTCCGCTCGAGCCTCATCGCCGACTGGAAGCGCCATGACCCCGACGCCCGAAAGACCGGCACCAATGAGCCGTACTACAGCCTGCAGTACGACTTCGTCCTGAACCCGTCGAAGAAGGCAGCCTGATGATCCGGCACATCGTCATGTGGCGCGTGAAAGGTGAGAGCGCCGACGAGCGCCGCCGTGGCCGGCTGCAGGTGAAAGCCGCCTTCGAGGGCCTGCGCGGTCGCATCCCCGGCATGACGCGCCTGGAAATCGGCCTCGACACGAGTGGCACCGACTACGCCTGCGACGTGGTGCTGGTCACCGACTTCCATTCGCAGCAGGCGCTGGACGAATACGCGAACCATCCGGAACATCTGCGGGTGCGCCGCGAACTGGACGGGATCCGCGTGACCCGCCATCAGGTCGACTACGCCGCGGAGTGACGGGAAGACGATGGACAAGCTCGACTTCACCTATGTACCGCGTGCAGGCCGCGTCGTGTTCGGCGCGGGCAGCCTGGCGCATCTCGAACGCGAGGTGCTCGCGCTGGGCGCCCAGCGGGCATTGATCCTCTCGACACCGGAGCAGCGCGGTGCCGTCGAGGCCGTCGCACGGATTCTCGGCGACCGCGCCGTCGGCATCTTCGATGGTGCCGTGATGCACGTGCCGATCGAAGTGGCCCGCGAAGCCCGCGAGGTGGCCCGGCGACTCAAGGCTGATTGCGCCATCGCGATCGGAGGGGGCTCTACCGTGGGCCTCGGCAAGGCAATCGCACTGGATTCCGACCTGCCCATCCTCGCGATCCCGACGACCTATGCCGGCAGCGAGATGACGGCGATCTACGGCATCACCGAGGGCGGCCTGAAGCGCACTGGCACCGACCTCCGCGTGCTGCCACGCACGGTGATCTACGACCCGATGCTGACGCTGAGTCTGCCGGTGGACATGTCCGTCACCAGCGCGATCAACGCGCTGGCCCATGCGGCCGAGGGCCTGTATGCCCGCGACGTCAATCCGATCGCGGCGTTGATGGCCGAGGAGGCCATCGCCGCCATCGGCGAAGGACTGCCCGGTATCCACGCGAACCCGCAGGATGTCGACGCCCGCGCCAAGGTGCTGTACGGCGCCTGGCTCGCCGGCAGCGTCCTCGGAAGCGTTGGCATGGCACTGCACCACAAGCTTTGCCACACGCTCGGCGGCAGTTTCAATCTGCCGCACGCGGCCACGCACACCATCGTGCTGCCCCATGCGCTGGCCTACAACGCGGACGCAGCGCCCCAGGCGATGCGACGCATCGCCCGTGCGCTGAAGTCCGACGACGCGCCTCGAGCCGTCTACGACCTGGCCGGCAAGCTCGGCGCGCCTCGGTCCCTGAAGGATCTCGGCATGACGCTGGCTGACATCGACAAGGCCGCCGAGATCGCCAGCGCCAACCCGTACTGGAATCCGCGTCCGATCGAGCGTGAAGCGATCCGCACGCTGCTGCAGAACGCGTTCGAGGGCAGCCCGCCACAACAGCAAGGAGACAAGCCATGAGCAAAGAGAACCTGGGACTCAACACGACCGTCGGCATCGCCTGCCTGGGCATCACCCATCCGCACACCAGCGGCCGCGTGCGCGCGGTGCAGCGACTGGCCGAAATGGGCCAGAAGGTCCGCATGCTCGGCGCCGCCGACGAGAGCCCGTTGCTGAAGCCGTTCTGCGAGGCGCTCGGCCTGCAGCCGCGCAGCAAGCGCGAGATCCTTGACGACCCGGATGTGCACGTCGTGTATGTCCATTCCAAGAGCTATGAGATGGCCGACCTGTCCATCGAGGCGCTCGAAGCAGGCAAGGCCGTGTTGTGCGAGAAGCCGGCCGGACGCAACGCTGCCGACGTGCGCCGCATCGCGGACGCGGTCGAGCGCACCGGCGGCAAGCTGCAGGTGGGCTACTGCTGGCGCTATTCGCCGGCCGTGGACAAGATGCAGGAAGTGATCCAGAGCGGGCGGCTGGGCAAGATCATGCAGGTGAGGGCGCACGGCGGCTGCTCGCATGACGAGGCCGACACGAACCACATGAAGCAGCCGGGTGATATCGGCGGCGCGATGTTCGTGATTTCCTGCCACCTGTTCGACCGGGTGATCCACCACTTCGGCATGCCGCGGTCCGTCAATGCGCGCATCACCAAGTTCCCCGGCGTGATGGGCCCGACCTCACGCGAGGACGCCGCCGGCGCGGTGCTGAACTACGAGGACAAGATCGTCGTCGTCGACTTTTTCTCCTGGGATCCGCTGCCGTGGCTGGAGACCTGGGACATCACCGCCTACGGCACCGACGGCGTGATGTCGAGCCGACCCTCGCCATCGAGCTACAAGATCTGGGACAACGGCAAGCACGGTCATCCCGAAGGCTGGACCGAGTGGAGCGAGAACAGCTTCCCGATCAACTGGGCCTCGAAGAAGACCATCTACTCGCCCGAACTGGCCGAGATCGGCAACCCGGTGTTCTTCGACCGGGAACTCGCTTCGTTCATGAACTCCATCCGCACGGGGGCGCCGATTTCCGTCCCCGCCACACACGCGCTCAAGATCAGCACGCTGATCGAGGCGCTCTTCACTTCCTCGCAGCAGGCGGGGACAGAGGTAACACTGTGAGCAACAAACCCGAACTGCTGGCCGCCTACTGGACGCTGGCCGGCGATGTCTACCCCGGCGCACCCACCGAGGTCAGCCCGTATTCGCTGGCCGAACGCGCCGCCGCCGCTGCGAAGGCGGGCTATACCGGCATGGGCCTGGTCCATCAAGACCTGACCCACTACGCCCAAAAAATCGGCTATGGCGGCATGCGCCAGATCCTGGCCGACAACGGCATCGCGCATGTCGAGGTCGAGTTCCTGAGCGACTGGTGGCTGGACAAGTCGGACCCGCTGCGCCAGGCCTCCGACAAGGCCCGTGCCGAGCTGATGGAGGCCGCGGCTGAACTGAAGGCCCGCAACTTCAAGGTGTCGCCGCGCCTCTTCGACGAGACGCCGGCCGATGTGCAGCGCATGGGCGACGATTTCGCCCGGCTCTGCGAGCAGGCCCGCGAGGTGGGCTCGAACATCATCATGGAGATGATGCCGTTCACCAACGTCCGCACGCTGGACGTGGCGACCGGCATCGTCGCCCACGCCGACCAGCCCAACGGCGGTCTGCTGATCGACATCTGGCACGTCCATCGCGGTGGCATGAGCTATGGCGAGATCGCCAAGGTGCCAGCGCGCTTCCTGAAGGGCATCGAGCTGGACGACGCGAATGCGAACGTCGTCGGCACGCTGTTCGAGGACACCCGCTTCCAGCGACGCCTGTGCGGCGAAGGCGTGTTCGACGTGCCGGCCTTCCTGCGCGCCATGCACGCGGCAGGTTTCGATGCACCGTACTACGGCGTCGAGATCATCAACGAGAACTTCCGCCTGCAGCCACTGGACGAGATGGCCAAGACCTCGTTCGACAGCACGATGCGCTCGATCGAGCTGGCATTCAGCAAATAAATAACCATCCGGAGACATCACCATGATTCGAGTTGCAGTCCTCGGCGCCGGCCGTATCGGCCAGATCCACGCCGCCAACGTCGCCGCGAACCCGCTGGCCAAACTGGTCGCCGTGGTCGACCCCATCGCCGCAGCCGCGCAATCGCTGGCCGGCCGCCTCGGCGCTGAATCCGCGACCGATGCCGAAGCGACGATCCGCCGCGGCGACGTCGATGCAGTCGTCATCGGCACCCCGTCCGACACCCACGCACATTTGATGCTGGTGGCGGCCCGCGCCGGCAAGGCGGTGTTGTGCGAGAAGCCGGTCGACAACGACCTGGCCAAGGCCGATGAGGCGGTGGCGGAGCTGAAGAAGCTCGATGCCCGCGTGATGATGGCCTTTAACCGCCGCTTCGACCCCAGCAACATCGAGCTGCGCCGCGCGATCGATGCTGGCGACATCGGCGAGGTGCGCCAAGTCATCATCAGCAGCCGCGATCCCGGACTGCCGCCGCGTGACTACGTGGCCCACTCTGGCGGCATCTTTCGCGACATGGCGATCCATGACTTCGACATGGCCCGCTTCCTGCTCGGCGAGGAGCCGGTCGAGGTGTATGCGAAGGCCAGCCGCGTCGTGAACCCGGCGCTGATGGAAGAGTTCGACGACTACGACACGCTGATGGTCATCATGCAGACGGCCTCGGGCAAGCAGTGCCACATCAACTGCTGCCGCGAAGCGAGCTACGGCTATGACCAGCGTTTCGAGATCCTGGGCTCCAAGGGCATGCTGATGAACGACAACCTGCGACCCAGCACCGTGCGCCGCTACAACGCGACGGAGACCGAGGCACTGCCGCCGCTCCTGAACTTCTTCCTTCAGCGCTACACCGACGCCTACCGCAACGAGCTCGACGCCTTCCTGAAGGCCCTCGACGCGGGCACTGCGATGCCGACCAGCCCGTCGGATGGCCGGCAGGCGCTGCGCCTGGCGGAAGCCGCCATCGAATCGGTGAAGACCGGCCGATCGGTGCGCGTCTAGACAAGCCGCCCGCTCAGTTCTCTCTTCCAAGCACAAGCCCCGGGGGCCGGCCCGGGGCGCGGGTCGACTCGTCCCTGCGCCGGCCGCCCTCAATCATTTCTGGAGACAAGACATCATGAACAAGCAACACCTGCTCGGCATCCTCGCGGCAAGCCTGCTGGCCAGCGCTGCCACCTCGGCCTTTGCCGAGGACAAAGTCTTCTTCCTGCTGCCCAACTCGACCACGATCCGCTTCGAGAGCCGCGACGCCCCGTTCTTCGTCGAGGCGCTGAAGAAGAAGGCGCCGCAAGCCAAGGTAATCGTGCAGAACGCGCAGGGCGATCCGTCGCGCCAGCAGCGCCTGGTCGAGGACGCGATCTCGCAGGGTGCCAAGGTCATCGTCTACACATCGGCAGATGCCAACCTGTCGGCGGGCAGCCTCGCCGCAGCGGCGAGTGCCAAGGTTCCGGTCGTGCTGTACGACCACGATGCCGTCGGCGGCAAGGCGGAGGCCCACGTGGTCTTCGATTCGCTGTCGGTTGGCCAGGCCCAGGGCAAGCGCGCCGCGGAGCTGATCGCCAAGATCAACAAAACGCCGGTCAAGGTCGCCCGCATCAAGGGCAACCAGGGCGAATACGGCACGGGGCAGTACGAGGCCGGGCAGAACGAGTTTCTGAAGCCGCTGATCGCCTCCGGCAAGGTCAAGGTGGTCTGCGAGCAGTACACCGAGAACTGGGATCCGGTGAAGGCACAGTCCTTCGCGGAGGACTGCCTCACGCGCAACAAGGGTGATGTCGACGCCTTCATCGGCATGAACGACGGCACAGCCGGCGGCTCGGTGGCTGCGCTGATCAGCCAGGGCTACAAGCCCGGCCAGAAGATCGTGACGGGCGGCCAGGACGCGACCGTGGAGGCCCTGCGCTACATCGCGATGGGCTGGCAGGACAACTCGGTGCTGAAGGATCTGAAGGTCGAGGCCAACAACGCCGCCGATGTCGTCGCCTCGCTGCTGGCCGGCAAGGGCGTACCCGCGGGCCTGATCAACGGCAAGGTGAACAACAAGTTCATGGACGTGCCCGCGGTGTTCCTGCCGGTCAAGAACATCACGAAGGACAACATGGCCGACGTCGTGACGGCCGGCGTGTGGAACTGGAAGCAGATCTGCGAAGGCGTCAAGGATTCGGCGCTCTGCCAGGCCAACGCCAAGTAAGTAGTCGGCGACGAAAGGCTCATCATCATGATTGCAAGCATCGACAGCCCCGCAACCGCCGCGCCCGTGCGCGCCGGCACCAACCGCGGGACGCCGCTGATCTCCATGCGGAACATCACCAAGTCCTTCGGCTCCGTGCGTGCGCTGCGCGGCGCCTCGGTGGAGGTCTATCCGGGCGAGGTGGTTGCCCTCGTCGGCGACAACGGCGCCGGCAAGTCGACCTTCGTCAAGGTGATGGCCGGCGTCCACGGCTTCGACTCCGGCGACTTCGAGATCGACGGCAAGCCGGCCAAGATCAACAATCCGTCGGATGCGACCGCGCTGGGCATCCAGACCGTCTACCAGGACCTGTCCCTGTGCAACAACCTGGACGCGGTACAGAACCTGTTCCTCGGCCGCGAGTTGACGGGCCCGGGCTGGTTCGGCCGGCGCATCCGCCGCGCTGAGTGCGAGGTGCGCGCCCGCGAGGTGATGACGCGCATGAGGCTGGGCAACCTGTCGCTCAGCCGGCCGGTGGGCGCCATGTCCGGCGGCCAGCGGCAGAACATCGCCATCGCCCGTTCGATCCTCTGGAAGCCCAAGCTGCTGATCCTCGATGAGCCGACCGCGGCGCTGAGCCATTCGGCCGCGGAGCAGGTCTCGAATCTGATCCGCACCCTGGCGGGCGAGGGCCTGGGCATCGTCGTCGTCAGCCACGACATCCACCACTTCGTCGTCAAGTCGACCGACCGGATCGAGGTGATGCGGCTCGGCGCCAACACGGCCAGCTTCAAGTCGCGCGAGGTGACCGGCGAGCAGGTGGTCAACGCGATGGTCGGCGGCAACGAGAGCGTCAACCTCGCGGGTTGAAGCCCGTCCAATCCAAGGAGAACGAAATGGCACAAGTGCTGGCTTCGACCACTTCACCCGCGTCGTCCATCGATTCGGGCACCTATCCCATCGCGCCCAAGCGGCGCAGTTTCAGCGAGCTGTTGTCCACCGACCTGCGGGCCTTGCCCGTGGTCATCGGGCTGGTCGCGCTGTGGATCTTCTTCGCCGTGCAGAGCGACGTGTTCCTGTCGCCGCGCAACCTCTCGAACCTGCTGCTGCAGAGCACGGTCGTCGGCATCATGGCGCTGGGCTTGATGTTCGTGCTGCTGGTCAAGGAGATCGACCTGTCGGTCGCCGCGATCAACGGGGTGACGGCAGTCCTGATGGCCAAGCTGATCGTCGAGTTCGGCTTCTCGCCGTGGACGGCGGTCGGCGCGGCCATCGTCATCGGCGCGCTGATCGGCTGCGTGTCCGCTCGCTGGATGACCTACGTCGGCGTGCCGTCCTTCGTCGTGACGCTGGGCCTGGGCCTCGCGCTCAACGGCGCGCAGCTGCTGTTGCTGCCGCCGACCGCTCGCTACGGCCTGATGGGCACCGGTGTCGAGCAGATCGCGCAGACCCGCATCGAAGGGCCCTGGGCCTGGGCCGCACTGTTCATTGGCCTGCTGCTCTACGTGGGCCTGACGGTGTCGAACGCGATGCGCCGCCAGCGCAACGGCCTGCCGGTGTCAATGATGTCGGGCCTGGCCGCACCGCTGATCGGCGGCACCGTGCTGGGTGTGGGTGTGATCGCGATCCTCAACGCGCACCAGGGTGTGCCGCTGTTGGTGCTGATCTTCGCGGCGATGCTGGGCCTGGCCGGCTATGTGCTCAAGGAAACGCAGTTCGGCCTCTACCTCTACGCGGTGGGCAACAACGACGAGGCGGCGCGCCGCACGGGCGTGAATGTGGGCCGGATCAAGATGGCTGCCTTCGCGATTGCCGGAGCCATCGCCGCGATTGCCGGTGTGTTGGCGGCGTCACGGACTCTCGGCGTCGGCGTGTTCTCCGGCGGCGGCATCGGTGGCGGCACGCTGTTGCTCGAATCGATCGCGGCGGCGGTGATCGGCGGCGTGAGCCTGTTCGGCGGCCGGGGCTCGGTGCATGCGGCCCTGCTCGGCGCGCTGGTCATTGGCACGGTGCAGAACGGCCTGAACCTGATGGGCGTCGAGAACGAGATACGCCTGATCGTGACCGGCCTGCTGTTGATCCTCGCCGTATCGATCGACAAGTTGATCGAGAAGGCGACGGGGCAGCAGGCGTTTTAATCGGGCGCCGCGCTACCTGGGGGCTGCCGCGGGCGAGTATGCTGGATCGCGATGGTGCGCTCGAAATCCAGTCTCATCGCCTTGGTGGCCCACATCGGGTCCGTAGGCGCGGCCGATGCACAGGGGCGCAATGCGGTCTGGACGCTTTGCGTGCCCGACATGTCCGTTCCCCCTTTCATCCTCAATATCCCCGAACAGCCGGACCGGTTCGGCACGGCTGAGCTCTGGCCTCGGCCGCCGTCTAGACGAGTGGGCCGCTTGGAGAACTGGTGCACCTCCCACCAGCCCGCTGTCGCCAATTTCTGAAGGCGGGCGAGGCCGACGCGCTGATGGTCTCGGCACCGGGCGCCAATGTGAACTCGCTGCAGTTCCCGCATGACGCTAAGGGCCAGGTTGACGCAACGCGGCGGCTTGCCCGTTTGAACTTGGGCGGTCAATCCGTAGCATGACATCCTCAAGCCATGTCTGTATGTCGGCGTGGCAGGTCTCGACCCGACCTTCGCTTTGACAGGCAGGCCAATCGATTCGTGCGGAAGTACGGCGTACGGCTTCTGCGCGAGCTGTACCAGGTCTACAACCCAATGACTTACAGCGCGGCTTGCTAGATGGAGGTGGAACTGGCCATTTGCCCGCGCAGGGCTAGGTGCGGCGTCTGGCAGCGTAGTCAAATCGTATAGCGGCACTCGGGCTTGGTGCGTGCTGACCTCCTTTTGTGGGCTCGCCTCGTGGCAGCAGCCGCCCAAATGCACTTCATGTGTCGTTCGGGCAGCGGTAGCGTCCGTATACCCGCAAAACGAACGATGCGCAGACAGCGGCGCTCCGGTAGCCTGCGCCGCCATGCCTCGCATCTTCATCAGCTACCGGCGCGACGACAGCGCCGGCCAGGCCGGCCGCCTGTACGACCATTTGGCGCGCCATTACGGCGAGGACGCCGTGTTCATGGATGTCGACGGCATCGACCTCGGCACTGGCTTCGCCGCCGCGCTGGAGCGGGCGCTTGCGGACTGCGAGGCGCTGCTCGTCGTCATCGGCCGCAGCTGGACTCAGCTCGCCGATGCTGCTACCGGTCGTCCGCGCATCCTGCTGGATGACGACTGGGTGCGCCGGGAGATCGCCACCACGCTGGCGAGTGACCTGCCCGTCATCCCCGGCTTGTTCAGGGGGCGTCGCTGCCCTCTGCCAGTGCACTGCCGCCAGACCTGCAGGACTTGCCGGGTCGCCAGGCCACGACGCTGGACGATCGCAAATGGGCGGCCGACGTGGCCGCTCTCATCAGGCGATTGGAGGCGGCGCCACGGCGCCGACGCGAGCAGGCGCTGGCCGACCGCATCGCTCGGATTGGACCGCGGCGAATCGCTTTCGTTGCGGGCTTGTTCGTCGTCGTGCTTGCCGTGAGCGGCTGGATGGCTTGGCCGGTGCGCATGCCGGACCTGACAGGCAAATCCCTGGCCGTGGCGCAGTCTGCAGGGCTGCCTGGCGGTGTACCCGAGATCACCGAGCAGGAGTCTCTGACGGTGCCTGCCGGCCATGTGATCGACCAAAGCCCCGAGGCCGGCGTGCGCGTGAGCCGCTTCGAGCGCGCCCGCCTCGTTGTTGCCAAGCTCCCGCCAGCGGTGGACTTGTCGGCTCACGTTCGAATTCGCGACATCGGCAGCGAGGGCACCATCGCCGCCGCGGCCCTCGCGGTGGCGATGGAGGTGGCCTTTGGAGCTGTCGGTCGCAAGGTCGAGCTGTCGGAACGCTACCTGTACGAGCGGGCCAAGTGGATGGACAGGGATAGGGCCATGGAGGGCAGCTTCATGAGTCCATTGGTTGCCACAGCCGAGCAATACGGCGCGCCACCGCTGGTGCAATGGCCTTATGTTGTCGGCGAGCACAAGCCGCCGGCCGGTCAGACCTGGGACAAGCTTGACGAGGCAGCTGCAAGCCACACCGTGCGCTGTACTCGCCTGGATGGTCTGGATGACGTATACGCCGCACTTCGGCGCAACCGTCCCGTGCTTGTCGCTGTCACCAGTAGCGCTGAATGGGGCAGCGAAACTGCAATGAAGACAGGTGTCGTCAAGATCTCGGGCGAGGTCAGGCCGGAAGGCTCCATGGCCATTACGCTCATCGGATTCGATCCGGCACGCGGCATGTATCGCTTCGCGCACGGTTGGAGCGTCGCCTGGGGAGATCATGGCTTCGGCACAATCGACAGGGCTTCACTGCAGGCGATCTTGCAGAACCATGAGTTGTGGGCGGTAGAGCCTGAGGCGAGAACCAGTGACCGGGCCTCTTCAGCCGCTGGCCGCTGAGTAGCGTGATGTCTAGTCCACGTACCCGAGATCCATGTCGATCGGGGCTATATCCCCGGTTCCGATCGACAGTTGCCAGCGGCTCAGCCCAATACCTTCCCGCAAAGCGGCCGCTCGATAAGTGACTAGACGGTCGGGACCGTGCCGCCATCGATCAAGTACTCGGCCCCTGAAATCGAGCCAGCGCGTGGCGACGTGAGGAACGTGATGAGGTCGGCGACTTCCTCCGGCTTGGCCGGCCGGCCCAGAGGAATGCCGCCGAGCGCCTGCATGATGATCCGCTTGCCGCCCTCGTAGTCCGTCCCGGCCTGTTGAGCCAGACGCTCGGCCAGCGCAACCGCGGCTTCGGTTTCAATCCAGCCCGGCGCGACGCTCAGCACCCGGATGCCCTTGGGCGTGACCTCCTTCGAAAGCGCCTTGCTGTAGGTCGACAGCGCCGCCTTGGCTGCTGCATAGGCAATCGTCGATTCGGGCAATGGCAGGAGACGTTGGATGGAGCTGACGTGGACGACGACGCCCGAGCCTCGGGCCAGCATTGCCGGTAGGAGCGCGCGGTCAAGGCGCACCGCGGGCATCAGGTTCTGGTTGAGCTCCTTCGCCCATTCCCCATCGTCCAGTGCTGCAAAGCCGCCGCCGGGCGCGCTAGAGCCGCCAAGCACGTTCACCAAGATATCGACGCCGCCTTCATGCTGGAGTACCGACTGCGCCACGGCAGCTACGCCTTCCGCGGTCGAGAGGTCAGAGGCGAGGTAGCGAACACCCTCTACGGGATGGGCTGGCAGGGAGCGTGCGGTGGCGACGACGTGCACGCCGGCCGCTCGCAAGCCGTTCACGACAGCTGCGCCCACGCCCTTGGTGCCGCCTGTCACCAGCGCGCGCTGGCCGGCCAATCGAAGATCGAAGCTCATGCCGTGATCTCCAGCGATGCGATCAAGCCGCGTTCCAGGCGGAACGCGTAGTGCAACTCGATCGGGCTGCCCGGGAAGTTGCCGGTCACCAGGCTCGTCACGAGATGGCCGCCATCCTTTTGCTCCGCTGCGAATGGCTCGCTCGTGTATGCGTAGGCGGAGGACGTTGCAGCCTTCCAAGCCTTGATGGCTGCCATGCCCGTATGCGTGCGGCCTTCGTCCTTCACCACGCCTTGCGTAGTGAAGCAACGTGCCACGGCATCGGCACTTTGTCGGTCGGCGGCGAAGTACGCCGCGATGGGGGAGGGGAGCTCAAGAGTGTCCATGAGGAGAGCGGTTGGTGTCTGAGGCTTCTCAGAATGCCGCCGCGGGCGTGATTAGTGAATAATCCATAATCAAACTAAGCTATGTAGGTTCAAGTACACAGTGAGAGGCTCTGACTTTGCCGAACTGAAGGCGTTCGTCGCTGTGGTCGATCGCGCCAGCTTCGCGCGTGCGGCCGAATTCCTGGGGCTTTCGCCTTCTGCCTTGAGTCAGACCATCCGGCAGCTCGAAGCGCGGCTCGGCGTGCGGCTTCTGAATCGCACGACGCGCAGCGTGGCGCCAACCGCAGCCGGAGCGCAACTGCACGAGCGCATGGCTCCACTGATCCGCGACATGGACGAGGCGGTCGCCGAAGCCAGTGCTGCGGCGGGCCGGATGGGCGGCACACTGCGCATCAACACGCTAGGCATGGCCGCTCGGCAGATCATTGCGCCCCGCCTCGCGAGGTTCCACCGCTCACATCCTGACGTGCTGCTCGACATCGTGGTCGACGACGCATTGAGCGATATCGTGACCGGCCGCTTTGACGCCGGCATCCGTGTAGGCGGAAGGCTAGAGAAGGACATGATCGCAGTGCGCCTGACGCCGGACGTGAAGATGCTCGCCGCGGCTTCGCCAGAGTACCTTGCACGGGCAGGCACGCCACGCGCACCGGACGATTTGCACCACCACGCCTGCATCAACTGGCGACTGCAGGCCGACGGCCGCCCCTACCGTTGGGAGTTCGAGAAGAAGGGAAGGCGGCTTGAAATGGCTGTGCAAGGCGCGCTCACGACCAATCATGCGCACCTAGGGCTTCAGGCTGCCTTACAAGGGGTCGGCATCCTCTACGCCTTTGACCACGAAGGCGTCAGCGAAGCGGTCGCCAGCAGAGGGCTGGTGCAAGTCCTGGCCGATTGGTCGATCACGAAGCCCGGGCTGTTTCTCTATTACCCGAACCGTCGGCATTCGCAGCCGGCGCTGCAAGCCTTCATCGACTGCTTGCTAGATCGGGACACGTCTGTCCCAAGACGCCGGGCCGCCAACCGAGGCTAAGACTCTGTTCCCTGTGGCCGGAATCAACGTCGGATTCCGTGAGGGGCTGCACGCGACTCAATGTGGCCGACTGAATGGGCGGGTCAACTGCTCAGAGGCAGTCAGTTTCAGCTCGAGACATCGCGCGATTTTCAGATTGGCCGACGCTTTCCTGCGCTGCGCGGATAGGCCTCACTCTGTCGGACAAAGTCCTTTGGGAGACCAGTCCGACACCAGTGTTGTCGGTGGGCTGCCCTCACTATGCAGGATTAAAGCAAACCCCTGCCGCGGCTGTGACCCGATTGCCATCAGAAGCATTGGCGGGCCTCGACGCACTAGCAATGAATGTCCTTCGCCTCGCGCAACTTGAACGCCATCCGGTGTTTCAAGACAGCTTCCACCGCTGATCGCATAGAACGCTTCGGGACCGGAATGAACGTGTACGGGCGCCGTCATACCGGGCACAAAAGTCGATTTCAAGTATTCAACGCTGAAATTACCCTGCATCGCATCCAGTGGCAGCGGTCCAACGTCGGCGACATGATGCCCAGCTTTGAGCTCTTGTCCTTTGCCGCCAACGTTGAACAGCCATACCTTGCTGAAAGCTTGAACGACGATCCCCTTGGATGGTCTGAAGCGCTCGGCCAGCGCCACATCTGCGAAGGTATAGATGCTCCAGTAAATCGGCCCCTCGGGCAGTGCGCCCACGTCTTGGTGGGCGACAAGGCATGCCGGGCCCGGCGTCTCTCCCGCCTGCCCTGAGCAAAATCGCGACGTCGCCTGTGCATGGGCGAGCGAAGTCTGCGTGAGGAATACGGCAACTGTGGTGGCGGATGCGCCAAACAATTTCCAGTACATGGTCGCCCTTGTCACAAATCCAGCTGGAGTGTGCGCGAGAGATGCACTTTGCTGGAATCCGCGCGCCCTACATTCCAGCACAGCCCTTGCGGCATGGGCGGGTGAAATTTCCATAGTCGCCAGTTGCTTTCGACCCAGTGCAGTCGGCGGTTCGTGAAAATCTGTTGCCTGAGAGCTGCCGCTGGGGCTCGAGGGAGCGCAGACGCATCCACGCAAAACGTGGGTACGCCTGTGAGGACCCGTCGGCATGGCTGAGTTCAGAGCACCGAAGATGGCCGTCACCAACTCCTTCGACTGGGCAAGGAAATCAGTTCGCGGACACCACCTTCAGTCCAATTACGCCGCACAGGATCATTGCGATGCAGATGATCCGCAGGGGTGCAGCGGACTCGCCCATCGCGACGATTCCAAGGATCGCAGTCCCTGCAGCGCCGATGCCCGTCCAGACCGCATAACCCGTTCCCATCGGCAGCGATCGCAGAGCGAAAGAAAGAAGTACGACGCTCGTCAAGCCGCTCGCAACGGTAGCGAGTGCGGGGAGCGGACGCGTGAATCCATCTGACGATTTCATTGCAAAGGCGAAGACGATCTCGAGGAAGCCGGCGGTCGTTAGGAAAATCCAAGCCATCAGTGACAGGTCCAGTTGTTGATATCGAACGAGGAACAGGCGCTGCGTCAAGGTTCACTCGTCAGCAGCGCCTATCCATGACACTCAGACCTTGGCGGCCACGGGTGTGGAACGGAACGCCACCCCAAAGCGGTTGAACGCGTTCATCAACCCGATGGCATAGGTCAGATCGGCCAGTTCTTTGTCGTTGAACTCTGCTGCTGCGGCCGAATAGGCGTCATCCGGAACACCCGTTTCAGCCACCTTCGTGACGCTCTCCGCCCAGGCCAGCGCGGCCCGTTCGCGGGTGCTGAATACAGCACCGGCCTCACGCCAAGCGGAGATGAGCACCAGCTTCTCGACGCTCAAGCCTCCCTTGAGCAAATCGCGCGAATGCATGTCGATGCAGAAGGCGCAGCTGTTGACCTGGGAGACCCGCAGATAGACGATGTCGACCAGTTCCTTGGGAAGCCCGCTCTTTTGAACGGTGACGTAGACATTGCCAAAGGCCTTGTAGCCTTCAGGCGAGACGGCGGCGTAGTTGATGCGGGGGCTCATGATCGTCCTTCTGTACGTGGTGAGGAAAGGACTTCATGGTGCGTTTTCTTGGCTCTATCGATAAGAGCCAAGAATGTTCATATGGACTGGTCCATGTTGCGCGGCCTGCACGCGGCGCGGCTAAATTACTTCAAGTAGGCGCCGAGCCAGCCGCTCTGCGACCGCGCGTGACTCGATGTTCGTGAAGCCCACGAGAACGGCCGAACCGCCTGACGCCTGTGGGCTCCATTCCGACAGGGCCTCTCCGTACAGGCCAGCTTCACGCATGCGAGCAACGAGCTTTCGATCGGACCGTCTCCCTTTCAGGCGCAGGATCAGATGCATTCCCCCTGGCTGCTGGTCGATCAGGATGTGCTTGCCCAGCACCGCCTGCAATTCCGCCACGGCGTCCTCGCGGCGTTGCGCGTAGAGCTTGCGCATGCGTTGAATGTGTCGCGCGAAGTGCCCTTCAGCGATGAATGCCGTGAGGATGGCCTGCGTCAGTTGAGGGCTTCCGCCCGTGAAGGTGTGGCTGACCTCGTTGAAGTGGTCTACCAATGCCTCCGGCACCACGAGATAAGCCAATCGGATTCCGGGAAAAAGTACCTTGCTGAAGGTGCCGGCATACAGCACGCGCCCATCTCGATCCAGGCTCTTCAACGCCGGCAAGGGGCGGCTCACGTAGCGGTACTCGCCGTCGTAGTCGTCCTCGATGATCCAGCTCTTCTGCCGAGACGCCCAATCCAGCAAGGCCAATCTGCGCGGCAGGGATAGGGAAACGCCCGTTGGGCTCTGGTGCGCGGGTGTCACCACGGCGGCGCTCGCCCGCCCCGCCAGGCGAAGGCCTTCTGCAACGTCAATGCCATCCCGGTCCACCGGCACCGGCACGCATTCAATGCCCATACGCGTCAGCATCTCCCGTGTCGGCGGATAGCCAGGACTCTCGTGCCAGACGCGACTCCCCTCCATGAGCAATGCGTGCGCAACCAGCCCAAGTGTGTGCCGATAGCCCGATGTGATGAAGACCTGGTGGGGGCTGCACGCCACGCCGCGCGAGATCTGCAGGTAGGAGGAGATTTCGGCGCGAAGCGCCGGCAGCCCGTACACCGAGGGATGGGCCATGTCTGCAGGCTGCATCGATCGAATGCAGCGCGCCCCCAGTCGCGCCCAGATCTTGCGAGGGAAGGCGTCGAGCGCTGGCAGTCCCATCTGAAACGGCAAGTTCGTATCCGGACGGAAGCTCGGGGTGCCTTCGCGCTCCTTGGCAGGCAGCGCCGGCATCTCAAGGGCGGCCGCTGGCTTGAGATCTGGCGTGACGATGGTTCCAGCTTGTCCTCGCGCCTGGATGTAGCCCTCGGCCGCCAGCAGCGAGTAGGCCGTCTCGACGGTGCCACGAGCGAGTCCCAACTCCTTCATCAATGCGCGGGCGGATGGAATCCGATCACCAGGCTTGAGCGTCCCGTTGGCGATGGCGTTGCGGAAGCGATCGTAGATCTGCCGGTAGAACGGATCGGTCGCTTCAGCGTTGAGCGGCAGCAGGTGGCTGGGGACGTTGACTGGCATGGGAAGCCTCCCGCGGAAATCATGGACCAATCAAAAGTTTAATTTATGGATCTTTCGTTTATTCCATGCGATTTCTAGACTTGTGTCTCCTACCGTCAATGAGACTGAGTCACCATGAAGATCCTGCACCTTTGCTTCAGCCCGCGCGGCCTCGCTGGCGAAAGCTCCCGCCTTTCGAGGCGAATCGTTGCGCGGAGGCCCAGCTCGCCGGAGCGGTAGCTCTCGACGGCATCCAGCTTTTGCTGCTCGGAGTATTTGTTCAAGTTGGTCTCTGGGATGAGTCCAACTTTCTGGGGTCAGTTCAGTCGCTGATGGATACGAGCATCCTAGGCATGGCTCAGCGGATCAACATGACTTGCCAGGACGCTTACGCACCAAGGAACAAACTGCAGCAGCGCTCAGCCTGGCCATCCAACAGTTACGCGGCCGAGTGCGAACGATCACGCTGGACAACGGCACCGAGTTCCACGACTACGAACGCGTCGAGCGAGAGCACGGAGTGAAGTTCTATTTCGCGACACCGTACCACTCATGGGAGCGCGGCACCAACGAGAACACGAACGGACTGATTCGGCAGTACTTGCCCAAGGGCATGTGCATGCGCAATGTCAATCAATATGACTGCGAATGCATCGCCTACGCACTGAACAGTCGGCCGCGGCGCCGACTGGGCTTTAGAACCCCGAGTGAGACCTTCGCTCGGTCCTAGCGGTGTTGCACTTCAAAGTTGACTTCAAGCAGCCGTCTAGCTCAAAGAGCCGACCAAGGTAGGTTCGATCATCCATAGATCCCTTCACCGTTGAACGCAATCACTCGCCGAAGGAGGTCTTCGAGTTCAATAGCTTCAAGTGATCCGTCAGTGGCCTTGTTGCATGCGAGGTTCATGCAGCGGGAGCGCAGACGCGCAGACAGATTGCTGGACACGCGAATCAATTCCTTGTCAGCGGGAGCTTGTTCGAGGCGCAGCAGCAGTTCTTCCGTTGCCGCGGCGAGCAGCCCTCCCGAAATTAGCTGCTCAATGGAGCGCAGTTCTTGCATGCAGATGCCTAACGTGCAAGCTCAGCGGGCGGCGAAGCCGTCCGCTGCAGCGCAAGGTTAGCCCACGGCTCGGTAAGCTGCGCCCGAACCTGCACGAGCGCCTGAACAAGCTTTGCACGCCGCCCAGGTGACTTCAGAGTAGCTGGCAGCGACTCAGCCAATGCTGATTTGGCCCAACATCGGCGCCCCGACGTGCGGACAGCTGACGGCTAGTGGGTAATGGTTTGCAAGAAAGCACTGCGATCACATGATCGAGTTGAGCGGGAGCGCTGAATACAAGCTCATACGCGGCAAAGGGAACGCGAAGCACTGGATAGCCCTTGTGCGGAGTGACGGCAGGCGCTGGAGGATCGAAGACGTGCCCCGATTCGTCCATGGGCACATGCACCCAGAACGCCGCAGGTGCCATGCGCCAGCTCGGGTCGAACGTGAAATGGAAAGCGGGCGACATGACAACGTGGGCTAACGTTGAAGCTGAGTCGCAGCCCGAGGCTTGCCGAGGGGCGTCGGCTCAGCGACCAGTTAGATTTCACAGCGCTTGAGTGCGATGCCACCCAGGGGAAACGCCGAACGCATTGCGGCATCATCGATCTCAACCTTCGCCATGCCCTGACGCTCCTCTGAATTCAGATAGACCGTGAATTCACCACTATCGGGTGCATTGGCGGTGACCCAAATAACGATCCCTGAGTACCTCGCACCGCCCTCACAGGAGAAGCAGGCCTGTGTCTTGATCAGCCGGCGTTGCTGCTTGTTGCGGAACTCGACGGAATTTGCTCCGACAAAGACGCCGAGTTCCGACTTGCAAGAAGCACCCGCAGGGACCCAGTAGCCCTGCGACTCCTTTGGAACAGGCGGCTCGCCAGCCGAGACATGGCCAGCAACGAGTGCAAGAACGGTGACTAAAGATCGACGCATGGACGTTAAATCTAACGGTTGAGTTAACCGGCATGCGACAGAGTGACGTAGCCGGGCGAAAATGAAATGAAGCCCGGCGCAGGAACGCCGGAGTATGTCCGGTTGAACGATGGGTTAGATGGCACGCTCAAACCGAGCTTCTAACTCCGCGAACGAGTTTGCCACCTTGACGGCGTACTGCGGTTCCATGCCGATGAGCGGAAGCAGAAAGATTGCCCCGGCCGCGTCAAACGCCAACACTTCACCGCCGCCGTCGCCGGCGAATGCAAGGAATCCAGGTGCGTAGTCTTGGATTTCAATGTCTGCGTTGTTGCTAGGAACCTCATCCATGGACCAAAGCGCGACATAGCCGGGCCGCATGTCGCCAATGGTGAATCCCTCGAATGCGCCATGCGCAGCGAGGTACGCTTTGTACTCGGAAGGAATGGAGGGTGCCATTGACATCTAACGTCCGAGATCAGCGGTCGCCGTAGGCGGTCCGCTGGATTGAGTAGTTAGCCCGCTGGAGCCAAGCCTCACGCAAGCGACGGCACGACGGGCAGTACCACACCGGAACTGCCCTCTCACCCGCGCCTGATCCAAGGCCAACCGGATCGGAATCTGCTTTCGGGAATTTTGTGCGGGCTTCATCCGACGGAGCATAGTCAATCTCAGCTGCAACACCTGGAACCGAACCTTCAATGAGTTCGTCCCCATGGACTTCACAGACCCTCAGGGCGATGACCACCTCTTCAGGAGTAGCAGACAGACCAGCAGCGGATTGAACAAATGCGGAAACCAAACGTTCCTGCCAGAACCGCAGACGCGAACTGACTCCCACGACCAAGAAGCGTCGGTACTCCTTGTCGCCGACAAACCGCTGGAACTCGGCCCGAATGGTGGCGTTGCGAGACATGACTTTTCTGCTGGCTAACGTCAACGCTCAGCGGGCGGCGAAGCCGTCCGCTGCAGCACGGGGTTAAGTCGAACTCGGCTGCGCGCAAAGACCATTGCCACCGCCGCAATGCCCGAGGCGACCGACAAAATCAGTGGCAACAGCATACCGGCCCCTGTGCCAAAGACGAGCACCGCGAGGAGCGCTCCCACCAGCAGGGCCACCGTTGCGACAAGAGTCTTCCGCGTGGGTGCGATCGCGGATGGCAAAGCCACTGTTGCGAAGGCGCCCAATGCCGACCCGCTGCAGATGGCTACAGACTCCGCGGCTGGAAACCAGGTAGCCATGCATTTGCCTGAGATGAACAGCGCAGGCGGACAAAAGCTCTCAGCGACTGCCATCAGGGCAAGCGATGTGGCAACGCCGAGAAGCATCCCCGCGGCGCCAAACGGGACGACTAGGAGCCAGCACAACGTTTGCATCTGCAACTTAACGTTCGCGGTAAGCGGACCAGCCAGAGTAGCTGGCGCAGGTCCGCTTGACCAAAGGGTTAGGTCGATGGCTCATGAGTGGAACCAATGCGCCTGCATCGCAGCGAGGAATTCGCGAGTGATTGAGTAGCCAGAACTGGATCCGATTACGGAATCGATGCCGCAACGGGGGCAAAGCGCGGTGGTGCCAAGGTCGAGTTCCTGATCTTCAGGAGTGCCCGGCGGCCAATCGACCCAATCAGCGAGCTCGCCTGGGCCAAATAGGGCTAGGCAGTGGAAGCATCCGCATGCCTGACTTGCGAGCAGTCCGACTCGGTGATTGCTCGAGTGCTTGTGAGCGTGGATGACGTCCGACATGCTGCGTCGTGTGAAGCCTAACGTTCGCGGTAAGCGAACAAGCCAGCGTAGCTGGCGCAGGTCCGCTTGACCAAAGGGTTATGTGTCACTGGTCGCATGTGAATGGAGTTCCGCAGTGGATGCAAACGAAGCGCCGGTTGCGATGCACATTCCAAGCCACGCCGGCCCATCCATTTAGCTTGGACTGGGCTACTGAATCGGGATGCACAGGGGTGAAGCCTTCGACCATCGGACGCTTCGCGCACACGGGGCACTTGTGAATGAATGCAAGGAGAGCATGCAGCGCCGCGAGGCCAAGGCCGAAAAGGAGCGTGAGCATGGCCCAGTACACGGCCGCTGACTTGACCAGGACGAGCAGCAAAACAGCGACGCCTGCAACGGGGACCACCGCCCAAGCCGCAACGACGATCAAAGCGTCCCAGCGAATGAGCCTAGCGTGGGGATACGGACGCATAACGTGCCAGCTCAGCGGGCGGCGAAGCCGTCCGCTGCAGCAAAGGGTTAGACGGTGGTTTCGCGACCATAGCCTACCCACCGACCGCCACTGGAATTTACTCGCATAGCTCTGAAACGAGGACTGCAGCACCATTGGACGATGCGTTCGACCGTAGCGGCATTTGGCTCATCGGGCGCGAGGCTCACAAGCTTCGGACGCAACGCAAGCATGTTGCCAACTGGAACGGCGTGCTGCTTGGCAGGGAACTCGTTACCTATTACAAGCAATGGTCCCAAATACCGATGAGTTCCATCGGAGTATTGACCTGTAAACACGCGGATAGCGACATCAAAGCCGGTTCCAGGCAGAGAAACGCGGAGCACATCTATGCCCGCGGAATCACCGAGACGCTCCAAAGGCTTGAACTCATTCGTGCCGGTCACGAGTGACCACTCGAACGCTCTTCCCGAAATGATGGCTGTAGTCATACGCCGTCTAACGTTGAAACTCAGCGGGCGGCAGAGCCGTCCGCTGCAGTGCCCGGTTGGGCCTCTGCTGTGTATGCGATGAATGGGCCGAAGTAGACGCGGCCAGCAACGAGACCCTGAAGGACTTCTTCCCGCGTCGGAAGCTCATGTTGGAACTCGGGCCACACATCTGCGACATAAGAACTCCAGCCGGCCGGATCGAGTTGTTGGACATCGCCGTGTACATCCAGAAACTGGTCCCCAATCGCCCGTACCTCGGCTACGGCAAATCTGAGCGCAGCCTGGTAGTCGGCCGCGCAGGCGAAGACCGGCACAAGCGCCTCATCCTCTGGCCTATCAGCGGTATCCGCAGAATTCAGACGGACTTTCAGCCAGGCCGCGAATAGACCAATCTCCACAGTTGTCTCCATCATTCCGCTCACGCTTGCCTTGCAGATGCCCAACGTTTGACATGAGAGGCTTGGCCCGGCTTGCCGGGACAAGTCCTCTCGATGGAAGGGTTAGGCATCTGGTGGCGTACCACTTTGAGTACTCAGGTCTCTACAAGAATTCTTTGGCCACATGTTAGGTGCCTGCCGCTACCCCAGCGATTCGAATCCGCAAGTGAGAAGCGGAGGTCGCACAGCGGGCACTCAACCCAGCCTGGAATGTATTGCGCGGCAGAGCGGGGCTCGAGATCTTTAGCTGGCCAATCGACTTCTCGCCTCAGCCAAGCGACGCGACCCTTTGCTTCCTGCATTGCGGTTGTGCCAGAGCCGAACCTTGAGTTCCCGCGACCAGCTTCCTCCCACGATGGGGTATCTAGGCTTCCCGTGTTCTTGAACTCTGTATATCCGTAGGTCCCGTCTTCTCTGCGAAAAACCAGCACCCGATGGAGACCATCAACGCTGACTACTTCGTGGTCGACATTCATTCGAGATGCCTAACGTTGGATTTCAGCGGACGCCGCAGGCGGTCCGATGGAAAGAAATGTTATCCCTCATATTCATCCTCAGGTATCACAAGACCAGAGCCGTAGCCCAGCTTGGTCAATTTTCCAATGAGAGATGTCCCCGCCGATAACCAGGTAACACATTGCTCCAGACTTCCCACGCGCCACGTGCCGTACGCACCATGGCAGCCGCGCTTGAACTCCAGTCCTTTGACTGTCCGTCGAACTTCCCGCCGGCAATTGGCATCTTCTGGATCAGGCGAAAAAATTTCGGCCTCCAACGGTAACGCGAGCAGAAGCGGCTCAAGCTGTGAATCCGCGAGTTCGCAAATGATCTCTACGAAGCCCGCGGATCTGCGCCCAGGGCTTGCTGTAATTCCGTAGTCGCGCAATTTCATGAGGGATAACGTTCGACATGAGCGGCGGCCGGAGGCAGGCGAAGCCTGCCGGAGGACGTCCGCTCGATGAAGGGGTTAGGCGTCAGCGGCATGAGGGCTGGAGTCAAGTGCCGAGGGTAGAGATGATCGAGACCTGAGAAGACTCTTGCTAGACGAGTTGGCCACGGAAGGACCACCGCCAGTAGCAATAGCGTATGAGCTTCCCTGTGCCAAGGCAAAGCAAGTAGATCAGGAAGAAGAACTGCAGTGGCTGGCCCCGCAACGGAATGAAGCCGAGCCAGTTCAGCACGGCGTAGGGCAGCAGAAGCAGGAGGCCGACGGAAAGCGCGACCTTTACGAAGATGCCCAAGGCTAGGGCGAACGCCGAGCCGTGACCAAATGGCAGCCACGGCGCTTGCAACCGGCGAGCCTTCTTCTCCCACTCTGTTGGCGCGAGGAGGAGACCAATGGGCACGCCCACCGTGGCAGCTATCAATGCGAGCTGAAGCGATGCTGGCACTGGCGCCTAACGTCAAAGCTCAGCGGGCGGCGAAGCCGTCCGCTGGAGCGAAAGGTTGGGCATCACCCGGCGGGCCAACTGCTCCACCAAAAAAGCCGAGCCGCGCAGTGAAAGCCCGACGTAGGTTTCGGCGACAGCCTCGATTTCCCCATCCGGAAACTTGATCTGAAAGACGGTCATTTCTTGGCTTCCGCCCAAGGTCCATTCCTTGTCTGTGATCGAACCACCCAGAGCTTCGATCTCCACAGCAAGGCGAGCAAACAGCGCGTCGTCGTATTCGGAGCCAAGCATGATCTCGGTCATGGTGCTTCCCAACTACAGATTCGTCCCAGCGGTGCGCGGGACAAGAGACCCAAAGACTGCCCGCCAAAATTCTTCGTCGTCGGCCTTTCCATTTTGGCGCGCTTCGGCCGCCAACTTCGCAGCGTACTCGTGAGCACGCTGCCCGTGATCGAGTGCCAGTTGATGCGCGACTCGCGCGACCTCGATCCAATCAGTCATGCTCGCTCCGACGCCGCACGTGATGCCCAACGTTTGACTTAAGCGACGCCGTCAGGCGTCCGCTTGAAGGAAGGGTTAGGCGAGTATGGAGCCACGATGATGTTCTGCTCGCCAGCCTGCCTCAGGCTCACGGCAACAACACCCGCAAACCATTCATAGTCCTTCGGCAATTGAAGTTGCACGCCCCGTGGATCGTCGGGCGCAACGAGAACATACCCGTCACCTTCTTCCGCTATGTAGCCTACATCAACCATATACGACGCAAAGTCATCTCTTAGCTTCTCTAGAGAAGAGAAGCCGCTGATCTTGAGGAGTGTCGTTGATGACTGCATGGAGGTCTAACGTGAAGGTAACCGGCGACTTGCGGCAGGAGGGAGCGTAGCGACCGGACGCCGCAAGGCGTCCGAGTTGACTGCCATGTTAGACCTCACCTCCAAAACTGCCACCACGATCTGGCTATGACAGGCTCCGCCGACGGCAACTCACGAGACTCGCTCAGTGGAAAGGGCTCCACGCGCCCGGTCCCGCTTGCCCAAGCTTCGTTGCTTCGATGCGTGCCAAGGCCCAAAGCATCGAACTCGTCTTCCCCTTTTCGCGCGACAACTCCGGCAAAGCGGAGGGCCCGACTGATGGAGGAGTCAGGCCACTTGGACATGTTCTCCTCCGTCTCTCCAAGCGTGAGGACGATCCGTCCGTCCTTCCATACGATGGCGTCTTGAGCACCAGTCCCGCCATGGATAAATGTTGCAACGTAGACGACCTTCGATGTCCTCGAGAGTTCTTGAGCCAAGGCCGATACTCCTGCGGCCATTTCCCCGGCTGGCATCGGGTTCGGATCGGCT
Source organism: Roseateles agri (assembly GCF_034043675.1). Taxonomy (NCBI): domain Bacteria; kingdom Pseudomonadati; phylum Pseudomonadota; class Betaproteobacteria; order Burkholderiales; family Sphaerotilaceae; genus Roseateles; species Roseateles agri. The sequence continues at coordinate 449,100 of NZ_JAXCLA010000008.1, read as the reverse complement.
GACGCGATACCGGATTGGAGGAGTTCTTCCGCAAGCGCATCGGTGATTGGAACGAGAGCAAGGCCCTGAGGTAGATCTCGAACGACTGCATTCGACAGCTTGGCGGGCAGTTCGATGAGAGTTTCGCGAGGAGCCACGAGTGCTTGAACCCAATGCATGTGAGGTCTAACGTTGAAGCTGAGCCGCGAGCGGCGGCCTGCCGACGCGAGTCGGCTCGAGCGACTGGTTAGGCACGCTCGCTGGAAGCCCAAGCATTGAAGTATTCCCGCTGCTGGGAGACGGTGGCAGGAATGACATCGGGGCCTTCAGCATAGATGCTCACAAGATCTGATTTTGAAGCGTGTCTTCCCTCTTGCATCTTGTAGGCCACCTTGCCGCTCGCCATGCTTCTTGCCATTCCAGATGGATAGACATTCAAGCTAGAGCCATAGCAGAAAAGCAGCAAGCCATCGCTCTCCAGGCCCAGGCGAACCATGCAAAGCGCCTCAAAGAAGTCGTCAGCGCTCGCGGCAATGACCTTCCCACGGTAGGACAGCTCCAGATTGCAGGCATCGTCGCGCTCTTCCGCGCGAAGTGTTGCGGTTTCATCGTCCGCGCCACCAATGAGAAATATCGAGTGCAGTTCCATGAGTGCCTAACGTGTTGTAGGGAGACAGGCGTGTCCGTTTATCACGGCGCGGCGTCCGCTTATCACGGCACCACCCCCTTGGCCGCAGGCCGCGTCAGGCTTGAGTTTGCGCTGCATCATGTATATTTATACAGTAGTATCAGATCCGCCAAAAGCGGCACCTTCAGTTTGACAGCCTGACCGGGATCACGGCCTCGTGGTTGACCTGGCGGGTGGGTGCACGCCGACGATTGGAGGCAAGCATGTCGACTCCGTCAATCACCCTGGCAGGGGATCGTCCTCTCGCTGCTCGCGGCCTTCTACGTCCCCAGCAGCCGCCATTGCCACCCTTGCAGTCGGCCAAGCTCCTTGACCAGCTTCGGGAGCGGATCCGCTATCTGCACTACAGCCGCCGCACCGAGGATGCCTATGTGCATTGGTGCCGGGCCTACATCCGCTTCCACGGCGTTCGCCATCCCGCCGAGATGGGTGGGGCCGAGGTCGAAACCTACCTCACCTGGCTGTCGAATGAACGCGGCGTCGCCGCCTCGACGCATCGCCAGGCCTTGTCTGCGTTGCTCTTCCTGTACGGCAAAGTCCTGGGCGTCGGCTTGCCGTGGATGGCGGAGATCGGCCGACCTCAAGTCAAGCGTCGTCTGCCCGTGGTGCTCAGTCAATCCGAGGTGATGGCGATCCTGGATCACATGGAGGGTACTCGCCGCCTGCTGGCGCAGCTTCTCTATGGCACGGGTCTGCGGATCAGCGAGGCGCTGCAGCTTCGGGTCAAGGATCTGGACTTCGCGCACGGCGCGGTCATCGTCCGCGAGGGCAAAGGTGCGAAGGACCGCGTGGTCATGCTGCCGGAGAGCTTGGTGCCAGGGTTGCACGAACAGCTCAATGCGGCTCGGTCGCTGTGGACGTTCGATCAAGCGGAGGGGCGGGGCGGCGTGTTCATGCCGGATGCCCTTGAGCGAAAGTATCCGCGCGCGGGCGCGGCCTGGGCTTGGTTCTGGGTGTTCCCGCAGGCGGAGCATTCCACGGACCCGCGCAGCGGCGTGGTTCGGCGACACCACTTGTACGACCAAACCTTCCAGCGCGCCTTCAAACGTGCAGTGAGTGCGGCCGGACTGACCAAGCCGGCAACGCCACACACGCTTCGACATGCCTTCGCGACGCACCTGCTGCAGGCCGGCTACGACATCCGCACCGTGCAGGACTTGCTCGGGCACGCTGACGTCGCGACGACCATGATCTACACCCATGTGCTGAAGGTGGGCGGCGGTGGGGTACGCAGTCCGATGGATTCGCTGGCCGCGCGGTCCAAGCCCTGAATCAGAGCCAGAACGAGCTGACCGACAGCAGCCGGTGGCGAATGTCTGGAGATGGCCGACCCTAACAGTTCGCTGGCTCTATCCTGGACACCCTGTCCCATGAGCGCGAGCGCGGTTCACGACGCCAGCGCTATCCGACACTCGAACTACTGGAGGTCGAGCCCCTCGATCGCTGTTGCGAAGGCCGATGTTGTGGCGACCCTCGACGAGCGATCAAAGGCCGTGGTTCGAGCAAGCGATCCGCGGCCTCTAGTTCGCTGCCTTCCACTCACCGTTCTCTATCGTCAGCAGGACGCGGGCGTTGTCTTCCAGTCCCCAGTGATCCTTGGCCGAATAGCGGATCACACCCTGAGTGATTGTTATGCCCTTGGAGTTCTCCAAGGCGTCTTTGAGGGCTGCGCGGAATTCCGCCGTGCCCGGTCTGGCCTTCTTGAGAGCGACTGGCGCCGCCGCCTGCAACAGTAGATAAGCGTCATAGCCATGCGCCGAAAACTGATTGCGCGTGCCCGCGCCGAACTGCTGCTCGTAGCGCTCTACGAACTCGGTGGCCAGTTTCTTGGAGGGATGCGACACCGGCAGTGCTTCCGGCATCACAGCCAGGCCCGCCACCACGATCGACCCGTCCACGTCCTTACCGCCCAGGCGGATCAGGTCGCGCGAGGCAGCACCGTGGGTCTGGTAGATTTTTCCCTTGTAGCCGCGTTCAACAATGGCCTTGTGTGGCATCGCCGAACCGCTGCCTGACGCGCCGATCAGGATCGCGTCCGGATGAGCCATGGTGACTTTCAAGGACTGGGCCGTCACGCTCGTATCGGATCGGGCGAAGCGCTCCGTGGCCACCGAGGTCAGACCGGCCTTCTCGGCCAGCGCATCGAAGGATTTCAGCCAAGCCTCGCCATAAGCGTCTGAGTAGCCGAGGTAGGCATAGGTCTTGATGCCATGCTTCTTCATGTGCTCGACCAGTGCCGAGGCCATCAGCGCCGTGGACTGCGCGACACGGAAGGTCCATACATCCTTGCCTTCGGGAAGTTCGACGGGCGAGGTCGAGATCTGCACCGTCCTGCCCTCCTGTGCCACAGCTGAAAGCGCCAGTGACGCGGGGGTGGCGGTGGAGCCCACGATCGCATCAACCTTGTCCTCGGTGATGAAGCGATGCCCGTTCTTGGCCGACTGCGTCGGGTCGGAGGCGTCGTCCAGAATGATGAGCTTCAGCTTTTCGCCAGCGATGATGTCGGGCCACATGGAGATCCCGTTCCTGGTCGGAATACCGAGACCTGACGCCGGTCCGGTCAGCGGCAGGCTCACGCCGATGGTGATTTCGGCGCGGGCCGTACCGAAGGCCACTGTGCTCAAGAGCATCGCAAACAAGGGACGGATCGATCTTTTCATCTTGTCTCCTGGGTGAAATCCATTCGCTGCATGCCGCGCCTCTTCCTTGCGACTCAAGCCGTGCCGAGCTTGCTCAGCAGTCTTCGAAGTTGCGCTTTTTCGGTAAGCGTCAGTCCGGCCGAGATTCTTTCGTCGTGTTCCTTCACGGCCCGCTTGTAGCGCTTGAGCAGGCGCGTGCCTGCCTGGGTCAGCAGCAGGCTGTACGAGCGGCGGTCGCCGCTGGCGCGACGCTCCATCAGGCCTGCCTTCTCGAAGCCATCGATGATCGCCACCACACCGGACCGCGCAATGCCCATCACTTCGGCCAGGCGCGACTGGGAAATTCCGGGATTGTTCTCAACGATCACAAGCGAGGAGAAGCGTTGCGGCGTGATCTCGTCGGCCTCCATCGTCGCGGCGAAATCCTCGTAGATCGACAACTGTGCGCGGCGCACTGCATAGCCGATCAGTTCGTCGAGCAGGTCGTACTCCACACCTTCGATGCGGGCGTTGAAACGAACGCGCGGCTCCAAGACGTCTCCTCATCCCCGGCTGTCGGGCACTTGTGTTCACGGATGCAACTGTTATAGGCTATAACAATTCGGCGCGCATGTCATGCCGCGGCGCCGCATGAACAACAGGAACTGGAGAACGGCGTGAAAGTCACGATTGCAGGCGCCGGTATCGGCGGTCTCAGCTTGGCCCTGATGCTGCACGAGCGCGGCATCGAGGTGGAAGTCTTCGAGGCCGTCGGTGAGATCAGGCCCTTGGGCGTCGGCATCAACCTGCTGCCGCACGCAAGCCAGCAACTTTGCATGCTCGGCCTGGAAGACGGTTTGGCCGCGCAGGCCATCGAGACATCCACGCTGGCCTATTTCAACAAGTTCGGCCAGGAGATCTGGCGAGAGGCCCGCGGGCGTGCAGCCGGTTATGAATTCCCGCAGTTCTCCATCCACCGCGGCGAACTGCAGATGACTCTGCTGGCGGCGGTCCAGCAGCGAATCGGCCTCGAGAATGTGCACGTCGGGTACGCGTTCGCGTCATTCGATCAGTCTGCGGACCGGGTTCTCGCCCAGTTCACGCGCCGTGAAGACGGCATCACGGTACAGACCGAGTGCGATGTGCTGGTCGGTGCGGACGGCATCCATTCTTCGGTGCGCAAATTCCTGTATCCCCATGGTGACGAGCCGCGTTTTTCCGGGCGCATGCTGTGGCGCGCCGTGACCGAAGCCGAGCCCTATATGGACGGCCGCAGCATGTTCATGGCTGGGCATCAGGATCAGAAGTTTGTCTGCTACCCGATCTCGCAGCCGCTGCACCGCAAAGGCCGCTCGCTGATCAACTGGATCGCCGAATTGCGCGTGCCGAGTGGCGAACTTCCGAATTCCGACTGGAACCGCAAGGTCGACAAGTCCGTCTTCGCGACGCCATTCCAGGCCTGGAAATGGGATTGGATCGACATCCCCGCCATCATCGACGGCGCCAAGGAAATCTACGAGTTCCCGCTGGTCGATCGCGACCCTTTGCCACGCTGGACATTCGGTCGCGTCACGCTGCTGGGCGACGCCGCGCACCCGATGTACCCGATCGGCTCCAACGGCAGCGCACAGGCCATCCTCGATGCCCGTTACCTGAGCGACTGCCTGGCGTCCGACCCTGACACGTCTTATGCGCTGCGCGAGTACGAAGCCGAACGGCTGCCCAGAACCACGGGCATCGTTCTGCGCAACCGCATGAACGGACCGGAACAGGTCATGCAGATGGCCGAATCGCGCGCGCCAAGCGGCTTCAAGAACATCGATGACGTGATTCCGCGCGAAACGCTGGAAGGTATTTCGCTGCGTTACAAGCGCTTGGCGGGATTCGACAAGGACAGCCTCAGGACCAAGACATGAACCAGATCGCAGCTCCCGTCTTGCGCCCTGTCGTCCGACTGCAAATTGAGGTGGCTCCACCGACCCTGCTCGGAACACTCAACGGTATTGAGCGCCGCATGGTTTCGATCGTGGGTGGCAGGGTGCAGGGTCAGTTCAGCGGCAGCATCCTGCCTGGCGGCACCGACGTTCAGTCCGTGCGCGACGACGGCACTATCGAGTTGATGGCGCGCTACGCAGTGGACCTGGGTGATGCCGGTCATCTGCTGCTCGAGAACACCGGACTGCGGCGTACCGCCACCGAGGACGACCGCCCCTATTTCCGCGGGCGAATGCGCTTCGAAGCGCCCGCGGGATCTCTGGCCTGGCTGAACAGCGCCATCTTCCTGACGAGCGGCTATCGCGACGGCAGCGTTGTGCACCTCGAGGTTTTCGAAGTCCTGTGAAGCTGACTCCGACGATGAGGCGCCGGTGCCCAGCCGTTTGACGCCCAGGTCAAGCAAGTGAAGAGCCGACCTCGAGCTAACCTGTGCACTGCATGTCGGGGACAGGGCTTCGCCTGGCACTCTTAGCTGTCAGAGGCCGGCCATTCACCCGCGGCGGGTCACGGCCGACTAGAGGCGATCCGCTGCTGGTTTGGGGCGCTAGGGATTTGGTGCCACTGCATCCGCTGCTCGTCTCAAACCACCGCGAAGCTCGTGTCGAACGTGTTCTTCACGACCAGCGCCTGCTTGAGCAGGCCAGCCTCCAGAAAGAAGTCAGCCGTTCGCTGTTGATCGGCCACCACCTGCGCGTCGATGGCGATCCAGCGCTGCTGGCGGCGCTCGAACTGCAGGCGTGCCGCTTCCGGTGGGATGCCGATGATCCGGGCCAGGGTGGCTGAGAACTCCGGCACGTGCTGCAGCGACCAGCGCTGCGCCCGCACGACCCGCCGGCCGAAGTCAAGCAACTGCACGTGCTTCTTCGCCAGCGCCGCGTCAGTTGCGGCCAGGAAGCTCAGCCCCGAGGACAAACCCCGGCCGTTGACCAGCACGCGCGCATGGCCGGCCGTCTCGGCCATCGCGGTGTAGGGCTCCCAGGTTGCCCAGGCGTCCACGGCTCCCTGCGTCAGCGCCAGCTTGGCCTCGGCTGGCGGCAGGAAGCGAAAAGTGCCGGCATCGGGCTTCAGCCCGGCGGACGCCAGCGCCTTCAGCGCGACGTGATGCCCGATCGAGCCCCGGTTCGTTGCGATCGTCCGGCCTTTCAGGTCGGCTGCCGTCTTCAACGGCGAGTCGGGGCGGACCAGCACGGCCGTGCCATAGGGGTCGGAGCGATTGACGGCGAAGGCCGTGATGCGCGCGCCGGCGGCCTGCGCGAAGATCAGCGGTGCGTCCCCGATCGGCCCGAGGTCGACGGCCTCGGCATTCAGCGCCTCGGCCAGCGGCGCCGCGGCCGGGAACTCCGTCCACTGGATCTCATAGTCCAGGCCCTGCAACTCGTTCGCGGCTTCGAGCAGCGCGCGCAGGCCGCCCTTCTGGTCGCCGGCCTTCAGAACGGGCAAGCCCGCCCGCGCCAGTCCTGATCCACCGAGCACGGCGGCCGCGCCTACCAGGAGCCGGCGGCGGTCGATGTGAAGCGGCGCTTTCATTGCAGCAACTCCGGTTCGGCGGCGACCAGGCCTTGCCACAGGGAATCGAAGGCATGCGCCGCGCCACTGGGGCTGCTGATCTGCGAGTGCGTGAGCGCGGCCTGTTCGTGCGGGATCGGCTGCGGCGTGCCGGCCGCCTCGGCCAGCAACTGCGTGTGGCAGGCGTTGTCCAGCGCGATGTACCACCAGGCGGCGGCCTCGACGCTCGGCCCGGCGGTGAGGATGCCGTGGTTCTTCAGGATCACGCCCTTGTGCGGGCCCAAGGCGCTGGCGATCTGCGCGCCCTCGCTGGTCTCGTAGACGACGCCGCCGAAGTCCTCGAACAGGCCGTGATCCTCGTAGAAGGCGCAGGAGTCCTGGGTCAGCGGCGCCAGCTTGCGGCCGAGCGACGACCAGGCCTTGCCGTACAGCGAGTGCGTGTGCGCCGCCGACACGGCCTCGGGGCGCGCCTCATGGATGGCTGCATGGATGGCGAAGGCGGCCCGGTTCAGCGGCCCCTCGCCGATGGCGATCTCGCCGCGCGAGTTGACCAGCAGCAGGTCCGACACCTTGATGCGCGAGAAGTGCAGGCCGAAGGGGTTGACCCAGAAGTGGTCGCTCAGCTCCGGGTCGCGCGCGGTGATGTGGCCGGCGAGCCCCTGGTCGAAGCCGTAGCGCGCGAACAGGCGGAAGGCGCCGGCGAGGCGCTCCTGCCGATGGCGGCGCTCGGCCTCGAGGCTTCGTGCCTGTGCCGGCTCGTCGAACCAGTCCTTGCGCTGTGGATGGGGGTTCAGGGTCAGGCCCGAACGGGTCGTGAAGGGGAGGGGATGGACGGCACTCATGGGGGCTCCTTGGGGACGGGTTGATAGCTGCGTCAGCGCGTGTGCGGCAGGCCGCTGTCGCCGAGGCGGACGGGATCGGCGTCGATGCGGGCGATCAGGGCGTCCAGCCCGGCGGCGCCGGAGGGCGTTGGTGACTCGTTGGGAGACCTGCAGACCAGGCTGTCTTCCGACCAGGCGGGCTCGCCCGGTCGGTTGACGGCCCGCAACCAGCCATCGCGGTCGACGAGGAACTGCGTGCCGGCCAGCGATACATCGGGCACGCCGGCGATGCGGGCATAGGCGCGCCAGCCGGCGGCGCAGTCTGGGCCTGGGGCCAGGGGCTGTCGGTGCAGCATCACCGTCACGAAGAGCGGATCTTCGCGAGGCGCAGGCACGCCGTCGTCCGCCGCGACGATGCGCACGCGCTGGCCGCGCCACGCCCGGGCGCAGTCAGCCGCCAGCGTGGGCGCCTGCACGGGCCAGGCCCAGGCCTTCTCGCGTTGCAGGTTGTCGCCGGCGGCAAGCGCCTTCATGCCGTCGAGCAGCGCCCACACGTCCGCCGTCTGCAGCCGGTCGGCAAAGCCGGGCATGGTCGGCGCTCCGCTGCGGTCCTTCATGCCGTGCAGCACATGCCACAGCAACTCGCCCTCGGCGCGCTTCCACGGCAGCCCGGCCGACAAGGTCGGCGGCCACACCCGCTGCTGCGCCGCCAGCGGCCCTTCGCCGCGCCCGTCGCTGCCGTGGCAGGCCGCGCAGTGGGCCTCGAAGAGCTGCAGTCCGCGGTCGATCGAGGCGGCGTCGAAGTGCGTCTTCGAGCGATGGAAGCTGGTCGGCACGGCATCGGTCAGCAGCAGCGCCAGCGGCGGCCAGGGGGCCAGCCAGACGCACGCGGCCGCAGCGGCCCAGGCGCCCGCCCAAGCCCAGCGCGAGCGCCGCCGCAGCCATCCACCGGCCAGCAACAGCAGCAATGCCAGCGCGCTGAGGCCCAGCGCCCAGGCGAGTTGGCGTTCCAGCCCGGGGTCGATCGCCAGCGTCCCGGTGTCGATGCGCGAGTCGAAGGGCCACGCTGGCTGGCCCGCCACCTCGCCACTGAGGCCCAGTGCGTGCATGGCCTTCAGCAGGCCGGACTGCGCCGCCTGGATCAGGCTCAGCAGGCTCACCAGGTGGCGTCCAGCCCCAGCAGGCGCAATGCCTCGTGGCGCAGCTCGGCCAACTGCGCGCTGCCGCGCTGGCGCGGGTAGGGCAGGGGGTTCACCAGCTCACCGACGATTCGCGCCGGCCGTTCGCTCAGCACGATCACGCGCTGCGCCATGAACAGCGCTTCCTCGACGTCATGCGTCACCAGCAGTGCCGAGAAGCGCGCGCGCTGCCATAGCGCGACCAGCTCGCTCTGCATCGTGAGCCGGGTCAGCGAGTCGAGCTTGCCCAGCGGCTCGTCCATCACCAGCAGGGCCGGGTCGTTGACCAGCGCCCGCGCCAGGGCCACGCGCTGTGCCATCCCGCCGGAGAGCTGATGCGGCAGCAGCTTGGCGTAGGCGCTCAGGCCCACGCGGGCCAGCGCTTCGTCCACGCGGCCGCGCTGCGCGGCCAGCACGCCGCGCGCCTGCAGGCCCAGTGCCACGTTGTCGCGCACGCTGCGCCAGGGGTACAGCGTCGGATCCTGGAACACGACGATGCGCGAGGGGTCGGGGCGCGTGATGGGCTTGCCGTCCTGCGTCAGCGTGCCGCGGCCGGCGGGCTCCAGCCCGGCAACCAGCCGCAGCAGCGTCGACTTGCCGCAACCGCTGGGGCCCAGCAGCGCCACGAATTCGCCTGGCTTCAGGTCCAAGTCGATCGCATCGAGCACCGGCAGCGGTCCGTCCGGCAGGTCGAAATGATGGCTGACCTTTTGGATGCCGATGTGCGCACCGGCGGCGGGCTCGACCCGCGGTGCTTCGAGGACGGCATTCACCATTTCAAGGTTCCCTTCTGCCACGACAGCACGCGCTCGCGCAGCACGAAGAGCAGCGTGATCAGGCCGGAGCACATCAGCGCCATCACGATCAGGGCGGTGTACATGTTCGCGTAGGCCGCCCAGCCCTGCGCCCAGCTGAGGTACCAGCCCAGGCCCGATTTCACGCCCATCATCTCGGCCGTGATCAGGATGGAGAAGGCCGCGCCCAGGCCCATGAACAGACCGACGAAGACCTGCGGCAGCGCGGCGGGAATCGCCACGCGCAACACCAGGAAGGTGTTCGATGCGCCCAGCGTGCGGGCCACGTCGTAGTAGTTGCGGTTGACGCCGGCCACGCCCGACCAGGTCAGCACCGCGACCGGGAAGCCGGTCGCCAGCGCTATCAGGAACACCGCCGCGGCATGGCTGGACGGGAACACGAAGAAGGCCAGCGGCAATAGCGCTGAGGCCGGCACCGGCCCGATGAAGCGGATCAGCGGATGCACCCAGTAGCCCACAGCGCGCGACCAGCCGATCGACACGCCCACCACGAAGCCGGTGGCCGCACCCCAGGCCACGCCGGTGGCGAGCAGCTTCAGCGAGTTCCAGGTGCTGTCGCCCAGGCGCCGCCAATCGTCGACCACTACCTCGGCCAGGGCCGTGGGCGGCGCGAAGAAAGGCGTCGGCAGCCAGGCCAGCTTGGCGGTCACCAGCTCCCAGGCGCCCAGGCCCACGCCCAGCGCGATCAGCCAGGGCCCGACCGTGCGCAGCCGCGCTGGTGTCCGGGTGCCCGCCAGCGCCAGGAGGAACAGTAGCGCGGCCACGGCGAGCGCGGCGATGCCGAACTCATCGGTGTAGACCCAGTCGCTGAAGCCGGCGGCCTGGTTGGGCACGCGCAGGGTCAGCAGGCCCGTGGCGGCCCAGGCCAGCGCGGCGATGCCGCCGGTCCACCAGGGCCGCTGGCTCCGTGCGGGAAGCTGCGCCAGCGGGAGCGGGTCAGGGAGCGAATCGAGGACGGCACTCATCGCAGTCCCTCAGGCCAGTACGTTGGCATAGACATGCTGCGCCAGCTTCGCCGGATCGGTGCTGCGCTTGAGCACCCCGGCGGCACGGAAGTCGCGCGCGTAGAACTCGATCTCGGCGAGCAGGTCGTTGCCGGTCGGGTGGTGGTGGTGCGTCAGCGTGCCGAGCAGTGCGCGCAGGTCCTCGGCCGGCACCTTGGGCGAGTACTTCGAGAAGATCTTGGCCGACTCGTTGGGGTGATCGGCCACGTAGTCCGAGGCTTGCACGATGGCGCGCGCGATGCCGGCGGCCACCGGCCGCTCGTTGCGCACCAGCTCGCCGCGGGCGCCGATGATGCAGCAGACCTTATCCTTGTACTCGCCGCTGAGGTTGGTTGCGATCTCGCTGTAGAAGCCGGGTGTGCGCTTCTCGATCAGGTAGAGCGTCGGGTCGCCGTCGGCGATGGCCTGGATCTCGCCCTTCTCGGCGGCGATGCCCAGCAGGTCGGCCGGGTACTGGCGCCACTGCACGTCCTTGTCGGCATCGACGCCGGCCTTGGTCAGCAGGATCGCGAAGAAGTTCTTGCCCGGTCCGCCCAGGTCGGCCACGCCGATGGTCTTGCCCTTCAGGCTCTGCAGGTCGGTGACGCCGGCCTTCTTCACACCGACCAGGCGCACGCAGCCGCCATGCGAGCTGGAGATCAGCTTGACGTCGAAGCCCGACTCCAGCGGCTTCAGCCAGCGGTGGATCATCCCCACCGCCGCATCGGCCTTGCCGGTGGCCAGCGCCTCGAGCAGTTGGTCGGTCGAGCCGGTGTAGTTGATCAGGTCGACCTGCAGGCCGTTCCGCTCGAAGTAGCCAAGTTCCTGGGCCACGACGACCGGGGACAGACAGAAGGCGTTCGCGTTCCAGGCGAAGGTCAGCTTGCGGGGCTGGGCCAGCGCGCCGGTGGTGGCGATGGCTACGGGCGCCACGAGCGCCGCGCTTGCGGCGGCGTGCAGGATCTTGCGGCGGGTGAGGCCGTCGAGAGGCTGGGTCATGAGGGTCCTCCGCGCTCAGGCGGCCTTGGGTTGCTGTTCGGCGAGCCGCTGCGCGACGAGCGCGCGGGTGCGCGGGATCAGTTCGCGGCCGTAGTCGATGGCGTCTTCCAGCGGGTCGAAGCCGCGGATCAGGAAGGTGGTGACGCCAAGGTCGTAGTAGTCGAGCAATGCATCGGCCACCTGCTCGGGCGTGCCGACCAGGGCGGTGCTGTTGGAGCGGGCGCCGGTCTCCTGGGCGATGGCGGTCCAGAGCCGCTTGTCCACGCGCGTGCCCTTCTCGGCCGCGGCCAGCAGGCGGCGCGCGCCTTCGCTCTGCTGCGGGCCGCCACGGGCATAGCCGGCCTGCACCCGCAGGCGCTTCGTCTCTTCCAGCACGCGGTGGGCGCGGTCCCAGGCGGCGCCTTCGCTGTCGGCCAGGATGGGGCGGAAGGACACCGAGAAACGCACCTGCCGGCCATTCTTTGCGGCCTCGGCGCGCACGCGTGTCGTCAACTCCCGGACCTGGTCGAGCGATTCGCCCCACAGCGCATACACGTCGGCATGCCGGCCGGCCACCGGGATCGCCGCCTCGGACGCACCGCCGAAATAGATCGGCACATGGGGCTGCTGTACCGGTTTGACCTCGCTGAAGCCGGCCTCGAAGCGGTAGTGGCTGCCCTCGTGGTCGAAGGGCTGATCGCTGGTCCAGAGGCGGCGCAGGATGCCCAGGTACTCGTCGGTGCGCTCGTAGCGCTGGTCGTGATCCAGGTAATCGCCGTCGCGGCGCTGCTCGGCGTCCGAGCCGCCCGAGATGAAGTGGACGCCCAGGCGGCCGCCGCTGAACTGGTCGAGCGTGGCGATCTGGCGCGCGGCAAGCGTCGGTGCAGTGAAGCCGGGCCGGTGCGCGAGCATGTAGTGGATACGCTCGGTGTGGGCCGCGGCGTAGGCGATCGTCAGCGTGGCGCTGGGGCCGGTGGAGTGATGTGGCACCAGCACACGGTCGAAGCCGGCGGCCTCATGGGCCTGGGCGAAGGCCCGGACGTAGTCACGATCGACGGCCGGCCCCTGCGGGGCGTGTGTCTCCGACACCTTCTGCGTCTGGATCATGCCGATGAACTCGATGCTGCTCATGCCCTGAACTCCGTGTGAATGGAGCCGGTACGGTACGGTCCGTGCATGCATGGGACAAATAATGAAACCGCATTTGCATGTTTGATTTGCATGATTAACGCCGTTGAAGTCCAGCGTTAGGCTGCGGTCCCTGAAAGGAATTCCCATGGGATCTGCTTCGTTTGCCGGCGAGGTTCGCCGCCTGCCCGTTCCCCATCTGCTCGCCCGCGCCGAAGCGTTCGAGACGGCGCTGTCCGAGCTCACGCGTCGCTTCGCCGACGGGGCCGAACTGCATGACCGCGACGGCAGTTTTCCGTTCGGCAACTTCGCCGAGCTGCAGCGGCTGGGTCTTGTTGCTGCGGTGGTGCCGGCCGCGCAGGGCGGCGGCGGCGCCACGCTGGCCGATGCGCGTCGCGTCGTGGCCGCCGTGGCGCGTGGCGAGCCCTCGACGGCGCTGGTGCTGACGATGACCTACCTGATGCACCGCTCGGTCTCGCGGACGGACTCGCGCTGGAGCCCGCGATTGCGTGATGCCCTCTACCGCTCGGCCGTCGAGGAGGGGGCGCTGGCCAACTCGCTGCGGGTGGAACCGGCGTTGGGCTCACCGGCGCGCGGCGGGCTGCCGGAGACGGTGGCGCGCCGCGACGGGGACGGCTGGCTGCTGTCCGGCCACAAGCTCTACACCACCGGCATCCCGGCCTTGCGCTGGCTGGCCGTGTGGGCTCGCACCGACGAGCCGGAGCCGCGCGTCGGCATGTTTCTGGTGCCGCGCGACCCAGGTTCGGACCATCCTGGCATCCGCGTCGTCGAGAGCTGGGATCATCTGGGCCTGCGCGCCAGCAACAGCCACGAGGTGATCTTCGATGCGGTGCGGCTGCCGCTGGACCATGCGGTGGACATCCGACCGGCGGCCGACTGGGCTGCGGGTCCCGATGCCGACCAGTACGCCTGGATGATCGTGCTGCTCGGCGCGCTGTACGACGGCGTCGCCCGCGCGGCGCGGGACTGGCTGCTGGGCTTTCTTGCCGGGCGCACGCCGGGCAGCCTGGGGGCGCCGCTGGCCACGCTGCCGCGCGTGCAGCAGGTGGTCGGCGAGATCGATGCGCTGCTCTGGGCCAATGAGGCATTGCTCGGCGGCCTGGAGCGGGCCACTGATGCGGGACAGCCGCCCCCGGCCGTCGAAAGCGGCCTGGCAAAGTACGGCGCGACCGGCAACGCGATCCGCGTAGTGGACCTGGCCTTGGAGCTCAGCGGCAATCATGGCTTGTCGCGCCGCAACCCGCTGGAGCGGCATCACCGCGACGTGCTGTGCAGCCGCATCCATACGCCGCAGAACGACAGCATCCTGCTCGGTGCGGGGCGCTTGGCCTTCGAGCGCGCCCGTGCGTCCTGAGCGTGTGATTCGGGCGGCGCGCGTGGATTCAGGCGCCCTGCAGTACCTGGGCGACGAAAGTGCCGAACTGGTCCACTGGCTCCTGCAGGCGGCCCAGCGCCGGTCGGTGCAGCAGCCACAGCTCGATCTGCGGCTTGAAGTCGGTGAGCGGCACGACGCCCAGGTCCTGTCGCCGCGCACTGCGCTCCAGCAGCGGCAAGGGCACCAGGCCCAGGCCGTGCCCGTCGGCCACCAGTTCCAGCTGCAGTTCGCGGCTGTTGGTGTCCAGGCGCACGGTCAGCGGCAGACCCAGCGCGGTCAGCGCGCGGCGCAGGCCGGCCCGAAAGCCGCAGCCGTCCGGATTGAGCACCCAGCCGCGCGTGTGCCAGTCGACCAGGCGGTAAGCGCGCCGCGTGACCTCCTTCGCCGGCGCGACGACGACCAGGTCGGTGCGTCCCAGCGCCTGGCCCGTCGCGTTCTTCGGCAGCACGGCGTTCACTGGCAGCCACGTGGCCGCCGCGTCCAGCTCGCCGGTGTGGATCTGTTCCAGCAGTTGCTGGCCCCAGCCGGTGACGATGCTCGGCTGGAGGTCGGGGTAGTGCGTGGTCAGCCCGTCGAGCGTGCCCTGCAGTACCAGGTCGCCGATCCCTTGCGTCAAGCCCAGCCTCAGGCTGCCGCTGGGGTGGGCGTCGGCGGCAGCCAGCTCGCGCAGCCGCTCGATTTGATCGAGCACGGCGCGGCACTGCTCGTAGACTTTCTGGCCGGCGGCATTGGGCTTGGGCGGCTTGGTGGCGCGGTCCAGCAGCTCGATGCCCAGCGACTCCTCCAGGTTCTGGATCCGGCGCGTGATCGCCGGCTGGGTCAGGCCCATGTCCTTGGCCGCCTGGCTCAGCGAGCGCGCGCGGACGACGGACACGAAGGCGGCGATGTCTTCAATTTTCATGCAGGAGCGGAATGATGTCGTTGGATACGATGCGCATTGATCATAGCGAGCAGGCGATCGGCGGCGCGCTGGACCGCTTCGTGCGAGCCTTCGAACACTTGCTGGACGAGGGGCCTTCGGAGGCCGAGATCCGCCGGCGCGGCGCGCTGCTGCTCGCCGGCCTCGTCCAGCGCGACGACTGGTTGCCTCTGGCCTTCGCCAGGCCCGATCTCGCCCGCTACCGGCAGCTCCCACTGCATCGCGACGCCGCGGGCCGCTTCTCGGTCGTCAGCTTCGTCTGGGGGCCAGGCCAGGCCACGCCGATCCACGACCACACGGTCTGGGGACTGATCGGCATGCTGCGCGGCGCCGAGTATTCGCAGGGCTACCGCTTCATCGGGCCGGGGCAGATGGTGCCGGATGGCCCGCCCGTGCGGCTGGAGCCGGGCCAGGTCGAGGCCGTGTCTCCGGCGATCGGCGACATTCACCGTGTGCGCAATGCCTACGAAGACCGCGTGTCGATCAGCATCCACATCTACGGTGGCGACATCGGCACCGTGCAGCGCTCGATCTACGACGAGGCCGACGGCAGCAGCCGGCCTTTTGTCTCCGGCTACTCGCCGCTCGATTCCTGAATAAGAGATCCCACAATGACGACCTCTGTTGTTTCCACCGAAGAAGTCCGTGCGGCCCTGATCGCGCGCGAGGAGATCGCGCTGCTCGACGTGCGCGAGGAAGACCCGTTCGCGCAGTCCCACCCCTTGTGGGCGGCCAACCTGCCGCTGTCCAAGCTCGAACTGGAGGCCTGGGGGCGCATCCCGCGCCGCGACACGCGCATCGTCGTCTATGACGACGGCGAGGGCCTGACCGAACGTGCGGCGGCCCGCTTGCGGGCACTGGGCTACACGGACGTCAACAGCCTCGACGGCGGCCTCGCCGGCTGGCGCGAGGCCGGCGGCGAACTGTTCCGCGACGTCAACGTGCCGAGCAAGTCCTTTGGCGAGCTGGTCGAATCGAAACGCCACACGCCCTCGCTGTCTGCGCAGGACGTGCAGGCGCTGCTGGCGGCCAAGGCCGACGTCGTCGTACTCGACGCCCGCCGCTTCGACGAGTACCAGACGATGAACATCCCGGGCTCGACCAGCGTGCCCGGCGGCGAACTGGTGCTGCGGGCGCGCGAACTGGCGCCCGATCCGGCCACCCGCGTGATCGTGAACTGCGCCGGCCGCACGCGCAGCATCATCGGCACGCAATCGCTGGTCAACGCGAGCCTGCCCAACCCGGTGGCGGCGCTGCGCAACGGCACGATCGGCTGGACGCTGGCGGGCCAGTCACTGGAGCATGGCGCGTCGCGGCGCTTCGACCCGGCGATCCGGCCCGAGCATCTGGAAGCTGCACGCGGCGCGGCCGCCGACGTGGCGCGTCGTGCGGGCGTGTCGGTGATCGGCGCGACCACGCTGGCGCAATGGCTGGCCGAACCCCGGCGCACCACCTATCGCTTCGATGTACGCACGCCCGAGGAATATGCCGCCGGCCATCGTGCTGGCTTCCGCAGCGCGCCGGGCGGGCAACTGGTGCAGGAGACCGATGTGCATGCGCCGGTGCGCGGTGCTCGCATCGTGCTTAGCGACGACGATGGCGTGCGGGCCTCGATGGCGGCTTCCTGGCTCGCCCAGATGGGCTGGGACGTGGCCGTGCTGGACGCACCACCGCCGCAGGGCGATGCGCTCGAAACCGGTCCCGACAAGGCGCCGCAGCCGGCGCCGCCGGCCGTGCGCAGCGTCACGCCGGCCACCTTGGCCGACTGGCTGGCCACGGGCGACGCGATCGTGGTGGACGTCACGCTCAGCGCGAACTATGTGAAGCGCCATGTGCCCGGCGCTGCCTACGCCCTGCGTTCGCAGCTGCCCGAGCTGCTGCCCCAACTCGGCAACCCGCGGCGGCTGGTGCTGACCTGCGGTTCCAGCCTGCTGGCGCGCTTTGCCGCCGAGGACATTCAGGCCCTCACCGCCAGCGAGGTCCTCGTGCTGGAAGGCGGCACTGCGGCCTGGGTGGCTGCCGGTCTGCCGGTGGAAGCCGGCGAGACACGCCTGCTGTCGCCCCGAATCGACCGCTATCGCCGGCCCTACGAAGGGACCGACAACGCCGCTTCTGCGATGCAGGCCTACCTCGACTGGGAATTCGGCCTCGTGGAGCAACTCGGGCGCGACGGTACGCACCATTTCTTCGTCGTTTGAGCGCGTCAGCTGAGAGGGATCTCGCCGACCTGGGCCGCCATTGCTGCGACAAGGTATTACTCAGTACGGGATGCTTCACCAGATATTCGTGCGCTTCTCCGGCGGCATGAACATGGCGTCGCCGGACCGTGCGTCGAATGCCTTGTAGAAGGCCTCCTGGTTCATCGCTGCACCGATCACGCGCAGGCGGTCGGGCGCATGCGTGTCAGACAGCGCCTGGCGAATATCCGCCGCGGACTTGATGGGCTCGGACGCCCAGATGCGGGCGAAACCGAGGAAGAAGCGTTGATCGGCGTTGAGCCCGTCGAGCGTCTCGCCCTTCGTCGTTGGGCTTCGGCGTAGCGCGCGCTCGTAGGCGGCATGCGCAATTGCCAGTCCGGCGTTGTCGGCGATGTTCTCGCCGATGGTCAGTTCGCCGTTCAGGTGCTGGCCCGGCGCGACTTCATAGCCGCCGTACTGCTCGATCAACGCGTGGGCGCGGCGTTCGAACTCGGCGCGATCGGCCGCGCTCATCCACTCCACTCGCCGGCCCGCGCCGTCGTACTGGCTGCCCGCGCGATCGAAGGCGTGGCTCAGCTCATGAGCGATGAAGAAGCCGAGGGCGCCGTAGTTGACGGCATCGTCGGCGCCTGCCTGGAAGTACGGCGGCTGCAGCAGGGCCGCAGGCAGTACGACCTGGTTTCTGCTGACGGAGTAGTAGCCGTTCACCGATTGCGCCGACATCGTCCATTCCTCGCGATCGACTGGGCGTTGAAGCTTCCCCACCTCGAAGCTGGACAACAGCGCACGTGCACGCATCCAGTTGCCGACCGGATCCATGCGGTCGATGTGCAGGCCGGCGTAGCTGTGGATCCGATCGGGCGCACCGAGGCGGATCACCAACTTGTCCAGCTTCGCGATCGCCCCGCGCTTGCCGGTCTCGCTGAGCCAGTCGGAGGTCTCGATGCGCTCGCGAAAGGCGGCGATCACGTCGTCCAGCACGACCTGGGCGCGCGCCTTGGCGGCTGGCGGGAAATGGCGCTGCACGTAGAGCTCGCCGAGCGCATCGCCCATCGTCGCCTCGATCGCGCCGATCGCCCGCAGCCAGCGCGGCCGCGTGCCCGTCGCGCCGGCCAGCGTGAAGGTGTAGAAACGGTCGGCTTCGTCGCGGTATGGTGCCGGCAGGAAGCGCGCCAGATGGTCGATCAGCCGGTACTTGAGATAGGCCTGCCACACCTCAGGCGGCACTTCGCGCAGTTGCTGGCCGAAAGCGGTGAAGTAGCTCGGCTGGCTGACATTGAAACGCGCGGCCTCAGCCCGGATCCCGATGCCCTGGGCGTACAGCTCCAGGTCCAGGCCGGGGAACTGCGAGGCCAGTTGCGCGCGCTGGCTGCGGTGCGTGGTAGCACCCGGCACGCGCGTGGCCACCTGCGTCCACTGCGCCGTTGCCAGGCGTGTCTCCATCGCCACGATCGCCTTCGCTTGCCGCGCTGGATCCTTTACGCCGGCCAGCGTCAGTACGCGCTCGACATGCCCGAGATAGGCCTCGCGCAGGCCCGCGTAGTGCGGCTCGGTGCTGACGTAGTACGTGCGCTCCGGCAGGCTCAGGTCGCTCTGCACGAAGTCCGCCAAGTAGCGCTCGGGTGCCTCGTCATCGGCGTGGACCCAGACACCGAAGCCGATGTCCAGCCCCTGCGAGGACAGCAGCGCCATGGCTCGCACGATGCCGCGCGGCCCGGTGGCGCCATCGATCTCGCGGAAGTAGCGTTGCAAGGGCCGCAGGCCGGCGGCGTCGATGCGATCGACGTCCATGTAGCTCGTGTAGAACTCGGCGAGCTTGCGCTGGTTTGGCGTGGCGTGCGGCTCGGCGGCCAGCGACTGGATGTCGCGATCGAGCCCCTCATATACGTTCAGCTGAAGTTCGCGGCTGGCGCTCCAACCGGGGAGGTAAGCGGGCCCTTTGACGCGGGCGATCCAGCCGCCCACGGCGTGAGCGTAGAAATCGTCCTGCGGCCGGACGTTGGCATCCTGATCGTCCAGGTACACGCCCGATGGCGGCTGCGCGCCCTGCGCCAGGCAGGGCGCCGCCGAGATGCCTGACACGACCAGCAACAGCGCCAGCACCGGCGCGAGAAAAGAACCTTGCACGAGCTCTCCAATAATTGCGTTACTGGTTACGTAATTTAGTACATAAATGCCCGTTCTCGCCAGCGTTTTCGGGAGACAGTTACGCCATGGACGACTTCATCCACTCGCAGGGACTCATCTGGCTCCCGCACATCCTCAGGCGGCTCGCCGATCATTTCGTGCAAGCCTGCGATGCCGTGTTCCCGGAATACGGCATCGTCGTGCCGCCTCGGGCGGTTTCGACCGTGCACCTGCTGCACGAGGGCGGTCCGCGGGCCGTCACCGACATCGCCGCGACGATCGGCCAGTCGCATCCGCAGATCATCAAGTGGATCAAGCGGCTCAAGGAATTGAAGCTCGTGCAGACGCGGCTCGACCCGGCCGATCGTCGCCGCACCTTGGTCTCGCTCACGCCTGCAGGTAGGCGGCAAGCGAAGCTGCTGCTCGAAGCGCGTAGTTCCTTCATCGCGGCCTATGAAAAGCTGCTGGGCGAGGCTAACGCACAGGTCTTCGAGCAGCTTTGGCGAGTGGAAGGTGCGCTGAAGGAGTCAGCATTCGCGGATCGAATCATGGTCGAGCGCACGAAGGAGAGGGGCGGGCAGTGAGCGCGTAGTCGGCAGGTACCCTTGATAAAGCCATTGACGTGCTCTAGTCTCAGCCCCACAGATCACCTTCGTATGAGTCACGTTTTCGTTCTGTTTGCCTTGCTGGCGTCAGGGCTTGCTGCTGGTGCCGAAGTGCCGACATGTCCGACTCCGCTGCGCATCGGATTCCACGACGGGGCGATTCCACCGATGTTGAATGGCCGCGGCGAGGCGTTTGAGGATCCTCCCGGTTGGCAGGTGGATGCAGTGAACGATGCACTTCAGCGCCTGGGTTGTAGAGCACAGTACCTGCGGTTGCCAAGTAAACGCCTGAGCGCGTGGCTCGCGCAGGGACGCATCGACTTCGCTCTCTTCCTTGGAGCTACGCCGGTGCGCATGTCCGAGATGAGATTCCCTCTCGACGGTCAAGGCCGGCCCGATAGCGCGTGGGCGCCCCTGCTGGGCCGCGTTGCCCTTTTTGGCCGTCGAGGAAGCACGCCGGATCCGGCCTGGAATGGAACAGATTTGCCGAGCGGCACTCGTGTAGGTGTCGTTTCTGGCTCTCTGCAAGAAGCCTTCGCTCGAGAGCGACGGTGGCCTATCGTGCCGATCAGCACCTACGACCTTGCATTCGGCATGCTTGAGGCAAGGCGCTTCGACCTCCTGCTGAGTCCGGCGCCGCGGGACACCCTGCTGCCGGAATCAAGGGCGGGACTTGTCGAGTGGGTACCGGCTGCGGCTGAACTGCCATTCTTCGCGCCAGCGTCCCCGATTTTTGCTGCGCGATACCCAGCGTGGACTCGCGACTTCTGGCACGGCCTCTGTAGGGCAGTTCGCCACCAAGTTCCCAATGCACGTCCCGTGGAATGCGGCATTACGCCTCGGAGCTTCGCAAAGTAGGCGCGACGTAAGCGGTTGCCAAAGGCATCGCGCAAGGGCGCGGCTTGCTCGGTCCGCGCTAATCAGCTTTCTGCACGTCTGCGATCCAGCGCTGCGGACAAGAGTGAACAAGGTCGGCAATTGACCGCAGAACGGGACGATTGCTCAAACTCCAGTCGCCGGGCGCTTCCGGCCAGCGGGTGTAGCCGAATTTCGTGGCTAGCACGACCTAGCTGCGATTCACCCGGGCGAAGGGGCCCAGAAAGCTTTCGTCGCCGCCCGGCCCATACATGTCCGCGGTGTCAGGGTACAGCTCAATACTGTTTCTTGAATTTACAGCCCATAGTGTGTATAAAGAAAATACACATCAAAAGCTGTATTAGGAAAATACAGTTTGAAGCCTGTATGACTCAATATCCAGTCCGAACTGCTGAGCAACTCCCCCCGTTGCTCCAGGCCTTCCGCAAGGAGGCCGGCCTCACCCAGAGCGAGGTCGCCCTGCGCCTGGGCGTCTCACAGCAGACCTATTCCGCCATGGAGCGCAATGCGGACAAGGTAGGCACTGCAAGGCTGCTGAAGCTGCTGAACATCCTGGGTATTGAACTGGCGCTTGGCAAACCCTCACGGCCGGCATCCGCGCCATCAGGCCCGGCCGCGTCGTCCGACAAGCCCGTCTGGTAAGCCCATGGGTCGCCTGTCCCACACGCGCACGCTGGGCCTCTGGATGAACGGTGCCTACGTCGGCACCTGGAGCCTGGCGCCCCATTCGCCCGACACGCTCCACTACGACCTGGCCTGGACTCGGTCCGAGCAAGGGCGCCCCCTGTCGCTATCGCTGCCTTTCACGCCGGGCAATGCGCCGCATCGCGGCCAAAAGGTCCGCGCCTACTTCGAGAACTTGCTGCCCGACAGCACGGAGATCCGAGACCGCCTGGCGCGCCGCTTCAACACCGGATCGACCGATGCGTTCGAACTGCTCGCCGAGATCGGTCGGGATTGTGTCGGGGCGCTCGAGATCCTTCCCGACGGCGCGGACTCCTCCGGTACATCACCGCTGCAAGCCGAACCCTTGAGCGAGGCACAGATCGCCCAGGTCTTGCGCGGCACGACGACCCCGAACGCGATGGGCTGGGGATTCGACGATGACGAGTTCCGCATATCGATCGCCGGCGCCCAGGAAAAAACTGCTCTGCTGTTGCAGAACGGACAGTGGTGCCTCCCTCGAGGGCACACACCCACCACGCACATCTTCAAGCTGCCGCTGGGACTCATTGGCGGCATGAAGATCGACATGCGCGACTCGATCGAGAACGAGTGGCTGTGCGCCCAGATCCTGAAAGAGTTCGGCCTCCCTGTCGCCGTCTGCCAGCCCATGCAGTTCGATGACGTCAAGGCCTTGGTGGTCGAGCGCTTCGATCGCACCTGGTGGACCACGTCGTCTGGCGAGCGCCGCATCATCCGCCTGCCACAGGAAGACATGTGCCAGGCCACCGGCACCTCGCCCGAAGCCAAGTACGAGGCGGATGGCGGCCCAGGGATGGATCGCATCCTCGACCTGCTCGGCGGCTCGATCACGCGCGAGCAGGACCGCCGCAATTTCTTCAAGGCGCAACTGCTCTTCTGGATGCTCTGCGCCACCGACGGCCACGCCAAGAATTTCAGCACCTTCATCAGACCCGAAGGGCGCTATCAGCTCACGCCGTTATATGACGTGCTGTCCGCCTATCCGGTTCTGGGCGAAGGACCGTCGAAGATATCGCCGTTCAAGGCCAAGATGGCCATGGCGGTACGGTCGAAGAATGCGCACTGGAAGATGCGCGACGTCCTGCGCCGACACTGGATGGCACTGGGAGTCCGTCACGGCATCCTGACCGAAGACGGCCAAGAGGTGCAGTTCCTGATCGATGACATCGTCATGCGCACACCTCAAGTTATCGCTGCGGTCGGCGCCCGACTGCCGGCGGGCTTCCCGGAACAGGTCGCCATCACCATCCTCGAAGGGCTGCGAGACGCAGCACGTAGACTCGAAAGTTGAGGGTGACTTCAATGTGTTGCGGAAACACATCCGATTTGAGTGGCGCAAATCGCAATTGCTCGGACTCCTGCGGTGGCACGAGCGTGTGATGCCCGCGCGCTTACCAAATAGTCTCATTTAGACCCACAGCAGAAGTTGGCGAGCCCAAATCCGGTGCCGGAAAGCAGTCATGTGGGGCCGGTCCACACCAGCACCGCATGCTGACAGCGGGACATCAACCGGCCGTCACATCCAGCAGGGCTTCCGCTGGTAGACTCACACAAGTCGTTCCGGCGCCTCAACATGTCTTCCCGTACCAGCCGTAACACCCTCACCGAACGCGGTATGCAGATCGTCGAGCGACGCATTCCAGCGCTGGCGGCGAAGGCTGGTCATGAGGCATACCGGACCACGCTGCAGCAGACTGGTGCAGTGACCGTGAAGACCAGCAATGGTCAGGTCGTGAAGCGCGCGCTCGATGGGAGCGAGACGGTCATCAAGAGCTTGCCGGTCGGCAAGCGCGTCAAGACCGGCACCGTCCTCAGGCGTGTCAAGTAAGCCGGCCGGCGCGGATGCAGCGGCCAAGGCCGCAAAACCACCTCAAGCGCCAGCGGCACAGCCCGCGCAGCCTCGACTCCGGGTTCTCGCCGGTCCGAACGGACCGGGCAAGAGCACCATCAAACCAGACCTCAAGCCCCAGTAGATTGGCGTCTTCGTGAATGCCGACGAGATGGAGCGCGACCTGGTCGCCTCTGCGGGCTTCCTGAGCTTGCGCAGCCTCGGCGTCAGCGGCGAGCCAGTTGTGGTTCTCGAGCGCATCAAGAAGAACCTGAAGACCTTCGGGCTGGAGAAGCGGCTGGACCTACAGGCCCTGTTGTTGGGCATGACACTCGATGACGCACTGAGGCTGTGGGTGCCGGGGCCCTACGACTCCTATCTCCCAGGCCGTGGCGCCCACCTCACTCGCTGTTCCCAACCCTCCTGCGTGCCGCGCGGTTGCAGTCGAAGGGTACGGTTGATCTGGCGCACGCGTGGGTCGCCAATGCCGCTCGAGTGGAGCTCTGCATCCAAAGGGCGCACGAATCGGGTGAAGTTGGTATCCAGGATGACCGTGCGCTCGCTGTCATTGCATTGGGCTTGGCTTCGAGCCAGACGACGATGCGAGTGCAGCCGCCATTCTTTGACACGCCGTTGCAGCGGCCACGTCAACACTTGGTCGTCGGGATGCAGACCTTCGTCCACGACCGCTTGTGGCCGGTAGAACCTGGCCGGCAGCAGCCCGATTCGGGCTACGCCAAAGGCGTCCGCAGCAGGGTGTCAAAGCCTGCAGCGTTGCGTTGGTCCCAGGCGTCCAGGAACATGCGGAACTGGTACCAGCCGTATTTGGATGCGTCGTCCAGCAACGCTTGGTAGTTCTCGTTGAAGTACGTCGCCTTTTCCTGGCCAGCCGGGACCGGGCTGCTCATGCGACCGTGGGCTTGCGTCACCGCATCCATCAGCCGAGCCATGCGTTCGCCGCCGCCGGGCTCGCCCAGCCAGAAGGCGACGGCGACGCGGTTGGCATGCACTTCACCACCATAGAAGTCACCGCCGTTCTTCAGGTGGCCCCGCCGGGCATCGACGAAATGCGACATCTCGTGCGGGACCAGGAATGCATTGAATACCTCGTGGAAGAACTCCGGCGCGGACATCGGAGGCGCGTCGCCGAGCAGGCCGGCGAAGAAGCCCTGCATGCCCGGTGGGCACTGCGACCAGGCAACCGTGTGGATCGCGCTGCCGTCGTCTGCAATCCACGAAAGCTGTGGCGTAAACGAGATGACGATTCTGGGCGCCGGCACACCGGGGAGGACTGAGGATGCGCGCGTCATGAAACGGGAGACGATGCCTTGGACCTCCGTCTGGATGTCCGCCACACCGGACGCCGGGGCTGCGGCTCGGCTTGGCGCGCAGACGGCCGCCAGCAGTGCCACGCATATGGCGCGGCGGTCGGTGGAGGCAGGCGCTCGGGCATCGTTCATGAGTTCTCCTGACTACGAGTTGGGCCGCTTCGCCTATGCCGAACGGCGGCTTGACGAGGGGGCGGCACTTCGATGCAGAGCATTTGGCGTTCTTGCCGTGGCCGCGACAAGCGATGGAACTCCCACTTGCGTTGATGGATCAGCAAGGCTGTATCCGCTTCACTTTGAGGCCTTGTCTTGGCAAGATCGGCGCATCCACGCCGATACGAAACTCCGATGGCCCAACTCGATCACATCATCGTCAAAGTCAACGATCTCCAGGCGAGCGTCGAGTTCTACGGCGGACTGATGGGCTTTGCATGCGAGGGGACGGACGGCCCGTCCACGATCATGCGCGTCGGACAAGACTGCCTGCTCCAGTTGGCGCCATGGGGAACTTCCGGCTTCGAGCACTATGCATTTGCGGTTTCGGCCGCCGAATTCGAACAGATCGTCGGGAGGATCAAGGCCGCAAATCGCGACCACGGGCCGACCTTCGACACGGTAGGCGTGAACACCTCGCTAGGCAATGAAAGAGGCGCCAGGGGAGAAGCGCCAACGCTTTACTTCAACGACCCGAACAAGCATCTCATCGAGATCAGGACGTACCCGGGCTCTATCGTTCGCGACTAACGAGCAGCAATCATCAAACCGTTGAGCAACTTCTTATCGCAAGAGCCCAAGTACATCATCCAGGAAGATCGCTCCCGCAGGCCGTCTGGTACCCGCGCTGGACGATTGGAACCTACCTCGGCTGACCACTACCTTGCGTTCCAGTCCCGTGCTCACATGCCGGCCAGGGTGCGACCGTTCATTGACGCTTTGGTAGAGCGGTTTCGGGTGCACAACCATGAGCGTCTGTGGACGGCGTGAGTCTGTTTCGATTGCGCTTCTTGTGGGCGGCTGGCGGCGGACGGCAGCGAAGCTAACGGTCACCGATGTCAGCTTGCGGCCGGAAGCCTCCGGTCACACGTCTGCCACCCGGTGAGCGCGCTGCGCAAGTGAGCTCGCTGGCGAAAAGTCGGCGCCTGCAGGCGGGATCCGATGCTACGCCGCTGGGCACGCGTTGGCACGACGGCCCTACAAGCCCCACGGGTGACATCGCTTGCGCCCAATCCGGCGCATGTCGCAGGTGAAAACGCACGATTCTGTCGGGAAACTGTCTTACAAACACGCGCCCGAGGCTGCAATATTCTCCGTGCAAGCGACGCGAGGTTGGCAATGAACGATCCCAGTGTCATCGTTAGCTTGAAAGCTGGTGGACCCCTGATGTCCATCATGGAGATACGCGAGTTTCATGGCCGCGAGCATGCACTCTGCACCTGGGTTGATGCTTCCAGTTCTGTCCAAACCAGATACTTCCCACTCGAGCTCCTGGTTCGAGAATCTGAGACCTCGCCAGACACTCCATTCGCAAATTCATAGCATTTGATGGATGTGTGCGCTTGTCGGTAACACCTCGGCATAGGCGATACTTTCGCCGCAAAAAACATGCGGCGCCCCGGACCAGGCCGGCCCGTCTTGGTCAACAGTGCGCCGCCTGATGACAGGAGCGCCGATGGTTTCAGTGTTGACTTCGTCCGTAGCGACCCCGACCTCGCCCTCGTCGGAGGAGGGCAAGTCCCTGGATGAACTCGTACGGGATTTTGACTGGTCGAGTACTGACCTGGGCCCGCCTTCGACCTGGTCAAGCAGCCTTCGGATGATCGTGCGCGTCGTGCTGGCGAATCGGTTTCCGATGCTGCTCTGGTGGGGGCCGGACTACATCCAGATCTACAACGACGCCTACGCCCCCATCCTCGGCGCCAAGCATCCTAGGCAGGCGCTGGGGCGCCCTTTTCGCGAATGCTGGCATGAAGTGTTCGACGTGCTCGGCCCGCTGGTCGACGTGCCCTTCAACGGCGGCCCGGCCACCTGGATGGACGACATCGAGCTGATCGTCCGGAGACACGGCTTCGCTGAAGAGAGCCACTTCACCATTGCCTACAGCTCCGTGCCCGACGACGAGGCGCCGAAGGGCATCGGCGGCGTGCTGGGGACGGTGATGGAGATCACGCAGAAGGTGATCGGCGAGCGGCGGCTGCAGATCCTGAGTGAGCTCGGCGCCAGGGTGGTCGAATCCAGAAGCGCGGAGAACGCGTGCCGCCAGGCCATCAACGTGCTGGCGGAGCATCCGAAGGATGTGCCCTTCGCGCTCGTGTACCTGTTCGACGAGAGCGGGGACTCCATCAATCTTGCGGGGGCCAGCGGCTGGAGCGCAGCGACCGGTGCGGCCCATCTGGAGGCCCCGCAAGACGAACTGGCCCGGCGCATCGCCGAGTGCGCGCGCGCTGGTGCATTGCAGCTCCACGACCTTGGCGAGGACTTGCTGCTCGATGTGCCTGTCGGCCCATGGCCGGAGCCGCCGCATCAGCTCGCGCTGGTTCCGCTGCGATCGGCCACGAGTACGCGTCCAGCGGGTGTCCTGGTCGCGGGCATCAGCGCCTGTATCCGACCCGATGCGCAGTACACGCGTTTTCTTGATCTCGTCGCCGGCAAGATCGCCTCGTCCGTGGCCAATGCCAGGGCTTACGAAGAAGAGCGCCGTCGCGCCGAGGCGTTGGCGCAGATCGACCGGGCCAAGACCATTTTCTTCTCGAACGTCAGCCACGAGTTCCGTACGCCGTTGACGCTGATGCTGGGTCCGCTCGAGGACGCGCTCGGGAATGACACGCTGCCGGCGCCGCTGCGCGCGCAACTCGATCTGGCGAACCGCAACGCCCAGCGCCTGCTCAAGCTGGTGAACTCGCTGCTGAATTTCGCGCGCATCGAAGCTGGGCGGATGACGGCGTCCTTCACGCCGGTGGACCTGGCATCGTTGACCCGCGATGTGGCGAGCTCTTTCCGGTCGGCGATGGAGCGCGCAGGACTGGCATTCAACGTCGATGTCCAAGCGCTCGACGAGCCTGTGCATGTCGATCGCGCGATGTGGGAGCAGGTCGTGTTGAATCTGCTTTCGAATGCGTTCAAGTTCACCTTCGACGGGAGCGTGACGGTGAGGCTGCGGCGAGACGGAGGTTTCGCGCTGCTGGAGGTTTCGGATACCGGCGGCGGCATCCCCGGGCATGAGCTGCCGCGCCTGTTCGAACGTTTCCATCGGATCGAAGGCATGCGATCGCGCAGCCATGAGGGATCCGGGATCGGGCTGGCCCTGGTGCAGGAATTGGTTCGCCTGCACGGTGGATCGATCGAGGTCGACAGCGCGCCGGGGAGCGGCAGTACGTTCCGGGTTCGCGTGGCACTGGGCACGGCTCATATCCCGCCAGCCCAACGGACTGCAGAGCCCTCGTCGTCGATGGCCGTGTCGTCGGATGCCCGGGCCTACGTCGACGACGTGCTGCGCTGGCTGCCCGGCGAGGAGGCGGGGCCGGGCGCGCAGGCGGATGCCGGTGGCGAGTTGCTGCGCGACGCGGACTCACGCTTCCAGGCGAGCTTCGGTGCCCGCATCCTGCTTGCCGACGACAACGCGGACATGCGGGCCTACCTTCGCAACCTGCTCGCCGTGCACTACGAGGTGCTGGCCGTAGGTGATGGCGAGGAGGCACTGGCCAGGGCCCGCGCCGAGCCGCCGGACCTGATCCTTGCCGACGTGATGATGCCGCGCCTCGATGGCCTGGCACTGCTCGCGCGGCTGCGCTCCGACCCTGTCCTGCACGAGGTGCCGGTCATGCTGCTGTCGGCGCGAGCCGGCGAGGAGTCGCGCATCGAGGCTCTCGCCGCCGGAGCCGACGACTACGTCTACAAGCCGTTCCATGCCCGCGAACTGCTGACCCGGATCGGCTCGCTGCTGGAGTTGATCCGTCAACGCCGCCAGGGCGAAGCGAGGTTCCGTGCCTACATGCAGGCGACCCATGACGCGGTCTATCGGATGAGCTCGGACTGGCGCGAGATGCGCCAGTTGCACGGACGGAACTTCATCGCCGACGAAGAGGGGCCAAGCCACGCCTGGATGCAGAAGTACATCCATCCGGATGACCGAGCCGCGGTGCAGGCCGCTATAGCGAAGGCGATCGCGTCGAACTCGCCGTTCGAGCTCGAGCACCGTGTGATCCGTGTGGACGGCTCGCTGGGCTGGACACTTTCGCGCGCCATTCCGCTGCATGACGAGCGGGGGCAGATCGTTGAATGGTTCGGCGCGGCCGCCGACGTCACGGAACGTCGGCAGGCTCAGGAGGATCTCCTGCGGCACGGCCAGGCTCTGGAAGCGGCGGACAGGCAGAAAGACGAGTTCCTCGCGATGCTGGCGCACGAGTTGCGCAATCCGCTGGCACCCATGCGCAGCGCGACCGAGCTTCTGCTGCGGACCAGTCTGGAGTCGTCGCGATCACGTTGGGCGGTGGACATCATCGGGCGCCAGGTCACGCACCTGACACGCTTGGTGGACGACCTGCTCGACATCTCCCGCATCACGCAGGGACGCATCCAATTGCGCCTCGCGCCACAGCGAATCGATCAACTGATCAACCATTCGCTGGACAGCGTGGCGCCGCTGATGCGGGAGAAGCGGCATTCGGTCGTGCTGCGTCCCAGCGCCGATCCGCTGAGCGTGATGGGCGATCCGGAGCGCCTGGTGCAATGCTTCAGCAACGTCCTGGTCAACGCGGCCAAGTACACGCCGTCGGGCGGTGAAATCTGCGTGCGAAGCGGGATTGATGGCGACCAGGCGGTGATCACGATCAGCGACGACGGCGTGGGAATTTCGGCCGACGTGCTTCCGCGCGTGTTCGATCTGTTCTCACAAGGCGAACGCACGCTGGATCGCTCGCAGGGCGGGCTGGGAATCGGCCTCGCGGTGGTGAAGCGGCTTGTCGAGATGCATGGCGGAACCGTGAGTGCCCGCAGCGAGGGCGTCGGCAAGGGTGCCACCTTCGAGATCCGGCTGGCGCGGATTTCAGATTCCGGCGAGGCGGTCCGCTCAGAGCCCGCCACAGCAAAGGTCGCGCGTCGCATCCTTGTCGTTGATGACAACCGCGACGGCGCAGACGCGCTGGCGGAACTGCTGCAGGCCGAAGGCCACGAGGTCTCGACGGCCTACTCGAGCATCGATGCGCTGCAGTTGCAGCGCGAGTTCAAGCCGGACACCGCCTTGCTCGACGTTGGTCTGCCGGAGATCGATGGCTACGAGCTGGCGCGGCGGATGCGCGCGCAGCAGATGGCCGATCCGCTACGGCTGATCGCCATTTCCGGATATGGCAGGGAACGGGACCAGGAGGAAGCTCGCCGGGCCGGCTTCTCGTCGCACCTGCTCAAGCCGGTGGATATCGAGACGCTGGAGAGGCTGTTGGCCTCTCCGATCGATCTCAGTTCCTAGGATCTCGAACACGCCAACCTAGGACCGCCCCGGCGCGGCGCCTGAAGGAGTGGCCGCTGGTTCTGAGTAGCCAGGCGGCTGCTGTACGGCATCGGGCCGCGCCCAGCGCTGATGCGGTGGCGCCGTCGAGCCGGCTTCGATGAACAGGCGCCGGATCTTCGGGAAGCGTTCGCGCACCTGGCGCTCGACCTCGGCGATTGTCTGCGCCGCGTCCTCGGCCGTCGTGCCGTCCTCGAACTGCAGATCCATGGTGACCAGCGCGTCGTCCGGACCCACGTACATGGACAGCACGCGCCCGGCCTCGCGGACCTTGGGCTGCGCGGCGGCGAGGTCGCGGATCGCCTGCGCGGTCTCGGGCTTGATGCCTTCGCCGATCAGCAGGCCGCGCGATTCGCGCACCAGCAGCACGGCCACTGCGGACAGCAGGACGCCGATCAGCAGGGAGGCGGCGCCGTCGATCTCCGGCCGCTGCAGCGCCTGGCTCAGGCCGATGCCTACCGCGGCGATCAGCAGACCCGTGAGCGCCGCGGCATCCTCGGCCAGCACGGTGTAGGTGGCGGGGTCCTTGCTCGCGTGCAGGGCCTCCCAGAAGGGCGTGTCGCCGATCTGGGCGCGGAACTCGCGCAGCGCGACCAGGAAGCTCGAGCCTTCGAACAGGCCGGCCGCAGCCAGCACCGCGTAGTTCCAGCCGGGATCGCTCAGCGGCTCCGGGTGCAGGATGTGCTGCACGCCCTCGAAGAAGGACAGGCCGCCGCCCAAGCCGAAGATGAGCACGGCGACGATCAGGCTCCAGAAGTACAGCTCCTTGCCATGGCCGAACGGGTGTTCCGGCGTGGCCGGCCGCTGGCTGAGCCGGGTGCCGACCAGCAGCAGGCCGCCGTTGAAGATGTCCACCGTGGAGTGGAAGCCCTCGGACAGCATGGCAGAGCTTCCGGTGATGCCCGCGACGATGAACTTCGTCACCGCGATGCCGATGTTGGCCGCCATGGCGGCGTAGAGGACGATCTTCTTCGTCGACATCGGCCGGAGTTCCTGCTACTGCTTGGCCGTGCTTGTCACGGCGCTGACGCGCCACACCGTGTTGCCGACATCATCCGCCACGATCAGCGCGCCCGCGCTGTCCACGGTCACACCCACGGGCCGGCCCATCGCATGGCCGTCCTTGTCGACGAAGCCGGTGATGAAGTCCATCGGAGCGCCCACCGGATGACCGCCATCGAAGCGGATGAACACCACCTTGTAGCCGTTCAGCTCCTTGCGATTCCAGCTGCCGTGCTCGCCAACGAAGGCGCCACCCTGGAACTGCGCGGGGAAGGCGGTGCCACCGTAGAAGGCCATGCCCAGCGGAGCCACGTGCGAGCTGAGGCCGTAGTCCGGCTTGATGGCCTGTTTGACCTTGTCCAGTTGCTGTGGCTTGACGCGCGGATCCACGTGCTGGCCCCAGTAGCTGAACGGCCAGCCATAGAAAGCGCCTGGCTTGACCGAGGTCATGTAGTCGGGCACGAGGTTCGGGCCCAACTCGTCACGCTCGTTGACTACGGCCCACAGCGTGTCGCTGCCGGGGTAGAAGTTCAGCCCGTTCGGGTTGCGCAGGCCGCTGGCGAAGATCTTGTGCTCGCCCGTTGCCGCATCGACCTCCCATACCGCTGCGCGGTCGGTTTCGGCAATCAGCCCCCGCTCCATCGCGTTGCTGTTGGAGCCCACGCCCACGTAGAGCTTGTGGCCGTCCGCACTGGCCGTCAGGCTCTTGGTCCAGTGATGGTTGATCGGCCCGGCGGGCAAGTCCACAAGCTTGGTGGCCGGACCGCCGACCGCGGTGTCGCCGACCTTGAACGGGTAACGCAGGATCGCGTCGGTATCGGCCACGTAGAGCGCATCGCCGACGACGACGACACCGAACGGCGAGTTCAGATGGTCGACCAGCACGTTGGGCACCGTCCGGCCCGTGCCCTGGCTGGCGGCACGCAACAGCAGGATGCGATTGCTCGGCGCGTTGCCCGTGCCGCCATGCGCGCGGGCTTCGACGAAGTCCATCACCGGACGCTTCGGCCGCTCCAGCGGCTCCTTGGCATCCTTGGTCGATTCCACCACCAGCAGATCGCCGTTGGCCAACGCATAGACGTTGCGCGGGTTCGCAAGTCCGGTCGCAATGGCATCAATCCGGAAGCCTGCCGGTACCTTGGGTGCCGCACCTTCGTGCCAGCCCACGACCTTGGGCACATGCATCTGCGGCAGCAACGCATGCGCGGGCTCGGGCAGCTGCGGGTCCGGACCGTACTGCTGGCTCTTGTCGAAGCCTGCCGCCAGGGCGGCGAACGGCACAAGCGCCGTGGCGATGGTCATCAAGGGGCGACGGGCTTTCATGGGATGGGCTCCGGGTTCAGGACGCGGGCGGCCGGCATGCGGAAGAGCAGGGCCACGGCGATGAGGCCACACAGGGCGCCAATGGCCGACAGCGTGATGCCGCCCGGCACCACCGCAGTCCAGCCGTCGCTCGTATGGACGAAGGCATTGAACAGCTCGACCAGCAGGGCGACGACGAAGACCGCCAGATGCAGCCAGCCGAAGGGCCCGCGCCGGATCGATGGCCGGCGCACGAAGGCCACGAGCAGGACGATGGCTGCCACCGCGCCAAAGGCCAGGCCGATCGCGATCAGCCACTCGGCATCGTTGAGCCACATCAGGAAGGCGCTGGCCGCGTAGGCGATGTCGCTGGCCAGCGCACCGACGAAGCTGACGATCGCCACCGGGAACAGCAGCAGGTACAGAGGAACGGCCTTGCGGCCGGCAGATGCAGACATGGTGCAGCCTCCGATTCGTTCAGTTGCCGACAATCACCTGGATGGCCGGGTACTTGTCGTCGTAGAAGGCGAGCCGCTGCGCGAGGTCGGCGTGCTCGTCGTACGGGGTCTCGTAGGTCCAGACGGCATCCTTCAGCGTCTGGCCGCCCGCCTCGAGGTCGAAGTAGGTGGCATGTCCCTTGAACGGGCATTCGCTGGTGGTGTCGGTGGGCGTCAGCGCTTCCATGCGGACATCGCTGCGCGGAAAGTAGTAGCGGACGGGCGACTTGTCCTCCGTGACCTTGATCACCTGGTCGGACTCGGCAATCGTCACGTCATTGACGCGGACCTTGACCACGCCCTTGGCGCGCTCCTCGCGCACTTGGTGGTCGGGCATCTGCTGGTGGCCGGGTGACTTCATGATTCAGCTCCTGCGTTGACATGGCCACCTCAGGCAATCGTCGTGCCGCGCGGCACCGGCTAGACAGACCGAGGCACGGTCTGTGGGACACCTGCCAGCGGCTCGGCTCGTCGCGGCGCAAGCCAAGGTCCAGCCAGCTCAGGCCGCCGAGCAGCATCAGCGCTGCCAGCCCGCAGGCGGCCACCAGGCGCAGCAAGGGCCGACGCTGGCCGAGTTCCATGAACACCCAGCCGACGATCACGGCCTTGCCTGCTGCGATCAACAGGGACACCACCAGCAGGCCCTGGCCCAGTGCTGGCAGCTTTGCGCTGGCGGCGCTCAGCCCCAGCAGTACCAGCAGGGCGAGCCAGGCCAGCACCAGCCGCCTCATGGACGTGCTCCGACGAGGTAGATCAAGGGATACAGGAAGATCCACACCAGGTCCACGAAATGCCAGTAGAGCGCTACGCCGGTGCGCCAGCGCAGGCGCAGCGCCGGTTGTGCCGCCAGCAGCAGGCACAGGCCGATACCGATGGCCAGGTGAAGCGCATGCAGCGAGGTCGCGACGAAGTACCAGGTGAAGAACAGCTCCGCGCCAGGCACATCGGCGAGTGCGAAGTCGGGGCCGGGGAACAGACCCTCCACCCATTCGCGGTGGTATTCGATGCCCTTGATGGCGAGGAAGGAGCCGCCCAGCAGCGCGGCCGCGGCAAAGCCGCGGCGGGCCAGTACTGCACTTCCCTCGGCCGCCAGCGCCACGGCCAGACTGCTCGTCAGCAGCAGCCCGGTGTTGACGGTGCCGAGCAGCAGGTCGGTGCGCGCGCCAGCAGCCTGGAAGCCGGCCGGCGAACGCCCACGCGCGATGCCGTAGACGAACAGCACGACGCCGAAGAACAGGATCTCGCTGGCCAGGAACAGCCACATGCCGAAGCGCGCGGTGGCCGCGGCGTCCGGCGACGGCTCAAGCGCCGGAGTGCTGCTCATGGCGTGCAGGGTATTCCGGCGTGTAGCCATAGACATCGTCAGGGGCCAACGGCGTCACGTCGAAGTTGTGCGTCGGTGGCGGCGAGGCCGTCTCCCACTCAAGGCCGGTCGCGCCCCAGGGGTTCGGCTCGCTGCGCGGCCCTTTGATCAGCGACCATGTGAGGTAGCACAGCGGCATCAGGTAGCCCAGGGCGAGGATGGAGGCGCCAGCGCTGGAGAGCACGTTGAGCACCGTGTACTCGGGCGGGTAGGCGTGGTAGCGGCGCGGCATGCCCTGCACGCCCAGCAGGAACTGCGGGAAGAAGGTCAGGTGGAAGCCGAAGAAGACGATCAGCGCCGCCAGTCGCGCCGGGGTCTCCGGATACTTTCTGCCGCACACCTTGGGCCACCAGAAGTGCAGCGCGCCGAAGAAGGCCATCACCGAGCCGCCCACCATGATGTAGTGGAAGTGCGCGACGACGAAGTACGTGTCGGTCAGGTGCACGTCCAGCGCCAGCGAGGCGAGGAAGAGTCCGGTCAGCCCGCCCATCGTGAACAGGCCGACGAAGCCCAGCGCGTAGAGCATCGGCGCGTCCAGCCGGATGCGGCCCTTGTAGAGCGTGGCGGTCCAGTTGAAGACCTTGATCGCCGAAGGCACGGCCACGATGAAGCTCAGCAGCGAGAACACCAGGTTGGCCAGCGGCGACTGGCCGCTGACGAACATGTGGTGGCCCCAGACCAGGAAGCCGATGCCCGCGATCGCCAGCACCGCGTAGGCCATGAAGCGGTAGCCGAACAGACGCTTCTTCGCGAAGCAGGGAATGATCTCGCTGGCCACGCCCATTGCCGGCAGCACCATGATGTAGACGGCCGGATGGGAGTAGAACCAGAACAGGTGCTGGAACAGCAGCGGATCGCCGCCGTGAGCCGGGTCGAACACGCCGATCTGGAACAGGCGCTCGGCCACCAGCAGCAGCACCGTCATCGCCAGCACCGGCGTGGCCAGCACGAGGATGATGCTCGTCGCGTACATGGACCAGACGAACATCGGCAGCTTGAACCACTTCAGGCCCGGCACGCGCAGCGTGTGGATGGTGACGATGAAGTTCAGCCCGGTGAGGATGGACGAGAAGCCGGTGATGAAGACACCCACCAGGGTCAGCACCACGGAGCTGCTGGAGAACATCGTCGAGTAGGGCGTGTAGAAGGTCCAGCCGGTGTCCACGCCCCCGGCCGCCAGCGCGGCCACCACGACCAGACCGCCGCCGACGTAGAGGTACCAGCTCAGCAGGTTCAGCCGCGGGAAGGCCAGGTCGCGCGCGCCGATCATCAGCGGCAGCACGAAGTTGCCGACGACGGACGGGATCGAGGGAATCAGGAACAGCCACACCATGATCACGCCGTGCGCGGTGAAGAGCTTGCTGTAGGCCTCGTCGGAGACCAGATCGCCGGCGGGCGTGGCCAGCTCCAGCCGGATGACGGTGGCCGCCGCGCCGCCGAGAAAGAAAAAGGCGGTGATCGCCAGCGCGTAGAGGATGGCGATGCGCTTGTGGTCGGTGCTGAGCAGCCAGGAGCGCAGCGTCGTCCCGTCGGCGAGATAGCTGGTCTCGAGGTCACTGCTCATTCACTTGAACTCCCGCAGGTAGGCGACGAGGTTCTGCACGTCCTGCTCGCTGAGCTGGCCGCCGTAGGAAGGCATGATGGCTGGCTGCCCGGCGACGAGTCGGCGGTCCGGCGCGACGATGGACTCGCGCAGGTAATCCTCGTCGGCGGTGACATGGCCGCCATCCTGCAGGACCACCGTGCGGCCGTACAGGCCGGCCAGAGGCGGGGCATGGACGCTCGAATCGGGCGCGTGGCAGCTCGCGCAGGCCAGGCGCTGGTACAGCGCTTGGCCGAGCTGTTGCGGTGTGGGATCGCCGGTCGGCGGCGGACCGCTGGCCAGCCACTTCGCATAGTCCGCATCGCGCATCACGATCACGCGGCCCAGCATTGCCGAGTGCTGGCTGCCGCAGTACTCGCTGCACAGGATGCGGAACTCGCCCAGCCGCGTGGCACTGAACCAGAGCCGCGCGTAGCGGCCTGGCACCACGTCCTGCTTCACGCGGAAGGCTGGTACGAAGAAGCTGTGGATCACGTCCTGCGAGGCCAGCACCAGCACGACCGGGCGGTTCAGCGGCACGTGCAGCTCGTTGATTTCCTGGCGGCCGTTCTCGCCATGCTGGAGCCGCCACATCCACTGCTTGGCCACGACATAGACCGGCAACGCATCGGCCGGCACGCGGCGCTCCAGCGCGTAGTCGTGCGCCGCCCAACCGAACAGGACGATGAACAGCAGCATCGGTACCGCTGTCCAGGCCGCCTCCAGGCCGTTGGCGTGCGAGGGTGGGTGCGCACGGCCGGCGCCGGAGCCCTCGCGGTAGCGCAACGCGAACCAGGCGATCAGCCCGGCCAGCAGCAGTGCCATCGCGCCGCAGATGACAAGCATCACAAGGAAGAGCAGGTCCGTGCGCGGCGCGGCAGTGGAGGCCGCTGGAGCCAGCAGCTCGAACGGAGCCTCGCTGCCGTTCATCGACGGAGCCTCCGCCTGGTGCCGACGAAAGCCACGAGCCCGGCCAGCGACAGCAGCACGCCACCGCGCACGCCGGCCAACACCGCGCCGTCGTGCCCCTGCGGCTCCAGATGAGCACAGGCGAGCAGCAAGCGATCGGCCAAGGTGCCCACGTGCCCTTCCGATGCTTCCACCAGCGCGGCGCGCAGGGCCCTTGGCTCGAAGCGCACGCCCAGCAGGTAGCGAGAAACCGTGCCATCCGGCGTCAGCACGACCAGGCCGGTCGGATGGGCAAAGCCAGGACTGGCTGACATCGATTCGAAGTGGAAGCCGATTGCCTCGGCCAGCCGGCCGCCGTCCGCGCCGCTGATCAGTTGCAGGGGTGGCACCGTGCTGCCGAAGACGGCCGGTCGCGCGAAGGCGGCGTAGTCCCGGTAGACCTGGCGCAGCGGCGCGGCGGCGGCAGGCGTGTCCTGCGGGTCGACCGAGAACAATAGCAGCCGCCAGGCCTGAGGCGGCAGGCCGGTGTCGGCCAGCGCCTCCAGCGCGCCGTGGGCAGCAGTGCCGCAGAGCATGTCGCAGCGGTAGTAGGCCGGCAGCAGCACCAGGGGACGGCCTTCGCTGGCGAGTGCCTGCCAATCGACCCGGTGGCCATCGGCGTCGCGCAGGTCCAGCCCCGCGGGCAGCCGCGCGCCCAGGTGCTGCTCGAATTCCGGCGCGGCGCGGCGCCGGTCGAGTTGTGGTGCCGACTGCAGGCGCGGCTCCGGGATCGCCTCCACCAGCGCGCTGCTGCCCGCTTCGCCGCCGGCCGGCAGGCGCCACGCCCGCAGCAGGGAACCCGCGCCCGCGATGGCCAGCCCCACGACCAGCGCGGCCAGCACTGCCGCGCCGAGTACACGCCGCGGCCGCAACTCGGGATCGCGATCAGGATCGTCCACGCGCCGCCTCCCTTGTCACTCGCCGCCAAGCCCGCGCCGGCCCGAAGGCGGCGAATCCCATGCCGCCGAAGGCCAGCGGCAGCATCCACCACGCCGCATAACCCTGAGCCTGGACGGATGGAATCACCAGCCATGCCGTGCCAAAAGCCTGCATCGCCAGCAGGCCCGCGGCGATCATGGCCAGCCGCCAGGGTCGGTCCTTGTTGATGCGCCACAGCAGCGCCAGCAGCGGCAGCGCGAACTGGCCGACGATCAGCGCCAGCCCGCCCCAGCGCCAGCCGCTCTGCAGCCGGGGCAGGAACCAGGCGATCTCGTGCGGCAGGTTCTCGGCCCAGATGATCAGGAACTGCATGTACTGCAGATAGGCCTGCAGCAGCACGAACATCAGCAGCAGGTTGCCGAGGTCGCGCCAGGGCGCCCGGGTTGTGCGCCGCGCGGTGAGCAGCACGGCGGCCGCCATGCCGCCGGTCATCTGGCCAACCAGCGCCAGCCAGCCGAAGACGGTGCTGGCCCAGCCCGGCACCAGGGACATCAGCAGGTCTGCTGAGGCCAGTGTGCCGCCCAGCATCCAGGCGAGCAGCCAGAGCGCAGCGCGGCCGCTGCCGTCGGAATCGCGCATGGGCGCACGCGCCAGCCACCAGCAGCCGATGCCGTAGGCGGCGAAGCGCAGCGCGACGAAGGCCGGTGCGAACCAGGCCTTTGCGAAGCCGCCCGCCGGTGGCTGCCGCAACCAGGGATAGAGCGCATGCAGCAGGGCCAGCAGCGGCAGGAAGAGCAGCAGCAGCCGCGGCATGGCAGTGCCCAGCCGCCAGATCGCCGGGCGCAGCACCTCGCCCCAGGTGCCCCCTGTGAAGCGGTGGATGCGCGCCAGCGCCGCCGCGCCGAGCACCAGGCCACTGCAGAACCACCAGGCGCCCAGCCAACTCGCTGCCATCAGCGGGCGATCGAGCCACCAGCCGACGGCGAACAGCAGGAGCAGCAGCAGGAGGCCGAGCGGATTCATCGTGCCGCCTTCTGCTGCAGGCGGCGCAGGTAGGCGACGACGGCCCAGGCGTCGTCACTGCTCACGCGGTCCGCAAATGCCGCCATGCGGCCACTGCCCTGGCGGATCGCGGCAAAGAGGCGCGCGTCGTCGGCCCCCTGCAGCGCGGCCAGGTCCGGCGGCCGGGGGAAGCCGCGCTTGACGACCTCGCCGTCACCAGCACCGGCTGGGCCGTGACAGGGCAGGCAGTAGATCGCATAGCGCTCGCCGCCGCGCCGCAGCAAGGCGGGGCTGTCCACGGGGCGCGGCGCGGCCGGATCGATGGCGCCGGCCCGCCCGCTGCTCACCAGCGCCAGGTCACCGCGTGCATGGACGACGCTGCCGGGAGGCGGCGCGCGCTCGGCCTTGCCGTCGGAGAACAGCGGGCTCGTGTCGCCCGGGTCGTGGCGTGGCTGGCGGGCCATGTCGTCGGTCACGCGCATGCAGCCGGCCAGGGCCGCTGTCGTCGCCATGATCAGCGCGGCCTTCTTCATCCCGGTAGCTCCACACGGCGCAGCGGGCGCAACTGGTCCAGCCACTGGGCCGCCGACTCGGGTTCGAAGGCGGGGTCCTCGGCCGGCAACAGCAGGAAGAAGCGGTCGCGCGTGGCCAGGCCGAAGTGCGGCGCATCGAATATCGGCTGGCGCAGCCGCGGCAGCCGGCTGGTCCACAGGAAGGCCATCACGGCGGCCAGCGCGCCGCCCAGCACCGCCAGCTCGAAGCTCACCGGCACGAACATCGGCCAGCTGTGCAGCGGCCGCCCGCCGATGTTCAGCGGCCGATCCACCACGGCGGCAAAGTACTGCATCGCATAGCCGCCGCAGCCCCCCAGCAACGCGCCAGCGAAGGTGCAGGCGGCGATCGGCGAACGTTGCAGGCCCAGCGCTTCATCGAGGCCCTCGACCGGGAAGGGGCTGAAGGCCTGCGGTGCGTAGCCCCGCGCCTGGGCAGTGCGGGCGGCGTCCAGCAGCCCTTCGGGCGAGTCGAACTCCGCGAGCCAGCCCTTCATCGCGAGGCCTCCGGCCGGTGCGACAGATCCTCCCGCATCTCGGCAATCGAGATCGAGGGCAGCACCCGCACGAACAGCAGGAACAGCCATGCGAAGGTGCACAGCGAGCCCGCGAGGAAGACCCAGTCCCAGCCGGTGGGCCAGTACAGGCGCCAGGCCGAGGGCGTGTAGTCCCGGTTGAGGCTAGAGACGACGATCAGCACCCGCTCCAGCCACATGCCCAGGTTCACCACCAGCGAAAGCGCGAACAGGGCCGCTGCCGACTTCCGCACCCTCCGCCACCACAGCGCCTGCGGGATCAGCACATTGCAGGCGATCATGGCCCAGTAGACCGGCGCGTAGGGGCCGGTCCAGCGGTTCAGCTGGATGGCGATCTCGAAGCGGTCGCCGCCGTAGAAGGCGAAGAAGGCCTCGGCCAGATAGCCGTAGGCCAGCAGCGAGCCGGTGGCCAGCATCACCTTGGCGGCGTTCTCCAAGTGCCGCCCCGTGATCAGCGCTTCCAGCCGGAACGCGCGGCGCAGCGGCACGGCCAGCGTGATCACCATCGCGAAGCCGGAGTAGAGCGCGCCGACGACGAAGAAGGGCGGAAAGATCGTCGAGTGGTAGCCCGGCGTGTTGCCGATGGCGAAGTCCAGCGACACGATCGAGTGGACCGAGACCACCAACGGTGTCGCCAACCCGGCCAGCAGCAGGTAGGCCTGCTGGTGCCGCGCCCATTGCCGCGCCTCACCGCTCCAGCCCAGGGCCAGCAGGCCGAACGCGATCTCGCGCCCTCGCATGGCCCGTGCGCGGGCGCGGTCGCGCAGCGTGGCGAGGTCGGGGATCAGGCCCACGTACCAGAACAGGGAGGAGACGGTGAGATAGGTGGCGATGGCGAAGAAGTCCCACACCAGCGGGCTGCGCCACTGTGGCCACAGGCCCAGCGTGTCCGGGTAGGGCACGAGCCAGTAGACGAACCAGGGCCGGCCCAGGTGCAGCAGCGGAAACAGCCCCGCCATCGAGGCGGCGAACAAGGTCATCGCTTCGGCGAAGCGGTTGATGGAGGTGCGCCAGCGCTGGCGCGTCAGCAACAGCACGGCCGAGATGAAGGTGCCCGCATGGCCGATGCCGATCCACCAGACGCAGTTCGCGATGGCGAAGCCCCAGGCCACCGGCATGTTGATGCCCCAGATGCCAACGCCCTGGTCGAACAGCCAGGCGATGGCCGCGAGGAAGACCAGCACGCCGGCGCCCGTCAACGCGAAGCCGAGCAGCCAGTACCGGCCCAGCGGCCGTTCCAGCACGACCGCGGAAATGCGGTCGCCCAGCGTGGCGTAGGTCCAATGGCCCTTGAGGACGGGATCCGCGCTCACGCGTCATCCTCCGGTGGCAGCGGCGCGCGCCGCGCGAGATAGCCGGTGCGCGGCCGCGTGTTCAGCTCCTCCAGCATCCGGTAGTGGCGTGGCGAGGCCCGGGCCTGCGAGACGGCGCTCTGCGGATCGTTCAGGTCGCCAAACGTGATGGCCGCGGTCGGGCAGGCGGCCTGGCAGGCCGTGCGCACGGTGTCGCGCGGGAGCGCCTCGCCAGTCTTCTCCTGGTGGCGCCGCGCGCGTGACAGACGCTGGACGCAGTAGCTGCACTTCTCCATCACGCCGCGGTCCCGCACGGTGACGTCGGGGTTGCGCATCAGCTTCAGCGTCTCGGTGCGCAGGTCGTTGTACTGGCGGAAGTTGAAGCGCCGCACCTTGTACGGGCAGTTGTTCGAGCAGAAGCGCGTGCCGACGCAGCGGTTATAGACCTGCACGTTGAGGCCCTCGCTGTCGTGCATCGTGGCGCCGACCGGACAGACAAGCTCGCAGGGCGCGTTCTCGCAGTGCATGCAGGGCACGGGTTGGCTCAGTGCCTGCCCGCCGTCGTCGTCCAGGTAGGCATCCACGCGGATCCAGTGCATCGCGCGGCCGCGCCGCACTTCGTCCGGCCCGACGACGGGGATGTTGTTCTCGGCCTGGCAGGCGACCGTGCAGACCTTGCAGCCGATGCAGGCGTCGAGGTCGATCGCCATGCCCCAGGCGGGGCCGGACTGCGGCATCGGTGGATAGAGCGTCGGCGCGGGCGGCTCGGCGGGTGGCATCGGCATCGTGCGGGCCAGCTCGCGGCCGTGCTGGCTCAGCTCCACCTGGGTCAATGCGAATTCATGGCCGCTGCCGACGCGGCGCAGCACGAGCGCCTGCACGGCGGTGTCCGCACTGCGCAGCGGCGCGTTGTCGACGCCGACGCCGGTGCCGACGCTGCCGGCCGCGCGCCGGCCGTGGCCGCTGTGGATCGTCACGGCGCCCTCGGCGTGCCCTGGCTGCACCCAGACCGGATAGCGGGCCGCTGCAAGCCCCTGAGCCTCGACGATGTCGCCGGTGGCGAGGTTCAGCACGGCGGCGGTATGCGGGCCGACCTGCAGCGCGTTACCCCAGGCGATCTGCGTGAACGGGCGCGGCAGTTCCTGCAGCCAGCCGTTGTTGGCCGCGCCGCCGTGGCCGATGCATGGGTCGGGTGGGAAGACGGCCCAGAGTTGCGCGGGCGCTTGCGTGTGTGCTGGTGCGTTTGCTGGTGCATGTGGCGGTGGCGGCATCGGGACTGGCGGCAGACGCAGCGGGGCGGCTGCTGTGTCAGGCACGAAGCCACGGGCCAGCGCGGCGGGCCAGTCCAGACCCGCCCACTGCGCGCGCAGCAGCGCATGGCCGTCCGCGGCGGCGCGCGGATTGGCCAGTAGTGTCAGCAGCTCGATCGGCGAGTGCGTGTCGTAGAGCGGCGCGATGGCGGGCTGTTGGAGCGTCAGCGTGCCGTCGTCGGCGCGGGTGTCGCCCCATTCCTCGAAATCGTGGCCGCAGGGCAGGTGCCAGTGGCACAAGCGCGCGGTCTCGTCGCGGTGAAGGCCGAGATGCAGGCTCAGCGGCACGTGGGCCAGCGCCGCCTCGAAGCGTAGCGATGCCGGCGCCTCGTAGGCCGGGTTGCCGCCCAGCACCAGCAGCGCCGGCACCTGGCCTGCCTGAGCCGCTGCGGTCAGCTCGGCCAGCGTGCCGGGGGCGGGCAACAGATCGGCATGCAGGTCCGGGGGCTCGATCGCGTGGATGATTCGTTCGCTGCTGACCGCCTGGTTCAGCGCATGCACCAGCGCATGCGAAGACGCCGACAGCTCCGGCCCGGCCAGCACCAGCGCGCGCCCACGGTGGCGCCGCAGCAGCGCGGCGATGCGCCGGGCGGCGGCCAGCGCGGGTTCGTCGTCTCGCGGCTCTTGCAGCAGCGCACAGCCGGCCTGCCAGAGTACAGCCTCGATCTCCAGCGGCGTCAGTGCCCAGCGCTCGTCGGCGCGGGCGCCGAACAGGCCCGGCGTGGTCTCCAGCGCCAGCAGGCGTGGTCGCGCGCCGTCCCGCCGGGAACGGGCCCACCCGGCGCTCTGGCGCGGGCCGGCCACCGGGTCGCCGAAGGGATCGCCGCCGACTGCGATTACCAGCTCGGCCGCCTCGATGCGCGCCACCGTCCGGACTTCGCGGTTGAATGCCAGCCGGCTGCCGTGCCGCGCGGCCAGCAGCGCGGCGTCGTCGTCCCGGTACCAGCGCGAGCCGGGGCGCTGCTTCAGCAGGGCGGCCAGTTGCGC
Organism: Roseateles agri; assembly: GCF_034043675.1. Lineage (NCBI taxonomy): Bacteria > Pseudomonadati > Pseudomonadota > Betaproteobacteria > Burkholderiales > Sphaerotilaceae > Roseateles > Roseateles agri. The sequence continues at coordinate 405,678 of NZ_JAXCLA010000008.1, read as the reverse complement.
GGCCAGTGTGGGCGAGGTGAAGGCCGGTGTCAGCACATGCAGTGGTGCGGCGGCCGGCTGCGCGCGCCAGGCCTGCAGGAACGCGGCCCAGCTGGACGGCTCGTCCCGGCCGGGCGCGGCGCGGCGCCAGACGCTGGTGGAGCGGTCCGGGTCCCAGAGATCCAGGATGGCGGCCTGCTCGGCCAGGCCGGTGCCGCCGCTGGAGGCCGGGTGACCGGGATGACCTTCCACCTTGATCGGCCTGCCTTGTTGCGTGCCGACCAGCACCGGCCGTGCATGACCGGCCACGGTGCAGGCACTGGCGTAGTAGAGGGGCTGGCCGCTGGCCTCGATCTCGGGCAACTGGGCAAAGCTGTAGATGCGCTCGGCCGGGCGGCGCACGCAGCCGGCCAGCGAGAGCGCGGCCGAGGCCGCCAACCACTGCAGCAAGGCGCGGCGCGATGGCTGCGCCCGGTCGGGCGCCTCGGCGATCAGGGGAATGGTGCGGTGCGTGGACATGACGCGTTACTTCAGCGGTGGCAGGTCGAGCAGTCCGTCATCCGCTCGGTCCGCTCCAGCTTCATCAAGCGGTTCAGCGCCTCGAGCTGCTGCGGCGTCAAGGTCGGCGGGGGCATGTCGAAGACCTGGGCGGGCAGGTGGCGCTTCGGCGCGGCGTTCTCGTGGCAGGCGAAGCACCACTTCATCTGCAGGCTGGCGCTGCGCACGGCGAGTGGCTGCTGGTCCACGCGGCCGTGGCACTCGGCGCAGGCGATGCCCTTGGCGACATGGATGCTGTGGTCGAAATAGACGTAGTCGGGCAGGCGGTTCATGTGTACCCAGGCGATCGGCACCCCGCTGTCCATCGCCTGGTGGAGCGGCGCGAAGACCGCCTGGTCGGCGAACAGTTGCGAGTGGCAGGTGAGGCAGACGGCGGCGGCGGGCAGGCCGGGCGAGGCAGCCGTCTCGACCGTGGTGTGGCAGAAGCGGCAGTCCAGGCCCACGTCGCCCACGTGGTGCTTGTGGCTGAAGGGGATGGGTTGGGCGCGCGCTTCGTTCACGTCCGGCTCGCCCAGCGGCGACCAGGCCCACCAGGCCAGCGCGCCGCACAGCGCCAGCCCGGCCAGCACCAGGCCCGCGACCCTCAGCAGGAGGACGGCCGGCGCGGTGAAGGTCTGCGGCATGCGGCGGTGCGATGGGCAGGCGACCTTGTCGCTAGGCCTGGACCGTTTCCCGCAGCTTGGCGACGCCGAAGCGCCAGACCTTGTCCAGCTCCACGTGCGGCATCGCCGGGATCTCGGCGGGATCGACGGCCACGTCCACGATTACCGGCCCCGGCGTGGACAGCGCCTGGCCCACGATGTCGCGCAGTGCTTGCGGCTGGGTCACGGTGAAGCCGGTGGCGCCGCAGGCGCGCGCGAACATCGCGAAGTCCGGGTTGCGCATCTCCACGCCGGCCTTGTAGGCGGGCAGGGCGGCCTCTTCCATCTCCAGGTGCACCAGGCCCCAACCGGCGTTGTTGAAAATGAAGACCTTGATCGGCAGCCGGTGCTGCACGGCGGTGGCGAACTCCTGCATCAGCATGCCAAAGCCGCCGTCGCCGCACATCACGATCACCTGGCGCTTCGGGTCCAGCGCTTGCACGCCATTGGCCATGCCCAGCGCCGTGCCGACGGCGGCATTGTTGTAGGAACCGATGATGCGCTGTCGCCCCCGCGGGCGCAGCCAGTTGGCCGTCCACAGCGTGACCTCGCCGGTGTCGACGCAGAAGGCGGCGTCCTCCGCCGCGAGATCGCTGACCGCGCGTGCCAGCGCCTGCGGATGGATTCGGTCCTCGCTGCGCGCGATGTCTGCCTTGCGGTCCAGCATGCGGCGCCAGTCGGCCCACTCGCGCTGGGCCAGGCCGAGGAAACTGGCGTCCGGCTTGGGCTGCACGCGCAGCAGCAGCGCGGCCAGCGCCGGCCGGCTGGAGCCGACGATGGCCTGCGTCACCGGCAGGCGCCGGCCGATGGCCTCGGCCCGCTCGTCGATCTGCACGACGCGGGTCACTTTCTGCGGCAGGAATTCGCTGTACGGATAGTCGCTGCCGATCATCAGCAGCAGGCTGCAGCGATGCACCGCGTCCTGTCCGGCCTTGGAGCCGATCAGGCCCAGGCCACCGACGACCAGCGGCTCGTCGAAGGCGAACTGATCCAGCGCACGGTAGGTGTGGACGATCGGGGCGTTGAGGCGTTTCGCCAGCGCCAGCACCTCGTCGCGCGCATCTCGCGCGCCATGGCCCACGAAGATCGCGACCGACTTGGCGTCGTCGATCAGCTGGGCGGCGGCCTCGATGTCGGTCGGGTCGGGCGCGATCTCGCGCGGCTCTCGCAGCGTCTTCAGGCTCAGCGGCGGACGCGAGGTGCTGGCGCCCATGACGTCCTGCGGGATGTTCAGCAGCGCCACGCCGCGGCGACCGTAGGCAGCCGCGATGGCTTCGTGGATCTGCGCCGGCGCAGCGTCGGCGGAGCCGATGGTGGCGGCATAGACGCAGGCATCCCGGAAGGCCTGCACATGGTCGGCGGCCTGCAGGTAGTCGATCCCGCCCAGCGTGGTCGGCACGTCCCCGGAGATCGCCAGCACCGGCGCGTGGTCGTGACGTGCTTCGTAGAGACCGGCGAGCAGGTGGTTGGCACCGGGGCCCGTGGTGCCGGCGCAAACGCCGAGCCGGCCGGTCAGCTTGGCCTGGCCGGCGGCGGCGAGTGCCGCGCCTTCCTCGTGGCGTACGCCGATCCAGCGCATGCGCCGCTCGCGCCGCATCGCGTCGGTGAAGGCGTTCATCGCATCGCCGACGATGCCGAAGACCTGCGTGGCGCCGATATCCGCCAAGGTCGCAGTGAGCAGTTCGCCAACCGTTCGGGTCATGACCGTTCCTCCGTGTGCGTCAGATCCGCCGGCAAGGGCAAGCGACGCACCCGTCGAAGGTTAAGAAGCGTGAGGCCCGCCGGCATCCTCCCTTCTTCAGGTCTCGCGTTTGGGCTCGGCATCCAGCACCTCGCGGATCTTGATGGCCAGGTCGTCGAAGCCGAAGGGCTTGGGCAGCAGTTGCACGCCGCGGTCGAGCCGGCCGTGGTGCACGATGGCATCGCGTGCATAGCCCGAGGTGAACAGCACCTTGAGCTCGGGGCGCATCTCCCGGGCTCTGTTGGCCAGCACGGCTCCCGTCGTTCCACCGGGCAGCACGACATCGGTGAACAGCAGGTCGACGGGCACGGTGGCCATGACCTGGAGGGCCGATGCAGCATCGGAAGCCTGGACGACGCGATAGCCCAGTTCCTCGAGCACCTCGACGCTGTAGGTGCGCACGTCCGCATCGTCCTCGACGACCAGCACGACCTCGTTGAACGACAGCGGCGCAGGCTCGGGCGTCTGTTCGGACGGTGTCTCAGCCTGTGCATCCATCCGCGGCAGGTAGATGTGAACCGTGGTACCGCTGCCGGGTTCCGAATAGAGGGTCACGTGGCCGTGGGACTGCCGCACGAAGCCGTAGACCTGGCTGAGGCCGAGGCCCGTGCCCTTGCCCTCGGCCTTGGTCGTGAAGAAGGGATCGAAAGCGCGCGACACGGTGGCGGCATCCATTCCCGTTCCACTGTCGCTGACGCTGATCTGCGCGTACGCCCCCGGCTTCACATCTGCACGCCTCGACGCGTAGCCTTCATCCAGTTCGACGTTGGCCGTCTCGATGGTCAGCTTGCCCCCATTGGGCATCGCATCGCGGGCGTTCACCGCAAGATTCAGCAGCGCGTTCTCCAGCTCGCCGGGGTCCGCTTCGACGGTCCACAGTTCCGGCGTCAGGGTGGTCCGCCACTCGACGGTCTCGCCGAGCGTGCGTCGCAGCAGGTCAGCCATGCCCTGGATCGTGCGGTTGGCGCTGATGGGCTTGGGATCGAGCGGCTGCTGGCGAGCGAACGCCAGCAGCCGCTGGGTCAATGCGCCGGAACGCTTCGCACCTGACATTGCAAGAGCCACCGCACGGCGCTGGCGGACCAGCTCCTCCGGCAAGGTGCGACCGAGGATGTCCAGGTTGCCGATCACGACCTGCAGCAGGTTGTTGAAGTCGTGGGCGATGCCGCCGGTGAGTTGCCCCAAGGCCTCCATCTTCTGCGACTGCCGCAGCGCCTCCGCCTGGTGATTCAGTTCCTGCGTGCGCTTCCAGACCAACTGCTCCAGATCCGCGTTGAGCTCGCGCAGGGCGGCCTCGGCACGGCGGCGCTCGACGATTTCCGTCTGCGTCGCCGCGTTGAGTCGTACGTTGTCGATGGCGACTGCGGCCTCGCCGGCCAGGCCGCTGAGACTCCGCTCGGAATCCTCGGTGAATCGGCCCGGCTCGGAATGGCCGAAGAAGAGGCCCCCGATCACCGCGCCCGAGCGCGAGATCACCGGCACGGCCAGGTAGCTGCGTACGGGCAGGTGCCCACGGGGCATGCCGGCATGGGGCTTGTTGTGGCCGTAACGCGGATCCTGGGTGATGTCTGCCGAGCGAACGATGCCCTCGCCGCCGAAGGTCGGCGCGAACACGGCCGTGTTGCGCGGCATCGGAAACGCGGCGAACGTGTCCTTGGGGACGCCGGACAGGGTTTAGAGCATGTAGCTTTCGCCCTTGGTATCGGTGACGTTGTAGAAGAAGGCACCGAACTCCGCGCCGGTCAGCGCCACGCCGGCATCGGTCACTGTCTGCACGAGCACGTCGACGCTGGTTTCGCGAGCGAGGCTGGCGCCCGTGCGATTCAGCAGCTCCAGCGCACGAGCCTGTTCGACCAGGCGCATCTCGGTCTGTCGGTGGTCCGTGCGGTCCCGGATGATCTTCACGAAGCCCGCGTCGGGATCGCTTTCGTCAAGCGGTGTCACCTCGCCCGTGGCCCAGAAGCGTGCCCCGTCCTTGCGTTGACGCCAGCCCTCCGCAAGGGCGGTGCCGGTCTCGGAGGCCTCCCGGATCTCGCGCGCCAGCGCGGAAGGACCGCCTGACTCTTCGGGGAAGATGCGGGCAAGCGACTGTCCCAGCATCTCCTGTTCCTGCCAACCCAGCATGCGTCGAGCCCCCTCGTTCCATCCGGTGACGTGGCCCGATCTGTCCAGCGTGATGATCGCGGTTTGTGTGGCTCGATTCAGGATGCGGCGGTAGCGTTCGATGACTGCATTGCGTTCGAACGTGGCGCGCAGGTCAAGATCCAGGGAGAGCGGCACATGGCCCTTGGATTCATCCATGCGCGGCCCCAGCCGGCTCTGCTTCGGCCATCGCGAATCTCCTTGTGTGCCCTCTTGGACGGCAGATGTTGCCGGCAGGCCGCCTCGCGTCATGCAGGACGGCGGGTCGAGTCACTGTAGGCGGTCACTGACACGGGCTGACACATCCGTAGGATGGGAAGGATCCGGCGTTGGTTCCCATCCGCCGCCCAGCGCCTTGTAGAGCGCGACGAGATCCACCACGGTGGCGACACGCGCCTGGGCCAGCTGCGACTCCACCTGCTCTGCGCTGCGTTCGGCGTCCAGCACCTCGATGAAGCTGCTAAGCCCTTTCTCCCAGCGCTCGCGCGACAGGTCGCGACCATGCCGTGCTTCCTGCCATTGCCGACCCAGTGCGGCCGCATGGCGTTGCGCTTCGGCGTAGGCGTCGATCGCGTCATCCACTTCGCCGAAGGCAGTCAGCACGGTCTTGCGCCAGGCCAGCAGCGCCTGCTGCGACTGCAGGTCGGCCAGGCGCACCTGCGCCTTCAACTTGCCGCCCTGGAAGATCGGCACGCTGATTTCCGCGCCGCCGAGCAGGAAGCGCGACGCCCAGTCCCCCAGCTCGCTGAAATGCGAGGCCTGCAGGCCGCCGGCCAGGCCCAGCGTGATACCGGGATAGAGCTTGGCGGTGGCCACGCCGATGCGGGCCGTGGCCGCGTGCAGGTCGGCCTCGGTCTTGCGGACGTCGGCCCGGCGGCGCAGCAGTTCGTCAGGCAGGCCTGCCGGCACCGAAGCGGGCAGGGCAGGCAGCGCGGCGCGGTTCTGCGCGTCCAGCCGCTGTGCCAGCGCGCCGGGCGGCAGGGCGAGCAGCAGGGCGAGCCGGTTGCGCGACTGGGCCGCCTGCTGTCGCAGTGGCGGCAGCTGTGCCAGCGCCGCCTGGACCTGCGCGCTCTGCGCGGCGACATCCGACTGCGGCGCGAAGCCGGCCTCGCGTCGAGAGCTGACCAGGCGCTGCAAGTGCTGCTCGGTCTGCAACTGTGCCTCGGCAATGGCCAGTGCGCGTTCGGTGCCGCGCAGGCTGAAGTAGGTGCGGGCGATCTCTGCACTCAGCGACACGAGCGCGTCGCGCTTCGCCAGCTCGGCGCTCTCGCGATCGGCCTTGGCAGCCTCCACGCTGCGCCGCACGCCGCCCCAGAGGTCCAGTTCCCAGCTCGCATCGAAGCCGACCTGGTAGAGATCACTGACAAGGCTGCCCTGTTGCTGCTGTTGTGGGTCCGGCTGCTGTTGCTGCCCGCCGCCACTCAGCGCGCCGAGGGGGCCGTTGGGGCTGGCGCGGGAGCGTCCGGCCAAGCCCATGCCGCTGCCGCTGGGCCAGCGGGCCGCCTCGGCGCTGCGGGTCTGGGCGCGTGCCGCCTCGATGCGCAATTCGGCCGTGCGGATGTCCAGGTTCTGTGCAGCAGCGTCGCGCACCAGGCGGTCCAGCACCGGGTCGCCGAAGATGGTCCACCACTGCGGATCGAAGGCGGCGCCGGTGTCGACGCCGCTGATCACGTCGCCGCCGCGGCGCGCCGTGGCCTCGGCCGGCCAGGCGGTGGGCGGCTGGGTCACGGGAGGATGGAAGTCGGGCCCGACAGCCTTGCAGCCGGCCAGGATGGCCAGCAGCAACACGGCGACGCGAGTGCGCTCAGTGGCCAACGGGCGCTCCCTTCGGTGGGTTCTTCAGCAGCAGCGCGAACGGCGCCACCGCGAGGGCGACATATGCCCAGAGGTGGAAGATGTCCATGTAGCTCATCAGCTGGGCTTGTGTCTGTACCGCCTGCTGCAGCGCGGCCAGGCTGCCGTGCGCGTGGTCCAGCGCTTGCTGCACCAGCGTGTCGAAGGGCGTCACGTGCTCGGCCAGGCGGGCATGGTGGACCTGGGTGCGCCAGGACATGCCGGTGGTGGCTGCGGCCACGCCGACGCTGCCACCGAGATTGCGCATCAGGTTGATGATGGCGGAGGCTTCGCTGTTCTTGTCCGGCGGTACGCCGACATAGCCGGCGGTCGTGAGCGTCACGAACAGGAAAGGCAGCGGCAGGCTCTGGTACACGCGGGTCAGCGACAAGGTGCGGAAGGAGACCTCGCTGTTCAGCGTGGAGGTGTGAAAGAAGGCGAAGGCCGTGGCGACGAAGGCGCCGACCAGCAGCAGCTTGCCCGGCACCCGCGTGCTGACGACGCCAGCCAGCGGCATCACCATCGCCGCGGTCACGCCGCCCAGCGCGAGGCACTTGCCGGCTTCCAGCGCGTCGTAGTGCAGCAGGTTCTGCACCAGCATCGGGATGATCTGGGTGGTGCTGTAGAGCGTGAAGCCCAGCAGGAACATCAGCAGATTGGCCACGGCGAAGGAGCGCACCTTGAACAGCCTCACGTCGAACACCGGCTGCGGATGCTGGCGCTCCCACCAGACCAGCGCGAGGCCGCTGAACACCGTGACCGTGAAGAACACGAGGATGGACTCGGAGGCGAAGCCATCGTCCTGGTCGAAGCGGTCCAGCGTCACCTGCAGCGCGCCGAAGGTCATCGCCACCAGCACGAAGCCGAGCCAGTCGGGCACGAAGCGCGCGCGGAAGTCCTTGGTGTCCTGCACCACGGCGGGCGGCTCGTCCACCAGAAACCAGATCAGCGTCAGCGCGACCAGGCCCACCGGCAGGTTGATCAGGAAGATCCAGTGCCAGGACCAGGACTCGGTCAGCCAGCCGCCCAGCACCGGGCCGATGGCCGGCGCCACGACGACGGTGACGCCGTACATGGCGAAGGCGGCAGCGCGCTTCTCGGGCGGGAACGAGTCCGCGAAGATCGACTGCTCCGTCGGTGCCAGGCCGCCGCCGCCCAGGCCCTGCAGGACGCGGAACCCGATCATCCACGGCAGGCTCGGCGCCAGCGCGCACAGCAGTGAGCTGCCGGTGAAGATGGCCACGCAGATCATGTAGAAACGCTTGCGTCCGATCAGCATGGACAGCCAGCCGCTGACCGGCAGGATAATGGCGTTGGAGATCAGGTAGCTGGTGAGGATCCAGGTGCTCTCGTCCTGGCTGGAGCCGAGGCCGCCGGCGATGTGGCGCAGCGAGACGTTGGCGATCGTCGAGTCGAGCACCTCCATGAAGGTGGCCAGCGAGACGACGACGGCGATCAGCCAGGGGCTGCGGTCGCCGGCGGCCGAACGGGGAAGTGCGGGGTCGGCCATGTCGTCAGGGGATGTCGACGTCCGGCTTGACCGAAAGTCCGGGGCCGATCGGGTAGTTGCGCACGCGCTCGTCGTCGAACACGATCTTCACCGGCACGCGCTGCACGACCTTCACATAGTTGCCTGTCGCGTTTTCCGCGGGCAGCAGACTGAAGTAGGCGCCGGTGCCGCGCTGGAAGCTCTCCACGTGCGCGTCGAACTCGGCGTCGGGGAAGGCATCGACGGTGATGCGCACATGCTGGCCGGGCTTCATCCGCGTCAGCTGCGTCTCCTTGAAGTTGGCTGTCACCCAAACCTGTGGACTGACGATGGACATGAGCGGCTGGCCGGCGCTGACCACATTGCCAGGCTCGACGGCTCGCTTGCTGACGTAGCCATCCATGGGCGCCACGACGCGGTCGTAGGTGAGCTGCAGGTCGGCGGTGGAGACGTCGGCTTGGGCGGCCTGCAACTGACCCTGCGCCGCGCGCACCTGCGCTTGCGCCGCACCGGTCTGCGCCTGAGCAGCGCGCTGGTTGCTGCGCGCGGCGTCCAGGTTGGCGCGGGCAGTGCGCAGCTGGGCTTCTGCCGCATCGATCTGCTGGCGCGAGACGGCCTGCTTGTCCACGCGGTCGAAACGTTCTCGGTCCTGGGTGGCCTTGGTCAGCTCGGCCTCTGCCTGGCGCACGGCGGCGCCGGCCTGCAGTTCGGCGGCGCGGCGTACCTGGACCTGGGCCTGGGAGGTTTCGACCTGACCCCGCGCGTTGGCGAGCTGGGCCTGTGCCTGCTCGCGCCGCGTCTCACCTTCGCGCGAGTCGATGGCGACGAGCAGGTCGCCGCCGTGGACGAACTGGTTGTCGTTGACGTAGAGCTTGACGACGCGACCCGGTGTCTGCGCGGCGATCGTGGCGGCACGCCCGTCGATGAAAGCGTCATCGGTGGTCTCGTGATGACGGCTGTGCCGCCAGAACAGCAGGCCGGCAATCAGCAGCGCGAGCACGACGAGCAGTGCGGCAAAGACGATCAGCGGACGCTTGTAGAGCGGAGGCTTGCCGTCCCCCTTCTCAGAAGACGCCTTGCTCCCTTGCTCGTCTTGGGCTTTGTCCTTGTCCTTGTCCTTGTCTTTATCCTTGTTGTTCTCTTTGTCGTCGACCTTGCCGTCCTTGCGAGACGTTGCCGCGTCCTCGCGCACGCCATCTCGGAAGCCATCATTGAAACCCTCCCGGTAGCCGGTCTGGTAGGCGGGGTGATGGGCCGGCTGAGGTGCAGCAGCGTCGTCGTCTGTGGCCATATGCGTCCGGAGATGAATGCCGGAGCCCTATGGCAACTCGCGTGCCTGTCCACTGCCGTGGCCCGACGGGATGGCGCTTGCCGATGGCGACCATCGATCCTTTGCACAGCTCACTAATTGAGGGTCACACGACGGGGCAGAGTCCTACGCCGACGCCTGATCGAATGACGCAAGCTCGGGCGTCGCCTAAACGAGGACTCTCATGCAAGTGCTACTTGAATCCGATGCGAACACCGACGGCAGTCAAGCGATGACCGAACACTTCGGCGCGGTCGTCAAGGAAACCCTCGGACACTTCGGGGAACGCATCACGCGGGTGGAGGCGCATCTTTCTGCGGCGGACGGTCGTGCCAAGAGCAGCGAGGACAAGGTCCATTGCGTCCTGGAAGCCCGTCTGGCCGGGTCAGAGAACGTTGTCGCCAAGAACCATGCCGGCAATGCGCATCAGGCCATTGACGGCGCTGTGCGCAAGCTCCATCGCGCCATCGACACGCAGCTCGGCAAGCTCGGCCCGCAGGTTCATCGGCAGCCGCATCACGGCCTGCCCGACAACAGCGGCGACGATGCGATGTAGTTGCGGACCCGTCAGTTGCGATCGCAACGGCGCTTCGAGGGGCGCCAGTGCGTCCTCCCGTTCGGCGGAGGAACGAGCGCGATGCGATTTCGTCCCTTGCGCTTCGATGCATATAGAGTGCATCGTCGGCCTGCTTGAGGCGGCGCGAAAGTTCCATGTCGGGCCGATCGCAGGGGGCTGCGCGAATGCGCAGGGTCAGACACCAAGCGGACCGTGCACTGAAGGGTCTCGGCCAAGTGTGCGTTGCGGGATCAAGGAATCGGACACCGTCAATCGGTCATGGACGGTAGTTCTGGGAGCAGAGGGTCGTGGGTTCGAGTCCCGCCGCTCGTCCAAAATGTGTGAATGAAATCAATGTCGGTTCGACGCTAACCCTTTGTCAAGCCTGCGGATCGGCGAGCTTGTCCTGGGTCCGGGTCGCGAAATCCGATGCGTCGTGGCGCTCGAGGAGCTGCTCGGACAGCGGGCCGATCGTGCGATTCACCATGCGGCCGCGCTGCACCGCGGGCCGCGCAAGGAGTTCATCGGCCCAGCGCTGTACGTGCTGGTACTCATGCACGGAGAGGAACTCCGCCGACGCACCGTACAGCCAGCCTTTGACCAATCCACCGTACCAGGGGAACACTGCAATGTCCGCGATGGAGAGCTCGCTCCCGGCGAGATATCTGCTTTGCGCGAGACGACGGTCCAGCACGTCGAGTTGCCGCTTGACTTCCATCGCGAAGCGGTCGATCGCGTATTCGATCTTTGAGGGCGCATAGGCGTAGAAATGGCCGAATCCGCCGCCGAGGTAGGGCGCGCTACCCATCTGCCAGAAGAGCCAGTTCATCGCTTCAGTGCGCGCCGGGCCGTTCTTGGGCAAGAACGCGCCGAACTTCTCGGCCAGGTACAGCAGGATCGAACCCGACTCGAAGACGCGGATCGGCTCCGGCCCGCTGCGATCCACCAGCGCGGGGATCTTGGAGTTCGGATTGATGTCGACGAAGCCGCTGCCGAACTGGTCGCCATCACCGATCCGAATCAGCCACGCGTCGTACTCCGCGCCGGCATGGCCGAGCGCGAGCAGTTCCTCCAGCAGGATCGTGACCTTCACACCGTTGGGAGTGCCGAGCGAGTAGAGCTGCAGCGGATGCTCTCCGACCGGCAGCTGCTTGTCATGGGTCGGGCCCGCGATCGGCCGGTTGATGCTTGCGAACCGGCCGCCGTTGGCCTTGTCCCAGGTCCACACATTGGGTGGGGTGTAGCCGGCGTCGGAATCCTTTGTCGTCGTGTCCATGTAGTCGTAGGCGGTTCAGGCCGCCGGTGAAGAGTTGGAAGGGAAGAGCGCGCGTTACCTCTTCTCGTCGTTTGCCCTCTTGAACGGGCTGGAGAAACGGTACCAACGCATCTTCTCCGCCCTTGAGAACTGGCGCGGCCCGGTTGAGCCATCCCCTTGCAGAGAAGTCGGCGATCGTGCGGCGTACACCAACGACGTGTGCACGGCCATCCAGACGCGGCTCCCGTACACGACCGGCTTGGATCGCCGACTCATTTCTTTACACGGGGGCGGCGTAAGAAAAGCCGTTCCAGCTCCTACGAAAGTGTGCCGACGGCTCCTATGAACACAGCCGGTCAGACGATGCGAGCGCGACGCATCGGAAGGCCGGCAAACAACACCAGGCACCTCTCATGCAAAAGATTCTCGGGTCACGACTTCGCATCCAATCGATGCCCGCTCTCGTCACGGCCATCGCGGCCTCGGCCTTGCTCGCGGCATGCGGTGGCGACGACGCCACGACCGCTCCGGTCACGCCGCCGGCGGCGGCCCCGCTGGCCAACCAGCTCTACACCCAGACCAACGAGTCCGCGAACGCCATCGTCCACTTCACCCGGCAATCGAATGGCATGCTGGTGCGTGCCGAGTCCACGCCGACGGGCGGTACGGGGACGAATGCGGTCGGCGCTTCGGGCGCAACGGCGCCGGACTCGCTCGCCAGCCAGCACAGCGTGATCCTCAGTGCCGACGCGAAGATGCTGTTCACGGTCAATGGCGGGGACGATTCGATCTCGGCGCTGTCGATCGACCAGACCACCGGCGCCCTGACGCTGTTGAAGAAGAGCGCCGCGACCGCCGGCCACATGCCGAACAGCCTTGCCTACAACAACGGCATCCTCTATGCGACCTTCCTGTCCGGTGCGCACGCGCTGGCCGCCTACAAGGTCGGCGTCGACGGCAGCCTGGCGCTGATGGCGGCCTACGACCTGAACTCGGTCGCCGGCGTGGCCGGGGCCGCCCCCACGCAGGCGATCGTCACGCCGGACGGCGGCTCGCTGGTGGTCAGCGCCGGCACGGCGAGCGGCGCGGTTCTGTCGTTCCCGATCAATGCCGACGGCAGCCTGGGAACGCCCGTCGCGAACACGGGCCTCACGGCCCCGTTCGCCGCCGCTTTCCTCCCGCAAAAGACCAACCCCATCTATCTGTCGACCAGTGCGTCGCAGGGTTCGCTGACGGAGTTCACTGACGCCGCCGGCTTGCTGAACTCGGTGAGCACGGCATCCACCACGGCCAGTGCGCCCGGAGTGGCGGCCCCCTGCTGGCTGGTGCTCAGCCCTGATGGCACGATCGCCTTCGTCGGCAACGGCTCTGGCGCGATCTCGACCTACTCGATCAGCCCCACGTCCGGCCTGTCGCTTCTGAATGCCACGGCCGTGACGGAGCCGGGCGTGAAGTCTGGCGTCACTTCGGTCGCCGCGGACTCCTGGGTCAGCCCTGACGGCAAGTTCCTCTACACGGCCTATCTCGGCGACGACAAGGTCGTGGCCTACTCGATCGGCCTGAACGGCTCACTCGCCAAGCTGGGCGAGACGGTGATCGGCACGTCGACCGGCATCAGCATCCAGGGTCTGGCAGGTATCTGATGCAAGCCACGGGGCTGACACGACCGAGCCTGCCGGTCGTGGACGCCCCGTGTGGTCTGAGGTTCGATCGTGCATGGACCATGCGCCGCATCAGCTTCCTCACAAGCGGCATTTCTGCGCTGGCACATGGCGCTAGAAGGCGGATCTTGAGAGAGCGGTAGCTAAGGCTTTCTGCGTTTGGGCGAAACGCAAGCGGCCGTCCGCGTCGCTAGTCCTCGTGAAGGACGAGCGACTGGACCTGCCACTCAATGTCCTCATTGGCCAAGCGCTGCTGAAGTTGGCGCAGTTGGTCCCCAAATATCGAACTCAACGATGGCCGACGAAGCCAAGCTGTTGTGCACGATCGAAGACTCAGCGGAGCAGGCGTGCGCCCAGGGTCTAGTATTCATGCGGCTTCTGATGCCATCGACTGAGGCTACCCCCAAAGTCACCCCCAAAAATTCTGGGAACAGGAAGGATCTTCTGGGACGAAAAAGGGACGGCAGGTCATCCACCAAGTGGGCAGGTCTCGATCCGCCGTTAAGCCGCAAAGTTGAATATACGAACCAAATTTTGAGCCGAAAATGCCGAAATGCGGCTCATGAGCTCAAAACCCTTGCCGTGGACTTGGCAGCAGTCTGGCTGGCCGAATCTCACGTTCTCTTATGAGACCGTTGCAGCAGACCTCTCTGCAGCCCACCGGATGAAGGGGATCATCGAAGGCAAGGCTGCGGCGATCGGGCTCACGAAGGAGCGCCAAGTTTCGCTCGACGCCATGGTCGACGAAGTGCAGGCCACTGCCGCGATTGAAGGGGAGCGCCTTCCCATGGACGCGGTGAGGTCTTCCGTAATGCGGCGACTGGGGCTCGACTCCGATGGCCCTGTCCAACGCGATGTTGACGGCCTCGTCGCTGTGCTCAACGACGCGACCGAAGGCTATGAGATTCAGTTGGACGATGACCGCCTGTGCCGATGGCAGTCTGCGCTCTTCCCGGGTGGGACCTCCGGCCTATCGCGCATCGCTGTGGGGCGCTATCGCGTCCACGAAGACCCGATGCAAATCGTGAGTGGCCGTCCTGGAAAGGAAGTCGTGCGCTTCCAGGCGCCACCGTCGGGGCAAGTGCCTCAAGAGATGCGTCATTTCTTGGTGTGGTTCGAGAACACGAGGCCGGCGAAGTCGACCGTGGCGGGACAGTCGGTCATCGATGGCCTGGCGCGCGCGGCCATTGCCCACCTCTGGTTCGAGAGCATTCACCCCTTTGAGGACGGGAACGGCCGGCTCGGCCGAGCCATTGTCGATATGGCGGTGGCCCAACATCTGAAGCAGCCGATCCGGATGTACAGCCTCTCGCGACAGCTGCTGTCATCGCGTGCTGCCTAGTACGATTCCCTGAACAAAGCCCAGCGCGGTTCTTGCGACGTTACCGAGTGGGTGCAGTGGTTCGTCCGACAGTGCACAGCCGCATTCGCCTTGGCAAGCTCAGTCGTCGACCAGGCGCTCGAGAAGCGGCGGTTCTGGGAGCGTCCGGCGGCTGTCGATCTCAACGCACGCCAGCGCAAGGTACTGCAGCGGCTAGTGGAGGATGGCGACGGCGGCTTTCTTGGCGACCTGACATCGGAGAAGTATCAGAAGATGACCGGAGCGCCGAAGTCGACGGCGACGCGAGATCTTTCCGACATGGTGTCCAGAGGTTTACTGTGGACCGATGGCGTGGGCAAGGCCGTGCGCTACCACGCCAACGTGCCGGGATGGTCTCACGGCGCGGACCGGGTGGCCTGAGCGACAAGCTGGCGCTGTGTCGACAGGTGAGTTCATAGTGGAGTCGGTGCGGCTTATCGACTCGGTCCATTCGCGGCTGGCGAGGCCTTGACCCCACTGGTCGCCCGTGCTTTCGACCAACGGCGGATGGTGTGCCGGTATCCGTCGGCCTGCTAACGCCAGTAACGTAGCAAGCACCTCCGGAAAGGGATGAGCGCGCGGATCCCTACGCCATCTGTCACGGTCCCCTCGCTCCTGCCCTGGGGTACCTAAGCGTACACGGCGCGTCCCTTTTTTAAACGCAATACAGGCCACAATCCTGCGATCGCGGTAGCTACGTCGCCGAATTCATGAAGAGCTCTCATCCATCAACCCGCGTTGCAAGCTCTCTGTGGGACAGCCTTCGGCTCCCTGCGATGAGCGAGGCAGAGCTCGGTGGGTTTCGCCAGATGCAGACGGCGTTTCGCGAGCCCTTGGTCGTGCCCACGTTCCTGCTCGCTGTCGCTGCCATGACATCCTTCGTAATATGGGATGTAGCTCGTGAAGGCGGCTGGGGCTTAGGCGCGAATCTGCGGGTCGCTTGCGCGGGCATTGCCCTTGGACTACTTGGATTGATACGCGGCCTCTGGAGCCCCTCGATTCGGCTCCAGTCGCTGAGCCTGTACTTCGTGATGTACGCATGGCAACTGGTTGCAGGCAGCACGTTCGGCTCCGACACGCTGCTCCAGTTCCCCGGGCTGCTGGTCATCATGTTCGCCAGCGTGTTTGCGTTCGTGCATGCCCGAGATGCATGGGTCAACATCGTCCTTGCTGGCATCAGCGTGCCGCTGGTGCTGCCGCCTGCAGCGTCGACTGCTCAGTGGCTCTTCGTGTTGGGCCTGTTTGCAAGCGTCATCCTGCTTGTCTGGGTCAATTGCGCCCAGCGTGAGCGGACTTCGGCGGTCATCTTCCTGAGCAAATCGCAATGGAAGCGAGACGCCCAGACTGACATGCTCACTGGTTTGCCGAACCGTCGAACCTTCGAGTCCTTCATGGAGCGCGAGGCTTGGCGTTTGGCAAGCAGTCCCACCTCGCTGACCCTCGCCATCATCGACATCGACCACTTCAAAATGGTGAACGATCTGCATGGGCACGACGCCGGCGATGGCGTCCTCAAGGAAGTGGCCGATCGGCTCTCAGGCAACCTGCGCGACGTCGACCTGCTGGCGCGCCTTGGCGGCGAGGAGTTTGCCCTGGTCATGCTCGGGATTCCACGCGAGGCAGCCACTGCGCTGCTGGGCCGCCTGAAGAACGCGATAGAGTCACGTCCGCTCGCGGTGGGCACTCTAGGCGTTCGCTGCACGATCAGCGCTGGCCTCGCCACTGGCGCAGTGGGCGACGAGAGCTGGGACGCGCTCTATCACCGGGCAGACCAGGCCCTTTACGAAGCGAAAGCCGGCGGGCGGAACCGAATAGTGGCTTCGCCGCTTGAAGCCGGGGTCTGAGGCACGTCAGGTCCGAAAGATCGGCGCTCGTCTCCAGATCGCGCGATCGGACTGCCACGTTTCAGTCCGGCTGGCGCCTTCCGCGCCTGGAGCCTTGGAGCTCGCGGTTCTCACCCCCAGGAATTCGGGTTTCCTAGGACCTCATCGGCGCTCGGTTCGGGCCGACGATGCGCAACTGAGTGAGCCCTAAGAGCAGAGCCGCGCCAGCTTGGGAGTCAACGATGGCGGTGCTGGTCGGCCCGGGCGGCCAGCAAACGCCGTTTCCAGCAAGTGGCCGGTGAGTCGGTTGTCGATGGCACGGCCCAGATTCATTCCGACGAACAGTCTGATTGAACGCGGCGGACGTCATCGGCTCCGAAAAGCGCCAGCGGAAGGTGCCCTGCTGTACTGCATCAACCTGCGATTGGCGGAGATTCGGTGCCGGGGTGGACTTCTTCCAGGCGTTCCAGCGGGAACACGCGCTGCAGATACTCGCCATTGCTGTCGTACCAAACGCAGACCGCCACCGGGCCGTCATCGCCCTGCTGGATTGAGTCGACCTTCATAAGCGAACCGCCATCAATTGGACGTACCAAGCTCCCCATCTCCATCGCCAAATTTCTCCTTGCTGAACACGATGCGAGTTCACTTTATAGGAGCTGTGTCGCTGGTTTCAAGGTCGTGGGTCGGTTCGGGGAAACCCGTGGTTAGTTGCAAACCGAACCGATGGTTTGGCACATCAAACCAAGCGACGTGGCGCGCCAAACCATGTGGCGCGCTTCACGATCCGGCTGCGCTGCAAGGGCATGACTGGCAGGCGGCGGCGCTGGGCGAGCTGCGCTGCCGGCAGGAGCGGCTGCTGGGTGTGCTGGACGATGTCACCTTGACGCAACTGGCCTGCGGTGCGCTGGACCTAGGCGCTGCGGCTGTCGCTGTCCCTGCCTTTCACGCCAAGCAATGCACCGCATCGCGGCCACAAAGTCCGCGCCTACTCCGAGTACTTGCTGCCCGACAGCACGGATATTCGTGACCGACTGGCGCGACGCTTCAACATTGGATCGACCGGCGCGTTCGAGTTGCTTGCCGAGATCGGTCGGGATTGTGTCGGGGCGCTCGAGGTCCTGCCCGACGGTTCGGACTCCTCCAGCATTTATACGCTGGCCGCCGAACCCTTGAGTGAGGCACGGATCGCCAAGGTCCTGGGCGGCGCGACGACCCCGAACGCGATGGTCTGTGGATTCGACGATGACGACTTGCGCATATCGATCGCCGGGGCCCAGGAAAACCGACCAGCTGCTGCAGGACGGACCGTGGTGCTTTCCTCGAGGGCCACCCCCACCACGTCTATCTCCAAGCTGCCGCAGGGCCTCATCGGCGCACGAAGATCGACATGCGCGACTCGATCGAGAACAAGTGGCTGTGCGTCGAGATCCTGAAAGAGTTCGGTCTCCCTGCTGCCGCCTGCCAGTCCATGCAATTCGACGATGGCAAGCCCCGGGTGGTCGAGCGCTTAGATCGCACCTGGTGGACCACGCCGTCTGGCGAGCGCCGCCCACTTCGTTTCAATGCGGATGCTCTTTCCGTCTGGGGTCTCTTGCTTTCAGGCTCTCGTTTGTCGTGATGGCGAGGTCGTGACGTGGAGAGCCGGCGGATAGGCCAGCTGCCTGTCAGCCGAGGCCGCGTGTTGTTCCCAGTCGTGGCGCGACGGCCGTAAGCTCAACCAAGCAGAGTGCCATCGCTGCATTGACGTCACCAGGAGATCCCATGACAAAGATGATCATCGTGAGCCTTCCGGTTGCCGACCTTGGTGCCTCGACCGGGTTCTACAAGGCGCTAGGGTTTGAGATGAACATGCAGTTCAGCGACACCGCTACGATGTGCATGGTGTGGAGCAACACGATTCAGGTCATGTTGCTTACTCGGACGAAATGGCAGAGCATCACCGACCGGCCCCTGGCGCCTTCCGGTTCAGCCAAGCTCATGCTGTCGCTCTCCGTTGACAGCCGCGAAGCAGTCGACCAGATGAGCGAGATCGCAGCCCAGCGCGGCGGAAGGGCTGACGTGAACCCTGTTCGGGACCATGGCACCATGTACAGCCGAGACTTCTCTGATCCAGACGGTCACTTGTGGAGCACGTTCTGGATGGACGCGACGGCAGCGCCAGCGGGCAGCCAGGAAGCCTAGCGCTCCGTGCCGCGGTCCCCACCCAGCGGGTTGCGGGACCTTTCAAACCCAGGCGACCCGCGTCGCGACGCTCGATCACGCTGCATCACAGCTTGAGATCAGCGATGAGCGATCTGATCGCATCCGGACTGACGGGCTTCACAAGATGGGCGTCGAATCCCGCCTCTCGTGCGCGTTGGCGGTCCTTGTCCTGCCCCCAGCCCGTGAGCGCTACAACGACCGTGCTACGCCCCGACGGCGTCTCCTTGAGCTTCTCGCAGACCTCATAGCCGTTCAGCCCAGGCATGCCGATATCGAGGAACACGAGTTCGGGCTGGAAGCCTTCCGCTTCAGTAAGCGCATCGAGGCCGTTGTGCACCACCTTTGCTTCGGATCCCATGAGCTCCAGCAAGGTCGCCAGGCTGGACGCGGCATCGACGTTGTCGTCGGCGATCAATACACGGCGACCGGCCAGCGTTTCAAGATCTGCGTTCTGGTGCATATCGGCGTCGGTTCGCGCCGGCGCCGGTGCGACGGGAAGGCGCACGATGAACTGGCTGCCGTGTCCCGGACCGTCGCTGCGGGCTTCTATGCTGCCGCCATGGAGTACCACCAGGCCGCGGGCCAGGCACAAGCCGAGGCCCAGCCCGCTCTTCTCGCGTTCCAGCGAGCGATCCACCTGGACGAACATGTCAAAGATCTGCACGAGCATGTCGTGGGGGATGCCCTCGCCGTTGTCGCTCACGGTCACCACGACCTCATTGCCGATCTGCTCCGTGCTGATCCGTATATGCCCGCCAGGGGCTGTGAACTTCGCGGCATTGGCGAGCAGGTTCGAAAACACTTGAGCCAAACGCGTCGTATCCGCGTCGACGAACACTGGGCGACCGGGCAACACGAGGGTCAACTGGTGACCGGCATGGTCGATCAGCGGCTGGCTGGTTTCCGCGGCCGCCTTGACAACGTCCGCCAACGCGATCCGTTCCCGATTGATGCGGATCTTGCCGCTGGAGATCCGCGTGATGTCCAGCAGGTCGTCGATGAGCCGCACCATCTGCACGACTTGTCGATCCATCATGTCGCGGACCTGCTGGATCCGCGCCGGGTCGGTCGTGCCGAGGCGGCGGATGATGGCCAGTCCGTTGCGCAGCGGTGCCAGCGGGTTGCGCAGTTCGTGCGCCAGCATGCCGAGGAACTCGTCCTTGCGCCGATCACCTTCACGTAGCAGCTCCGCCTGAGTGCGCAGTGTCTCCTCCATCTCCTTGATGTCGGTGATGTCGCGCGTCGTCCCGGCCACGGCGATCACGTCGCCGCTCTTGTCGAACACGGGCACCAAGATGTAGTCATAGATGCGACGGCCGAAGGTGCCGGCGAACGGGACCTCGCCGCGGATCGGCTGGCGGGTTTGAACAACCTGATCGATCTCCCGGCCATGCATCTCGGCATGCCAGGGCTCGTATCCCAATTCAAGGCAGTTCTTCCCGATCGCTTCGTCCCAGGACTTGCCCCACATGCGCAGCAGGATGTCGTTGGCGTAGACGAAGCGGTGCGATAGATCGAACACGTAGGCGAGGTCGGGGGTGTTGGTGAGGATGGCCTCGTACAGGCGCCGCTGTCCTTCGGTCAGCTGTCGGGCCGCCTCCAGCTCGGTCTCCATCGTCTTGCGTGCCGTGATATCGCTTGCCGCGCCGAACCACTCGACGATTTCGCCATCGGGATCCAGGATGGGCACGGCGCGCGAGAAGGCCCAGCCGATCGAGCCGTCCGCGGCGTGCACCGGGTGCTCCAGCTGGAAAGGGCTCTTGGCGCTTACCGCCTCTCGGATCGCCGCCAGCACCATCGGCTGGCCCTCGCGGGGTACATAAGCCTCCAGCCACGAGCTGCTAGGGGTCCGGGTATCGGTCAGGAAACCGCGGCCATCCAGCGTGCGCATTTCTGACCAGTCTGCGCTCATGCTGTAGATGACGTTGGAGGAGGAATTGATCAGCGCGCGCAGGCGCTCCTCCTGCCGCCGCAAGCTGGCTTCGGCGCGGCGCTGCGCGGTCACGTCGAAGCCCTCGCAGAAGACACCGACGATGCGACCCCTGTCATCGCGGATGGGTGCATAGATGAAGTCGAGCAGCCGCTCTTCTTCCGCGCTATGTGGTGCAAAGCGGTAGCGCACCGGCGCGGATGAGGCGATGAAGCGCTCACCGGTCCGGTAGACCTCGTCTAGCCGTTCGAAGTAGCCCTGGTTTGCAATATCCGGAAAGGCCTCGCGCGCAGGCTTGCCGATCCAAGACGCGCTGTTGAACAGTGCCAGGTGAGCGCGGTTGACGAACTCGAACACGTGTTCGGGTCCCTTCATGATGCAGACGAAGCTGGGCGCCTGCTCAAAGATTCGGCGCAACTCCTGGTCGGCGTTGGCGCGCGAACGTTCGACCTCAAGCGCCTTCAGGTCGGACAGCGACCTCGCGATCTGGCGGCCGATCAGAGCGATGAATTCACCGTAGTTCGCATCGAGTGGCCGCTGCGGATTCAGTAGAACGACCAGTGTTCCCAGCGGCTCCGACCGTTCGGAGGTCCGGATGTCCGCTGCGAGCGTGTGCGGACCGAAGTCGTGCGAGTCGCTCAGCACGAGCGGCCATGTCGCGACCGTGTTCGATGCGCTCTCAGCGACCATCGTGTTGCCATTGCCCGCATCGCGCAGGTAGATGGCTGCGTGCCGCACGTCAGGCGTCCCGGGTCCGATCTCGGCCATTGCGTTCGCGCAGACCTCGGTCGCGCTGGCCGCACCTGCTGTCGCATCGGCGAGTGCCTTCAGGAAAGCAAGCCGGCGCTCGCTGACGATGCGCTGTGTCGTCTCAATCGTAACGGCCAGGATGCCGCCTACGGTTCCGTCCTCGATGCGTACCGGTCCAAAGGAATAGGAGAAATAGGTCTCCTCGGGCCCGCCATGCCGCTCCAGGGCCAGATAACCATCGGGGATCCAAGTTGCCTCGCCGGTCGCCAGCACGCCTTCCATCAGCGGAGCGATTACATCAGCGATCTCGGCCCAGACCTGCCGGATGCTGCGACCCAGCGCCCATGGGTGCTTGTCGCCGAGCAGCGGCGCATAGGCGTCGTTGTAGAGCATGGTCAGCTGCGGTCCCCACAGAACGACCATTGGGAATCGGGAGCCCAGGCAGATGCTGACGGCGGAGCGTAGGCTCTGTGGCCAAGTCAGCAAGGCACCGAGATCGGTGTCGTCCCAGACTATGGCCCGCATGCGGGCGCCAGTGTCGCTGCTTCCTGCAAGCCAAGGTGTCGCGTCGGCCGCGGGGGACTGCGGGGGAGGCAGGACGCCGGAGATGGGTGAGACTGACATCTTCGTTGTGTCGGGGTTTCTTGCCGCCAGCGACAGTAGGTCCGTGCGATACAGCCGGATCTGTCGATCCAAGTGCGCCGTCCCGTCCTGGCACGCCAAACTCTCGAACTTTGCACCAGGCGGACTCAGATCGCTGTAGGACGTTGCCGCGTCAAGCATCGGGCAGTCGTCAGGATGCCCAAGCCCGCCATCGAAGCTCAGACTTTTGGCGCCGAAGCGCACCAAGCAACGTATGACACTTTGGTCGCACACGCAAATCGCCTGGAAGCCATTCAAAATCGAGGGGGCGATTCGTCGTTTGCTCGGCGGTGACCGCGGGACGCCTATCGCCTGGGCTGGCCAGCATTGGGGTTCGGCCGAATACGGTTGCCGCTGGGCTCGAGCACCACTTGCGGTGCGCTGCTCGATATAAATACAGGCTCTGATCGAGCCGATCGACAACGCTTCCGCGTATCGAGGTAAGAAGATCGAGCGTATGGACTGACGGGCTCTGGCGGATTGGACTGCTCTGTGCAACTCTCGCCATGGTGGTTTCACGCGCCGCACCATTCGACTTGGCATGGCATCTGCCCCTCTTGGCGACCTTCGAAACGCGCCGATGGAGGCCCTCATGGACGTGCTTGGAGCCAAAGTGGTCTGCGAAACCGTTGCCGCAAATCCCGACGCGGTCTACGAATTCGCGAGAGAGATGGACAACCTTCCGAAATGGGCGTCCGGTGTCGCCTCGGGTATTGAACGCGACGGTAGCCATTGGTATTCCCAGTCGCCGATGGGACGCGTCAAGGTGGACATGGCGCCCGCGAATGAGTTCCGGGTCTTGGATCACGACGTCACGCTTCCGGACGGCACTATCGTCCACAACGCCTTTCGCGTAACTCCGGCAGGCAAGGGCAGTGTGTTGACCTTCGTCGTGCTCCAGACGCCGGGTATGAGTACCGACGATCTGACGCGCGATGCCGCACACGTTGCCGCCGACCTGCTGGCGCTGAAGCGGTTGCTGGAGCCGCGATAGCGCGGCGTTGCCGGTTCAGTGCCTTTTGAAGTACTGAACCTCGCGCTCGTGCTTCTCGGCTTGTTCGCGACTATCGAAGGTACCGAGATTGCGTCGCTTGCCGGTTTTCGGATCGAGCTTGCGTGAGTAGAGGCGGTACTGGCCGCTGCTGAGCTTGCGAATCATGACAGGTGCTCCCGAGTGGGTGGACTTTAGTCTTGCACTTGGCAACCGCGGCGTCTGTAGGACGCGGCCGAGCCGCTGCCAGAGATCCCAGTGACAGTCTGCGAACTTCCCTACGTGCCACCTCCGATGGCTGGTGGTTAGCCGCCCACGATCAACATGCGACCGTCGTCATGCGGCCTTGATGGTGCGCGCGCTTTTACGCTTTACGTGTCAGGTGTATGGGCGTCGCATGCTGCCGGTTGTATGAGCGGCTCAGCGAGTGTTTTCCTTCAAAGCATCATTTACCTCGACCCAGTAGCCATCTGGATCGCGGAAAAACATCTGGTGCACACCGTCAGGACGGGTTTGCAGTGCCCCCTGGACGCCATCGAAGCTTTGCCACGCGATGCCCCTCGCCGTCAGAAATCCGGTCACGCTGGCGAGATCAGCGACAGCGAAAGCGAGATGCCGCTCCTGTTCGTTCGCAATAGTCGCTGCACGGCCACCAAAGACATGCAAAGCAATGCCACCTCCGACGTCTAGCCATACAACGTCAGCGGCATCTCCAAACGGAGTCCTCAGTTCCTTGAAGCCGAAGGCGGCCCGGTAGAACGCGGCGCTTGCTCTGGCGTTTGCGACGCTGATGGCAACATGATCCATCCTTGATTGCACGTCGGACGCCCGGTGCGCCGTTGGAGCATTCGCTCCCGTGGAACAGCCTGCCAGAATGAAGGCCACCACAAGGATCGAGTGGAAAAGGTTTCGCATAGCGTCTCCGAGATGTTGGAAAGACCCGCGCTGGCATCGCTTCTCAATAGCGAGCCATGCTTGCAAGGATGGCCGGTATAGCCTGTACTAGTGGCATAACCTTATGCGACTTACCGAGTTGGGTTTTGGGGCCAGGAGAAGGTGTCAGCTCAGGTCTCCCAAAGAGGCAAGCACGGTTGAAGCAGCAGGACTTGGAACGAGCGCCGGCGCCGCGTAGGCAGCGCGCCGCTCAGTCGATTCAATTGACGGGAAAGCAACCGTCGGCGCATGCTCTTCGCCAGACTGGATCAATCTCGTGAGGGGCGGCACTGAAGCAGCGCCCATACGGCAGCCACAGTGAGGCACAGTGAGCGGGCGAGATGGGATGTCTGGAGTTGCTGGAAGGCTGCGTCGCTGAAGCCGTCGTCCTGCATATCGCCTTGCGCGCCTGCGGCCCAGGGCGTGGCGGCGATGGACAGCATCCACAGGCTCGCTATGCCCCACCGCGCACGGCGCGACAGGCGCCCGGGCTCTGCTGCCCACAGGGATAACGTGGCTGCTAGCGCGCCGGCGCCGTAGGGAAGTACGACGATCGGCAGTCTTGTCGTGTAGCCGCGAGCAAAAGCCTGGAATGCGGTGTTGCCTAGGGCCGCCATGTCCGCGTGGATGGGGTAGACATTGAAGTACAGCAGCCAGCCGACGCCGACGTTTGCCCAGGCAATCGCGAGATGCAGGGCTTTCAGTGCATGAACTGTGTTCCCGTTGATGAGCAAAGGCGGTGGCTGGCGCATGAACGTTGCTATGAATAGCGCACCGACGTAGAGAAGCGCCGCCATGCCAAGCAGCGCAAGGAATGTAATGAAGTAGATCGGCATTGCGTCGTTTCCTCTCAATGATGCGAACCTTGGGCCAAATGGGATCAGCGAGATTCAGCAAGGTGGACGTCCGGAGGCGGGCATAGCGTCGCTACCGGCCGTCCTACCCTTGATCACGAGAAGAGGTCCGGATTTTGGACAAGCGGGGTGTTTGGCAGCCGGCGTGAGGTCCCGCCCCGCTACAGCAGCGGGCCCCGGACAGCCGGCATGCCAACTACATTCCCTCATGCTTGGTATCGCGTTGGGCTTGCGCGAGAAGGCGCCGCAGCGCCGTGACTGCCGGATTGCGGACCGGGTCGTACTGCTCGACGTACATCGCGAGCGCCTTCTGCAGCGCCGGCGCCGCTTCGGCCGCATGTCCGTCGCGCAGCAGCGCTTCGCCGACGAGAGCCGACATGCGGGCTTCGGTATTGAGTGCGAAGCGTCGCTCAGGCAAGCGTTCGATGGCTGCCCGAACGCGCTCGGCCGTGGTACGCGCCATGTCGTCCTGGCCGGCGGCGAGCAGCAGCGTCGCGTGCTCGGCCTCGCGCCGCAGCGTCGTGAGGGTGTTTGCCGGCGTGCCGGCCTTCAGCGGGTTTGCAGAAAAATCCTCAAGCGCTTCGTCCGCCTTGCCCACCGCGACCAGGTAGCGGCGGCGGATGATGCGCACTTGCTCTGCACGCGGCCCCCCAGCGGCGGACGTCATCTCGACCGCGCGTTCAAGGTCGGCGTGGGCTTCGTCGGGGCGTTGCAGTTCGAGCAAGGCTTCCGCCCTCGCTGCGAGAAGCATTCCCAGCCGATCCGCGGCTTGTTGCGGTGGCAGCAGCGCGCGAGCCTCGTCAATCGCAGCAAGGCCTCGCGCGGCGTCGCCATATGCAGCCAGTGTCCGGCCGAAGTTGAACATCACCAGGGTGGGCAGATCCCCAAATTCGTGCTGGCGCCCCAATGTGTGAACCCATTGAACTTCGGGGTCAGCCGTCTTGAGCGCGTCGTTCAACAACCGGTTTTCGTACTGGAACCGAGCCAAGCGGTAGCGGGCGGTATGCAAGTTTTGCGGGTTACGTGTGTTCTCGGCCAGCGTGATCGAGCGATTCAGGGTCGTCTCCGCCAATGCAAACTGCCCGAGGTCGCTCTGAAGTTCGCCCAACACGCCGAACAGATCGCCCAGGATGCCTGTGTCGCCCTGCTGGTCGATCCAGGCCGCTTCGTCCATCAGTGCCTGTCGTGCCTCCTCCAGGTACCCGGACTTGCGCGCCATGATGGCCAGCATCGCCAGCGCACCGATGCCATCCTGCGAAGGGCCGAGGCTTCGCGCAATCTCCGCCGCGCGGCGTGCGCGCTCGAGCGCCTTGGGAAGTTCGGTGAACGAGTAGACACGTGCCAGGCCGGTGTCGATCATCATGCGGGCGGAGTCACGGTCGTCATGACGGCCACGGGCCGCCTCGTCGGCGCGCAACAGGGTTGCCAGTGCCTCGTCACGTTGCCCCATGTCGTCCAGCGTCTGGCCTAGGTCGGATGCGGCGCTCAATGCGACCGCGCTCTCTGGACCGTGAAGGCGGATTGCCAACGCGAGTCCGCGGCGTTCGAGTCCTAGCGCACGCTCCTGGAGTCCCATGCCTACATACATCTCCGCCAACAGACTGTAGAGGCGCAACTGAGCCTCGGGCGCCGAAGCGAGATCCTTGTCTATCCGCTCGGCGCCGCGATCCAGCAGTTCGCGCGCGGTGGTCGAGCGCGACGCCTCAGGATCGGCTTCGTTCCTCGAATTGGCGTTGAAGACCGATTCGATGAATCCCTGCACGGCCTTTGCAGTGGCGGCTTCGACCTCGGCCCGGTGTGCCTCGGTGCGCGCCTGCTCGGCGGACCGGCGCGCGACGCGGGCTTGCCACAGCGCGACCGATGTTCCTGCGACCAGCGCAGCCACCACCACCGTTCCGGCGGCCATCTGCAGGCGGTGGCGCCGTACGAACTTGGAGGCGCGGTATCCCCATCGATCTGGACGGGCCTCGACGGGCTCTCCACGCAGGAAATGCTGAAGATCCTGCGCGAAGGCGTCCATCGTCAGGTAGCGCTCGCCGGGCGCCTTCTTGAGCGCCCTGTTGAGGATCGAGTCGAGGTCGCCGCGCAGATGGCGCGCGACCCTCGGGTCCGTTGCGCTGCTGCTCGCCAGCGGGGGCTCGATGCTCGCAATGGCTTCCTCCAGTTCGGCGGCGCTCGCCCGCTTCAAGCGATAGGGCCGTGTGCCCGATAGGACCTCGTAGGCGACCACGGCCATGCTGTAGATGTCGCTCGCCGTGCCCAGCGACTCGCCGCGGATCTGCTCGGGGCTCGCGTAGTCGAGGGTCAGGGCACGGCCGTCGAGTTCGGTCAACGCAGTTGCGTTCGTGCGGCCCGCTTCCATGAGCTTGGCGATGCCGAAGTCGAGCAACCGCACTTCGCCTGTTGGCGTGACGAGGATGTTGGCCGGCTTCAGGTCGCGATGTACCACCAGGCGCGCGTGCGCGTGCGCAACGGCGGCCATCACCTGCAGCAGCAGTTCGATCCGTTCGCGCACGCTCGGTGAATGCACCTGGCAGTAGGCATCGATCGATTGGCCTTCGACGTACTCCATGGCCAGGAAAGGGCGCCCCTGGGCATCGACCCCTGCGTCGTACAGGCGTGCGATGTGCTGATGTTCCAGACCCGCCAGGATTTCCCTTTCGCGCCCGAGGCGTTCGGCGAAGGTGTCGCCCCACACCACGCGCGGTAGCTTGAGCGCGACGCGGCGTTTCATCAGGCCGTCGGACCGCTCGGCGAGCCATACGGTGCCCATGCCGCCGCGCGCAATTTCCGAGATCAGGCGGTAGGCGCCGATGTAGCTCCCCGGACGGACACCATCTGCCGAATGCGGCAACTCATCGAGCTCCAGTACGGGCAACCGGTTCAGGAAGTCATCGGTCTCAATACCGGCCTGATGCGCGAGCAAGCTGCGCAGCGCCTCGCGGTAAGTGGCCTGTTCGTCGTTGAGGCCATTGAGCCAGGCCGCGTGCTCGGACGTGGGCAGGTTCAGCGCCTCATCGAGCAAAGCGCTGATGACAGGCCAATCAGCCTGAAATTGCAGGAGCGGCTTCATGACGTCATCCTGACAATGCCAGCGTCAACACCAGCGATGCAGGCACCGATGCCACCGGCAGCGTCGTCAGTTGCGCAGCGCATGCGCCAGCAGCAGTCGAGCCTTTTCCCAATAGCGGCGCACGGTGCGGCCTGAAACGCCGAGCACCTCGCCGATCTCTTCATCTTCCAGGCCGCCGAAATAGCGCATCTCCGCGACTCGTGCGAGTCGTTCGTCGATGTGGCTGAGTTCCTCGAGCGCGGCGTGCACATCCAGCACTTCATCGGATTCCGCCGGCAAGGTGCCGATCAGTTCGGAGTTGAGCGTGACCTGCTCTGCATCGCCTCCGCGGCGATCCGTCTTCGCGAAGCGCACGGCGTCGACTATGATCGAGCGCATGACCGTGGCTGCATAGGCCAGGAAGTGGGCGCGGTCGGCGGGCGTCAGGCTCTCCTGTTTGAGGAGCTTCATGTAGCACTCGTTGACCAGCGCGGTCGTCTCCATCGCGCCGTCGCGGGAGCCGTGCGCCAGGCGTCGGCGGGCCACCTGCCGGAGCTCTGGATAGAGCAACTCGAAGATCTTGTCGAAGGCTCCACGATCGCCCGCGCGGGCCGCTCCAATCAGCAGCGTGACTTCCCCCATGTCGTGGTTCCATCCCAAAGAAGCTTCCTGCGGGGGATGGTAACCGGGGCTTCCCGGGGATCTGACCGTTATTCCTCACCTCGTAGGGCAGGGTCTGTCTCATCTCGTCACTGGGGCGGGTCGCAGGTCGCAAGCGGCAGCGATCCAGCTCGCACAGCCTGCACGCGCTGGCACACGGCGGGGCAACGCGCGCCATGCCGCAGGCAACCGTCGCAAGCGTCACGCTGCAGGGTGTCAGAAGGTCCTTGAACAGCGATTCCATGGCTCTTCCTTGCGGGTGGTGCGGACCGACTGGGCGCCGTCGACTGGATGAACGAGATCGCCGGCCATGGATGGACATGGAGCGCACGGCTCAACGGGACATCGGCGGCAACGGCGCCACCTGAGCTTCCAGGCCATGGGTTTCCGGGCGAGGCGCCATGTGCGGGCTGCCCGATCGATCGATGTGCACCGCCTGCAACTGCCAGTCCACCACACCCTCGGCGCTCACCGTCATCCACAAGACGGACCCCGTGTTGTTGTCTGTATCGCTGAAGCCGTCGAAGACGAAGTTGCCGAGGCTGTAGATGACCGGCTTGCCATCGATCAGCTCGACGTCCTGGCGGATGTGGGGGTGAGCACCGACGACGGCGTCTGCGCCGGCTCGGATCATCAGGCGAGCCAGCGCGTGCTGCCGGGCGTGTGAGGCTTCGCTGTGTTCCTGCCCCCAGTGCATGTAGGGAATGACGATGTCGGCTTGCAAACGGGCGGCACGGATGTCGGCGACGACCTGCTCTTCATCGGCCCAGGCAATGCCCGGGCTGTCCGGCCCGGCTTCGAAGCGGCGAGGGAACATCTCGTCGTAGCCGAGCAAGGCGATACGCAGCCCCTGACGCACGACGATGGCCGGCTGATGCGCGGCCCGCAGGTTCGGGCCACCGCCGAAGTACGGCAGGCCGGCCCGTTCAAGCCGCCCCAGCATCTGGTCAAACGCCTGCGGGCCGAAGTCACCTGAATGGTTGTTGGCCAATGAGACGACGTCGACATGGCGGCGCAGGACGTCCAGTACGCGCGGGTGTGCGCGAAAGGTCCAAGGCTTGTCTTCCCGTCTACCGCCGGTGGCGACAACGCATTCGAGGTTGGCGATGCGCAGGTCCGCGTCCCGCAGCGCCGTCGCGACACCGCGAAACGGATCGCGCCCGCGCGCGACGTCGCGACCCGGTCCGTCGGCCAGCATGATGTCGCCCATCCACGCCAAGCGAACGGTGGCGGTGGCCAGGCCAGTCTTGATCGGGCCGGCCCTAGGCTCAGCCGGGTAAGCGCCGTCGCCGGTCGCGTCCGCGCGGTCCCATCCATCAGGTGCTGCACCCTCGCGCACCAGGGCGCAGCCCCAGGCCAACTCGCGTCCAAGCCGTGGTGAGTAGACGCGTTCCCAGCCGGACAGGTTCGGCCACCAAGTCGCCTGCTCGCCGAGCGGTTCGTGCCCCGCGGTCGATCGACGGCTCTGCGTCAGTACGACCGGGTGTCTCTGACCGTCGAGGTCCAGCACGGTTACAACGAACCGGCCCACCTTTCCAGCACCGCTGTCTCCGGTCAAGGCTACTGCGCGCAGTTCGAAGCTTTCGCCCAACTGGACGGCTGACGCTGCGAGCGGGTCCGTACCGGCAGTGACGCGCAGCGTTGCCACTGACTCGCCCGTGCGCAGGCTGCACAACAACTCGGTCTTCACTGCCTGCGTTGCCAACACGCCTGTCGGTGCCGAGCAGAGAACAGCCCAGCAGACGGCCTGCCGCAACCTCATCCGGTTGCGAGCGGGGAAGAGACGGCGAATCCGCAAATCTTGGGAAGGCGCTGCAAGGCAGACTGGATCGAGCATGACATCCCCGTTATGAAGTGATCCTGCTGAGCACGCTCAGCGGCGGATACCTCAATGAACGACGTACGACGCGTACGCCGGACAGGGGCCCAGGAATTTATCTGCGTGCCGGTTCTTCGGTTTCAGTCCGTCGCTGAGGCAACGCCTAGAGATGTGCAGACCAAAAGAAATCCTGAAGCGGACGCTTGCAACTGTCCAGATTTCTCCAAGGAAGTCGTGCAGTAGGGCAGAAGGTGGCATTCCCGCGCTGCGTCAGCCGACGCGGGATGTCGAGTACGGGCCGGTGGCAGATCACCCTTTCACATTCAAGGAGAAATTCTTGTCCATCCATCTCAACGCCCAGCGTGCAGGCCGTCCCCGAGCCTGCGACCTATGCGTTGCTTTTCAGCGGCCTTGCAGTGCTCGATGTGAACCTGCGTCGCCGCACTTCAGGCAGATCGCGGCGTTGACCGTTCGAGGCCCTGAACGTCGTTCAACAAGTAGCGAGTGCCGCGTCGCTCGCGCGTACCGCATGGGCGGTATCGACGGTGTCTGCTTGATCGACAAACGAGCGGGCAGCCTGCCAACCTTGATTTTCCCAGGAGCTTCAACCATGTCACTTCACCATCGAAAATTGGATCGATCATTTGCTGGAACCACCCTTATCTGCGCCAGTCTTTGGATGGCGCCCTACGCCAGCGCTATGCCAGCCTTGTCGGCTGCCGCGTCCGTCTGCCACTACGATGGGGCGGGACAGGGGTCATCGCGATGCTTCAATCAAGACAACAGCAGCAGCGTGGGTGAAGCTGGAGCTGAGGCGCATTTCCCCGACGGCTCGGCCAATCGCGCCTCGGTGATTCAGGGCTACGGCGTGTTTCACGGCTCTGCGCAGGTCCTGATCGCTGGGGCATATGCCTACAACACGGCCGGCTTCAATACGTCGGCCGGTGCCACGGGCATTGCAGTAGACACCTTGACCATCGGAGGCGGCGTTGGCAGAGCGAATCTGCAATTGACGTTCACGGTCGATGGCTTGACTACCGTGAG
Source organism: Roseateles agri (assembly GCF_034043675.1). NCBI lineage: Bacteria > Pseudomonadati > Pseudomonadota > Betaproteobacteria > Burkholderiales > Sphaerotilaceae > Roseateles > Roseateles agri. Next base: position 374,451 of record NZ_JAXCLA010000008.1, on the reverse strand, counting down.
TGGCAGCGGTCCCAACTACAGCAGCAACGCGTGGCTCACCACCGAGGTGAATTCATTCGCGCATCCTGATGGGGACGACACCGAGACCGGCAGGGCTGTCAGCGACCAAGTGTTCGGCTCACGGATTGTGACCTTGGCTGGCACGCTGCCTTTTTATTTCGACAGGCCGCTGGATCTCCAATTCATCACCAACGTGTATGCGGCCACAGGGATTTCGGCGGCCTATTCTGAGACGACGTACACGGGAAGCGCGTTGGCCAACTTCGCCAACACCGCGGTACTGACTTCGATTCAAGCCTATGACATGACTGGCAAGCTCATTCCGAACATCACCATTTCTGCTGAGTCGGGGACGATCTATCCGCTGGCGGCGGACCCCGTGCCTGAACCCGGGACCCTGGCGCTAGCCGGGCTTGGTATCGCGGCATTGTTCATCAGGCGAAGGATGGAACTCGAACCCAATTGACGCGTCGGAGGATTCGGACGGCGCGGAGGTGCGGAGGCGGACGTGTCTCACCAAGTAATTAGGTAGTCTGGCAGAGAGGCGGGCATGCGTGCAGGAAGGTCTCCAAAGATGACTGGGTAGTTGATTTTCTGGAGGCCTGGGGGCACCGCGTGGCCGCAACAGATGTCGATCTGGAGGGGCGCGCACACTCCGTCCGGGTGTTCGGGCACGAGGCCTTCGCGGTCGTGAATAAGGCGCCACGGGCGTCTCAATCATGGGTTGAAGCGGCTCAGCAACAAAGCGAGTTCGGCAGCCAGTGTGCCTACCGCTATCGCAAGAATCAGCACAGCTGCCAGGTGGCAGCAGGCGAATGTGGCGCGGCTCACGTCAAGCCCTCCACCTGCAGGCTATGAAGAAGGGGCTGGGATAGGTGCGCCACTTCGTACACGAGCGCTCCGGTCTCTTGCGGCACCTCCAGATCCTCGGCGAGCCGGTATCGCTTGAGACACCAGCGCTGCGTATCAACTGCGCTGACAGCAGCGACGGTCCCAGGTAGCGCAGCTGCTGCGCGAGTGAGTTCCGGTTCTTGCGCAAGAACCCTTTCCAGATCGACGTCACCACCAATGTGGACCGTCTCTTCGATCAAGAAGCGCGCGCCGTGTCCACGGCCTGGGCGAGCGGCCAGCACGACGTGGGCGTCGATGCCTGCCCGCCCGAAACTTCGGGTGACGTGGCCGTAGCGACCGCTCAGCAGAAAGTTTGCGAAGGCTTGATCGCCGCGCCAGAGATAGAGCGACGAATAGCTGGTTTCGCGGGCGCCATGCTGGCCGGAAGTGCGCAGCAAAAACGCCTTGAAGTAGAGGTCGGGAGCTGCATCCCAAACGGGGCCACGTTCTTTGGCTCGCTTGCGGAGGATGCTCAGTTCATAGTCGGTCGGCAATCGGTGGAGATAGTGCACAAGAAGCATCGCTCGAGCTCATCGTTGGTGTCGGTGCGGTCACGATAGACAAGCGTCTATGATTGGAAAATAGAATCAAACACATTTCAGTAATTCGATCTTGAAATGGTTGGCGGCATGAAGTTCTTGGACATTGAGGCAGTGCATGCCTTCGTTGTGACCTCCGAGTTCCAGAGCTTCACGCGAGCAGCGGAACTGCTAGGCACGACGCAGCCGGCGGTGAGTCTGAGGATCAAGCGCCTTGAAGACGGCCTTGGTCGCAAACTGCTGGAACGCACGCCGCGACACGTGAGGCTGTCTGCCGACGGAGCTGCACTACTGGGCTCCGCCCGTGCTCTGCTGACCGCCCACCAGGCCGCATTGGACTCATTCGCGCCCAAACGCCAGCGGCTTCTGATCGGCATCAGCCACCATGTGGTGGGCGCCGAATTGCCTCAACTGTTGCGCAGCGTTGGCCATACCGAACCGGCCTTGGCTCTGGACGTGCGCATCGCATCGTCTCGCGAATTGCTTCAGGCCTTCGACGAGAACGCTCTGGATGTGGCGATCGTGCTGCGACACGACATGCGGCGCGAGGACGGCGACGTCGTTCTCGAGGAGGCCTTTGGTTGGTTTGCCTTGCCAGAATTCGAACTTCGAAGCGGGGAGGCGCTGCGCCTCGCTGTCCAGCCCCCACCATGCAGCATCCGAGCCATGGCGGTCGGAGCACTCGATGCCGCTGGAGTGCCCTGGATCGAGGCTTTCGGCGGGGGAGGAGTGGCGACAATCGGCGCTGCAGTTCTGGCCGGATTGGCTGTTGCGGCCCTGGGGCGTCGCGTGGCACCTGCCGGAGCGATCGACGTGGGGCCTCGCCTGGGACTTCCATCGCTGCCCACCAGGAGTATCGTGATGCACACCCATCTGACCGATAAGCACACCCGCAGGGCCATTCGAGCGCTCGTGTCCGCGATTCGAGCGACCGGGGGGCGCTAAGTCTAAAAGCCTCTCGTCCCACGCGCCCGCATCTGTGCACGATGCCGCCGGCATTCTCGGTCGCATCACCGGATTGAATGAGGAGCGCGCTGCGCTGAGACGACCTCTATTCGATGGCTCCTGAGAGCAGCAGGTGAGCTTTTGTGAGATGACGCAGTTCAGGGTCCGGTTTCAGAGCAAGAGCTGATGCCGGCTGTTGCATCTTGAGCACCAAGTCGCCCTGTGTGGCATGTTGTTCAGACAGTCCACCACTCGAATGGACGGTCAAGCTTGTTGATAGCCAGCGAATGCGATGGCGCCCGGATACTGGTGCCTTTGCGAGCTTGGTGCGCGCGCAAAAAAACGCCTTCGCGGGGATACCCCGTGAAGGCGCAAATTACCGTTGAAGGTAGGAGACAAACTACCCGCTCCGAGCCGCACTACGTCTGCGGCTGTGGAACTCGTGACGTGAACGATACCTGCCAAGTCGTGTGGCCCCAACGAAGCATTCCGCTGATGCTTATGAGCGCCTTCCCCCGATCATCGATTGGGATGTGCTCATGGACTCACACGGCGATAACGTCGGTTCAATAGCTACGCTGCCAGTGCGACTGTGGCCGTCACCTTGCGCGTTGTCGGTGTCACACGCAGCAGGCGATGTGCCTGAGCGACGACCAGGTTGACGCGTGCCAACACCTCGTGGTGGTCGGAGGGCAGTTGGTACTGGACGAAATCGCTGTCCTTGACGAACAAGCCAGAGGGCGCCGTCACCAGCTCGAAGAAGCTCGCCAGCGGCCGCCACTGGTGATCGAGCACCAGCGCGTGGCGGTCGCTGCCGCCGGTGGCGGCGAGGATGGCCACCTTGCCCGACAACAGGCCCGGATCGACCAGGTCGAGGAAGTGCTTCAGCAGGCCGCTGTACGAGCCCTTGTAGACCGGCGAGCCGATGATGATCAGGTCGGCCGCGGCCAGCGTGCGCTGTGCGGCAGCCACGGCGGGCGGCAGGTCGCCGGGCACCAGTGCATTGCCGAGCGCTGGCGCCAGCTCGGCGATGTCGATCACCTCGACCTGCGCCGGCAGGCCGGCGGCGGCGTGTCCGGCGATCAGTTCGACCAGGGCGCGGGTGCGCGAGGGACGGCTCAGGCTGCCACTGAGGGCGACGATGCGGGTCATGGGAGGGCTCCGGCGGATGCGATGACCAGGCGGACTTCGCAGGGACCGTGCCAGGCCCTTGCGCCGGGCACATGGTGGTTCCTGTTGCTGCGGAACAGGCAACCGATGCTGTGATCGCCGCGCTGCTGCTGGCGCAACAGCACGGCAATGGAGGCTTGACCCCGGCAGCGTAGGCTGCCGCCCGTGGCATGCCGCTTGCACTGCCCGTCACCGATGAACACCACGACAGCCGCCCATTCCGCCTCCCGCCCCGTCCCCCATTCGCTCAGCGCCCAGTCGCTCGGCCGGCTCGATTTCCGCGCGATGCCGCGCATCCTGGCGCGGCTCGCCGGCTTGGCGCTGCGCTACCGCCGGCTGTGCGCCGCGGCGGTCGCCTGCGCGTTCGGCTCGGCGGCGCTGAACCTGCTGCTGCCGATGCTGCTGGGCCGCGCGGTCGATCAGGTCAACCACCTGCGCGTCGGTTCGGCCGCGGCGCCCTCGCTGTGGCCGCTGGCGGGGCTGCTGGTCGGCGCGGCGGCGGCGCGCGGCACCTTGACCGGGCTGCAGGGCTATTTCGGCGAGGCGATCGCGCACCGTGTCGGCAATGACCTGCGGCTGGCCTTCTTCGACAAGCTGCAGCAGCTTAGCGCCGCCTTCCACGATGCCAACCATTCGGGTGACCTGATCACCCGCGGCATGCTGGACCTGGAGGGCGTGCGCGGCTTCCTGGAGACCGGCGCGCTGCGGGTGATCTCGCTGAGCCTGCTGCTGGGCCTGGGCGTGTGGCGCCTGCTGGGCAGCGATCTGGAGCTGGGGCTGCTGGCGCTGAGCTTCACGCCTTTCGTCGTCTGGCGCGCGGCGCGCATGGGCATCCTGCTGCGCCTGAGCTGGCAGAAGCTGCAGCAGATGATGTCGGCGCTGACGCTGTCGATGGAGGAGAACCTGCAGGGGCAGCGCGTCGTGCGTGCGTTCGACGCCCGCGCGCAGGAGCTGACGCGCTTCGACCGCGATGCCGACGCGGCGCTGCGGCTCTCGAACCAGCGGATCACGCTGCGCATGTCGGCGATGAGCCAGATGAACCTGGCCTTTTATCTCGCGATGGCCGCGGTGCTGTGGGTCGGCGGGCAGCGGGTGGCGGCGGGCTCGCTCAGCGTGGGCATGCTCAGCGAATGCCTGGCCTTCATGACCTTGCTGCAGCAGCCGGTCCGCCAGGTGGGCATGATCGTCAACGCCAGCGCGCGGGCCAGCGGCGCCGGCGCGCGGCTCTTCGCCGTGCTCGACGCCGAGCCGGCGGTGCGCGACGCACCGGGCGCGCAAGACTTGGCCCCGGGCCCGGGCGTACTGCGCTTCGAGAACGTCAGCTTCGCGCCGGACGGCGGGCCGGCCCGGCTCGTCGGCATCAGCTTCGAGCTGCGGCCGGGCCGCGTGCTGGGCATCGTCGGCGCGCCGGGCAGCGGCAAGTCCACGCTGGCGCAGCTCATTCCGCGGCTGCACGATCCGGCCGCCGGCCGCATCACGATCGATGGCCACGACCTGCGCGGCCTGACGCTCGCCTCGCTGCGCCGCCAGGTGGCGCTGGTGCAGCAGGAGGCCTTCCTGTTCGACGGCTCGGTGCACGACAACATCGTCTACGCCGATCCGCAGGCCTGCAGCGGCCGCGCCCGCGGCGCCGCGGCCACAGCGCAGGTGCATGAGCAGATCGAGCAATTGCCGGGCGGCTACGGCAGCCGCGTCGGAGAGCGCGGCGCGGCGCTGTCCGGCGGCCAGCGCCAGCGGGTGACGATCGCCCGCGCGCTCGCGGCCAAGCCGAAGATCCTGGTGCTCGACGACGCCAGCTCGGCCATCGACACCTTGACCGAGCTGCGCCTGCGCGAATCGCTGCGTGAATCGCTGCGCGGCTGCGGCGTGGTCGTCATCGCGCACCGGCTGGCGGCGCTGGCCCATGCCGACGAGATCCTGGTGCTGGAGCGCGGCCGCATCGCCGAACGCGGCAGCCATGCCGGGCTGCTGAACCGCGGCGGCGCCTATGCGGCGCTGTGGGCGATGCAGCAGAGCGGCGATGCGAAGACGATTGACGAGGTGGCGGCATGAGCGCCGGTACGGTTTCGATGACCGAGCGCGACCATGTGTTCGCGAGCTTCGACGGCAATACCGCCTCGCGACTGCTGGGCCTGCTCGCCCGCCACCGCAGTGCGGCCTGGTGGGCGCTGCTGTGCATCGGCCTCTACACCGCCGCGCAGGTGGCGATACCAGCGGCGGTCCGCGCGGCCGTGGACAGCGCGCTTGGCGCGCCGGCGCGGCTGCCGGTGGTGATGGCCGTCTTCCTGCTGCTGCTCGGCGCCAACGCGGTGTTCGGCTTCCTGCAGGAATGGACGGCGGCGCGGCTGGCGCAACGCGTGATCTTCGAGCTGCGCCGCGCGATGTACGCGCACCTGCAGGACGTGCCGCTGGCGCGGCTGGAGGACTCGCAGGTCGGCAAGCTGATGGCACGGCTGCAGGGCGACGTCGGCGCGCTGCAGGACTTCCTCGAGAACTCGGTGTCGGCCATCGGCGACCTGTTCCTGTTGCTGGGCATCGTGATCGTGCTGCTGTGCATGGATTGGCAGCTGGGCCTGATGACCCTGGCGGTGCTGCCGGCGCTGGTGCTGATCCGCGCCCGCTGGATGCCCTGGGCTCGCCGCGTTTTTGCGCGGGCGCGCGAGGCCTCTTCCACCGTCAACGCCGCGCTGGCCGAGAACATCAACGGCATACGCACGGTGCAGGAGACGCGGCGCGAGTCCGTCAACCTGGCGCGTTATGGCGGGCTGGCGGAGGAGCACCTGCAGGCGCAACTGGCCTCGTCGCGCGCCTCGCAGTTGATGGTGCCGGCGGTGGATGTGCTGACCGGCCTGGCGCTGGCCCTGGTCGTCGTGCTGGGGGGAGCGCACGTGCTGCAGGGGAGCCTGGGCGTCGGCGTGATGGTGGCCTTCATCTTCTACGTGCAGCGCTTCTTCGAGCCGATCCGCACGCTGTCGATGCAGTACACGGTGATGCAGCGGGCGATGGCCGCCGGCCAGCGCATCTTCGAGGTGCTGGACATGCCCGGCGGCCTGGCGCATGGCAGCGGCACGCTGGATCCACAGGCGCTGGAGCCGTCGATCGAACTGCGCGGCGTGCGTTTCGGCTACCGCGAGGGGCACGATGTGTTGCGCGATCTCGACCTGCGTATCGAAGCGGGCCAGACGATCGCGCTGGTCGGCCCCACCGGCTCCGGCAAGACCAGCATCACCTCACTGATCCGCCGCTTCCACGACGTGCAGGTGGGTCAGGTCCTGCTGGGCGGCTGCGACGTGCGCGAGCTCTCGTCGGCGACGCTCGGCCGCGCGATCGGCATGGTGCAGCAGGAGCCCTTCCTGTTCAGCGGCAGCGTGGCCGACAACATCGGCTACGGCCTGCCCGGTGCCACGCGCGAGCAGATCGAGCAGGTGGCGCGGCAGGTGAGGGCGCACGACTTCATCAGCCGGCTGCCGCAGGGCTACGACACGCAGCTCGGCCAACGCGGCCGCAACCTGTCGATCGGCCAGCGTCAGCTGCTCAGCTTCGCCCGCACGCTGCTCGCCGACCCGGCCGTGCTGATCCTCGACGAGGCGACGGCCAATATCGACAGCTTCACCGAGCAGGACATCCAGCACGCGCTGCGCGTGCTCAGCGCCGGGCGCACGACGATCATCGTTGCGCACCGCCTGTCGACGGTGCGCGAGGCGGACAGGATATTCGTGCTGGGCCAGGGCCGGGTGCTGGAGTCCGGCAGCCACGCCGAGCTGATGACGCGCGGCGGGCGGTACGCCCGCATGGTCGCGGGGCACTGATCTGCGGGCTGGTGCCTAGAAGACGCGGCCTTCGTCGAAGTCCGCGCGCGCGCCGTTCAGCACGTAGTCCCCGATCACCCGCCCGCGCAGCTTGATCGGGTTGTGGTTCAGGATCGTGCGGATGTTGCGCCAGTGCCGGTCGAAGTCGTACTTGCGCGCGGTGGCCGAACCGCCGCCAGTGTCGAACATCTGCTCGGCCGCCTGGATCGCCATGCGGCCGACGATGATCTGCGTCTTCGACTGGGCCAGCGCACTGCGCATCACCAGCGCGTCCAGCGCCGCGTGGTCCAGCACGCCGGCGGTGATGGCGGCGGCGGAAACGTCCAGGTTGCGGGCCGCATCGGCGATCAGCGTGTCGATCGCATGCGAGGCGGCGGCGATGTCGCCGACCGCCTGCTGCACGAAGTGGTCGCCCGCCGCGGTCTCCGAAGCGCTGTGCTTGGCCGAGCGGGCGCTCCGCTGCACGTAGGCGGTCGCGTCGGCCAGCACGTTGCGGACGATGCCGCCGATCACCGCCACCAGGTGCAGTTGCGCGCGCGCCGCGCCATGGCGGCGCATGAAGGGATTGGTGCTGCGGCGCACGCTGACCTCGTGCGGCCAGACCTCGACGTTGTCCAGCTCCACCCCGCCGCTGGCGGTGAGCCGCTGGCCCATACCGTCCCAGTCGTCATTGATGCGCACGCCGGCGCGGTCGGCCGGCACCAGGCAGCCGGTCATTTGCCCGTCTTCGTCGAGCGCGCTGAAGCTTGTGTAGTCGGCATAGATCGCGCCGGTGGCGTACCACTTGCGGCCGTTCAGGCGGTAGCGGTCGCCGTCCTTCAGCAAGGTCGTGCGCAGCATGTTCGGGCGCGGCGTGCCGATCTCCATATTCGCGCCGCCGAACAGCTTGCCCGCCAGCACCTCGTCGACCCATTTGCGGCTGGCCGGCGCCTGCGGATCGAGGGCGATCGACTCGATGAAGCCGAAATGCCCGCGCAGCGCATGGGCCACGTTCGAGTCGGCCGCGGCCAGCGTGCAGGTGATCTCGACCTGGTCGGCCAGCGTGCCGCCCGGGCCGCCGAGCGAGCGGGGCACGCGCAGCCAGGTCAGGCCGGTCTCGCGCAGGCGGCGGAACACCTCGAAGGGCAATTCTCGGTTCAGCTCGCGCTGCACCGCGCCTGCGGCGATCTCGGCTGCGATGGCGGGCAGGCCGGCCAGGATCTCCTCGCGGCTGCGGCGCGGCGGGGGCGCAACGGCATCGTTGGCGGCTGGAAACGATTCGGCAAATTGGACGGACATCTTGGGTTCCCGGGTTCGGTCAGGTATTCGAAAGAGCGGCAGTCGCCGGTGCTGCCGTGGCGGGCTCCAGCTCCCACAGCGACCAGCGGCGGTCGGTCAGCATCAGCAGCGGCAACAGCATCGCGGCGATGCCCGCCAGCGAGACCGCCGATGTGGCACCGATGCGGTCCGCCAGCGCGCTCACGGCCATCACCGCGAACGGCTGCAGGCCCATGCCGACGACATTGAAGAGGCCCATCAGCCGCCCGCGCATGCCCGCCGGCACGACGAACTGCATGGTCCCGGTGCTGCCCACCATCGCCAGCGAGGTGGCGAGGCCCGCCATGAACATCGCCAGCATGCGCACCGGCAGGGCGCCGCTCTGCGCCATGGCCAGCAGCCAGCCGCCCATCCACACGAGCGACAGCGACAGCAGCGGCGCGATCCGCGAGAGCCGCGTGACAAAGGGCGACAGCAGGAAGGCGTAGCAGAGCGAGCCCGCCCCGGCCGAGGCGAGGATCAGTCCGGTCGCGCGCGCATCGCCGCCGGTCAGCGCCGGCACCAGCTGCAGCATCGCCAGCCCGAACATCTGCAGGATCGCAACAGTCAGGAACAGGTTGCGCAGCCGTACGTCGCCGGCCACGCGACGCAATGCCTGGGCTGCGCCGAGCGTTTCCGGACCTGCCTCGTGGGCCGAGGAGCGCAGGCTCGACAACGCCAGCAACGAGGCCATCACCGCGAGAAAGGACAGGCCGTTCTGCAGGAAGGCCATCGCCACGCCCCAGCGCGCGATCATCCAGGCGGCCAGCGCCGGCCCGCTGGTGCGCGCGATGTTCAGCACCATCGAGTTGATTGCGATCAGCTTGCGGATCTCGCCGCGGCCGGCCAGGTCGAACAGCAGCGCCTGCTGCGCCGGGAAGTACACCGACTGCGTGCAGCCGAGCAGCAGCGCGAGGCTGTAGATCTGCCACAGCGCCAGCGTGCCGGTGTGGCTCAGCAGCGCCAGCGCGAGCGCCACGCCCATCTGCACCGCATGGCAGCCCAGCAGCAGGCGGCGGCGCGCGAAGCGGTCTGCCAGCACGCCGCTGAACGGGCTCAGCAACAGCACTGGCAGCGCCAGGCAGATCGACAGCAGGCCCAGCGACGAGGCCACGCCGCCGGAGAGGCGGTAGACCGTCAGGCCCAGCGCCGTCGACTGCAGGAAGGTGCCCACCATCGACACCGCCTGGCCGGACAGGTAGATGCGGACCGGCCGCTCGCGCAGCGGCGTGAAGTTGGCGCGCCAGATCGCCAGCAGGCCGCGGCTCATGACTGCAGCGCGGCGGGCAGCCGCCAGGTCGCGCGCGGCACCGGCTCCAGGCTGCGACCGAGGCTGCGCTCCAGCGCCTGCAGCGAGAGCCGCACCGCGGCGTAGCCGTAGTCGCGCATCTCCCGCTCGTAGTCAGCCAAGGCCTGCAGCAGCGGCTTGTCGCCGCGCTGCGCCAGGCCCAGCTCGCGGGCCAGTACGCCGGCATCCTGGATCGCCGTGTTGCCGCCCAGCGCGCGGGAATAGGTCATCGCGTGGATCGCATCGCCGAGCAAGGTGACCGGTCCGGTGGTCCAAGGCTCGGGCGGCTCCGACGAACGTACCTTCAGCAGTGCCACCGTCGATGGGTGGCTGTGCCGCAGCAAGGTCAGCAGGTCGGGGTGCCAACCGCGCAGGTGGCTCTCCAGCAGCTCCAGCAGCCGGTGCGGCGACGCGCGCTCCAGCACCTCGTCCGGTGCCAGCTCGTCCTTGCGGAAGGCGGTGTTCCACCACAGGTAGCTGGTCGTGTTGCTGAAGTGGAGGCCGCCGATACCTGCATGGCTCGCGTCGTCGGCACCGATCAGGCCGTGCGCGCGCTGGGCCGCGGCGTCCACGCGGTGCGCGCTGATCGACAGGCCGTGGCCGTGTCCGTTGCGCGGGCGGATGCCGATCTGCTTCTCAAAGAACAGCGGCGGCAGCCCCAGCGCATCGGCCTGCTGCAGACTGATCTTGCCGGCCAGCCGGCGCCCGCCGGTGTCGAACAGGCGGGCCTGCGGCAGCAGTTGCTGGCGCACGCGGGAGCCGGCGCCGTCGGCGCCGACGAGCACGTCCGCCTCGGCCGTGGTGCCATCGACGAAGTGCAGGCGCACGCTGCCGTCGGGCTGGTGCGCATACGAGCTGAACTCGGCACCGATGCGCAGCTGCGCCTCGCCGAGCCCGCTGAGCAGCACCTGGCGCAGCGTGATGCGGCTCACCGACTTGCCGGTGTGCGCATCGTCCACGTCGCCGGGCAGCGGCGGCGGGGATGCCGTGTTCTCAAGCGGACGCAATTGCTCGTCGAGCTGCACGGAGGCTTTCGGCGAGCGGCCGACGGTCGCCTCGAAGGCGTCGTACAGCGGCGACGGCAGGCACTGGCGCAGCGCCTGGATGCCGCGCTCGCGGATGCGCAGGCGAAAGCCCTGCACATAGTCGTCACGTACCGCGGACTTCTCGTAGACGGTGACGGCCAGGCCCTGCCGTAGCAGGCCTTGTGCGAGCGTCAGCCCGCCGGGACCGCCGCCGACGATGGCGATGCGCAGGGATCTCGTCTTACTCATGCCGGCTGGATCGTTGCGTCGGCGAAATTGCCGTACAGCCCTTCGGCCGAGTTGATGAAGTTGCGCAGCCGCCGGTTGCTGACGACGACGCGCGTGGCCGCGATCAGCGGGATGCGCGGCAGGTCCGTCTGCGCCAGGCGCTGGAACTGCAGGTAGAGCTGGCGGCGGCGGGCCGGGTCAAGCTCCGTCTGCGCGCCTTCGAGCGCGCGATCCATCTCGGCGCTGGCGTAGTGCGTGCCGTTGGAGAAAGCCACGCCCGGCTGGTAGTTGCGCGACCAGTACCAGCGCTGGGTGCCGATGGCCGGGTCGGGCCCCGAGTTGCCACCGATCACGGCCGTGTCGAAATCGCGCCGCGTGTAGATGCGGTTGACGAACTCGGCGAAGTCCTGGTTGCGCACTTCGAGCTTGACGCCCACCCGCGCCAGCGCGCTGCGGATGTACTGCGCCACTTGAACACTCTCGGCCGCCGGCGTCGGGTCGAGCTTCAAGGTCAGCCGCGTGCCCTGAGCGTTGCGAGGCAGGCCGGCGGCGTCGAGCAGCGCATCGGCACGCGCCGGGTCGAAGGCGTAGAGCGGCACGTCGCGGCTGTAGAACTCGCGCAGTGCCGGCGGGATCGGCGAGTCCGCGACCGCGCCGTGGCCGTGATAGATGTTCTTTAGGATGAAGCCGCGGTCGATCGCATGGGCGAAGGCCTGGCGCACCCGCGGGTCTCGGAAGACGGGCCGGTCGAGGTTGAACTCCAGCGCGTTGACGGAGCAGGTGTAGGGCTCGTCGATCTCGGTCACCTGCAGCGCCGGGTTGGCCTTCAGGCGCGCCACGTCGGCCAGCGCGACGGCGCCGAGCTGCACCTCGCCGGTCTCCAGCGCCGCTGCGACGCTCGCCGCGTCGGGCACCGTGCGGAACACCAGCCGCGAGATCTGCGGGCGGCCGGCGTCCCAGTAGTCCGGATTGCGCTCCAGCACGATCTGGCTGCCACGCTGCCGGCTGACGAAGCGGAACGGCCCGTTGCCGATGGGCGCGGCATTGCGCGGGTTCAGGAGCGGGTTGCTGCCCTCGTACAGGTGGCGCGGCAGCACCTGCGATTCGATCGAGCTGAGCGCGCTGAGCAGGTAGGGCGCGGGCTTTGACAGCCGCAGCACGGCCGTCAGCGGGTCGGGCACGTCGACGCGCTCGACGGTGGCGAAGGTCGTGCGGCCGCGCGCGTTGTACTTCTTCCAGACCTCGTCGACAGACCAGGCCACGTCCGCCGCGCCGAAGGGCTTGCCATCGTGCCAGCGCACGCCCGGCCGCAGCTTCAGCGTCAGGCGCAGGCCGTCGGCGCTCTGCTCCCAGTGGGTCGCCAAGCGCGGCTGCGGCTTGCCGTCCGCACCGAAGCTCAGCAGCCCGTCGAACAGCTTGCTGGAGATCGCGTAGATATTGCCCTCGGTGGACAGCGCGTTGGTCAGCGACTGCGGCTCCGAGGCCTGGGCCATCACCAAGGTGCCGGTGCCGCTGGCGGCAACTCCGTGCGCGGACCAGGCGGGCAGGGCGGCGAGTGCGGCGGTGAATTGCCTTCGGTTCATCGAGCTCATGCGGCTTCGACTTGCAGCCATCGTGCCAAGGCGGTTGCTGCTGCGCGGCCAGCAGCGGCGCACGGCAGGTGCCCGCTTTCGAGCACTTGCGCCGCGCCTTCGCTTGTGATGCAGCAGCAGGCCTGGAAAGCGGCGGTCAGCGTGCTGCTGCGATTGCAGCAGCCTGCCTCTAGCTCAACAGCTTCAGGAGCCCCGCCTGCACCAGGCCCGCGAGCAGCGGCGGCCCGCTGTCGGCGCGCAGCCCGGGCACCTCGCGTTGCAGGGTCGCCAGGTCGAATGCTGCGTCGCGCGCCGAGAGCCAGCGCAGTGCCGGCGCCAGCGCGGCGCCTACCGGCCGTTGCAGCGTCGTGCGCTCGATCCAGTCCGCATCGCGTGCGCGCACGGTCAGGGTCAGCGCGCCCGGCGCCGCTGGCTCCAGGTCCAGGCTGGCGCCGGGGATGCGCTGGAAGCGCGTACGGGCGTCGATCTGCTGCAGGCGCTGCTCGTCATCGGTCCGCAGCAGCGCCGCGGCCGAGAGCTGCGCCGCCAGCGCCGGCAGCCGGTCCAGCAGCGCGCCGGCCTGCTTCAGCAGATCGCTGCCCTGCGCACTGTCGGGCGCGGTCGCGCCGTGCAGAGGGCGGCGCCAAGCCGGGTCCGCCAGCAACAGCGGCCGCAGCTCGCGCAGCAAGGCGTCGGCCAGCGTCGGCGTGCGCAGCACGAGGCTCAGCGACAGGCTGTCCTCCAGCGCCAGCGTCTGGTGCCAGATGCCGCGTGGCAGGAAGAGGATCGAGCCCGGCCGCATCGTGATCACCTCGGCATCGGCCGGGATGTCGTTGGGGAAGCCCTCGGGGCACTGCGGGTACAGCTCGTCCGCCGGCAGCATGCCGGGTCCGAACTGCGGGCCCAGCGGCGCGGGCAGGCCGGCTACCGGCGCCACGCGGAATCGCTTCCTGCCCTGCAGCTGGATCGATATGACGTCCTCGCCATCGAAGTGGGCCGGCAGGCCGTCGCCCTGCGGCGAGGCGAATGCGGTGATGCGCGCGCTGCCTTTGGGCAGCAGCAACTGCTGCTCCATTTGCAGCAGCAGTGCGGGCAACTCCGCGAACCACGGCGTCAGGTCGTGCAGGTAGACGGTGAGGCCCATCGCGAACAGATGGGCCGGGTGGGCCGCGCTGTCCAGCGACTGCACGCTGCGCGCGCCGCGGCCGAACGAGAGCCGGCCGCGGTAGCGGTCGAACAGCGCCTGGATCGGCTGTGCGGCGAAGTCCTGCAGCAGCGCGGGCAGGCGCGTCAGCGCGTCTTCCACAAGGAAGTGGCGCTGCGGCCAGCCGCGGGCCCACAGCGCGTTGGCATCGAGCCCGGCGAGCAGGGTGGCGGGCGAGGGAGCGTTGGTCGTCATGCCCTGGCGGTAGCGACGATCGTGCCAATCGGTGCATGGCGACCCCGCTCGCCTGCTGGCTTGAGCGGAGCACGGCTGCTGCAAACGAAGCAGTCGTGCTGGCCCGCAGCGCGCATGCACGCAGCGCAGCGGTGGCCCGCAGCAGCACGCCTTCATGCGTCCAGCGCGCATCGATATTCGCTGGCTACGGCAAGCGGCATCGGCGCGCCCCGATTCACGCGCCGCATTGCTGCGTGCGCACCGCCGGTGGTTGATTCGCGCGCCTGCTGCTGCAGCAGCAGCGGAGCGCGGCGCATCCGGCGTGAAGACCGTTTCAGGGTGGCACGGCTGCTGCTATTTCGATGGCAGGAAAGCACGCCGACAAACCCATCACCATGACCGCCCTCACAAGCCCTCCGATCGCGCCAGCCTGGTTCCACCCGGCCTCCGCCCGGCCGCGCAGCCTCTTGCGCAGCCCCGGCGGCCTGGCTTCCATCGGCGTCCATGTGCTGCTGGCCATCGGTCTGATCTCGCTGGCCCATCAGGTGCGCCCTGTACTGGAGAAGGCGCGGACGATCGAGCTGACGATCGAGCGCCCGCCCGAACCCAAACCGGTCGAGCCACCACCGCCGCCGCCGGTCAAGCGCCTGGTCGATACACCGGTGCCGCCCAAGCCCGCACCGACTCCGCCGCAGCCTCAGCCCAAGACGGTGGACGCACCCGCCGCGCAAGCCGAGACCTACACCCCACCGCCCGCGCCGCCCGCCACGCCGGTGCTGCCGCCGCCAGCTCCGCCGCCGGTGGCCCAGGCTCCGGCCGCGCCGGCGCCGCCGAAGGTGATCGAGTCCGCGCAGATCCCGGCCGAGTACCTGAACCAGGTCTTCGCGCAGATCAACCGCAGCACCGCCTATCCCGAGGCGGCCAAGCGCCGCCGCCAGGAAGGCCGTGTCGGCTACCTGCTGACCTTGAGCCAGAACGGCCAGTTGGTCCACTTCGAGATCGTCCCCTCCGGCACGCCGGCGCTGGACGAGGCAGCTCGCGAGGCCATCAAGGCGGCCGCGCCGTTCCCCCGATTGCCCGAGCTGGGCGGCAGCCTCTACCTGCTGTCCGGCGCCATCGTCTTCCGCATCACTTGATCGATCGATCTTCAGGAGAATCACCGATGAGTACCGTACCGAACGTCGCCGCCTCGCTGGCCCCGTGGGAGCTGTTCCTGCATGCCGACCCGATCGTCAAGACGATCATCGTCGGCCTGGGGCTGGCCTCGCTGGCGAGCTGGGCCGTCACCGCCGACAAGCTGCTGCAGTTCCGCCGCCTGCGCCGACTGGCCGGCCACTGGCTGGCCGCCGCCGGCAGCCGCAAGTCGCTGGAGGCTTTTGCGCAACAGGCCGAGCGTGACAAGGATCCGATCGCCCGCGTGCACGACGCCGTGCTGGGCGAGTGGAAGACCTCGCACGAGCAGCGCCTGCACCAGAGCGAGTCCGGCCGCAACGGCATCAAAGAGCGGCTCGCGCGCATCGCGCAGATCGCCAGCGGCGTCGAGGTGGAGCACCTGCAGCGCGGCCTGTTGGTGCTGGCGACGATCGGCTCGGTGGCGCCGTTCATCGGCCTGTTCGGCACCGTGTGGGGGATCATGAATTCCTTCCAGGGCATTGCGGCCTCCAACGACACAAGCCTCACCGTCGTCGCACCCGGTATCGCGGAAGCGCTGTTCGCCACAGCGCTGGGCCTGATCGCCGCGATCCCGGCGGTGGTCTCGTACAACCGCGCATCGCGCGGCCTGGGTTCCTACGCCAGCCAATTGGCCACGCTGATCGGGCTTCTGGAAGTGCACCTGTCGCGCGCGCTGGAGTCGGGCGAGCATGTGTCGCTGGCCGAACAGCCGTCGCCGGTCCGTGCGCACCGCAGCGCTCCGGTAGCGCTCGCCGCGCAAGGAGCCTGACATGGCCGTCAACATCAACAGCCGCGGCGGCGTGCCCGGCGCCGCGCCGCCGGTCGTCAGCGACATCAATGTGACGCCGCTGGTGGACGTGATGCTGGTCCTGTTGATCGTCTTCATGGTGGCCTCGCAACTGGCCGCCAGCGGCGTCAAGGTGGACCTGCCGAAATCCAACGCGAAGCCGCTGACCGAGCCGCTGCCGCCGGTCGTCGTCACGATCGACGCGCAGGGCCAGGTCTACGTGAACCAGGACGCAGTGGACGGCGGCAGTCTCGTCGCCGCGCTGGCCCGCCATACCGGTGGCGACAAGGAACGGCGTGTGCACCTGCGCGGCGACCAGAAGCTCAGTTACGGCCTCGTCGTCAAGACGATGGGGCAGGTGACCGATGCCGGCTACTCGCGCATCGCACTGGTGTCCGAGACACCACCGAACTGAACAGTTACTTCATCTCACCCAAAAAACAGAGGAACGCGCCGCGCAAGCGGACGCGAGAGGGACCTTCATGCCTGAATTCCGTCATTCCCCCGTCGCCGCAGCCGCTGCCATGCTCGCGGCGGGCCTGGGACTCGCACTGAGTGCCGCCACGCCGGCACAGGCGCAGGGCGATGCCGCCAGCGCCAAGGTGCAGGACGTCGTCGTCACCACCGGCGCGCGCGGCGAGGCCCGCGCGGTGGCTGAGAGCCTGTCGCCGATCGACGTCATCGGCGCCGAGGCGCTTGCCAGCGTCGGCAAGCAGAATCTGCGCGAGGCGCTGGAAGCGCTGGCGCCGTCCTATACCGAGACCGCAGGCTTCAAGGGCCAGATCGGCCTGGCCGTCAGCACCGCCACGCTGCGGGGCCTGGGCGGCACCAATGTGCTGGTGCTCGTCAACGGCAAGCGCCGCCACATCTCGGCGGCCATCATCTCGGGTCTCGGCCCGGCCGGCACCGACCTGGACCTGATCCCGGTCAGCGCGATCGAGCGCGTCGAGATCCTGCGCGACGGCGCGGCCGCGCAGTACGGCTCCGACGCGATCGCCGGCGTCATCAACGTGATCCTGAAGCGCAACGACAGCGGCGGCTCGGCCGCGGTGCTGGGCGGCCGCTACATGAGCACCGTGGGCGACCAGGGCTTGTACGGCGACACCCGCGACGTGTTCCTGAACCAGGGGCTGAAGCTCGGCTCGAACGGCGGCTTCGCCTCGCTGAGTCTGTCCTACGTGCACCAGGACGCCACCAACGTCGCCGGCGCCGTGCCCTACGGCAGCGACCCCGGCTCGCGCAGCATCTACTTCCCGGTCAACGGCGCTCCGGACCCGCGCGAGACCAGAAAGTCGCGCTTCCGCCAGATCCTCGGCCGGCCGCGCCAGGAGACCTTGAACCTGGCCTACAACGCCGAGCTGCCGGTCAGCGACAAGGTCACGCTGTACTCCTTCTCGACCGTGAGCAACCGGCACGCCAACGGCTGGGGCACCTTCCGCACGGCCAATGCGCAGCAGAACATCGAGAGCGTCTACCCCGATGGCTTCCTGCCCAAGTTCATCGTCAACGACAAGGACTACCAGAGCACCTTCGGCGTCAAGGGCACCGACGTGGCCGGCTGGGACTGGGACCTGAGCAGCTCCTATGCCCACGATGACGCCAACTCGCGCAACGAGGACACGATCAACCCGACCCTGGGCCCGGACAGCCCGCACAACTTCGACCTCGGCCACCTGATCTACAACGAGTGGACCAGCAACCTCGACGTGACGCGCAAGTTCGCTACCGGCGTCTTCGCCAAGCCGCTGATCGTTTCGGCGGGCACCGAGTACCGCCGCACGGTGTTCAAGCAGACGCCGGGGCAGTACGAGTCCTATGCCGACGGCAGCTGGGTCTACCCGGCCGGCAGCCCCTGGGCCGGGATCAAGCCCAACCCGGGCGCGGCGGGCTTCGCGGGCTACTCGCCAGATGTCAGCGGTACCTATGCGCGCACTAACAAGTCGGTCTGGGTCGACGTGTCGCAGGCGCTGACGGCGGCCTGGGACGTGAGCGGTGCGATCCGCTACGAGAAGTACAGCGACGTCGGCAGCACCACCAGCGGCAAGCTCTCCACCCGCTACCAGCTCACCGAGACGCTGGCGCTGCGCGGCACCGTCAACAACGGCTTCAGCGCGCCCACCTTGCAGCAGAAGTACTTCACCAACGTCCTGGGCGCCTACTCGACGAACTCGATCACCGGTGCGCTGACTCAGAGCTTCAGCCGCTCGGTGCCGGCCTATGACGCGGCGGCCAAGGCGCTCGGAGCGCAGCCGCTCACGCCGGAGCGCTCCAACAACATCAGCCTGGGCGCGGTCTGGAAGCCGGCCGCCGACACGACGATCTCCGCCGACGCCTACCAGATCAAGATCCGCGACCGGATCCTGCTGTCCAACACGCTGCAGTCGGTGCAGGTCGGCAAGGTGCTGACTGCGGCGGGCCTCAGCGCCAACCAGAACGTCACCTTCTACCTCAACGGCGGCGACACGACGACGCGCGGCCTGGACATCGTCGTCGACCACGTGACGCGGCTGCAGGAGTACGGCCGCATCAAGTGGACGCTGCTGGCCAATCACATCAAGACCAGCGTGGACAGCATCGTGGCCGATCCGGCTCAGCTCGCTGGCACTGGCGCCACCTTGATCGGCCGCTCGGTCATCGGCCGGCTGACCGATGCCTATCCGAAGAACACGATCGCCGGCTCGGCCAACTGGACGCTCGGCGATTGGGAAAGCAACGTCAAGGTCACCCACTACTCGGGCGTCATCGGCCGCAACGCGGTGGCGGCGAACCGCGACGAATACGTGAAGCCGGCCTTCATCGTCGACGCCAGCGTGGGCTACTGGGTGCGCAGCAACCTGAAGCTGACCGTCGGCGCCAACAACCTGTTCAACAAGCGGCCCGAGCAGCTGAACGACGAGGCGGTCAAGTACTACAGCTTCCCGGTCGGCCGGCCCAACTACAGCTGGTTCTCGCCCTATGGCGTCGACGGCGGCTACTACTACGCCCGCGCCGACATCACCTGGTGAGCAGGCAAGAAGGAGACATGACGCCATGAGTGCCGTGATCGAAACGATCGTCCCGACCCAGCAGAGCCCGATCCAGCGCGCCCGCGCGCCGAGCGAGTTCCCCGACAGCCCGCTGAGCCAGGCCTTCAAGCAGCCGCTGATGCTGGGCCTGTTCCTGAACCTGCAGGACATCCAGCGCACCGCGTTGCCGACGTCGAACACCTGGACCTTCGACTACAACACCCGCATCGTCCAGCAGGGGGAGGCGCTGGGCTTCGAGCTGGCCTTCAGCCGCACGCAATGGCTGCCCAAGGGCGGCTACGACGGCGAGGCCTCGCTGGACTCCTTCATCGCGCTCGGGGCGATGGCGGCGGCCACCAGCCGCATCATGCTGATCTCGACGATGCATGTGCTCTACGGCCCGCTGCATCCGCTGCACATCGCCAAGTACGGCGCCACGCTGGACCACATCGCCAAGGGCCGCTGGGGCATCAACATCGTGACCGGCCACCGCGCGATCGAGCACGAGATGTTCGGCTGGCAGCGCATCGAGCATGACCAGCGCTACGCGCTGAGCGCCGAGCTGTTCGACGTCGTCGAGAGCCTGTGGTCCAGCGACGAGGACTTCTGGCACCGGGGCCGCCAGGGCTGGGCGGTGAACCGCGGCTTCATCACGCCCAAGCCGCTATACGGCCGCCCGGTGCTGGTGAACGCCACCGGCTCGGACGCCGGCATCGACTTCGCCGCCCGCTACTCGGACATCATCTTCGTCACCAGCCCCGGTGGCTCCGGCATCGACGCGGCGCTGGCCACGCTGCCGGACCACACGGCGCAGATCCGCGCGGCGGCCGGCAAGGCCGGCCGCACCGTGCGCACGCTGATCAACCCGGTGATCGTCAGCCGCGACACCGAGGCCGAGACCGAGGCCTATGCGGATGCGATCGTCGCCGGCAAGACGGGCGTGCAGCCCGGCAACCGCCAGTACGACAGCGATGCCCATGCCTGGCGCGGCCGCAAGGACGGCACGCGCAACGTCGGCCGGGGCCTCGGCGGAAACATCGAGATCGTCGGCACGCCGGAGCAGGTCGTCGAGCAGCTCATCGCGCTGAAGGCCGCGGGCATCGACGGCATCCAGATCGGCTTCTTCGATTTCGAGAAAGACCTGGCGCATTTCGGCGCCAGCATCCTGCCGCTGCTCAAGAGCGCGGGACTTCGTCTGTGACCTGAACACCTCATGGGAGAACCACACATGGCATTCATCAACTTCATCCCCGCCGACACGCTGGCCGAATGGATCAACGGCAATTCCTCGGCGCGCGAGATCGCCGTGCTGGACCTGCGCGACGAGGCCGCCTACGGCTACGGCGAGCCGCTGACCGGCACCAATGTGCCACTGGCGCAACTGGAAACCAAGGTCGTGCAGGTGCTGCCGCGCCGGGGCACGCGCACGGTGCTGGTCGACGAGGACGGCAGCCGCTCCGAGGCCGCAGCCCAGCGCCTGGTGGCGCTCGGTTACCGCGACCTGCATGTGCTCAGGGGCGGCCTGGCGGCCTGGGCCGAATCGCGCCGCGCGGCCTCGCTGCACCAGCAGCCGCGCCACTTTACGCAACAGCTCAGCCGCGATCGGGCCACGCCGGTCAGCACCGCACAAGACCTGGCACGGCTGCGCGCCGAGGGCCGAGACGTCGTCGTGCTCGACACGCGCACACCAGAGGAATTCGCCCGCGGCCATGTGCCGGGCGCGATCAGCGTGCCGGGTGCCGAGCTGGTCTACCGCTTTGCCGACCTGGTTCCCTCGCCGGACACGGTGGTGCTGACGTCCTGCGCTGGCCTGCCGCGCGCGGTGATCGGTGCACAGGTGCTGATCGACGCGGGCGTGCCCAACCACGTCTCGCTGCTGGACGACGGCACCAAGGGCTGGCAGCGCGAGGGCTGGGCGCTGGAGGAGGGCGCTACGCGCAGCTTTGGCCCGGTCAGCGAGGCGGCCGTGGCGGTGGCGCGTGAGCGCGCGGCGAAGCTGCGCCAGAGCTCGGCCGTGCCCTATGTCGACGCCGCGCAGATCGACGTCTGGCAGCAGGACAGCGAGCGCACGACCTACCTGCTGGACGTGCGCACCGCCGAGGAATTCGCGGCCAGCCATGTCGAGGGCGCCATCCACGCGCCGGGTGGCCAGCTGCAGCTCAATGCGCACCGCTTCGCCGCCGCTCGCGGCGCGCGCCTCGTGCTGCTGGACGACCACGGCGTGCGCGCAACGACGACGGCCCACTGGCTGCGCCAGCGCGGCTGGGAGGTGTGGTGGCACCAAGTGCCGGTGGCGGGCAGCGCCGCGCCTGTCGAGGCTTCCGCTGCCGTGGCGGCCGCCGCCTGACCCGATCGAAGCACGCCATGACCGTCTCGCGTCGACATCTCCTCGCGCTGCCCGCGGCGCTGGCCTGGCCGGCGGCTGAAGCTGCTGCGCCTGCCGTGCCTGCCGCATCGCCCGTGCGGGGCGGCACGCTCGTCATCGGCGTCGGCCGCGAGCCGACTTTGCTGACCAGCGCACTCACCACCGCCGGACCGACGCAGACCGTCTCAGGCAAGGTCTTCGACGGCCTGCTCAGCTACGACGTGGACCTGAGCCCGCGGCCGCAGTTGGCTACCCGCTGGGAGACCAGCGCCGACGGCCTGGCCATCAGCTTCCAGCTGCGCCCCGGGGTCAAGTGGCACGACGGCCAGCACTTCACCTCGGCCGACGTCGCCTTCTCGGTGATGGAGGCCTGGAAGAAGTACAACGCGCGCGGCCGGGCCACCTTCTCCAACGTGGAGCGGGTGGACACGCCGGATCCGCTGGTCGCGGTGCTGCGGCTGTCCAAGCCCGCGCCCTACATCCTGCGGGCGCTGTCCTCGGTC
The DNA here is from genome assembly GCF_034043675.1 of Roseateles agri. Classification (NCBI taxonomy): domain Bacteria; kingdom Pseudomonadati; phylum Pseudomonadota; class Betaproteobacteria; order Burkholderiales; family Sphaerotilaceae; genus Roseateles; species Roseateles agri. Next base: position 352,478 of record NZ_JAXCLA010000008.1, on the reverse strand, counting down.
GAATCGCAGGTGATCCCGCGGCACCTGTACGCGGGCAGCGACCTGCTGGCCAATCCGCACAACAACGCGCCGATCGGCACCGGCCCCTTCCGCTTCGTGCGCTGGGAGCGCGGGCGCCAACTCGTGCTGGAGCGCAACCTGGACTACTGGGACGCCGGCAAGCCCTACCTGGACCGCATCGTGTTCCGCCAGTTGCCCGATCCGGCGGCGGCCGCGGCGGCGCTGGAGACCGGCGCGGTGCACCTGTCCTCCGAGCTGCCGCTGTCGGACCTCGCCGGCATCGCCGCCAAGCCGAACCTCGCGGTGCACCGGCGCACTGCCAGTGCGGGCTCGGGCATCACCGGCTTCGAGTTCAACCTGGAGCGCCCGCTGTTCCAGGACGTGCGCGTGCGCCGCGCCATCGCTCACGCGGTGGATCGCGACTTCCTGCTGAAGAACGTCTGGTACGGCTACGGCACGATCGCGCAGGCCCCGATCCCCAAGCCGCTGGCCGAGTTCCACACCGACGACGTACCGACCTACCCCTTCGACCTGAAGCGCGCCGAGGCCCTGCTCGACGAGGCCGGCTACAAGCGCAAGCCCAACGGCATCCGCTTCAGCTTCACCAACGACCCGAACGCGACCGGCGTGATGCTGAGCCAGACGGCGCAAGTGCTGCGCAGCAACCTGGCGCGCATTGGCGTGCGCATGGAAGTGAGGCAGCAGGACTTCGGCGAGTTCGTCAACCGTGTCTACACCCGGCGCGATTTCGACACCACGATCTACAGCGCGAGCGCCGGCCCCGATCCGGCGATCGGCACGCAGCGCTTTTACTGGTCCAAGAACATCCAGCCCGGCGTGGCTTTCTCCAACGGCGCGGCGTATCGCAGCGCCGAGGCGGACCGGCTACTCGAGGCTGCGCAGGTCGAGACCGATCCGGCCAAGCGCCGCGCGCTGTACGTGCGCTTCCAGCAGGTGGCGGAGACCGACCTGCCGAAGATCCCGCTGATCAGCAGCGAGACGGTGGTCGTGGCGCAGAAGAAGCTGCGCGACTTCATTACGACTGCCGAAGGCTCCAGCGGCAATTTCTCCACCGCATGGCTGGAAGCATGATGCCCCTCGCCCAATCTCGCCTCGCTGAACCCGGGCTCGATCGGTCGGTCCCCCGAGGGGACCGCGATGCTTGCGGCATCGAGCCGCAAGCACATCGCCAGCCAGGCCGGCTTGGGGCGGCCCGGCGCTCGGCCCTAAACGTGGGGATCTGGCTCGGTGCGCTGCGCCGCCCGCTGCTGCGCGCGCTGCCGACCGCGCTGGGCGTCGTGCTGCTGAACTTCGCGCTGCTGCAGCTCGTACCCGGCGATGCGGTGGACGCGCTGGTCGCCGAGGCTGGCTCGGCAACCGCCGAAACGACGGCGCTGCTACGCGAGCGCTATGGGCTGGACCAGTCGTCTTGGCACCAGCTCGGCGACTACCTGCAGCACCTGCTTCACCTGAGCCTGGGCTACTCGCCGCGCTACGACATGCCGGTGCTGGACCTGCTCCTGGCGCGGCTGCCGAACACGCTGCTGCTGATGGGCGCGGCGCTCGTCATCTCGCTGACCTTGGGTGTCGCGCTGGGTACGGTGATGGCGACCTGGGCGCGGCGCTGGCCGGACCGGCTGCTGTCCTCGCTGGCCTTCCTGATGTACTCGACGCCGGGCTTTTGGGTCGGGCTGATGGCGATCGTGCTGTTCGCCGTGCAGCTCGGCTGGCTGCCCAGCGGCGGCGACGGCACCGTCGGTGCCGAGCTGCACGGCTGGGAGCGTTTCACCGACACGCTGCGCCACGCGGTGCTGCCGGCCTGCACTCTGGCGAGCTTCTTCGTCGCCGTCTACGCCCGGCTGACCCGCGCCGCGATCCTGGAGGTGCAGACGCAGGACTACGTGCGCACGGCCCGGGCCAAGGGCCTGCATCCGGTGCGCGTGCGCCTGCGCCACATCCTGCGCAATGCGCTGCTGCCGGTGACGACGGTGGCCGGCACGCACCTCGGTGGCCTGCTGGGCGGCGCGGCCGTCACCGAGACGGTGTTCAGCTGGTCCGGCATCGGCCGGCTGACGCTGGAGGCCGTACAGGCCCGCGAGTACCGCGTGCTGCTCGGCGTGCTGCTGTTGTCTTCGCTGTTGGTGATCGTTGCCAACGTCCTGATCGACCTGCTGCACGCCAGGCTCGATCCCCGCATCCGGGCCACCTGACCATGTCCTTCGTTCCGCCCTTCGATTCCGACAGCCTGGGCGACGCCGCGGCGCCGACCTGGCGCTCTCTCCTGCGCCGCCACCTGCTGCGCGGCCGTGGTTCGGTGCCGTCGACCGCCAACTGGCCCGTGCTGCGAGCCTTGCTGCGCGATCCGGCCGCCGTCGTCGGCGTCATGCTGCTGCTGGCCTTTGTGGGCGTGGCGCTCGCCGCCGACTGGATCCGCCCTGGCGACCCGCTGGACATCGTCGCCGCACCGCTGCTGCGGCCTTTCACCGATCCGGCCTATCCGCTGGGCACCGACCAACTGGGCCGGGACATCGCCGCCGGCCTGGTGCACGGCGCGCGCGTGTCGCTGCTGGTGGGCCTGACGGCCGCGGGCGTGGGCGTTTCGCTCGGCACCCTGATCGGCGCCACGGCGGGCTATTTCGGTGGCCGTGTCGATGCGGTGTTGAACTGGCTGATCGAGATCTTCCAGACGACGCCGAGCTTCCTGCTGGTCGTCGTGATCGTGTCGATCACGCAGTCCTCGCTGGAGGTGATTGCGGTGGTCATCGGCCTGACGACCTGGGAGACGGTGGCGCGGCTGATCCGCGCGCAGTTCCGGGCCCTGCTGTCCAGTGACTTCGTGTTCGCGGCGCGCAGCATCGGCTTCGGCCATCGCTGGATCATCGTGCGGGAGATCCTGCCGAACGCGCTGCCACCGGTCGTCGTTACCGCCTCGGTGATGGTGGCCAGCGCCATCCTGATGGAATCCTCGCTGGCCTTCCTCGGCGTCGGCGATCCGAATAAGGTGAGCTGGGGCAGCATGATCGGCGGCGGGCGCGACATGCTGCGCAGCGCCTGGTACCTGACGGTGATTCCCGGCCTCGCGCTGGTGACCACCGTGTTCAGCCTGAATCTGATCGGCGATGCGCTGATCGAGGCGATGAACCCGCGGCTGCGGGGAAGGGTGGTGCCATGAGCGCGGTGCTGCAACCGGCCGCGGCGGCGCCGCTGCTGGAGGTCGAGGACCTGCAAGTGTCCTTCGGCGCGCATCGCGCGGTCCGGGGCGTGAGCTTCTCGGTGGCGCCGGGCGAGACCTTGGCGCTGGTCGGCGAATCGGGCTGCGGCAAGTCGACGACGGCGCTGTCGCTGCTGCACCTGCTGCCGACGCAGGCGCGGGTGAGCGGGCGCATCCGCTTCGGCGGGCGCGAGCTGCAGTCGCTGGACGAGACCGCGCTGCGCGGCGTACGCGGCAACGAGATCTCGATGATCTTCCAGGAACCGATGACCTCGCTGAACCCGGTGCTCAGCATCGGCGAGCAGATCACCGAGGTGCTGCGCCGCCACCAGGGCCTGAATCGCTGGACGGCGCGGGCGCGGGCGATCCAGCTGCTGGATCGGGTGCGCATCCCCGAGCCGCAGCGCCGCATCGACGACTTCCCACACCAGCTCTCCGGCGGTCAGCGCCAGCGCGTGATGATCGCCATCGCGATGGCCTGCCAGCCGCGGCTCCTGATCGCCGACGAGCCGACGACGGCACTGGACGTGACCGTGCAGGCGCAGATCCTCGAGCTGCTGCGCGAGCTGGGTCGCGAGTTCTCCACAAGCCTGCTGCTGATCACGCACGACCTGGGCGTGGTCGGCCAGTGGGCGGACCGGGTCGCCGTGATGGTCGGTGGCGAGATCGTCGAATCCGCGCCGACCGGCCAGATCTTCTCGGCGCCGCGGCACGACTACACGCGCGGCCTGCTGGGTGCCTCGCTGCGGCTGGACAGCACCTTGCACTGCCGCAGCGCGCGCCTGCCCGAGGTGCGCGTCGTCGCCGGTGCCGGCGGGCAACAGCGCTACCTTCTGGAGACGCGGGCGCTGGGCGCCACGCCCGCGCCACTGCCGGACGCCGCGCAGCCTCCGCTGCTGTCGGTGCAGGAGCTGCGCACCGTCTACCGCGGTGCGCACGGTGGCAGCGAGGTGGCGGCCGTCGACGGCGTCAGCTTCGACATCCGCCCTGGCGAGACGCTGGGCCTGGTCGGCGAATCGGGCTGCGGCAAGTCCACGCTCAGCAAGACCTTGCTGCGGCTGCTCAAGCCCGCCTCGGGCCGCATCGTGCTGGACGGCACCGACATCGCCGCACTCGACGAGCGCGCGCTGCGCCCGTACCGCGGCCGCATCCAGATGGTGTTCCAGGACCCCTACGGATCGCTGAACCCGCGGCACACGGTGTTCGACATGCTCGACGCGGCGCTGCGCGTGCATGGCGTAGACAGCCACGACGAACGCCGCCGCCGCATCGTCGCCATCATCGACCGCGTCGGCCTGCCGGCCGGCGCAGTCCAGCGCTACGCGCACGAGTTCTCCGGCGGCCAGCGCCAGCGCATCGGCCTAGCCCGCGCGCTGGTGCTGCGGCCGCGGCTGGTGATCTGCGACGAGCCGGTGTCCTCGCTGGACGTGTCGGTGCGCGCGCAGATCCTCAACCTGCTGGCCGAGCTGAAGGACGAGTTCCAGCTTGCGACCCTGTTCATCTCGCACGACCTGTCGGTCGTCAAGTACATGGCCGATCGCGTGCTGGTGATGCACGGCGGCAAGATCGTGGAGGAGGGCGATGGGCAGTCCTTGTGGGAGCGGCCGCAGCATCCATACACGCGGACGCTGATTCGCGCGGTGCCGAGCCCTCGCTTCGACGCCATGTCCTCGAGGGTGGCCGCATGAGCGCCGGCTTCGACGTGATTGTGGTTGGCGCCGGGGCGGCCGGGCTGGTCGCGGCCTGGCATGCGCGGCAGCGGGGCGCCTCGGTGCTGGTCGTCAACAAGGGCCTGGTGGGCCGCAGCGGGGCCACGATCACCTCGGGTGGCGGCGTCTCGGCGGCTGGCAGCACGCTGCTGGCGCTGGGCCTGCCGGGCGATGCGGCGGACACCGAGGAGGTGTTCCTGCGCGACACGCTGCAGGCCGGCTCCTGGCTCAATGACCAGCAGCTCGCCGCGGCTATGGTCAGCGGCGTCGGCCCGGAGCTGAAGCGCCTGATCGCGTCAGGGGTCAAGTACCACGTGACGAAGAAGGCACCCGGCCACAGCAGCGGGCGCGGCATCCACATCAAGGGCCCGGAGATGCAGAAGGCGGTGACGAACCAGGCCGTCGCCGCCGGCGCGCAGTTCCGTGAGGACTTCCAGTCCACCGAGCTGCTGCGCGACGCGGACGGCGTGGTCGTCGGCATCGCCGGCCTGGACAAGCGCAGCGGCGAGGCCGATGCGATGTTCGGCCGTGCGGTCGTGCTGGCCACCGGAGGCACTACCTCGAACTGGCACCTGCGCACCGCGCCCGAGGAACTGTCCGGCGAGGGGCATGCGATGGCGTTGGCGGCCGGCGCCGAGCTGATCGAGATGGAGATGCTGCAGTTCCTGCCCTGCTGCCTGGCGGCGCCGGCGCTGTGGCGGGGCCTGCAGTTCCCCTGGACGCTCGGCCCGCAGGGCGGGCTGAGGGCCTGGCTGCTGAACCGCTACGGCGAGCGCTTCATGGCCCGCTGGGATCCTGAGCGGATGGAGCTGGCCACGCGCGACGTCGTCTCGGCCGCCTGCGCCGCGGAGGTCGTCGAGGGTCGCGGGAGCCCGAACGGCGCGGTGTACCTCTCGTGGGCCCACCTGCCGAAGAACATCATCGATGACTACGTGACCTGGTCGCGCTCGGTCACCGCGGACTGGCGCTGGCAAGGCTTCGACATGAGCCCGCTGATCGAGCGGATTCGCGAGGGCTATGCGGTCGAGGTGATGCCGGCGGCGCATTTCTCGCTGGGTGGCATCCGCGTTGACGCGCAGGGCGCCACCCGCGTACCGGGCCTGTACGCCTGCGGCGAGGCTACCGGCGCGGTGCATGGCGCGAACCGGCTATCCGGGAATGCCGGCGCTCAGATGCTGGCGCAGGGTCGGGCCGCGGGGCTCGCCGCGGCTCGCCACGCGGGCCGCGGGCGTGCCACTGCCCGTGCCGTGAACAAAGATGACGCGCTGGCCGCGATCGCGGCGCCACTGGCCGCGCATGGCCGCGATCAGGCGCTGGTGCCGTTCGAACTGAAGGACAGTCTGACGCAACTGGCGGAGTCGGCGCTCGGCGCGGCGCGCAGCGGGCCGGTGCTGCAGCAGGCGCTGGAGACGCTGCGCGCGCTTCGGCGCGACGCGCTGCCGCGGCTCGCGCCGCGCAACCGTGAGCGGATCTGGAACCGTGACTGGAGCGACGCGCTGGAGTGTCGCGCGGCCATACCGGTGCTCGAAGCCGCGCTGCTGGGCGCGCTCGGCCGCACGGCCTCCATCGGCGCGCACCAACGCCACGACATGCGCGGCCACCACGCCGCCGGACCGCTGCAGCACAGCCTCGTCGCGCAGGACGGCGATGCGCTGGTGCTGCGCCACGCGGCGGTCGCTCACACCTTGATGCGGGCACCATGCTGATCCACCTGACCCTCTACCGCGACGGCGCCGAGCGGACCTTGGATCTGACGCTGCCGCCGGCCGCCGAAGCGGGCCTGGGTCTGTCTGACTGGAGCGGCGCCAGCGTCAGCACCGCGCTGCAGGTGCTGCAGCGCACGCTGGACCCGCAGCTCGGCTATGCGCTCTCGTGCCGGCGCGGCCTGTGCAAGGTCTGCGCGATGCGCATCGACGGCGAGGTGCAGACCGCCTGCACCGTGCCGCTGCATGAGGGCATCCGCATCGCGCCGGCCAAGCCCAGCCTCGCGCTGCTGGACACGGTCGTCGAGCTGAGCCTCGTGCGCAGCGCCCGCATCGCTTCCTCCAACTCAACTTCACTGATTCCGGAGCCATCGCCCCATGACGCTTGAATTCATCGGCCACGTCGGCGCCCGCAGCGGCTCCGACGTCATCCCGCCCCGCGGCCCCGTCGTCGACAAGGCCTACATTCGCGAGCTGGCGCAGTCGGCCGAGCGCAGCAATTTCGACCGTTTGCTGATCGGCTCGTTCTCGACCACGCCCGACAACAACCAGATCGCCGCCTTCGTGCTGCACGAGACGACGCGCCTGGGCGTGATGCTGGCGCATCGCACCGGCTTCGTCGCGCCGACGATGGCTGCGCGGCAATTGGCTACGCTGGACCACTTTGCCGACGGTCGCCTGGGCGTGCACATCATCAGTGGCGGCACCGACGAGGACCAGCAACGCGACGGCGACTTCCTCGAGCACGACGAACGCTACGCCCGCACCGACGAATACCTGGACGTGGTCCGCCGTGTCTGGACCAGCGCCGGTCCGTTCGACCATGAGGGCCGCTTCTACCGGGCCAAGGGCGCGTTCTCGGTGGTCAAGCCGCTGCAGCCGCAAGGCATCCCGGTCTACTTCGGCGGCTCGTCTGACGCGGCCATCGAGGTCGCAGGCAAGCACGCGGATGTCTACGCGCTATGGGGCGAGCCGCTGGACCAGACGGCCGAGACGATCGCTCGCGTGCGCGCCTCCGCCGCGCGTCATGGCCGCGAGGGCAGGGTGCGCTTCGTGCTCGCGTTCCGTCCCGTCGTCGAGGACACCGAGGAGGCCGCCTGGGCCCGCACCCGCGAGCTGCTGGAGATCGTCAGGCAGCCGAACCGGCCCGTGCATGGCGGCGGGCGCAACTCGTCGCTGCCGATGAACGTCGGTTCGCAGCGCCTGCGCCAAGCCGCCGCGCGCGGCAAGGTACTGGACAAGCGGCTGTGGACCGAACTGGCCGGCGCCACCGGGGCATCCGGCAACTCCACCGCACTGGTCGGTACCGCCGACCAGGTCGCCGACGCACTGCTGGACTACCACGCGCTGGGCGTCACCAGCTTCCTGATCCGTTGTTTCGACCCGCTGCGCGATACGCCGCTGTTCGGCCGCGAGGTCATTCCCCGGGTGCGCGCCGCGCTGGCGGCACGCGCTCTCGAACCTGCACTGTCCGCCTGAATCCGGGCGATCCACCGAGGAGAGATCCACCATGTCCGCCGTACTTGAACCCCGTTCCAACGCCGCCACTTCCAAGCCCTCCCAGCCGACCGAGCTCTGGTACACGCGCTGCCCGGTGCCGACCGCCAGCGGCATCGCGCAGCACCAGCGTTGGCTGCATGGCGCCTTTGCGCGCCAAGGCATCCGGCTCGAATCGATCCGCGCCTCGCAAGACAGGGCGGTGCGCGAGTCGCACTTCCGCCATTCGCTGCCCGGCAGCTTCCGCGAGGGTGGCAATGTGCCGCCGATTTGGACCCGTTCGCGCGGCCAGGACACGGTGGTGCTGGCGATCACCTGGGTGGACGAGCAGCAATTGGTGCTGGTGCCCGAAGGCAGCGGGATCCGCAACGTGGCCGAGCTGCGTGGGAAGCGCCTGGGCCTGGTGAAGAAGCAGGGCACCGAGCTGGTGGACGTCGGCCGCGCCGAGGGCCTGCGTGGCTTGCTGACCGCGCTGCGGCTCAACGGCGTCGGGCGCGACGAGGTGCAGTGGGTGGACCTGCCTTCGGCCGAATGGGAACTGCGCGAGGATCGCACGCCCGCTGATCAACGCAAGCACATCCCGACCGAGGCGCTGCTGGATGGTCGCGTGGACGCAATCTTCGTCAAGGGCGCCGGCAGCGCCATCGCGCTGCAACGCGGCCTGCGCGCGATCTTCGACATCAACGAGCAGTCGAACCCGCTGGACCGCGTCAGCGCCGGCTCGCCGCGGCCCGTCACCGTCGACCGCCAGACCCTGCAGGACCACCCCGAGCTGGTCGATCAGTACCTCGCCGTGCTGCTGAAGACGGCGCAATGGGCGGCTGGCGACCCGGACGAGGTGGTGCGCGTGATCGCCGCCGAGACCGGTGCCGCCGAGGCCGCCGTCCGCCAGGCCTTCGGCCCGAAGCTGCACCTCGCCTTCGAGCCGCAGCTGAGCCCGGTCTACGTGCAGGCCCTGCACGACCAGAAAGACTTCCTGCTGGCCGAAGGCTTCATTCCGCAGGACTTCGACGTCGACGCCTGGATCGACCCGCGTCCCCTGGTGCGCGCCCGCGAACTGGTGAGCCAGGTCGAGCTGAAGGCCTGACTCCGTTTATTCCTTTTCCAACCGAAGACATCACCATGAGCACGATCGAATACCGCAATCTCGGCCGCAACGGCATTAAGGTCTCGCCCCTCACGCTGGGCACGATGATGTTTGGCGCCCAGACCGACGAGGCCACATCGAAGCGCATCGCCGACAAGGCCTTCGAGCAGGGCGTCAACTTCATCGACACCGCCAATGGCTATGCCAAGGGCGCTTCCGAGGAAGTCGTCGGCCGGCTGATCGCGCCGCGCCGCAGCCAGTGGGTGCTGTCGACGAAGTTCGTCAATCCGAACCCGGGCGCCAGTGGCCCGAATGACCGCGGCGCCTCGCGTCACAACGTGATCCAGTCGGTCGAGGCGAGCCTGAAGCGCCTGGGCACCGACTACATCGACCTGCTGTACCTGCATCGCGAGGACCACAACACGCCGATCGCCGAGACCGTGCGCGCACTGGGCGAGTTGATCCGCGCCGGCAAGATCCGCAGCTACGGCCTATCCAACCATCGGGCCTGGAAGCTGGCCGAGTTCAGCCGCACGGCCGATGCGCTGGGCGTGGACCGCCCGGCGGCCAGCCAGCCCTTGTACAACCTGGCCAATCGCCAGATCGAGAACGAGCACCTGCCGGCGGCGGAGTACTTCGGCATCGGCGTGGTCTCGTACAGCCCGTTGGCCCGCGGCGTGCTGACGGCCAAGTACGACCCGCACAAGGAACCCGGCGCCGACACGCGGGCCGGCCGCAGCGACAAGCGCATCCTGCAGACCGAGTGGCGGCCCGAGTCGCTGGACCTGGCGCAGCAGATCAAGAACCACGCGGAAGGGCGCCGCATCAGCGCCGGCCAGTTCGCGCTGGCCTGGGTGTTGAACAACAGGTTGATCACCTCGGCCATCGCCGGGCCGCGCACCGAGGCGCAGTGGGACGACTACCTGCCGGCGCTGCAGTACCGCTTCACGGCGGAGGACGAGGCCTTCATCGACAGCCTGGTCACGACGGGGCACTCGTCCACGCCGGGCTACAACGATCCGAGCCACCCGTTCTTCGGTCGCCAGCCGCGCAGTCGGGTGGGCGCGCCGGCGGAACCGTTGGTGGGCGCCTGAGCGGACGGTCGCGCGATGGCGAGCGAGTTCATCTGGACCCTGCGGACCGAGGCCGGTGATGTTCGGCGCTGGGTGAACGAGGCGCGCGCGGCCGAGCTGGCGGGCTTCCAGATGCTGCGCCTGGCCAGTGGGCCAGGCCGGCCCGACGGCTGGCTGCTGGCGGCGAGGCTGGCGATGGAGCTCCAGCGCATCCGCTTCCTCGTCGACCTCCGCCCGGGGCTGGAGTTGCCGGCGGTCACGGCGCAGCGCGCCGCCACTTTGCAGCAGCTGTGCGGTCATCGGCTCGTCCTGTGCCTGTCAACCGACGTCGACGCTGCGGCGGCTCGCCATGACGGCGATCCGCTGAACCACGACGATCGCCATGTCCGGGCCTTTGAATTCCTGCAGTTGCTGCGGCAACTGGGCAAGGGGCGGGGCGCGGCCGGCGTGGGCATCTCAGTCTCCGGCGAGTACTACCGCGTCGAGGGCGGCGGGTTGCACCGGCCGCCCGCCGAACCGCCGCTTCTGTACGTCGGCGGCGCCACGCCAGCCGCCGAGCGGCTCGCTGCCCAGCATGGCCAGGTGCTCTTCCACGGCCCGGTGCCCGCTGGGGAGCTGGTCGGGCGCATAGCGAGGCAGCGCATCCTCGCGTTGCAGCAGGGTCGCAGCCTGCGCTTCGGCTGCCGCATCCAGCTGGACGGCTTGCCGCCGGAAACCTTCGCCCGCCAACTGGACGACTGCGAGGCGGCCGGCATCGACAGCTTCATGCTGGTGTCGTCCGAGGCCGACCCGCTGGACGTGGAGCGGAGGCTGCTCGCGCGACGCCGGTCGGTATCGCGCCTGCGCAGCACGGCGGCCTTCACCGAGGGAGTCCGCTCATGACGGGGAACCTCAGTTTTTATTGGCAGGTGCCCACCAGCGGGGACGGGCCGCAACTGATCGGGGGCCGCGGGCCGCAGCGGCGTGGTGATCTGGACTACCTGCTGCACATCGCCTGCGTCGCCGAGGAGCTGGGCTTCGACGGCGTGATGCTGCCGACCGGCGTGGCCACCGAGGATGGTGCGTTGCTGGCCGCGGCGCTGGCCGCGCGCACCGATCGGTTGAAGCTGATGGTGTCTTTCCGCGCTGGGCCCGAGCTGCCGGCGCATTTCGCGCAGCGCATTGCGACGCTGCAACAGCTGTGCGGGCCGCGCATCCAGGTCTGCCTGTTCAACGGCTTCGAGACCGAGCAGCAGAGTTACGGCGACTTCATCGAGCACGACGAGGCCTACCGCCGCGCTGACGAGTTCCTCTCGATCGCCACGGCGCTGTGGCGCGGCGAGCCGGTGCAACACGCGAGCCCGCATTACCTGCTTGACCGTCGTGACGGCGGCCGGTCGCTTGATATGCAGCCGGAGGTGTTTGCCTTTGGTGCGTCCGACGCCGCGAGCGATCTCGTTGCCCGGCATGCCGACGTCCACATGATGTGGGCCGAGCCGCCAACACTGGTCGCGCAGCGGGTGCAGCGCACGCTGGCGCTGGCGACCCAGGGCGGGCGCGAACTGCGTCTGGGCTTGCGAGTGGCCATACTGGCGCGGGAGACCGAGGATGAGGCCTGGGAGGAGGCGGGGCGCCTGCTGGCCGGCATTCCCGACGGCGCGATCGAGCAGGCGCAGCGCGAGTTCGGGCGGTCGGGTTCGGTGGGACTGGCCCGCATCCGGGCGCTGCATCGGCAGGGCAGGCTGCGTGGGCTGCGCGAGTTGGAGGTGTCGCCCAACCTGTGGGCCGGCAGCGCGTTGGTACGCGGCACAACGACCTTGGTCGGCTCCTACGAGCATGTGGCCGAACGACTGGCCGAATACGCGGCGCTGGGGCTGCGCAGCTTCGTGCTGTCGGGGGTGCCCAACCTCGACGCGCTGAGGCGCGTCGGTGAACAGGTGTTGCCGCGTTTAAGCAGATATTCACAGAAGGAAATCGTCGTTCCTCTCCCGGCCGTGGATGCCTACATTGCCACGCAAGGAGTAGTGCCATGAGCCGAACATTGAAAGCGGAGGAGCGAACGGCAGGCATCGCACGCAGCGAGGCGCCGGTGCTGTTGACCGGCGAGACAGGCACCGGGAAAGAGCAGACTGCCCGCGCCATCCACGCCATGAGCGGCCGCCGCGGGCCCTTCGTCGCCGTCAATTGCGGCGCCTTCAGCGAGACCTTGATCGATGCCGAGCTGTTCGGTCACGAGGCCGGGGCATTCACCGGTGCTGACCGCGCGCGCGCAGGCTGGTTCGAGGCTGCGCAGGGCGGCACGCTCTTCCTCGACGAGATCGGAGACATGCCGCTGGCCCTGCAGGTCAAGCTGCTGCGGGTGCTGCAGGAGGGGCAGGTCGTGCGCCTCGGCTCGCGCCGGCCTGTGACGGTCAATGCACGGTTGATCGCGGCTACCAACGTGGACCTGGCCGCCGCGGTGGCGGACGGGCGCTTCCGTGCCGACCTGTTCTATCGCCTGAACGTTGCGCCGATCGCCTTGCTGCCGCTGCGCGAGCGAGGCGCCGAGATCATCCCGCTGGCCAGCACCTTCATTGAGCGGCATGCGCCGGACCGCGTTCCTGTGGCGATCAGCGCGGAGGCTCGTGCGCTGCTGGAGGCGCACCGCTGGCCCGGCAATATCCGCGAGCTGGAGAACGTGATCCAGTTCGCCCTGATTGTGTGCAAGGGCGGAGAGATCCGGCCCGCCGACCTTCGACTGATTGAGCTGAACGAGGAACCAGTGCCGCCGGACGATTCCGGCGAGCAGGCGAGGCCCGCTGCAGCGCAAGTGGCCGAAGCGGCGGCGCCGCGCGAGCTGGCCGACGCGATCGGCGCGATGTTGGAGGCACGTACGCCGCAGGCCTTCCAGCGGATTGAGGCGTTGGTGGTGCGCACGGCCTTCGAGCAATGCCGTGGCAACCAGGTACGGGCGGCCCAGCTGCTGGGCATCACCCGCAACACGATGCGCACGCTTCTGCGCCGCTTTGACCTGGGCACTACGTCGACAACACGCCGATGAGCCACCACAGTCCTCCCACGAAGATCCTCACGCTGCCCAACCCCGACACGCTGGCGCTGTCGATCCGCGCCAAGGCGCTGGTCTTCAACGACCCGCAGTCCGTACAGCTGCTGCAGCAGGTCGAGCAGATCGGCCCGAGCCACGCGACGGCGCTACTGATCGGCGAGACGGGCACCGGCAAGGAGCTGGTGGCGCGGCACATCCATGCCTGCAGCCAGCGTGCCGGCCCCTTCGTGGCCGTCAACTGTGGCGCTTTCAGCGAATCGCTGGTGGATGCCGAGTTGTTCGGTCACGAGGCCGGCGCCTTCACCGGCGCGAGTCAGGCGCGGGCCGGATGGTTTGAGGCGGCCAATGGCGGCACGCTATTCCTGGACGAGATTGGCGACATGCCGATGCACCTGCAGGTGAAGCTGCTGCGCGTGCTACAGGAGCGCCAGGTGATCCGCCTCGGCGCGCGGCACCCGATACCGGTCGACGTGCGGCTGATCGCGGCGACCAACGTGGACCTCGCCAAGGCGGTGCAGGCCGGGCGCTTCCGCGCCGACCTCTTCTACCGGCTGCACGTGGCCGTGCTGCACCTGCCACCCTTGCGCGAGCGACCCGGCGACATCCTGCCGCTGGCACACCACTTCGCCGACACCTACCGGCGCCGACTCGGGCTCGACTCGATCGCACTGGCCCCGGCTGCGGAACAGGCGCTGCTGGCGCACGGCTGGCCGGGCAACATACGCGAGTTAGAGAACGTCGTCCACTACGCGCTGATCGTCTGTCGCGGCGACGTCGTGCAGCGCCAGGACCTGCGCCTCCCGCAGCCGCCAGCAGGTGCCCAGCAGCCGCCTGCGGCCGGGCTGGACCTGATTGCCCAGGCGCTGCGCCAGTTGTTGGACCAGCGGCACCCTCAGCTACATGAAACGTTGGAAGAACTGATCGTGCGCACGGCCTTCGAACACTGCGGCAGCAATCAAGTGCGCACGGCTCGCGAGCTGGGCCTGTCGCGGAACGTCCTGCGGGCGCAGCTGAAGCGGTTCGGCTTGCTGGGCGAGCGGCTGGTCATCGAAGTCGACTAACCCAATCAGTACGAGCGCTCGCGCAGCGCTTTGCATTTGCGCCGGCTGGGCGGGGGCAACGGGCGGCTGGGGGGAGGGGAACCTTATGCGTCCCGCTTCACTGCGTTGGGGCATTTGAAGGACACGGCTGGGGTTGGGTGCGACTACCTAGATGCTTTCGCGCCGTCGTCCTACGTCGAACCGGGCGCTTTTCTGTGTTCATGAGCGGCACGGTGCTCAGACAGTCACAGAGGAACGCCTTGAACACCTTCCTTCAGCCATTCGGAGCCACTCGATTGATCTTCGACGCGATTCGTGAAAGCCACGACCTGCAGCGCGACCTGTGCCGCAAGCTCACTGCGTCGCGCAGCGATATGGCTGCGCGCGAACTTCTGTTCCTGCAACTGAAAGTCGAGTTGATGGCGCATGCGGCGGCGGAAGAACGATTCCTGTACGTCCATCTGCTGATGGAGGATGGCGGTCTCGACGCCTCGCGCCATGCGCTTCATGAACATCATGAAGTCGACGAGCTGCTGGACGAGTTGTCGGTGCGCGACAAGAAGCAGGACGGCTGGATTGGCACGGCGAAGCTGTTGAGCTTCAAGGTGCGCCATCATCTGAAGGAAGAGGAATCGAAGTTCTTTCAGGTGGCCGGCCGTCTGTTGTCGGACATGAAGAAGGAACAGCTTGGACGGAGATACGCCAAAGAGATCGTGCGAATGCGCAAGCACTACGCAGCCGAATTCCAGAGCGTCGCGGTGAGTTTGGCCAGCGGCTTGGTCAAGCCCGCGAAGCCCGAGGCCAACAAGCCTGCGGCCAGGGGCAGCGCCGACGCTGGCGCTACGTTGCGCGGTAGGAGCAAGCCGCGCCGCACCCTTTAACCAAAGGTTCGTGCCGGCTGGACGCGAATTCACGCAGCGCGCAACCCGTTTGCCAAGGCGGTTGGAACGGCTCATCGAGCAATTGACTGCTTAGCGATCTGCCAACATCTGAGGGGCGGTCTGCGCGCAGAGCCGCTGGTCGCGGAACGTTCGTCTCAGCCATCCTGTTCGGCCGCGGAATCGCTGCCGTTGCTCGCCGCGTTAAGGAGCACTTCCAGGGCCTCAATGTCAAGCGGCTTTGTCAGATGGTGATCGAAGCCGGCATCCTCCGCAGCCCGCTTGTCTTGCGGCTGCCCCCAGCCGGTGAGGGCGATCAGTAGGATTTGCTTGCCCCAGGGCTCCTGACGAATGCGCGCGGCCGCCTCATACCCGCTCATGCCCGGCAGCCCGATATCCATGACGATGGCATCCGGCAAGGTCTGTCGGGCACGCTCGATGGCGTCAGGTCCGTTGTGAGCCGTGGAAGTCTGGTGCCCAGAGAAATCGAGAAGCTCGCTCAGCGTCTCGGCCGAATCGACGTTGTCGTCGACGATCAGGATCCTCCGGCACCCTGACGGGCCACCTGACGGCGCGACGTCGAGCGGGGGATCGGGGATGGCCTGGCGGCACAGCGGCAGGCGGACCGTGAACTCGCTGCCCTGGCCGGATCCATCGCTTCGAGCGGTGACGGTTCCGCCGTGCAGTTGAAGCAACGAGCGCACCAAGGACAGCCCGATACCCAGTCCCCCTTGGGCCCGCTTGAGCGCCGGCTCCAATTGCGAAAACATGTCGAACACATGGTCGACCTGATCAGGCGGAATCCCGATGCCGCCATCGCGCACGCGCGCCACGGCCTCGTCACCCTCGGCGCCGACCTCCAGCCAGATGCGGCCACCGTCGGGCGTGTACTTGGAAGCGTTGTTCAGCAGGTTCTGCATGACCTGAGCCATTCGCACCGGGTCGGCATCGATGCGGACCGGCTCGGCAGGTAGCGTCACCCTGAGCTCCTGGGCGGCGGCCTGCATGAGCGGTCCGACGGCTTCGACGGCGGCGTGGACCGCATCTGCCAGATCCATGACTTGTCGTCGGAGCGTGATCTTGCCCTGGCTGAACCGGGAGACTTCCAGCAGGTCGTTGACGAGGTGGCTCAGATGGTCGACTTGTCGACCCAGGACGTCACGTGCCCAGATCAACTGCGGGTCGGTCAGATCTTTTCGCTTCAGGATCTCCGTCACATTGCGCATCGGCGTGAGCGGGTTGCGCAGCTCATGACTCAGCGTCGCCAGGAACTCGTCCTTCTGTCGATCGGAATGCGCGAGCTGGGCCTGTGCCGCCTCGGCCCTTGTTCTGGCGCGCACCAGTTCAGCCTCGTATTTCTCGCGGTCCGTGACGACCATGACGGCGATGTGATCGCAGGTGACGTTACCGTCGATTCTGCGCACGGCGTTGAACAGCATCGGCAGGACGCGGCCGTCCCTGTGCCGGACGTCCAGCTTCACCTCAGCGACCGAGCCTTGCAGTTGCAGCAGCGGTGCCCAATGCGTCTGATGGAAGACCCGGCAGCCGATCGTCAGGAGATCCTGGATCCGGCGTTTTCCGACCAGCTCGGCGGCGGTGTAGCCCGTCCACAGGCAGAACATGGCGTTGACGCGCTCGATCGTGCCGTTTGCCGTCGTCGTCAGCAGGCCGCAGGCGGCTTGCTCGAAAAGAACGTCGGCGCCGGCCCGAGAAGTCTCGGTGGCCATTTCAAAGGCCCAGAGTTTGAAGGAATTGCTCGGTCGCTGTCGTGCTCTCATGCGGCGCGCTGAGGTGGGGGCAGTGGCCGACGTTCTCGATGATCTCGAGCTTGCTGGAGGGCAGGGTCCGGTGCATGTACTCGCCGACGGACACCGGCGCGATGATGTCGTCGCTGCACTGCAGGATCAGCGCAGGCGTGCTGGCCTTGCTCAGGTCCTGCCGGTGGTCCGACAGGAATGTGACCCGCGCGAAGTGCTTGGCGATGTCCGGATCGGTGCGACAGAAGCTGTTCGTGAGCTCCACGCCGAGTTCCGGCTGCTCCGGTGAGCCCATGATGGCCGGGGCCATGCTGCTCGACCAGCCCAGGTAGTTGCTTTCGAGCGCGGAGAGGAGTCCATCAATGTCCTCGCGCGTGAAGCCGCCCAGGTAGTCGTCGTCGTTGATGTAGCAGGGTGAGGGCCCGACCATGATGTGCGCTGCAAAGCGCTGCGGCGCCGCGATCGTCGCAAGCATGCCGATCGTGGCGCTCACGGAGTGGCCGACGAACACCACCGGCCCTTCGGCGAATTGTTCAGCGATCTCCAGGACGTCGCTGGCATGACCGTGAAGGGTGTCGTATTTCTTCGGGTCGTAGGCGGACAGGTCCGACATGCCGCTGCCCACCAGGTCGAAGAGGACGATCTTGAAACGGTCGGCGAACGCCGGCGCCAGGTAGCGCCACATGGTCTGGTCGCAGCCGAACCCGTGGGCAAACATCATCGTGGCGGGACCGGCGCCGCTGAGTTGGACATTGTTGCGGTGCTGGAGGTTCATGGAAGTTCCTTGGGCGATGGCGGACGTGGTCTCGTGCCGGGCATGGCAAGCCAGGTGCCGCGCATGCGCCAAGAAGCTTCCCGATTGGGTGTGGCTCGTCAAAGTGGCCGCAGATCAGCTCGCGACCATCGGGGCGCGGACACCGTGATGCGTCCGCAATGGCCCCAGAGCCAAGCACAGGGTAGCACCGCATGACATCCGAGGCCGCGCTCGTTGGGCCGGCGAGCACGTCGGGCCTTGGTGCCGTAGGTTTTCGGCGCCCAGGCTTCAGCCTTGGGCGATGCGTAAGCGGCGGGCCGCGTCCTCTGCCCGTGCATCATCGATCTCGCGCATGACGCCGGTCAGGTCGACAGTGCCGATCTTGTGCTCGAACAGGCCCGTCAACGGTGTCTCGGGATGCAGGGCGCCGCGCTGGTAGAGGTCCCAGATCTCGGAGCCAAAATCCGTCTTCAATAGTTCTGGCTCAAAGCGGCCGAAGAAGTCGCGCAGGTTGCCGACGTCGCGCAGCAGCATGCGCTGCGCATGATTGTTTCCGGCTGCGTCGACCGCCTGTGGCAGGTCGATGATGACCGGCCCGTCGGCGCCCAGGAGGATGTTGAACTCGGACAGATCGCCGTGCACGACCCCGGCCGTGACCAGCATGCGCACGACCTCGGTGATGAGGGTGGCGTGGTGTGCGCGGGCGTCGTCGGCAGAGAACAGGACGTCGTTGAGCCGTGGCGCGGCGTCGCCATGCTCGTCACACACCAACTCCATCAGGAGCACGCCTTCGAAGAAGTTGAAGGGCTTCGGCACTCGCACGCCGGCGCGAGCCAGCCGATACAGCGCATCGACCTCTGCGCTCTGCCACGCGGCTTCCTGCGCCTCGCGGCCGAACTTCGTGCCCTTGGCCATCGCACGCGCCTGGCGGCTGTTCTTGACCCGGCGATTTTCCGTGTAGTCGATGGCCTGGCGGAAACTGCGATTCGAGGCTTCCTTGTAGACCTTGGCACAGCGGATCTCGCCGCCGCTCCTCACAACGAAGACCTGGGCTTCCTTGCCGCTCATCAGTTGGCGCTGGACGCTGTCGATCAGGCCCTCGTCGATCAGGACCTGCAGTCTCTTCGGTGATTTCATGGCGTGCATTGTCCGCGGTGACCAGGAGCGGCCCGAAACCCGACGCGTGTATCGCGCAAGAGCGGCCTACCGTCCGGTGATCGGTCTCCGCACAGTCCTACGCCGGGGGTATGTCGATTGCCAGCGAAGGAGCTCACCTTCCTGTCGAGAGGAGTCGTCCATGCCGAGTCGTGCCAAGCAGATCTTCAAGCCCGAGTTCCGCTTCGGGCTCGGGGGCGTATCCCTCGGAAACGAGTTCGAGAAGCGCACCGACCAGCAAGCCCAGGCCACGCTGGAGATGGCATGGGACATGGGCGTACGCTACTTCGATGTCGCCCCGTGGTACGGCCTCGGGCTGGCCGAGCGGCGCTTCGGTCATTTCCTGCACCAGCAGCCGCGCGGAGACTACCTGCTGTCATCCAAGGTGGGCAAGCTGCTCAAGGCCTCACGAAAGAACCGGCACGAGAAGATGTTCCCCTTCTCGGATTCGCCGAACGATCTGGTCATCGACTACAGCGCCGATGGCGTGCTCCGTTCGATCGAGGACAGCTTGCAGCGGCTGGGGGTGTCGTACCTCGACGTGGTCTTCGTCCACGACCTGTCGCCGGATTTCGCCTGGTTCCCGACCGATTGGAAGGAACAGTACCGGATCGCGCGCAAGGGTGCGTTTCCCGCGCTGTCCAGGCTGCGCGACGAAGGGGTCATCCGCGCATGGGGCGTTGGCGTGAACACGCCATACGCGATTCTCAAGGTCATTGAGGATGCAGACCCCGACGTCTGCCTGTGTGCTCGCCAGTATTCGCTCGTCGATCACGCCAATGCGCTCAACGAAGTGATGCCTGCAGTGCGAGCCAGACAGGTGGCGCTGGTCATGGGCTCGTCGCTGAATGCCGGCTTCATCTCGGGCAGCCCGCGCTACAACTACGGCAAGGACAATTTCCGGATCCCGGCCGAGGCACTGGACAAGCGCGAGCGGCTGAGAGCCGTGGCAGCGCGGCACGGCGTGGACCTCCGTGCCGCCGCCTTGCAGTTTTCGGCGGCGGCGCCCGAGGCCGTGGCCCTCGTCGTCGGCGCGGGCAGCGCTGAGCAGATCCAGCAGAACTGGAACTCGATGCATGCCAGGATTCCCGAGGGTTTCTGGAAGGAGCTCAAGCGGGAATCGTTGATCGAGCCGAATGCGCCGACGCCGAAGACCGCCTCATAGTTCGGCGCGTAGATAGGGCGCGGTGCGGCTGCCGTCCATTCGTGCCACCTCCTGCGGCGAACCGCAGGCGACCAGGCGTCCTCCGTCGTCCCCGGCGCCGGGCCCAACATCGATGACCCAGTCGCAGGCCGCAACCACGCGCATCTCGTGCTCGACCAGGACCACCGTGTTGCCGGCGTCCACCAGGTGGTTCAGCTGCGCCAGCAGCTTGTCCACGTCCGCGGGATGCAGGCCGGTCGTCGGCTCGTCCAGCACATACAGCGTCTGCCCACGTTGGGCGCGCTGCAGTTCCGTTGCGAGCTTGATGCGCTGCGCCTCACCGCCGGACAGCTCGGTGGCCGGCTGACCCAGTCGGAGATAGCCCAGGCCGATCTGCTGCAGCAGCGCCAGTGGCCGTGCCAACGCAGCGTCGTCGCTGAAGAATGCGCTCGCCTCGTCCACTGTCATTCGCAGCACGTCGGAGATGCTGCGGCCGCGCAACTTCACCTTCAGGGTGGCCTCGTTGTAGCGTGCGCCATGGCAGGTGGGGCAGGGGGCGTAGACGCTGGGCATGAACAGCAGCTCGACGCTGACGAAGCCTTCGCCTTCGCAGGTCTCGCAACGTCCTTTCGCGACGTTGAACGAGAACCGACCTGCGTCATAGCGCCGCTCGCGGGCCGCCGGAGTCGCCGCGAAAAGCCTGCGGACGTGATCGAACAGGCCGGTGTAGGTCGCGAGGTTCGAGCGCGGGGTGCGGCCGATGGGCTTCTGATCCACGCGCACGAGCCGGCGCAGTCGATCGGCGCCTCGGACGATGCGTCCATGGGTGATTTCGCGGGCGATCGCATCAGCGTCCGGTTCATCGTCGGCTTCGGGAGAAGGCGCCTCGTCCCCAAGCGCTGCACTCACCAGGTCCACCAGAGCCTGGCTGACGAGGCTGGACTTCCCCGAGCCTGAGATGCCCGTGACCGCCGTCATCGCACCGAGTGGGAATGCGACGTCGACGCCTCGAAGGTTGTTGCGCACCACACCTTGAAGCTCCAGCCAGCCGCTGGCGGGGCGGGGTGGCCGGCGCAAGGGGCGCTCCGAGGGAAACAGGTGGGCTGCCGTGTGCGACGAGGCCACATTCGCCAGGCCTGCCGGTGGCCCGCTGTACAGGACATGCCCGCCCAGCTCGCCTGCGTCGGGGCCGACGTCGACGATCCAGTCCGCCTTGCGCATCAGGCCCAGGTCATGCTCCACGACAAACAGCGAATTGCCGGCGGCTTTTAGCGCCTGCAGCGCGGACACCAGGGCCTCGCCGTCGGCCGGGTGAAGTCCGGCCGATGGCTCGTCCATCACGTAGATCACGCCGAACAGGTTCGAGCGGATCTGTGTCGCCAGGCGCAGGCGCTGCAGTTCGCCCGAGGACAGGGTTGGCGTGGTCCGGTCCAGCGACAGATAGCCCAGGCCGAGTTCGTTCAGCGTCGTGATGCGCTCGAGCATGTCGTGGGCGATCCGTTGGGCGGCGATCCGTTTCTCCTCGGATTCGTTGGGGGTGCGCCGCACATCCGACGAACCGGCATGAGCATGGTCTTTGGTCCGGCGCGCCGACGCATCGATGTGTCGGCCCTTCATTGTGGGCGCTTCGCCCGATGTCGCAGCGGCGAGCACGCCGCCCAGCTCGCGCAGCGGCAGGCGTGACAGTTCCCCGATGTCCAGGCCGGCGAAGGTGACGGATAGCGCTTCCTGCTTCAGCCGCTTTCCTTCGCATGCAGGGCAGGCGCTCGCGATCATGTAGCGCGACACGCGGCGCTTCATCAGCGGGCTCTGCGTCGTCGCGAAGGTGTGGAGCACGTACTTGCGCGCGCCCATGAAGGTGCCTTGGTAGCTCGGCTCCATCTTGTTGCGCAGCGCGGCGCGTGTCTCCGCTGGTGTGAAACCGGCGTAGACGGGGACGGTGGGCTGCTCTTCGGTGAAGAGAATCCAGTCGCGAGTCTTCTTGGGTAAGTCGCGCCAGGGCCTGTCGACGTCGTGGCCCAGCGTGACCAGGATGTCGCGCAGGTTCTGGCCGTGCCAGGCCGGTGGCCAAGCGGCGATCGCCCGCTCCCGAATCGTCAGCGAGTCGTCGGGAACCATCGAGGCCTCGGTCACCTCGTAGACGCGGCCCTGGCCATGGCAGGTCGGGCAGGCGCCCTGCGGCGTGTTCGGCGAGAAGTCCTCCGCGTAGAGCATTGGCTGCTTGGCAGGGTAGTGGCCGGCGCGGGAATAGAGCATCCGCAGCAGGCTGGACAGCGAAGTCGCGCTGCCGACCGACGAGCGGGTGCTGGGTGTGCCGCGCTGCTGCTGCAGGGCTACGGCTGGCGGCAGGCCATCGATCGAGTCGACAGCTGGCACCCCGACTTGCTCGATCAGCCGGCGGGCATACGGCGCCACCGATTCGAAGTAGCGCCGCTGTGCCTCGGCATAGATGGTTGCGAACGCCAGCGAGGATTTTCCGGAGCCGGACACGCCACTGAACACGACCAGCGCATCGCGCGGGATGTCGACGTCGACGTTCTTCAAGTTGTGTTCTCGCGCGCCGCGCACGCGCACAAAGCCTGGTGTGGTCGACGGGGCGGTAGTCGCTGGCGCGCTGGCTTTTCGTGAGGGCATGGGAACTGGTGTTCGGCTTGTACAGGCTTCTTGTCTGATGGTCTCGCTTACCGCGGAATTGGGGGCGGACGCGGGGTGTCCGTGGGGATTTTCCTCTTCGAACCTCGGTTGCCGGAGACCTTGGAGTTCAGGTGCGATCTGGGCAGGCACAACACGAACAGGATCGAAGCGGGGCGGGCAATCGCGGCGCCCGCTGGGGCTGCTACTGCTCCATCGCAAGATTGCCGCTGTATCCGATATCTCGCTGCGAGTTGCGCGACAGCCGGATGTCGCTGACGCGGATGTACCCGTTGTGCAGGCGGAACCACCCTTGCATTCGCGGTGCGAACGAGGTGAATGCCCGGCACGTGAAGTGACCGGGCCAGACGGAACGCGGAGCGTCGCCTGAGACTCCCGTTCGCGAAGACGGCTCTGAGAACTGCTCCGAAAATCTCTGCAACCCAGTGCGCCACCCTCTGGGTGAACTCTCACGCCGCCAATCAGGACTGTCAGGAATTCCCGAAAACTGCCCGACCAACGTTTACATCGAAGTCAGGCCAACTCGCCCGCAGGACCAGAAGGGCCCGGCGCATACGACTCTTGATCGTTCCTTCTGGCGTCTCGAGGTGACCGGCGATGTCGCGCAGGCTGAAGCCATGGTGCATGGACATCATCACGACCTGGCGGACCTCTGCGGGAAGCCGGGCCAGTTCCTTGTGAAGCAGTGCAGAGTTCTGGAGCTGCTGCAGTCGCTCCCAGGCCTCAGGTTCGTTTGACGAGACCGCCGCCAGCACCGATTCGTCTCCACTGCCGGGAAGAAAGGCATGGTCCTTGGAGCGCTGACGAAAGTGATCGACCGCGAGATTGCGTGCAATCCTTCCGAGCCATGTCGACGCCTGACCCAGGGACGGGTCGAAGCTCGGCGAAGCGCGCCAAGCCTGGAGATAGGCTTTCTGGCAGACGTCCTCGGCATCCTGTGCGTTCCCGATGGATTGCCGCACGCGGTACAGCAGTGATCGACGAGTAAGGCAGTGAAAGTGGTGGAACGCCCGCTGGTCGCCTCCGGCGGCTCTGACCAGAAGGTCGTTCAGACGCCCGGCACCTGCTGGTGCTTCAGCCGAGTGTCGATTCCTTGAATTGGCTGGCATGGCGGGCGCATCTGATGCGGAAATGGAGGCGTGAGTTGCTTCGTTCAATTTTTCGCTCCAGGACACCGCCGCCCATGCCGGGCAATGTTTTGTAACGGTTTGTTTGCATGCCGTACGTAGGACGTCATGAGGCCGATAGCTAGGGATTCGCCGATTGGACGCGGGCTGTTCGATGACGAGAAATACACTAGGGATTCATCCCGCTCCGCGAAGGACCTCCCATGTGTACCGACAAGCACGCCGTGCTTCCTGCCCTCGAACGCATGCAACCGGGAGATCACTACTGCGGCATATTCCGTAGCGATGCGGACCAGCGGCAGATCACCATCGATTTCGTCCGCCTGGGAATCGAGCGGCACGAGAGAATGCTCTACCTCGTGCACCTGCAGACGGCCGACCGACTGCGGACAACGCTGCAGACGGCGGACATCGACGTCGATGCGCTGGTGGCCAGCGGGCAATTGGTCATCCAGTCGGCCAAGGAGGTCTACCTTGTAGACGGCGCGTTCCAGCCGGAGCGGATGATCGAGATGTTAGGGCGCGAGACCGAGGCCGCATTGCGGGCCGGCTATGCAGCGCTGCGAGTGACGGGCGAGATGTCCTGGGCCTTGGCCGGCGATCCAGGCTCCGAGCGCCTGGTCGAATACGAAGCGCTGCTGAACGATTTCTACGCGACCGGCGCCAAGTCATATTCGATCTGCCAGTACGACCAACGCCGCTTCGACGCGGAGCTGATGAACGACGTACTGCACACGCATCCGAGCGTGTTGCTGGACACGGAGGGCTTCGACAATGCCTCAATGTACTACGTGCCGCCCGAGGCCTTCCTGACGGCGGACCGCAGCAGCGGCATTCTCGAAACTCGCCTTGCCAATCTGGTGAACGTGAGCAGCAAGGCCATGCCGGGCGTTCCGACCTGAGGCCCGCGCAGGCACGTGGCTTTCGATCTCATCCATTTCGCGCGGGAGCTGCTGGGACTGTCGGGCCATGAAGAGTTGCTCGGCTGCGCGCGCCGCGCTGCGGAGTCTGCGACGCAGCAGCCCGCATTCGCTTCGCATGTCCTGCCAGGAAGGCTTTGGCAGCAGGCCTGCGTGCTCGCACCCGAGGGCACGTCGTCGCCGGCGGCAGTTCGCTCTGCGCTGTATGCGATCCACCGCAGGATTCTGCTGGAGCCGCGGCCGCTGCAATTGAGGCGGGATGACGAGAACGAAACCATCGTCCGCGCGCTGTTACCTGAGGGCAGCGCCATTGAACTGCTCGCCGTGCCGCTGCTGAACGGCAGCGGACGGCCCACCGGTGCCCTGGTCGTCGGCCGTCCGTCCGGCCCGGAGGGAGCCGAGGCGCAACGCGTCGTCGAAACCATTGCCGCCCTGGCCGGCCCGGCGGTGGAGACGGCTTGGCGCCACACGCAGGCTCGCTGGGACCAGGAGCGGTTGCGGCTTTTCTCTGAGACGACTGAAGAAAGCCTGTGGGACTGGAACGTCGCACAGAACGAGGTCTGGTGGGGTGGCAACCTGGAACAATTGTTCGGCGGCCGGGCGCGTGTCTCCAAGCGGCCGGACTGGCGGCGGCAGCGCATACACGTGGACGATGTCGAGCGCGTCGTCGCTAGCTTCGATGCTGGGCTGGTCGGCAGCGCTTCGTCGTGGAGCGCGGAGTACCGCGTGCGCGGCGTTGAGGACGCCATGATCCATGTGCGCGAGCACGTGTACTTCCTGCGTGAGGTGAACGGCACGGCCTACCGCGCTATCGGCACCGTGCGCGATGTCAGCGCGCTGCAATTGCTGTTGCAGCGGGAGATCCGCGCGCGCGCCACAGCCGAGCACACCAATTCGGTGAAGGACGAGTTCCTGGCGATGCTGGGCCATGAACTGCGCAACCCGCTGGCGCCGATCGTCTCTGTGACCACCTTGCTGGAGCGGATGGGCGGCGTGCCGCCGCGGCCGCTGGAGATATTGCGCCGGCAGACCCAGCATCTGGTCAGACTGGTGGACGACCTGCTGGACGTCTCGCGCATCAGCTCCGGCAAGGTGGAACTGGCCTGGGAGCGCGTGGCCGTACAGTCTCTGGCGCAGCGTGCCGTCGAGATGGTGCAGCCGCTGCTGGAGCAACGCCGGCACCGGCTTGAGTTAAACGTAGCGCCGGGCCTTGAGATCGGCGCGGATGTGTCCCGGATGACGCAAGTGCTGTCGAACCTGCTGGCCAATGCGGCGAAGTACACCGAACCCGGCGGACTGTTGCAGCTGCTGGCCCGCGAAGAGAAGGGCGAGGCCGTGTTCCGCATCCGCGACAACGGGATCGGCATCGCCGCCGAATTCCTGCCCACCGTGTTCGACATGTTCACGCAGAGCCGTCAAGCCTTGGACCGCGCACAGGGCGGCCTGGGGCTGGGCCTGAGCATCGTCAAGAACATCGTCAAGCTGCATGGCGGCACGGTGGAGGCCAAGAGCGAGGGTGCGGGCCGGGGCACTGAGGTGATCGTGCGCCTGCCGCCGGCGGATCCGGCCTCTGAACTGGCGTCGGGGACGGCCCTGCCCACGCATGCGGCCACGACACCGCGCAGGGTGATGATCGTCGACGACAACGAGGATGCGGCCGCCTCGCTGGAAGCGGTCCTGGTTGCCAGCGGGCATGTGGTCCGAGTCGCCCACCACCCGGAACAGGCGCTATCGATGTTCGCCGCGGAGGCACCGGACGTCGCCTTGATCGACATCGGCCTGCCCGCGATGGATGGATATGAACTGGTCAGCCGCATGCGCTGGCATGCTGGGGCGCCGAGCACACGCTTCGTGGCGCTAACCGGCTACGGCCTTGCGGCCGACAAGGCGCGCGCCAGCGCCGCGGGCTTCGACGCGCATGCCGTGAAGCCCGTCTGGCCGGGACGGCTGGAATTTCTGATCGAGCAACTGACGGCCGGGAGATTGGCAAACATCTGAGCGGGACGCCCCGCGCGCAGAGCCGCTGGACCGAGAGGGTTCGTCGCAGCGAGCTGCTCGACCGCGGTACTGCGGCTTGCGCGCGGCACACTAAGAAGCTCGTCTCCTGCTGGACGCGAAGTCGACGACGATCAAGCCGCCCTGGTTGTCGCGCACCTCGCAGGCCGCAGTCTGCGATATCGGCAATCTTTCGAAACTTGTGGGCGGCTACATCCTTGCGGCAACTCCCCGTGCGGTCGCGACGCCGTCCAGCAGGATGCGCTTGAGAGGGCCCCAGCTCGCCGACTCACAGATGACCGGCTTCCGGCCGCCGGCGGGGCACACCCGTGGCGGCCTCCGTGATTGACGCCTCGTCCTCCCCCTGCAGGGAATCAGGCGCCATTGCGCCATCGATTGGAGCGAGTTTGTCATCGCCGGCCGCGCCGTGTTCCTGTGGGATGACTGCTAGCGGGCCCGGTCGAGCACGTAGTTCGCGTCCTACAGGCGATTGGCAGGTGGTCTGATCCTCAACGGTTCCGACTCCTGAGACCCTCAAGTCGTCGAAACCCTCGCGGACCGCTCGCTCCAGCCGATGGCTCGTGTTAGCACATGTCCGTATCCGCGTTCCGTCAGGCCCGGTCACTTCACGTGCCGGGCCTTTTTCATTTCCGCCGCATCAACGGGAAGCAATCGGGACCTTGGATTGCTGAGGAGCCGGCCCCTTCAGCAGAGCGAGATCGCTCTGCGTGTCCAACCACATTGTTCGGAGTCCTCATGAAGCACATCACTACCGCCGACGGCAGCAAGCTCTATGTCAAGGATTGGGGCAGCGGCCGGCCCGTCATCCTGTTACATGGCTGGCCGTTGTCGGCGGATTCCTGGGACGACCAGGCCATGGCCCTGGCCGACGCCGGCTACCGTGCGATCGCCTACGACCGGCGTGGGTTCGGCCGCTCTTCGCAGCCCTGGAATGGCTACGACTACGACACGCTGGCCGATGATCTTGCTGCCGTGATCGAGCAGACCGGAGCGACCGACGCCACACTGGTCGGATTCTCGATGGGCGGCGGCGAGGTGGCGCGCTACATGAGCCGCCATGGCGGGAAGTCCGTCGCGAAGGCCGCGCTGGTTTCTTCGGTCGTGCCCTTCATGTTGAAGACGCCCGACAACCCGGATGGCGTTGACCAGGAACAGTTCGACAAGATGGCGCAGGGCATGAAGGAAGACCGGGCCAAGTTCTTTGCCGGATTCTTCAGAGACTTTTTTGGCGTCAGCTTCGTGTCGCATCCGGTCAGCGATCAAGTCCTGGAATGGGCTCGGAATACTGCCATGCAGGCCAGCCTGAGGTCCACCTTGGCCTGCGCAAAGTCCTTCTCGTCCACGGACTTCCGTCCCGACCTGCCGGCGTTCCGGGTGCCGACCCTGATCATCCACGGCACCGACGATAAGACGGTGCCCATCGACACGGCCGGCCGCGCAGCCGCTCGCGGCATTGCGCAATCGAACCTGATCGAGTACGACGGCGCGCCTCATGGCCTCTTCGTCACCGAGAAGGTCCGGTTGACACAGGACCTGCTGGAGTTCGTCCGCAGCTGATGTGCCGCACTGCTTGCTTTTCGAAGAATGCTGATGGCGCCGACCTTGTATCCGGAACGAAGATCAGCGGACGAGCGCACTGATGCATCTTGGCGCTTGGTCTTCGAGCGCCTCCATGAAGGCTTCATCCTCGGAAAGCTGGTTCGCGGCGCCAACGGTTCAGTGCGGGACTGGCAGTACGTCGAGGTCAATCCTGCTTGGTCCAAGCTGGTCGGGGTGGCACAGGAAGCGGCCATCGGCCGCACGATCCGGGAAGTCTTTCCCGGCATAGAGGACGCATGGATCGACGACTTTGCCGAGGTGGTGGCGACCGGTGTCAGCACGACGTTCACGCGCCAGGTCGGCACGCTTGATCGCTGGTACGAAGGACACGCCTTCAAGGTCGACGACGAGCGATTCGCCGTCCTGTTCCTTGAAATCACGGAGCGCAAGAGGCAGACCGACGCCATGGAGCGCCTCAATGGCGAGTTGCAACGCCTGATCGCGGAGCGCGTCAGCGAGCGCGACAGCCTGTGGAACACGTCGGCGGACATCTTGTTCACGCTCGACAAGACGGGAAGACTTCTGTCGGTCAATCCCGCGGCGACCAAGATCCTCGGTTGGGCAGAGGGCGAGATGGTCGGCCGCAATGTGATGGAGTTCATCGCTCCGCAGGATCTGCGCCTGACCGCCGAGGCGCTGGAAACTGCATCCCGGCAAACGCTGGCGGTGATCGAGAACCGCTACCTGCACAAGGACGGTGGCTTTCGATGGCTGTCGTGGGTGGCGGCGCCCGACGGCGAGCTGATCTTCGCGACCGGACGGCACATCACGGCCGAAAAGACTGCTGCGCTGGCAGCGGCGAAGGTGGCCGCGGATCTGGACCGCATCTGGCAGAACGCGCACGAGGTCATCATGGTCATCGACCTGGACGGCATGATGCAGTCCGTCAGTCCGGCCTCGTTCGACATCCTGGGATGGCTGCCTGACGAGCTCCTTGGGCGCAAGGTCACGGATTTCATCCACCCCGACTTTCAGCCGCCGCTGCGCGATGGCCGTTTCGTTCCCGAGCGCTACGTGGGCCAGAAGGTTTTCCTGAATCGGTTCCGGACCAAGTATGGCTCGTATCGCACGATGTCATGGTCGACACGCCTTGAAGGTGGCCTGATCTACTCGCATGGCCGTGACGTCACCATCGAACAGGAGCAGGCTGCCGCGCTGACGAAGGCGGAGGCGCAGCTGCGCCAAAGCCAGAAGATGGAGGCGGTGGGCCAACTGACGGGTGGCGTCGCCCACGATTTCAACAACCTGCTGGCCAGCATCAGCGGCGCGCTGCAGGTCCTGCGCGTACGCCTCAAGCAGGGCAAGACGGAAGGGCTCGACCGCTACGTCTCGATGGGCATGGCGTCCGTGCGCCGGGCGGCCGCGTTGACCCAGCGCCTGCTGGCCTTCTCGCGACGACAGACGCTGGATCCGAAACCCACGGACGTCAACCGCCTGATCAGCGGCATGGAGGATCTGGTGCGCCGGACCGTGGGGCCGGAGGTCCTGCTGACCGTCGTGGGCGCCGCGGGACTCTGGCCAGCGACGCTCGATGCGGCCCAACTGGAGAATGCGCTGCTGAACCTGTGCATCAACGGCCGTGATGCCATGCCGCACGGCGGGACGCTGACCATCGAGACCGCCAACAAATGGCTGGACGATCAGGCCGCTGACGACCGTGAACTCCCGCCAGGGCAGTACATCTCATTGTGCGTCTCGGACAACGGTACAGGCATGTCACCCGATGTCGCCAAGCTCATCTTCGATCCGTTCTATACGACCAAGCCGACAGGGGAAGGCACGGGTCTCGGACTGTCCATGGTCTACGGCTTTGCGCGGCAAAGCGGCGGAGCTGTCCGGGTCTACACGGAACTGGGCAAGGGCACGACGATGTGCCTGTACTTTCCCCGCTACCTGGGCGCTGCAGAACCGGACACCGTGGGTTGCGCGCCACCTCCGGTCGAGGCGGGCGCGGGCGAGACGGTCCTGCTCGTTGAAGATGAAGATCAGATACGCATCCTTGCGAGCGAGGTTCTCGTGGACGCTGGATATCGAGTGCTCGCGGCCCATGACGGCGCTTCGGCACTCAGTCTGCTCCAGGCCACGACACGCGTCGACCTGATGATCACCGACGTGGGTCTTCCGGGCGGCATGAACGGTCGTCAGATCGCAGATGCAGCGCGATTGCAGCGGCCCGACCTGAAGGTTCTGTTCATTACGGGCTACGCGGCCAACGCAGCGGTAGGCAATGGATTCCTTGAGCCGGGCATGGAGGTGATGACCAAGCCGTTCGAATTCATCGCTCTCGTCAACAAGGTTCGCCAACTGCTCGACGGGTTTCGTTGAGCTCGAGGGTACGGGCCCATGCCGAATTCCTGACTAGCGTTTGGCGGCGTGCTGCGTCCTCGACTAGCGGAGAGCCCCTTCGCGCCGAGTTGAGCCAAGCAGATCCGCAAGCCTGAATTCCGCCTCGGGGAGGCGCGTCACGCGGAAAAGCGTGCGAGACCCGAACAGTCCAACGCACCCGATGTCTACGATAAAAAGGCCCGGCACTTTGAAGTGACCGGGCCTGACGGAACGCGGAGCGTGGCATTGGATGCTGGCACGGCCCATCGGCTGAAGCGAGCTGTCCACGGGGTTCCGACGGCCTCAATATCGCAGAAGGAGGCATGGGGACGGGTCGGACGGTAACCACTGCACCAGTAAGACAGCATGTCGTTTGTCGAGGACGGTCGCGGCTCGCTGCCGCTCGATCTGGCGCGCTGGAGTGCGCTCAGTTGAAGCGTTAGCTTTCTCGACATGGCGTACAGTCTCGCACGAGCGCCTATGCGGCGTGGAGGAACGGATGTGGGCAAGGACGAGACGCGTGTCTTGGTCGTGGACGACAACGAAGATGCGGCTGAAGCGCTTGCTGCCATCCTTGAGTTTGACGGTTACAAGGTGCGCACTGCATCGAATGGCCTGGCGGCGTTGGAGGCCTTCAAGAGCTTCGAGCCCTTGTGCGTGCTCATGGACATTCGCATGCCGGGCCTGGGCGGACATGAACTGTGCTCGCGCTTGCGCGAAGCCTATGGCGACAGCGCCGTGCTGATCGCCGTGACGGGCGAGGGCCGTCGGGACGACGGTATCGCCGAGGCCTTTGCTCAGTTCGATCACTACCTGCGTAAGCCGATCGATCCCGGCGAACTGCGCAAGATCCTGCCGCCCGTTTGACGGAGGGTCGGCTCGTGCACCCGGACCAGTGACGGGCTGACCCGCCTTCCGCGATGGGCTATACCGGTCCCCGGGTCAGCTCGCGGATCGCCCCACCAGGCGAGCCCAGCGCAGGACGTCTTCGTCGGGAGCCGTCCGCACTGGCGTAGAGGCCGCGCCGGGGTGCTTTCGGATGGCGTGTACCAGGGTCGCCTCATCGAACGTGTCGACGTAGGCGGCGATTTCCCGCTCGGCGGGGATGAAGCCCTTGTGGGCGAGGCTGTAGGCGTGCGTGAGGATGGCTTCGATGACGCCGGCCATTTGCCGGTCGATGAAGCGCTGGTTCGAGTCCGTTTCGGAGTGGACGGGGGTGGTGGTGCTCATGACTGCCTGTTTTCTGAAATGCTGTGCCCTGGGAGCCAGGGTATTGGCCGGATCATGGCATGCGGCCGGGCGGCGCTGCGCTTCGGTGTTGTCGCCGTTGGTGTTCTGCACTGTGCGACGGCGGGGCCGCTTGCGGCTTTGACTGTATAAACATACAGTATCAACATCAGCGCGCGGCGCTCAACGAACTAGCGGGAGAAACGCATGGTGGTGGACCTGAACGATCCGGACAGCATTCTTGCCTGGTGGAAGGTCTGGCCGGCCCGTCACGATGGCTTTCTGGACTTCGAGCTGAAGGTCAATCCTCAGTTCGCTTCCGCCATTCGTGAGGCTCAGCGCCGCATCGCGGCTGACCCGGAATTCAGTGCCATGTTGGCGGTGGGCGTGCGGGCACAGCGGGAGCGTCAGGAGGTCAGTCAATGGGCCGACGCGAGCATCCCAGCGTTCCAGCTGAAGCATCGGGAGTTCGCTGCCGCGGCCTGAAGTCTTGGGCCTAGCCCGAAGCGCTCCTCATCAGTTTTGCAGTTGCTGGCCGTTCTTCATGGCTCAGCATTTGGGCTTGTCGATATCGATCGGCTGGCCCTTTTTTGCATGCGGGAACAGGCCGGCATCGGCGCCGTTTCGCCAGCGTCACCGCGTTGGCTGCAACGTGCCTGTGCAGTCTCAGTGGGTGGAAACACTGCCGGCTGCAGCCCTGACCGTTGCCGTGGCACCGGGCGGCGCTGCGTGTGCGAGGCGCTGCGGCTTGCGTGCAAGTCGGCAACGTCTCAACCGGCCTGCAACAGCGCCACGCTGCCCTGACCGCCATCGGCGCAGATGCTGACGATGGAGAGGCTGCCGGAGGGCAGGGCGGCCACTTCTTTCACCGCCTGGCTGAGGATGCGTGCGCCGGTGGCGCCGAAGGGGTGGCCCAGCGCGGTGCTGCCGCCGTTCGGGTTGACGCGCTCGCGCGGGAAGGCGCCGAAGCGCGCCGCGTCGGCGATGCCGACCTTCTCGCGCAGGAAGTTCTCGTCTTCCATCGCCTTGATGTGGAACAGCACTTGCGCGGCAAAGGCCTCGTGGATCTCCCACAGCGCGACGTCCTCGTAGCGCAGGCCATGGCGGGCCAGCAGCCGCGGGATCGCGAAGGCCGGCGCCATCAGCAGGCCTTCGACGCGAAAGTCCACCGCGGCGATCTCCCAGTCGACCAGCCTCGCGCGGGGTAGCGAGGCCGGCAGCCGGGCGATGCCTTGCCGGGAGCCGACCCAGATCGCCGCGGCCCCATCGGTCAGAGGCGAGGAGTTGCCGGCGCTGAGCGTGCCCTGGCCGCTGGTGCGGTCGAAGGCCGGCGGCAGTCGCGCCAGCTTCTCCAGCGAGGTGTCCTTGCGCGGAATGCCGTCGCGCTTCAGTTCGTCGAGCGGGATCACCAAATCATCGAAGAAGCCGCGCTCCCAGCCGGCGACGGCACGCTGGTGGCTGTCCAGCGCATGCCGATCCTGCGCGTCGCGCGCGATTGCCCACTGCTTGGCGGTGATCTCGGTGTGTTCGCCCATACTGAGGCCGGTCGTGCGGTTGGTGACCGACGGTAGGTAGAGCTGCACGTCGCGCAGTTTCAGCTCCGTCGCATGCGAGAGCTTCTGGCCCAGCGAGCGGGCCTTCTGGAAGCCGCGCATCCAGTCCGACAGGTTCTGCCCCAGGCCCAGCTGCACGCGGCTCATGCTCTCCGCGCCGCCCGCCAGCGCCAGGCTGCGGCCGCGCTCGTCGGCGATCATGCCGGCCGCTTCGATGGCGCTCATCATGCTGGTCGAGCAGGCCATCACCGTCGAGAAGGCCGGGATCGTCGCCGGCGCACCGGCCTCCATCAGCACCTCGCGGGCGAGGTTGCTCCAGGTGAGGTTCGGCGCCACGCAGCCCCAGACGGCGAAGTCCGGCGCGGCGCCATCCGCCAGTTGCGCCAGCATGGCGCGGACCACCGGCACCGACAGGTCCAGCGCGTCATGGCGGGCGAGTTGTCCGTCCACCTTGGCGAACGGTGTGCGCAGGCCGGCGGCGAGCCAGACCTCCCTCTCTGTGTCGATGGCGCGGCTTGTCTCGGCATTCATCGGTCTTGTCCCCGGTGCAGTGTCCGGACGATTAGAGCAGACTGATCGAGAAGACCTATGCCGCCAAGGCTATCGTCGCTGACGCCTCGAACGCTTGCCGCCGTGACCTGCAGCAGCCAATGCGCCTGTGCGACGACCGGGTCGCTACCCCTGGGCCGGGACTTACGCCAATGAGCTCCCTGGCACACGCGTCGAGGTGACCTTGCCGGTGGCGATCAAGGCGCGCGCCTAGCCTGGAAGCACTTGCCTCACGTAGGACCTCGGCACGCGCCAGACCGTGCGTGCCGGCCACCAGGTGCCACACCGGACAAGGGCCTCGCCGTCGCCCGCCGGGGCCACCTGGATCGAATCGCCGCAGGCGTCTCTCAAGTCGAGCAGGTTCTTGGCATGGCTCGGTGCAGCCGACACGAAGAATGCTGGGTAGCAGCTCTTCGGTGCAATGTTCCACCACATGGACTCGCCGACGACGAGCAGGGCGAGGGTCGCTATCGCGGCGATAGCTACCAGCCGCACGGGGTGGCGGGGCGCACCCGTGTCGTTTGTGCCCGACTCGGTCAAGACCGCACGTTGGTCGATCGCATTGCCCATGGTCTTCCTTCCTTGATCAGCGTTTCGCCACAGCAAGGTGGATCGCACTTGTCGATGTCGATGTCGCGATCCAGGTACTCAATGATGCGCCGATCCGCAGCGCCGTGCTGGGTGCGGCTTGACCGCTAGTTCTTGCCGGGCAGCGTGTTGAGGACGCTGGCCAAGCGGCGTGAGGCCGCCGCCAACTGATCCACGACGAGCGAGTCCCAACGGGACGCATAGATCTCGTCAAGCATGTGGCCTTCCGGATAGAAGCCAGGTGCCGCCACGGCGCGGCAGGACTGTTCAGCCCACCGGGCCGGTGCGAACGAGTCCTTCGGTTCGCCGGCTTTGGCGCGCACTGCCGTCCGCAGCGCCTCGAGTCCGCCTGGCCAGCTCCGGATCAGGCCGGAGTCCCAGACCGAATGCAGGTTCGTGCCGCGCCCGGCGAATTGCACCTGGTAGGTGTTGCCGCCCTTGTCGTCGGCGTAGCCAGCGTGCAGGGGTTGATGCACGTCACCGACGAAGTGGGTCACGTACTTCAGCGCCAGAAGCCTCTTGTCGTCTGGGGCATCCGACTTGAGGATCGCGGTCTGGCGTTCGAGGGCACCCACGACGCAGGCGCCGCTCGCGCAGTCGCGGGATTCGTCGTAGTTGCAGTTGCCATCTCGAGGGAAGTTCACGTAGTGCCACGATGCCGTCGTTGGCGACCGGACCTCGTCTGGCCACGTGGAGATCGAGACGAGTGTCGCGCCCGGTTCGAGCCTGAGCAGCCGGTCAACCTCGGCGTGCGCCTGCGGGGTCAGGAGCGAGTCGGCGGTCTCGGCGACCAGACGGTGGCCGTCTGCTCCCCAGGCCAAGGCGTTCGAAGCGCTGGCCAGGAGGCCCAACGCGGTCATGGCGGTGACGGTGGCCCTGGCGGCCTCGGCGGCCCGATGCGGGCGGGACAGCTTGCGGCGGAAAGCGTTCATCAAGAGTGCTCGTGGGTAGGTCATCGCGCCATCCTAGGCGTGCCGACCGCTCCCACTCACGCGGTATGCGCTCTTCGAATATGGGAATCGGTTCGCGGCATTGCGCTGCTGCGGTCTTGCGCGTCGGGGCTCTGGCGGCTGTTGTGCTGTCGGCCGTTTCCTGATCAGTCCTTAATGGTGACCTTTACGGACCCGAGCCGGACCTTGTCGCCCAACTGGGTGAGGCGGCGGCGGCCGTCGGCCTGCGGGGCCGTGATCAGGCCGTTGTCCTGCAGGCCTTGCTGGACTTCCTCGGGGACGACTTTTCCGCCGACGGCGGGTGGGAAGAAGTAGAGGCTCGCCCTCTCTGCGATTGCCAAAACGATCTGGGTCATAGGGCATTGTCGCGGAGCCTCGTGCCTTCTAGCGAATGTTGGCGGCAGAGCTGCGCGCTGGTGCGCTTGGTTGTTCGCTCTTGCTCACGCGCCATTTGCCAGGGATCTGAATCCGCTCTGGGCGGCTGCCCCCGCTACGCAGTCGCTGCGGGCCTCTGTGGATCCGCGCGTGAGCGCGCATCCTCACTGCACGAGGATTGCGGTGCAGCCCTCCGCATCCTGGCCGCGGCCGGCAGGCCTGCCGGCCCAACACCCGATCGGCGCCGCTGCGCGGCGTGAGCGGCGGCCGGTGGGGCGGGGCCGCCCGCTGCTGGCCCGTTCCTGAGAACCCCGTCCTTGCGCTCCTCTTTCCGGGGAACTGCTCGCTGGTTCCGGCTCTCTTCGACGCCTAGCGCATGGCCGCCCCAGTGCAAGGGTCGGCGCAAGGGTCGGCGATGCCTTTGTGCGCGCCCGGTCCCTGCGCTGCGCTCCGGGGTGCGGCCTGTGCGCGATTCCTTGCGCTGTTCCGTCCTTGCGCTCTTCCGGCGCCGAGCCGGCTCCAGAGAGCAATTTCCACCACCGGCCACGAAAGGGGTAATCATGAGCGTAAGGACCCTTCATTCACGAGTCAGCCGCGACAAAGCGGTCGGTCCCCCGCGCCCCCGAGCCTACAGCGCATCTTGCGCCGCCGGTTGGTGAACGGGGAGTTTGGCCTGCCGCCTGTCTCGGGTCTTGGGCCGGTGTCTTGCGGCTGGGCCGGAGATCGCGGCGCGCGTTGGACGGGGGGCCGCTGACGGTATTGAAACGCCCGAAGCCGGGTCGCTGGCACGGTTCCGTTTGCGCTGTGTGGAGTCGTGTCGGAGCGATGGAATACGGCGCCGTCCTACGGCGGTGTTGCGGTTGTGAACCTACAGTGGTTTTACTTCTGGTGCTCGTTTTCTTGTCCCTTCCCCTTGGCCTAGAGGACTCGCCCGGCATCGTCAGATGTCCGGGTGCTTTTTTGAAGGACTGGGACATCTGGATGTACCGGGAGACGGCGTTGAGCACGACGGCATCGGCCATGGGATTGGCCGCAAAGTTCTACGAAACCCGTGACACGGCGCGAATGCTGCTGGGCGCGGATTATTCCGCTCGGATGAAGGAGCTGGGCGCCATGGTGGCCAAGGTGGCCGCGGGACGGCGCACCGGTGCGCTCGATGCGGCCCAGGACGTCGTCCGTGCGGCGGACTTGGATAGCTTCGATGCGATCCAGGTGATGGCGGCGGCGGTGGAGCTGATCGAGCCATCGCAGTAACTGCCCGGTGCTCGTCAATGCAGCATGGCGCTGTGTGCCATGCGAATCCCTTTGGCATTGCGGCGGCCGGCCTGATGAAGGCCTGAAGCGGGCGAGCTGATTGGCGGAGGGGCAGAATCGTGGCTGCGATGCTCCAGGATTACTTCGTCATCATTCACGCTTCCCCGTGGCGGGCTCGCAAGCTTGCCCTGGCGATTCAGGTCGTGAAGTTGACGTTGGACGAGTTCTTCGGTGGACCTGCGAAGGTGCTGGAAGCGCGGTTGGCCTCTGAGGCCGCCGGTGGACACCACGCCTCAGTGCGGGCTGATGCAGTGTTCAGCGACGCGGAGAACCTTTGGCACGAGGCGATGTCGACGGCCTTCCGGGCAGCCTCCGACCAGGTGCCAGTGACGGCCGACAGCGAGCAGTGGAGCGCGGTCTGCATCGACGTGATGCCGCCCGCGGGGCCGCAGTACTGGACGGAGCTGGCCTGGCGGGCCGCGTACGTCCGGGCAGCGCTGGATTCAGGCGAGGCACCGGATGTCGACGGGCTGGATCAGCGCTCGCGGTGGGCGTGGACGGATCTGGCGCTGGCCGATCCGGTCTTCGCGGCGCGCCAGGACTTCAAGAAGCAGCTGTCGCCCGGCACGCCGGCGTTCGATGCGGACTGGGCAGGGCGGACCGATTGAGCGCGGACGTGGCCAACGAGCTTGTTGGAGCCGGCCCGGCTGCGGCCGCCACCTGTTGGAGAGTCCGC
Source organism: Roseateles agri (assembly GCF_034043675.1). Classification (NCBI taxonomy): domain Bacteria; kingdom Pseudomonadati; phylum Pseudomonadota; class Betaproteobacteria; order Burkholderiales; family Sphaerotilaceae; genus Roseateles; species Roseateles agri. The sequence continues at coordinate 314,574 of NZ_JAXCLA010000008.1, read as the reverse complement.
TTCGGATGATTCGGCCGCGGAGGACTAGGGTTGGGCCGCGCTTTCGCTCGCGCCTCCTGGCATTGGCAGGATCGCACCGGCGATCAGGGGCGGTCGAAATCGTTGATCTGCCCCCGCGATCGTGCGCCACCACGGCCCGCGCGTGTCCTTGCTCGGCCCGGGTGAAATGCTCCTGCCGTCGGGGAGCCAATGTCCTCAGGCGTGATCATTGACGGTTGACGCCGGGCTCGACAGAGCTAGGGCTTGGCTTGGCGCTCGCACCGGCTCAGCCTTGTCGCTGGGCCGACCGTCGGAGCGCCAGATGCGCATGCTCAACCAGCAGCTCGGCGGCGACGGGCTTGGTGAGGTGCAGATCGAATCCAGCCTGCCGGCACCTCCAGACGTGTTCGGCGCCATCCCATCCGGTGACTGCCACGATGTAGGGCTGCAGGCCTTCCAGCGCCCGGATGGCGCGGCAGCCCTCGTAGCCATCGACCGTGGGCAACGACAGGTCCAGCAGCACCATGCCGGGATCGAATGCCAGGACCCGCGCGGCCACGTCGGTCGCGTCCGTGGCCACGCTGGTCTCTGCACCTGCGTCAGCCAACAGCAGCGCGATGGCCTCAGCGGTATCGACGTTGTCGTCGATGACAAGCACACGAAGACCCTTCAGCTCGGTCTCGGACATGGCGCACCTTCGTTGATGTGCGTCGGCAGGCCTGCAGGTGGTGTGCATGCGCTCCAGGGCACGAAGGAGGAGCGCGCAGGAAGAGGCTGCAGTCTAGAGCGCCAGGGCGACGGCTGGGTTACAGGTTCAGCGAAAGAAGAAACTGAAGGTTCCTTCCGGGACTGGGCGCGGCTTGGGACGCTCGATGGCGACGCAGCGCCAAGGCGTTGTTGCGCGCCGCATTGGGTGGCGTGCTGGTTCGCAAGCCGCCCACATGCGCCTGTTGAAGCGCGCAGGGTGAGCCGGGCGATCTGGATGAGCTGAGTGAGCGGGGCCAGTTGGGCAAACTGAAGGGGCGGGCGAGTCGGGAGGCTCAGACAGGTCGTGTAGGTCAGGCAGGTCGAGCGGTTTGGGCGAGCCGATCGGGTTGGGCGAGCCGGCCGCGGCCGGATGGGCTTCTCCAGGTTCGGGACGGCCCTCATCCTCGCGGTGCGAGGACTGCGTTGCAGCCTTGCGGATCCCGCTCGCGGGCGCCAGGTGGCGCCCCGGGACCGAAGCATGCTCACAGCGGCTCGACCGTCGCGCCAGCCGCTGCGCTTTCCTGGCACGCCGGCCGCGGAGCCGCCGCTGCTCGTGCGTGTTCGGTGCCTTCGGTGCAGCAGTTGCGCCAGGCAAGCTGGCACATCGGCTGCGAGGCTCCGGCGCCGAAGAGGAGGCAGCCGGTGCGCCGGTCGTCCCACCGCGATCCCCCCACTGCACCCCCATCCGTGGTTGAGGGGGACTTGTGGGGGGATCTTCGAGCGGTGGGCCGGGAAACCGGCGCACTGCATCGGCTGCGGAACACACCACCCATCCCCAACCCCTTCCCGTGAAGGAAGGGGCCATGCCCACCCCCCGCCCGCCCCAGGGCGGGAGCGAAGGGTCCGAGCAAGAGGATTTTCAGTAGCAGGGCGGAGTCAGGGGCAGCAGGTCGCTGCTCGCCGCCAGATGGGACGCGAGTTTCTTCCCGGCGGCAGATGGCTTGCGTTGGAAGCAATGTAGAGATCCCGGTGGAGGACCTGAGCGCTCGGGGGAGAATCGGGATGCGATGCCGCGACGCGCACCCACCCACCACCATCATGTCTACGTCGTGCTGCTGTCCGACGACGTCTGGAACGAGCCAGCCTTTCGGGCGGCCAACCCGGAACACGACATCCTCAAGCCCTGTCTGTACGTCGGCATGACAGGTCTGGACCCCGACCTTCGCTTTGACAGGCACATGGCTGGCATTCAGGCCAATCGATTCGTGCTGAAGTACGGCGTACGGCTGCTGCCCGAGCTGTACCAGGTCTACAACCCGATGCCATACAGCGCAGCCTGCGAGATGGAAGTGGAACTCGCCATCGGCCTGCGTGAAGCTGGCTACGGGGTCTGGCAGGCCTAGCCAAAGCGTAGAGATACGCTCTGGACTGACGCGTGCTGGTGCCATTGGTAGGCCAGGCCTCGTGGCAGCAGCCCCAATGCCCTTCTTGTGCCGTTCGGACGGCGGTAGCGTCCGGGATATCCGCAAAACGAACGATGTGCAGACAGCGGCGTGGGTGATCAACGGCAAGCTTCAACCCGTTGCGGTCCTTCATGTCACGCTGTCGAACGACTCCTCTGTAGGACAGCGGCGCTCGTAGAGCCCTCACGGGGTGGGGCGCATTGGTCCTGTCGGGATATCGGCGGGTCACCACGCCCGGTACGGACGCCGTGGCCCGCCGTATCGAACGCCTCAGGCAGGGTGCTTGAGAACGCCGCCATCGCAGCGCTGATGGTAGAGGATCATCGCGCGCTGGTTCTAGAAGCGATGATGGAGAGGATGGCCGAAAGTGTCAGGCTGGCCCCGACACACAACATAGCGGTCATAAACGCCCTGGCCATAGTCGCGGGATCGCGCGAAGCGCCCGCGACACTGAAGAAGACGCCGCCAATGACGGCGACACCGAGTGCGGCGCTGATCTGCAGCGCCGAGTTCGTGATGCCGGCAATCATCCCCGAGCCTGCGGCCGGCGCGCGATTGATGATTGAGCGCACTAGCGTTGGCAACGCCCATCCCTGACCGAACCCCAGCAATCCCACGGCGATGATCAGCGGCACCTGCGCCGGCATCTGGCCGGGCGAGGCTGCCACAAGCCTGGCGAGCAGCACACAGCCCGCGACTTCCAGCATCATCCCAACGGCGGGTACCCGACTGCCGAAGAGACGGATGGCCAAAGGTGTCGTCAATGGCCCGATGAAGGCGCCAACGCCGAACGGCAGGAAGACCAGCCCGGTCTCCAAGGGACCCAAGCCAAGTGCCGATTGAAGATAGACGGAGAAGACGAGGAAGAAGGCGGAGACGACGTAGAAGAAGAGTACGCCCGTGAGTCCGCTCATAAGCCCGGGCCGCTGGACCAGGTCCACGCTGATAAGGGGCACGCCGCCACGGGTGGCGTAGGTCCTCTCGTACCGCCAGAACCCGAGACCCGAGAGCGGACACGCCAAAAGCATGGCGCACGCCCACCAGGGCCAGCCTCTCTCCCGCCCCTCCACCAAGGGTACGATCAGCAGTCCCAGCGTCAGGGCGCAGAGCAGGACGCCGATCCGGTCCACGGGCGCCGGACTGTCACCGCGGGCGTCTGGCAGCAGGGGCACCCCGAAGACCAAGACGGCGAAGACCACCGGCAGATTGATGAGAAAGATGATTCGCCACTCCAGGTGAAGGAAGTCTGCCGAGATCAACCCGCCGCCCAGCGCCTGCGCCGTCACGGCCGCCAGTCCGACCGCCGCGCCGTAGAGCCCGAGAGCGCGCGAACGCTCCTGCTCCGGGAACAGGGCGTGAATGGACGCCAGTCCCTGTGGCGCCATGGCGGCGGCGCTGAGGCCTTGGAGCCCGCGCGCGATGATCAGCATGGCGGGCGACGTCGCAAGCCCGCACATCACCGAAGTCAGTCCGAATCCGGCAATACCGATCAGGAAAACTCTGCGTCGGCCAAAAAGATCACCTAGCCGTCCGCCGGTGATTAGGAACACTGCATAGGCGGCGGCATATCCGGAGATCACGAGTTGCAGTTCTGCAGCGCTCGCGTGCAGCGTGCTCTGGATTGAAGGAAGGGCGACATTCACGATGAAGAAGTCCAGCGGGGGCAGGAACGCCCCCACCAGCAGCACCGCGAACGCCGACCACCTGCGCGTGGCAGAGGTCGTCATTTGCTTTCGGGTCCTTGATCGAGGGTCGCGTCAGGCCGAACGGCCGAAGCGTTCGGTTCCCATGACGGGCACCCAGTTCTGCAGCGGCACGGCATAGTGCATGGTGAAGGTGCGCTCAAGGAACGCCCAGCGACCATCGCGTCGCTCATAAACGTCGCGGTATTGGCCGCTCACCTGCAGCGGTCCCTGGTCCACGTCGTAGAAGATGCAGTCCGCAGCCACTAGGCCGCTGCCGTGGTCACCATCCAACTTGATCAGCGCATTCGCCATCCAGTGATGCATGTGGGGCATCCGCTTCATGTTGACTCTCGCCTGGGCCAGGATGGCCTCCAGGCCTTCGGAGTTGCCGTTCGCGCCAAGGAGCAGGCGCGATTCGGGATGCCAGAGCGTTGCGAGCAGCTCCTCATTCATGGTGTCGAACGCCTCGGCGTAGTTGGCGATCAACGTATCGATGGCAAAACGGCTTTCGATGGCGTCGAGGCGTGCTTCGAGCGATGTAGACATGTGATTTCTCCTTGAAGGGGTGGGGCAGGTTAGTCGTCCAGACGAATCCGCATTAAATAATGTACCAAGCAGTACAAAAATAGAGTAAAAAAGGCGGGAACTTGCATCCCGCTTCGGATTGATTTAAGTACCGATCGGTACAAATATAGATGGAGTCAGAAGACCTGTCAACGCGTTTGCATGGCGCTTGCCACCGTGATCAGGGCAAATGCCCACCTTGTCTCAGGCCTTGTGTATCGATTAGTATGTAAATTTGAACTGACGGAGATCCTCATGGCTCAGCGGGGCCGGCCACGCACGTTCGACCGCGACGCGGCAGTCAATTCGGCGATGCACCTGTTCTGGGAACAGGGCTTCGAATCGACATCGTTGTCGCAGTTGAAGGCGTCCATGGGCGAAGGAATTTCCGCCCCCAGCTTCTACGCGGCCTTTGAGTCGAAGGAGGCCTTGTACAAAGAGGCGCTGGATCGATACATGGTGCTCTACAGGGACTTGACGCGGAGCCTGCACGACACGTCGATCGCTCCGCGGGAGGGTGTGTTCCTTGCGCTGCAGCGGTCCGCAAAGATGCAGACCGAGAGCGGGCATCCGAAGGGGTGCATGGTTGCACTGGGCGTCATGGGGTCCAATTCCACGACGAGCGATGCGGTCACTCAGTTGCTTCGAGACATTCGCAGTCGCACGCGGGCGGGATTTCGCTCTTGCGTGGAGCGGGGCATCAAGAGCGGAGAGCTGCGCAAGACCACCGAACCCGCTGCGTTGTCTATAGCGCTCGACTGCTTCTTCCAGGGGCTGTCGGTGCTGGCTCGCGATCACGTCCGCCCTGTTGTCATCGAGAAAGCCGTGCGCGACGCCATGGGGATGTGGGATGCTGCAGCGGCGTGAGCCACTGCCCCGAGTCCGCGCCCTCGGGCAAACGGAGCGGTACGTCGGCGCCGCAAGGCCGCTCAGTTGCCTGACGGCAATGCGTCTGTTCTACCTTCCAGCTTGGCCGTACCGGCTCCGCTCGAATGATAGGCAGACGCACGAGCTTGCCACCAAGCGGCAGCGACCCTCTGACGCTTTGACATAGGCGTGGCCCATTGCGCCGTCGAAATAGATCGAGTCGCCTTCGTTCATTCTCAGGGGTGCATAGAGCTCGCTGTGAAAATCAAGCTCACCCTCGATGACCAAAGCGAAGACCTCCCCTGGCTCGCGCATGAATTCGCCAAACTCGGTGAAGAATTCATCGAAGCTCTGCGTCAGTACCTCAACGACCATCGGCGTCATCTTCTTGTGCAACAACTCCGCAGCGAGCGGCTGATGCCGATAGCTCTTGGTATTGATCTGCTCGCCTTCTCCGGCACGTTGCACGATCCGGCGACCGGCGCCGCTCGGTGGCTTGGTCGTCGCTGCCTGCCGGTCCAGCAGACTGACCGGGCTCAAACCCAGGCCGTGGCTGATCAACATGAGCTTGCTGTAGGTAAGTGCGATGCGGCCCTTCTCGAGCTTGGACAAGGTTGAGACAGCCAGCCCGGTCGTCTTGCTGACCTGCGCGAGCGTCAGCCCTTTATCCTGCCGAACAGCACGGATGGCCGGGCCCATCGAAGGGGAGCCCGCGAGGGCATTCGACCTCATACCGAAGTAGATCGACAGCTGGGCACTCAGGCCGGGCGCAGCGCTGCGGTCACCACGATCTCGACTTTCAAGCCCGGTAGGGCAAGCCGTGCCTCGACGGTGGCGCGTGGCGGCGCGTGGCCCGCCGGCACCCAGGCGTCCCACGCGGCGTTCATCGCCGCGAAGTCGTTGATGTCCGCGAGGAAGATCTCCGCCCGAAGGATCAGCGTCTTGTCACTGCCGGCGCGAGCCAGCAGCGCGTCCACGGCGCCGAGTACCTCGGCCGTTTGGCCGGTGGCGTCCGCGCCGACCCGGGTAGGGATCTGGCCGGCGAGATAGATGACGCCGTTGTGAATGGCCATCTGAGAGATGCGGGGGCCGGCGTCGAAACGCTGGATGTCGGTCATGGGATCTTTCCGTCTGTGAAGGAGTCGAATGGATGTCGGGCTGGCAGCGGCGAACCCGCGGGCTAGTCGCGCCAGACCTGCTCGGCGAGCCGCAGCCAGTTACCGCCGAGCACCGCAGCAAGATCGGCCGTGCTCATGCCGCCGGCACTCAGCTCGGCGGCCAGCGTAGGGAGTTCGTCGGGCGCCATCATCGTCATGCCGGATCTGTAGCCAAGGTGGGCCGGAAACTGCTCTGGGTTCGCGGCGATCAGTTCGTCGACCTCACGGCGGTCGTGTATGAAGTCCAGGCCGATGCCGACATGCTCGACGCCCACCAGCTCGGCCACGTACAGCACGTGTCGGGCCACGTTGGCAGGCGATGCGTCATTGCGCCCAAGGAACAAGCCGATGCCGTTGATGCCGACTACCCCACCGCGCGCGGCGCAGGCGCGGATCAGCTCGTCGGGGATGTTGCGCGGGTGGTCATGCAGTGCGCGCGGATTCGAATGAGAAAAGATCAGTGGCGTCGGCGATGCATCGATCGCCTCGCGTGCGGTCCAGTAGCCGGTGTGCGAGCAACAGCCTACCAGGCCGACGCGCGCCATCTCCTCCAGCATCGCGCGGCCGAACGCGGTGAGGCCCGAATCCTCGTCCTGGCAGCCACCGCCAGCGCGGTTGTTCTGGTTGTATGCGAGCAGCATCCAGCGCACGCCAAGGTCCCGGTAAAGCGCGATCAGGCTGAGCTGATCGCCGATGGCGTTGGCCCCCTCGATGTCGAAACCCACGGCCAGTTGGCCAGCTGCACGGGCAGCGTGGATGTCCGCCACCGTGCTTATCAGGCGGTACTGCGCCGGGCGCGCCGCCAGCCAGCCCCGGAACGCCGCGAGCATGCGCAGATGCGCTTCGATCGAGTCGTCGCCGAAGCCGACATTGAGCATCACAACGTCGGTACCGCTACGGCGATGCCATTCGAGCTGGTCCATGAAGCTAAGGTCATGCGGACGCAGCGGCATGCAGGCATGGTTGTCCCAGATCAGCATCGAAGACAGCGGCGGGGTGTTCATCATCGTCAATCCTGTCGTTCGAATCGCAGGTGCCGCGTGCGCAAGGTGTGGAGGACGAAGCCGGTGACGCATCGGTCCTTGCGTTCGACGTGCACGACACCGCGTAACGGCAAGTTCGCGGCGGCCGACGATAGGCCGAAGACGTCGGCGCCGAACGCTTCGAGCGGCATCACCGGAACGGCTAGCGCGCCGTGGACGCGCAGGTTCAGCGCGTCGCCGTCGAAGCCAATCTCCGCGTCCGCGCCGAGGTCGTCCGCGCGGTAGCGGCCTACTAGCGCGCCACCGGCTTCCGCAAGCACCGGCGCCTCGGCGGGAAGACACTCGAACGTCGATGCCTTGCCGCCTTCGCTGAACTGGAGCCCAGTCGGAGTCTCTGCCAGGCCTTCGAACTGCGCGGCCGGCAGGCTCAGAGGTCCTAGTGCGAGTTCCTGGAAGGGGATGCGAAGCTCATCGCCGCCGTCCGTCAGCGGCATCGCCGGACTGTTCAGGAAGGAAAGGCTCAGCTTGCCGTCCACATCCTCGAAGCCAAGTACATGACCGGTGTCCTTCGAGAGATAGCGTGCCCCGACCAACATGCGGAATCGCTCAGTCGAAGCCTTCTCGGCGCGTGGGCCGAGCAATTTATCTCCCAGCACGGCGTCCACGACCCGCCAAGCCAATTCCGTCGGGCTCACCGGTGCTCCGTTGGTCATCATGACAATGTCCAGCCCTTCGCTCGGCACGGTGAGCATCTGCGAGGCGCCGCCGACCACGCCGCCGGCATGGTGGATTACGTCGACGCCGCGGTAGTCGTGCCGCATTAGCCCGAGTGCGTAGGGGGTGGCACTGCCGTCGTTCAGACGCGAGAGCGTGGTCATTTGCGCCCATGTCGCCGCGCTTCCGACGGTCTTCATGCCCAGGGGCGCTCGCAGATGGGTAAGCCAGCGGAGCATGTCGTCGAGCGTCGAGATCATCGCGCCCTCGCCGAGCACCTCTTCGCTCGGAAAGATGCCTCGCTGCCATCCGCCGCCGGGCAGTGGAAGATGCAAGGTCGCCATGCCGCGGTGGATCTCGAAGTCGCTCGGTGCGGAGGCGGTGTCAAGCATGCGCATGGGCGCGAAGATGCGCTCCTGTAGGAACTGCTCGACAGGCATGCCGCTGACTCGAGCGATCACCTGCGACAAGAGGTGGTAGCCGCTATTGCAATAGATGATCGATTCACCCGGCGCAAAGTTGGCTTCGGTCTGACGCAGCTGGATTGCCATGGCGCCGCCCCTTGGTCGGATCGCCATGCCATCGGCGATGAAGCCCAAGTCGAGGTAGCAGCGGTATCCGCCGGTGTGCGACATCAGCTGTCGCAGGGTCGGCTCGGCATCGAGCGCTGGCAGGTCAGGGATATACCGGCGCACGCCGGCATCAGGATCGACCTTGCCCTCTTCGGCCAGTAGCAGCACGGCCAGGCAGGTGAAGTGTTTGCTGGTGGAGCCAATGCGCATGCGCGTCCACGGCGTGTTGGAAACGCCGAGCGCCACGCTGGCCAGCCCGAATCCGCGGCGGTAGAGCGTCTTGCCATGCAAGGCCACGCCGACAACGAGACCGGGCGCATCGCTGCGATTGAACGGCTGGAACAACTCGTCCAGCACGGCGTACGGGAAGGAGGATTCGTTCATCGAAAACGCTCAGAACGAGGCGCTCAGTGTCACACCGATCGTACGCGGCTGTGCGATGGTGGCCTGCACGGGACCGTTCAGCGGCACGTAGAGCGTCGATGCGGCGAGCAGGGCCTGGCGGTTGAACACATTGCGCAGGTACAGCGAGAGCTGGACCCGCTGGAAGTCCATGCCGGCCTGCAGATCGGCGAGCCAGTAGGAGGGCATGATGAAGTTCGGCTGCAGATTGCTGCCATCGAAGCCGGCGTTGCGCTTGCCCTGGTACCGTGCCGATCCACCGACCCACGCCTCATGCTCCGCCAGCGAGAACGTGTAGGTACTGCCCAGACTAGCCGACAGGCGGGCGCTGTTGGGCAGCGGCGCGCCGGCGGCTCCGAGGCCATCGCTGCCCTTGGTCAGCTTGGCATCGACGTAGGACAGGCCCGCATTAATGCTCAGCGGATCGGCGGGCTTGTAGCGCAATCCGAGTTCCACACCCTGGATCTTCGCCTTGCCGCCATTGACGATCACCCCAAGCCCGTTGACAGACGTGAACTGCTGGATATCGCTCCAGCGGATGTCGTAGACAGATGCCTCCACCTTCAGCGTCTTGTTCAGCAGGTCGGCCTTGTAGCCCGCTTCGTAGCTCCAGAGAGAATCGTGCTTGAAAATCGGGGGCGCGATCGGTAGGCCTGTCCCCGGGTCGTTCACCAGCGGATTTGGCCCGCCGGGCCGATAGCCACTTGCGGCTCGCGCATAGATGTTGCTGACCGGGCTCAGCGCGTAGCTGACCGTTGCCAGGTAAGTCTTGCTGGTCTCCTTCGACGAGCCAGCCAGCGATTGGTCGCCGCCGGCCAGCGCGCCGGAGAGGGTCTGGCCGAACTCCTGCTTGTTCCGCGCGATGCGCATTCCGCCAGTGACAGCCAGCCCCGGCATTGGCTTCCAGGTCAGGTCGCCGTAGACGGCCAGTTCGCTCAGCGTGCTCGGCAGGCTCGCGCTGACCAGCGTCGGGCCATCGCCGCCGCCCGGCAGCGTGCTGCTGGAAAGCTGGTGGTTGGTGCCACGCTCGTGCGTATAGAAAAGACCCGCCAGCCATTCCAAGGTCTTGCTCGACGGCGACGTCAGGCGGAACTCCTGCGTCTCCTTGCGTGTCTTGGAGTAGGCGCGGACCGGTACGGTCTCCACCGTGAGGCCCGCCAACTGCTGCAGCAGCGGCGCGTAGACCGCGGTGTAGTCGAGGTCGTTGGCCAGGGATGAGGTTTGCGCCGAGGTGATCGATTCCAAGCGCGCCCATCCGAGTTCGGCCTCGACGCCTGCGGACAGTAATTGCACCTTGGTCGTCAGCGGCTCGCGTACGGCATTGTTGCGCTCGTAGTCGCCTTCGACAGGTCGGCCGGTCGTCTTGTCGTAGTCCACGTAGTCGTGCGCATCCCGCTTGATCTGCTCCGACAGGCCGGTCACTCTCACCTTCAGTTTCGACGAGGGTTGGACCAGCAGCGAGATGCGGGCACCGCTGCTGTCTCCGCGATTGATGTCTTTGCCCGGCACCGGCCCGACCGCATCTATGTAGCCGCCCGCGTGGTCATGGAAGGCCGCAACCCGCAGGCCAGCGACGCCTTCATTTAGCGGGACGTTGACGACCGCGTTCTCCGTATGGCCGATGCCCCCGTCCTTCGTCGAGCTGACGCCCAGTCCCACTTTGCCGGACAGCTCGTAAGAGTCTGGCTCGTTGGTCACGTACTTCAGCAGCCCGCCCATCGCGCCGGCGCCATACAGGGTGCCCTGCGGGCCACGCAGCACCTCGATGTGGTGCAGGTCGAGCAGGCTGAGATCCAGCGCCGTCTGAGCGCCGTTGGCGTAGGCTCCGCTGGAGCCGAAGGCGATGTCGTCCACGTAGATCCCCACCGTCGAGATCGTCTGCGCGCCGGTGGAGACGCCGCGCATCGTGACGCTGTTGTAGCCAGCGCCGGCCGAGTTGACGTTGACGCCCGGCTGGTCGGCCATGTAGTCGGCCAGTTGACGCGCGCCGCCCTTCTCCAGTTGGTCGGCCGGGATGGCCTGCACCTGCACTGGAACTTCACGAGCCGGTTCGCGACGACGCGTCGCGCTCACGGTGACAACATCCAGATGGGTCGCTCCAGGCGTCGAGGCTGCGGCTGAAGCGGGAGTTGCCGCTTCCTGGGCCTGGCCCGCAGATGCCATCGCCGCGCATGCGAGCGAAACCAGTGTCGGCAGCAGCCGTCGTGGAGTCGGACCGTTGCGGCCCGATGGGAGTGCGGTCATGCGGGCGGGGGAATCTGCAACGTTCATGAGAGTCCTTGTGAGCAACGGCTGATGCCTGGTCGATGCAAATCATGGTAGCAAGAAAATTTCCAAATTGGAAATAAATTCCAGTGTGGAATGAAATTGGTGGACATTGCATAAAATTTTGGTTGGCAGAACGTGGCTGATACAGTGCGCGCCATGAAGACGATCGAACCCATCGCCGGCAAGCTCAACAACCCGGGTGCGACGATCCGCGCGCTGCGTCGCAGTGCGGATCTGACGCTGGCGGAACTGAGCGCTAAGACCGGGCTTGCGGCCTCCACCTTGTCGAAGCTGGAGGCGGGCCGCGTCTCGCCTTCGTTCGACAAGCTCGCCGCGGTCAGCCGCGGCCTAGGCGTCGACATGGCCGAATTGCTGGGGACCTCAGTGCCCTCCGCCACGCCAGTGCCCAGCAACCACGGCGCCCGCCGTGTGATGCTTCGCGCGGGTGAAGGCAAACGGGTCGAGACGCATTGCTACAGCCAGATCTACCTGGCGACGGAACTGCTGCACAAGAAGATGACGCCGATGGTCGTCGAGGTGCGCGCCCGCACGATGGATGAATTCCGAGCGGAGTTCGGCGACTTCATTCGGCACCCGGGCGAGGAGTTCGTCTACATCATCGAGGGCGAGGTGGACTTCTGCACTGATCTCTACGAGCCGATGCGACTGCAGGCCGGTGACACGCTCTACTTCGACAGCGAGATGGGTCACGCGTACTTGAAGGCCAGCGATGCGCCATGCCGCATCGTCGCCGCGGCCGTGCCGCGTGGCAACGTGGAACCGATGATGGAGACCTTCGTCTCGGCTTCCCGGAGGCGGGCGGCAGCAGCCGAGGGGGAGCACCGCCAGAACGGCGCCAGACAACAGCGCCCACCGCGCGCAAAGTAGCATTCCTCGGGTTTGGAAAATTAATTTCCAATTCGGCATTTTTATTTCGTATAGTCCGCCCATCGCAATCGATGGGTGGCAGTGATGACGCAGGTCAGGGCAGTTGATTTCATGGTGATCGGCGCCGGCATCGCCGGGGCATCGGTGGCGGCTCATCTCGCCACCCAGGGCTCGGTCCTGCTGTTCGAGGCGGAGGACCATCCCGGCTACCACTCCACCGGCCGCTCGGCGGCGCTCATCTCGGAGATCTACGGCAACGCCGTCGTGCGGCTCCTCACCCGTGCCAGCCGCGGCTTCCTGTTCGAGCCGCCGTCCGGCTTCGCCTCGAGCCCCCTGGTGACGCCGCGGAACACGCTCTTCTTCGGCACGCCCGATCAGCTGGACCTGCTGGAGCGCTTTCGCGAGGATCCTGATGTGGCCGGCAGGACGGTGATGCTGTCCGCCACGCAGGCCCAGGAGCGCGTGCCGGCGTTTCGCGACGGCTACCTTGGCGGGGCCGTGCTGGAGACCGGCTCGGCGGACATCGACGTCGACGCCCTCCACCAGGGCTTCCTGCGCCAGGCTCGGGCCCGAGGCGCGGAGATCCTGACCGCGGCACGGATCGACGAGCTGTCGCGTTTCCACGGGCACTGGCACTTGAGTTCGCGGCTTGGGCGCTTCAGTGCTCCGATCGTCGTCAATGCCGCGGGAGCCTGGGGCGACGAGGTGGCACGCAGCGCCGGCGTCGCACCGCTCGGACTGCAGCCCAAGCGTCGCACCGCGGCGCTGGTCGACGTGCCGCGCGGTCTGGATGCGGCCCGCTGGCCCGCGGCCATTGCGATCGACGAGGAGTTCTATTTCAAGCCGGACGCCGGTTTGCTGCTGATCTCACCCGCCGACGAGACGGATTCGCCGCCTTGCGATGCGCAGCCGGAGGAGCTTGACGTGGCCATCGCGGTGGACCGCTTCGAGCAGGCGACCGGCGCGCAGGTTCGCCGCGTTGCGAACAGCTGGGCGGGCCTACGCGTGTTCACGCCGGACCGCACGCCTGTCGCGGGCTTCGATCCGGACTCCGAGGGCTTCTTCTGGCTGGTTGGGCAAGGTGGCTACGGCATCCAGACCGCCGCCGCGCTGGGACGCTCGGCGGCAGCGCTTTGTACCGGCCGGAAGCTGCCGCAAGATCTGGTCGACGCTGGACTGGACGAGCAGATGCTTTCACCGGCCCGGCCGACACTTCAAAGGACATGACATGACGACTCTGCTGATCACCGGCGCCACGATCATCGACGGCGTCGCGGACAAGCCGCTAACCGACAGCGCCATCCTCATTGATGGCGGCCGCATCAAGGCGATCGGCCATCGCGAGGCGCTGGATGTCGCGCCCCACGTTCGAACGCTCGATCTGGCGGGCAAGTTCGTCATTCCTGGGCTGATGAACGCCAACGTCCATCTGCTGGTCAATGCCTCCCTCGAAACGCTACTTCGCTTCGAAGGCCGTTACGAGGCGCTGATCGAAGAGGCGGCTCAGGTCGCCTTGAAGGCCGGCATGACGACAGTGTTCGACACCTGGGGGCCACGCCGCGCGCTGATAAATGTGCGCGACCGAATCGAAAGCGGCGAGACCGTTGGCAGCCGCATCCGCTGCGCGGGCAACATCATCGGATTCGACGGACCTTTCTCGCCCGACTTCTTCGGCAAAGCCGCCGAGATCGCGAGTTCCTGGTTCGTCGACCGCGTTAATGCCGCCTGGGTCGAGAACTCCGGCCGCCACCTGATGTGGATGACCCCGGAGCAGGTCGGTGCGGAGGTCTCGCGCTACATCGAGCGCGGCATCGACTTTGTCAAGTATGGCGCTACCGAACATGGTGCGATGGCCGCGGGCGCCTTCCTGCAATTCTCCGAGCGGACCCAACAGGCGATCGTTGAAGCCGGGCGCGCGGCAGGCCGAACCGTGCAGGCGCACAGCACGACGGTAGAAGGTCTGCGGATGTCGATCGAGGCCGGCTGTGACCTCATCACCCACTGCAACATGACCGGCCCGGTGCCGATCCCGGTCGAAACACTCGACCTGTTCGAGCGTACGCAGTGCGGCGCGGTGATCTTTCCTGTTACCGAGGCCGGGCTGGCGCACGTCAAGGGCGCGGTGTCGGACCTCGAATGGACGATGTGGTCGGCGGGCGACAAGAATGCGCGGCGCCTGATCGGTTCCGGCGCGCCGATCCTGCTCGGCAACGACGGCGGTGTTTTCGCTAAGGAGCTGCTGCGCGAACCCTGGCTGAAAGCCACCTGGAACGGCATGCCGGAACAGGAGGCACTCGGTCGGCTGGCAACCGGGCACTTTGCCTGGCTCCGCGCGATGGAAGAGAAGGGCATGCCGGCGATGGACCTGCTGCACGCGGCGACGCGAAACATCGCCCGCGCCTACAAGCTCGATACCGATCTCGGCACGCTCGAAGTCGGAAAGATCGCCGACATGGTGGTGCTCGACAAGGACCCGCTGGAAGCCGCGGACCACTACCGGAGCATCCATGCGGTCATCAAGGGTGGCGTGTCTGTCGACCTCGACGCACTGCCTGAGCGTCCGCTGCTGACGGCGGAACTGGCCCCGCCGCTCGAGGAGGAAGCCAACTTCAAGCGTTTCCTCGTCCATGGCACTCGCCTGCCCGGATGCCCGTCCTGCATCAGCGGTGGGCATTGAGATGAGCATCGACTATGCCAAGGTCATTGCGGAGGTCACTGGCAGCGGCGAGGTGACGGGTGCGTCCTTCGCCTACTGGGACGGCGAGCGGATGCACCAGGCCGTAGGCGGGCTGCGCAACAGCGTCACCGGCGATCCAGTCACACCTGACACCCTGATGCACATCGGCTCGATCACCAAAGTGCTGAACGCTGCCTTGTTCTTGCAACTGGTCGACGATGGACTGATCGGTCTCGACGATCCCGTCACGAAGCATCTGCCAGAGCTACGCCTCGGCGATCCGGAGGCTCTCGCCCGGATCACCTGCCGGATGCTCATCAACCATACGAGCGGCATCGACTACGAC
Source organism: Roseateles agri (assembly GCF_034043675.1). Classification (NCBI taxonomy): domain Bacteria; kingdom Pseudomonadati; phylum Pseudomonadota; class Betaproteobacteria; order Burkholderiales; family Sphaerotilaceae; genus Roseateles; species Roseateles agri. Next base: position 299,322 of record NZ_JAXCLA010000008.1, on the reverse strand, counting down.
TGCCCGCCCTATCGCGGCTTCGATGAACAGCGGGTCGTTGACGCGATTGCCGATTGCGCCGACATGACGCAGCTCCATCCACCGGGTGAAGCCACGGCCTATTCGAACATCGGCACCGTCATCGCCGGCTACATTGCCCAGAAGCTTCGCGGCGAGGACTGGTACGGCCTGGTCAAGTCGCGTCTTTTCGAGCCGCTGGCGCTCCGACATTCCCTCGTCGACATCACGGAGCTGCCACGCTTTCGCGTCAGCGTCGGTGACCAAGTCGGCGCCGACGGCAAGCTCGTGCAGAGCGAGCGTCCCTTCCTGCCGTTGAGCTTTGCCCCGGCCGGGGCCACGACGATGATGACCCCGTCCGATCTGTTGAGCTTCACCCGCGCTTTGATCAATGGCGGCGTCGGAGCCAATGGGGCTCGCGTTCTGTCGGCACAGAGCGCGGCGCTGATGGCGACGGAGACGACGCGATTCATCTCGCCGCCGGCGTGGCGCGTCGGCCTCGGCTGGATGATGCTGGCAGGCGGCGTGGTATTCCACGGTGGTGGCGGGCCCGGCGTATCCTCCTTGCTCTACGCGCACCCGGAGAGCGGCAGAGCATTTGCACTGCTCACCAACTGCTCGAAGCTGGGCGTCTTCGATACGCGGCTTGTCGAGCCGATTCTCGAAAGCTGGGGCGCGGCGACCACACCGCTGACGCCGATGGATCGGCCTTTCGATGCGTCCTTCTATGAGGGCAGCTTCGAGAACCAGATCTATCGCTTCGAAGTCCGTGTGGAGGATGGGCATCTGCTGGCTCGGATGCTCACTAAGCAGGACATCTACGAAACGGACTCCGCGCAGGCCCGGATCTTCCAGCTCACGCGCGTCGGCGACCATCTCTTCACCATGAGCCTGAACGGCACCGCTCTCCCGTTCCCCTTGGCCTTCGTAAAGCCCGATGTCACCGGAAAAATGCAGCAGTTGGGAGCACTGGCCCGGATCTTCAACCGCGTCCACTGAGCCGGGCTGGCGGCGCAAGTCGCAAGCCCTTCTTGAACACCCCTTGACGTCGGGTGCGCATCCGCGCGCCGCGCCCCATCGTGAACCAGACCACCTCCGCCGCAGCCGCGCCAGACAGGCGATTTGTCCTGGGCTGGTACGCACTCTGCGTCTTCATCCTGACCACGATCTGTGCGGGCGTCGACCGGCAGATCTTTGTCCTGCTGGCCCAGCCTATCCGCAAGGCGTTCAATCTGTCAGACACGCAGTTCGGACTGTTGCAAGGCGTGGGCTTCGCTCTCATTGCCGGGCTGGCCTCGCTGCCTCTCGGCTGGCTGGCGGACAAGTTCCCGCGCCGATGGATCCTGGTGCTCTGCATCCTCGTGTGGAGCGCGATGACTGCGGCCATCGGAATGGTGCACAGCTATACCGGGCTGTTCATCGCCTCGATGGGGGTCGGCATCGGCGAAGCCGGGCTCAATCCGATCTTGTTCGGGATGATCCCGGACCTGTTCCCCAACCGATCTCAGCGGGCGCTGGCCAATACGATTCTTGCGTTTTCAATTGTTGCCGGTAGCGGTATCGGCCTGGCGGCAAGCGGAGCGCTCATCGAGTTCCTGAGCACCGTTCAGCCGCTGTTGCCCTTCGGACTGAGCCACCTGGAGCACTGGCGCGTGATCTTCCTTTCGGCTGTGCCGATCGGCCTCGTTGTCGCTGTGCTGGTAATGCCGATCCGGGAACGCCGGGAACGGGTTGGCCCGCTCGCGCAGCACGCGGCGAAAGGGGAAGGCATCATTCGCCATTTCCTGAGCAACCGTCGAACGACGCTCGGGCTCTACGGCGGGATCGGCTTCGCCGCGTGTGCTATGACGTCCTTCATCATGTGGCTGCCGATCACGGCCTCCCGGCAGTTCGGGCTGCCCCCTCAGGAGATCGGCAACCGGCTGGGCCTGGCCTATATCGTGGGAGCCGTGGCCGGGACCATCATCGGTACCGTACTCGAGAAAGTGCTGCGGCCGAGACTGCAGGCCGCCACCTCGATCCGGATCATGGCGCTGTCTTTGCTGCTGACCGGTACGCTTGCGGCGGCCCTGCCGTTCGCGGACTCCCCGTCGCTGCTGTTCCTGATGGCCACACTAGTGCTGGTACCTTGCACCTCGGGGTACGCTGTCATGGCCATCGCTGTCCAGGATATGGCCACGGCCTCGATCCGGTCCCGTGCACTCGGTGTCTATTCGATCGTCAGCGTCTTCTTCAGTGCCGGCGGCCTTGTGGTCGTCGGTGGCCTGTCGGATGTGCTGACGGGTTCTTCGAACGCGCTGCTAGTCGCCATGAGCGGCACCTGCGCCTTCAGCGGATTACTCGCAGCGGTGCTGCTGCTGTGGGTGCAGCGGCACTTCGTCTCCACCGTTGCAAGGGTGACCATCGCAGGCCGCTGACGTCGCCGCGCTGTCGCTCGCGGATCGTCGGTACGGGCCGCACCGACTAGCAATTCGACACCGACAGCCACTTCCTCTGAAAGTTGCAGATGCGATTACGCCGGACATCCGATATTCGCTACCAACCGCTTCGGCCGAGACCATCATTCGGCGTCTCTTGGTGAACGACAGTTCGAAGTGAAGCCGAAATTCATATGTCGCGATCCGACGGCTGCAGTGGGGCGATATCCACCCGTCGACGCGCGCGTGCGAAGGACTGCAATCAGCCTGGACCGGTAGTAGGTCGCGCCAGCGCGTATGGCGGCTTGTGGCCGGGTGCGGCCAACCGGTTGCAGAGTATGCGATACCCAACTCGTCCCGCTCCGCACCGTCCAAACCGTTGACCCCGGCCTCGGTCGCACGGGTCTCAATCCACTAGCCAGTCGATGCGTGCTCCCGCTCCCGTGCTCGGTCACCCAGCCCGAGAAGGTGCACGCGGCCCAACTGATCACCCACCGCAACGACCGACTGGTCCGGCGACAAGGCGAGCGCGTGCATCGGGCTGTCGCCAATCAGCGACGCTGCCGGGCGAGCGTCCAACAGCCGCCAGGCACGCACGCTGTGATCTAGGCTGCAGGAGATGAGTAGGCCGCGTTCAGCGGCCACCACGACGCCGCGAACGCGTTCTTGGTGGCCGGTAAACAGGCGTGGTTGCCCCGGTCCCGAAAGCCGCAGCACATGGTCTTGACCGACCCAAGTAAGCATTTCGCCGCTAGTCGTGATGGCGAGGGTCCGAACCGGCAGCACCTGCTCCGTCGAGACCGTCTCTATCGCGCCGCTAGCGATGTCAAACGAGAGGACGGCCACCTCGCCGATGACGCCGCTGCCGTCTTGATTCGAGCGCTGGCCGCCGGGCCAAGTTGGCTGACCGCTGATCGCAGCGAATTGGCCGTCGTCGGAGAGCGCGATGCCCTGGACTTGGAATACGGGCTCGCCAGGCAGGTATGTGTCGAGCAGTTCTGCGCTGTCGCCGGCAAGGGCGCGTCGAGCCGATGGGCGAATCAGGTGATCGAACAGTCGACGTGTTCCGTAGCGCGCGACGAGCGAGCCGCTGGAGACGTCCCAGAAATACACATAACGATCCGGGCAGCTGGTGACCAGGAAGCGAGCATTGGCGCTGAACACTGCATGGTCCACCGGTGTATTGTGCCGGACGGGGATCCAGACTGACTCGCCAGAATCGATGAACCAAAGACGGTAGTGGCCGCCCGTGGAGCCGCTGACGACGCAACGGTCGTCCGGCGTGAAGGCGAGGCTTTGTATTGGCGTGCCAGCGGCGATGCCCAGCGTGGCAATGCATTGGCCGCTGGCCACTTCCCATAGCTTAATGCGCCCCTCGCTCCCACCGGATGCGCACAGGCGGCTGTCGGCGCTGAACGCGAGCGCACAGACGGCCCCGTCGTGCTGGTCGCGCGAGCGCTCGGTCGCGAACTCGGAGAAGTTCCAGAGGCGGATGCTGTGATCCGCCGACGCGCTCGCAGCCCAGTCGCTTGAGCCGCCGAAACGCACGGCGTGGACTTCATCCGCATGGGCGACAACTTGGTGGAGCAGCGAGCCATCAGCCAGGCGCCAGACATTCATCACGCGGTTTGACGCCCCCGACAAGGCAAGCAGCCCATCCGGGCTCATGTCGACCGTGTTGATACTCGCCTCATGCCCGCGCAAATGCCGAACTGTGTTGGCGGAGCTGTCCCACACGCATAGGCTGCGATCGCTGGAGCCGGATAGCACGACGCGGCCATCGGCGCTGGTCGCGACACTGGTGACGGCGGCGGTATGTGCAGTCAGGCCGCGCAGTGGCGTACCGGTGGTGAAGTCCCATCGTTGGACCGTGCCGTCATCCACGCCCGCTACCAGCACGTGCCCGTCGGCCGACAGCGCGAGCGCCTGCACGCGTCCTCCCCGAGTCGAAAGGCGCATTACGACGGCATTGGCGGCTAGGTCCCAGACATGGACATCCGCTCCTCGACCGGCAGTCGCCGCCCGGCGGCCGTCGCCCGACAGGACCACCGCATCGACGGCACGGCGCGGATCGTCATAGAACTTGGAAAGTACCTCGCCCTGGCGAAGATCCACTTCGATCAGACGGCCGGCGGAGCTGCCGCAGAACGCCAGACGCGCTGCCGCATCCACGGCGACGCAGCGCACGCCGGTTGCGGGCAGGGTCAGCACGCTCAGTGGCAGGCCCTCGCGCGACCAGACGTGAAGCATCTGGTCGTTGCCGACCGACAGCAGTTGCTCGCCGTTCGCCGTCCAGGCCAGCGACAGGACGTCGCGTTCGGGGCCCAGCAGCGTCATCGCTAGCACACCGCCGGGTGCATCGAAGCTTTGATGCAGTGGCCACAGCACGTCCGTGGACATGCGCGCGAGCGTCGCGCACAGCGCGACCAGCTCCGGTTCGCCACGCGCCATCAAGCGCATGCCGAGTTGCAACGCCAGTTGGCCAGGCTCGCGGTGCAGCGCAGGAGCAGCCAGTCGCAGTGCGTCGCGAATCAGACGCAGGGGCAGGTCGTCGGTGGTTTTGTCGAAGTCGCTGGCCAGCGCGTAGATGTCGGTCGCGGCCAGCTTTGCGATGAGCCATTTGGGATCGAGCAGCCTTGCGCGCAACTCGGAAGTATGGCCCGCACCTCGCAGATGGAAGATCAGCCAGCGCCAAGCGTACCCGTCGGGCGGAAGCGGCGACCAGGCGTCGACGAGACGGGCATGGGCCGACGCCGCGGCATCGCCCAGCCGCGTCACCATGAGGCTTCGAAGCACTCCATGTAGCGCGAGCGTGCCGAAACGCAGGTCGAAATCGGCAAGTGCGAGTTCATCGAGACGGCGCGCCAGTTCCTCGGTGTCGAATTCATCGAGGGGCCACAACTTCCCGACAGCGGACAGCGGGATGGGCATGCCTTCGGGAAATATAGACAGCTCGGCGTAGCGGCGGCATTCCACCTCGTCGAGCAGGTCGAGGCTTCGTCTCAGCGTCGCTTCGACGGTGGCGTCCAGCGTTGTCGCATCGTTTCTGTCGAATGCGACCAGTCCGTGCCGATCGAGTGCTCTACCCACGTACTGAAGCGCGCGCTCGGGCGTGTCGCCACGCGCGAGGCGTTGGCGCATCGCCGCTCCGGCCAGTTTGAGCGTCAGCGGCCAGCCGCCGAGCCGGCGCGCCAGCGCGTGGTAGGGCTCAAGGTCGATAGTGTCGACCTCGGCGCGCCGCAGCAGCAACTGAACGGCGTCGTCGGGGTCCATCAGGCCCAGGTCGATGCGCTCGGCGCCCAGCGCAACCTCGAAGATGCGCGTCGTGATGAGGTAGCGCGGCCCCTGTGCGTGTAGAAACGGCCGGACGTGGGCGACGTTCCAGGCATCGTCGATGACGACCAAGCAGTTCTTGTCCTGCAGTCGCAGAGCCAACTCTCGCGCGGCATCGTCGACATCGACGAAACCCGTGCGCTCGCCGGTCACTGCTGCATAGAGCTTTAGCAACTCGGCCCGCAGGTCCGGTGCCTGCCCCAGCGTGACCCAAAGGATGCCATCGTCAAACGCCTCGATCACGCCGTCTCGAAGGCATAGCGCGGCGGCTAGCGAAGTCTTGCCATAGCCGCCCGGGCCTCGTAGCACGACAGACTTTCCGCTCGGATCGTCGCCGAGAAGATTCTGCTCCAGTGCGGCTAGCTCGCGCGGTCGCGACACGAATGCGGGAGGCAGCGACGGCGCCATGAAGGGCACCCGGTGACCTGCACAACCCCGCCGCAGATGTGCCACCAGCTTGGCCCACTCGGTGCTCGGGTCGTAGAAGTGCGCTTTACGCATCCAGCGAGGCAGCAATGTGTAGTCGAACTGCGAATCCGGTAACCCCTTGATAGGGTATACACACACACCGCGCTGGCGCGCAGCGCGCCACTCCCGGCGCGTGTTCTCTGAATTCATCGCAGCCGGCGTCATAACCAGAATCAAGAACTCAACTTGGTCGAGCTGCTCTTCGACCTGCCTCCACCACCCGACGCCGCCCTCAAGCTCGAATCGGTCCATCCAGACTCGAAGCTCCGGCGCTGTGGCCGCGAGTTGCGTGACAAGCTCGCGGGCTATCGCTTCTCCGTCAGCACGTGAATAGGAGACGAATGCGCCGTCGCGGGAAGTCCGGCTGACCGCCATGGTGGACTGCGTCCGATAGGTTTGGAGACGAGTCATGATAAGGCAGGCTCAAGCGAGATCGCGACCTCCAACTGTCGAGTGCCAGATGTCCGAGGTGCACTGGCCGTCTGCCAAGAATCGTCGGATGTCTTGTGCTGATCGCCGCGGCCGCTCAGGCCGCCGGCTTCGAATGACTTCGGTCAGCCTTGATCTGCCGTGCCGAGGGCGTCGCAGTCGAAGATGCAGGCATGGTCGACCGACCCAAACCTGACGCTCGCCGGAGTCAGCTGCTGGCCGCTTGTTGTCGATCGAACCAACATCAGCGGTGCATCTCTCGTCTCTCAAGCCCGCGCACGGTACAGGAGCAGGAAGGCCGAGCGACTCTAGACAGCCCTCCAGGAGCGCCCGCATGGGTCGAAGGCAATCCTTGCGACCGGGCCGAGAACAGGTCCTTATCTTTCTGCACTACCCAAGCAGCCGCTTCGCACGATCGACGACTGCTTCGACCGTGAACCCGTAGCGCGCCAGCAGTTCGCCCGCTGGCGCCGACGCGCCGAAGCGTTCGATCCCCAGCATGTCTCCGTCCGGCCCGACGTAGCGATCCCAGCCCTGGCGCACGCCCAGCTCGACAGCCAGACGCGCGGTGACTGCAGGCGGCAGCACTTCGTCCCGGTAGGCCTGGGGCTGTGCCTCGAACAGGTCCCAGCTCGGCATGGAGACGCAGCGCACGGCGATGCCCTCGGCGGCGAGCTTCTCGGCCGCGGCTGTGATCAGGCCAACCTCCGAGCCACTGGCGATCAGGATCAGCGCCGGTGGTGAGGCCGGGTCCGTGTCGCAGAGCAAATACGCGCCGCGACGCACGCCCTCGGCACTCGCGTAGCGGCCGCGGTCCAGCGTGGCCACGTCCTGCCGCGTGAGCGCCAGCAGCACCGGGCGGTCGCGTGTCTCGACGGCGATCCGCCAGGCGACCGCCGTCTCGTTGGCATCGGCCGGGCGCAACAGGGTGACCTCGGGCAACGCGCGCAGGCTGGCGAGCTGTTCGACCGGCTGGTGCGTGGGGCCGTCCTCGCCGAGGGCCAGGCTATCGTGTGTGAAGACGTGTACCACGTGCAGTCCCGACAGCGCAGCCAGGCGGATCGGCGGGCGCATGTAGTCGGAGAAGATCAGGAAGGTGGAGCCGTAGGCGATGAAGCCGCCGTGCGCGGCCATGCCGTTGACGATGGCCCCCATCGCGTGCTCGCGCACGCCGAAGTGCACATTGCGGCCGGCGTAGCTCCAGCCGCCGGCGTCCGAGCCTTCGCAGTCCTTGCCGCCGGGGGGCGACACCGGGTTGAAGTCTCCCAGCCCCTTCAGTGCGGTATGCGTGGAGGGATCGAGATCGGCAGAGCCGCCTGTCAGCGCGGGCAGGTGGGCGGCGATGGCATTCATCACCTTGCCGCCGGCCACACGCGTGGCCATGCCCTTGGCGTCGGCGGGGAAAATCGGGATGTCGGCGTCCCAACCGGCCGGCAGCTCGCCACGCAGCCGCTGAGCCAGTTCGCGCGCGAGTTGGGGTTGCGCCTGGGTGTAAGCGTCGATGCTCGCGTTCCATGCGGCCTGCGCTTCCTGGCCGCGTTGCAGCGCCTCGCGGAAGTGCGCCAGCGCCGCCTCGGGGATCAGGAAGGGGGGCTCGGCGGGCCAGCCCAGCGCGGCCTTCGTCTTCTTCACGTTGTCGGCACCCAGCGGCGAGCCGTGGGCCTTGAAGCTGTCCTGCAGCGGCGAGCCGAAGCCGAGGTGCGTGCGCACCAGGATCAGCGTGGGCCGGCCGGTCTCGTCGCGTGCGGCGGCCAACGCGGCGTCGATGGCGTCGAGGTCGTTGCCGTTGTCCACGTTGATCGTCTGCCAGCCATAGGCCTCGAAGCGTTTGGCGCGATCTTCCGAGAAGCTCATGTCAGTGCCGGCGGACAGCGTCACCGCGTTGTTGTCGTACAGGCAGATCAGCTTGCCGAGCTTCAGGTGCCCGGCCAGCGAGGCGGCCTCGGCCGCGACGCCTTCCATCAGGTCGCCATCGCTGGCGATGACCCAGGTGCGGTGGTCCACGACCGTATGCCCCTCGCGGTTGTAGCGGGCCGCCAGCTGCGCTTCGCCGACGGCCATGCCCACCGCGTTGGCGAAGCCCTGGCCCAGCGGGCCCGTTGTCACTTCCACGCCCGGCGTGTGCCCGCGCTCGGGGTGGCCCGGCGCCTTGCTGCCCCACTGGCGGAAGCGCTGGATGTCGCCCAGCGGCAGGTCATAGCCGGTCAGGTGCAGCAGGCTGTAGAGCAGGGCCGAGCCATGGCCGGCCGACAGCACGAAGCGATCCCGGTCGGCCCATGACGGATCGTCCGGACGGTGTTTCAGGAAGCGGGTCCACAGCACATAGGCCATCGGCGCGGCGCCCAGCGGCAGCCCGGGGTGGCCGCTGTCGGCCTGCTGCACCATGTCGACGGACAGGAAGCGCAGCGTGTCGACGCATTGCTGATCGAGATCGGAGGAGGGCATGTGAGAAGCTTTCAGGTTCGGTCGATAGCGGCGTCGTCGCCGACTTCGTCATAGTCACTGCGGCGAGCGGCGCGGTTGCATTCGGCGCGGTGGAGCAATGCTTGCTGGGCGGCGGCGACGTTGGCGGCCTGGCCGATCAGGTCGCGCCATGCTCAGAATGGGTGCGTGCATCTCAGGTCTCCGTCTGCGTGCGCAACCTGCGGTAGCGCCGGATCAGCGCGTTGGTCGAGCTGTCGTGCGCCAGCGCGGGTTCGTTGCCACCGGTCAGCTCGGCCGCGGTCCGCTTCGCCAGCGACTTACCCAGCTCGACGCCCCATTGGTCGAAGGAGTCGATGCCCCAGACCGTGCCCTGCGTAAACACGCTGTGCTCGTACAGGGCGACCAGCGCGCCGAGCGTGGCGGGCGTTAGCCGCTCGACCAACAGCGTGCTGGTCGGACGGTTGCCTTCGAAGACGCGGTGCGGGACCAGCTTGGGCGCGCTGTCGCCGTCGGCCTTCACCTCATCGGCCGTCCGGCCGAAGGCCAGCGCCTCGGTCTGCGCGAACAGGTTGGCCATGAGCAGGTCATGCTGATCGCCGAGCGGATTCAGCGCCTTTGCGAAGCCGATGAAGTCACAGGGCACGATGCGCGTGCCCTGGTGGATCAACTGGTAGAACGAGTGCTGGCCGTTCGTGCCGGGCTCGCCCCAGACCACCGGCGAGGTGTCCACGCCGACGGGCTGCCCGTCCTCGCGCACATGTTTGCCGTTACTCTCCATCGTCAGCTGCTGCAGGTAGGCCGGCAGCCGCTTCAGGTACTGCTCGTAGGGCAGTACGGCCTGCGTGGCGGCGCCGAGGAAATTGTTGTTCCAGAGGGCCAGCAGCCCCATCAGCACCGGGAGGTTGCTCGTTAGCGGTGCGCTGCGGAAATGCTCGTCCATCTCGTGGAAGCCGCTGAGCAGCGCGCGGAAGTGCTCCGGGCCGACGGCGATCAGCGTGGACAGGCCGATCGCCGAATCCATCGAGTAGCGCCCGCCCACCCAGTCCCAGAAGCCGAACATGCTCCCGGGCGCGATGCCGAACTGCTTCACGCCCTCGGCGTTCGTCGACACCGCGACGAAATGCTTCGCCACCGCCGCCTCGTCCTCCAGGTGACTCAAGCACCAGTCACGCGCCGCATGCGCGTTCACGAGCGTCTCCTGCGTCGTGAAAGTCTTGGAGCAGACGATGAACAGAGTCTCGGCGGCGTCCAGGTCGCGCGTGGCCTCGACGAGGTCGGTGCCGTCGACGTTGGAGACGAAGCGCAGCGTCAGCGCGCGCTCGCTGTAGTGCCGTAGCGCCTCGTAGGCCATCACCGGGCCCAGGTCCGAACCGCCAATGCCGATGTTGACGATGTTGCGGATGCGTCGGCCGGTGTGGCCGCGCCAGTCGCCGTTGCGAACGGTCTCGGCGAAGCGGGTCATCGCATCGAGCACGGCGTGGACCTCGGCGACAACGTTCGTCCCGTCGACGACCAGGGCCATGCCCTGGGGCCGTCGCAGCGCTACATGCAGGGCCGCGCGCCGCTCGGTCGTGTTGATCACCTCGCCGCGGAACATCGCCTCGATGCGCTCGGGCAGCCCGCACTCGACGGCCAGCGCGAGCAGCAGGCGCAGCGTCTCGTCGGTGATGCGCTGCTTCGAGTAGTCGAGGTAGATCCCCGCTGCCTCAGCCGCGAAGCGCTCGCCGCGCGAGGAATCGTCCGCGAAGAGCTGACGCAGATGGCGCGAGCCGATCTCGCGGTGGTGTGCGGCCAGCGCCTGCCACATCGGGCTCTGCGCGAGGGGCGTCGGGCCGGCGCTCATGCCAGACCGGCCTTGCTCGCAGCGTTGCCAGCCCGCTCTGCCTTGTCGGCGATGCCTTTCAGCAAGGCCTCCCAGGACTTCTTGAACGAGTCGCCGCCTTCCTGCTGCAACTGCGCAGCGAGCGCCGTGTCGTCGATGCCCAGCGCGCCGTGCTCGGCGATCACCGCCTCCGCGTCGCCGCCGTCCGGCGCCATCACGGCGCCGACGCTGCCGTGGTCGGCGAAGGCCTCCAGCGTCTTGTCGGGCAACGTGTCGACGGTGTCGGGCGCGGCCAGCGCCTGCACGTAGAGCGTGTCCGGCGCGTCCGGGTCCTTGGTGCCGGTGCTGGCCCAGAGCAGGCGCTGCGGATGCGCGCCAGCGGCGGCGAGCTTCTGCCAGCGCGGCGCGGCCAGCAGTTCGCGGTAGGCGCGGTAGCAGCGCTGAGCGATGGCGATGCCGAGGCGGTTGCCTTTCTCCTTAGCCCGGTCCTTGGGCAGCTTGTCCTTCACCGCCACGTCCCAGCGGCTGACGAACAGCGACGCGACCGATTCCACCTTCGGATCGAGCCCTGCGGCGATGCGCCGCTCGATGCCGCGAAGATAGGCCTCGGCCGCGGCCAGATACTGCTCGCGCGAGAACAGCAGCGTCACGTTGACCGGCACGCCGGCGAAGATGGAGGCCTCGATCGCTTTCACGCCCGCGGCCGTGCCGGGGATCTTGATGTAGATGTTGTCACGCGCCGCCGCCCGGTGCAGCTGGGCGGCGGCGGCGATGGTGCCCTCGGCATCGTCCACCAGCAGCGGCGAGGCTTCCAGCGAGGCCCAGCCGTCCACGCCTTCTGTGGCCGCGTGGATGGGCTTGAACAGGTCGGCCGCGCGCCGCAGGTCGGTGATCGCCAGCTCGAAGAACAGCGCTTCGCCCGACTTGCCAGCGCGGCTCAGCTCGGCGATCTGCGCGTCATAGGCGGTGCTCTTGCCGATGGCGTGCTCGAAGATCGTCGGGTTCGACGTCAGGCCGGTGATGGCGAGCTCGTCGATATAACGCTGCAGCGTGCCGTCGTCGAGCATCTGCCGCGTGATGTTGTCCACCCACAGGCTCTGGCCCAGCGCGTGCAGTGCCTGTGTGTTGGCGTTCTTCTTCGTCATGGTCGGACCTCCAGGCGGGAGAAATCGATATCGAGCAGATCGGCGATGCAGCCAACGCTGAAGTCGGCGGCGGGCCGATCAGGAAGACGAGTGGGGCGCTCACGCCGATCGGGTCTCGCAAGGGGCCGGCGGCGGCGAGGGATCGGGGTCATGCCAGCCGCCGGCCTCGACGACCAGCGTGTCGGCTGCCACCGGCCCCCAGCTGCCCGGGGCATAGGGCAGGCAGGGCGCGTGGTCGTCCAGGACGGGGTCAACGACGGCCCAGGCGGCGTCCACCGCGTCCTGACGGGTGAACAGCGCGCGGTCGCCGGACATCGCGTCACCGAGCAGACGTTCGTAGGGCGCCTCCTCGCCGCGGGTGTCCTCGCAGGCGAGAAGCTCGCGCTGCTCACCGACATAGCCCTTGCCGGGCCGCTTCACCCGCGCCGCCAGCGCGATGGCTGGTGCCGGTTGCAGGCGGAAGCGCAGGTGATTCGGCTGCGACGACGCGTCGTCGAACAGTTGTTGCGGCGGCGGCTTCAGCCGCACCAGCACCTCGCCGGCGGAGACGGGCAGCTGCTTGCCCGCGCGCAGGTAGAAGGGCACGCCGGCCCAGCGCCAGGAGTCGATGAAGATGCGAACGGCGCAGAAGGTCTCGACGTCGGAGTTGTCAGCGACGTCCTTCTCCTGCCGGTAGCCCTCGTACTGGCCGCGCACGAGGTCCTCGCGCGCCAGCGGCCGCATCGCCTGGAATACCCCGGCCTTGGCCGCCTGCACGGCCTCGAACTCGCGGTGCACCGGCGGCTCCATCGCCAGCAGCGCGACGATCTGGAACAGGTGGTTCTCGACCACGTCGCGCAGCGCGCCCGCGCTCTCGTAGAAGCCACCGCGATCGCCGATGCCGAAGTCTTCGGCCAGCGTCACCTGCACGCTGGCGATGTGGTCGCGGTTCCAGATCGGTTCGAGGAAGGCGTTGGCGAAGCGGAAATACAGCAGGTTCATGATCGCCTCCTTGCCGAGGTAGTGGTCGATCCGGAAGATCGACGCCTCAGGAAAGGCGCTGTGAGCCACGGCATCCAGTTCGGCGGCCGAGGCTCGGTCGCGGCCGAAGGGCTTCTCCACGATCAGCCGCGCGTCGCTCGCCATCCCGGCGGCGCCGAGACCCTGGATCACCTTCTCGAACAGGTCCGGCGGGATGGCGAGGTAGTGCGCTGGCCGGCTCGCGCCACTGAGCGCGGCCTTCAGCCGATCGAAGGTGGCGGCGTCCTCGTACTTGCCGCTGACGTAGCTGAGCAGGGAGAGCAGCTTGTCCAACGCGGCGGCGTCATCGATGCCACCGGCCTGCTGTTCGAGGCTGTTCCGCACGCGGGCGTGCAGGGCCGCGATGTCGAGCGGACGCGAGGCCACGCCGATGACCGGCACGGCCAGCGTGCCTTTCTTCACCATCGCGTACAGGGCAGGCAGGATCTTCTTGTGCGCGAGGTCGCCGGTGAAGCCGAAGACGACCAGGGCGTCAGACGACGATGGAGGAGCGGCGGGGGTCATGTCTTGCCTTCGACGTTGGTTTCGACATGCCCACAGAACTCATGGCGCATCGCCGACAGCAGCTGGTTGGCGATGTCCTCCTCGCCGCGCGAGCTGAATCGCGCATACAGCGCGCCGCTCAGCACGGGAGTCGGCACGGGGGGCGGCAACGTCAGCCCGATCGCCCGCGGCTGGCTCGTCTTCGCCGCCAAGTCGGGCAGCGACACGGCCCCGACCGCGCCGTCCTTGCGCATCGCCTCGACCGTCGTGGGCCGCCGGTCGTGGACCGCGCGTTCATGGCCCTGGTGGATCAGCCGCCGCACCATGCTTGCGCCCGTGCGGCCCAGGCCGAGGCCGAGGCCGAGGCCGATCATCGCTGGTTGCATACCGTCGCTCCATGCCTTGTTCGATCGTCCATTTCAGCCCCGCGCTTCGAGGGGCCGAATCGGAAGGGGGCTCGTCGCGCTGTAGGCGCCCGCTGACGGGAAACAATGCTTGACGAAGCGACGTTTCGGGCCTTTCTTGCGTACTCTCGCAGCCTGGCGATCGCTCTGGCGTACTCAGGCTGGCCGAACAGCGCCGAGCACACCCACCAGAGCGTTGGCCCCGGCCTGCACGGCATGCCTGGCGGTGCTGACGTCCTGGCCGCTATCGACCTCGATCCACGGGGCCAGCGTGCTCGTCGCACATGCGCCGCAGCGCGCGGATCTTGGGCAGCACCATCGCGCTGCCCGGGCCCAGTTCACGGGTGCGGCTGAGCACGCGGTGCAGGTGGATCGTTGGCGCGGGCTCGGCTCGCACAAGCAGATGGTCGGCGACGGCGCGGCGGAAGTCCTCAATCCAGCGCTCGGGCTACACGATCATCAGGTGCACGCTGAGCGGCTTCGCGGTGAATCGCTGGACCGCCTGGACCGCAGCGGGGCTGAAACTGATGGTGGGCACGAAGCGGCCGTTCGTGGATGTCGACATGCATCCAGTCGGCGTCGGCGCGGTCGACGTCGCACACTTCTTTACCCCGTTGGCCGAGGTCGGCGGCGAGGATGGACGGCGCGACGATCAGCGGCTTCATGGCTGGGATTTGGCATCTGCCTCGCCATGGAGTTGACTGCCCGCATCGGCTCCGCGCGTCGGCTTTGTCCGACAGTTGTCCGCCGCTCAAGCGAAGCGATACACCAGGGCGTTTTGATAGAGGTCTGGACTCGAGACCTGGGCAGACGCGTGAATGTAGCTTGTTGGAAATTCCGCCATTTATACAGTTTAACTGTGCAGTTAAACTGTATATATGTTATGGTCTATCCATGCCAGGACAAACAACTGCCCCCAATCCAGACCTGCATGCCCTTGCCGGCGAATTGCGAATCAGCGTCGGCAAGCTGATACGGCGCGTACGGGAGCACTCGGCCTCCGGGGATTTCAGTTCCTCCCAGAAGTCGGTCCTGCTGCGCTTGGAACGTGACGGGCCGGCGACCGTTTCAGCGTTGGCGCGGGCCGAGAGCGTGAAGCCTCAATCGATGCGCATCACCGTTGCTGCACTTGAGGCGCAGGGCGCGATCCGCGGCGAGCCCGACCCCGGTGACGGGCGGAAGACCCTGATCGCACTGACCGAGGACTTCCGCGAGGCGCTGAAGACCCAGCGCGCCGCCAAGGAGGACTGGCTGTTTCGGGCACTGCAGGCGCAATTGACGCCGCAGGAGCAAAAAGAGCTCGCCGCCACGATCCCGCTGTTGCAACGCCTTGCCGAGTTCTGATTTCCCCGTCCGCCACACCCATCACGAACATGCCGCTCACCACCCTCGACCCGAGAACTGCTCTCATCGTTGTCGATCTGCAAAAGGGCATCGTTGCCCTCCCTCTTGCTCACCCGGTCGAAAACGTGATCGGCCGAACGCGTGCGCTGCTCGATGCGTTCCGCAAGAGGGGTCTGCCTGTCGTCCTGGTCAACGTCGCCGGCGGTGCACCCGGCCGCACCGAGCAGCCTCGCCGCGCGCTCGCCTTCACACCTGACTGGATAGAACTCATTCCCGAACTTGACCGCCAAGCCACCGACATCGCCGTGACGAAGCAGACCTGGGGTGCCTTCGCCAGCACCGACCTGGAAAGCCGCTTGAAGTCGCTCGGCGTCACCCAGGTCGTCATCACGGGCATCGCGACAGGCACCGGCGTGGAGGCGACCGCCCGCCAGGCCTACGAGCACGGCCTCAACGTCACGCTGGCCATCGATGCCATGACCGATGGGCGACCCGAGGCGCACGACTACAGCATCCGACAAGTCTTTCCGCGCCTGGGCGAAACCGGCACGGTCCAAGAGGTCATCGACCTGCTCGAAACCCGGAGCGCCTGATCATGTCCTGGCTGCAACTCCTGTCCTATTTCTTCGGCGGCGCCTTCCCAATGCGTTGCCGCACTTCGTCAGCGGGACGATGGGCAAGCCCTTCCAGAGCCCGTTCGCCAATCCGCCGGGCAAGGGCCTTTCGTCCTCGACGGTCAATGTGCTCTGGGGATTCTTCAATCTCGCCGTGGGCTACGTGCTCATTTGTCGGATCGGTGACTTCGATCTCAAGGCCACGGCCGATGCGGTGGCTCTCGGGCTCGGCATCCTGGGCATGGGCCTGATGCACGCACGGCTGTTCGGCCCCCTGCACGGCGGCGAGCACCCGGGGCGTTCATGAGCGCATCGGCCCGCGGCATCTTCCGTTCACTGCGGAGCTACAACTACCGGGTCTGGGCTGCTGGCGCGCTGGTCTCCAACGTCGGGACATGGATGCAGCGCACGGCGCAGGACTGGCTCGTGCTGACCCAGTTGACGGCGCACAGCGCTTCCGCCGTTGGCATCGTCATGTCGCTGCAGTTCGGGCCCCAGCTTCTGCTTTTGCCCTGGACGGGCTTTGCCGCCGACCACTTCAACCAGCGCAAGCTGCTGATGGTGACGCAGGCCACGCTGGGTGCCCTCGCACTGATGCTGGGACTGCTCACGGTCGCGGGCTGGGTTCAGCTTTGGCAGGTCTACGTGTTCGCCTTCCTCTCCGGCTGCGCCGCGGCCTTCGACGCCCCGGTGCGCCAGACCTTCGTGGCGGAACTCGTCGGCGATGACGATCTGCCGAACGCAGTCGCACTGAACTCCACCTCGTTCAACGCCGCGCGGATGATCGGCCCGGCCGTTTCTGGCCTCCTGATCGCGTCGGTCGGCACCGGGTGGGCGTTTCTGATCAATGGCGCCAGCTTCGTTGCGGTGCTTGTCTCGCTGTGCCTTTTCCGCACCGGCGAGCTGAAAGCCAACGCCCGGGCTGCGCGCACGCCGGGTGGTCTCACCGAAGGGTTCCGCTACGTGTGGTCCCGGCCGGACCTCAGGGCGATCTTGCTGATGTTGTTCCTGGTCGGCACCTTCGGCCTGAATTTCCCGATCTTCATCTCGACCATGGCCGTCGGCGTCTTCCACACCGACGCACGCGGCTACGGTCTGCTGTCGTCGACGATGGCCCTCGGCACGATCACCGGCGCATTTGCTTCTGCCGGCCGCGGCGTGCCGCGCTTCATGACGCTGCTGGTGGGCTCGCTGATCTTTGGCGTGGGCTGCACCCTGGCAGCGCTTGCCCCGGACGCCATCCTGTTCTCGGTTGCCCTGGTCGTGATCGGGGTCGGCGCGTTGACCTTCACCACGGCCACCAACACGCTGATGCAGTTGTCGACGGAGCCCGCCATGCGCGGCCGGGTGATGGCGATCCGGCTCGGCGTCGCGCTCGGCAGCACGCCTATCGGTGCGCCCATCGTCGGGTGGATCGCCGACCATCCTGGCCCGCGATGGGCGCTGGGCATCGGAGCCTTGTCGGGCTTCGGCGCAGCGCTGGTGGCCATACGCGTGCTGCGGCGGAGGGGTGGAGCGTCAGCCAGGTGAATCGACGTTCTTCCGATCAGCAGGGAGCCAGCAACTCAGATCTTGTGGCTTGGACCCTCTGCAGCCAGCGCGTCACGGGCATTGCATTGGCGCGGACCAGCCGTTGATGCCTGACAAGGGCTGCGGGTTGTCAGCGGCCCTTGCTGGGTGAGTTCACGACCGGGACCCTTGCCGGCTGGACTACCGACTGGCATGCAGCGCGTTGTGGACGGTCATCGCGGCGATGGCGCCGTGCCCGAAAGCGACGGCCAACTGGTCGAGGCCAGTCACAACGTCACCAGCCGCATAGATGTCGATCTCAACGCACGCCCCGAGGCGACAACGGACAAGACGGCGGAGACAGACAGGCTGGCCCCAATGCACAACATAGCGATCACCGGCGCTCTCGCCACGGACATTGAATCGGGGAAAGTACATGCGACGCTGAAGAACACGCCGCCGATGGCTGCGATGCCCAGTGCTGCGCTGATCTGAAGCGCTGAATTCGCTATGCCGGCGATCATGCCGGAGCCGGCGCGCCGGTGCGCGACTGATGACCGAGCGAACGAGCGTCGGCAATGCCCAGCGTTGGCCGAATCCCAGGAGCCCAATCGAGAGGATTTCCAGTAGCCGGGGCGAAGGCGGCTGGGCAGCATGCCGGCTCGATGTCTCAGCTGCCTTCGTTGTCAGCCGACTTGGCAGCAGCGGTGCGCGTGCGGCCGAGAAATTGACTGACGCTTGCGCGGAATCTGACGATCGCCTCTTCGGACACGTCGTCGTCAGCAGGGCGGGCAACAAGGTTCTGCCCCGAAAACGCAGCGATCGATCCCCGCAGCACCCCGACTTCCATGGGGTTGGGTTGCCTCGTCCAGGGAGGCACATACCGGGTGACAAACCCTATCCTCTGCAAGGGCGAGCTGTTTGCCTGCGAGCCGTGTATCGCACGCACATGGTGAATCGAACATTCGCCCGGAGCCAGCTGCACATCGACAACATCGGGACAAGCCGGTAGATCTCGGATTTCTTGTGCTCGGCTCAGGACGTTCTTCGACGACGTGCCCTCTTGGTGATGCTGAAGTTGACCAAGATGCGTGCCTCGCATGACTTGCATCGCACCGTTCTCGACGGTACTGGGCGTCAATGCGATCCAGACTGACACGACGTCATCACCGGACATGGCCCAATAGCGGCTGTCCTGATGCCACCCTACATAGGCGTCGTCCTCCGGATACTTGCAGAAGACTGAAGTGGCCCAGATGGCCAGATCAGGCCCGATCAGTGATTCAGCGATGTCCAGGGCCGCCGGATGCGCAGCGACGTCCCAAGCCCATTGGAATGCGCGATGCAACTGCGTCAGCTCAAGCGGTGTCGGCCGCCCGCCGAGCGCCTGTTCGAGTTGCGTGTAGCGTTGACGAACCGTAGTGACTTCCTCCGCTTGGAGTACCCGCAGCGGAAAGAGTACGCCGTGCTCGGCATATCGATTCTTTTCATCCTCGGACAACATCGCCTGCTCCCTTTTCGTTGTCGGGGCTCATCCGTCAACCCAGCATGTCCAGATGGTTTCTGGGGTGGCCGCATCGCCCTCCGCGACGCCGAGCCGTGCGATCAGCGAACCACCACCGTCGAATGCGCCACTCTCCGATCCTGGCTCAAGTGGCCGATCGCTCAAGCTGAGATCTACGGCGCCCGATCGGTACCAGCGCGTGATGTGTGTCTCTTCGTCGTGTAGCACCAGAAGCACGCCGACCTTCTTTGAGGCATCCTTGTCCGCGGCCCAGAGTTGCTCGGCTGTCTGCCGCACCAACTCCAGGGCGATGGCGCCGTTGTGGTCAGAGCCTTCACCGGTCTCGACCAGCCCGGCCAGCATATGCTGAGCAGCAGCCTGTACCGACGCAAACCCAACGCCTGGCTTGTGCACTGCTCCGAAGACACCGGCATGGCTGGTCCGTGCGAATCCGGGGGACATGCCTGGTTTCCACAGCAGTCTCACCGGCGCTTGCCTGCGTTCAGTCACTTTCTGCAGCTCAAGGGCGGCCGCGTCGACGAGTGCGCGCTGTTCCGAGAGCGACGCAGCCACTTCCCAATCGTCGATTGCCCGCGTTCGGTCGAGCATGACCATGAACGCGTCGCGTATGCGAACGGGCGATGGCAGATCCTGACCTGCGGCGGCGAGCCGCGAAACGCCAGCACAACGGCGCGCGAGGTTCAGGAGGCGGTCGCGCAGATCCGCGCTGCTGCCAATGGAAGCTCTGGCGCACAGCCCGGCCATCAATCTGAAGAAGTTCAGCCTGGTGATGTTGTCGATCGCGTGCCGTTCGACCGCCTCGAGGTATTGGCGAGCGAATGCGGGGAACACGGCGAGCGCCCGATCCATCTCGCCAGCCTGCAGCCAAAAATCCATCTGCCTGCGACGGAGCTGAAAGCCCTCGTGCTGGAGCACCCGTTCCATCGCCGTCTGCGGATAGAGATGACATTCGCATAGCCAAGTGGCGTCCAGGGCCTTCCATCGGCCGGCCCTGACCGGTGCGTCGGCATTCTCCGCGGACTGGCGCGCCGCAAGCCACTCGCCCTGTTCAGCCAGGTATGTCACCAGAGACCGTCGCATGCGCGCCTCATGGAGCGTCAACTGCTGCACCAAGTGGTGATCGCTTCCTTCGCGGGCCAAGCGTACTTCGAGTCCTTCGAGTGACTTGGTGCAAAGGTCCACCGCGAGCGAGTGGCGAGAGTTCAGCTTGTAGACGATGGACAGCAACCACTCAATGTCCAGTTCTGCCTGCAGCTTCTGCGGTGAATCGGGAAGGCCGAGCAAGAGTGCGCGTGCCTCGTCGATTGCACGCCCGGCAGGAATCGGGCGTCGCAGCTTCGTGTGCTGCTCCGAAAGC
This sequence comes from Roseateles agri, assembly GCF_034043675.1. Taxonomy (NCBI): domain Bacteria; kingdom Pseudomonadati; phylum Pseudomonadota; class Betaproteobacteria; order Burkholderiales; family Sphaerotilaceae; genus Roseateles; species Roseateles agri. The sequence continues at coordinate 279,031 of NZ_JAXCLA010000008.1, read as the reverse complement.
ATGATCCACAGTCGTGCATGCACAGCACGCTGCAAGGCCGTTGGGAATCGGTAGGCTGCAGCCTGAGATTGGGCGCGCTCGATCCGGTCTATCAGAGCTTGTGTAGGGGCCGAGGAGAGCCAAAGGTCAATGAGGTCACCCAGTTCCGATGGGCCGATCGGCGTGTCCGCGCACTGTCCTACTTGAACGGTGCCCGCAGGCAACAGACTGCGGTGGCGATGGTTCAGGTGCGCTCTGAAGGCCTCGGACGGTGGCGCCAGCCGCGAGGCGCGGCGCTCAACCTCGTCGAGATCGACGCCAAGATTCCTGGCTAACGCCTGCATTGCAGGCTGACTCGCCGTATCGGTCCCGTGCCGAATGAAGACTGCATCGAAGCGGATGGCTGTCCCATCCATCACTGACTCGCCGTATCCATCCTTCCATGTCAACGACACGCCACTCGGCCGATAGATGAGCACAGGATCTTTGACGTCTCTCTGAGTTTCCAGGAGGCGCGTGACCAGAAGACGATGCATGATGTTGGCATTGGCTGCCAGGCATGGATGCGGGATCTTTCCGGCAAGCCACAGACGCGTGTCGCCCCGAATCTGTTCACGTAGGTAGGCGTCAATCTCTGGTACTTTGACGCTACAGAACTCCCCAACGTAGTGCTCGACCTCGTCGGCGTCGGCCAGGTCCAGTGCGCGAAGACTCGCGTCGAGCCTCCTGAGATGGGACCGCGCGCCTTCATCGACACGATGGAGTACCGCGTTGAGCACCGTGTCATGTCTGAAGCTGGACAGCACACCTCGCAGGACGTCGATGAGGCCGCCGTCCCCCGTGCCACTCACGAGGACCTCCCGCCTCCGGTCGGCCGCGCCACCGAACTCGCGCATCAGTTGATCGACGGAATCGTTCTCCCAATAGTACGGGGTGGGATGTGGGGTCTGGCGTTCAACACCAAAGCCAGCGGCCACGATCACGAAGTCATAGGACCGGCTGAAGGTCCCGCGTGGACCTTTGCCCAGGATTGCTAACTCATGGCTGGGTAGCCACTTCAGATCCTGTACGCGATGCCCCAGGTAGCAGTTGACCTGGCCAGGATGCTTTGCCTCGATGACAGCCCATTGCTTCAGAAGCTGAATGCAAACTTCATCTGCATAGGCTGCATGCCAGTTCATCAAGGGCAGCAGCGCGTCCTCACCTGGCCGGCTGTCATTGTCCTCATACGGCCACTCGATCACGTAGGGATGGAGGTATCGAGTCTTGCAATGGCGCTGCAAGGGGAGGAGGGCAGACGCGCGCTCGTATACGTCGATGCTCGCTGCGGCCGTCCATTCGACAACCGCAGCGGCGGCGGTCATTCCAGCCACACCACCGCCAACAACGGCAATCCGAGCCTTGCTCATCTGGGCCAAAAGCATGTCGACCAGATTGAGCGCGCGCAGTTGCTGCGAGCGCAAGGTGATACGTCCTGCAAACTGCCCGATCAGGAACACGCGGCAATCGGCTGCGGGTTTGGTTGCGGCGAAGTCTTCAAGATGTTCCACCAGCTCTCCCCGGGGCCTCAGGTACCGGATTGTGTCAAAAGCGGCTGGACCCCGGTCGTGTGAATAGTTGGGAAGGCCCAATCTTTGGCACGCCGGTGCGGCCCGGATCCGATGCCGATCGTCCTACGTTGGTCCGAGTGGCGGTCCCGCAGGGACTTGCTGGTCACGGCTCTAGCATGCGTTGCAACATTAGGAGAAGCAATGAACGCCACCAGCACGTCGCCGGGAGGAATCCCCAGTAGTCCGATTGCTCCGTTGTCCGCAGCGGAAGGGGACCCACCACAAAGACATGCGCACAGTATCTGCTGGGCGGCCGTGATCGCTGGAGCAGCCGGGGCCGCCTCTCTGTCCTTGATTCTTCTGCTTCTTGGTGTCGGACTAGGGTTGTCCTCGGTATCGCCATGGTCAAGTGAAGGCGTGACGGGGAAAACTCTCGGCATTTCAACGATAGCCTGGCTCACGATCACCCAGTTGGCGGCGTCTGGGATGGGCGGTTATCTTGCCGGACGTTTGCGCCATCGATGGGCTTCGGTCCATGCAGATGAGGTGTACTTCAGGGATACCGCCCACGGTTTCCTTGCGTGGTCTGTTGCCACGCTAGTCACTGCGAGCATGTTGACGGCTGCGGTCGGATCGATCGTAAGCGGCGGCGCCAAGGCAGGCGGCGCGATCATCGGCGGCACCAGTGTGGGCGCGATGGCGGCTGCGCCGACCGCGGCTTCCTCGGCCAGTGCGGCCGGTACCAGTGACAACTATTTCGTCGACTCCCTTTTTCGGAGCACGGGATCCCCTCAAGGCTCCGCAGCAACGGGCGCGCCTGCGGGCGGCCCCGCACCGACAGATGAAGTTGCCCGCATCTTTGCGCACGCTGCTGGTTCCGACGCCCTGGGTGCAGACGACACCCGCTACGTGGGCCAGCTCGTTTCTGAACGGACCGGCTTGAACCAACAAGACGCGGAGAAACGTGTGACTGATGCCTACGCCCGCATGCAAGCCAAAGCAGCTGAGGCCAAGGCGACGGCAGACAAGGCCCGCAAGGCCGCTGCGGCCGCATCGCTGTGGGGCTTCATCGCCTTGCTGGTGGGGGCCTTCATTGCCAGCGTGCTGGGTGTTGTGGGCGGACGGCATCGCGATCGGTTCTGACAACACCTACAGGAGATCAATATGCGCTCACTACTTCTTTGGCTACTCGGCGTTCCGATCCCCATCATCATCCTCATCGCCCTCTTCATGCATTGAAAGCGCGTCATTCCTCGTGGCGCCCGCCGATGCTCGTTGCGTCCTCCTCTGGAAGACCTCCGCGTATTCGGTTCGTGCTGCATACGCTCGGCTACTGACACGCTGCATGGTTGGGCAGAGGCAATGATGGGGATTTGTTGGCTACGGTGATATCTACGCGCAGTTCCGCCGTAACTTCGACCTGGGCGGCCAGGGTGGCGGCAGTCAAGCGACTCGACGGAGCGTCGACGTGGCGCCCTGCCCATTGACTCCGTGGCGTGTCTGGTCGATCGGATGACGGCATCTTGCTTGCCGACTGTTCGCTCAACGAAGCAACCGGTTCATCGTCATGGATCAAGACATCCCCGTTTTCGGCGAAGACCCGTCGCCTTCTTCCGACCGTTCTGGCCAAGAGAGCGTCCCAGACCCGGTACAGGACAGTACGGGCAATGAGCCGCCGCTCGATGGCGACAGTACAGAGGAAAGCACATCACCCACCGCGACCGAGCCGTTGATCGACTGGGTGCGTGAGCACCCGTTGGTCGCAGTGGCCGCCGCCCTCGGCCTGGGCTTGGTTGTGGGTGTGCTCCTGGCTCGGTCTGCCCGCTGAAGACAACTTGGCCGGGCGCCCAGCGCTACCGGGCGTTGCAGCAGGGCTGCCAGAGAGGGGCGACCAGATCACGATCTAGCTCCCTCGACATCCCTGCCTCACGCCTAGCGCCTGTCGCGGCTTCGGCGGGTCGAGACGAAGGCGATGACGGCCAGTCCAGCGGCGAGCAACGCATAGGACTCGGGCTCGGGCACGGCGGACGAGAAGTTGATCGAACCACCGCCTTGCCGGATCGTGAAGCCACCGTTGATCAATGAGACCTGTGAGCTCGTGTTCGAGAACGAAGTCAATGCCTGATTCATGAACGGGTTCGGCGACGCGAAGAATGCGCCGCCGGCGGTTCCGTCCATCGTGAGTATTGCGTTGGCCGAGGGCGCGAACAAGGGGGCGGACGGGGTCGTGGTCACGCTGCCGGTACCGGGAACAAGCATTCCGGAGGCCAGGGCGATGGCTCCAGTTGCCGTGGTCATCGGCATGTTTCCCGCGTCGAAACCGAAGGTGGCAGTCCCGTTGTATCCGTAAAGGGTATATGTGAGGCTATCGAGAGTACCGAACGTCGGGCCGGTCGTGGGGTCGGTGCCGAAGGTGGTATGACCCGCGCCGGCGAACTGAACATACAGGCCGTACCCGGTATTCAATCCAGCAGCCATCGCCATCCCGCCGCCGAGTTGCGCGCCGGTCACGCTCAGATAGCCGGTCTCCGTAAAGGCACCTGCAGGTCCATTGAGGACGGTTGAAAAATTCGAGACGAGGAGGTTGTCGGCGGTGAAGGCGCTACCGGCGAGGCCAATGGTCGATGGGTCCAGGGTGAAGCTGGGCAGGGCGCTGGCGCTGAGGGAGGCCAAGGCAAGGCCGATCGACAGAAGTGTCTGGCGGAAAACTGCTGGAAGCTGGGTCCGGCATTTCAGGTTCATGGTGTCTCCTTCTCCGTCCGCGATGCGGACGACAACTTGCTAAGAGATTCGGCGCACATTCATGAGAATGCGCGCCGGTCCGAGTCGTCCGCATGAGCACGACCCGGGCCGCCAAGGCAATGCGAGTGCCTGAATCTCTATCGTGCTCCGAGCATTTCCTACGCCGGTTTGGCTTGAATGCGTACAGCGCTGCGGCCTCAAGGTGACTAAGCTGGTATTTGCAGCGGCCCCAGGAGCACAGCATGGTTACCTCCGCCAGATCGATCGCCTCGCTCACGCTGAGCTTCGGGCTCGTCAATGTCCCCGTTCGATTGTTCTCAGCCACGGAGAGTGGCTCGGAGATCCAGTTCAAACTGTTGGACAAGGATGGGAGCCGGCTCAAGCAGCAGTACGTGAATGAGCGGACCAAGAAGGTCGTCGAGCGCAAGGATATGGTGAAGGGCTACGAGGTCGAGCCCGATCATTTCGTGTTGTTCTCACCCGAGGAACTCAAGAACCTCGAGGAAGGCAGCAGCCATGTGATCGAGATCGTGTCATTCGTCCCGATCGCGGCGATCGATCCGCTGTTCTACGACAAGTCCTATCTCCTCGCGCCGGACAAACGGGGCGCCAAGCCGTATGGTCTGCTGCGCGAGGCCATGCTGAAGGCGGGGCGGTGCGCGCTTGCCAAGTGGGCTTGGAAGGCCAAGCAGAACATCGTCCAGGTGCGCGCCACCGAAGATGGGCTGATCCTCCAGCAGCTCCGCTATGCCGATGAGGTCCGGTCGTTGAAGGATCTCAATATCGAGGATGCCGAGGTGAAGCCGGCGGAGTTGCAGCTGGCGCTGCAGTTGGTCGACCAGATCGCAGTCGACGATTTCAACCCCGAGTCGTTCGAGGACGAGGAGAAGCAACGGGTGCTGGCGGCCATTGACGAGAAGATCCGTGGCAAGCAGGTCGTTGCTTCGGCGCACAGTGAGGATGCGGCCAGCAGCGGGCAGGTCATCGACCTGATGGAAGCGCTGCGGGCGAGCCTTGGCAAGCCTGCTGCCTCGCAGCAGGCGACGAAGTCGAACAGCGGGGCCGGGAACAAGGCTTCTAACGTGACCCCGATCAAGGAAGCTGCTCCTGCACGCAAGGAAGTCAAGCGTGCAACTGCGAAGGCGGCCCCCAGTCCAGTCTCAGCACGTGCGCGAGCGAGAAAGTGAATGCGCCTGCAATGCCGGACGAGGCGTCCTATACGGTACGTGGCGTCGAACAGGTGCTGGGCCTGCCACGTGCGACCGTAATGGCCCTGGTGGCGGCGGGCTTCGTCGCCCCAAGCCGCGGCGCCCGAAACGAGCTGAGGTTCAGGTTCCAGGACCTGGTGCTGATGCGAACGGCCCAGTCTCTGCGTATCGCCCACCTGTCCACCCGAAGCATCGTTCGCGCGCTCGATGCGCTGCGCGGTGAGCTTCCTGCGGAACTTCCCATCAGTGGCCTGCGCATCCTGGCCGTCGGCGATGCCGTGGCGGTACGCGACGGCGATAGCTTGTGGGAGGCGGAGACGGGGCAGCTGTTGCTGTCCTTCGATCGCGAGCCGTCGTCCGGAGCGGTCCTGGTCGAGTCCCTGGACGGCAGCACCGACGGCAGGGCCAAGAAGGAGGCGCTCACGCAGTTCGATCGGGCAATCGCTCTCGAGGCCACCGATGATCATGCGGCCGAAGCCAGCTATCGGGAAGCCATCCGCCTCGATCCCTGCTTCGAAGACGCCTACCTCAACCTCGGCGCCATGCTTTGCGAGGCCGGCCGTTGCAAGGACGCCGTCGTGCTGTACGACCAGGCCACGCGACATTGCGGGGAATCGCCGCTGGTGCACTTCAACCGGGGCATCGCGCTGGAGGATCGGGGTCAGATCTCGCATGCGATCGAGGCCTATGGACGAGCGCTGCAGTTGGACCCTGCGTTTGCCGACGCCCACTACAACAGCGCGGTACTCATGGAGCGAAGCGGCGATGCGCAAGCCGCATTGAGGCATTTCAGCGCTTACCGTCGATTGTCGCGGTCGCAGGACGGCTGAGCGCGGAGCGAACGACTGGGGCGGACGAGCAGGCACACGAAATGCTTCTTTGCGTCACTGCATTCCAAAGGAGACCCCAATGCCAGACGACAAATCCAACGCCGGCGGACAGGACCGCAGTCGGATCAGCCTCGACGAGGACTACGAGGTCCAGTACTGGTCAACCAAGTTTGGTGTCTCCGCTGCCAAGCTGCGCGACGCGGTGAAAGCCGTCGGCAACGAGGCGCCGGCGGTAGAGCGCTATCTGAAAGAGGAGTAGGCGTGGCCGCTGAGTCGCGCTCCGACCACAGTGTCCGCAGGACGGCCAAACCGGCGCAGGACAAAGATCGTGCCGATATGCCGCTGGGCAGCTACAACGCAAAGCGCGATTTCAAGGCGACGCCGGAGCCTGCGGGAAGGGTGCGGCGGCGTCGCGGCAAGGAGCCGCTGGTATTCGTGATCCAGAAGCACTGGGCTTCCCACCTTCACTACGACTTCCGGCTCGAACTCGGTGGCGTGATGGTCAGCTGGGCAGTGCCCAAGGGCCCGACATTCGATCCGTCGGTCAAGCAGATGGCGATCCACGTCGAGGACCATCCGGTCAGCTACAACGAGTTCGAGGGGGACATCCCCAAACGTCACTATGGCGCAGGCAAGGTGATCGTCTGGGACCGGGGCACCTGGGAGCCGGTCGGCGATGCAGGCGAGGGCCTGGCCAAGGGCAAGCTGATCTTCCAGCTGCATGGCCAGAAGCTGGCGGGCCTGTGGGAGCTTGTGCGCATTTCGAAGCCGGGTGAACGCAAGCAGGAGCAGTGGTTGCTGCTGAAGAAACGCGGAGACGCGTGGGCTCGGCCTACGGCCGAGTATGACGTCATCACCGCACTGCCGGACAGTGTCCTCACCCATCCGCTGGGCCCGGTCGAACAGCGCGAACCTCGTGCCGTCAATCCTGCACAGCCGGTCGGTGGCCCGGATCTGTCAAAAGCCATCAAGGCCCGTTTCCCGGTGGTGCTTGAGCCCCAGTTGGCCACGCTGGCGACCGCGCCGCCGGCCACCGGAGTTTGGTTGATCGAGAACAAGTTCGACGGCTATCGCGCGATCGTCAGGATCGCCGCGGGCAAGGCCAGGATCCTGACGCGCAATGGCAATGACTGGACCGCGAAACTGAAGTCGCTGGCCGGGGCGCTGGAACGCATCGGCATCGAGCGCGCATGGCTGGATGGCGAGATGGTGGTCATGAACGAGCACGGCACGCCGGACTTCAATCGTTTGCAGAACGCCATCGATAGCACGCGGACGGAAGACATCATCCTGTACCTGTTCGATGTGCCTTTCCTGGGCAACATGGATCTCCGGCAGGTGCCCGTCCGCAGCCGGCGGCTGGTCCTGCGTGAGCTGCTCAAGGACCAGGCTTCCGATCGCATCCGTTTCAGCGAGGAATTGCCGAGTTCGCCGGCAGCGGTACTCGATGCGGCGTGTCACCTGGGGCTTGAGGGCGTGATGCTGAAGGAGGCGGGTTCGCCTTACGAATCGCGGCGGACCGACACGTGGCTGAAACTCAAATGCCAGCACCGCCAGGAGTTCGTCGTCATCGGCTTCACCGATCGAAGCAACGCCGCCAATGAGGTGGGCGCGCTGCTTCTGGGCTACCACGATGCGTCTGGACGGCTGCGCTCAGCGGGATCCGTGGGAACGGGATGGTCCGCTACCGAGGGCCGTGCCTTGCATGAGCGCCTGCTCGACCTGGTGTCAGCGGAGCCCACGGTGGATCCGGCTCAGGTAGCGCCCGGCCGCTGGTCCCGGCGGACTCGCGGTGCCGAGCGCTGGGTGAGGCCTGAGATGGTGGTCGAGGTGGCCTTCGGCGAGTGGACCCCGGATGGGAACATTCGGCACGCAAGCTTCCGGGGCGTGCGGGCTGACAAGCCAGCATCCTCGGTCGTCCGCGAGAGCGGCACCGTACTGGCCGCGAGAGCCAAGGCGCCCGCGCCGTCGGCCAAGCCACGGGTGTCGGTCAAGGTCTCACATCCCGATCGGGTGATCGATCCATCGACTGGCCTGCGCAAGATCGACCTGTTCCATTTCTACGAAAGCATTGCGGATCGCATCCTGCCCCACCTGCGTGGCCGGCCGGTGTCACTGGTTCGCGCACCACAGGGCGTCAGCGGGCAACTGTTCTTCCAGAAGCATTCGGACGCGAAGCTCGACGGCCTGACCGAGCTGGATCCTGCACTGTGGCCCGGCCACCAAGAGCTGCTCACGGTCGATAGCGTCGCCGGGCTGCTCAATGCGGCTCAGCTGAACGTCATCGAATTCCATACGTGGAACTCCACCGCGAAGCGCATCGACCAACCTGATCGGGTGGTGTTCGATCTGGATCCTGGTGAGGGCGTGAGCTGGGCACATGTCCAGGAGGCCGCGTTGCTGACCCGCACGATGCTGGAGGAACTTGAACTGAGCTGCTGGCTCAAGACCAGCGGCGGCAAGGGCCTGCATGTCGTCGTGCCGCTGGCGCCCAGGCTGGACTACGAGGCCGTCAAGGACTTTTCTCGGACCGTCGTGGCCCACATGGCCAAGACCATCCCGCAGCGCTTCGTCGCCAAGGCAGGTGGCGGCAATCGCTTGGGCAAGATCTTTATCGACTATCTGCGCAACGGCCATGGCCAGACCACCGCCAGCGCCTTCTCGGCGCGCGCGCGGCCGGGCCTGGGTGTCTCGGTGCCGGTCTCCTGGGAACAGTTGCCAACCTTGAAGGGCGGAGCGCAGTGGACGATCGCAACGACGCGCGAATACCTGTCCTTCGAGCCGTCCGATCCTTGGGCCGAGTACTGGACCTCGCGGCAGACGCTGACCGTGGCCAGGAAGAAGCTCAAGCTCCAACCTTGATATCCAGTAAAGGAGACTGCCATGGCAACTCGCCAAGCTCGCCCCACCGCAGCGTCCGCCTCCCGTTCTATCTGGAAAGGGGCCATTTCCTTTGGCCTTGTCCATGTACCGGTGTCCTTGCATTCCGCAACTGACGAGCAGGAGGTCGACTTCGATTGGCTCGACAAGCGGACCATGGATCCGGTGGGCTACAAACGCATCAACAAGCGCACCGGCAAGGAGATCGAACAGGCCAACATCGTCAAGGGCGTGAAGATCGAGGGTGGGGATTACGTCGTGCTTTCCGACGACGAGATCAAGGCTGCCTACCCGAAGCGGACGCAGACCATTGCGATCGAGACCTTCGTCAAGGCGACCGATGTCTCCTTCTTCTACACCGAGAAGCCATACTACCTGGCGCCCGAAGGGAAAGCCGACCGTGTCTACGCGCTCTTGCGCGAGGCGCTCACTCAGGCCGGCGTCATCGGTATCGCGCGCTTCGTCCTTCACAACAAGGAGCATCTGGCCGCCCTCGTTCCCGCCGGGCCGGCGCTGATGTTGGGCATCCTGCGCTGGGCCGCCGAGATCCGTTCTCCTGACGGGCTGTACCTGCCGAAGGTGGGAGTCGCCGCCAACAGCTTGAAACCCGCGGAGATGAAGATGGCGGGGCAATTGATTGCGGAGATGACAACGACCTGGAAGCCGACCGACTACGAGGATGAGTTCACGAGCGCCGTGCGGGAACTTGTCGCCAAGAAGGCAAAGGCCGGCGACAAGGCAAAGGTCGAGCCGCTGGAGGAGACACCGGACGTTGCCGGTTCCAACGTGATAGACCTGTCGGACCTGCTCAAGCAGAGCCTCAACTCAAAGGCTGGAGGCCGCAAGGCCTCGTCCGGCGCAGCGCGTGCCGCAGCAGGCACGGCCCAGAAGACTGGCAAGAAGCCTGCACGGGCCCCCGCGAAGAAGGCCGCCGCGGGACGCAGAAAGGCCGCCTGATCTCTTCCGAGCGCTCCAGCGGCTACATCGTTGCCTAGTGACGGAGGGACGGCGCGACGTCCTACATACGAGGGCAGGGCATGGATGCAAATTCATGTCCATGGCCGCATCGCATCAACGTCTCGAACTGCTCACGCAGGTGCTGGGTGGCATCGCACTGGGCTCGCTGCTGGTCGGGCGGGTGTCCTTGCAATGGACCAGTTCTCCGCGACTTGGATTTCTGCGGTGCTGCCGTTTGCTATTGCGCGGTTCTGTCCTGTTGGCGGGCCTCTATCTCCTCGCGGGCACAAGCATCGTGAACTTGGCGCTTTGCACGCTGGGTGTCGGGCTCGCAGGCCTTGAGATGCGTCGCCTCTCCGGGGGCTCCGAAAGGCAACTTGGGGCTGACGACACAGATAGAGCGGCACCGGCGCGGCTCGAAGCTGTAGCGCTCGCGCAGCAGGCGGTCTGAGTAAACCTCGTACACAGGGTCGATCAAGATGGAAATCCGTCGCCTGCTCTCATCGCTGCTGATCGGGGCGGTCGCCAGTGCGCGATCGATGACACCGATGGCGTCACTGGTCGCGGCGCGCCTTGCCGGCCGCTCGGTTCCGGGCAGCCTTGCCCTGTTGGACAGACCCGCGTTCAAAGTCGGAGCGCTGGCATTGGGCGTCGGCGAGCTTTTCGGCGACAAGATGAAGACAGCACCCGATCGGACTGTGTTCCTTGGCCTTCTGGCACGCGTCATGAGCGCAGGTATCGCGGGTGCGGCCTTGGCCCCGAAGGGCCAGGTGCGCACCGGCGCCGCACTCGCCGTTGTTACCGCCGTTCCTCTCGCCTATTTAACCCTCGCCGCTCGGAAGAGGGCCATGGTGCGCATCGGACAGACCCGCAGCGGGCTGATCGAAGACCTGCTGATCGTCGCTGCGGGCGCTGCAATCGTGGCTGCGGGGACGAGCCGAAGTCGACGAGGACGTTGACGGGACGGTTGCTGTGGTCGGCTGATGGTATCCAACAACTCATCCAGGTAGCACCGCACGTAAGGTGGGAAGTCGGCCTATGCGCTCACGCGGGATCGAGCCGTTGACTCGCCGCGTGGGCGCGCTGTCTGCGCTGCGACAACTGCTCCCGGATCCGTGCCGGCCTGATGCAACACCAGGAGTTCGCGGCATCTGGTTTGCCGTTGCTCAGTGCGCCGCCTCCCGGAGATCAGCCATGAACAGCACGTCAAAACTTCAAGAACCTGTCGCCAGTCCCGAAAAGGTGCCATATGGACATGTCGAGAGCATTCCTACAGGCACTGCCTCTCCGCCATCGGCGGGTGTGGCGCCGGACATCGACCTGCTTCGGGACGGCGTGACGCACGCTCGTTCGGCACTCGACGATCTCGGCGATTCGGACGGGCCTATTTTCCCGCCGCTGCATGTGACCACCGGTTCGGGCGAAGAGCAATTCGCGCCCGGTCACGAGAGGCCGCTCGAGGACGCCGTGGATGCTGAGCCGCCGACGCTTCGCTTCGGCGACACCATCCGCGCCTATCCGATTGCAGCAGTGCTCCTGGCGGGGCTCATGGGAGCGCTGATGATCCGCGCTCTTTCAAGGTTGCCGACTGACCGTTGAGGTGGTCGCGCCGCGTGTCGAGATGTTGCTCTGACGATACGAGACAACAAGGGAGATTGCGATGGCGATTTGGCAATTCGACGTCTCATTGGTTCCGGCAGCGGCCTCCTGGTCTGATCGCGAGCACGCGCCGCTGAACTCCGGCGAGATCACTTTCCTGCACCGCCTGTTGGCCGCCACCACGCCCAGGGTTTCAAACGTGGACGATGGTTCGACCACCTACGGCTATGCGCATGGCAACCGCATTGACCTGACGGAACTTGCTCCCGGCAAGCATGCCGCATGGATTGCTATCGACGCGCGATCCGACTGCGACTACTTCTGCAGGCTGGTCTGCCAACTCGCACGGGTTTTGGACTGCGAGCTGTTCTCCCCCGAGTTTGAGACGACGCTCAGCCCGACGCGGAAGGGCCTGCTGTCTGGCCTGATGAGGTCGCGTGCCTGGACGTATGCGTTGGACCCGACGCAGTTTCAGGCGACTTCTCGCGGGCGACGCGGATGCTGAACTCCCGCTCGATGTGATACCCAACTGCGACGGCTATTGTGCGGCCCGCCGGACAGGTGTCGAATGACGTGCGCATGCGGTAGGCCGTCGACGAGGCATCACATGGAACACGCGCTTGCGGGGCGCCATCGTCGAAAGGAGAGGCCCGATGCACGATGCATCGGGCCTCGTCGGTGCCAAACGGAATGGATCGCATCGAGACGAATCGGTCTGGTTCCGACAGCCTCAGATTTCCACCGATTGCATGAGCGACCAATTCCTCAATGACTCAACATCTTGTAGGAATACGCCTCGCGGGGCTGTCAGCTAATGTCATGCTGGTCAAGGAATCGGCTCGCCGCAAGTGAGGAATCCTCGACTCGGCCCAGGAAATGGTGCGTTCCGCCGACCTAGTGGATATCAAGGTCATTCAGGTTCTGGCCGCCGCGGTCGAGCTTCTGGAGCCCTCGCCAAAGGGACGCTGATCGCCGCCTCGTGTCCAAGCTCATCATGCTGATCCGCCATGCCGAGAAGCCCGTCGGCGGACGCGGCGGTGTCAGTGTCGAGGGAAGACCAGACGACAATTCTCTGAGCGTCGTGGGCTGGCAGCGCGCTGGCGCATTGGTCCCGTTTTTCTCGCGCTTGGGCGCTAGAACGAGTCGCGGCCTGATTGCCACTCCGCGCCATATCTTCGCCGCCCGCCCGACTCGTGGGCACGCTTCGACGCGCCCCGCCGACACGGTGGCTCCGCTGGCGGACGCGCTCGGCCTGCGCGTCGACGATCGATGGTCCGACATCGATGCCGTCGAGGACGTCGCCGCTACCCTTCGCGCAATGCGATCACCCGAATTGGTCTGCTGGCAACATGACCACATCCCGGTGCTCGGAAGAGCGATCCTTGGGAGCAACGCATTACCCAAGGCCTGGGCGGAGGACTGCTTCAACGTGGTGTGGGTGTTCCTGCTCCGGGATCGCCACTGGACGTTAGAGCAGGTGCCCCAGAAGCTACTGGCCGGCGACTGAAGCGGGCTATGCCGCAGGTCCCCTGCAATGAGTCCTGCGGCAATTGACGTATGGACCAGTCACAGCGTTGCCGGCGAGCGCTGGGCACTTTGCCCAGACCCGCACGATCGCTTACGCGTAACAAGAGCTCAATGAACTGGTCGGTGGCGCGGAGGGGCGATACAGGGCGCTCTGCGTACGCTGAGCCCGGGGCGCAGTTGCCGACGCTTGACGGCGATTGGGTAAGACGATCGGTGGGCGAAGCCCGCAACACCGACACATATCCGGGTCCGAGCTTGGCGTATATTTCCTCATCTTCCGTTGCTGTGCGCCTCACCGTTCCCACCAGCCGAAGTTCCGTCCTTGAGGGCTTCGCTGCATCGTTGGCGGCGTAGCAAAGTGTTGACGTAACTGGGTTTGATGAGGTTTGTATGGAAAGCGCAAGCGCCGAGGTCGCGGCGGTTACTGGCATCGAGTCTGTGCCAAGAATTCTGGATGTCGTCTGCAGAACCACCGGCATGGGGTTCGCCGCGGTTGCGCGTGTCACCGAAAGCCAATGGATTTGCTGTGCGAGTCGTGACGAGATCGGCTTCGGTCTGAAGGCAGGCGGCGAGCTGCCGCTTCAGACGACGATCTGCAACGAGATCCGGCAGTCGGGCGAGGCGGTCGTCATCGACCATGTGGCCGAGGATGAGGCCTACCATGCCCATCCGACGCCCGCCCTGTATGGATTCCAGAGCTACATTTCTGTGCCCATCATTCGCAAAGGTGGAAAGTTCTGGGGCACGCTTTGCGCAATCGATCCGCGCCCAGCGAAGCTCAACTCCGCAGAGGTTCGGAACACGTTCAACCTCTTTGCCGAACTGATCGCGGTTCATCTCGACAATAACGACAGCGTCATGAACGCTGAGTCCAACTTGGATTTGGTCCGACAGCAGTCGCTGTTGCGTGAGCAGTTCATCGCGGTGCTGGGACACGACCTGCGCAGCCCCCTGCAGACCATCCTGACGAGCCTTCACGTCATCGCTCTTGCGCCGGATCGGTCTGCGGCAATGATCGGCATCTTGAAGAAGAGCGCCACGCGCATGGCAGAGCTCGTCGACAACTTGATGGACTTTGCGCGAGCGCGCCTTGGCCAGGGCATGACGATTCAGCCAGTGCTTGAGCAGAACCTGGGTGACGAGCTTCGACAGGTGGTTGACGAGTTGCTTTCGGCTCATCCCGGGCGGGCCATCGACTATCGAGACGAACTGGCCGCGCCCGTCTGGTGCGAAGCCCCTCGACTCGCTCAACTCGTGTCGAATCTCCTCATCAACGCGCTGAAGTACGGGGATCCCAATGAGCCTGTCGGGTTCAGGGCGCGAGATGTCGAGGGGACCTTAGAACTCAGCGTCACCAATTACGGCACCGACATCCCCCTTGCCGATCAGCAATCCTTGTTTGAGCCGTTCGTGCGAGGCGCCCGGCCTGGCGGGGGCGAAGGCCTTGGGTTGGGGCTGTATATCGTTTGGTCCATCGCGCGTGCCCATGGCGGGGAGATTCAGGTGAGTTCCCGGGACGGCATGACTACTTTCACGTTTCGTATGCCCTTACTGGGCTCTAGCGACGACACCATCGGCTAGCGCGCGAATCGCGCTTCACCCGCGGGGAGCTCAGCAGGAGCGCTTGCCTTCGGCGTCGGCTTTCTGAACCAGCGGACGACTAGTTCGGTTCTGCTGTTCCCAGTCCGCTTGTGGCGGGCAGTCGAGCAGCGTGAGCGAGCGACCAGCAGTGATCCAAGGTGAGCTTGGCCAAAGCGTCAACGGCCTCGTCGCAGCTGTCCCGGGGCGGACCACTCAGCAGGCTTCCCGTGCGATGAGTCGCGAAAGGGTCAAGCGCGGACACCGGGCGTGGAACGGCGATTGCCGGAATGGGTGCCCAGCAAGTGAAAGGAGCATTGCGATGAACACCCAACGACAGCAGACCGGCCAGCGTCCGCAGAACCAGCCAGCGGCCAATCGGAACGAGCAGGAGCAGGCGCGCAACGTGGACCGCGGGTCCAAGCGCGGCGGCGAGACTGCCAACAAGCAGGAGCACCAGGGGCAGGTGAACGACGATCGGGACCGCCGCCACGCGCCCGGGCATTGATCAGCCGCCCAGGGGCGGCATGGCGATTGCCTCGGCGCTGCCATTGCCAGGCCAGGAGATCGCTGCATGAACGAGGAAGATGACAAGGACGCCCCGAATCCACGACTGCGGCGCCGCAGCCTGCTGACCGGCGCGGCGCTCGGTGGCGCGGTTGGCCTGCTTAAGCCGGCGGCGGCGCAGGCTCCGTCCACGGCCGAGCCGCAGCCGCTCGGCGATCCGCGTGGCGCGCTGACCGTCGAGCTTCTGGTCAATGGTGAGAACCACCGCCTGCAGATCGACCCGCGTACAACGCTGCTCGACGCTTTGCGTGAGCACCTGGGCCTGACCGGCACCAAGCGGGGCTGCGACCATGGGCAATGCGGCGCTTGCACGGTCCATATCGACGGGCGGCGGGTGCTGTCATGCCTGACCCTAGCCGCTGCGGTGCGCGGCCCGGTGACGACGATCGAGGGCCTGGCGCACGCCGACGGCACCCTGCATCCGATGCAGCAGGCCTTCATCGACTGCGATGCTTTTCAATGCGGCTACTGCACGCCCGGCCAGATCATGAGCGCCATCGCCTGCATCGGTGAAGGCCATGCCGGATCGGACGCCGAGATCCGGGAGTCGATGAGCGGCAACCTGTGCCGCTGTGCGGCCTATCCGAACATCGTCGCGGCGGTGCTTCAGGCGAAGGGCTGAGCCATGTATCCATTCAGTTATGTGCGCGCGGACGATGCGCTTGGCGCGATTCAGGCCTCTCGCGCTGGCAGCGCCTTCCTGGCCGGCGGCACCAGTCTCGTCGACTGTCTGAAGCTTGATGCGGTTCGCGCCGATGCGCTGATCGACATCAACGGCCTGCAGCGCAGCCATGGCGAGATCGCGCTGCAGGCTGACGGCCTGCAGCTCGGTTCCCTGGTGCGCATGGCGCAGCTTGCCGCGCATCCCGGCGTGAATCGCGACTATCCGCTGCTCGCCCAGACGATGCGCTTCGCTGCCAGCGCCCAGTTGCGCAATATGGCGAGCCTCGGCGGCAATGTGCTGCAGCGCACCCGCTGCCCGTACTTCCGCGACACCAGCTGGGCAGCGTGCAATCGACGCGTTCCAGGCTCCGGCTGCGCGGCACTGGAGGGTGAGAACCGCCGACACGCCGTGCTTGGCACCAGCGAACGCTGCATCGCCGCCTATCCTGGCGATTTCGCGCAGGCCCTGGTGGCGCTGGACGCGCGGGTACAGCTCATGGGTACCGCCGGAGCGCGCGTGCTGCGCTTCGAAGAGTTGCACCGCGGCCCGGAGGCACCTGAGCGCGAGACGGTGCTTCAGCCCGGCGAGCTGATCACAGGCTTCTTCGTGCCGGCGGGGCCGTGGACTCGGCGGTCCCTCTACCTGAAGGTACGCGACCGGGCCAGCTACGAGTTCGCACTGGCCAGCGCCGCCGTGGCGCTGGACCTCGCGCCAGATGGCATGGTTCGCAATGCACGCATCGCGCTAGGTGGCGTGGCCTACCGGCCTTGGCGCGCCCACACCGCGGAAGCCTGGCTCCAAGGCAAGCGTCTCGATGAACAGAGTGCCGCGGAAACCGGCCGCGCCGCGATGCAGGGCGCGCAAGCGCGCCGTGGCAATGCCTTCAAGGTCGAGCTGGGCGCACGAACCGTGGCACGCGCACTTATCGAAGCCTCGCGGTTGGAGATCTGACATGACCACTACCCGAATCGGCATGCCCACTCCTCGCATCGACGGGCGCCTGAAGGTCACGGGCAGTGCCCGCTACGCTGCCGACCAGCCGACCCCGAATCCCGCCTACGGCTGGCTGCACGTGTCGCGCATCGCGCGCGGCCGCATCGTCGCCATCGATGAGCGCGCGGCCCGAGCCGTCCCCGGTGTGCTGGAGGTCTTCACCTGGCGCAATATCGGTGCCATCCAGCCAGGCGACATCCAGTCGCAAAAGGGCTTCATGGGCACGTCGATCGCGCCGATGCAGCCGCGCATCTTTCATGATGGGCAGATCGTCGCGCTGGTCGCCGCGGACACACCCGAGGCAGCGCGCGAGGCGGCCCAGCGATTGGTGGTGCGCTATGCGGAAGATGCGCCTTCGGCGGGCTTCGGCAGCGCCGGACTCACCAGTGGGCCGGCGCACAAATCGGCTGAGCCGCCGGAGCCCGATCCGCAGGTCGGCAATTTCGACGGCGCATTTGCACGCGCAGCAGTGGCCGTCGATCAGCACTACGCCACCTCGACCCAGCACCACAATCCGATCGAGCTGTTCTCCACGCTCTGTGCGTGGAGTGCCGACCGGCTGACCGTCTGGGAGGGAAGCCAGAACGTCTCCGGCTACAAGCACGGTCTGGCGCAGCAACTGGGGATCGCGCCCGAGCAGATCCAGGTGATTTCGCCTTTCGTCGGTGGCGCCTTTGGTTCGCGCGGTTCGCTGACGCAACGCACGGCCATCGTCGCGCTGGCGGCGCGCCGGCTCGGGCGTCCGCTGAAGCTCGAGGTCACGAGGGCGCAGGGCTTCGGCATCGCAACCTACCGTGCGGAGACACGGCACCGGGTGCGCGTGGCCGCGACGCCGGCCGGCAAGCTCGTGGCGCTGAGCCACGAGGGTGAGGAAATCAGCAGCCGGCCGGACGACTACAAGGTCTCCGGCATCGAGACCACCACACGCCTCTATGCCTGCCCCAACGTCGCGTCCAAAGTGACGATCCTCCATGCCGACCGCAACACGCCCGGCTTCATGCGCAGTCCGCCGGAAACGCCGTACCTCTACGCGCTGGAGTGCGCGGTCGATGAATTGGCGTGGCGGCTAAAGATGGATCCGATCGAGCTGCGCCGCGCCAACGACACGATGCGTGAGCCAATCAAGGGCTTGCCGTACACGTCTCGCCAGCTGATGCCTTGCTTCGACGCCGCCGCGCGGGCCTTCGGCTGGTCTCGCCGAGGCGCCGAACCGCGCTCGATGCGCGACGGCGACTGGCTCATCGGCTGGGGTTGTGCGTCGTCGATCTACCCGACGCAGATGGCGCCCGCCACCGCCCGCGTGCGCCTGACGCCTCAGGGCCGAGCGACCGTGCAGACGGGCACGCACGAGATTGGCAACGGTGCGTACACGGCCATTGCGATCACCGCGGCCGACCAGTTGGGCCTGGCGGTCGAGAACGTCGAGGTGCTGATCGGCGACAGTGAGCTGCCGCCGGCGCCGGTGGCCGGCGGTTCGAACTCGACGGCCAGTGTCTGCAACGCTGTGGCCAAGGCCTGCGAGGAGATCCGCAGGAAGCTCGGCAAGCAGCCGCTTCCGACCCACGGCGCGATCGAAGCCTACGCCGAGAACGTGCCGCACGGGGCAAAGCCCGAACAGGTGGCGGCGCTCTACAAGGGCGTGTCCTCGATCGGCGGCGGCTTCCGGCTGAAGGACCGGGTGCAGGCGGCATTCGGCGCTTCCTTCGTCGAGGTGCGCGTACATGCGCGCACCTGTGAGATCCGCACGCCGCGCATCGTGGGTGCCTATGCCTTCGGCCA
Organism: Roseateles agri; assembly: GCF_034043675.1. Lineage (NCBI taxonomy): Bacteria > Pseudomonadati > Pseudomonadota > Betaproteobacteria > Burkholderiales > Sphaerotilaceae > Roseateles > Roseateles agri. The sequence continues at coordinate 260,178 of NZ_JAXCLA010000008.1, read as the reverse complement.
GGTGGTGAACCCGAAGGCAGCCGAAAGCCAGTTGATGGGCGGGCAGATCTGGGGCGTTTCGTGCGCGCTGCACGAGGCGACCGACGTGGACCGCGGCTCCGCCCGCTATGTGAACACCAACCTGGCTGACTACCTGATCCCGGTCAACGCGGACATCGAGCAGCACCAGGTGATCATCCTGCCGGAGAGCGACCGACAGGTGAACCCGCTCGGGATCAAGGGCGTGGGCGAGTTGGCCAACGTGGGCATGAACGCGGCAGTGGCCAACGCGGTTTTCCATGCCACTGGCGTGCGAGTGCGGCACATGCCCATCCGGGTCGAGGACCTGCTCGGTAGCTGAAGGGACAGCGGAGCGGCGCGCGGCATTGCTTCCCGTTGTCGCCTCAATTGAAGTGTTGGATGTAACGCAAGTGCACCATGTTTTCCGCGGCGTCGGAGGAAGGCGGACGACCTTTGCCTCCAGGGTGCGAGCTTCACGGTTCTCGCTCAAGCGAAGAGCCTGAGTCGCTGCGTCAGACCCCGTCGATGTCACACGCGCCTCAGGGTCTCCTGGCGCGGTGCGGAGGGATCCGATCCTTTGCGGCCGGCCTGGTTGCTCTGGGAGTGCGCCTCAGCTCGAGCTGTGCCCACACCGGGGCGTGGTCGCTCGGCGATTCCTTGCCCCGCTCCTCCTTGTGCACGCCAGCGTCATTGACCTTGAACTGCGCGCTGACGAGGATGTGGTCGATGCGTAGCCCTGCGTTCCGCTCCCAACGATTGCGTCGATAGTCCCAGAAGGTGAAGGGAACCTGGGCGTGGTGCGTCGCCCTGATGGCATCGGTCCACCCTTGCTCCAGCACATCGGCGAAGGCCTTGCGCGCCTCAGGCTGCAGAAGGGCGTCGTCACGCCAGGTATCGGGCTTGTAGATATCGGCATCGGTCGGCACGACGTTCCAGTCGCCCAGGAGGACGACCGGCTCACCGCACGCCCAGAGCCCTTCAGCGCGCTTTCGCAATCGATCGAACCAGCGAAGCTTGTAGTCGAACTTCGGGCCGGGCTGCGGATTGCCATTCGGCAAATAAAGGCAGGCGAAGAGGACGCCGTTGATGGCGGCCTCGACGTAGCGAGCCTGCTTGTCCGATGTGTCGCCGGGTAGTGCCGAAGACACCTCAATGATGTCGTGACCACGCGCAAGGAGCGCCACGCCGTTCCAGGTTCGCTGGCCTACGACAAGCGACTCATAGCCTGCCTGACGCAGAGCGTCCCTTGGAAAGGCTTCGGTCTGAGCCTTGAGTTCCTGGAGGGCGACGACGTCGGGTCGGTACCTCCCCAGCCAGTCCAGCAGATGGTCCAGCCGTCTGATGACGTTGTTGACGTTCCAGCTGGCGACCAGCACGGGTCAGACCTTGCTGACCTTCAGCTGCGCCTCGACCGCAGCGGCGCCATTGCGGACGGCCTTCACGGCCGCCATCAGCTCAGCTGGTGTGACGCCGAACGTCTTTTCCCAATCGCGGACTTCGTCGTCTTCACCCGTGTTGATGCGTGTGCGATCCTGCCCACCCACTTTGGTCTTGTCGTCGGCCATGGTCGTTCTCCACTGCAGTTCAGAGCCGCATGCTGCCGCGCCAGCGTGGCCGCTGGTGAAGGACGGGGTCTTGCTGCGACGCAGGCGTATGCCTACAGAACACCGCCCTTGTTGGCCAGGCGGTACGCGGGAAGTGCGTCACGATACTGTCTGCTAGGCGGCTACCTGCCTTGTCCGGTGTTGACTTTATCAATCACCGTGCTGCGGCGACGGAGCAATGCCGGCTTCCGCGATCGACGCCTCGTCCTCGTCGTCCAGGGGATCGGGTGCCATCGCAGCATCGATTGGAACGAGAGTGTCCTGGCCGGCCGCGCCCTCCGGATCTGGATTGAAGGCGCCATCAGCGGAGATGTCCGCTCCAAGGTCATCGTCAGCTTCCGAGTCGGCATCTTCGATCGGCGCATAGGCGACATCGCGCTCGAGAATCCGATCCACCGGCTCGGACGGGTCTGCGGGCGGGCGTCGATCGGCACCGACTGTGTCGCTGCCGCTGTCCGTGCCGTCGCTTGGACCAAGTCGGTCCTCGCTGCTTCCTACGGGGCGTTCAGGGGCCACTTCTGTCCCCAGCAAGCTATTGTGTCCCATTGGGTCACCTTCAGATCTATCGAGATTCTCCGCTAGGGCAATGCACAGTCCCGTGCACACACGTTGGTCCTCCGGGCGATGCTGTCCAGTGCTCAGCCATAGTCGCGCACTGGGAAAGGCGCACTTGCCAGTTGTACAGACGGAGTTCTCGCACTCACGCAAAGTGCGCGGTGGTGCACTGGCCCCGCTTGATGACGATCACGTATGCCCATCAAGCTTGCCTGCTACGTCGCTGCGGGCAAACATGGCCGCCTCGCCGGTGCCAGTCAGCACACCCTTGGCTCCCGAACGTCCTAATGGTCAAGCTTCCTGTGGTTTACAAAACTTCTCATACCAACTCGAGCCTGATTGGAGCCTGACTGTAAAGTGGGTTCTCGGCAGTGAGCCGGAGCCGGCGGCTTGCACGGCGTCACGCAAGCCGGTGAGGGCCCAAGGAAACGTGGTTTCGGAACACGATGATCGACGCGTTCCTTCGTTAGAGATGGCAGATCGGCACGGCATGGCAGCGTCGAACCCGCAACCGGAGGGGATGCGCACAGGGGTCGGGGTAATGAGAGAGAAATACCGCTACAACTTCTTCCTGATGGAAGCGAGAGATCTTCTATCCCGGATGGGCAGGCTGCTGCCAGCACTGATGCCCCAAACGGCGGCGAGCCAAGCCTATGCTGTCGACTCGCTGGTGGATATTGCACACACCCTGAAGGGTGCTGCGGCAGTGGTCGGGCTTGAAGAAATTGCCAAGGATGCGATTGCCATCGAGGCAATGTTGAAGGGTTTGCGCGAGAGCTCTGGGCGACTTTCCGCTGACCAAATCGAGACTATGAGAGCGCTGCATGAGCGCATTGCCATCGCCGTCTCTGCCCTGGACACTTCAGCCGCAGCGTCGTAGAACGATGCGGAAAGAGCTTCCTGCGTCTGCCGGTGGCCGAAGCTTTGTTGCTGTCGTTACTTCGCGCCGACGCCATGCGCTGGGAAGAATGGCAAGGAGGAGCGGGCCGCATGCTTCTCGAAAGCGACTGCGTCAGAGCGGCGGTTGAGCGGTTTGGCTGGTCGCGCCAGCTTGATCGAAACTGCTCTACCTTGACGCCGGCTGGCGTCGTTCCGCACCGCAAGCGTCATGATGGGCCTTGAGATCGATCCGGCTCCGATGAGACCAGGCGCGGCAGCAAGCCAAGGATCACGGCGGTGAGAAGGGTACCCAGGAGCGCGGTGGACTCTCGCCCCATTCCGCACGCGACTCCAATGGCCGCCGTCATCCAGATGCCGGCCGCGGTCGTCAGTCCTTGCACTTCGCCTTCCGAGGTCGCCTTGATGATCGCTCCGGCGCCCAGGAAGCCGATGCCAGTGATCACGCCCTGGATCACCCGGCTCATGTCCGCCGGGGCCATGCCGCCTTGTTGTGGTACCAGAACGAACATCGCGGCCCCCATGGCCACCAGCATGTGGGTGCGCAGGCCCGCGGCTTTACCTTGGCGTTCACGTTCGTAGCCGAGCACACCGCCAAGCAGGGCTGCCAGCAGGAGGCGCGTCAGCACGCGCGTCACCTGATCGGCATCAGGCAAGTCAGAGAATTCGCTGGCCAGCGCGGCGGTGACCTCCTGCCACATCGCCTATCCCGCGTAGCGGGCCCGCAGCCGCTTCCATTTCTCCAACAGCCAGAGGATGAAAAGTCCGACCGGCCGTTGCATGAAGGGCACGTCCAGCGCGATCAGCAATAGCCCGATGGGCAACCACTCCAGGCCGACGATGGGCATGAACCAGAACACCGCGAAGCAAATCGCAAGAATGCCCAGCGGAAGCCGCACCCAGCGCGCCCGCGAGCCGCGTGTCCAGTGCACAGCGCGCGCTGCACGCTGGGGCAACTGCGCCTCGAGTTGATCAAAAGCCTCGTCGAGGGTCTGCTTGCCAGATTTTTGCGGCGCATCCATGGCGACCAGTCGGCAAGCATCGTGCCGGCTCACAGGGCGTAGGGCAGGGCGATGACCGCCACGCCCTGAGCACAACACCCGAGCCAGAGCAGCCGGATGTTGTCGAGTGTTGCGCGCTGACGCGACGTGACGAGCCCGGCCATCGTCCGCATCGCCAGATAGATCGACATCACCACCTGCAGCAGCGCATGGAGTCCCTGATAGGCGAGCAGTGCGGCGAGCGACGCACTCCAGGCCTGCGCTTCCGGCATCAGGCCAGCGTCGACGTGGGCGTTCATCAGGGTGGCGAATGATGCAAGCGCGACTGCCCCCGCCGTCAGCGAACACGACGCGCAGGGGGCGCGCGGCCACCACAGCAGCGCGGTGCTGGTCAGCAATGCCGCCGCAGCGATGAACATGGCGGTGGGTGCCGGCAGTGCCGCCCCGGCAGGCGGGCAGACATCCAGGCGCATCGACAGATGGATGTGGGCGAAGGCCAGTGAGGCGAGGATGCTCAGATCGACGACGATAAGGATCAACGTGCCCTGCCACGAATGCGAGGTCCACCAGCGACTTGCACCGATCGGCAGGACGACACCGTCGGCGACCGTCGCGTCGGGTCTGGGCGGCGAGCGGTCGGTCTGCCAGAGCCAGACCAGGATCGCGCCCACGGCCGCCAGCCCGCAAGCCCAAGCGGTGATCGACCACTTGATCGTCAGCAGCAGGAAGAAGCCGGCCGTGCCCAGGCCGGCGACAAGTGGGAGCAGGCTGTCGCCCGGCAATACCAGCAGGTGCAGCGGCCGGGCCTTGCGCGGGCTGGTGATCAGCGTCTCTCGCCCGCCGGTGATCGTGCCGGGTAGCCAGTGTTCGCCTGCCTCGATTTCGCGTGCGAGGCCCGGCTGGTGCCACAGCGGATCTGGCGAGGAGACCTGCGGGATGCTGCGAGTGCCGTGAAGTTGGGCGGGCACCCATTCCAGCGTTGGCGCACTCCAGGGATCGCAGTGGGCCTGTGTAGGTCGGCGCAGCGTCCGCAGCACATCGAAGGCCAGCAATAGTACGCCGCCAGCGAGGACCGCGGCTCCGACCGATGACAGCAGGTTCGGAACCTCCAGTCCGATGCCAGCTTCATAGGTGTAGACACGCCTCGGCATGCCGCGCAGGCCGGTCCAGTGCATCGGCAGGAAGGCCAGGTTGAAGCCCGCGAAGACCAGGCCGAACACCCAGCGACCGCAGCGCTCATCGAGACGGTGACCGTTGAGCAGCGGCAGCCAGTGGTAGATGGCCGCAAAAATAGGAAACAGCACGCCGCCGATCAACACATAGTGAAGGTGGGCAACCACGAAATGACTGTCATGTGCCTGCCAGTCGAAGGGGAGCACGGCCAGCATGATGCCGGTGAGCCCGCCGATGATGAAGCTGCACAGGAAGCCAAGCAGGAACAGCATCGTCGTCGTTCCGCGTGTCGACGCGGTGCCACGCCACAGCGTGCCGATCCAGCAAAACACTTGCACGCAGCCTGGCAACGCAACAGCGAGGCTGGCCGCCGACACCAGACTCATCTCGAGCGAGCCGAGACCAGCGGTGAACATGTGATGGGCCCATAGCGCGAAGCTCAGCAGCGCCACCGCCGACAGCGAGGCGACGATGGCACGTCGTCCGATCAGCGGTATGCGCGCCAGCGTCGGCACCATCATCGACACCAGTCCGGCCGCTGGCAAGAAGATCACGTAGACCTCGGGATGGCCGAAGAACCAGAACAGGTGTTGCCACAGCAGCGGATCGCCGCCGCGCGTGGGGTCGAAGATTGGCCAGTCGAAAGCGCGCTCCAGTTCCAGCAGCCCAGTGCCCGCGATCACGGCCGGAAAGGCAAACACGATCATCAGCCCGACGATAAGCATCGACCAGGCATAGACGGGCATCCGAGCCAGACTCATGCCGGGCGCACGAGTCATCAGGATGCCGATGATCAGCTCCACGGCGCCCGCGATGGCTGAGATCTCGATGAAGCCGATGCCCAGCAGCCAGAAGTCGGCATTGAGCCCGGGCGAGTACACGCGGCCCGACAGCGGCGGATACAGGAACCATCCGCCGTCAGGGGCGAGGCCGAAGAACAGTGTGCAGAAGAAGGCCAGGCCGCCGGCCGCATAGGCCCAGAAGGCATAGGCAGACAGACGCGGGAATGGCAGGTCGCGGGCGCCGAGCATGTTCGGCAGCAGGTAGACGGACACGGCCTCGACCATGGGCACGGCGAACAGGAACATCATCACCGTGCCGTGCATCGTGAAGACCTGGTTGTAGGTCTCCGAGTCCAGCAGTGTCATGCCAGGTGCAGCGAGCTGCGCGCGGATCAGCAGCCCGAGCACACCAGCCAACAGCAGGAAGAGCAGCGCCGTGCCCATGTAGAGCTTGCCGATGAAGACGTTGTTGACGCCGCCGACGGCACGCCAGCCCCGTGGCGCCGCCCAGGCGCGGATAAGCGCATCTTCCTCGCCGGGTGGACGAGGTAGAGGGTTCGGTGTGGGTGTCGTCATCGCAGCTCGGCGAGATAGGCGGACAGCGCGTCCAAGGTCGACGCGTCAAGGTGGGCGTAGGAGGGCATGCGCGCGCCTGGCTTCAGGACCTGCACGTCGCCAATCCAGCGGCGCAGCGCGCTGCGCTCGTTGGCAAGCAACCCGGCGCCGAGGTGCAGGCGGCTGGCCAAGTGCGTGAGATCCGGACCCAGGGCAGGACCTTGCGGCGTGCCCGACAAGGTCTCGCGCACCGAATGGCAAGCGGCGCAGCCCTGCTCGCGGAATGCCTGCCGGCCTCGCCGCTCTGCGTCGCCCACTGGAAGGGCCGCAGGCATTGCCTGCGCCGCCAGCCAGCGGTCGAATTCCGCGGCCGGCATCACGACCACCTTCAAGGCCATACGCGCGTGCTGCTGGCCGCAGAACTCGGCGCATGCACCCGCGTAGACGCCTGGTGTCGATGCCGTGATCGTCAGGTGATTGATGCGGCCGGGTACCAGGTCCATCTTGCCGCCCAACTGCGGGACCCAGAAGCTATGGATGACGTCCTCCGACGCCAGCGTCAGGCGCACCGCACGACCGGCCGGCAGCCTCAGTTCATTGGCGCCGCGGACCGCGCCGGCTGGAGACTCGTACCGCAGGTCCCACCACCAGAGCCTGCCCATCACTCCCACCAGCAATGCATCGGCGGGTGGCGGTGCGGCCAGCACGCGCGAGCGTTGGGCGGCAAACATCATCAAGGCTGCCAGCACCAGTGCCGGCAGCGCCATGCCCAGTCCGAAGATCCAGATCGCCGGCGGCACGGCCGTCTTGCGGTCTGGGCGCCGCACAGCCAAGGCCAGCAGAAGCATCGCCAGTGCGAAAAGCAATGCACTGCCAATGAACAGCACGCGTCCGAGCTCGGCAATTTGCTGCGCCTCCATGCTGGCGGATGACATGGCCGGGCAGCTCAGCGCAGAGAGAGGAGATAGCCAGCCATGTCGCGGGCGTCGTCATCGGTGATCCCCAAGCTAGGCATCGCGGTGCCTGGCAGGAGGCCTGGTGGGTCGAGCAGCCAGCGCTGCAACATCTCAGGGGTGTTGGGCAATTCGCCGGCGATGTAGCTGCGCTGACCGTAGCGGTCCAACGAAGGACCGAGCTGGCCGCCCGCCGCGAAGACCTCGCCGGCCCGGTGGCAACTACCGCACTGGTACCGGGCCATCAAACGGCGGCCGCGTTCCGGGTCCGAGCCAGCGACTGTCGTCAGGTCAGACCGACCCTGCTGGGGCGCGCACGCCGCCAGCAGCAGCAGAAGACCGGTCAGGACGGGCAGGGTGGTCGGGCGAAGGGCAGTCATGCGGCGGCAAGGCAAGCGCCGTGCCGAGAGGGCATGACGCTTGCCGGCCATTGGGAATGGGAAGACCGCTCCTCCTACTGCTCATCCTGGTCTTGTCGGTGCTGGGAGTGTTGGGTGCCCTGGGCGGTTGGGCCTTCGTGATGTCCGGGGCCTATGACGTATCTGCCACCAAGCCGCACTGGCGTCCGGTCTATGAGCTTCTGGAAGTGGCGATGCATCGCTCGGTGCAGCAACGTGGCGATGCCACCGCGGTTCCGGAGGCCGCTTTGCGCGATCCACAACTCCAGGAGATTGGCGCCAGCTGCTTTCGCGCTCACTGCGTGGCCTGTCATGGTGGGCCCGGCGTGCCGCCCGCGAGCTTCGCACTGGGCCTGCAGCCGGTACCCCGCTCGCTCACGGACAGCGCGCGCAGCCTGAGTCCCGGTGAACTGATGTGGGTCACGCGGCATGGCATCAAGATGAGTGGCATGCCAGCCTGGGAATACCGGCTCAGCGAGGAACAGCTGCTTGCGGTGACGGCATTTGTCTCAGAGCGCTTGCCTCGCCTGTCGGTGCCCGGCTACCGCGAACTGACAGGGCAGGCTGTTACGGCCTGCGGACCGGTCGAGCCGGCCGGAAGCGACAAGGCGCAGGGAGTGCGCGCACGCGGCGAGCTGGCGCTGCGCCAGCATGGATGCACCGCCTGCCATGCGATCCCGGGCGTCACCGGTCCGGACAGCGGTGTTGGGCCATCCCTCGATGGCTTTGCCCGGCGACAGTTGATCGCGGGCCGTCTGACCAATACCGCTGTCAACTTGGAGCGGTGGATACGCGATCCGCAAGCCATCGATCCCAACACCGCGATGCCGAACCTGGGTGTGAGCGAGCGGAGTGCCAGGGAGATGGCGCAGTATCTGCACCAGGGGCGCGGGCAACCTTAGCCGCTCGTCGCCGGAACGGCGGTTCTGCCGATGAGGGCCGCAAGACTGTCCTGTCGTGCGTCTGTGAATTCGTTCACAGATGGGCTGTGGTTGCCAGGGACGGTTCAAGCGCAAGCGTGGGGACGCGGTGTCGGACACGCGAAACACTGCTTAACGTGCAATGCTTGCATTGTGGGCCTGCAGGCGCCCCCCAATAATGTGAGTGCGGGTTATCAGAATATGGAGCGCAGCGTACCCAGGGAGGCGCTGCCGATGTGTAGAGGCACCGTGCGATCCCAGGCTTGCCGATCCGTGTCGGCGAGCGAGACGGGACGCCGCTGCCGAATTGAACGGTGAGAGCTGGAAACTTGTGCCTGAGGCGACGCCTATTGCATTTGTTTCTTCAATCGATGTCGGCGGTGCGATCGAAGGCGGCATGTTCGTCGAGGATCCCCGGCCGCCCCAGCAGGAAAGCAGGCGCCGCAAGCAGATGCGCCTGGTTCCAGCGATCACGTCACGGCCTCAGGCCGACAGGCAGTAGTCAGGATGTCTCTCTCTGTTCCCTCTGAATTTGATGCGGTGTCCGAGACGCCGGAACCGAGGCAATGGCGCATCTGGCTGGAACGCCAGGTGAGGTCAGTCAAGTTTCGAGTGACCATGGCAGGTATTGCTGCCCTGTCTTTCGGGATCGTCGCGATCACCGCGCTGGTCACCTCCAGGGCTGAGCGGGATCTTCTGGGCAATCAAAGGCAACGCGAGCTGGCCGAGACGGTGCGGACCGCTGACATCCTGTCGCACCGCTTGGTGAATCTGCAGCGAGCGATTCAGACCGCTGCGCACCAGCTGGAGCTGAGGGGACTCAGGACCGACGAGGAGTACAGCCGCTATCTGGAGAGCAAGCAGGTCCTCCGCAGTCTGTTCTCCGGCCTATTCGTGGTCTCTCCCTTGGGCGAAATGCGTTGGCTCATCGACGAGGCCAGTCTGCGACCCGTCGCGGTCGACCTGTCGAAGCGAAGCTATATCCAGCGGACGCTGATCGAGGAACGTCCGATCATTTCGGAGCCGGTACGTAGTCTTGTGTCAGGCGAATGGATCATCATTCTCACGGTGCCGATGTTCGACGACGACGGGAAAATCATGTCAATCCTGTGCGGCAACCTGAAGCTTTCAAGTCGAGAGCTGCTGGACGATGTCACGGAGAAGAGCGATGCCGACGCCGACACCCTCGTGCTGGTCACGGATTCAAGTGGGAAGGTACTCGCACCATCGGGCCGGCTGGAAGTCCTGAAGAATGTTGCGCAGGAGCCGAGACTGAGCGAGGCATTCAAGCAATGGCTCGCCCACGGAAGCTCTCTCGAGCCCTCCGGGCTCGAACTGCCGCAACCGGGAGAGATCGTGACAGCCGCCGGCGTGCCGGGCGCCGATTGGCTGGTATGGCGCGCGACGTCGGAATCGGACCTTCTGCGACCTCTGCGTGATGCAAAACACTACGCAGTCGCTTGGGCGCTGGCACTCGTTTCAATCCTGTCCGCCATGCTCCTGGCGCTGCTGTCGTGGCTGTTGAGTCCATTGACTGCACTGCGGCGGCGCGTCACGCGCATGGCGGACAGGGAGGTTGCGCCCGGAGCCGGGTGGCCGGACTGCCCCGGAGAGCTGGGAGAACTTTCTGCAGCGCTGAGGGAGGGCGCGATCGAGCAGCGGCGCCTCGAGGCCGAGAAGGCGCATCTGCTTAAGATGCTCAGCTCCGCTGTAGATTCGGCGCCCATCGGTATAGCTTTTGTCTTGGACGACAAGTTCGAACTGGTGAGCAAAGGCTTCTGCGCTGTACTCGGGCATGACAAATCGACGCTTCTCGGCGGGTCGATCGACCGGATATTCGATGGAGGATCTCCTCCGAAGCGTCAGTCGAACGGATCCGTGGCGATCGGCGGGCGCAGCGGTGAATGGTTGATGCGTCGCGCGGATGGCACGCAGTTCTGGGGCCAGCTCAAATGCAATCCCCTGGACGCCTTAGACCTGTCGCTGGGATCCATCTGGACGCTCAGCGACATTACGTCCCAACGAGATGCGCAGCGGGAACTCCAGTGGGCAGCATCCCACGATGGCCTCACCAGCCTCGCCAACAGGAAGACGTTTGAACACCGCGTGACGCGGCTCGTCGAGACCCTGCCCAGGTCGCTTCCCGCAGCCATCGTGTATCTGGATCTCGACCGGTTCAAGCCGATCAATGACCGCGAGGGCCATGCGGCTGGGGACGCCGTGCTCGTGGCCGTCGCTCGGTTGCTCGCGAGCGTGATCCGTCCGGGCGATCTTGCGGCGCGCCTCGGAGGCGACGAGTTCGCTCTCCTCCTCGAGCGCTGCGACGTCGATGTGGCTCTCAAGATCGCCGACAAGATCTGCGCCCAGATCTCCGGCCTCGACGTTCCGTGGGAGTCTCGATCTCTCAAGATCGGTGCCAGCGCCGGGGTGGCAGCATTGACCGTGACGATGGCTGATGCAGCAGCGTGGACCAACGCTGCCGACCGCGCCTGCTATGCCGCGAAGGCCGCCGGACGAGGTGTAGCAAGATCCCTGGTTCCGACCTGAGCTCGGTCGGAAAATTGTGCCATCGTGAAATGATGGCGTTCACGACGCTGGTGCGCCTCCAGCAGAATTGCGCGAACGCCGCGTTTATCACCGCCGCGGGCCGCGGACGCAACGGACTACTGCTCGAGCAGGGACCGTTCATGGTGGGGCTCACGCGGTGATGTGCTTTTTAGAGAACATCCGATGAATCGGTTCGGTCTGCCCGGTCCGGCCCGACGTGGGCGTGGCGGAGCACCGGTGTAGCAATCTAAATGCCTAATGTCGGCTCCGTTCGAGAACCCGACTCGCGTGAAGTGATGGAATGGCGACTAATGCGATCGAGCGTCGTCCGGTTTGGTGGCTGCAGCCGTGTCGTATCTCATCACGGACAGCTTCCCGTCGCCTTCGAGGAAGGCGGCGCGAACCTGGAGGACATCGTCGATGCCCGCCTGGCGCAATTGCGCTTCGAGATCCTCTCGGGTCAGGAACTCCTTGCGCAGATTCCTGACGATGATGCGACCTGCCTTGATGAGCGGCAGCGGCGGTGGTTCCGTCAGCTTGTGTGCAAGCGGCCAGTGATAGCTGGCCCAGTCGAGAGCATAGTTCCAGAAGATCAGTGTGCCGACCAGTATCAGGCCCTCGGCCACGGTGTCGTAGCTGCCGGACATGCTGTTCTGCGCTGCGTCAGCGATGATCACGACGAACAGCAGGTCCGCCACGCCCAGCGATCCCGCGTCTCGGCGCAGCACAAAGCGGAAAACCAGCAGCAGGAACCAATACATCAGACTTCCTCGCAGGACTAGCTCCAGCGGCGGAACGTGGATCCCGATCAGCCAGTCGGCGCTCATGGCCGAGATCCGCTGGGTGGATCGACCGGGAAGGCGCGGCCGACATGCGCCTTCAGAACGCGGCGCATCTGTTCAACGGCGCGGTCGCAGCTGTCCTCGGTTTCCGATGCCGTGCAATCTGGCGGTACCCACAGTGAGTAGTCCCGCAGATATGCATCCATGGCGCTGAAGAGCACGCAGCTGTCGCACGCTATGCCGGCGATCACCAGCCTCTTGCAGCGCAACTGCTTCAGCAGGATATCCAACGGCGTGGCATAGAAGGCCGAGTGGCGAGGCTTGAGCAGGGTGAAGTCATCGGCCGCCGGCTTCAGCAACTTCGCGATATGGCCGGCAGCGCCGGGGAGTGCGGCGCAACGCTTCCAGAGTTCCTTGAAGTCCGAAGTCCACTGGCCGTAGTTGTCGTTGGCGAAAATGGTCCGACTGCCCTTGATGGACAGATGCTTTCGCAATCGAGCCGTTTGCCGGGCCGCCATGAGCGCACTGGGCGCGAGCAAGTCTGCACCATCGAAGCGTAGCGGGTTGATGAAGTCGACGAGCAGCAGCACCGTTTTACTCGGTGCGAGCTCGTCGACGCGCATCTTGTTGGCTGCCATGCTGCGCTTCTCCCGCTTGCCCATTAGGCGACGAGAGTTCAATGCGACTTCTTGCGCGCCGGCACCTTGCCGCCTTCCTTGCGGGCCTCCGACAGGCCGATCGCCACGGCTTGCTTGCGGCTCGTCACCTTCTTGCCGGAACCGCTCTTCAGCGTGCCGTGCTTCGCTTCGTGCATGGTCTTGTGGACCTTCTCGGATGCCTTCTCTCCATAGCGTGCCATGTCGTACTCCTCAAGCGAGGGCCCGCATGCCGAGCCCGTCACATCACATGGCAATAGCGGTGCCGGCGCAGACCGGCTCTTGTTTTGGACGATCGATTCGCCATGGCGACGCCTGTGTTCATACTGACGTTGTGATTAACGGCCGCACGATGCAGTCCATCTGGGCTGCATCGCCCAATCCACCCCGGTACCAGGAAGCTGTTGCAGGGCTTCCGACCGAGGCCGTGACCGGTGCATTGCCCTTCCGTTGGACGCTCGCTTCGCGACGGCTATCTGGCGATCAAATCGGCGACCAGAAGGACCAGTTCGGCGATGTCATAGGGCTTTGCCAGATGGGCCTGATAGCCAGCCTGCAGCGCGCGCTTGCGATCCTCTGGCCTCGCGAAGGCCGTCAGTGCGACCGCCGGAATGCGGCCCTCACGTATCTCGCGAGTGCGCAACGCCCGAATGAACTGGAATCCGTCCATATGGGGCATGCCGATGTCACTGATGATGACGGAAGGCCTGGTTTTCTCGAGGGCGTCGAGCGCATGCTCGGCGGACCTGAAGCTGGTCACCTGGGCACCGCGCTCTTGAAGCATCATCTGCAACAGCTCGCGCGCATCAGCTTCGTCATCGATGATGAAGATATGAATTCCCTCGAGCGTCGGCAGTGGTGACGTGTCGTCGTCGGCCCTCGGCACTGTCGGATGGCTGCGCGCATGCTCCTCCTCGATCTGCGCGATGGACAACGGTAGGTGAACGAAGAAGGTCGCCCCCTGTCCTTCGCCAAGACTCGCCGCGCGGATGGACCCCCCGTGCAGTTCGATCAACTGCTTGGAGATAGCCAGGCCCAGACCCAGGCCGCCGTAGGACCTCGTGGTTGAGCTGTCCTGCTGGGAAAATCTGTCGAAGACATGCGGGAGGAAGTGACCAGGGATGCCGATCCCCGTATCGCTCACGCTCAGCTCGATATGCGAGTTCACCCGCTGCAGGAGGACCTGCACCTGGCCACCCTTGGGCGTGAACTTGATCGCATTGGTGAGCAAGTTCCAGACAACCTGCTGGAGCCGGCCGCCGTCCGCGGTGACGACCGTGGGTGTGGGATCGAGCACCGACTGAAGACGGATGCCCTTCGTCTCTGCGGACGGCACCGCGGAATCGACCGCGGCCTGGACCACGTCGACCAGGGACAGCTGCTGCAGGTCGAGGCGGATCTTGCCACTCATCACTCTGCTGAGGTCCAGCAAATCATCGACGAGTTGAACCTGGGCGCGGGCATTGCGGTCGATCACCTCGATAGCGCGCTGGATATCCGACGGCTTGGCATTGGTCCCCGCCCTTGCGAGCAGTTGCGTCCATCCGAGGATGGCGCTCAGCGGGGTACGTAGTTCGTGGGACAAAGTGGCCAGAAACTCATCCTTGATGCGTGTGGCGCGCTGAGCTGACATCCGCGCACTGCGCTCCGCCTCCAGGATCTCCTCACGTTGCTGGCTGGCGATCTCCGCGGCGGCGGCGGTGCGGCGTTCAGTGAGGTCGCGGGTGAGTTTCGCGAAGCCGAGGAGGCGACCCGAACTGTCCTTCAAGGCGGTGATGGTCACATGGGCCCACAGGGCCGACCCATCCTTTCTCAGCCGCCAGCCCTCATCACGGAAACTTCCCGTCTCGGCCGCGACCTGCAGTTCGTGACGTGGCCAACCGCTGTCTCTCACCTCGGGCGGATAGAAAACGGAGAAGTGCTGGCCGATGATCTCCTCCGCCGCATACCCTTTGATCCGCTGGGCGCCGACGTTCCAAGTCGCAACGTTTCCGTTCGCGTCGAGCATGAAAATCGCGTAGTCGGGCACTCCTTCGACCAGCAATCGGAAGCGTTCCTCGCTCCGACGCAAGGCTTCTTCGTGGCCACGTCGTTCGGTCAAGTCGCGCGTCACCTTGGAGAATCCGACCAGCTTGCCGTCGGGGTCGCGCATGACACTGATGATCACGTTGGCCCAGAACTGGGAGCCATCCTTGCGAACCCTCCAGCCTTCATCCTCGAAGGAACCTCTATCGGCCGCGACCACCAGCTCGTACGCAGGCAATCCCCTTGCGAGGGCCTCCGGAGGATAGAAGGTAGAGAAATGCTGCCCAATGATTTCCTCGGGCCTGTAGCCGTTGAATCGCTGCGCCCCGGCATTCCACGTCAGCACGATTCCCTGGGGATCGAGCATGAAGATCGCGTAGTCGCGCACGCTTTCCACCAGCATTCGATAGCGCTTATCGGCTTGAACTTGCGGAGGAGCCGGATCTGACGAGGGCATGGGGTAGCAGGAAATCGTTGTGGCGCATCGGCCACGGGTCATCACCGCCAGTCTGAGTCCTGGAGTGGGGCCGACGGTGCGCGCCCGCCGCTTTTGGATGTGGGACTTGTCCTACCAGCCCACTCAACACCCTGAACCATTCCGTCTCCCTGCAGGCACCTGGATCACCGGGCCTATCTGGATCGGGAAGCTGTGAGAAGGATGCCGGCCATGGGCCATCCCGCCGAACTGACCAGGCTTAGGGGCTCAATCTCGGGGAGAGGACTCGGCTAGCCCGTCGGGTCTAGTCGAGGAGTTCGAACGTCAGATCAGCCACCGCGTCGCCCCATTCGGTGAGGGCCTCCATGAAGATCGTTGGTTGGAATGCCCTCATTTCGGCAATGCCCAAGGCTGGGAACTCCGTTTGCTTGTGGAGGTCGACATCTCAACAATCAGGAGCATGCTGTGACCAAGCGCAACGTCGATTCGATCCCAGGCCAGCAGGGCGAGGTACCGGTGCACGCGGGCTCCGCGGGTGCCGCGCCCGTCGAGATCGCCGCAGACACCTCCGACGCACGGGCTGGGGGCGCGCCCGGAATGGTGGCCTTACGTGACCCGCGCGAGGCCCATCCGAAGCCGCCCTTTCCGCCGCAGCAGCAGGAGCGGCCGGGTTTGGCGAGCCGTATGCAGCCACGGCCCGACCACGGCGAGCAGTCCTACAAGGGCTCGGGCCGCCTCCTTGGACGCAAGGCGCTGGTCACGGGTGGCGATTCGGGCATCGGCCGCGCCGCCGCGATCGCGTTTGCGCGAGAGGGGGCTGACGTGGCCTTCAACTACCTACCCGCCGAGGAGGAGGATGCTCGCGAGGTCGTGCAATTGATTCGAGCGGCGGGACGCAAGGCTTTCCCTCTGCCGGGTGATCTTCGTTCAGAAGACTTCTGTCGCAGGCTGGTCGACGATGCGCGCGAGGCGCTAGGAGGTTTGGATCTGCTGGTCAACAATGCGGGTTTTCAGGCGGCTCAGTCATCGCTGCTGGACATAAGCACAGAGCAGTTTGATTCGACATTCAAGGTCAATGTCTACGCGTTGTTCTGGATCACCAAGGCAGCGCTGCCCCATTTGCCCGCAGGCGCGACGATCATCAACACCGCGTCGATCAATGCGTACGATCCGGCAGAAGATCTTGTCGATTACGCCGCCACGAAGGCCGCGATCGCATCACTGACGAAATCGCTGGCAAAGCAGCTCACGCCGAAGGGCATCCGCGTGAACGCGGTGGCGCCTGGGCCGTTCTGGACACCACTGCAGCCCAGCGGCGGTCAGAAGCCCGAGAAGCTGGTCAAGTTCGGCGCCGACTCACCTACCGGCCGGCCCGGCCAGCCGGCCGAGATTGCCCCGCTCTACGTCCTGCTTGCAGATAGCGCGGCCAGTTTCGCCAGCGGTGACATCTACGGCAGTACGGGCGGCAGACCACAGGGATGAACGATTTCGAGCCCACAGTCGCGCCGCACAGTGCGCGGTCGGTCGGACGCCTGAGAGAACCGATCGCGCCTGCGCTGGACAGCCTTGTGGGAGCCGTGGTGATGAGCGTCGATTTGATTGAACGCGCAACAATCTCCAGGGGTGCGATGTCTCGAAGGCCTGATGTGGATCGGGCTGGAGGCAGCCACGCCGTGTGGGGTCAAACTGACTCAGATCCCCGTCAGACAGTCGCCGGAACGGAGACCGTTGCGTCGTGCGCGTCGGTGGGCATACCTTCGTCATCGATCGAGTGAGATTCCTTCTGGGCGCCCGTTTTCTTCGCGCGCTCCGAAAGCCGCACGTAGAAGGCCGCAACGTCGCGCAGGTCCTGCTCGTCGAGATCCTCGATGCCGATCATCCGGTTGCTGGCCTGCTTGTTGGCGGCCAGAAGTTCATTCAGCTTCAGGTGCAGTGCGACGCTGTCCTTGTTCTGCCCTTGCTGGATCAGGAACACCATCAGGAAGGTGACGATGGTCGTGCCTGTGTTGATCACCAACTGCCAGTTCTCCGAGTACTTGAACATGTGGCCGACGGCAGCCCACAGCAGCACGCAAACGAGCGCGCCGGTGAACGCCAAAGGCGACCCAGCCCATCGCGTGACCCGGGCCGAGAAGCGATCGAACAAGGTCAGGACCGAGGAGTGGCGCGCATAGCTGGCCGTGTTGGTGCTCGGCATCGAGCCCAACACGTCGGGATCCTCTGCCGCAGTCGTTTCCGTGAACGCAGCAGTGTCGGACACCATGATCAACCACCTGCCGCGAGCAGCTCCGCCTTGCGTGCTGCCATCCGCGCGCCGAGTTCCAGCATGTCGAGCGTGGTCTTCTTCGCCTTGGGAAACATCTCGTTCTGTTCTTCCTTGACGTGATGTTTGACGAATTCGGACATCACCTTGACCCGCGCGTTGTACATCTCGCCGTCCGGCTCGACGCCCTTGACCTGTGCGATCAGGTCCTTGATGGATGCGTGTTCGACGTTGGCCTCGGGTACCAGTTCCTTGTCCTTCAGGGCCGCTTTCACGGCAGGGTAGAAGATCTCTTCTTCGATCTCTGTGTGCACGGTCAATTCCATGCAGATCTGGTCCACGAGTTTCTTCTTTTTGGCGGCGGAGCGGGAGCTCTGAAACTCCTCGAAAAGGCCGCTGACCTTCTTGTGATCCGCCTTGAGCAGGGCGATGGCGTCCTGGGGTTTCGGCGTACGGGGAGAGGTCTTCTTGCTTGCAGTTGCCATGATGTACCTTATCGAGTTGCCGGGACTGTTCGACGTGAAATCCCGTGCGCTGCGGGACTGTGCGGCGTAGGGCCGGCGGACTTCGTCAGACAAATGCGCCATCGGGCGTAGTCCCTTGCCGCGGTCTGGATCGCTCCCTTTGTCGCGCGTCGGACAACACCCGGCCCCGGCCTGGGACAGCAACGCTTTTGCACGTTCAGCGCGCCACAGTGCCGCGCGGCGACTTAGTCTCTTGCCATGCAAGTCCTCTCATCCCGTTCGAAGGTCCGCCCGACAAGCCGGCAGACCGTATCGGCGCGGCTGCGCCAGCGCGTGACCCGCCAGCTCCGCAGGCTGTTCGGCCTGCAGCGCCTGCGTCCGGGCCAGCAGGAGACAATTGATCGCGTGCTGCGCGGGCTGAACACGCTGGCGGTGATGCCCACCGGTGCCGGCAAGTCGCTCTGCTATCAGTTGCCCGCGACCTTGCTACCGGGCTTGACGGTCGTCATCTCGCCGCTGATCGCCTTGATGCAGGACCAATACGACAGGCTGCAGCAGCTCGGCGTTGCAACCGTGCAGCTCAACAGCGCGCTCGATGCCGAGACACAGCGTGAGAGCCTGCTGGCACTGGACCTGAGGCAGGTGCGCGTGCTCTTCACCACGCCTGAACGTTTTGCCGATCCGGCCTTCCAGGCGATGCTCAAGCAGCAGCAACTCGCGCTGCTGGTGGTCGACGAGGCGCATTGCATTTCGCGCTGGGGCCATGACTTCCGACCCGCCTTTGCCGAGATCGGCACCGCACTGCTGGAACTAGATTCACCGCCCGTGCTCGCGCTGACCGCGACGGCCGCTGACGAAGTGATCGAGGACATCGCCACACAGCTTCGCATTCCCGCGGCCGGAGTGCTGGCGGCAAGCAGCTACCGGCCCAACCTGCGGTTCGGCGTCGAGACGATGGCCGACGAGGCGGCAAAGCGTCGCCGAACGGTGGAGATCGTCGCCGAGGAGCAAGGGGCAGTCATCGTCTATGCCACGACCGTGAAGGCGGCCGAGGCTGTCCACTCTGCCTTGCTGGAAGCAGGCACTGACGCGGACCTGTACCACGGCAAGCTCAGCGCGCCACGGCGTCGGGCCAGCCAGATGGCTTTCATGAACGGGGAGACACGGGTGATCGTGGCGACCAACGCCTTCGGTCTGGGCATCGACAAGCCTGACATCCGCCTCGTCCTGCACTATCAGCTGCCTCCGGGGCTGGATGCCTATTACCAGGAGGCAGGACGGGCGGGCCGCGATGGGCTCCCGGCGCGCTGCGAGCTGTTGTTCCTCGCCGGCGACCGCGCCGTGCAGCAGTTCTTCCTGAACGGTCGCTATCCGACGGCGGACGATGGCCGTGCGCTGGTCGGTCTGCTCGCTTCGGGCAATGCTGCCGACGCAAGCGGCTGGACGCTCGCGCGACTGAAGGAGCGCCTGCAGCGACCCGCGGCCAAGTTGCGCGTCCTCCTGAACCTGATGCGTGGCGAACGTCTCATCGACATCGACCGGGAAGGCCGGATCTCTGTTGGCGCAGTTACCGCAGGCATGGTGCAACTGGACGCAATGCTGGCTGGGTATGTCGAGCGAAGCGAGCAGGACCGGGCCCGGCTCGAACAGATGGTTGCCTATGCTCAGACAGGCGCCTGTCGCTGGCGGGCGTTGCTGGAGGGCTTCCAGGAGCCGCTGCCGTTCGCGGATGGCCGCTGTCTGCAGTGCGACAACTGCCGGCGCATGGCCCGACACGAAGTCGAGCTGGAACGGCAGACCGAGCAGATCCTGCCGAAGCTGGATGGCGATGCCGCGTCGAGCCAACGCGAATCCTTCTCGCCCGGGGACTACGTGCGTGTTCGGCGTTATGGCGCGGGCACCGTTGTTGATGCAAGCAACGAGGCGGTGACGGTAGCCTTCGGCGAAGCCAGCGAACGGCGCAGCTTCCGGCCAGACTTCGTCAAGCGGGCCCGCGTCCCCCGGCGCACGGCCGGGGCAGAAATCGCGGCGAGCGCCTGAGATGCAGCTGCGCATCGGCACGGCCGGCTGGTCGATACCACGCAGCGAGGCGGCAGCGTTCCCGGGTGAGGGCCAGCATCTGGAACGCTTTGCACGTGTGCTCCACGGCGTTGAGATCGATACCTCGTTCTACCGCAACCATCGCCGCGAGGTCTACGAACGCTGGGCTGCGATGACGCCGCAGAGCTTCCGCTTCGCCGTCAAGCTGCCGCGCAGCATCACCCACGATGGCCGATTGCGTCGCGCCAGGCAGCCGCTGCGGCGCTTTCTGGCCGAGGTCGAGGGTTTGGGCCAGCGTCTCGGCGTGCTGCTGGTGCAGTTGCCGCCGTCACTGGCCTACGAGGCACGGCCCGTGCGCAGTTTCTTCGGCTTGATGGAAGAGGAGGGCGTTGCGCGTGGGCGCGTAGTCGTCGAGCCGCGGCATGCGAGCTGGTTCGAGCCGGCGGCCGAACGAGCGCTGGCTGCACTTCGGGTCTCCCGGGCCGGGGCCGATCCGGCGCGCTGCGAGGCGGCGGTACGACCTGGCGGCTGGCTTGGTGATCACGGCGATGGAGACGGCGCGCAGATCTATTACCGATGGCACGGCTCGCCGCGGATGTATTGGTCGGCCTATGAGCCGGCCTGGCTCGCGGAGCGTGCACACGAGATCCGCCAGCAGTGGTCCAGGGCGAAGGAAGTATGGTGCATCTTCGACAATACCGCGGGCGGACGGGCACTCGGCAATGCCCTGGCCTTCCGGGCGTCTGCCTGAGCCACCAATGCCGGCATCCGAGCCAATCTACACGCAGACGAAGGCGCCGGGCATGAAGCTCTCGAACATTTGGCCATTGGTCCGCCAGGCCGTCTCAGCCTGGGTGGACGACTATGCGCCGAGCATGGGCGCCGCCATCGCGTACTACACGATGTTCTCGATCGCGCCGCTGCTGCTGATCGCGATCTCGGTGGCAGGACTCGTATTCGGAAGGGACGCCGCCAGCGCTGAAGTGCTGTCGCAACTGCGCGGGCTGATGGGCGATGCCGGCGCGATGGCAGTACAGAGCCTCCTGGAAAGCGCCTCGCAGCCCGCAAAGAGCTTGGCAGCCACGGTGATCGGCACGGGCGCGCTGCTGGTCGGCGCCACCTCGGTTTTCGGCGAACTGCAGGATTCCCTGGACCGTATTTGGCGCGCGCCCGCCCGTGACAAGACGAGCGGCATTTGGCACCTCGTGAGATCACGGCTGCTGTCGTTCGGAATGATCCTCGGCATCGGTTTCCTGCTGATGACGTCGCTGGTGCTGAGCGCCGCGCTCGCAGCCTTCAGCGCTTGGACAGACGAACGGCTGGCCGCGTGGCATGTGCTGGCGTCGGTGCTGAACTTTGTCGTCAGTTATGCGCTGGTCGCGGTGATGTTCGCGCTGATCTACAAAATCATGCCGCGCGTGCGAATCGCCTGGCACGATGTCTGGTTTGGCGCGGCAGTGACGGCGCTGCTGTTCAATGCAGGCAAGTTCCTGATCGGCCTGTATATCGGTACAAGTGGCGTGACATCGACTTTCGGCGCCGCCGGCTCGCTCGCCGTGCTGCTGCTGTGGGTGTACTACTCTGCGCAGATATTCCTGCTGGGTGCGGAGTTCACATGGGCGTATGCGCACTCGCTGGGATCGTGCCGCGTGGCGCCAGAACCGGCACCGCCGGTGGCCGCGCCACAGCGAGACGAGCCGATTGGCCGTGCCGGCCCCGACGCCAGCGGCGAGAGAACTTCGACGCCGGCCCAGGCTTCGCCTCACCGTGCATGGTGGAAGACCGCGCTGGGCCTCATCGCGCTGGCGGTCGTAGCCGGCGTGATCGCAAAGACACCGGATCCGGATCGGCCGAGGCCCGGCCACTAGCGGCTGCGGGCTCGTGCGATTCGTACGTGCCGTCGGGAAGGCGTCCTACGCTGATTGCGCGCTGCAGCCCGTACCGTCTTCGCATCGCTGGAGTGCCCACTGTCAAGGCGCACTTCAAGGCCACGGCAAAGAGGCTACAGATGGCAATTCACGTTGAAGACGATCTGGCGGAGCAGACGGTTCCGCCTGCCGGCGGATGGGGCTCGATTAAATCGGTCGTCACCTACCTGACGCGGGAACTGGTTCCGGCCGCGGCCTTGAAGGCATTGGCCGTCCAGAACAAGACGGGCGGATTCATGTGCGTGAGTTGCGCCTGGGCCAAGCCGGAGCATCCGCACACGGCCGAGTTCTGCGAGAACGGCGCGAAGGCGACGGCTTGGGAACTGACGAGCAAGCGCCGTACGCCCGAGTTCTTCTTCCAGCGTTCGTTGTCAGAGCTCGAATCCTGGACGGACCACGCACTGGAGGAGGGCGGCCGGCTGACGGCTCCGATGCGCTGGGACCCGGCCACCGACCGATATGTCGAGGTGAGTTGGGAGCGGGCCTTCGATGAAATCGCTGCTGAGTTGAAGAAGATCGATCCGCAGCAGGCGGTGTTCTACACCTCCGGCAGGGCGTCGCTGGAGGCTTCCTATCTCTACCAGTTGTTCGCCCGTGCGTACGGGCACAACAACCTGCCCGACAGCTCCAACATGTGCCACGAGTCGACCTCGGTGGCGCTGCCCAAGTCCATCGGCGTGCCGATCGGAACGGTATGGCTTGAAGATTTCCGGCATGCGGACTGCATCCTGTTCTTCGGCCAGAACGTCGGCGTGAACAGCCCCCGCATGCTGCACGACCTCCAGGACGCGCGTCGCCGCGGCGTGCCCATCATCACTTTCAATCCGATGGTGGAGAGCGGCCTGAAGTTCTTCGACAATCCGCAGTCGCCGCACGACATGCTGCTGCCAGGTCATACGCAGGTGAGCACGCAATACCTGCAGGTGCGGCCGGGCGGCGACATCGCTGCCCTGGCGGGCCTGTGCAAGTACCTGATCGAGCGGGACGACGCCGCGCTGGCGGACGGTGG
The DNA here is from genome assembly GCF_034043675.1 of Roseateles agri. Classification (NCBI taxonomy): domain Bacteria; kingdom Pseudomonadati; phylum Pseudomonadota; class Betaproteobacteria; order Burkholderiales; family Sphaerotilaceae; genus Roseateles; species Roseateles agri. The sequence goes on along the minus strand of NZ_JAXCLA010000008.1, from coordinate 237,190 downwards.
CAAGCGCGTCCTGGACACGGCATTCATCGCCGAACACACCCATGGCTTCGATGATCTCGCTGCGGTGCTGCGCGAACTCGATTGGCGAGACATTGAATACGAAAGCGGCCTGGCACGCGTCGACCTGGAGCAGGCCGCAGCTACCTATGCGGCAGCGAAAGCCGTCATCGCGGTATACGGCATGGGCTTAACACAGCACCGCGAGGGAGTTTCCAACGTCAACATGCTGGTGAACCTGCTCCTGATGCGCGGCAACATCGGCCGCGCAGGCGCGGGCATCTGTCCTGTGCGCGGCCATTCAAACGTACAGGGGCAACGAACCGTCGGCATCACCGAGAAGCCGAAGCTCGCGCCGCTGGACAAGCTCAAGGAACTCTATGGCTTCGAGCCGCCGCGCACGCCGGGTCGAACGACCGTCAAGACCTGCGCCGGAGTCATTGATGGCGAGGTCAAGGCCTTCATCGGTCTGGGCGGCAACTTCTTGCGCGCAGCGCCAGACACGCGTCGGCTCGAAGATGCCTGGCGCCGCCTGCGGCTGACCGTGCAGGTGGCGACGAAACTGAATCGCAGCCATGTGATCCACGGCGAGGTGGCTTACCTGCTGCCGTGCCTCGGGCGCTCCGAGTTCGACCGGCAGGCGTCGGGCCTCCAGATCGTCACGACGGAGGACTCGACCGGACACATGCATGCTTCCCACGCGGTGGCAGAGCCTGCGTCGACGTCGCTGCTGTCCGAGGTCGCCATCGTGGCGGGCATCGCGCAGCGCACCCTGCCGGCGAACCCGCGATTGACCTGGCGGGAGTGGACGGACGACTACGCGCTGATCCGCGACGCCATCGCGAAGACCTGGCCAGAGATCTTCCATGACTTCAATGAGCGCATGGATACGCCTGGCGGCTTTCCGCGCCCGAATGCCGCGCGAGAACGTCATTGGAAGACTGAGAACGGAAAAGCCAACTTCAGCGTGCCCGCCCGATGGACCGCGGCGTCCGACGACGCAGTGAGCCATGAGGCCGGCGTGCTGCGCCTGGTGACGGTCCGCAGCGACGATCAGTTCAACACGACGGTCTACAGCGACGAAGACCGCTTGCGCCGCGTCCAGGGCCGAAAGATCGTCCTGATGAATGGCGAGGACATGGCCGATGCCGGACTTGAGCCGGGCAGCCTTGCTGCACTGAGCACCGTCTTTGGTGACGGTATCCAGCGAGAGGTAGCGGGTCTGCGGGTGATTCGCTACGACCTCCCGCGAGGCTGCCTGGTTGGTTACTTCCCGGAGCTGAATGCGCTGGTGCCGTTGGGGCACCACGCGAAGGAGAGCGAAGTGCCGGCTGGCAAGTCGATTCCCGTGCGCGTCCGGGCGATGCAGCTGGCCGGTGCCGTGGCCAGTTGATTTCGGGGTTCAGCCGTGACCGAACGGGCATCCGCCCGTGGGTGCCGCGGAAGGACTCCACGGCCAGCCGCAGGCCGTCCGGCAGATTCGCCATACGACCGAGGCCCGTGCAGCGCGGTCAGCTCTGGCGAGATGGGCGCGAAGGAAAACTTTGCCACGTAGTCGCTGCAGCGGAATGGCACTGTTGACAATAGGTTTCGCCCAGCGGGTGGTGGATGGGCTCGCCGCTCATGCTCTTCAGCGTGCCGCTCTCGGTGCCGACCGCTTCCAGCAATTTATCGGCTCAGCGAAAAGCGCGGAGACCACTTTCGTGGCACCCTTGGCCCTGTCTTTCGTCGAGGCCAGCAACTTCAGCTGACGGCAAACTTCCGAGCGTTGGGCTTGTTGAAAGCGGCGCATTGGCGATCAGCAAGTCCTGCGTTGTCGCGTCCAGAGAACCGGGAAGGCGTTCGCCGGACACGCCCAGCACTTCGATGGCGATGCCACGGGGCGTCGACACATGGTCGTCTAGGAACTCACCCGGAGAAGTGGAAACTCACAGCATGACCGGAAACGAATGGCCCTCGGCGAAGATGCCCTGCGCTAGCAGCGCAGGCAGGCGCGGCAACACATGCGGTTCGCCGTGTAGGAGCGCGTGGCTCTTGGCGTGCACCGACCGCAAGCCTCGCCCGCTGTCGCGGTAGGTGATGTCGGCGATCTTCGTGAAGCGCTGCTCGATGTCCGCTATAGCTTCCGCCTCCTCAGGCTCGATGCATCCGAGTGTGGGCGAAAAGGGGATCGGCGGCGTCGTGTTGACGTTCAGTAAGCGGGCGCACCGGAATTGTCTGTTGACGGCCGTTCAGTCGGTCGCCAAGAGTCCGTTAGCCCTAGGCGTGCCGGGCACGGCGCGGTGTCGAAGAAAAGGCCGCGATGTCGTCGTCGGACCGCTCATCGGCGTCTGCTGAAGCCTGGCTGGATCGGTGAGGCGGGAGTTCCAGGAAGAAGCGGACGATCTCGGCGGAAGCGTCAGGCCCGGAAGGATCGGTAAAGGAGCCTTCGTCGCATCCGCCGAACCATGCGTGCTCGCCGCCATGGACGATCCATTCCTCTATGCGATGCCTGCCGCCTTCGTCGGTGTGATGGGCGCGGGTGAAGCGAATGCCTTCGTGTACGCCCGGCTCGACGCGCCGCCGGCCAAGCTTGATGTCGCACGCCGCGCTGCCCTGCAACGCCTGCTCGACGATGGTGGCGCCGTTGGAGAGATTGACGATCGGATCGGCGTCGCCGTGAAAGACGATGGTTGGCACTGGCAGGTTGGACGCTTCGGCAGTGGAGACGCTCTTGCGTCCCTGCATGGCTGCCACCGCGGCGAGCATGTTGCTTGCCGCGCCCGCCGGTAGGCCCGAGTGGGCAGCGACGCCGGCGAACAGGTCCGGATATGTCGAGCCGAGGATGACGGCCATCGCCGCACCCGCCGACAGGCCTGCCACGAAGATTCGTGCAGCATCGACCGGGTGCTCGTTCATGATGTCCTTGACGATACCGACGATCAACACCGGCTCGCCTCCGTCGCGGGTCTGCTGTCTGCTGTCGAACCAGTTCCAGCAGTTGTTGCAGTTCTCGCTCCTCGGCTGGGACGGATAGACCACGAGAAAGCCTTCGCGCTGGGCCCAGTCGTTCATCCGCGTGCCAGCGGCGAAGTCATCCGGATCTTGCTTGCAGCCGTGAAGCATCACGAGCAGGGGCATCGGCTCGTCATTGGTTTTCGTTGGAATGAACAGCTTGTAGTCTCGCCGTCTGTGTCCAAGCATGTGGCTGCGGCTGATGAAGTCGCCAGCGGCAGCCCGATGGGCCAAGGTGTCGCACTGAAGAGAGCTTTCGTTCATTGCGGTCCATTCATGTTGCGCTGCAACATGATCGCTGAGTGATGGGCTGCGTACTGCTCACCCAGAGGCCGTTCCTGTGTAGGCCGTTGCCGGTAGATGGATTTCAAAGTCGATCGGCTTGAAGGCACCCTTGTTAGAACCCTCTGAGGAGCGGGCAGTCAGTGCGCATACAAGATCCATCCCGGCGCAGTTCGACGAAATCTCCGGCCCGCGACTCTGGCACTTCGACGCTGATGGTGCCGCTTGGGCGCACATCGAAGGCCTTGTTCAGGTTCTCGAAGCAGCTTGGATGGTGGCCGACATGCCGATACAGGATGTGAACATCTCCAGGCTGCATGGCGTGAGCAGGAAATCATGGCGGCCGACGGTGTCCTGACCGATGGTGAACATCGGCCGACTGTCGTTCGAGTACAGCACGTCGCCGGTAGTCAGGACGAGCTTGAACGCGTAGATGATGTTGCCTTGCAAGGCGAGGCTGCGCTGGCGAATCGCCCTCTGCATGCTTGCGTACTTCCCCGAGCGTTTTTAGCGCTTCAAACTGGTCATGGACGTTGAACACCAGGCAGTGCTAGGGAGGCCTGCGAGCCATGCGCGACGCGTGTGGGTGCAGGCCAACGACGAAGAACGCTCGGCCGGAGATGCCCATCGAGAACTTCAGCGAAGTTGCGTCGTCGCCGACCCGTGGATCCCAATCGTGCTCGTCCTGGTCGAGTTCATGGAGGCCTGGAGCTGTCGCCACAGCGCGGTCTCGAACGACGGCTCGTCCGATGTTCCTTTGTCGAACAAGGCGATGAAACTGACCGGGACGGGATCGGGATTCGAAAGTTCCCGCGAGAAGCTCCGCAAGTCTTGCCGAATCAGACGGCAGCGTCAGTGTCCGCGAGAGCTCCGCAATGCCCGAAGCGAACCCGGTCGGTGTTCAGCGCGGACCTCGGGCCGACGCAAGGGAGGTCTGTGTCGTCGATGAAGGCACGTAGACGGCGGCGAGCCCAGGCGTCGTGTGCGCGGCGACCGCTGGTGCGTGGAGCACCGCGAGTCATGGCCTGTCGTGGCGGTGGTTACGCGTGAGGGCTGGGGCTCCCCTGCTGCAGGGAAAGCGGACGCGCGGGCCTACAGGCGCTGCATCAACAGGATAAAGACCCGCAGCTATGCGGCACAAGGCTTGCCTTGAAAGCGCAACTCTCGACACCAAGGACTTCGATGAAAGCGCTCACCTACCAGGGTTCCAACGATGTCCGCGTGGACACTGTGGCCGACCCCGTGCTCACGAATGACGACGACATCCTGCTGCGGGTGACGGCTACGGCCATCTGCGGCTCGGACCTGCACATCTATCGCGGCAAGATTCCCGGCATGAAGCATGGCGACATCCTCGGCCATGAATTCATGGGCGTCGTGGAGGATGTCGGCAGCGCGGTAACCCGTGTCAAGCGCGGCGATCGGGTCGTCGTGCCTTTCACGATCTCTTGTGGCACGTGCTTCTTTTGCGATCGCCAATTGTTTGCGGCGTGCGAGGAGACCAACCCCGGCCGGGGCGCGATCCTGAACAAGAAGGACACTCGTGCAGGCGCTGGCTTGTTCGGCTACAGCCACCTCTATGGCGGCTATGCCGGCGGCCAGGCGGAGTTCGTCCGCGTGCCGAAGGCCAATATCGGGCCGCTTGTAATCCCCGACTCGACCTTGAGCGACGAGCAGGTGCTGTTCCTCTCCGACATTCTGCCCACTGGCTACCAAGCCGCAGTTAATGCGGAAGTCGGGGTGGGATCAAGCGTCGCAATTTTCGGTGCTGGGCCGGTGGGGCTGATGGCAGCGGCATCGGCGCGCATGCTGGGCGCCGATCGCATTTTCATGATTGATCACCATCAATACCGCCTCGATTTCGCGGTGGCGACCTACGGCGTCGAGGCGATCAACTTTGATCAGGTCGACGATCCGGCCGGCTTGATCATCGACAAAACCGATTTCCGCGGCGTCGACGCCTCGATCGACGCCGTCGGCTTCGAAGCCAAGGGCAGCGCGCTTGAGTCCGCGATGACTGCGATCAAGCTGGAAGGATCGAGCGGGGCGTCGCTGCGGCAGGCAATTGCGGCCACCCGGCGTGGCGGTATCGTCAGCGTACCCGGCGTATACGCTGGCTTCATCCATGCGTTCCTGTTTGGCGATGCATTCGAGAAAGGCCTGACCTTCAAGGGCGGGCAGACGCACGCGCAGCGCTTCATGCCGGAGCTGCTGCAGCTGATCTCAAACGGTGAACTCCGGCCCGAGGTCATCATCACCCATCGCCTGCCGCTGGCTGAAGCCGCCCGCGGCTACGAGATCTTCAATAAGAAGCAAGAGGACTGCCGTAAGGTCGTTCTTGTTCCATGAGGCTTGGCTGCATTGTTCACCCTTTCAGGAGTACCGATGGACGCATCACTTCAACAACGCCCGCTGGCCGTAGTTACCGGAGCCTCCTCAGGCATCGGACGCGAACTGGCCGTGCTTTGCGCACAGCATGGTTATGACCTCGTCATCGCAGCCGACCAGGGGCCGCTTGCCCAAGTCGCAGAGGAGCTTCGAGCGCGCGGTTCGACGGTCGAGTTCGTTCAGGTCGACCTGGCAACAGACGATGGCGTGGCTGCTCTGGACGCGATTATTGGTGGCCGGGCCGTCGATGCGTTGTTGGCCAATGCCGGTCACGGGCTGGGCCATGGCTTCCTGGACCAGGAATTCGAGGCGATCCGCCATGTGATCAACACCAACGTAACTGGCACGCTCGCGCTCATCCATCGTGTGGGGCAAGGCATGCGTGCGCGCAATGCTGGAAAGATCCTAATCACGGGCTCGATCGCAGGCTTGATGCCGGGTTCATTCCAGGCGGTCTACAACGCGTCTAAGGCTTTCATCGACTCGTTTTCCTACGCACTACGCAACGAGCTCAAGGACACAGGCGTATCCGTCACGGTTCTGATGCCCGGTGCGACCGATACGCAGTTCTTCGCCCGTGCCGACATGGAAGACACCAAGGTCGGCGCCGATCCCCACAAGGCAGCTCCGGCCGACGTCGCGAAGGATGGTTTCGAAGCGATGGAGAAAGGCAACAGCGACGTGGTTTCCGGGTGGAAGAACAAGATCGAGGCGCTACTTGCCCATGTGACGCCAGCGGACAGGCTGGCCGAGCAGCATCGAAAGACTGCTGCTCCGGGAAGCGCCGACAGATAGCGTTCGTCTTAGACAGCCACATAGGAACAGTGTGACGTCCTCAAGCGCCGCTGGCGGCCACCGGAGGGCGGACCATAGGCAGAGGAGAGGCACGTCTCCTTGGAGCGGCTCCGCAGTGCCAAGCAAGCAGAGGGTGATCTCCGGAGCCGTCCAACGCCAGACGTATCTGACGTTCTCAAGTCCTCAAGACCGGTGCTGGAGGAGAGGGAATCCAGCTATCGTGTCGTATGTCCACCTTGCCGAAATCGCGACCCTTGCCTTGCAACGACACGCAAGCACGTCCGTATTTTCCAGCTGTGACCTTTCTTGACGCGGGCCTGCGCTGAAGAACGGCATGGCAACCGATCACGATCTCGCCGGAAATGCTCTCCTTGCCGCCCTGCCGGAAGCGGAGCTGAGACGGTTGCTTCCGTCGGCAGACACCTGTTCCCTGTCGCAGGGGCAGGTGATCTATGAACCTGGAGACAGAGTCAAGCATTTGTACTTCCCTACGACCGCCATCGTGGCGCTACTGAATCTGCTGAGAAATGGCGCTTCAGCCGAGATTGCGGTCGTGGGATCCGAAGGACTGATCGGTGTCGCACTTTTCATGGGCGGGGGCAGTACGACCAGCCGCGTTCTCGTTCAGCGGGCAGGCCAGACCGTCAGAGTCCAAGCTCAAGCGGCCCTGGAAGAGTTCGGACGCGCCGGGGTGTTCATGCACTTGCTGTTGCGCTACACGCAGGCATTGATCACACAGATGGCGCAAACCGCCGTTTGCAATCGTCATCATTCGACAGATCAGCAGATATGTCGTTGGTTGCTGCTGACCCTGGACAGGAGCAATGGCAATGAACTGGCAGCCACGCAGGACATGATTGCGAGCATGCTGGGTGTTCGTCGGGAGAGCGTAACGGATGCCGCGCTGAAGCTTCAGCGGGCGGGCGTCATCCGCTATTCACGCGGGCATCTGTTCGTCCTCGATCGCCCCGGCCTGGAGGCGCGTAGCTGTGAGTGCTATCGCGCGGTTAGGCAGGAATATGAACGGTTGCTGCCGGAGATGTCACGGCGTTGAATTCGGGCTCATCTTGCCCGGTTGGGCTAACCGACTTCCACGAATGCGATCAAGAAACGGTCGCCCGCCGGGTCTCTGGTCGCTCCGGCCTGGACTGCAAGCGGCCTCTGCTCCACTCCCAGCAGGTCCAGCTTGCAGGTCATACGGCTCTTACCTTGTGCCACGTTCTTCAGCAGCGTCAGCAGTGCGTCGGCACTGCCTTCCGTGAGAAACCTTGTCAACGACATGCCCAGCAAGGTGTCGCGATCGCTGCCAAGCAGGCGGGCGGCGCCGAGGTTCATCTCATGCAGGCGAGTTTCGGCATCCACGGTGAAGCAAGCCACTGGGGCGACTTCATACAGCTCGATCTGGCGGGCCAACGCCGCTTCCAGCTCGGCCCGGGAGTCCCGAAGTTCTTCCCCCTGAAGCTCCAGCTCGACCTGATGGACCTGCAACTCGTGCAGCAGGGCGAGCGCATCGGCCGCGTTCTCAGGAGATGAGGCAAGCTCGAAGAGGACGCGCATCGCCTCGCTCGGACTGGCACGCTTGAGGTCCATCTCTTGGCCGGCCAATCGAGCGGCGGCGCGTGACCGCAGGTCGATCCAATTGCGTGAAGAGGCGATCTCCCTATCCATGATGAGTATCCTTCGCGATCAAGACGGCTGATCAAGGTCGACTCTAAGCGCTCCGCAGCCGCGCCTCCAGAATTTTCGCGGCGGTGATGTCAACGAAGGTGATCACGACGCCCTGGATAACGTTGGAAACAGTGCGGTACGGCATGATCCGGACCGTGAACCAGCGCTCGTCCGTCGTTCTGATCTGTTTCTCAGAGGCGACCAGTGTGCGCAGGGTCTCCAGGGCGTCAACATGCAGATCCGGATAGACCAGCGTGCTGGCAAGCTCGCTCAGCGGCCGGCCGACATCGCTCTCGCGCAGGTGAACGATGCGCTTGATCTGTTCGGTGAAGCGCCGGACATTGAGTGCGCTGTCCAGGAAGAGTGTGGCGATGTCTGTGCTGTTGAGCAGGTTCTGCATGTCGCTGTGGGCCATTGCAAGGTCTTCCAGCTTCGAATGCAACTCAGCGTTGATGGTCTGAAGCTCCTCGTTCATTGACTGGGCCTCTTCCTTGGACGTGGTCAGTTCCTCATTGGCCGACTGCAACTCCTCGTTCGTGGACTGGAGCTCTTCGTTGGAGGCTTGCAGTTCTTCGGCCGAGGCACGCATCTCCTGCCGCAGCGCGCGGATTTCCTCGTTGGCCCGAGTGAGTTCCTCCAGAGCGGCCGGGTCGTCTGCTTCTTGCGCTCCGTGGCGCTGGCCGACTGGGGCTGAAGAAACGAATTGTTCCCGGAACACGATCATTGCCATGCCGGCCAACGCATTGGGTTCTTCGATTCGCTTCACCGTGACGTCCACCGTCCATTGAAGGTCCCCCTCGGGCTTCAATCCATGCAGTTCCACCGGCCCGTTGTCCTGCAGGGCCCGGCGCAATGCCGCGCCCACCTGGGCGCGGATGCCGGCGCGCGCCATCGCGTGGATGTTCCAGTTGGCCTTGCCGGCAGCGGGCTCCAGATACCGGCCAGTGCGTCCGCTGATGTAGATGATGTCGCCCTGCTCGTTCACAAGCACTGCTGGCGGGGCAAACTCCTGCAGCAGGACCTGGTCGGCGAGCACTTGTAGATTGGCCGCTTGCGGCGTCGGTAGGGACACGAGGGACTCCTGGGCAGTGGGGCGCAACGGGAAATGAGGGTTGATGGGAAAGGCCACCGACCGGATATGGACGGGATTCTCGTCGCGACGATAGAGGCGGGACTTGGCCCCCAGCGGCGTAAATAGCGAGCTTGCGCGCCCGACAGTCTCCGAGGCGCCCAGAAGCAGCGTACCTCCGGACTTCAGACTGTAGTGGAACAGCGGGATCAACCGGCGTTGCAATGCGGCGTTGAAGTAGATCATCAGGTTGCGGCACGAAAGCAGATCCAATTTCGTAAAAGGCGGGTCGAGGATCACGTCGTGCTGAGCAAACAACACCATGTCGCGGATATCCTTGGCAATCGCAACGCCTTCCCCTTGCGGGCTGAAGAAGCGCGCGAATCGTTCTGGGCTCATGTCGGCGGCCACCTTGGCCGAGTACATGCCGCGGCGTGCGATGGTGATGGCGTCGGCACTCAGGTCGGTGGCAAAGATCTGCAGGGTCACGGACGGTGGCAGTTGCATCGCATCGGCGGTCTCACGGAATACCATCGCCAAGGAATAGGCCTCCTCGCCGGTGGAGCAGCCGGCCACCCATGCGCGAAGGGGCGTGCCTTGCGTGGCACCTTTCAACAGACCTGGAAACACTTTCTCCTTCATCTCGTCCCAGACCGCCGGGTCACGAAAGAACGAGGTCACGCCGATCAACATCTCCTTGAACAGCAGGTCCAGTTCACGCGGGTTCTGTCGCACGAATTCCGCGTACTGATGCATGGAGTTGAGGCTGTGGACGCTGAGGCGGCGCTCGACCCGCCGGGTCAACGTGCTGGTCTTGTAGGGCGAAAGATCGTGCTTGCTGTGCTCACGCAGCAGGTCCAGGATTTCTGCGAGGCCTTGTAACTGACCGACCGCGGGCGCGAGCGCCGTTACCCCATGAGCCGTGGCGGCGAGGATGCGTGCGGGCATCTCCGAGGCCAACGCCACGATATCGACTGAGTCCGCCTTGATGGCGCTTGAGGGCATGGCATCGAACTGGGCAGACGACGGTTGCTGTGCGAGCGTCAATCCGCCATGCGCCTTGATCGCCTGCAAGCCCTGCGTGCCATCCGAGCCCATGCCCGACAGGACCACGCCGACTGCCAGTTCCCTCTGGTCACGGGCGAGCGAGCCAAACAGCACATCGACCGGGAGTCGCATCCCGCGCGGCTGAATCGGCCGGGCCAGGTGCAGATGCCCGTTGACGACGGTCAGGTCACGGTTCGGCGGGATGACATAGACGCTGTTGACATCGATGCGTAGCAAATGGGTCGCCTCGATGACCGGCATCGTCGTTGATCGCTGGAGGAGTTCGACCAGCAGTGCCTTGTGGTTCGGATCCATGTGCTGCACGACCACGTAGGCCAGTCCGCTATGCGCCGGCACGTGGGCCAGGAATTGCTCCAGCGCAGTAAGCCCCCCGGCGGATGCACCCAGGCCGACGATCCGCATTGGGTGGGGTGGATCTAAGGGTGCGGCGGGCGAGGGAATGAAGCTCATGCGGCAGTATCGGTCAGACGTTCCGGCGCGATCCAGACTGATCCAGGCGCAGCCGAGCTTGGCCATTGGCCTGTCGCGATATGTGCGACGTCGCACATACACATCGAGCCGCTGATTCCAGACTGTGCCCGTCCTCTCGCCGGGTCGTCCCGACGGCTTGTCAATGCTGTACTGACCATCTCAATGGCCAGCCGCTCGCCATTGATGGCTGACGGCACAGGCATTGGCTCACGGTCCCGCAATCTGCCCCACAACGCCCTCAGGATCACAGGAGATCACATGATGATTCCATATCCCAGCCCCCTTGCCCTTGGCCGTCTGGGCGTTGTAGCCCTTGCCATCGGCGCCTTGCCGTGGGCGTCCGCGTCAAGCCATCGGGAAGCGCCATTCATCGCGATGAATCCGTCGGTCGATGCGACCGACCTCTACGCGTTCCGAAGCTACGAGGCGGGACGCGCCGGCTACGTCACCATCCTGGCCGACTACATCCCGTTCCAGGACCCTCAAGGGGGGCCGAACTTCTACATGTTCAATCCGGATGCGCTCTATGAGATCCACATCGACAACGCAGGAGCTGGCGTGGAGGCCCTGACGTTCCAGTTCCAGTTCAAGAGCACCTCAAAGGCGACGTCAGTCAACTCTGGCGGAAAGTCGGTGAAAATTCCGCTCATCAACAGCGGTGCCATTTCCGGTATCAATCCGGCAACGCTCAATGTGCGGGAAACCTACACGATTGACCTCGTGCGCGGCGACCGCCGCACTGGCACACGTTCCAGCGTGACTAATGCCGCCGGCGCTTCCGCGACCTTCGACAAGCCGGTCGACAACATTGGCGACAAGAGCTTCGGCGGCGTTGCAGGCTACGCAATGTATGCGGACCAGCACATCTACCGCATCAATATCCCAGGATGCGCGACGCCGGGGAAGGCCTTCGTCGGCCAGCGCAAGGAGCCTTTTTACATTGCAGTCGGCAAGATCTTCGACCTGATCAACCTGAATCCCCTGGGCAGCAACGAGGTCAGCGGGAACAACAACGATCTGGAGGGGAAGAACGTCAGCACGCTGGCGCTTGAACTCCCGATCTCCTGCATTACCAAGGGCACCGAGCCCGTGATCGGCGTCTGGACCACCGCAAGCCTGCATCAAGGGATGTTGTTGAATCCTTCGCCCTCGTCGGGGCTCGGCAAGGCGGTGGTCGCAGGCGGTGCCTGGTCGCAGGTGTCTCGCCTGGGCATGCCATTGGTGAACGAGGTCATCATCGGCATCGACGACAAGGACCGCTTCAACGCATCGCGGCCCAAGGATGATGCGGTCAACTTCCCGGACTACGTCACCAACCCGGCCCTGCCGGCGCTCATTCACAGCTTGTATCCGAGCGTGTCCGCTCCGACGAACTTCCCGCGAACCGATCTGCTGACCGTGTTCCTGAAGGGGCTGAGAACGCTCAACCAGCCGGCCAATGTGGTCCCCGCCGAGATGCTTCGCTTGAACACTGCGGTGGCGCCTGTGGGGGTGGGTTCGCAGAATCCGCTGGGGGCCGCGGCAGGGGACATCGCAGGGTTCCCGAACGGACGGCGGCCGGGCGACGACGTGGTCGATCTGTCATTGCGCGTCTCAATGGGTGCGCTCTGCGTTCTGACAGGGCCCAGCGACACCTTTGGGGTCGGATGTGCGGCTTCAAGCGCTCCGTCCGGAGCGCTGCCGTTCAATGACGGCGTGCGCAAGAACTCAAGCAACTACGGTTCGAAGTTCCCTTATCTGACCACGCCGCTCCCGGGCAATTTCAACCCGGCCGCTCCGCCCGGAAGTATCTATCCGTGAGCAGAGTGCGCCGATGAAGACTGGTGTTCATCGCACTGGGACTTCTGCGGTGTCTATCCATGCGCTTTGCGACTGACGTGGCAGCGATATCTGATTGCCAATCCATGGCCAGGCGTGCAGCCGGGCATGAAAGGATGATGATGAATCTCAAAAAGTTTGTGCTCTTTGCCCCGCTGGCGCTCATAGCGGCCGCATCGTTCGGCCAGGGGTCGGCGCCCATTCCGCTGACCTTGACGGCAACGGGACCGAATCTGCTCGGCACGACATTCCAGCGTTCAGTGAGCGACCTGTTCGTTGACGTGTTCAGCTTCACGCCTGAAAGCGTGAAGGGCACGGTGAGCGTCAACCTCGCCTCTCCAGATGGCTCGGTCACCTTCTTCTCCGCCCTGCTCAACAATGAAGGATTCAGCGCTCCGCCGGGAAGCGCAGGCGCTTCGTGGAGTTTTCAGGCGGTCGTGGATGCGAGCCAGCCGCTCTCGCTGACGGTTTTCGGCTATGGCGGTGACCCCTCGACGCTGACCGGCGCAGCCGGCACATATACCGGGACTTTCGAAGTTCAGGTCGCCGTCCCGGAACCGGAGACCTTTGTGCTGATGCTTCTTGGCCTTGGGATGATCGGTGGCCTCCGCGCCTCGCACAGCCGCATCTCGCGTCGCGTCGCGTAGTCGGACAGGCCCATGAGCGGCCGGCGGCGTTCGGCGCATGTGCACGGCGTTTGAGCCGAAATAGCTCCGCTTAGTTTGGCAGTTAGGCTCCATCCCGATTGGCGGCTTCTGGCATTCGTGCCAGAGTTCGCGCACTGCAAATGCTAGGCCGCCGCCATGAAGGATGTAGAAGTCATTTCTGCGGACGAGGAAGGTGGCGTGCCACGCGAAACCGAATTGCGGCGTCTGGTTCACGAACTGCAGGTGCACCAAGTCGAGTTGGAGGCGCAGAACGAAGAGCTTCGCCGTGCTCAGGCGGAGTCGCAGCTCGGGGCGGCCGTGTTTGCCAACAGCTATGACGGCATCATGGTCTGCGACTTCGGCGCGATACTTCTCGACGTCAACCCCGCCTTTACGCGGATCACCGGCTATGCCAAGGATGAGGTGGTTGGTCGCAGGCCTTCGATGTTGGCCCTGGACGTGAACAATCCGGGCCTGATCGAAGAGATGTGGCGGTCGCTTGCCGAGCACGGTTGCTGGCGGGGAGAAGTCCTCAATCGCCGCAAGGATGGCTCTCTCTATCCGCAGTCCACGTCCATTGCGGCCGTGGTGGATGAGGTGGGCTCAGTGCGTAACTACGTGGCCGTCTTCTCCGACATCAGCAAGCTGAAGTTTCATGAGGCCGAGCTCGTTCGTATCGCCAACTATGACCCGCTGACCGGTCTACCCAATCGGCGGCTGTTCTCCGACCGGCTGCAGCTTGCGCTGGCTCGTTCAAGTCGCAGCGGCAATCCGCTCGCTATCTGCTACCTTGACTTGGATGGGTTCAAGGAGGTGAATGACCGGCACGGCCACGATGCGGGGGACCAGGTACTGATGAACATTGCGCGAAATCTCACCGCCGCCTTGCGTGCGGAAGACACTGTGGCGCGCCTCGGCGGTGATGAATTCGCATTGCTGATTGATCTGGACCAGGAGGAACACTGCGATGCGACCCTGAAAAGGGTGCTATCGGCCGTCCGACTACCGGTCTTTGCCAAAGGCAGGCACCATTCGGTCTCAGCGAGCATTGGCCTCACGCTCTACCCCGCCGACGATGCGGACGCCGAGACGCTGCTTCGCCACGCGGATCAGTCAATGTACCTGGCCAAGGATGCCGGTAAGAATGGTGTGCACCGTTTCGACTTGGCGCGGGACAGAGGTGTCAAGTCGGTGAAAAGGCAGCGCTTGCGCCTCCAGCAGGCCCTGCAATGCGGCGAACTGGTGCTGCACTATCAGCCCAAGGTCGACCTCGGCACCGGGCAGGTGACCGGGGCCGAGGCTCTCATTCGTTGGCAGCATCCCGAACAAGGATTGCTGCTGCCTGCGGCCTTCCTCGGTGCGATCCAAAACACAGAACTGGAAATCGTGGTCGGCGAATGGGTGGTCGACCGCGTGCTCACCCAGATCGAGACTTGGCGCGGGATGGGCCTGAACATGGGCGCCAGCGCAAACATCGGGCCCTTTCATCTGCTCCGGCAGGACTTTGCAACCCGGCTGGCCGCGCTGCTCAAGCTGCATCCATTCGTCGATGCCAGTCTGCTGGAGATCGAGATCCTCGAGAGCGCGGCCCTCTCTGACGCAGTACAGGCGGCTGGAACTCTGGCGCAATGCACTGCGCTAGGCGTAAAGGTCGCGCTCGACGACTTCGGCACCGGCTACTCATCATTGGCCTTGCTGCGGCAGCTGAAGATCGATGTGCTCAAGATAGACCAGACTTTCGTCCGCGGCATTCTGTCTGATGCGGGTGATCGGGCCCTTGTCGAAGGTGTCATTCATTTGGCACATGCCTTCGGTTGCGAGGTCATTGCAGAAGGTGTGGAGACTGCGGAGCACTGTGCCGTCCTGCTGTCCAACGGCTGCCATATCTGTCAGGGTTACGGCATCGCGCGCCCGATGCCTGGAGATCAGGTGCCCGCGTGGGCTGGCGACTGGGCCCGCAAGACACGCCTGGATATCCATTGACTACGCGCAGCCTGCCTGAATTCAATGCACGCAGGCTCTCGCCTCAGGATGCGTGACATATGCTTTTTTGACTGGCGCCGATGGGCAGCAGGTCCCTGCATGCGTCCGGAGGAAACACGTTGACGGTGATGGCGAAGGGAGGCTGAGGTGTCGGGCCGGTAACCACCAGTGGTGCGGGAGACTGTGCGCGCGTGGCGTGCTGACACGGGTAATCGAGTCGACCAACGAGAACCTGAGGAAGCGAGGCCGCTCTACGCATTTGCTTGGTGTCGCTCGACGACGAATTTGACCATCCCACTTCGCCTTCCTTCGAGCTTTGCGCGACGGCGCCGCGCGGCCACATAACTCAGAGTGTCCAAGATCGTTGGCTCTGGGGCCGTATTGGACCAGGCCATCAAGGGCGTCTTCCGGGGGGACCCGATCGGCGCTATGCGCGCCAGAGCGGCTCTGCGACTGCCTTTTCTGTGGCGTCCACTAGAGGGCTCGCTTCACGAGTACCAAGGATGCATGGAGTTCAGCGCGAGCTGGCTCCGAAAGGCGGATCGGCGCTGTCGACTGCGCAATGGCCGTTCAAGGCCGTGCTCGCGCAAGCCTGGTTCGCGGATCAACGTTCGGCGTTCGCGACGCCTGCGAGCCACGACCGTCCCCATTCTGGGGGATTGGTCAAGGCCCGCCGTCAGGCAATCACGCCTAGACTTGTCTTGCCCTTCGGGCCCTGCTTTTCCTCCCTGAGCAGGAGCCTTAGCGTGATGACAGCGTTAAGGCTTTGCACGGCTCCGCTCACGAGTGGGGCCGTCTTTTTTATTCGATGGATCGCTTCCTGCCGGACCGTTTGCTAGACGGCGCGACGCGAAACGCTCCGCGCTGCCGCGGTGGGCCACATATTGCCTCGGCGAACTGGCGAGCCGGCCTCGGCCACTCTACGTGGTCGACAGACTGACCCCACACAAACGGGTACGCCGCCGCGGGCATCTTTAACGACACCTTTGACGGTGCGAATGGTGTTTACCTTGTGCATCGCCAAGGCCATGTTTTTCGCTGCGCCTGGAAGCAAACAATTGCCACCAAGCCGTGCAAAGCGTGCGGATCCTATCTCTTGCGCCCGCCGATCTTGCTCGGGGTCGCGATCCCCGGCACCAACGTCGTTGGGACCGTGGGTTCGGTAGGTAGCTTCGCCTTTTTAGGCTTCTTCAGTTCCTTGTTGCCACGCTGACCTTTAGACATGATGTTCTCCGTTTGCTGTACTTGAAAATGGTTGTGTTGGTGGACCCAGTGCAGGCCCTGGAGGCCCACCTACCTCATCGATTTGCGGCTGGTGCTGGGCTTGGGTCTTTTGTGAGGTGCGCGGGTCCAGAAGCCGACCGCCTCTCGGGCCGCGTTCGCGACTGCCGCATTGGTTTGACGTCTAGCACTAGTCGTAATACGACCGCGTGCCGTGTTGATCACGGAATGAGCGGCACTGAGCCACATGCTCATCAAGGGGTTCTTCTTAAGCCATAGGTTGGCCATGATGTGCTCGCACGTCGGGGCCATACCGTGGCCGGAGGCGGTTGTCTTTTGGGACCAGAAGACCTACACCGAACGGTGCGGTGTTGGCGCAGCAGGCGCTGCAGCTCGATCATGGCCGCATTTTTGGCGCCAAGGCGTCAGACCTTCGGCCGTTCGACGTAAGCCGGCAGGCCGAACCATGACTGATAGGTCAAGAGATCTCATCTCACGCGGCCCACCCATCGACAGCGCAGACGGAGCGCACTTTGTTGAATTTTTCGAGGCTCTCTGTGTGCTGCCGTACAGACGCAGACGCGCGGCGCCTCGAAGGTGAGGGGTGTATGTCCAGTAAAAGCGACTGGCAAGCGCTCTCTCTGGTGGACCTCCGAGCGTCGATTGGTTCGCCCACTATTCATACGTATCGACGACTACACGGTGTCAGTGTGAATCCAACCACCATTGCCGCCATGACTGATCGAGAGCGCAGTCGTTCGACTACGCCCCTCGCGCGGCGCGTGGGGGGGAACAGCGACAGCCTGACTGTCGCGCAAGCCTTTGCGGAGATTTGGGGCGAGATCGAAGCCTCCCTGCACCCCATCCTCGGCCGGCGCGGTCTCACGGCGTTGTTCAGGCGCAGTGCCCATGTCAGTGCGCCGCAGTGCGCCTTTCTGGCCATCCTGGCCGAAGGCGAAATGGATCTGGTCGCTCGCGACGAACTGGTTAGCGTGTTTTGCAGCCAGACAGCCGATACCGCCCTGGATGGTGGCTCGCTGCTACTGAACTCTTTTCGCGAATTGCTGTCCACACTGATCGGCGCCGGTCTCACGGAGCGCCTGCTTCAATCCGTGTGGTCTTCTCCTACCAGCGGTCCGTCCGCGCAGGACTTCCCTCGATGACCAGCAAAGTGAAGATCAAGAGCTTGGCGACCGGCGTCCCCGGGCTGGACGAGCTCCTGGGCGGAGGGCTGCCCGAGTTCTCGTTCAACCTGATCGCCGGTCAGCCCGGCTGCGGCAAGACAACGTTGGCCCACCAGATCATGTTCTCGCTGGCCACCGAGGAGCGGTCGGCCCTGTACTTCAACGTGCTGGGGGAGCCGCCATTGAAGATGCTGCGCTACCAGCAGCAGTTCGACTTCTTTGACGACACGGCCATCAACCATACAGTGCGCTTCGTCAACCTGTCCGAAGAGGCGATGGCCGGCGATCTGAACCGCGTGCTGGCGCGCATCGCTGATGAGGTGCGAACGCACGAGCCGGCGCTGGTCTTCGTCGACTCCTTCCGCTCCGTCGTATTGGCGTCTCAGGTCAACGGCGATTCCCACAACCAGCTGCAGCAGTTCATGCAGCAGCTCGGCATGCTGATGACCTCCTGGCAGGCCACCAGCTTCCTGATCGGCGAGTACTTCACCGATACCGATGCCAACCCGGTTTTCACCGTGGCCGACGGGCTGATCTGGCTGCGCCAGAGCGTGCAGCGCAACGCCATGGTGCGCAAGATGGAGATCCTGAAGATGCGCGGACACCCGTCCTTGCCGGGGCTGTATTCGTTCCGGATCACGCGCAAGGGCCTGCAGGTCTTCGTACCGCCGGGCGCCAATCAGGCGAATGGCCCGGGAGACTGCACCGTGCCGCGCCTCGGGCTTGGCGTCCCGGCGCTCGACGACATGATGGGCGGCGGTTTGCCGCGCGGCTACTCGCTGCTCGTGGCGGGGCCGTCCGGCTCGGGCAAGAGCATCCTGGCGGCAGCTTTCCTGTCCGAAGGTGCTCGCGTGGGCGAGAAGGGTGTCATCGCGGCATTCGAACGTCGACCCAGCCACTCCAGCAATGCACGGCTGGCTGCGCTGATCAACGGCGGCCAGGTTGGCCTGATCGCCGGCTACGCGACCGACGTCTCGATGGACGAGGTCATCCTGCTGCTGGTCCATGAGATCCAGCGGCTTGGCGCGACGCGCGTGGTCATCGATTCCTTATCCGGCTTCGAACTGACCTTGGGGCCATCGTTTCGTGAAGACTTCCGGGAATCGCTGCTGCGCCTGGTGACGACGCTGACGAGTATGGGCATGAGCGTGCTGATGACCTCGGAGTTGGAGGACCGCTACGGCGACTTGCGCTTCAGCCCTTACGGTACCGCCTTCCTGACCGACGCGATCATCCTGCAGCGCTATATCGAGGTGGACAGCCGGCTGCGGCGGATGACGGCTGTCGTCAAGGTGCGCGACAGTGCGCACTCGGACGAGTTGCGCGAATATGAGATCGGGGACAACGGGCTCTTGATCGGCACGCGGTTGCTGAACGAGGAGGGGCTGCTCGGCGGCCACCCGACGCGCAAGCCGCCGCTCGACGATCCGGCTCGTCCCGGCCACGCCGATCCTGACGTGCAAACATGAGCCCGAGCGCCACCTCACATGACTGAGCCCGAATCAGGCCCGCCGAACATCAAGGCTGCGAAGCTGCTGCTGGCGCGCCTGAAATCCGAGATAACGCAGGCCGAGGCGGAACTGGCGCACACGCTGGCCGACCTTCGTGAGCTGCAGGCCCGGGTCGGCGGACACCAGATGATGCAATTGCTGGAGGCAAACGAGAACCTGGTGCTGGACGCCATGCGCCTGCGCCGAGATGCCGAGAACTCCGCGTTTGCGCTCGAATCCGCGCGCCGCACGAGCGAACAAGACGCGCTCACCGGCCTCCCCAACCGGAGCGTGTTGATTGACCGCTGCGCTCAGGCCATTGCCCATGCCCGACGGTACGAAAGCCGCGTTGCCCTGCTGTTCGTAGACCTGGACGATTTCAAGAGCCACAACGATCGCCTCGGCCATGCGGCCGGCGACCAGATTCTGATCGCCGTCGGTCAGAAGATGGTGAGTTCGGTGCGCGAGGTGGACACAGTGTGCCGCCTTGGTGGCGACGAATTCGTGGTGCTGCTCGTGGATGTCCCGCAGCGCGGCGACCCTTCCCAGGTGGTCGGCAAGGTGCTGTCGGCAATCGGCTCGATCGAGGAAGCGGCCGGCCAGCCGGTTGTTGTATCGGCCAGCGTTGGCGTCAGCCTGTATCCTGACGACGGAGAGACGCTCGACAAGCTGATCGAGGCCGCCGACGTCGCCATGTTCCGTGCCAAGCGGATGGGCGGCAACCGCTTTGTATTGTCTGGCGACCTGGTCGGCGAGGTGAGCGACGATCCGGTATCGATGGCGAAAGCGGAGCGGGAGGAACGCGGGGCCGTGCTGCGCAATACCAACGAGCAACTGGTGCTCAGCTCGATGGCGCTGGAGATTGAGAACGCCGCCTACTCGGCGTCTTTCGACGACATGGAGCGAAAGTCGCGCGCCAAGGACCAGTTCCTGGCCGTGCTGAGCCACGAGTTGCGCAATCCGCTGGCGCCGATCGTCTCGACGCTGGACGCGTTGCGTTTGCGCAGCGGTGGTAGCGAGAGCAAGGAACTCCAGATGATCCGACGCCATGTGACCCACATGGTGCGGCTGATGGACGATCTTCTGGACGTTTCCAAGCTGAGTTCCGGAAAGGTCCTGCTGAGTATCGAGCTGGTGCGGATCGACGCCATGCTCTCACAGGCTATTGCCTTGGCAAGGCCGCAGGTCGATTTGCAGGGGCACGATCTGCTCTACGCACCCTGCGATCCTTCCCTGATGTGCCGGGGTGATCCGGTCCGGCTCGCTCAGTGTGTGTCGAATCTGCTCATCAATGCTGCGCGCTACACGGCCAGAGGGGGAAGAATTGAGCTGTGGGCTGGGCTCGAGGATCAGCAGGTAGTGATTCGGGTCAAGGACAACGGTCGCGGCATCAGCGAAGTGCAGATGGCGCAGATCTTCGAGTTCTTCTATCAGACGCAGGGCTTGGGTACTGAAGCCATCGGTGGCCTCGGCATCGGACTTGCGCTCGTGCGCAGCCTCATCGAGCTGCAGGGCGGCACTGTCGAGGGTTTCAGTGCCGGGCTGGGCCAGGGCAGCGAATTCACACTGCGGGTTCCCGCGATACAAGGGGTGCCCGCCCTTGCACCGGCAAAGCCCGTGCGGAGGAAGCTGGCTCCAGCACATCACCAGCGCATCGTGATCGTGGATGACAACCAGGACGCCGCAGAGAGTCTGGCGGCCGTGCTTGGTCTCGAAGGGCATCGGGTCTGGACGGCGACCCACCCTCAGGCTGCATTTCCGTTGATAGCTCAAGCCCAGCCGCAGATCATCATTCTCGATATCGGCTTGCCTGAAATGGATGGCTACCAATTGGCCCAGAAGATCAGGCGCTTGCATCCCGAGCTTGAGATGTCTTTCGTGGCCTTGAGCGGATACGGCAGCACCTTGGACCGGAACAGGAGCGAGGCGGAACGTTTTGATGCTCACCTGATCAAACCCGTTGAGCTCGAGGAACTGCGATCGCTGATCGCATCGCTTGCCGCACGGCGGGAGCCGGCGTCGCGACGGACTGATTGAGCCAGGTTCGCCGGAGCCGGTCCGAGATTTGAGATGCGCGAGAAATCGTGCAATCACTCTTGAATCCATCCTCAGAACAGCCACATAGGTGGACATGGGTGAAATGCCCTTGTCTGTAGCTGTGGCGAAACCGCTGACCCGCGGCTGGACACCGACGGTATCTCCTGCAACTTCGGCTGCGTAGATGCGGAACATGTCGGATTGCTGGCCCCGTGATAGTTCTACAGCAACCGATAGGACCCGATCCCATGGCGATTGCCTTCAGACGGCAGGCCATCAGTGCCGGGTCCCAGGCATCTCATCGTCGCGGATCCATGTTGAGGTCGCGACGTTGGCGGTGCGGGAGGGACGCTGCAGCTTCGAGTAGTTGGAACGACCTCGTATGTCGTTGGCCCCTGAGCCCTGACACCACCCCGTGCGCTCCCATTCACTTCCACCAGCTTCCAAGGATTCCATGAATGACAAGCTCGATGCGCTGATGCACGACGCCACGCGGCTCACCCGCAATGGTGACCTGAAGCGGGCGACGGCGCTGCTGCAGCAATGGATTGCGGGCGGCGGCGTCCCATCACGGGAACGGGCCTCCAACACGGCCGGGACGGCGTCGGGCGAGGTGCTGGAAGGTTGTGTGTTTGAAGTGGACGAGCCGTCGCTGTCGACGGTCGAAGCCCTGGACCTCGAATCCGGGGTGCGGGGCCCTGAAGTTTCATCCCCCGAGGTCACACGAGAGCCCACTCGCGAAAACTTTCTGTCGGGTGCTCATACCGCCGCTGGACTGACCCGGCCATACAAGCTCTATGTCCCGCCAGACGCGAGGCCGGGTCTCGCCCTGGTTGTGATGCTGCATGGCTGTACGCAGGATCCCGACGACTTCGCAGCCGGTACCGCAATGAATGAGCATGCGCGTGCGCGAGGCTTCTTCGTGCTTTATCCGGCCCAGACGCGGAAGGGGAACAGCTCGGGCTGCTGGAACTGGTTCAAGCACAACCATCAGCAACGTGGTCGCGGCGAGCCGGCGCTCATCGCATCGCTGACTCGAGCAGTGATGGTGGAGTACGGTATCGACCCCAGCCGCGTGTTCGTTGCGGGCCTATCGGCCGGTGGTGCGATGGCGGGGATTCTCGGCGCTGCCTACCCCGATCTCTATGCCGCCATTGGCGTCCATTCTGGGCTGGCGCCTGGCGTGGCGGGCAACGTCGGGGAGGCGATGAGCGCCATGAATGGCACACCGCCGATGGCGATGTCCAAGGCGACACGCGACGTTCGAAACATTGGCGTGCCGACGATCGTTTTCCACGGGGACCAAGACCGCACCGTGGTCCCCGCCAATGGCCTGCAGGTGATGGCTGCAAGTCTGTCGGGCGATGGCGCGCCACGGGGCGCGGAGCCCGGCGTTCAGCAGGGGCTCCGCGCGAACGGCCGCAGCTTCACCCGCACGGTCTACCAGGACGGACAAGGCCGGGTCTACGGGGAACATTGGCTGGTCCATGGCGCCGCGCATGCCTGGTCTGGCGGCAGTCCAAAAGGCAGCCACGCCGATTGCAGCGGCCCTGACGCCAGTGCCGAGATGTTGCGCTTCTTCTTCGAACATTCAGCGCTCCGACCGCGACAGGGGTAGTTGAAGCTCACGAGGCGCTGCTCCGGGCGAATGTGCCGACAACCCCCTGGCACGCAGGGCGTTGTGAATGGCCGTGGCGGCGATGGCGCCGTGTCCGAAGGCAACGGCCAACTGATCGAGTCCCACAACGACGTCGCCTGCAGCGTAGACGCCATCGACGCTGGTCTTGCAATGCGCGTCCACGCGGATATTGCGCTGTTCGTCGAGCCTGACGCCGAGCGTCTCAGCGAGAGCTGAGCGCGGTGCCACGCCCAGTGCGGTGTAGAGGACGTCGAACCGCGCGACCTCTCGATCCGACATCGCCACCTCGATGCCCGATCTGCCCAAAGCCAGGGCTTGTGCCACCGGTGCGCCGCCGCCGTGCTCCAGCGGAACCACGGTGACGAGCGCGCCGAGTCCTCGCAGAAAGTCGGCTTCGCGTACCGCATGATCTGAACTGCCAAGGATGCCGACGGACTGGCCTGCGTGTTCGTAGCCATCGCAGATCGGGCAGTGGCGCAGCAGGTCGGCTTCGCAGACCTGCTGTGTGCCTGGGAGCCGCGGAAGCCGGTCTTCCACGCCGGTGCACAGGAGCACCGTGTGCGTCCGCAGGCAATCGCGCTGGCCCCTCAGGATGATTTCAAAGGTGTCGTCATCAACGGCGCGAAGGGCGGTCACTTCGTCGTTCAATAGCCGGCCGCCGAAGTTTCCTAGCTGCTCTCGCAGGCGCTCCAGCAGGCCCGAGCCCGAAATGCCCTCGGGATAGCCCGGGCAATTGCGCGAGCGGCTGATCTTCAGCGCCCGGCTTCTGCCCGCATCCACCAGCAGCGTGCGCCTGTGAAAGCGTTGGAGATAGATGGCGGCGGTCAGGCCGGCGGGACCGGCGCCGATGACCACGCAATCGAACGGAACTTCCGCACGCACCTCAGGCCGGTACGGAAAGTCATGAATTGTGGACTTCTGCATCGCGACGGTCCTTCAGCCGTTTGAACAGGCTCAGGGCCTGCCCGACGACCTGGTCCATGTTGTAGTACTTGTAGGTCGCGAGGCGCCCGACGAAGCTGACCTCGTTCAGCGCCTCGGCCTCGCGTTCATAGCGCCGATAGAGCTCGGTGTTCTCGGGCCGGGGGATGGGGTAGTACGGGTTCCCGTCGGCCATGGGGTACTCATAGACCAGGGAGGTACAGGGATGACGTTGGCCGGTCAGGTGCTTGAACTCGCTGACGCGCGTGTAGCCGTAGTCGTTGGGATGGTTGATCGTTCCGACGCTCTGGACCCACTCCTGCTGGCGCGTCACATGCTCGAACTTCAGGCTTCGGTAGGGTAGCTTGCCAAACCTGAAATCGAAGAACGCATCCACGGGACCCGTATAGATCATGTGCTTCCACGGCACCACCCATTCGATGTCCTTGTAGTCCGTGTTGAGCATCAGGCGGATATTCGGATGCCGGAGCATGTTCTCGAACATCCGTGTGTAGCCATGCAGGGGCATGGCCTGATAGGTGTCGTTGAAGTAGCGATCGTCCCGGTTGGTCCGCGTCGGCACCCGAGCTGTGACGCTGGCGTCCAGTTCTGAGGGGTCCAGGCCCCATTGCTTGCGGGTATAGCCACGAAAAAACTTGTTGTAGAGGTCGCGGCCCACCCTGTTCACGACGACGTCTTCCGAGGTGCGGATGTCGTCCTTCTTCTCGGCCACCCCGTCCAGAAACTTCTCCATGTCGAATGCGTTCAGACCGAGACCGTAAAGCCCGTTCAAGGTGTTCAGGTTGATTGGCATCGGCAGCAACTGCCCGTCAACGCTGGCAAGCACGCGATGCTGATAGGGGCGCCATCGAGTGAACTGGCCCAGATAGTCGAAGATGTCGGAGGAGTTGGTATGGAAGATGTGAGGCCCATAGGGGTGGATCAGCACACCCTCGTCGTCGAAGCGGTCATGTGCATTGCCGCCAATGTGGGAGCGCCGCTCCACCAAAAGGATTCGCGCGTTCAGTTGCGACGCCAGTCGCTCGGCCAGAACGCTCCCTGCGAAGCCGGCGCCAACGATCAGATAGTCGAAGCTGTCGTCGGGAGATCTTTTGCTGGCACGGTTTGCGGCTCGCGTGATCAATGGGGTGACTTGACTGTTCATTGCAGGCTCACACTGCGGGCGGATCCGTTTCACGCGCCGGGTGCCGATGGCGTGCCACCTGCTCGATGAAGGCCGCGGTTGCGGATGGGGAGCCGTCGGACAGGATGACGCCGGGGTCGTCGCCGCCATCCGGCAATGTCGCGGGAATGCCGGCGAGTTCGAACAGATCCACACCCGTGCCGAGCGCCAACATCGTCTTGCAATGCCGGTACTGATCGCGGATGGCTTCGAAGGTATGGCCATCGGCCGCCAATGAAACGACCGCACCGGCCCCATCGGGCAGCACAATCGCATCGAACAGGAAGCCCGGTTCGTTCTCCAGCGACGCATCGGCTTCGACGGCGACCCGGTCCTCGGTTGCGACGGCCCCGATGCGAGGGGCCACGAAGCGCGGCACCGCGCCCGCGGCGAACAGCGCCGTGTGGATGTCGGTTGCACTTTGTCCTTTGGCTCCGTCCGCGACCAGGATGGCGATCTTCCGACCCTTGATGGAGCCGTCTCCCGGACGGGCAGTCAGCGACAGCGCAGGAGATCGGATGACCTCGGGTGCAACATCGATTTCCAGCGCAAGAGGCATCGCATCCGGCAGCGGCGACATGTTGAGACCCTCAGCGACCTGCGCCGCCAGGTCCTCGGACGCATTGCGCAGCATCGAGACGACGCGTTGGCGGATCGCCGGCACGGTGACCTTGCTCAGTTCGAAACGGAAGGCCGCGACGATGTGCGCCCGCTCGGGTGCCGTCTGGCTGTCGAAGAACAGGCGGGCCTGGTGGTAGTGCTCGGCGAACAACTCCGGCTTGGCGCGAATCTTTCCCTGCTCCGCACGTGAGCGCAGGCTCGCGGCGACCGAGGTGAAGCCTTGTGCCGCACCGGCCTGGAAGGGGCACCCGCCCGCGAGCGAATTCGGCTCGTAGGCCACCCGTCCGCGCGGGATGGCTTGGCGGTGCATGCCGTCCCGCTGGTTGTTGTGGACCTGCGCAATCGGCGCGTTGATCGGGATCTCGTGGAAGTTCGGTCCGCCCAGCCGGGTGATCTGCGTGTCAACGTAGGAATGGATGCGGCCGGCGAGCAGCGGGTCGTTGGAGAAGTCGATGCCGGGGATGATGTGCGCCGTGCAGAAGGCCACCTGCTCCGTCTCGGCGAAGAAGTTGTCCGGATTGCGGTCAAGCACCATGCGGCCGACCGGACGGACGGGAACCAGTTCCTCCGGCACGATCTTGGTGGCGTCCAGGATGTCGAAGCTGAACTGCTCGGCCTCTTCCTCGGTGAAGATCTGCACGCCGAGTTCCCACTCGGGGTAGACACCCGATTCGATGCGCTCCCAGAGGTCGCGCCTGTGGTAGTCCGGATCGGCGCCAGAGATCTTCACCGCTTCATCCCAGCACAGCGAGTGGGTGCCGAACTTCGGATTCCAGTGGAACTTGACGAACACGGACTGGCCCGCGTCGTTCACCAGCCGGAACGAGTGCACGCCGAATCCCTGCATCGTGGCATAGCTGCGCGGGATCGCGCGATCGCTCATCAGCCACATCAGCATGTGGGTGGACTCGGGCATCAACGACACGAAGTCCCAGAAGGTGTCGTGCGCACTGGCTGCCTGCGGCATCTGGTGATGCGGCTCCGGCTTGACCGCATGGACCAGGTCGGGGAACTTCATCGCATCCTGGATGAAGAACACCGGCATGTTGTTGCCGACCAGGTCCCAGTTGCCTTCGTCGGTGTAGAACTTGACGGCGAAGCCGCGCACGTCGCGAGCGGTGTCCTTCGAGCCGCGCTCGCCGGCCACGGTGGAGAAGCGCGCGAAGACCGGGGTGCGCTTGCCGGCTTCCTTGAAAGGTGCCGCCTTGGTGAACTGCGTCAGCGGCTCGAAGCACTCGAAGTAGCCGTGTGCCGCAGATCCGCGCGCGTGAACGATCCGTTCGGGAATGCGCTCATGGTCGAAGTGGGTGATCTTCTCCCGCAGGATGAAGTCTTCCAGCAACGCGGGTCCGCGCACGCCGTACTTCAGCGAGTTCTGGTTGTCGGCGACGGCCACGCCCTGGTTGGTCGTCAGGCGCTGTCCGGCGGAGTCGACCCTCACGCGATCAAGCGGACCGATCGCGGCATTCACGCCCTCGGGCGCCACCGAGCCGGTCTTCGAGGAGACATTGGCTTCGGACAGCGTGCTGCCGGCTGGCAGGCGCGACGGCGCTTCGACGGTTTCGCCTGGCTGCGAATTCTGTCCGTTGGCAAAGCCGTACTCGCCCGCCTTGTTCGCGTTGAACGGCATGGCGGCCGACAAATCGCCGGTCTGGCCCATCTTTTCTACGGCGAGATCGTCGGTCAAAACGGGCGGGTTCGCCGGGCCGCTGTCGGTATTGCGCGCGGCGGCTTTGGAGGCGGTCGACGACCGGGAGTCCGCTTGGCTGCTGGAGGATCTGGTGGAGGTGGGCTTGGGCATGGGAGGAGGTCCGCTCGTTGACGGCGAAGCGTCCGCAGCGCGGAACGTCTTGCCGTCTGCGGGCATGGCAAGGGTCGTGCCGAACGTGTACGCCGCGCGGGACCGCTGCTTGCCTTCGGAGTTCTCGCAAGGCACGTTGATTCCAACCCACCCAGCCCAGGAGTAACCCATGGCCAGCTCGAAAGACCCCGCAAAGAAGTCCCCCGCCGCAAAGTCCCAGCCACGCAAGCCCAGCGCACCGACCTTGGACGCCATTGCGTTGCTGACGCAAGACCACAGGGAAGTGCAAGCCCTGTTCAAGCAGTACGACAAGCTCGTCGAAGACGAAGCGGAGGACGACGAGAAGCAGTCGATCGCACAGCAGATCTGCACGATGCTCACCGCCCATGCGATGGCGGAGGAGGAGATCTTCTATCCCGCCGCGCGCGATGCCCTGGGCGATGATGAGGACCTGATAGACGAGGCCACCGTCGAGCACGCCAGTGCCAAGGACCTGATCGCGCAGATCGAAGCGTCGTCGCCCGACGAGGAGCTCTTCGACGCCAAGGTCAAGGTGCTGGGCGAGTACATCGAGCATCACGTCAAGGAGGAAGAAGGCGAGATGTTCCCCAAGGTCAAGAAGGCCAAGCTCGATTTGGCAGCCCTGGGCGCGGAGATCACGGCGCGCAAGGAGGAGATCCTGGACGAGCTGGCCGCCGGCGCCGAGTCCTGACCGCGGCAGCCACGAGGTGGACTGCGCCGACCGATGAAGAAGAATGGCGCCCGCGCGAGCGCGACGAGCCGTGCGCTGGCGATCGGCCGCATGAGTGCGCCCGTCTCGCACGAGCTGAATAACCTGCTCGGTGCCATTCTCGCAAATGCCGAGCTGATCGACCGGCTGGGGCGGCGTGAGCCCCTGTCCGTGTCTGCCCCGGAGATACTGCCTTCGCTCGTTGCGCCGATCGTTCGCTCGGCCACGAGGGCCGGCCTGCTGACGCGGCAGTGGTTGGAGATGTCGCTGATCGACGGACCGGCACAGGCCATCGAACTGTTGGATGAACTGCCGGCGTGCGCCGTGCTGCTTGAGGCCCTCCTCGGGCCGCGCATCCTGCTGCGCGTGGACCTCGCGCCAGATGCCGGCAGCATTGAGGTGCAACGCGGTGCCTGGCTGCTCGCGCTGGCAGATGCCGCCGCCAATGCGCGCCGCTCGATCACTCGCAGTTCCGGCCATGGCTCGGGCCGGCAAGGCGAGGTTCATCTGCACGCCCGCCGCGCCTGGCCAGATGAGAGCGAAGGCCTGGTGGGCACGGATTTCGCGACGATCTGCCTCAGCGACGACGGCGCCGGCATCAGCGAAGAGCAGGGTGTCGCGCTGCTGGAGGTCGAGGGGCCGGATGGATTCGCCGGCCTGCGCGCCTTCTGCTTGCGGACGGGCGGGCGCGTGTTGCTACGAGGCACGCCGGGTGTGGGCACGGCCGTGGCCATGGTGCTTCCAGCCGCAGGGCGCCGGGCCGCGTCGCGCATGTACCTTGCCGATCCAGACGGTCTCTAAGCGCCGAGACAGCCGAATGCCGCCGCCCCCCGCCATTCAAGCGCACGTACTGATCGTCGACGACGAGGCCTTGACGGCCGAGGCGCTGGCTGCGCTGCTTGCTGCCGAACACTTCAGCGTCGCCATTGCCGGCTCGCTGGCGGAGGCGCGCCGCCAGATCCGCCTGCAGAAACCCGACGTGGTGCTGCTGGATCTGCAACTGCCCGATGGCGATGGCCTGGACCTGATTGCCGATGCCGAGTTGCCAGATGGCTGCCGCGTCGCACTGATTACCGGCTACGCCAGCATCGACACCTCCGTGCGCGCGTTGCGCTTGGGCGCGGTCGACTGTCTGGTCAAGCCGATCGCGCGGGAGCCACTGCTCGCGGCGCTGGACCGACTCATCGCCATCCGCCGCCCCGCGGGCAATGACAACGCAGCCGAGATGGCCCGCATCCTCGACGAGGAAGGTCGCTTCGGCAGGCTGCAGGGCAAGTCTTCCGCGATGCGGCTGATCTACCGGCAGATCGCGCGGGTGGCGCAGACCGGCGTTACCGTCTTCGTCACTGGCGAGAGCGGCACCGGTAAGGAGATGGTGGCCCAGACAGTGCACGACCTGAGCCGTCGCAGCACCCAGCCTTTTCTGGCGGTCAATTGCGGCGGCATCTCGCCGAACCTGATGGAGAGTGAGATCTTCGGCCACGAGAAGGGCAGCTTCACCGGCGCAGACCGCCAGCATCGCGGATTTTTCGAGCAGGCCAGTGGCGGCACGCTGTTCCTCGACGAAGTAACTGAGATGCCGGTCGAGCTGCAGGTCAAGCTGCTGCAGGTGCTGGAGACGGGCCGCTACATGCGCGTGGGCTCCACCCAGGCGCTTGAGGCCGACGTGCGCGTGATCGCCGCCTCCAACCGCGTGCCGGCGCAGGCCGTGGCCGAGGGGCGGCTGCGCGAGGACCTGTTCTACCGATTGAACGTCTTCCCGCTGGAGCTGCCACCGCTGCGCGACCGCATGGACGACGTGCTGCCGCTGGCCCGACATTTCCTCGCGCTGATGGGCGCCGGGGAGGGCGGGGCCAAGCAGTTCGGCCCCAAGGCGCTGCACCAGTTGGGCAGCGGGCAGTGGCGCGGCAATGTGCGGGAATTGCGCAACGTCGTGCAGCGCTCCTACGTGATGTGCAGCGGGCCGGTCATCGATACGCTCTGGATCGTGCCGGCGGCCACCCGCGCGCCGGCGCCGCTGGCGCCTGAACCGCTAACGGTGCACGCGGACAGCATCGTGCTGCGGCCCGGCTGCTCGGTCGCCGAAGCCGAGCGGGCGCTTGTGGTGATGACCTTGCGCCATTTCCAGCACCACAAGGAGCGCGCTGCCGCGGCGCTCGGTATCAGCATCAAGACCTTGTACAGCCGCCTGAAGGCCTACGCCGGGGACAACGGCCCGAAGCGAGGCGAATAGTTGCAGGCATCCAGCAGCGGCATCGCGCTTGCCTTGGAGGGGCCTCAACCACTGAAGCCCCGATCATGAAAGCCCTGCCACCGTTGCTCGTTTTCTCCCATCTGCGCTGGGGCTTCGTGCACCAGCGGCCCCAGCACCTGCTGACCCGCCTGGCGCGCCACTGGCGCGTCATCTACGTCGAGGAGCCGGTGCGCGTCGCACCGGGTGCCGAGCGGCTGGAGGAGCGTCAGGTCGGAGACGCCGTCACGCTGCTCGTGCCCCACACCAGCGTTGAAGCCGGCGGCTTCCATGACGACCAGCTTCCCGCGCTGCAGGCGCAGCTCGCCGACTGGCTGCAGGTTGAGCAGATCAGCGAGGCGCTGGTCTGGCTGTACACGCCGATGGCGCTGCCACTGGTGAAGCTGGTGCGGCCGCGCCTGCTGATCTACGACTGCATGGACGAGCTCTCCGCCTTCCTCGCTGCGCCACGCCAGCTGCGCCAGCGCGAGACGGCGCTGTTGCGCAGCGCTGACCTTGTCTTCACCGGCGGCCCCTCGCTGTACGAAGCCAAGCGCCACCTGCATCCGCGTGTGTCGTGCGTGCCGAGTGCCGTCGATGCGACTCACTTCGCCCGCGGCGGCTCGCCGGAAGCCAAGGACGCGGCGCAAGCCTTACAGCGACATCTGCCGTATCCGCGGCTAGGTTTCTTCGGCGTCATCGACGAACGGCTGGACATCGTGCTGCTGACCCAACTCGCTGATGCGCGGCCGGACTGGCAGCTCGTGATGGTCGGGCCGGTCGTCAAGATCGACCCAGCCGCGCTGCCGCGGCGCGCCAACGTCCATTGGCTGGGCATGCAGGACTACCAGGTGCTGCCCGCGCTGCTGAGGGATTGGGACCTGTGCCTGCTGCCCTTCGCGCTCAACGAGGCGACCCGCTTCATCAGCCCGACGAAGACCCTCGAATACCTGGCCGCGGGCAAGCCGGTCGTCAGTACGGCGATCCGCGATGTCTCGGTGCTGTACGGCGAGGCGGTGCATGTTGCGGGCGGCGGCAAGGACTTCGTGCAAGCCTGCGCTGCGGAGCTGAGCCGAGGCGCCGACCAGCAGCGCCACCATCGGGCGAAGGCGGCGGCACTGGTGGCGGCGAACTCCTGGGATCGCAGCGCGGCGAAGATCGTCGCGACGATCGAGCAGGCGCTGGGGGGCCGTGTCCTCGACATCGACGCCGGCGACCTGCAAGCCGCGATCAGCGTCGGCGCGGAATGATCATCGATGCCCATCTGCACTGCACTGGCCGCGAGACCGTCGACGACGTGCTGCAAACGCTGGACGACGCCGGCATCGATCACGGCGTACTCCTCGCTCCCTTCCTGTCGGAGGGCTACGCGCTGGACGATCCGGCCTCCCTGCGGCGCGCCAACGCTCACTTGGCGCGGATCGTGGCGGGACACCGCGACCGGTTGACGGGGCTGGCTGTGGTGAACCCCTCTGATCGTTCGGCCGCCGACGACCTGCGGGCGGCGATCGATACGGGTCTGTCGGGCTGCAAGATGGTACCCAGCGGCTGGTATCCGTACGACGAGCGCGTGCAGCCTACCTTCGCCGTGGCTGCCGAGTTGCGGCTGCCGCTGCTGTTCCACAGCGGCATCTTCATCGACGGCCGCTCGGGCCGCTTCTGCCGGCCGAGTTTCTTCGAGGCGCTTCGGGACCACCCGGGCGTGCGCGTGACGCTGGCGCACCTGTCCTGGCCCTGGACCGACGAAGCGATCGCGGTCGGCCTGATCGACCGCATCCACGGCCGCAGCGGTGCCGACGCGCTGTTCCGCTTCGACCTTTCATTCGGCCCGCCGCCGCCATACCGGCTCGAAGTCTTACGCCGGGCACTGGAGGTGCTGGGACCCGAGTCGCTGCAGTTCGGCAGCGACTGCTTTTTGCCCTGTCCCGGCACGGAGATCGCGCAGCGGCGCGGATGGCTGGGGGACCTGCTGGATCAGCTAGAGGTCGATGTAGGTGCCCGCGCGCAGATCTGGAGCGACACGGCTGCCACCTGGCTGGGCGAGGCAGCGAGCAGTATCGGGCGCGGCGCTTGCACGAGGGCCGCATCGCGTCCGGCACGGCTGAGCCGCTGCACGAGGATGCGGCCCCTGTGCTGCTGAGAGACGAAGGAGGAAGGAATGCCAATGCATGCACAACTCTCGCTGCCGCCGCGCGACGATCGTGTCCATGTGCTGGAGGTGATCGGCAATGCCATCGTCGGTGGCATGGAACGCTGGGTCGAACGGCTGATCGAACGGCTGCCGCCGGAGCGATTCGTCGTCTCCGCGTTGGTGCCTTGCGAAGGGCCGTTCGCCGAGCGCCTGCGTGCATTGGGCACCAACGTTGTGGCCACGCCGATGCCATCAGACCCGAGCTGGGACTCGATCCAGCTGGCCGCCTCGCTGGTGCGCCATGCGGGTGTCCACCTGCTGCATGCGCATTTGCCCAATGCGCACGTACTCGCCGCGCTGGCCGGGCGACTCGCCGGACGGCCGGTGCTGGCGACGGTACACGGGAGGCAGTTGACGCTGGCTGACCTGGAACTGCACCGCAGCGCCGGCAGCCACTTGAGCGCGGTGTGCCGGCAGACGTATTTCCACGCGCTGGGCCTGGGTGTGCAGCCCTCGTTGCTGAGCTTTGATCCGAATGGCGTGGACTGCGCGGTGTTCCAGCCGAGGTCGCGCACACAGCGGTCGGGCCTCCTGCGTACCCGGCTCGGCCTGGCGCCGGACGTGCCGCTGCTGGGCTTTGCCGGCCGACTCTCCCCGGAGAAAGGGCCGGAGGTCTTCGTGCGCTCGATCTGGCCGCTGCTGGCGCGCCTCAAACAGGCACATGCAGTGATCGCGGGCGACGGTCCGATGCGCGCGGGGCTCGAGCGCGAGATTGGGCAACTGCGCCTGCACAAGCGGGTTCACTTCGTCGGACTCGTGGAGGACATGGCGGGCTTTTACGGCGAGATCGACCTGCTGGCCAACACGTCGCATTCCGAGGCGATGCCGCTGAACGTGATGGAGGCGATGGCGAGCGGCGTGCCGGTGGTGGCGACGCGGGTCGGCGGGGTGCCGGACATCGTCGCGCACGGCTATGACGGCTGGCTGGTTGCACCCGGCGATTGCGACGACATCGGTGGGCGCTGCGCCGGTTTACTTGCCGACGCGGCGCTGCGCGCACAATTCGGCGCGCATGCGCGGCAGCGGGTGCTGAAGCACTTCAACCTGGACAGGTGCACGGCGCAGGTCCAGCAACTGCTGGTGCGGCTCGCCGGCAGCGAGACGTCCATGGCGGTGACGCCGCTGCGCCGCCCGGTGGCAGCGGACTTCGTCGCGTGAGTGCGCCTGTGCAGGCACGTCCGTCGCCGATCGCCTCGTTCTGGGGTGGAGGCTTCGAGGGCGCCGACCACGTCAATGCGGCCGGGCAGGCGGTGGACATGCACGCCGCGAGCGGCCATCTGGAGCGCCTTGACGAGGATTTCAGCCGCGCCGCCGACATGGGCTTGCGCAGCGTGCGTGAGAGCATCGGCTGGCGGCTCAGCGAAGGCAGCGGCGGCGCCATCGACCTTCGCCGCGCCGAGCGAATGGCCCGCTGCGCGCAGCGCTACGGCCTGCAGATCCTCTGGACGCTGTGGCACTATGGCCTGCCGCCGGACCTGTGCCTGCACGACGATCGGTTGATCGAACGCTTCGCGCGCTTCGCCGCCGAGGTGGCCCGCCGCCTCGGGCCGATGGCGGACCAGCCACCTGTCTACACGCCCGTCAACGAGATTGGCTATCTGGCCTGGGCCTCCACACAGCCCGGGCTCTTGTTCCCGCCCGACAACACCCACCACGAGGTGTCGATGGAGGACAAGCTTTTACGCGGCTACGAGGTCAAGCGGCGTCTCGTGCGTGCGGCACTGGCCGCGGTGGATGCGATCCGCAAGGTCGACCCCCGCGCCCGCTTCCTGCATGTGGAGCCGCTGTGCCACGTCGTTGCGCCGGCGGGCCGACCTGAACTGGACGAGACCGCGGCCAATGTGCGCAGTTGGCAGTGGCAGGCCTGGGACATGCTCGGGGGCCTCGCGGAGCCGGCCCTGGGCGGCAGCGCCTCGGCGCTGGATCTGGTGGGCGTGAACCACTATCACAACAGCCAGTGGGAGCTTGTGACCGCGGCGCCGTTGGCCTGGCACCTGGGCGATCCGCGTCGGCTGCCGCTAGGTACGCTGATCGAAGAAGCGTGGCAGCGCTATCGCCGGCCGATGTTTATTGCCGAGACGGGCCACGTGGGCAGCGGGCGGGCAAAGTGGCTGTGTGAGGTGGCAGCGGAAGCGCGCCGCGTGCATGATGAGGCGGGCCTACCCCTGCTCGGCCTGTGCCTGTATCCGCTGGTGGATCGGCCGGATTGGAACGACTTCGGGCGCTGGCACGAAAGTGGGCTGTGGCAGGTTGAGCCTGCCAACGGAATGCGGAGCGAGGTGCCGGACTTTGCGCAGGCCCTGAGGACGCTGCAGCGCGGCCACCCCGCCGCTTGATCAGTTGCGATCCGGACGCGGCGCGCGGTTGTTGGACATGGTGCTGTCCGTGCCGCTCGTGTTTGCGGTGCTGTCCGTGTCGGTCTGGGTCCCGTTGCCATTGTTCATCGCGTTGCCGCTGGCCCGGGTGTTTGCCGCGTTGCTGGCCGCGTTGTTCATCTTGTTGCTGTTGGCCGTGCCATTGGCGTCGTTCGGATTCTGGTTGCTCTGGCCATTGGCGATGCGTCCGTTCGACGTGGTGTCGGCGTTGGTTGCCGGGGTGTTGTTGGACTGTGCAATGCCGAGGCCGGTGGCGATCAGCAGGGAAACGGCGGCGGCAGTCGTCGCCAGGTGGTTGCGGGTGAACTTCATGAGATAACTCCTTGGATGGGTTGAAGGACGTCTTGTCCATAAGGGCCAAGGCAAGCGTCATGCCTTGTCGTTCAATTCGTCCAATAGTTACTTAACTTTCTTGGGTTGCTCTTTGGTGAAAGGCACAAGGCGCTGCGCCAGCGAAAGCGGCCAGTGCAGTTGAGGTCGGTGTTCTTGAGCCTGCGGTCGACTGGGTATGAAATCAGGTGAGACCTCAACATCTTCCGGCCAGATCTGGCAGACACAGTCAAGCTCACGCGGCGCGAAGATCCAAGAAAGCCGGTCACCTTGGACGCAGAGATTGGCCCTCAGCGCGGTTGTGCCTCGGAGCGCAGGCCATGCGATCGAATGGCAGCGGTATACGCGCTATGGCGGTTTTTCGCTATGTCGCCTAAATGCTGGGTGTAGTCGAATTGCGCATCGGTCGGGCCGTCCTTCGTGTTCATAGCCACACGGTACAAGTCGGCGCTCGCCCAATGGAATTCGTTCTCCGCTTCCCGCCAGAGCAGAAACAGTTCACTGACAGCGCTCATGGGCACTCCTCAAACGGTGCTCTGTCCAGGCTGCAGGGTGTGGCTTCAGGCACGCAGCTAAAGCCGGCAGGGGTGGTCCGCATGCTACGCCGCTCGGCGCGACTTGGGAGGGAGCGCCTTTAGGCCCTTCTGTTGACATTGCTCAGCCGATCAGTGCTTGTACATTGACGATCGCACGTATCGATCGAGACGCGGTCCTACAGGCCGCTCTCAGGTCGCGGGATTATTCTTTTGCCGAGCAACTGTGAGATCAGGGATGAACGGTCGTGGAGAAATCGTCAGCCTCAAATCCGGTGGACCGCTGATGTCCGTCATGGAAATACGCGAGTTTGACGGCCGAGAGCACGCGCTCTGCACTTGGGTCGATACCTCCAGTTCCGTCCAAACCAAATACTTCCCTGTCGAACTCCTTGTTCGCGAGTCTGAGGCACCAGACAGTCCATCCGCTGATTCGTAGCGCTCGACGCTTGTGTGCGGTGTCGCACGGACGCCGGGGGCGGACACAACCAAGATGACCAAGTTGTCACGTGTATGAACGCGAGATGACGTGGGTTCAGCGCAGCCGCCGTCAATGGGTGGCAAGGAGTGATCATGGATGTATCGGCGACCTCTCGACGAACGGTGCTTCGTGAGGCTCTTCCCACCAGCGTGGCCATGCTAGGTCGCAGGCGAGCTTGCGATATACCGGCCGGCTACATCGACGAGTACGTTGCCCTGGATTGGCTGGAATGGCGGGGTGGGAGCCTTCGCCTGACGACGGTTGGCGAGAATATCTTGCAGGTGCTGTCCAAAGAGCTTGCCTGACCCAACGCGTGGCGGCAATGCGCTCGAGATCCGGATCATGCTGCTCGCAGTCTTGAAGCCATGCCGCATGCCAATCGTAGTCTCGCCGAGCACTCGCGAGATGGGCGGTGCGAGCCGGTACCGCAACGATCTGCGAGCCTTGCCAAGCGAGCCTTGCCAAGTCAGCGCGAAACGGCCATCACATTGATTCCTCAAGGACAAGCATCGGAGATTGGGACTGCGCAGCGAGCAATCGCTAGCGAACTCTATGTGAGGAATGGCTGGGCATCGGATCATCTCCGGACGGTCACAGGCGATTCGTCAGCACGTGACGGATGCTGGCAATCAGCGCAGAAGGCGTTAGTGCGGACCAAGCTCCATCGGGCCGGCGTTCGGACAGGTCGCGCCAAACTGCGGCCATGATGAAGGACTGGGACAGCACCGCCGCACCAACCCAGAGCGCCAGGCCCCAGCCAATGTAGTGCAAGGTAATCAGCAGCGCTCCTAGAGAGGCAAGTACCGCCGCGGCAATCAGTGTGAGAACCTTCATCGATGGATCCTGGTCATGGTCCTATCCCGATGCTCGGCGCATGAAGGGGGCACGTCGGTGCGCCAACCCACGGAGTCGACGGAATCTCCAGGGCCGGCCGGGTGATCGCGGCAAAGGCCCCGAGGCGACATGCCGATCTCCGAGCACACCGCCAGGCGCCAACTGCCAGCTACCGACTGCGCCTTTGCCTATTGCAGCGAGCACAACACGGTTCAGGTAGATGGCATAGGTGGCAGCAGCCGTCCGTACTCGCGCTTGGACGCTGCATAGCAGGTGCAGGACCGCGTCTCGAGGCCGTCGCGATTCAGCACGGTGACGCGACCCCGTGCGTATCGGATCAATCCGTCAGCCTGGAACTTCAGAGCACTCTCCGTCACGCCTTCCCGTCGCACGCCCAGCACGTTCGCTATCAGCTCATGAGTCATCTCCAGTTCGATGCTCCCCAGCCGATCCAGACTCATCAGCAGCCAGCGGGCCAAGCGTGGCGCCAACGCATGAAAACGCTGGCAGCCGGCGGCCGTCGCGAACTCGCTGAGGCACACTGAGATGTAGCGGTTGAGGCAGTGCCGCAGTCCAGCGCCATGCGCCAGTTCCCGGCGCATGGCTGCAGCGTCCAGGCGCCACGCCATGCCGTCACCGAGGACCAGCGCATGTACGGGCACTTGCCTCACCCCCAGTGCGAGTTGGATACCGAGCATGCCTTCGCGCCCCACCATGTCGACTTGCATCGGGGGATGCCCATCCAACTGTGTCAGCAGGGAGATGGCGCCATCGATGGGAAAGTAGGCGTGACCGATGCTCTGACCGGGTACGTATAGCGCCAGCGAGCGGCGTAATTCCACTTGCTCACAGGCGGCGAGCAGCCGCTGCCTGTCCGCACTTGGCAGCAACTCGATCAGATAGTTCTTGTTGGGTGGCACGCAGGCTCCAGATGGGCGTCGTGACGCAGTCTGCGCCGCCTGCGCCTCGGTCTCTGTTTCCTAGCGTACAGAGAAGCCCGCGAGTTCAGCCCGGCTCGGTCCGGGGCAGCAGGCGCGCGTACTCGTCGCGCACCACCGCATAGCATTCGCAGGTTCGAGCTTCCAGCCCAAGGCGGTCCAGCACCGTGATATGCCCGCGGGCGTAGCGGATCAGCCCGCTTGCCTGCAACTTCAGGGCGCTTTCGGTCACGCCCTCGCGCCGTACGCCCAGCATGTTGGCAATCAGCTCCTGGGTCATCACCAACTCGTTGCCCAGCAGCCGGTCCAGGCTCAGCAGCAGCCAGCGGCAAAGCTGCTGGTCCAGGGAATGGTGGCGGTTGCAGACGGCCGTCTGGGCCATCTGCGTAATCAGTGCCTGCGTGTAGCGCAGGAGTAGATGCATCACCGGTCCTGCACGATTGAATTCGTCCTTCACTGCCTGTGCCCGAAGCCGAAATCCCCGACCGGCGCTTTGCACAACCGCCCGGCTGGGCGTGGTTTCACCGCCCATGAACAAGGAGATCCCAACCAGGCCCTCGTTGCCGACGACGGCGATCTCGGCCGAGGCGCCGTTCTCCAAGACGTACAGCAGCGAAACGATTGCCGTGCCCGGGAAGTAGACATGGCTTTGTGGCCGACCGGATTCGTATAGCACCTGGCCCAGCGGCAGGTCTACCGCTTCCATCAGGGGGAGCCAGCGCGCGCGCTCGTCGCCTGACAACTGAGCCAGCAGACGGTTGCTGAGGGGATCCTCCGTCGCGTTCAAGCCGGGCTCCCGGAACTTCGATGACTCGACTATAGGCGCGCGTGCCACTTCGCTATGTTCGGCATCGCACAGATCGAGGTCACCTCTGCGGCTAGGGTGTGGTCATGGTCAAGCCATGAGGCGCGCCTTCATTCCTGTTCATGAGGGCTTGCATGAGTTTCCTGTCGATGGAGCACGGCCGAGTGGCCTATCGTGCCGATCTGATCCTGTACGGCGCAGCGGTGCTGCTGCTGGGAGGGCACCTGCTGCTGATGGCGCCGCGGGCTCATCCATTTGAGCTCGTGCTCTTGGTCCTGCTGGGCCTCATCTGCTGGACCTTGCTCGAATACTTGCTGCACCGTTTCGTGTTGCACGGACTGTGGCCATTCACCCTCTGGCACGCCGCCCATCATCGGCGACCACGCGCCCTGATCTGCGCGCCGACCTGGCTCAGCGCGAGCCTGATCTGCCTGTTCGTCTTCTTGCCAGCGCTCGTGCTGCTGGGCGCCTGGCGAGCCCAGGCACTGACACTGGGCGTGCTGGCCGGCTACTTCGGCTACAGCCTGATTCACCATGCGACCCACCACTGGCGCCTGGGCCGCTTCGCCTGGGCGAGGCAGCGCAAGCGCTGGCACGCCTGGCATCACGGCCGTTCGGGACCTGTCTGCTACGGCGTCAGTAGCGGCCTTTGGGACCACGTGTTCGGCACGTCTCCGCCAGCGGAGGCGGAGTGAGGCGCAACGCTCGGGCCGCGCCACCAACCATGCACGACTGATCATCTGAACGTCTGCCAACGCACAGACCGAATCGGCAAGTCGGCCTACTGTTGGCAGTTCAGGAATCGCTCGCCCGGGATGCTCCCGGGTCTCGATCCTGTCGTTAGGAAGTCAAGGAACTCCATGATCATGAATAGAACACTGCCCGCTGCAGCAGCGGCGGTCCTGGCATTGACGAGCACCGTCTGGTTGGCTGGCTGCGCCACGACGCCGATGCCCACGACCGAACTGATCGTCGCCGATGCCGCTGTGAAAAACGCCAGCACCAGCACCAACAGCGCCAACGCGCCGGCTGAGCTGCAGTTGGCGGTGTCCAAGCTGGCCCTCGCCCGCCAAGCCGAGGCGGACAAGGATTACGAGCGTGCCAAGTGGTTGGCTGAGGAGGCGCAGGTCGATGCTCAGGCGGCGGACATGCATGCACAGTCGACGCAGTCGCGCAAGGCCGCCAAGGACTCGCAAGACGCAGCCCGCGTGCTGAGCGAAGAGCTCCGCCGAAATGCAAAGCCAGGCAACTGAGAGCTCGATATGAACACTTCCAGAATTTCGTTGCTCGCCGCCGTGGCGTTGGTCATGACCGCCTGTGGCACCGTTCCCAATCGCAGTGCCGCCCTCGACCAGGCTCGCAATCGTTTCAACGACGCCAGCGGCGATCAGCAGGTCGCTGTGCTGGCACCGGACGAGCTCAGAGTTGCGGGCGACTCTCTGCACAGGGCCGAACAGGCATGGGGGGAGGGCGCCACGCTGAGTCGCGTTGATCACCTGGCCTACCTCACCTCCCAGCGGGTGACGATCGCGCGAGACGCCGCTTCCAGTAGAGCCGACCAGCAACTGCTCGCG
The DNA here is from genome assembly GCF_034043675.1 of Roseateles agri. NCBI lineage: Bacteria > Pseudomonadati > Pseudomonadota > Betaproteobacteria > Burkholderiales > Sphaerotilaceae > Roseateles > Roseateles agri. The sequence goes on along the minus strand of NZ_JAXCLA010000008.1, from coordinate 196,892 downwards.
GGAGCCGGTGCCGAACGCGACAAGCTTCGGCTGGCGCAGCGTACCGACGAGGCTGACCAGGCCCAGCGCAAGCTGGCAATGTCGGAGCGTGACAATGCGATAAAGACAGCCGATCTCGCCGCAGCCGACGCGGCTTCGCAGCAGGACAAGGCTCGTAGCGCGGAACGCATCCATCGCCGCGATGCCCACGTGGCTGACCTTGAAATGCAACTCGAGGCGCTCAATGCCAAGAAGACCGATCGCGGCATGATCCTGACCTTGGGCGACGTGCTGTTCGACAGCGGGAAGGCGCAGTTGCTCCCCGATGGGTCGCGCAATATGGCCAAGCTGGCGGACTTCTTCAACCGCAATCCGGACAACACAGCCAGCATCGAGGGCTACACCGACAGTGTCGGCAGCAGCAGTTCCAATAGAGACCTGTCCCAGCGACGCGCCGATGCAGTAAAAGCCGTATTGGTAGGTCTCGGCGTCAACGCCGGCCATCTGAGCACGAAGGCGCATGGCGAAGAGATGCCGACGAGCACCAATGACACGCCAGCAGGTCGCCAGATGAATCGCCGAGTGGAGATCGTATTTGCGCGGCAGGCCGATGAGATTCCAGTGAAGTAAGTCTGTTCGCCTCAGGCTTGAACCGATCGGTGCGGCCGGATATCCAAGCCGTTCACTTCGATAGGCTGATGCCCTTGCCGCGAGGCGCCCGCGCCGAGGCGTCGCAGTATGTGACCCCAAGTAATTTTCATCGTTGGAGAGCGCGGCTTGCGATTGCCCACTCTCTGCCGCCAATGCCAGGTCGAGGAGCCTTGATATGAGCATCGATAGTTCAGAACGCTGCAGGCAGCCGAAGCGGCTTGCACGCGTCACGTCAGTGGTTCCCGCGCCTGAAGGAACACAAATCTGGCGCGCTCTGGCTGTGCCTGAGCGAGGATCGACGGCGGTGTTGCCACCGTCACAACCTGTCCCATCGCAGGGACCGATCGTGCCGCGGCGGGGCATGCTGCCTCAGCTGCCTGACGAGGACATCTGGAAAGGGGCCCAGCGAGTCGTGTTCTTGGAGAAGAACCTGTTTGAGGACAAGTAGGGTTCGTCAGTGGCGGAACGAGCTTGGCTAGGGACGTGCGATCGCCGGGTGATTGCCACGCGAGCGGACATGCCGCACGCCCTTGGTCTTGTCAGGATCACGCAGGGCAGGGCTTGCACAGGTACAAGTCCACATGCGCTACGCGCACATGCTTGGACAAGCAGACGCAGAGGCCGATGCAGGGACAGTGATATTGCGAAGTGACAGTCCCCGACGCATCCCTTGCTAGGACAGATCACTCGCACGAACTCCGAAGCGACGAGCTCAGGTCCAGTACGGCGACGTATCAACGCGGGCCGCGCAGGATCCGCCCGGCAAGCTGCGTCAGCGGCCAGGTCTCGGACATCCCACCACGGGTGACGCCATTTCGGGTTCTACCGAACTCGGAGGGCCGCCTTCAGACGCCAACGGATGGGCTTGAACTTCCTTAGTTAGCGGGGCGACCAGCCGAATACGCGTCTGAAGCCACTCGGCCGAGGCCTGGTATTGCCGATTGGCCACGCCTGGCTCCTCATTTCGCAAGGCTGATGCCCTTCGACCGTCCTGCGTCAGCCAGGCAAGCTGCTCCAGTCCAGCTGTGGGGAACCAAAGAGGGCGGGATCCCCGCGCAGACCGAAGCGCTGGCCGAACTCCGTCCGGCTCAGCGATACCGGCGCCTGACCCTCGCGGACTTCGATGCGAGGGATCTTGAGTTGCGCCGGACAGGTACTGCGTAAATACGGCAGGGAGTGCCGTTAGATCGACGGCCAGGTGCTGCCGTAGTAGTTGTAGACCTTGCGGCCGTAGTCGTCGTCGTAGTCGGGCTCGTCATCTTCGGTGTAGCGCGGCGCGCCTTCCAGCACGGACTTGTCGAGGTTGATCAGGTAGCCATCCTTCTCGGTGTCGTAGCGCAATTGGTCCCAAGGCAACGGATAGCGATCCGTGCCCATGCCGAGGAAGCCGCCGAACTCGAGGGCCGCGTAGCGGACTTGGCCCGAACGCTTGTCGATGACTAGGTCGTCGATCGAGCCGAGCTTGTCGCCCTGCAGGTTATAGACGGCGGTGCCTTCGACCTTGGAAGAGGAAATGGTGCTGCCGATGGTGCTTGTGCTCATGGTGGTGGTCTCCGTGGGGATGTTCAGATCAGCAGCCGCGCGCGGCTGCGGTGGTCGTCGGACGGTTCGGTTGGGCGTCGTGGTGAGGCTCCCTGCATCGGGTCTGGGCGGCTTGCCCTACGCTGCTATGGCAAGCGCCGTGCCGCGACGTTCGACCCGATGGCGTGACGGGGGAAAATGCCGTGGCAATGGACACCTACCGCTTGATCCCGACCGAGGTTCGCGACATCTCGCCGCTGCTTCTGGACGCCGCTGGAAAGTTGCGCGTCGTACCTGCGTCCAGCCTGGAGCAGACGACTCCGCAGGAACGCCTCCTGTTCGGCGTGGCCCACGGACACTACGGTTTCCCCACAGATGAATTGGTCCGCTTCTTAAAGGAGCGAATAGCTGGCCGGTCTGCCATTGAAATTGGCTCGGGCAATGGGGTACTCGCGAGGGCTCTCGGTATTGCTGCGACCGACAACCGACAGCAGGAGGATCCTGCGATCAGGGCACACTACGAGGCGCTGCGCCAGCAGACGGTTCAGTATGGGGACAACGTTGAGAAGCTCGACGCCGCAGCCGCTGTCGCGAAATTCAAGCCAAGCGTAGTAGTGGCTTGCTGGGTGACACACAAGTACGACCCGGCTCGGCCTGAGGCTGAAGGGAGTGTCACCGGAATCGACGAAGCGCAGTTGCTGGAGCACTGCGACGAGTACATCTTTGTTGGCAACAAGCACGTGCATCGGAGCAAGCCCCTCCTGGCGCGTCCGCACGAACTACTGACACCCGACTGGCTGTATTCGCGTGCGGTCAACGGCACCCCGGACTTCATTGCAATCTGGAAGAAGGCATCGTGAACTCGCGACGAAGCAGCTGGCTCAATGAGGCCTTCTGCGCTCCGAACCTGCCTTTGTCCTGGCGAAATCAGAGTTTCTCTGGAATCAGCTCTTTGGTACTTGCGCTCAGTTGAGCAGGCAACAGCGATGCGATGCGGGTCGGGTCGTTGTTGTAGTACGTGTCGCGTAACAGCTTGATGCTCTTGGTTCCAATCGCATGGCTTAGGGCGATTACGTCGATGTACCTGGACAGGCGGGTGGCAGCTTCGTGCTTCGCGTCGTGGAAGTGCAAGTCCTCGACGCCGGAAAGCTCCGAGATCTCGCGCCAAGCCACGTTTCGCTGGCTATCGGTAATCCCCATGATGTACGGCGGCATGCTCAGGGCATGTTTGGCTTCAAACTTTTGGTTCTTGGGCATCGTGGCGATCAACTGATCCAGCAACTCCATGGCACGCCCAGTAAGGGGTACTTCGCGGCTCGCATCAACGATCTTTCCACCCTTGGAGCCCTTGCGGCCACCACGTTCCAGCGCAGCCACGTGAAGGTAGCTGGCACTTCGGAAGTAGTCCTTGGGTCGAAGCCGCAGGATCTCGCCGGCGCGCATGCCGGTTTCCAAAGCCAATAGGAACGCCGCCCCGGTCCGGGCACGGTGTGTGTCCAGTTCAGGGCGCCGTTCGTAGCCCGATGTCGTGATGACTGCCTTGATTTCTTCAGGCGTCAATAGTGGGCGAGCTCGGGGGCGGCTGGTGGGAACAGCGTTGGCCCCATGGCACGGATTAACCGCGATCCACCTCAGCGCCTTTACGGCATAGGTGAAGGCACTGCTCAGGACGATCAACTCTCGGTTGACGGTGCTGGAGGTGGCTGGCTTTCCGCCCTTCTTGCGGATTCGCGTCAGACTGCGTGCGATCCACTGATTGATGTTGTGGGTCGTCGTCGCCGCCGTCATTAGATCAGCGATTGGGTCTTCGCAAAGGGCTTTGAGAACGGACTGCGGACCCTTCGAATCCTGCTGCATTGCCACGGCATCCAGGTAGATGTCGAACAGCCGGCGGTTGTTTTTTCGTTCGTTTTTTTGGCCAATCAGGGCCAGACCCGTGACCGCCTGTTCCTTCAGCTTCCTACTGACCTCTTTGGCCCAGGCTTCTGCCTCGAGTTGTGTATCAAAGGTCGCTGTTTTCTTGCCGCCGCCGGGTAGCCGGACTACGACGCGGATTGAGTTACCGCGTGGCTCATAGGAAGCCATTGCATCACCTTGGGGACAGGTCTTGGGGACACCAATTCTGTCAAATCCGGGTGATTTCGGGGAAATTGGGGATTGCGCGCACCCCCGTCCCCAAGCTAGGTCGTTGATTTATTTGAAAAAACCCTTATAAATCAACAAGGTGTCCATCGCTTGCCGGGCGGGCCGCATTCCTGAATCCAGGGATTCAGGTGGGCGAGGTCAGCCCCACTTCGGGTTCATCTGACGCGAGACGATCACACCAGCGGGGCGATGTTCCAGGCCCAGGCTCATATGAGCATCGGAACAGGAAATATAAAGCCCGCGAGGCTGCGATGGACCCGACCATTCTACGGCGCGATGCCTCGATGAAGAAGCATTCCGGGCGATGTCCGCAACGCCGTGCGGGTGCTAGTTCAGAGCAGTTGACCGTCCTGGCCTAACGCTTCATCCAGACGGCGTATGAGGCCGTCGATATCGGCCGGGACATCAGCCGCGGGCTGCGCTGCCGCGGCTACTGCAGTCTTCGCCGCCGTCGGTGCCTGGCCTTCAGCCAACTGGTAGGCCAGGTTCAGCGCGGCCAGGACCGCGATGCGCTCGCGCGCCTTGACCTTGCCGGCATCCCGGATCGCGCTCATTTCCTTGTCGACCTGGGCGACGGCCTTGCTCAGTGCCGCCTCGCCGCCATCGGGGCAGCCGAGGAGGTAGCTCTGGCCCATGATCGTTACTTCCATCTGCTTCATGGGTTCTTTCCGCTGTCGTCGGGGCTGCTGTTGCCGGTTTCGACGGGCAGCCGTGCCAGCAGCGCATCGATGCGTGCGCGTGCGGCGTTCAGTCGGGAGCGCAGGCTGTCGCGTTCCTGGCCCAGCGTCTGCACCTGCTCCTGCAGCAGCGCATTGGTGCGCTGCAGTTCCTCGTGGCGCAGCAGCAGTCTTTCGACGCGCTCGGTCAGGTCGGTGAAGCTAGGCATGGCGTCCCGTCTCGGGTCTTCGGTATAGGGCGTTCATTGTAGGCGGCGCCCATGGTCGCACTGGGCCCGCACGGCGCATACCTCGCATTGGGGACGCCGCGCCTGGCAGACATAGCGGCCGTGCAGGATCAGCCAGTGATGGGAATCCACCGCGTACTGGGCCGGCACTCGCTTCAGCAGGCCCAGTTCGACAGCCAGTGGCGTCTTGCCGGGCGCCAGGCCGGTACGGTTGCTGACGCGGAAGATGTGCGTGTCCACCGCCATCGTCGGCTGGCCGAAGGCGACGTTCAGCACGACGTTGGCCGTCTTGCGGCCGACGCCGGGCAGGGCTTCGAGTTCCTCACGCGTGCCGGGCACCTTGCCGCCGTGGCGCTCGATCAGGATCTGGCAGGTCTTGATCAGGTTCTGTGCCTTCGTGCGGTACAGGCCGATCGTGCGGATGTATTCGGAGAGACCATCGACGCCAAGTGCCAGGATCTTCTCGGGCGTGTTGGCCACCGGGTACAGCTTGCGGGTGGCCTTGTTGACGCCGACGTCGGTGGCCTGCGCCGACAGCAGCACCGCGGCCAGCAACTCGAACACGCTGGAATATTCCAGCTCGGTCTGCGGCGACGGATTGGCCGCTTTCAGGGTCGCGAAGAAGGTCTCGATATCTTGCTTGTTCATCGCTCAGGGCTTGGACGGTTGGCGGGCGCGGGCACGCGCCAGCGCAGCCTCGATCATCGCCCGCTTGCGGTCCAGTTCCGGAGCCTCGGTGATCTTCGAAGCGCCGGCCAGGTCGGCCAGCTTCGATTCGGCCTTGGCCTGCAAGCGCGCATCGTTCTCTTGCTTCTCGCGCATGCGGCGGAACCTGTGGAAGGCATAGCGTTCCGCTGCCTCGCGGGCCTGCGAGGTGCTCCAGGCAGTCCAGCCCGTGGCATCGCCGCTGACCTCGACCAGCGAGATGCAGTCGACCGGACAGACGGGCACACACAGCTCGCAGCCGGTGCATTGCGCATCGATGACGACGTGCATCTGCTTGGCCATGCCGGCGATAGCGTCGACCGGGCAGGCCTTGATGCACAGCGTGCAGCCGATGCACCAGGCTTCGTCGATGACGGCCAGCGTGCGCGGCGCCTCGACGCCGTGCTCGGCGCTCAGCGGCAGGGCGGCGCGGCCGGTGAGGGCAGCCAGGCGGGCGACGCCTTCCGCGCCGCCGGGCGGGCACTGGTTGGTCTCGGCCTCGCCCGCAGCAATGGCAGCGGCGTAGGCGTTGCAATCAGGGTAGCCGCAGCGCGTGCACTGCGTTTGCGGCAGGGCGGCGTCGATGCGGCGCGTCAGGTCGGCAAGGGAGTGAACGGGCGTCAAGTGCTCTTCTTGCTGCGCGGGGCCTTGCTCGGTGCGGAGGCCGGCTTGTCGTACTTGGCGATGAAGGCGCGCACTTCCGGGTAGACCTTGTCGCGCCAGCGGCGGCCCGAGAAGATGCCGTAGTGGCCGGCACCCTCGACGTCGTAGTGCGCCTGGTTCCGGGCGGCGATACCCGAGCAGAGATCATGCGCGGCGCGGGTCTGGCCGGCGCCGGAGATGTCGTCCAGCTCGCCTTCGATCGTCAGCAGCGCAGTGTCGTGGATGTCCTGCGGGCGTACCAGCTGGCCGTCCACTTCCCAGGTGCCGTTGACCAGCGCGAAGTCCTGGAACACCGTCTTGATCGTGTCGAGGTAGTACTCGGCCGGCATGTCCAGCACGGCGTTGTACTCGTCGTAGAACTGACGGTGCGACTCGGCGCTGTCGTCGTCGCCGCGGACTAGGTCGAGGAAGTAGTCGTAGTGCGAGGACAGGTGGCGGTCCGGATTCATCGCCACGAAGCCGGTGTGCTGCAGGAAGCCCGGGTAGACCTCGCGGCCGGCACCGGGGAAGTTCGTCGGCACGCGGTGGATCACATTGTTCTCGAACCACTCGTAGCTGCGGTTCATCGCCAGGTTGTTGACGGCCGTCGGGCTCTTGCGGGCATCGATCGGGCCACCCATCATCGTCATCGACAGCGGCGTGGCTTCGCCGTTGGAAACCATCAGCGAGATCGCGGCCAGCACCGGCACCGTCGGCTGGCAGACCGACATTACGTGGCACTCGCGCGCGCCGATGTGGCGGATGAACTCCTGCACGTAGCCGATGTAGTCGTCCAGATGGAAGGGGCCGACTTCGGCGGGCACCATGCGGGCGTCGGTCCAGTCGGTGATATAGACCTTGTGATCTTTCAGCAGTTGGCGGACGGTGTCGCGCAGCAGCGTGCTGTGATGGCCGGACAGCGGTGCCACGACGAGCACCGTCGGCTGATCCTTCATCTTGCCGAGCACGGCGAGATCGTCGGTGTAGCGCTTGAAGCGCAGCAGCCGGCAGAAGGGCTTGGTCAGCGGCACCAGTTCCTGGACGGCCACTTCGACGCCGTCGACCTCGACGCCGCGGATGTCGAATTCCGGCTTCTCGTAGTCCTTGGCCAGCCGGTGCATCAGGTCCAGGCCAGCCGAGACACGCTGCGACAGCGGCGACATGGCAAAGGGAGACAGCGGGTTGCTGTAGAGCTTCGCCGCAGCGCTGGCGAATTCCGCGAAGGGACTCATCAGCGCGCGCTGGGTTTCGAACAACTGGTACAGCATGGGCTTGAACTCGAAGTAGTCTGACGATATCCAACGATACTGCCAGAACTTGTGCAGTGCAGCAGTAAGCGGGTTTGCTTACGGGCAAACCCGCCATTCATGCACAGGGGTGCCCGTTATTTCATGACGGCCGCCATCGCGGCGGCCACCACCGGCAGGTTCTTCTCGTTCAGGGCAGCAACGCAGATGCGGCCGGAATCGACGCCGTAGACGCCGAATTCGCTGCGAAGGCGCTGCATCTGCTCGGCGGAGAGACCGGAGTAGCTGAACATGCCCTTCTGGCGCGTCACGAACGAAAGATCCTGCGTGACGCCGGCCTTCTGCAGTGCCTCGACCAGTGCCACGCGCATCGCGCGGATGCGCAGGCGCATGCCGGCCAATTCTTCTTCCCACAGCGCGCGCAGCGCGGGCGTGGACAGCACGTTGGCGACGACCTGGGCGCCGTGAGTCGGCGGGTTGGAGTAGTTCGTGCGGATGACGATCTTCAGCTGGCTCAGCACCTTGGCGGTTTCCTCGGCCGTGGCGCAGACGACGCTCAGGCCACCGACGCGCTCGCCGTACAGCGAGAAGCTCTTCGAGAAGCTGGTGGAAACGAAGAAGTCCAGGCCCGAGGCGACGAACTGCTGGATCACCGCGCCGTCCTGCGCAATGCCCTCGCCGAAGCCCTGGTAGGCCATGTCGAGGAAGGGCACGAGGCCGCGGGCCTTGACGGTGGCGACGATCTGGTCCCACTGGGCGGGCGTCAGGTCGTAGCCGGTCGGGTTGTGGCAGCAGGCGTGCAGCACGACGATCGTGCCGGCCTGGGCGGCGTTCAGCGCCGTCAGCATGCCGTCGAAGTTGATACCTCGCTTGGCGGCGTCATAGTAAGGATAGGCGTCAACCTTGAAGCCGGCATTGGTGAACAGTGCGCGGTGGTTCTCCCAGCTCGGGTCGGAGATCAGCACCAGCGCGTTCGGGTTCAGGCGCTTCAGGAAGTCGGCGCCGATCTTCAGGCCGCCGGTGCCGCCGATCGCCTGCACGGTAGCGACGCGCTTGGCGGCGAGGATCGCGCTGTCGGCGCCGAAGACCAGGCCCTGGACGGCCTTGTCGTAGGCAGCGATGCCGTCGATCGGCAGATAGCCGCGGGCCTTGGGGTCGGCCTGCAGGGCGGCTTCGGCCTGGGCCACGCACTTCAGCAGCGGCAGCTTGCCGTTCTCGTCGTAGTAGACGCCCACACCCAGGTTCACCTTGCCGGGGTTCGTGTCGGCATTGAACTGCTCATTCAGACCCAGGATCGGGTCGCGGGGGGCCATTTCGACGGCGGCAAACAAGGACATGGTGATCGTTCCTGACAGGACGGTGGCAATTGGAGGAGGCTGCGCTGAAAGCGCGGGTTAGCACGGGCATCTGGCCTGCGCTACCCTGTCGGATTGCGCGAGCGCTGAATTCTAGGCGCCTTGACGCCACGATCCAGGGATTACCCGATGCACGACACCCCCAACGCCACCGATGCAGCCGCCGTTGACGACGCTGCGCCGAAGGGCGAGTTCGTCTCTTTCGAAGGTTCGCCGTTCCAGCTATTCCAGCCCTTTCCGCCCGCCGGCGACCAGCCGGCGGCGATTGCGGAGCTCTGCGAGGGCATCTCCGACGGCCTGAGCTTCCAGACCCTGCTGGGCGTGACCGGCTCCGGCAAGACCTTCACGATGGCCAACGTGATCGCGCGCCTCGGCCGGCCGGCCATCGTGTTCGCGCCGAACAAGACGCTGGCCGCCCAGCTCTACGGCGAGTTCCGCGACTTCTTCCCGAACAACGCGGTGGAGTATTTCGTCTCCTACTACGACTACTACCAGCCCGAGGCCTATGTGCCGCAGCGCGACCTGTTTATCGAGAAGGACAGTGCGATCAACGAGCAGATCGAACAGTTGCGCCTGTCCTGCACGAAGAGCCTGCTGGAGCGGCGCGACGTGATCATCGTGGCCTCGGTGTCGGCGATCTACGGCATCGGCAACCCGAGCGATTACCACCAGATGGTGATGACCGTCCGCGCGGGCGACAAGCTGGGTCAGCGGGACATCATCGCCCACCTGATCCGCATGCAGTACACCCGCAACGAGATGGAGTTCAGCCGCGGCACATTCCGCGTGCGCGGCGACACGATCGACGTCTTCCCGGCTGAACACTCCGAGCTGGCGCTGCGCATCGAGTTGTTCGACGACGAGGTCGAGACCTTGCAGCTCTTCGACCCGCTGACCGGCCGTGTCCGCCACAAGATCGCCCGTTTCACGGTCTATCCGAGCAGCCACTACGTGACGCCGCGCGACCGGGTGGTCGCGGCGATCGAGACGATCAAGGCCGAGTTGCGCGAGCGGCTGGATTTCTTCGTCAAGGAGGGCAAGCTGGTCGAGGCGCAGCGCCTGGAGCAGCGCACCCGCTTCGACCTGGAGATGCTGCAGGAAGTCGGCCACTGCAAGGGCATCGAGAACTACACCCGGCACCTGTCCGGCGCCGAGCCGGGCGATCCGCCGCCGACGCTGGTGGACTACCTGCCCGGCGACGCGCTGATGTTCCTGGACGAGAGCCACGTGCTGATCGGCCAGTTCGGCGGCATGTACAACGGCGACCGGGCGCGCAAGACGACGCTGGTGGAGTACGGCTTCCGGCTGCCCTCGGCGCTGGACAACCGGCCACTGAAGTTCGCCGAGTTCGAGCGCAAGATGCGCCAGGCGGTCTTCGTCTCCGCCACGCCGGCGGACTACGAGAAGCAGAACGCCGGCCGGGTCGTCGAGCAGGTGGTGCGGCCCACGGGCCTGGTCGACCCGATCGTTGAGGTACGGCCGGCCACCCATCAGGTGGACGACGTGCTGCAGGAAATCCGCGACCGCGTCGAAATCCAGGAACGGGTGCTGATTACGACGCTGACCAAGCGGATGGCCGAGCAACTGACCGACTACCTGAGCGACAACGGCGTCAAGGTCCGCTACCTGCACTCGGATGTGGATACGGTCGAGCGCGTCGAGATCCTGCGCGACCTGCGGCTCGGTGTGTTCGACGTGCTGGTCGGCATCAACCTGCTGCGGGAGGGCTTGGACATTCCCGAGGTGTCGCTGGTGGCGATCCTCGATGCCGACAAGGAAGGCTTCCTGCGTGCCGAGCGCAGCCTGATCCAGACCATCGGCCGGGCCGCGCGCAACCTGAACGGCAAGGCCATCCTCTATGCGGACCGGATCACCGATTCGATGCGCAAGGCGATGGGCGAGACCGAACGTCGCCGGACCAAGCAACTGGCCTTCAACGAAGCCAACGGCATCGTCCCGCGCGGCGTCAGCAAGCGGATCAAGGACCTGATCGACGGCGTCTACTCCGAGAAGCCCGGACGCGACGACCAGAAGCTGCTGCAGGCGGCCGCCGTCGAAGAACTGTCCGAGAAGGATCTCGGCAAGCGCATCGCACTGCTGGAGAAACAGATGATGGAACACGCCCGCAACCTCGAGTTCGAGAAAGCGGCGCGCGTGCGCGACCAATTGGCGCAACTGCGGGAGCAGGCCTTTGGCGCGGCGGTGCACGACAACGTCCCAGGCACCCAGGTCTAACGGCCTCGCGGTGGCCGGCTCAGGCGCGGCAAGCAAAGACGCGAGTAATTGAGTAAAATGGTCGGAAATTCCCGAGGGTTAACCCTCTCGGGACCTCAGGACCGAAGGAGAAGTAGTCATGCGTCTCACCACCAAAGGCCGTTTTGCCGTCACGGCGATGATCGATCTGGCACTTCGCGAGAACAGCGGCCCGGTCGCGCTCGCGGCGATCAGCCAGCGTCAGCAGATTTCCCTGTCTTACCTGGAACAGCTGTTCGGCAAGCTGCGCCGCCATGAATTGGTGGAGAGTACCCGCGGTCCGGGTGGGGGTTATTCGCTGGGTCGCAAGTCCAGCGAAATCACGGTGGCCGACATCATCGTCGCCGTGGACGAGCCGATCGACGCTACCGGCTGCGGCGGCAAGGAAAACTGCATGGGCGAGGACACCGGCCGCTGCATCACGCACGAGCTGTGGACGAGCCTGAACGCCAAGATGATCGAGTACCTCGATTCGATCTCGCTGCGCAAGCTGGTGGAAGACCAGCTCGCCAAGGGCGTGACGATCGAGGAGGCGCCGATCAAGCGCGCCATCTCGAGCCAGCCGGTGGTCAAGCCCATCCGCATCACCGCCCCGAATTCGGTCTTTGCCCTGGGCAACGCCTTCCTCAAATAAGAAAACAGACCTTCTGTTATGGACATGACCCCGCATTTCCCGATCTACATGGATTACGGCGCGACGACGCCGGTGGACCCGCGCGTCGTCGAGGCGATGATCCCCTGGCTGCGCGAGCACTTCGGCAACCCGGCATCGCGCAGCCACGCCTGGGGCTGGGAGGCTGAAGCCGCCGTCGAGAAGGCGCGCGAGCAGGTCGCCGCCTTGATCCACGCGGACCCGCGCGAGATCGTCTGGACATCCGGCGCCACCGAGTCGATCAATCTCGCGCTGAAGGGTGCCGCCCAGTTCTACAAGAGCCGCGGCAAGCACATCATCACGCTGAAGACCGAGCACAAGGCGACGCTGGACACCTGCCGCGAGTTGGAGCGCCAGGGCTTCGACGTGACCTTGCTGGATGTGCAGGAGAACGGCCTGCTGGATCTGGAAGTCTTCAAGGCCGCGCTGCGGCCGGACACGATCCTGGTTTCGATCCTGTTCGTGAACAACGAGATCGGCGTGATCCAGGACGTGACCGCCATCGGCAACATCTGCCGTGAGAAGGGCATCATCTTCCACGTCGACGGTGCGCAGGCGACCGGCAAGATCGAGATCGACATGGCCAAGCTGCCGATCGACCTGATGAGCCTGGCCTCGCACAAGACCTATGGCCCCAAGGGCATCGGCGCGCTGTTCGTGCGCCGCAAGCCGCGCGTGCGCCTGGAAGCGCAGATGCACGGCGGTGGTCACGAGCGCGGCATGCGCTCCGGCACGCTGGCCACGCACCAGATCGTCGGCATGGGCCTGGCGTACGAGATCGCCGGCAAGGAAATGGCTGAAGAGGGTGAGCGCATCCGCATGCTGCACAAGCGCCTGCTGGATGGTCTGACCGGCATCGAGCAGGTTTTCGTCAACGGTGACCTCGAGCACCGCGTGCCCCACAACCTGAACATCTCGTTCAACTACGTGGAAGGCGAGTCGCTGATCATGGGCGTGAAGGGCCTGGCCGTCTCGTCGGGCTCGGCCTGCACCTCGGCCAGCCTGGAGCCCAGCTACGTGCTGCGCGCGCTGGGCCGCAGCGATGAGCTGGCGCACAGCTCGCTGCGCATGACGATCGGCCGCTTCACGACCGTCGAAGAGATCGATTACGCGGTGTCGGTGCTGAAGGACCGTGTCGCCAAGCTGCGCGAACTGTCGCCGCTGTGGGACATGTACAAGGACGGCATCGACCTCAGCACCATCCAGTGGACCGCCCACTGAGGCAGCCCCGAACAAGACAGCAGAAGGAGAACGAATCATGGCTTACAGCGAAAAGGTCGTTGACCACTACGAGAACCCCCGCAACGTCGGCGCCTTTGAGAAGGGCGACGACTCCATCGGCACCGGCATGGTCGGCGCACCGGCCTGCGGCGATGTGATGAAGCTGCAGATCAAGGTGAACCCCGCCACCGGCCTGATCGAGGACGCCAAGTTCAAGACCTACGGTTGCGGCTCCGCGATCGCGTCGAGCTCGCTGGTCACCGAATGGGTCAAGGGCAAGAGCCTGGACGAGGCGCTGTCGATCAAGAACACGCAGATCGCCGAGGAACTGGCGCTGCCGCCGGTCAAGATCCACTGCTCGATCCTGGCCGAAGACGCGATCAAGGCCGCCGTCGACGACTACCGCGCCAAGCGCGCGGCGAACTGAGCCGGGAGCGCCGCGGATGTCTTCTTCCGTGACCATGACCGAGGCGGCTGCCCGCCACGTGACGCGCTACCTGAGCAAGCGCGGTCGTGGCGTCGGCGTGCGCCTGGGCGTCAAGACGACTGGCTGCTCGGGCCTGGCCTACAAGCTCGAGTACGCCGACGAAGTGACCGCGGAAGACGTCGTCTTCGAAGGTCACGGCGTCAAGATCCTCGTCGACCCCAAAAGCCTGCCCTATATCGACGGCACCGAGCTGGACTTTGTCCGCGAGGGCCTCAATGAAGGCTTCAAGTTCCGCAACCCGCGCGAGAAAGACCGCTGCGGGTGTGGTGAATCGTTCCGCATCTGATTCGCCGACTAAAATCCTCGGCCATCAGCAACACGAGGCGCGGCCACCAGCCGCGCCTTTTTCTTGGCAAGTTCACGACCCACGCATGCGACTCGACGACGACGATTTCAGCCTGTTCGGCCTGCCCCGGCAGCAGGCGCAGCAGCGTGCCGAGATCGATGCGCGCTGGAAGGCGCTGCAGGCGAAGGTCCATCCGGACAAGTTCAGCGCCGAAGGCGCGGCGTCGCAGCGCCAGGCGATGCAGTGGGCCCTGCGCGTCAACGAGGCGCACCAGCGCCTGCGCGACCCGCTCAAGCGCGCCGCCTACCTGTGCGAGCTGCGCGGCGTACCGCTGCTGGCCAACGAGAACACCCGCATGCCCGCCAGCTTCCTGATGGAGCAGATGGCCTGGCGCGAGGGGCTGGACGAAGCGGCGACGCTGGCCGAGGTCCAGTCGATCGACGACCAGGTGGCCGCGCGCGAGACCGCCTTGCTGGCCGAGGTCGGGCAACTGCTGGACGAGGCTGACGACGCGCCGGCTGCCGCCGCGCAAGTGCGCGCGCTGATGTTCATCGCCAAGTTCCGCTCCGATATCGACAAGCGCCTGGAGGCGCTGGAAAACCAATAACGACGATGGCCCTGCTGCAAATCTCCGAACCGGGTGCTTCGCCCAATCCGCACGAACGCCGCATTGCGGTCGGCATCGACCTGGGCACGACCCATTCTCTCGTGGCGGCCGTCCGTCACGGTGTGGCCGAATGCCTGCCCGACGAGCAGGGCCGCGTGATCCTGCCTTCGGCCGTGCGTTATCTGGACGAGGGCCGCCGCCAAATCGGCGCCGCCGCGCTCGAAGCCCAGGCCGAGGACCCGGAGAACACGCTGGTGTCCTTCAAGCGCTTCATGGGTCGGGCGCTGGCGGATATCACCGGCCGCGAGAAGCTGCCGTATTCGTTCGAGGACTCGGCCGGCATGCTGTCGGTGAAGACGCGTCACGGCAACGTGTCGCCGGTCCAGGCCTCGGCCGAGGTGCTCGCCACCCTGCGTTTCCGTGCCGAGGACAGCTTTGCCGACGACGTCTTCGGTGCGGTGATCACCGTTCCGGCTTACTTTGACGACGCACAGCGCCAGGCGACCAAGGACGCCGCGCAACTCGCCGGCCTGAACGTGCTGCGCCTGATCAATGAGCCGACCGCGGCCGCGATCGCCTACGGCCTGGACAACGCCAGCGAAGGCCTCTACGCCGTCTACGACCTCGGCGGCGGTACTTTCGACATCTCGCTGCTGCGCCTGACCAAAGGCGTGTTCGAGGTCGTGGCCACGGGCGGCGATGCTGCGCTGGGCGGCGACGATTTCGACCACCTGCTGGCCGACTGGGCGTTGGCCCAGGCGAAGGTGAACGCAAGCAGTGCGCACGACAAGCGCGCCGTGCTGGTGGCCGCCCGTGCTGCCAAGGAGGCGCTGTCCTCGGCCGACGCGGTCGTGCTGACTGCCGCCCTGGACGCCGGCGCGATCGAGGTGCCCGTCACCCGCACGCAGTTCGAGCAACTGGTCGAGCCGCTGGTTTCCAAGACGCTGGCCAGCGTGCGACGCGTGCTGCGCGACGCGAAGGTCAAGCCGGACGAGGTGCAGGGCACGGTGATGGTCGGCGGCTCCACGCGCATGCCCTGTGTGCGCGAGGCGGTCGGCAAGCTGTTCGGCCGCGAGGTGCTGACCAACCTGAATCCGGACGAAGTCGTCGCCCTCGGCGCAGCGATCCAGGCGAACCAGCTGGCCGGCAATGCCGCCGACGGCGAACTGTTGCTGCTGGACGTGATCCCACTGTCGCTAGGCCTGGAGACGATGGGCGGCCTGGTCGAGCGCGTCATCGAGCGCAACGCGACCATCCCGGTCGCCCAGGCGCAGGACTTCACCACCTTCAAGGATGGCCAGACCGCGATGGCCGTCCATGTGCTGCAGGGTGAGCGTGAGCTGGTCAGCGAGTGCCGCTCGCTGGCGCGCTTCGAACTGCGCGGCATTCCGCCGATGGTGGCGGGCGCCGCGCGCATCCGCGTGAGCTTCCAGGTCGATGCGGACGGCCTGCTCAGCGTGTCGGCCAAGGAACTGGGATCCGGTGTGGAAGCGGCCGTACAGGTCAAGCCCAGCTACGGCCTGTCCGACGACCAGATCGCCGGCATGCTGAAGGACGGCTTCGCCAGTGCCGACAGCGACATGCACGCGCGCAAGCTGCGCGAGGCCCGTGTCGAGGCCGAGCGGATGACCTTGGCCACGCGCTCGGCACTGGCCGCAGATGGCGATCTGCTGGACGCCGTACAAACCCAGGCGATCGACGAACTGCTGCGCGCGCTGAACGAGACCGCGCAAGGCGACGATGCCGACGCGATCGACGCCGCCGTCGAAACGCTGGCCAAGGGCACCGAGGCCTTCGCCGCCGAGCGCATGAACCGCGGCATCCAGCAGGCGCTGACCGGCCGCAACATCGAACAGATCTGAGCCAGAGCAAGCCCAACGCCATGCCCATCATCAAGATTCTTCCCCACGCCGAATACTGCCCGCAGGGCGCCACCGTCACGGCGCCGCCCGGCACCTCGATCTGCGAGGCGCTGCTGGACAACGACATCGAGATCGAGCACGCCTGCGACCAGGTCTGCGCCTGCACCACCTGTCACGTGATCGTTCGCGAGGGCGCCCGTTCGCTGTCCGAGATGGACGAGGGCGAGGAGGACATGCTGGACCGCGCCTGGGGCCTGGAGCCCGATTCGCGGCTGTCCTGCCAGGCGATCCTCGGCCAGCAGGACATCACGGTCGAGATCCCCAAGTACTCGATCAATCACGCCAAAGAGGGCAAGTGAAGGTCCTGGGCTTCGAGTCCTCCTGCGACGAGACCGGCGTAGCGCTGGTCGAGGTGCCGGAGCAGGGCGGCGGAGCGCCTCAGTTGCTGGCCCAGGCACTGCACAGCCAGATCGTCATGCACCAGGCCTACGGCGGCGTCGTGCCCGAGTTGGCCTCGCGCGACCACATCCGCCGTGTGCTTCCGCTGACGCGTGAGGTGTTGGCCGAGGCCGGTGCCGAGCTGAAGGACGTGGACGTCGTCGCCTACACGCAGGGGCCCGGCCTGGCCGGCGCGCTGCTGGTCGGTGCTGGCGTGGCCGTTTCGCTGGCCGCGGCGCTGGGCAAGCCGACCTTGGGTGTGCATCACCTGGAAGGGCATCTGCTGTCGCCCTTCCTGTCGAACGATCCCCCCGAGTTCCCCTTCATCGCGCTGCTTGTGTCCGGCGGCCACACGCAACTGATGCGCGTGGACGACGTCGGCCAGTACGAGATCCTCGGCGAGACGATCGACGACGCCGCCGGCGAGGCTTTCGACAAAAGTGCCAAGCTCCTGGGCCTGCCGTATCCCGGCGGGCCGCACCTCGCGCGGCTGGCGGAGCAGGGCGATGCGAGCGCTTTCGAGCTGCCGCGGCCGCTGCTTCACAGCGGCAAGCCGGACTTCAGCTTCGCCGGCCTGAAGACAGCGGTGCTGACGCAGGTGAAGAAGCTCGGCGATGCGCCGACCGACCAGCAACGCGCCGACTTGGCCGCTGCCACGCAGGCGGCGATCGTCGAAGTGCTGGTGAAGAAATCGCTGCTGGCGCTGAAGGAAACGGGGCTGAAGCGCCTGGTCGTGGCTGGTGGTGTCGGCGCTAACGCCGAGCTTCGGCGGCAGTTGAACGCGGCCTGCGCGAAGCGGCAGGTGCGCGTCCACTACCCGGAGCTGAGCCTGTGCACCGACAACGGCGCCATGATCGCCATGGCCGCCGCGATGCGCCTGCAGCGTGGCATGGCCACCCTGCATGACGCGGCGCGGGGCAGCTTCGAGGTGCGCCCGCGCTGGCCGCTGGGTGCGGCCTGAATGCGGCTTAGTTGACGGTCAGCTCGCCCGCGTTGTCGGGCTGGCGCTTGACCAGGGTCAAGGTCAGCACGCCGTTCTCGATCTTGGCAACCGAGTCGGCCTTGCTGACTTCGACCGGCAGGGTCAGCGTGCGCGAGAAGCGTGTGACCGAGCGCTCGCTGTAGACGACGCGGGTGCCCTCGGGCGTGGCGGCGGCCGCAGCCTGCTCGGCATCGATGCTGACCTTGCGGCCTTCGATGCGGACCTTGACGGCTTCCTTGGCGATGCCCGGCAGGTCGAGCTGCAGGGTGTAGGCGGCGTCGGTCTCGCTGACGTCCAGCGCCGGGCTGCGCAGCGTGACGGCCTTGTCGTTGACGTCGAACAGGCGCTCGATGCGGCGCGACAGTTCGGGGTTGTAGCGGGTGCGGGCAACGGGGAAAACAAACATGTCTGACTCCAGGAAATATCGAAGTGTTGATACGGTTCGCTGCTGAGTGGTTTGCCAGGGCGCAGCCCCCATGGCTCCGAATCTTGGCCTGCCTGCAAGCCTTTCAAGGGCCGCGAAAAATTCAGTTCGAAGCCTCTTGGAAGCGCAACGGACGCCACTATCTGACGCGGCTTTTCGTTTTGGCGGCGCTCTCGTGCGGCGCTGCGGCGCAGGCGGGTGAGCCGATCACGCTTGCACTGGTCGAGGGGCTGTCCGGCCCCTTCGGCAATGCCGGCGAGGCGGTGTTCCGCAACCTCGTCTGGGCCACCGAGCGGGTCAACGCACGGGGCGGCGTGAAGCTGCCCGGCGGGAATCGGCCGCTGCAGGTGCTGCGGCTGGACAACAAGGGCAGCACCGAGGAGGCGCTGGCGCTGATGCGCTCTGCCATCGAGCGTGATGCGCACTTCATCCTGCAGGGCAACAGTTCCGCCACAGCGGCTGCTCTGATCGACGCGCTGGATCGGCACAACGAACGGGATCCGCAGCATCGCGCGCTGCTGCTGAACTACGCCGCCGTCGAGCCTGCGCTGACGAACGAGCGCTGCAGCTTCTGGCACTTCCGCTTCGATGCGCACGCGGACATGCGCCTTGACGCACTGACCGACCAGCTCCGCGACGACGCCTCGGTGAAGCGGCTCTACCTGATCGGGCAGGACTACAGCTTCGGCCAGCAGGTGCTCCGGCGCGGCCGCGAGATGATCGCGGCCAAGCGGCCGGACATCCGCATCGTCGGCGAAGACCTGCACCCGATCGGCCGCGTGAAGGACTTCCTGCCCTATGTCGCCAAGATCAAGGCCAGCGGGGCGCAGGCGGTGCTGACCGGCAACTGGGGCAACGACCTGACCTTGCTGATCAAGGCCGCGCGCGACATCGGCCTGGACGCGAAGTTCTACACCTTCTACGGCAATGCGCTGGGCGTGCCCGCGGCACTCGGCGATGCCGGCATCGACCGCGTGCTGGCTGTTGCCGAGTGGCATCCCAACGTCGGTACGCCCAGCTCCGATGCCTTCTATCAGGCCTTCCGCCGTCGCTTCCCGCGACCCGAGGACGACTACCTGCATGCACGCATGCAGGCGATGGTGGAGGTGCTGACGCAGGCGATCGAGAAGGCGGGTTCGACCGAGGCCACGGCGGTGGCGCGCGCGATGGAAGGCATGGCCTTCGATGGCCGCGCGAAGGGCATCCCGCACCAGGGCACGATGCGTGCAGCCGACCACCAGTTCATCCAGCCGCTGTATGTGACGATGATGAAGCGCGCCGGCACGGACGGCGCGCGCTTCGACAATGAAGGCTCCGGCTACGGCTTCCGCACCTTGCGCTACATCCCGCCGACCGAGCCGCCCAGCACCTGCCGCATGCGGCGGCCCGTGCAGAATGGAGCAACGACGAACTGACCACGGGCAAAGCCAGCATGCGCGACCTGATCTCCGAACTGCCGACTTCCAAGATTCGACTGGTCGCCAATGCCGGCATCGGCCGCGACGACGTGCTGGCCTTCTGGTTCGGCGAAAGCGATGAAGTGACGCCGGAGCCGGTGCGCGAGGCGGCGGCCGAATCGCTGCGGCGCGGCGAAACCTTCTACGCGCACAACCTGGGCCTGCTCGAACTGCGCGAGGCGCTGGCCGGCTATACGAGCGCACTGCACCGGCCGGTCGGCGTCGAGCGGATCGCCGTGACTTCGTCGGGCGTCAGCGCACTGATGATCGCGACGCAGGCGCTGGTGTCGCCGGGCGACGAGGTCGTGGCCGTGGTGCCTTTGTGGCCGAACCTGGTGGCGCAGGCGGCGATCATGGGTGCGCGGGTCAAGCGGGTCTCGCTGACGCCGCAGGCGGGCGCGTGGGGGTTGGACCTGCAGGCGCTGCTCGATGCGATCACGCCGGCGACGAAGGTACTGCTCGTCAATGCGCCGAACAACCCGACCGGCTGGACGCTCACCCGCGCCGAGCAGCAGGTGCTGCTGGACCACTGCCGCAAGACCGGAACCTGGATCGTTGCCGACGAGGTCTACGAACGGCTGTACTACGCCTACGGCGCGAAGGCCGCGCCGAGCTTCCTGGACCTGGCGGCGCCCGAGGATCGCGTGGTCGTGATCCACAGCTTCTCGAAGAGCTTCCTGATGACCGGCTGGCGCCTGGGCTGGATGGTGCTGCCGCCGGCGCTGCTGGACGGCGTGGCCAAGCTGATCGAGTTCAACACCTCCTGCGCGCCGGTATTCGTGCAGCGCGGCGGCATGGTGGCGGCGGGCATGGCGAATGACTTCGTACCGGAACTGGCCGCGCGGATGAAGACCTGCCGCAACACACTGCTGCCGCTGCTGCAGGCGCTGCCCGGCGTCAGCGTTGCCAGCCCGCTGGGCGGCATGTATGCCTTCTTCCGGCTGGAGGGGCAGGGCGACGATTCGCTGACGCTGGCGAAGCGACTGGTGACCGAGGCCGGGCTGGGTTTGGCGCCGGGTGCTGCCTTCGGCGACGAGGGGGAAGGCTGGCTGCGTTGGTGCTTCGCGTCGCGCGACCCGCAGCGGCTCGTGGACGGGGTGGCTCGGCTGCGTTCGTTTCTCGGTCTATAATCCGCCGGTTCTGCTTTTCAAAGTAGAACGAAGTAAGCACGGTGGGGGTCGGTTTCACTCCCAACCGCAAGTCAAACCTGGAAACCGTCTGTGATCGTCGCAGTGATAACTGCGTGTTCCAGCGGCTCTTCCGCACCAGAAATGGAACACATCATGTCGATCAACAAGGCTGAAATCGTTCAAGCCAACGCCCGCGCCGCCAATGACACCGGTTCGCCGGAAGTCCAGGTCGCTCTGCTGACCGCGCGCATCAACACGCTGACCCCGCACTTCAAGACCCACGCCAAGGACCACCACGGCCGTCGCGGTCTGCTGAAGATGGTCAACGCGCGCAAGAGCCTGCTGGCCTACCTGAAGCGCAAGGACGCCGACCGTTACGTCGCGCTGATCCAGAAGCTGGGCCTGCGCAAGTAATTCGCCCGCGATGACAAGGAGCCTGTCTGGAACGTCTGCCAGTACAGGCTTTTTGTCTTTTCGCAATCATCAAAACCGGAGTTGGGCTGACGTGACGCTGCTGTGTCATTCCACGGGTTCTGCGCCCTGCAGAGCCGGTGGAATGGCATTGCGTCAAACCCAGACTACTCCTCCTTAACGCAAGCAAGGAGACACGCAATGAGCATGTTCAACAAGATCACCAAGACCTTCCAATGGGGTCCGCATCAGGTCGTGATGGAAACGGGCGAGATCGCCCGCCAATCCAGCGGCGCCGTCGTCGTCGATATCGAAGGCACCGTGGTGCTGGCCACCGTGGTCGCCAAGTCCGAAGCCAAGGCCGGCCAGGACTTCTTCCCGCTGACCGTCGACTACATCGAGAAGACCTACGCCGCCGGCAAGATCCCTGGCAGCTTCTTCAAGCGTGAAGGTCGCCCGAGCGAACTCGAAACGCTGACCAGCCGCCTGATCGACCGCCCGATCCGTCCGCTGTTCCCCGAAGGCTTCTTCAACGAAGTGCAGGTCGTCATCCACGTCCTGTCGCTGAACCCCGAAGTGCAGGCCGACATCGCCGCGATGATCGCCTCGTCGGCCGCGCTGGCCGTCTCCGGCATCCCGTTCGCCGGCCCGATCGGTGCCGCCCGCGTCGGCTATGTCAACGGCGAGTACGTGCTGAACCCCGGCAAGACCGAGCTGGCCAATTCGAAGATGGACCTGGTCGTCGCCGGTACCGAAGCTGCCGTGCTGATGGTCGAGTCGGAAGCCGATGCGCTGTCCGAGGAAATCATGCTGGGCGCGGTCGTCTACGGCCACGACCAGGGCAAGATCGCGATCAACGCGATCCACGAACTGGTCCGCGACGGCGGCAAGCCGGTCTGGGACTGGAAGGCGCCCGCCAAGGACGAGGCCTTCATCGCCAAGATCAACGCACTGGCCGAAGGCCCGCTGCGCGAGGCTTACCAGATCCGTTCCAAGCAAGCCCGCACGCAGGCTTGCCGCATGGCCGCTTCCAACGTGTTCGCCGCGCTGAGCGACGAAGGTGTTGCCTTCGACAAGGTTGAAGTGGAAGGCCTGCTGTTCGAGATCGAAGCCCGCATCGTGCGCGGCCAGATCCTGGCTGGCGAACCGCGCATCGACGGCCGCGACACCCGCACCGTCCGCGCGATCGAGATCCGCAACAGCGTGCTGCCGCGCACCCACGGTTCGTCGCTGTTCACCCGCGGCGAAACGCAGGCACTGGCCGTCGCCACGCTGGGCACCGACCGCGACGCGCAGCGCATCGATGCGCTGGCTGGCGAGTTCGAAGACCGCTTCATGCTGCACTACAACATGCCTCCGTTCGCCACCGGCGAAACGGGTCGCGTGGGTTCGCCGAAGCGCCGCGAAATCGGCCACGGCCGCCTGGCCAAGCGCGCGCTGGCCGCGATGCTGCCGAACAAGGAAGATTTCCCGTACACGATGCGCGTGGTCTCGGAAATCACCGAGTCGAACGGTTCCTCGTCGATGGCTTCCGTCTGCGGCGGCTGCCTGGCGCTGATGGATGCCGGCGTGCCGATGAAGGCCCACGTGGCCGGTATCGCGATGGGCCTGATCAAGGACGCCAACCGCTTCGCCGTGCTGACCGACATCCTCGGTGACGAGGACCACCTCGGCGACATGGACTTCAAGGTGGCCGGCACGACCAACGGCATCACCGCCCTGCAGATGGACATCAAGATCCAGGGCATCACCAAGGAAATCATGCAGGTCGCGCTGGCTCAGGCCAAGGAAGCCCGTCTGCACATCCTCGGCAAGATGGTCGAGGCGATGGGCACGGCCAACACCGAGGTCTCGCAGTTCGCTCCGCGCCTGTACACGATGAAGATCAATCCGGAGAAGATCCGTGATGTGATCGGCAAGGGTGGCGCCACCATCCGCGCGCTGACCGAAGAGACCGGCACGACGATCGACATCGGTGAAGACGGCACGATCACGATCGCTTCGACGGACGCCGACAAGGCGGCCCACGCCAAGAAGCGCATCGAAGAGATCACCGCTGAAGTGGAAATCGGCAAGGTCTACGAAGGCCCGATCACCAAGATCCTGGACTTCGGTGCCCTGGTCAACCTGCTGCCCGGCAAGGACGGCCTGCTGCATATCAGCCAGATCGCCCACCAGCGCGTCGAGAAGGTCACGGACTACCTGTCCGAAGGCCAGATCGTCAAGGTCAAGGTGCTGGAAACGGACGAGAAGGGCCGCATCAAGCTGTCGATGAAGGCGCTGATCGATCGCGACGCCGCTCCGGCCCCGGCTCCTGCCGCGCCGGCTGACGAGGCGAACTGATCCGCCCGCGACGATGAAAGCCATCGCCATCACCCAGCCCGGCAAGCCGGAGGTGCTGCAGCTCGAGGCAAGGCCTGACCCCGTCGCCGGGGCGGGCGAGTGCCTGATCGCGGTTGAGGCCTACGGCATCAATCGGCCGGACGTGCTGCAGCGCAAGGGGCACTACCCGCCGCCGAAGGGCGCCAGCGATCTGCCCGGCCTGGAAGTGGCTGGACGCATCGTCGCCGGCGATCCGGCGGAGCTGGGTGCGGCCGGGCTGAAAGTGGGCGATGCGGTCTGCGCACTGGTGGCGGGCGGTGGCTACGCGGAACTCTGCGTGGCGCCGATCGGCCAGTGCCTGCCAGTGCCCAATGGCTGGTCGATGGTCGAGGCGGCGAGCCTGCCGGAGACCTTCTTCACCGTCTGGTCCAACGTGTTCGACCGCGCCCGCCTGCAACCGGGCGAGTCGATCCTGATCCATGGTGGCACGAGCGGCATTGGCGTCACGGCGATCCAGCTTGCGAAGGCCTTCGACGCGAGCCAGGTGATCGTCACCGTCGGCAATGCGGCCAAGGCCGAAGCCTGCCTGAAGCTGGGCGCCGATGTGGCGATCAACTACAAGGAACAGGACTTCGTTGCCGAGGTCAAGACCGCCACCGGCGGGCGCGGCGTCGACGTGATCCTGGACATGGTGGCCGGCGGTTATGTCGAGCGCAATGTCCAGGCGCTGGCCGAGGACGGCCGCTCGGCGGTCATCGCCGTGCAGGGCGGCATCGAGGCGAAGTTCGACGCGGGCCTGCTGCTGCGCAAGCGGCTGACGATCGTCGGCTCGACCTTGCGGCCGCGGCCGCTGGCGTTCAAGACGGCAATCGCGCAGGCGTTGAAGCAGCGCGTCTGGCCGCTGCTGGAGTCCCGTCGCATCGCGCCGGTAATCTATCGCGAGCTGAAGGCCGCGCAGGCGGCCGAGGCGCATGCGCTGATGGAGTCGGGTGAGCACGTCGGCAAGATCGTGCTGTCCTGGTGAATGCGAAGCGAGTAATAACGATGCGCAAGAAACTGGTCGTCGGCAATTGGAAGATGAACGGCAGCCGTGCCGCCAACGCGGTGCTGCTCGCCGGCCTGCGGGAAGCCGGTCCGTGGACGGCGGACGTCGCCGTCTGCGTGCCGTTCCCGTACATCACCGAAACCGCGCTGGCGCTGACCGGCACGGCCGTCGGCTTCGGCGCGCAGGATTGCTCGGCCCACGAGCAGGGCGCCTATACCGGCGAGGTTTCGTCGGCGATGCTGGCCGACCTGGGTTGCCGCTATGCGATCGTCGGCCATTCGGAGCGGCGCGCGTACCACCAGGAAAGCGACCAGCTCGTTGCCGACAAGGCCAAAGCGGCGCTGGCGCACGGCATCACGCCGATCGTCTGCGTCGGCGAGACCTTGGCCGAGCGCGAG
The DNA here is from genome assembly GCF_034043675.1 of Roseateles agri. Lineage (NCBI taxonomy): Bacteria > Pseudomonadati > Pseudomonadota > Betaproteobacteria > Burkholderiales > Sphaerotilaceae > Roseateles > Roseateles agri. Next base: position 171,768 of record NZ_JAXCLA010000008.1, on the reverse strand, counting down.
GCGGGGCAGACCGAGCAGGTCGTCAAGCGCCAACTCGCCGCGGTGATCCATACGCTGACGCATTGCATCGGTGAGATCGTGCTCGCGTATGAGCCGGTCTGGGCCATCGGCACGGGCCTCACGGCCACGCCGGAGCAGGCGCAGGCTGTGCATGCGGTGCTGCGGACGCAGTTGCATGCGGCAACGCAGAAGTCCGACGCGATGCGCCTGCTCTACGGCGGCAGCATGAAGGCCGACAACGCTGCCGCGCTGCTGGCCCAACCGGATATCGATGGTGGCCTGATCGGCGGCGCGAGCTTGAAAGCGACGGATTTCGGCGCCATTTGCCGAGCCGCCGGGTAAATTATTTAAAAGATATAGAACAGTTTCTCTGGAGTTTTCCCAAATGCAATTTGTGTCGAATCTGATTCTGGTTTTGCAGCTGCTCAGCGCGCTGGCGATCATTGGCCTGGTGCTGGTGCAACACGGCAAGGGCGCTGACATGGGCGCGTCCTTCGGCAGCGGCGCTTCGGGCAGCCTGTTCGGCGCCACCGGCAGCGCCAACTTCCTGTCGCGCAGCACCGCTGTGGCCGCGACGATCTTCTTCTGCTGCACGCTGGGCCTGGCCTATCTGTCCAACCATCGCGGCGGTCTCGCCCCGGCCGACAGCGGCCCGATCCAGCGTACGGCGCCGATCGTCGCTCCGGCCGTGCCGGCATCGGGCGCCGCAGCCATTCCGGGCGCTGCGCCGGCGGTGGTGGCTCCGGCCTCGGCGGCCGCTTCGAACTGAGGCGCCGCATCGACGGCTTGCCCATGTGCGCAGGCCGTTGCTTTTGATGCTCGTTTCCTCGGGGCATCGAAAAATCGGTATAGAATCTGAGGCTGTTCAGACGAGCAATCCTCAAGCGAGTCAGAACAAAGAAAACGACGTGCGGTCGTGGTGAAATTGGTAGACACGCTATCTTGAGGGGGTAGTGGCGAAAGCTGTGCGAGTTCGAGTCTCGCCGACCGCACCAAGGATTTACGGGTAGCATCCTCGGGTTTGTTAAATCCGAATATGTTGGCCGGAGCGCCCTGGCCCATCGGTGGAATAAAAACCTCCGAGGCAGGGAGACAAGGCGGGCGCGGTCCGTGCGCGATCAGAGATCGCGAACGGCGCGCCCTTTGCTTTTGTTGGATCGAAAAATCATTGCCGCGAGCGGGCTGGAGCCCGCGGGCGGCGAAAACGAGCAGCGTCACCTTATGAACTTGGATCAGTACCTCCCCGTCATCCTCTTCATCCTGGTCGGCGCCGGTGTCGGCATTGCGCCCCAGGTCCTCGGCTTCCTGCTGGGCCCGAACAGGCCCGACAAAGCCAAGAACTCCCCGTACGAATGCGGCTTCGAAGCCTTCGAAGACGCGCGGATGAAGTTCGACGTCCGCTACTACCTGATCGCCATCCTCTTCATCCTGTTCGATCTGGAGATCGCCTTCCTGTTTCCGTGGGCTGTCGTGCTCAAGGAAATCGGTCAGGTCGGCTTCTGGTCGATGATGAGCTTCCTCACGATCCTCGTGCTGGGCTTCGTCTACATGTGGAAGAAGGGCGCCCTGGATTGGGAATGAGGAGGGGCTCACAGCCTCTTGTCAGCCGGCGCACGCTGCTGCCGGCTTGAACCGAAAGAAAGCTTGCAATGGGTATTGAAGGCGTCATGAAAGAAGGCTTTGTCACCACCTCGGTCGACAAGCTGATCAACTGGTCGAAGACCGGTTCCCTCTGGCCGATGACCTTCGGTCTTGCCTGCTGTGCCGTCGAGATGATGCACGCGGGCGCTGCGCGTTATGACATCGACCGCTTCGGCATGCTGTTCCGCCCGAGCCCGCGCCAGTCGGACCTGATGATCGTGGCCGGCACGCTGTGCAACAAGATGGCGCCGGCGCTGCGCAAGGTCTATGACCAGATGGCCGAGCCGCGCTGGGTGCTGTCGATGGGCTCGTGCGCCAACGGCGGCGGCTACTACCACTACAGCTACTCGGTCGTGCGCGGCTGCGACCGCATCGTTCCGGTCGACGTTTATGTGCCGGGCTGTCCGCCGACCGCCGAGGCGCTGCTGTACGGCATCCTGCAGCTGCAGGCCAAGATCCGCCGCGAAAACACCATCGCGCGCTGAGCGAGGACCCGACACAAGATGAGCACCTCCCTCGACACCCTGAAGGGCGCGATCGAAAGCGCCCTCGGCGAGCAGATTCAGAGCATCAAGAACGAGTTCGGCGAGATCACCGTCACCGTCAAGCCCGGCAGCTACTACGCCGCCGCCCAGACGCTGCGCGACCACGCCGACCTGCGCTTCGAGCAATTGATCGACCTCTGCGGCGTGGACTACTCCGACTACGGCATGGGCGGCTATGAAGGCCCGCGCTTCGCGGCCGTCTCGCACCTGCTGTCGGTCAGCAGGAACCAGCGCGTGCGCCTGAAGGTGTTCGCGCCGGACGACGAACTGCCGGTGGTCGCTTCGGTCAACGCGCTGTGGAACTCGGCCAACTGGTTCGAGCGCGAGGCCTTCGACCTGTACGGCATCATCTTCGACGGCCACGAAGACCTGCGCCGCATCCTGACGGACTACGGCTTCATCGGCCACCCGATGCGCAAGGACTTCCCGACCTCGGGCACCGTCGAGATGCGCTACGACGCCGATGCCAAGCGCGTGATCTACCAGCCGGTGACGATCGAGCCGCGCGAGATCACGCCGCGAGTGATTCGCGAAGACAACTACGGTGGCCTGTAAGTCATGGCAGAAATCAAGAACTACACGCTGAACTTCGGTCCCCAGCACCCGGCCGCCCACGGCGTGCTGCGTCTCGTGCTGGAACTCGACGGCGAAATCATCCAGCGCGCCGACCCGCACATCGGCCTGCTGCATCGCGCCACCGAGAAGCTGGCCGAGAGCAAGACCTTCATCCAGTCGCTGCCTTACATGGACCGTCTCGACTACGTGTCGATGATGGCCAACGAGCACGCCTACTGCCTGGCCATCGAGAAGATGCTGGGCGTGGACGTGCCGATGCGCGCGCAGTACATCCGCGTGATGTTCGCCGAGCTGACCCGCATCCTGAACCACCTGCTGTGGCTGGGCGCGCACGGTCTGGACTGCGGCGCGATGAACATCCTGATCTACTGCTTCCGCGAGCGTGAAGACATCTTCGACATGTACGAAGCGGTCTCCGGCGCCCGGATGCACGCGGCCTACTTCCGTCCGGGCGGCGTCTACCGCGACCTGCCGGACACGATGCCGCAGTACCAGGCCAGCAAGATCCGCAACGCCAAGGCGATCGCCAAGCTCAACGAGAACCGCAGCGGCTCGCTGCTGGACTTCATCGAAGACTTCTGCAAGCGCTTCCCGAAGAACGTCGACGACTACGAGACGCTGCTGACCGACAACCGTATCTGGAAGCAGCGCACGGTCGGCATCGGCGTCGTCTCGCCGGAGCGCGCGCTGAACCTGGGCTTCTCGGGCCCGATGCTGCGCGGCTCGGGCATCGCCTGGGACCTGCGCAAGAAGCAGCCCTACGACGTCTATGCCAACATGGACTTCGACATCCCGCTCGGCACCAACGGCGACACCTACGACCGCTACGTGGTCCGCGTCGAAGAGATGCGCCAGAGCTGCCGCATCGTCGAACAGTGCGTGAAGTGGCTGCGCGCCAATCCGGGTCCGGTCATCACCGACAACCACAAGGTCGCTCCCCCGCACCGCGTGGGCATGAAGACCAACATGGAAGAGCTGATCCACCACTTCAAGCTCTTCACCGAAGGTTTCCGAGTCCCGGCCGGCGAGGCCTATGCGGGCGTCGAGCACCCGAAGGGCGAGTTCGGCATCTACATCGTCAGCGACGGCGCCAACAAGCCGTATCGTCTGAAGATCCGCGCGCCGGGCTTCCCGCATCTGGCGGCGCTCGACGAGATGGCCAAGGGCCACATGATTGCCGACGCCGTGGCCGTGATCGGCACGATGGACATTGTTTTCGGTGAGATTGACCGATGAGCGAACAATACGTTTTGAGCGAGGCCACGGCCGCGCGCTTCGCCCGTGAAGTGGCGAAGTACCCGGCCGAGCAGAAGCAGTCGGCGGTGATGGCCTGCCTGGCCATCGTGCAGCATGAGCAGGGCTACGTCTCGCGTGCCAGCGAGGACGCCATCGCTGCCTACCTGGGCATGCCGGCCATCGCGGTGTACGAGGTCACGACCTTCTACAACATGTACAACCAGAAGCCGCTCGGCCAGTTCAAGCTGAACGTCTGCACGAACCTGCCCTGCCAGCTGCGCGACGGCCAGAAGGCGCTGGAGCACCTGTGCACGAAGCTCGGCGTGGAGATGGGCGGCACGACGGCCGACGGCGTCTTCACGGTGCAGCAGAGCGAGTGCCTGGGCGCCTGCGCCGACGCGCCGGTGATGCTGGTGAACGACCGCCAGATGTGCAGCTTCATGAGCCATCAGCGCCTCGACGAACTCGTCGATGTGCTGCGGGCCAATGCCAAGACCAACTGAGGACGGCATGCTCGATCTTTCCAAATTCCAAGCCAAGGGCGTCGAGACCTGCTTCCACGACCGCCACATCGGCGCGCAGATCTATGACGGCCTGAACGGTGACAACTGGAGCCTGAAGGACTACGTCGCACGTGGGGGCTATGCCGCCCTGCGCAAGATCCTGACGGGCGAGGGTACGGCCGACGGCACGCCGCTGACGTCCGACCAAGTGATCGCCGAGGTCAAGGCCTCGGGCCTGCGCGGCCGTGGCGGCGCCGGCTTCCCCACGGGTCTGAAGTGGAGCTTCATGCCCCGCCAGTTCCCCGGTGCGAAGTACCTCGTCTGCAACTCGGACGAAGGCGAGCCGGGTACCTGCAAGGACCGCGACATCCTGATGTACAACCCGCACATCGTCATCGAAGGCATGGCCATTGCCGCCTTCGCGATGGGCATCCAGGTGGGCTACAACTACATCCACGGCGAGATCTTCGAGGTCTACGAGCGCTTCGAAGCGGCCCTGGAAGAAGCCCGCGCCGCCGGCTTCCTCGGCGACAAGATCATGGGCAGCGGCTTCAGCTTCCAGCTGCATGCGCACCATGGCTTCGGCGCCTACATCTGCGGCGAGGAAACCGCGCTGCTGGAATCGCTGGAAGGCAAGAAGGGCCAGCCGCGCTTCAAGCCGCCGTTCCCGGCCAGCTTCGGCGTCTACGGCAAGCCCACGACGATCAACAACACCGAGACCTTCGCCGCGGTGCCCTGGATCATCCGCAACGGCGCGCAGCCCTACCTGGAGATCGGCAAGCCCAACAACGGCGGCACGAAGATCTTCTCGGTGTCGGGTGACGTCGAGCGTCCGGGCAACTACGAGATCCCGCTGGGCACGCCGTTCAGCAAGCTGCTGGAACTCGCCGGCGGCGTGAAGGGCGCGAGCGAAGGCCGCACGCTGAAGGCCGTGATCCCGGGTGGCTCGTCCGCCCCGGTGCTGACGGCCGAGACGATGATGAACTGCACGATGGACTATGACTCCATCGCCAAGGCCGGTTCGATGCTGGGCTCGGGTGCGGTGATCGTGATGAACGACTCGCGCTGCATGGTCGAGAGCCTGCTGCGCCTGGCCTACTTCTACGCCCACGAGAGCTGCGGTCAGTGCACGCCTTGCCGCGAAGGCACGGGCTGGATGCACCGCGTGATCGAGCGCATCTACCACGGCAAGGGCCGCGCCTCGGACCTGGACCTGCTGAACTCCGTGGCCGACAACATCCAGGGCCGCACGATCTGTGCGCTCGGCGACGCCGCCGCGATGCCGGTGCGCGCCATGATCAAGAACTTCAAGCCGGAGTTCGTCAAGATGATCGAGGAAGCCTCGGCCAACAGCAAAGCCGCGGCCTGATCGGAAAACAAAACATGGTTGAAATCGAACTCGACGGTCAGAAGGTAGAGGTCCTGGAGGGCAGCATGGTGATGCATGCGGCCGAAAAGGCCGGTGCCTACATTCCGCACTTCTGCTATCACAAGAAGCTCTCCATCGCCGCCAACTGCCGCATGTGCCTGGTGGACGTGGAGAAGGCGCCCAAGCCGATGCCGGCCTGCGCCACGCCGGTGACGCAGGGCATGATCGTCCGCACCAAGAGCGACAAGGCGGTCAAGGCCCAGCAGGGCGTCATGGAATTCCTGCTGATCAATCACCCGCTGGACTGCCCGATCTGCGACCAGGGTGGCGAATGCCAGCTGCAGGATCTGGCCGTCGGCTACGGCAGCGGCAAGAGCCGCTACTCCGAAGAGAAGCGCGTCGTCTTCCACAAGAACGTCGGCCCGCTGGTCTCGATGGAAGAGATGAGCCGCTGCATCCACTGCACCCGCTGCGTGCGCTTCGGCCAGGAGATCGCCGGCGTGATGGAGCTGGGCATGGCTCACCGCGGCGAGCACAGCGAGATCCAGACCTTCGTCGGCCGCTCGGTGGACTCCGAGCTGTCGGGCAACATGATCGACATCTGCCCGGTCGGCGCGCTCACCAGCAAGCCCTTCCGCTACAGCGCTCGCACCTGGGAGCTGTCGCGCCGCAAGAGCGTCAGCCCGCACGATTCCACCGGCGCCAACCTGATCGTCCAGGTCAAGGGCCAGCAGGTGATGCGCGTCGTTCCGCTGGAGAACGACGACGTCAACGAATGCTGGATCGCCGACCGCGACCGCTTCAGTTACGAATCGCTGAACAGCGACCAGCGTCTGACCGCGCCGATGATCAAGCAGGGCGGTGCCTGGAAGCAGGTCGACTGGACGACGGCTCTGGAATACGTCGCCAACGGCCTGAAGCTGGTCAAGAAGGAGCACGGCGCCCACGCCATCGGCGCGCTGGCCTCGGCCCACAGCACGACCGAAGAGCTGCACCTGCTGGCCCAGCTGGTGCGCGGCATCGGCAGCCAGAACCTCGACTACCGCCTGCGCCACGCCGATTTCGGCAATGTCGCGGCTGACGGTGCAAGTCACTGGCTGGGTACTTCGATCGCCTCGCTGTCGACGATCGAGCGCGCGCTGGTGGTCGGCTCGCAGCTGCGCAAGGACCACCCGCTGTTCGCCCAGCGCCTGCGCCAGGCCACTCGCCGCGGTGCACAGGTCACGGCCGTCGGCGCGAGCGAAGACGACTGGCTGATGCCCGTCGCCGCGCGCGTCACCGCCGCCCCGAGCGCCTGGGTGCAATCGCTGGCCGACGTGGCCGCCGCGATCGCCGCGACCAACAACGTCAGCGCTCCGGCGCAGGGCGAAGCGACCGAGGCTGCCAAGGCCATCGCCGCCTCGCTGCTGTCCGGCACCCGCAAGGCTGTGCTGCTGGGCAATGCCGCTGCGCAGCACCCGCAGGCCGCCAGCCTGCTGGCCATCGCCAACTGGATCGGCCAGCAGACCGGCGCCAGCGTCGGCTACCTGACCGAAGCCGCCAACACGGTCGGTGCGCAACTGACCGGCTTCCTGCCGAAGGCCGGTGGCCTGAACGCCGGCCAGATGCTGGACGGCGAGGGCAAGCTGAAGGCCGTGGTGCTGCTGAACACCGATCCGGTGCTCGACGCCGCCAACGCTGCTGCCGCCGCCAAGGCCTTGAACGCGGCCGAGATGGTCGTCGTGATGAGCCCCTTCAAGTCGGGCCTGGAATACGCGGACGTGATCCTGCCGACGGCACCGTTCACCGAAACCTCGGGCACCTTCGTCAATGCCGAGGGCCGCGCGCAGACCTTCGTCGGCGTCGTCAAGCCGCTGGCCGAGACCCGTCCGGGCTGGAAGATCCTGCGCGTGCTGGGCAACCTGCTGGAAGTCGCCGGCTTCGAGCAGGAAAGCTCGGAGCAGGTGAAGACCGAGGCCCTGGGCGTCGGCTCCGACTTCGCCGGCCGCCTGAGCAACACGACGACTGCTGCGATCCAGGGTGCTGCTGCCTCGACGGGCATCGAGCGCCTGGCCAGCCTGCCGATCTACGCCGCCGACGCGCTGGTCCGCAACAGCACCTCGCTGCAGCTGACGACCGACGCGAAGAACGCCGCCGTCGCCGGCATCCCGAGCGCACTGTGGGCCCAGCTGGGCCTGGCAGAGCAGGGTGCCCGCGTCCGCATCACGCAGGACGGTGCCGGTGCCGCCGAGCTGTTCGCGAAGCTGGAAGCCGGTCTGCCCGCCAACGTCGTGCGCGTGCCGGCCGGCCTCGTCGAGACCGCGGCGCTGGGTGCGATGTTCGGCACGCTGAACGTCAGCAAGGCCTGAGGAAGACAGAACAATGATCGACACCCTCTACAACGCCGGCGCCGCCCACCTGGGCGCTGTCTGGCCGGTGATCTGGAACCTGCTGAAGATCATCATCGTCGTCGCGCCGCTGATGGGCTGCGTCGCCTACCTGACGCTGTGGGAGCGCAAGGCCATCGGCTGGTCGCAGATCCGTCCGGGTCCGAACCGCGTGGGTCCGTTCGGCCTGCTGACGCCGATCGCCGACGCGGTGAAGCTGATCTTCAAGGAGATCATCGTCCCGGCCAAGGCGAACAAGGGCCTGTTCTTCCTCGGCCCGATCATGACGATCATGCCGGCGCTGGCCGCTTGGGTCGTCGTGCCCTTCGGCCCCGACGTCGCGCTGGCCAACATCAACGCCGGCCTGCTGTTCCTGATGGCGATCACCTCGCTCGAGGTCTACGGCGTGATCATCGCCGGCTGGGCCTCGAACTCGAAGTACGCCTTCCTCGGTGCGCTGCGTGCCTCGGCGCAGATGGTCAGCTACGAAATCGCCATGGGCTTCGCGCTGGTGATCGTGCTGATGGTCTCGGGCTCGCTGAACATGAGCGACATCGTGATGGGGCAGGGCAAGGGCTGGGGTGCGGCGCATGGCGCGTCCGTGTTCTCCTGGAACTGGCTGCCGTTGTTCCCGATCTTCATCGTGTACTTCATCTCGGGTCTCGCCGAGACGAACCGCCACCCGTTCGACGTGGTGGAAGGCGAATCGGAAATCGTCGCCGGCCACATGATCGAGTACTCGGGCATGGCCTTCGCGATGTTCTTCCTCGCCGAGTACGCCAACATGATCCTGGTCTCGATCCTGGCCGTAACCATGTTCCTCGGCGGCTGGCTGAGCCCCTTCGCCTTCCTGGACTTCATCCCTGGCTGGATCTGGCTGGCGATCAAGGTGTTCGTCGTCGTGACGACCTTCCTCTGGGTCCGTGCCACTTTCCCGCGCTTCCGCTACGACCAGATCATGCGTCTGGGCTGGAAGATCTTCATTCCGGTGACGCTGGTCTGGCTGGTCGTCGTCGGCCTGTGGATCCAGTCGCCGTTCAACATCTGGAACTGAAGAAGCCCCGACCATCATGTCTACGCTTTCCTCCATCAAGGACTTCGCCAAGAGCTTCATGCTCCTGGAGCTGTTCAAGGGCATGGCCCTGACCGGGCGGCACTTCCTGTCGCCCAACATCACCATCCAGTTCCCGGAAGAGAAGACGCCGCTGTCGCCGCGCTTCCGCGGCCTGCACGCGCTGCGCCGCTACGAGAACGGCGAAGAGCGCTGCATCGCCTGCAAGCTCTGCGAGGCCGTGTGCCCCGCGATGGCGATCACGATCGAGTCCGACGTGCGTGACGACGGTTCGCGCCGCACGACCCGCTACGACATCGACCTGACCAAGTGCATCTTCTGCGGCTTCTGCGAAGAGAGCTGCCCGGTCGACTCGATCGTCGAGACCTCGATCTTCGAATACCACGGCGAAAAGCGCGGCGACCTGTACTTCACGAAGGACATGCTGCTGGCCGTCGGCGACCGCTACGAACCCCAGATCGCAGCCCAAAAGGAGGCGGACGCAAAGTACCGCTGACCGATCGACCCGGCCCAGTGCCTCGCGGCCTGCCGGGTTCTTCAGTCATGCGCTGCTTGCTGAGTTCTTATGGAAATCACAACCGCTCTGTTCTACGTGTTCTCGGCCGTGCTGCTGGGCGCCTCGTTCCGTGTCATCACGGCGAAGTCCACCGTGCACTCGGCCCTGTTCCTGATCCTGGCCTTCTTCAACGCGTCCTGCATCTGGATGCTGCTGAAGGCCGAGTTCCTGGCCATCGCGCTGGTGCTGGTCTACATCGGCGCCGTGATGGTGCTGTTCCTGTTCGTCGTGATGATGCTGGACATCACCAGCGACCAGGCCACCAACGTCCGCGAGGGCTTCTGGAAGCACCTGCCGATCGCGCTGTTCATCGGCGCCTTCATCGCGCTGGAGATGGCGGTCGTGCTGATGGGCGGCTTCCGCCTGACCGACGCGCCGGAGCTGAGCCCGGCCGCGCAGCAGCTCGGCAACACCAAGCTGCTGGGCGTGGCGATCTACACCCAATACCTGTACCCGCTTGAAGTGGCGGCCGTGCTGCTGCTGGTGGGCGTGATCGCCGCGATCGCGCTGACCCTGCGGGCCCGCAAGGACTCGCGCAGCCAGGACGCTTCGCAGCAGGTCCGCGTCAAGAAGGCGGACCGCCTCAAGATCGTCAAGATGGCCGCGACCGTGGAAGTACCCGCCACGCCGGCTGCTGAAGACAACAAGGGAGCCGCATGATGGCAGCGAGCCTGACCCTCGGACATTTCCTGACGCTGGGCGCGATCCTGTTCGCGCTGTCGGTGATCGGCATCTTCCTGAACCGCAAGAACCTGATCGTGCTGCTGATGGCGATCGAGCTGATGCTGCTGGCGGTGAACCTGAACTTCGTGGCCTTCTCGCACTACCTCGGTGATGCGGCCGGCCAGGTCTTCGTGTTCTTCATCCTGACCGTGGCGGCCGCCGAGTCGGCGATCGGCCTGGCGATCCTCGTCGTGCTGTTCCGCAACCGCTCGACGATTGCCGTCGATGAGCTCGACGCCTTGAAGGGATAACAACAAGATGTCCGCAACCCTTTCCGCAAACATGCTGCTCGCGGTGCCGCTGGCGCCGCTGGTCGGCGCCGTGCTGGCCGGCTTCTTCGGCAAGAAGATCGGCCGCACCGGTGCGCACAGCGTCACCATCCTGGGCGTGCTGATCGCCTTCATCATCTCGGCGATGACCTTGAAGTCCGTGGCCGTCGACGGCGCGCGCTTCAACGAGACCATCTACGAATGGATGAAGGTCGGCGGCCTGAAGATGGAAGTCGGCTTCATGGTCGACGGCCTGACCGCGATGATGATGTGCGTCGTCACCTTCGTCTCGCTGATGGTGCACATCTACACCATCGGCTACATGGAGGAAGACCCCGGCTACCAGCGCTTCTTCAGCTACATCTCGCTGTTCACCTTCTCGATGCTGATGCTCGTGATGAGCAACAACATGCTGCAGCTGTTCTTCGGCTGGGAGGCGGTGGGCCTGGTGTCGTACCTGCTGATCGGCTTCTGGTACACGAAGCCGACGGCGATCTTCGCCAACATGAAGGCCTTCCTGGTCAACCGGGTCGGTGACTTCGGCTTCATCCTGGGCATCGGCCTGCTGGTGGCCTACGGCGGCTCGCTGAACTACACGGAAGTGTTCGCCAAGCGCGAGGCGCTGGCCCTGATCCAGTTCCCGATGCCGCTGTGGGGCTCGGACTGGATGATGCTGAGCGTGGCCTGCATCTGCCTGTTCATCGGCGCGATGGGCAAGTCGGCGCAGTTTCCGCTGCATGTCTGGCTGCCGGACTCGATGGAAGGCCCGACGCCGATCTCCGCGCTGATCCACGCCGCCACGATGGTGACGGCCGGCATCTTCATGGTGACGCGCATGTCGCCGCTGTTCGAGCTGTCCGACACCGCGCTGAACTTCGTGCTGGTGATCGGCGCGATCACGGCGCTGTTCATGGGCTTCCTGGGCATCATCCAGAACGACATCAAGCGCGTGGTCGCGTACTCGACGCTGTCGCAGCTCGGCTACATGACGGTGGCGCTGGGCGCCTCGGCCTACTCGGTCGCCGTGTTCCACCTGATGACGCACGCGTTCTTCAAGGCGCTGCTGTTCCTCGGCGCGGGTTCCGTGATCATCGGCATGCACCACGACCAGGACATCCGCAACATGGGCGGCCTGCGCAAGTACATGCCCATCACCTGGATCACCTCGCTGCTGGGTTCGCTGGCGCTGATCGGCACGCCGCTGTTCGCGGGCTTCTATTCGAAGGACTCGATCATCGAGGCGGTGCACGCCAGCCATCTGCCGGGTGCCTCGTTCGCCTACTTCGCCGTCATCGTCGGCGTGTTCGTGACGGCCTTCTACTCGTTCCGGATGTACTTCCTGGTCTTCCACGGCAAGGAGCACTTCCACCACAAGCCCTTCCCGGGCGAGCATGACGCGCACGACGAGCACGGCCACGACGACCACCACGCTCACACGCCGCACGAGTCCCCCTGGGTCGTGACCGCGCCGCTGATCCTGCTGGCGATCCCGTCGGTCGTGATCGGCTACCTTGCGATCCAGCCGATGCTGTACGGCGACTTCTTCAAGGACTCCATCTTCATCAACCTGGAAGCCCACCCGGCGATGGAAGAGTTGAAGAACGAGTTCCACGGTGCCGCCGCAATGGCGCTGCACGGGCTCACCAGCCTGCCGTTCTGGCTGGCGCTGGCCGGCGTGGTCTCGGCCTACGTCTGCTACATGGTGGCCCCGGTCATCCCGGCGACCTTCGCCCGCGTGCTGCGTCCGGTCATCGTGATCCTGGAGAACAAGTACTTCTTCGACTGGTTCAACGAGAACGTGCTGGCCCGCCTGGCCCGGGGCCTCGGCACCGGCCTGTGGAAGGGCGGCGACCAGGCAATCATCGACGGCCTCGTCATCAATGGCTCGGCCAAGACGGTGGGCGGCATCGCCGGCCTCGTGCGCCGCGTCCAGACCGGCCACCTGTACTGGTATGCGCTGGTGATGATCCTCGGCGTGATCGGCCTGATGACCTGGCAGCTGTGGCCCTATATGGAGCCCCAATTCCGCGCCCTCGTCGGTGCTTGATCGGGGCGGAGAAAAAGAATCATGGGAATTTTGAGCCTTGCCATCTTCCTGCCCATCGTCAGCGGCCTGTTGCTGCTGGCGGTCGGGCGTGACGAGAACGCGAATGCCGTGCGCTGGATGGCGCTGGTCGCCGCCGTCGCCAGCCTGCTCGCGACGCTGCCGCTGATCAGCGGCTTCGACAACGCCTCGGCGGCCATGCAGTTCGTCGAGAACCTGCCCTGGATCGAGCGCTTCAACGTCAGCTACCACCTCGGCGTCGACGGCATCTCGATGTGGTTCGTGCCGCTGACGGCCTTCATCACCGTCATCGTCGTGGTCGCCGCCTGGGAAGTCATCGACACCCGCGTCAACCAGTACATGGGCGCCTTCCTGGTGCTGTCCGGTCTGATGATCGGCGTGTTCTCGGCGCTCGACGGCCTGCTGTTCTACGTGTTCTTCGAGGCCACGCTGATCCCGATGTACATCATCATCGGTGTCTGGGGCGGCAAGAACCGGGTCTACGCGGCCTTCAAGTTCTTCCTCTACACGCTGGCCGGCTCGCTGCTGACGCTGATCGCGTTGCTGTACCTGTACTACAAGGCCGGCGGTTCCTTCGACATCGCCACCTGGCACCAGCTGCCGCTGACGCTGCACGAGCAGACCCTGCTGTTCTTCGCCTTCCTGGCCGCCTTCGCGGTGAAGGTGCCGATGTGGCCGGTACACACCTGGCTGCCCGACGCCCACGTGGAAGCGCCCACCGGCGGTTCCGTCGTGCTGGCCGCGATCATGCTGAAGCTGGGCTGCTACGGCTTCCTGCGGTTCTCGCTGCCGATCGCGCCCGACGCGGCTCACGCGTACGCCTGGCTGATCATCGCGATGTCGCTGATCGCCGTGGTCTACATCGGCCTCGTCGCGCTGGTGCAGAAGGACATGAAGAAGCTGGTGGCCTACTCGTCCATCGCTCACATGGGCTTCGTCACCCTGGGCTTCTTCATCTTCAACCCGCTGGGCGTCACCGGCGGCCTGGTGCAGATGATTGCCCACGGCTTCGTGTCGGGCGCGATGTTCCTCGGCATCGGCGTGCTGTACGACCGCGTCCACAGCCGCGAGATCGCGGCCTACGGCGGCGTCGTCAATACGATGCCCAAGTTCGCGGCCTTCGCGCTGTTCTTCGCGATGGCCAATTGCGGCCTGCCCGCCACGGCCGGCTTCGTCGGCGAGTGGATGGTGATCCTGGGCACGGTCAAGTACAGCTTCTGGCTCGGCGCCATCGCTGCGACGGCGCTGATCTTCGGCGCGGCCTACAGCCTGTGGATGTACAAGCGCGTGTACTTCGGCCCGGTGACCAACGACAACGTCAAGAAGCTCACCGACATCAACGCCCGCGAGTTCGGCATGATGGCCGTGCTGGCGATCGCCACGCTGTACATGGGCCTGTACCCGAAGCCTTTCACCGACGTGATGGAAGCTTCGGTCGACGGCCTGCTGAAGCACGTCGCCGTGTCGAAGATCCCGGGCGCCGCCGCGCCGGCCGCTGCCGCGGTCGTCGTCGAAGCTGCCGCGCCGGCAGCCTCGGACGCTGCTTCCGAACCCGCCGCCACGACTGAGGCCACCCAACAATGAATGCTATGAACTGGCTTGCGGTTTATCCCGAAGTGGTGCTGGTGGTGATGGCACTGCTGATCGCCATCGTCGACCTGTTCGTCACCGACCCGGCGCGCCGCCCGACCTACTGGCTGACGCAGCTGACGATCGCCGTCGTCGGCGTGATGCACCTGTGCTACTTCAACGAAGGCGCCACCGTCTACGCGATGCAGGGCATGGTCGTCGCCGACCCGATGGGTCACCTGCTGGCCTTCCTGGCCTGCGTGGCGACCCTCGTCACCCTGGTCTACTCGCGGCCCTACGCGGCCTCGCGCGAGATGCTCAAGGGCGAGCTGTTCACGCTGACCCTGTTCGCGCTGCTGGGCATCGCCGTGATGGTGTCGGCCAACAACTTCCTGGTCGTCTACCTGGGCCTGGAGCTGATGAGCCTGTCGCTGTACGCGCTGGTCGCGCTGCGCCGCGACCACGTGCTCTCGACCGAAGCGGCGATGAAGTACTTCGTGCTCGGCGCGCTGGCCAGCGGCTTCCTGCTGTACGGCCTGTCGATGATGTACGGCGCCACCGGTTCGCTCTCGATCCCGCAGGTGTTCAACGTGATCAGCGGTGGTGCGGGCTCGCTGCCCAACCACGCGGTGCTGATCTTCGGTGTCGTCTTCGTCGTCGCCGGCCTGGCCTTCAAGCTCGGCGCCGCACCGTTCCACATGTGGGTGCCGGACGTCTACCAGGGCGCCCCGACGGCCGCCACGCTGCTGATCGGCGCCGCGCCGAAGCTGGCCGCGTTCGCCATCACCATCCGCCTGCTGGTGGAAGGCATGATCGGCCTGGCGATCGAATGGCAGCAGATGCTGCTGGTGCTGGCGGTCTGCTCGCTGGTCATCGGCAACCTCGCGGCCATCGCGCAAAGCAACCTGAAGCGGATGCTGGCGTACTCGACGATCGCGCAGATGGGCTTCGTGCTGCTGGGCCTGGCTTCGGGCGTGGCCAACGGCAACACGCTGTCGGCCGCCAATGCCTACAGCTCGGCGATGTTCAACATCGTCACCTACGTGATGACCACGCTGGGCACCTTCGGCATGATCATGCTGCTGGCCCGCGCCGGCCATGAGTCGGAAGAGATCAAGGACCTGGCCGGCCTTGCCAAGCGCAGCCCCTGGTATGCGCTGGTGATGATGGTGTTCATGTTCTCGCTGGCCGGCATCCCGCTGACCGCAGGCTTCAACGGCAAGCTGGCCGTGCTGCAGGCGATGGTGACGACCGACTCGCCGCTGTACATCGGGCTGGCCGTGTTCGCGGTGATCGCCTCGCTGGTCGGCGCCTTCTACTACCTGCGCGTCATCAAGGTCATGTTCTTCGACGAAGCGACCGACACCACGCCGCTGGCGGCTCCGGCCGATGCCCGCTTCGTGATGACCTTGAACGGCCTGGCCGTGCTGGTCTTCGGCGTGATGCCGGGCGGCCTGATGCACATGTGCGCCACGGCCGTCGTCAAGGCCCTGGCCACCTGATGGATCAGGGCTCGGCCACCTGGCTGGTGCTCCTGGCCGCCGTGGTGGCGGCCAACGCGCCTTACTTCAGCAAACGGGTGCTGCTGGTCGGCCCGCGGCCGGCGCACAAGTCGCCCTGGTGGCGCATCCTCGAACTGGCACTGCTGGCCGTGGCCGTGCTGATGCTCGGCTTCGGGTTGGAGTCGAGCATCGGCCAGCGTCAGCCGCAGGGCTGGGAGTTCTACGCCGCCAGCATCTGCCTGTTCCTGGTCCTCGGCTTCCCCGGCTTCGTCTGGGCCTATCTCAGGCGGCACCGTGGCGACTGACGGCGACAAACACCTGCGCGAAGAGAAGATCGAATCGAAGCAGGTCTACCAGGGCCACTTCCTCGACGTACGGCGCGACACCGTGCGCCTGCCGGACGGCGCCGAATCGGCGCGCGAATACATCGTCCACCCGGGTGCGGTGATGATCGTGCCGATCCTCGACAAGGGCCAGTTGCTGCTGGAGCGTCAGTACCGCTACCCGATGGGCCGCGTGATGCTGGAGTTCCCGGCCGGCAAGATCGACCCGGGCGAGGACATCCTGGCCTGCGCCAAGCGCGAACTGCTGGAAGAGACCGGCTACACCGCCCGCGAGTGGGCCCATGCCGGCGTGCTGCACAACGCGATTGCCTACTCGGACGAGCGCATCGAAATCTTCTTCGCCCGCGGCCTGGTCGCCGGCGCGCAGAAGCTGGACGAGGGCGAGTTCCTGGAGCTCGTCACGCACAGCGCGACCGAGCTCGACGCGATGGCCGCCGAGGGTGAGCTGACCGACGCAAAGACCCTGATCGCGCTGTTGTGGCTCACGCGCTGGCAGGATGGCGAATGGGCGCTCGAGTGGCGCAAGTCCTGACCCTTTCGTTCCATCCTCTTCTTCATCCATGCTCGTCCTGAATCTCGCCTGTGCGCTGGACCACCGCTTCGAAGGCTGGTTCGGCTCCGCCGACGATTTCGAATCGCAGCTCGCTCGCGGCCTCGTCGCCTGCCCGAGCTGCGGTCTGACGAGCATCGAGCGCCGCCCGAGCGCGCCGCGGCTGAACGTTGCGCATCCCCGCGGTGAGAGCGCCGAATCGGCCAATGCGCTGCCGATCGAGATGAAGCAGCAGATGCAGCAGGCGCTGCGTGAGATAGCCCGCGAAGTGATCGCGCGTACCGAAGACGTCGGCGAGCGCTTTCCCGACGAAGCCCGTCGCATCCACTACGGCGAGGCCGAGCAGCGCGGCATCCGCGGCAAGGCCACGCCGGCCGATGCCGCTGCGCTGGCCGACGAGGGCATCGCCGTGATGGCGCTGCCCGTCGAGCCCACCCTACAGTAAGGTCAGTCCCCAACTGATAGGGCACGGTCACCGGGGAAAACCCTGGGTCTGTGCGCATGACGATCGGCTCGTGCAGCCGCTCGCGTTAAGCTCGCGCGCTTTGCCGAACTAGGCTCACCGAGTTTCCCGGAGTTTGTCTGATGACGCGTCGTCACGCCTCGAAGTTCTTCCCTTCCGTGATCGCCCAGGCGACCCTGGCTGCAGCCGTCGCGGTGTCCGCCGGCGCGCTGGTCGGCTGCAAGAAGGCGCCGCCGGCCAACGCGGACGCCGCCGCCCAGCAGGCGCTGCTGGTCTCGCCGGAGGACGTGCAGACGATGGGCAACTCCGACTTCGCCACCGGCCCGGTGATCACCGGTTCGATCCAGCCCGAGAAGCGCGCGGACCTGCGTGCCGAGGTGCAGGCCGTGGTCCTGCAGGTGCTCAAGGAAAACGGCGAGCGGGTGAAGAAGGGCGAGCTGCTGGTGCGCCTGGACGACACGGCGATCCGCGACAGCCTCACTTCCGCCGATGAATCGGTGCGCGCGAGCGACCAGAGCTTCGACCAGGCCGAACGTCAGTTCCAGCGGATGAAGACGCTGCAAGGGCAGGGCATGGTGTCGCTGCAGGCGATGGAAGACGCCGAGATCCGGCGCAACAACACCCAGAGCGATCTGGTCGCGGCGAAGGCACGGGCCGCCAGCGCGCGCCAGCAGCTGCAGCGCACCGAGGCGCGCGCGCCCTTCGACGGCCTGGTCAGCGAACGCAAGGTCTCGGCTGGCGACACCGCCCAGGTCGGCAAGGAACTGGTCAAGGTGATCGACCCGGCGACGATGCGCTTCGAAGGCCTGGTGTCGGCCGACGCAATGGCCGAGCTGAAACTGGGCGAGACCGTGTACTTCAAGGTCAACGGCGTCGAGAGCGGCGACTTCCAGGGCCGCGTGCGCCGCATCGACGCCTCGGCCAACCCGACGACGCGCCAGGTGGCCGTGCTGGTCGACTTCGTCGGCGAGAAAGCGCCGACGGTGGCCGGCCTCTACGCCGAAGGCCGTGTGCAGACGCAGAGCATCAGCGCGCTGATGCTGGCGGAGGCCGCGATCCAGCGCGAAGGCGACAAGGCCTTCGCCTGGGTGCTGGGCGGCGACGGCAAGCTCGCCAAGGTAGCGCTGAAGCTGGGCCAGCGCGATGATCGGCTGGCGCAGTACCAGGTGCTGGAAGGCCTGAAGGCGGGCGACCGCATCCTGCGCCGGCCCGGCAGTTCGCTCAGCGATGGCCGCCATTTCGAGATGAGCAAGCCCGCGGCGGCTTCGGCGGCGCCCGCCGCGTCCGCCGCTTCGGGAGGCTGACATGTTCCTGTCCAACTTCAGCGTCAAGAAGCCGATCGCGACGATCGTCATCATCATCGCGCTGATGGCGCTGGGCCTGATGGCGCTCAACAAGCTGCGCGTCAATCAGATCCCCGACGTCGAAGAGCCGATGCTGGTGGTCAACATCCCGTACCCGGGCGCCTCGCCATCGACGGTGGAGCGGGAGATCATCAACCGGGTCGAGAAGTCGCTGCAGAGCATCACCGGTGTCACCGAGGTGCGCTCGACGGCCAGCGAGGGCAACGCGCAGATCCTGCTGATCTACGAGTTCAACAAGAACATGATCGAGGCGGCCGACGAGGTCCGCAACGCGATCGGCACGGTGCGCTACAAGCTGCCGGTCGAGATGCGCGAGCCGGTGCTGCAGCGGATCGATCCGTCCGCCCAGCCGATCATGCAGCTGGCGTTGTCGTCCACGAGCCAGAGCCACGCCGAGATCTCGCGCCTGGCGGAAGACCAACTGGCCGACAAGTTCCGCGCCATCCACGGTGTGGCCACGGTGACGGTGGACGGTTCGTTGAACCGCGAGCTCTCGGTGCTGCTGCATGCGCAGAAGCTGCGCGAGTTCAATGTGTCGGTGACCGAGGTCGTCAATGCGCTGAAGATGCAGAACACGACGGCGCCGGTCGGCAAGGTGCGCGGCCGGCTCGAGGACCAGAGCATCCGGCTGGTCGGGCGGATCGGACGGCCGGCGGACTTCGAACAGGTCGTCGTCAAGCGCGGCAACGGCAGCAGCGATCAGATCGTGCGCCTGGGCCAGGTCGCCACCGTCCAGGACGGCTTCGCCGAGCAGACGACGCTGTCGATGCGCAGCGGCGTGCCCAATGTCGGCATCTCGGTCACACGTTCGCGCGATGCGTCGACCGTCAGCGTCGCGAACGAGACGCGCAAGCTGGTCGAGGAGATCGGCAAGACCCTGCCTAAAGGCACGGAGCTGGTCGTCACGCAGGACGGCGGCAAGGACGCGCAGGACAGCCTGAACAACGTCGTCGATGCGCTGATCTTCGGTGCCGGCCTGACCATCCTGGTCGTCTACGTGTTCCTGAATTCCTGGCGCTCGACGCTGATCACCGCGACCTCGCTGCCCACCTCGGTGATAGCCGCCTTCATCGCCGTCTGGCTGTGCGGCTTCACGCTGAACTTCATGAGCCTCTTGGGCCTTTCGCTGGCGATCGGCGTGCTGATCGACGATGCGATCGTCGTGCGCGAGAACATCGTGCGCCACATGGAAGCCGGTGCCGACCGCCGCACCGCGGCGCTCAACGGTACGGCCGAGATCGGCCTGGCCGTGGCGGCCACGACCTTCTCGATCGTCGCCGTGTTCATCCCGGTCGGCTTCATGCCCGGCGTCTCGGGTGAGTGGTTCCGGCCCTTCGGCCTGACCGTCGTCGCCTCGGTGCTGGTGAGCCTGTTCATCTCGTTCACGCTGGACCCGATGCTGTCGGCCTTCTGGGGCGACCCGCCGGGCTACCACGAGGCGCCGAAGAAGGGCATCTCCAAGCTGCTGCAGAAGTTCAATCACTGGTTCGACCACCAGGCCGACCGCTACGGCAACGTGATCGCCTGGGCGCTGCATCACAGGCGCTGGATGGCCTTCTTCGCCGTGCTGAGCATGGCGGTGGCCATGGCGATGCTGGCCCTGCAGATGGTCGGCGCCAGCTTCCTGCCCAGCAGCGACTACGGCACGATCGCCGTCGAGGTGCGCACGCCGGCCAGCGCCAGCCTGCTGTACTCCAAGCTGAAGATGGAAGAGGCCGCGGTGCTGGCCCGCCAGATGCCGGAGACACAGGCGACCAACAGCTACGTCAACGTCAGCGGTGGCCGCATCTACGTCGACCTCGGCAAGGCCAAGACGCGCAAGCGCAGCGCCGAGGAGATCGCCAAGGACCTGCGCCAGCGCGTCAGCCGGCTCGTCGGCGCCGAGTACACGGTGCTCTCCGACCTGAACAACGGCGCGCAGAAGCCGGTGCAGATCCGCTTCCACGGCACCGATTCGCGCAAGCTGCTGGAGATCACGAACAGCTACATGGACCAGCTGCGCCAGGTGAAGGGCGCGGTGGACGTCGGCCTGTCCGAGCAGGATCCGCAGGACGAACTGCAGATCGACCTGGACCGGGGCCTGGCCAACCAGATGGGCATCTCGGTCGGCGATGCGGCGAACGCGCTGCGCGTGGCCTTCGCCGGCATCGAGGTCGGTGACTGGGTCGACCCGAGCGGCGAGACGCGCGACGTGGCCGTGCGCCTGGCGCCGGAGGACCGCGTCGACGCCAGCAACATCGAGCGCCTGCCGATCGCCGTCACCGGCACCGGCCTGCTGGTGCCGCTGGAGCAGATCGCCCAGGTGACGATGGGCAAGGCGCCGGCCAAGATTCAGCACGCCGACGGCAAGCGGATGATGGCCGTCTCGGCCAACGTGCAAGGCCGCTCGCCCGGCGAGGTGACGCTTGATGCGGTCGCATTGGCAAAGAAGATCAACTTCCCGCCCGGCTACGGCATCGACCTGGCCGGCGACGCGAAGAATCAGCAGGAAGTGTTCGGCGCGATGGGCATCGCGCTGATCTCCGGCATCGGGCTGATGTACCTGATCCTGGTCATGCAGTTCGGCTCCTTCACCGTGCCCTGGGGCGTGATGCTGTCGCAGCCGCTGTCGCTGTTCGGCGTGGTCGTCGCGCTGTGGCTGACCGGCGGCACGCTGAACCTGATGAGCCTGATCGGCGTGATCATGCTGATGGGCCTGGTGGCGAAGAACGCGATCCTGCTGCTGGACGCCGCGCGGGCCGAAGAGGCCAACGGCATCGACCGCGAGGAAGCACTGATGCACGCCGGCCGCAAACGCTTCCGCCCGATCCTGATGACCACCTTCGCGCTGATCGCCGGCATGATGCCGGTGGCCATCGGCATCGGCGAAGGCGCGGAGTTCTACCGCCCGATGGCGGTGACCATCATCGGCGGCACGATCACCTCGACCTTCCTGACCTTGCTGATGGTGCCCAGCTTCTACGACAGCATCGAGCTGTGGATCGAGCAGCTGACGGCCCGCTTCACACCGCGCCGCCGGCGCTGGACCATGGCCGGCGCAATCGCGCTGACCGCGGGTGAAGTGCTGCTGACCTTCGCCGCGTTCCTGACGCTGACGATCTTCGTGTGGTGGGTGATCGAGGGCGTGTTCAAGCGACGCACTAAGCGGAACTTGGCATCAGCCTTCAAGGCTGCCGCAAGCAGCGGCGTGATCTGACGCAGAAGCGACGCTAGATCACCCGATTCGGATTCATCAGGCCCTGCGGATCCAGGGCTTTCTTGATCGCCTGCATCAGGCCCAGTGCAACCGGATCCTTGCGCTGCGCCAGTTCCTCGCGCTTGAGCCGGCCGATGCCGTGCTCGGCCGAGATCGAGCCGGCGTACTTCGCGACCTGGTCGTAGACGATGCTGTTGATCGCGGGCTCGTTCTTGGCCAGGAACTCGGCGGCCGGGACGCCCTCCGGCGCCTGCACGTTGTAGTGCAGGTTGCCGTCCCCGAGATGGCCGAAATCGACGAGGCGCATGCCGGGGAATCCGGCTTCCAGCAGTGCGTCCGTTTCGGCCACGAAGGCCGGAATTGCCGAGACGGGCAGGGCGATGTCGTGCTTGATGTTGAGGCCTTCCTCGCTCTGCGCCAGCGGGATCGACTCGCGCAGGTGCCACAGCGCGTTCGATTGCGCCTGGCTCTCGGCCACGGCCGCGTCGGTGACGAGGCCGGCTTCCAGTGCGGCTTCGAGCAGGCCTTCGAACACCGTTCGCGCATGCTGCTCGTCCTCGCTGTCGGACAGCTCCAGTAGCACCGTCCACGGCGACGCTTCCAGCGGCTGGCGTTGCTGCGGGTAGTGCTTGCGCACGAGACCCAGCGAGAAGGCGTTCATCACCTCGAAGCCGGTCAGGCCGGAGCCGGCGCGCTGGCGCGCGAGGCCCAGCAGTTCAACGGCGGCTTCCAGCGTCGGCACCGAGGCCAGCGCCGTCATCCGTGCGCGCGGCTCCGGGTAGAGCTTCAAGGTCGCGGCGGTGATGATGCCCAGCGTCCCCTCGCTGCCGACGAACAGGTCGCGCAGGTCGTAGCCGGTGTTGTCCTTGCGCAGGCCGCTCAGGCCGTTCCAGACCTCACCCTGCGCGGTGACCACCTCCAGCCCCAGGCACAGTTCGCGTGCATTGCCGTAGCGTAGTACCTGCGTGCCGCCGGCGTTGGTGGCGAGGTTGCCGCCGATCATGCAGGAGCCTTCGGCCGCCAGGCTCAGCGGGAGCAGCAGGCGGCGCGCCTCGGCGGCCTCCTGCAGCGCCTGCAGCACGCAGCCGGCCTCGACGGTCATCGTCAGGTTGGCTTCGTCGATGGCGCGGATGCGGTTCATCCGCGTGAGGCTCAGCACCAGTTGCTCGCCCGAGTCGTCCGGGGTCGAGCCGCCGACCAGGCCGGTGTTGCCGCCCTGCGGCACGATCGTCACGCCATATGCCGCACACAGCCTGACCACGGCCGCCACCTGCGCCGTGTCGGCCGGCCGCGCCACGGCCAGCGCGCGGCCGACATAACGCTTTCTCCAATCGGTCTCGAAGGCCGACAGGTCGTCGCCACGGACCAGCCCGGCATCGCCGAGCAGTTGCTGCAATTCGTTCAGGAAACTCATGGGGTCGATATTGCCTTGGCCGCCGCGAGCCGCAGCCTCACCTGCATCGCGCAGGCAATGAAAATCAGGGTGCTCAACATAACCTCGGCGCTGCCGAGCCAGATGCCCGCGCCGCGCTCGCTGGTCGCGCGGATCGCGCCCTCGGCGAAGTAGATCCAGATCATCAGGCTCAGCCAGCGGAAGGTGTAGAGCCGGTAGCGCCACAGGCCGACGAGCGGCAGGAACAGCGGCAGCGCCTTGATCGCCAGCGTGCCGCGGCCGGTCGGCGCCAGCCACAACTCCCAGGCCAGGCAGAGGATGATCAGGGCGACAAGCGAGACGAAGGCCAGGGTGCGGGAGAAGATTTCGGCACCGCTCGCCTGCGTGCGCAGCGGTGCTTGAGGATCGACGGCAGAAGACATGCGGCATCATAGCCAGCATGCTCCCTTCCCCCTCTGAGACGAAGCTCGCCAAGACCGCCGTCCATCCACTGCTGGCGGACATCGTCAGCGCCCTCAAGGTCTGGCCCTGGCGCCTGACCTTGCTCAGCTTCCGCCAGCGTTTTCGCGAAGACCGGCTGGGCCTCACCGCCGGCAGCCTCACCTTCACGACGCTGATCTCGCTGGTGCCGCTGCTGACGGTGATGCTGGCCCTGTTCACCGCCTTCCCGATCTTCTCGTCCTTCCAGGCGGCGCTGCAGAAGTACTTCCTCGCCAGCCTGATCCCCGACACGATTGCCCGCCCGGTGCTGGGTGCACTGACGCAGTTCGCCGCCAAGGCGAACCGACTTGGCGCGGTGGGCCTGGTGGCGCTGGGCGGCACGGCGCTCGCGCTGATGCTGACGATCGACCGCACGCTCAACGCGATCTGGCGCGTGCAGCGGCCACGGCCGATTGCCCAGCGCGTGCTCGTGTACTGGGCCGCGCTGACCTTGGGCCCGCTGCTGCTGGGTGGCAGCCTGGCGCTAACCAGCTATGCGGTCTCGGCCGGCGAGGGCCTGGTCAAGGGCTTCTCCGACAACATCGCCTTCCTGCTGCGCCTGACCGAACTGGTGCTGATGAGCCTGGGCATCGCCGGCCTGTTCCACTACGTGCCCAACACGCACGTGCGCTGGCGCCATGCCTTGCTGGGCGGCGCCTTCGTCGCCGTGGGGCTCAGCGCGGCCAAGGCGGGCCTCGCCTGGTACGTGAAACACGTGCCGACCTATTCGACCTTGTACGGCGCTTTCGCCACCGTGCCGATCTTCCTGATCTGGATGTACCTCGGCTGGGTCGTCGTGCTGCTGGGCGCCGTGCTGGCGGCCAACGCACCGAGCATGAGCCGCGGCATCGTCCACCGGCCGGACACGCCGGGCCTGCAGTTGGAACTGGCGCTGGAAGTCATCAGCGAACTGATGCGCGGCAAGGCGAATGGGGAGGGCGGCCTCGGCAATCTCGCCCTGGCCCAGCGCCTGCGCACCGACCCGCTGCAGCTGGAACCGGTGATCGACCGGCTGCTGTCGCTGGACTGGCTGGGCCGGCTCGACGAATCGGGCGTGCAGCGGCTGGTGCTGCTGTGCGATCCGGCGCAGACACCAGCAGCGCCGCTGTTGCGTGCGCTGCTGGTCGAACGCAAGGATGGCCTGCTGCCGCTGTGGCAGCGCAGCGGCTGGGATCGCGTGAGCCTGGGCGAACTGCTAGGGATGCAGTACGACCAGTAGGCCCACCGCCGGCTCGCTGCCGCTGTTGCGGATCGCATGCGGCCCATCGACCGCATAGCGGCCCGTCTCACCGGCCTTCAGCGATTGCACGCTGCCGGCCGCGCGGACCTCCATCTGGCCGCTCAGCACACTCAGATGCTCGCGGGAGCCCGGCTCATGCGCGGCTGATTCCAGTGCGCCGCCGGGCTGGATCGTCAGCTGATACCACTCGAACTGGCCGGCCAGGTCGATCGGCCCGAGGATGCGCAACTGGCACAGGCTGTCCGGACTGCTCATCGAGGGCGTCTGGTGCGCGAGCACGGTCTCGATCGCCGGTGCGGCCGTCTTCTCGCCGCCGAGCAGTTCCGAGAGCTCCACGCGCAGTGCGTTCGCCAGCCGCCAGACCACGGCCACCGTCGGGTTGGCCTGGTTGCGTTCGATCTGCGAGAGCATCGACTTCGACACGCCGGCGCGGCGGGACAGTTCGTCCAGCGACAGGCCCTGCGTTTGCCGCAGCGCCTGGAGCGTGGCGCCGACCTTGGGTGGCTCCAGTGTGTCGATATGCGATGCAGACATGCTTGACCTTGTCGAACGATTCCCTGATACTGGACGAATGTTCGATATATCGAACTTTGTTTTCTTTAGTGGATTGTGCACGAGGAGTTTGATATGACCAAGCCCAGCGCCGGCAGCGAAGCCTTCTACGACCACCTGCGGGCCGAACTCCAGGGCGTGCGCGAAGCCGGGCTCTACAAGAGCGAGCGCATCATTACCAGTGCCCAGGGCGCTGTCGTGCAGACGAACGACGGCCGCGAGGTGATCAACCTCTGCGCCAACAACTACCTGGGCCTGTCCTCGCACCCGCAGGTGATCGAGGCGGCGCACGAGGCGCTGCGCACGCACGGCTACGGCCTCTCGTCGGTGCGCTTCATCTGCGGCACGCAGGATCTGCACAAGACGCTGGAGCAGCGCCTGGCCAACTTCCTCGGCACCGAGGACACGATCCTCTACGCCGCCGCCTTCGACGCCAACGGCGGCCTGTTCGAGCCGCTGCTGGGCGAGCAGGACGCGATCATCAGCGACGAGCTGAACCACGCCTCCATCATCGACGGCATCCGCCTGTGCAAGGCCAAGCGCTTCCGCTACAAGCACAACGACATGGCCGACCTGGAGCGCTGCCTGCAGGAGGCCCAGGCCGCCGGTGCGCGCTTCACGCTCGTGTTCACCGACGGCGTGTTCTCGATGGACGGCACGATCGCCCAGCTCGACAAGATCCGCGAGATCACCGACCGCTACGGCGCGCTGCTGGGCATCGACGAGTGCCATGCCAGCGGCTTCCTCGGCAAGACCGGCCGCGGCACGCACGAGTACCGCGGTGTGTTCGGCAAGGTGGACATCATCACCGGCACCCTGGGCAAGGCCTTGGGCGGCGCGTCCGGCGGTTTCACGACCGGCCGCCGCGAGGTGATCGAGCTGCTGCGCCAGCGCTCGCGGCCCTACCTGTTCTCGAACACGGTGGCGCCGAGCATCGTCGGCGCGAGCATCGCCGTGCTGGACCTGCTCGAAGGCTCGACGGCGCTGCGCGACAAGCTGGAGGCCAACACCGCCTACTTCCGCGAGGCCATCCAGGCGGCCGGTTTCGAGATCAAGCCGGGCACGCATCCGATCGTGCCCATCATGGTCTACGACGCGGTGACGGCGCAGAAGCTCAGCGCCCGCATCCTGGAACTGGGCATCTACGCCGTCGGCTTCTTCTTCCCCGTCGTGCCCAAGGGCCAGGCGCGCATCCGCGTGCAGGTCTCGGCCGGCCATGAACGCGAACACCTGGAGAAGGCTGTCGCCGCCTTCGCGCAAGCCGGCAAAGAGCTGGGACTGATCAAATGACCACCACCACGACCACCGCCACGAAGATCCTCATCATCGGCGCCAACGGCCAGATCGGCACCGAGCTGGCCACCGAGCTGGCGAGGAAGCACGGCAACCATGCCGTCATCACCAGCGACATCGCGCCCGAGGGTCGCGTGCCCGCGCTGCGCCACGAGATGCTGGACGTGACCGACGCCGCCGCGCTCGCCGCCGTCGTCAAGCGCCACGAGATCACGCAGATCTACCACCTCGCCGCCGCGCTCTCCGCCACCGGCGAGAAGCACCCGATGTGGGCCTGGGACCTGAACATGAAGGGCCTGCTGAACGTGCTGGAACTGGCCCGCACGCAGAAGCTGGAGCGCGTGTTCTGGCCCAGCTCGATCGCCGCCTTCGGTCCCAGCACCCCGGCCGTGGATACGCCGCAGGCCACCGTGATGGACCCGACCACGATCTACGGCATTTCCAAGCTGGCCGGCGAGGGCTGGTGCCGCTGGTACCACGAGAAGCACGGTGTGGACGTGCGCAGCCTGCGCTACCCCGGCCTGATCTCCTGGAAGACGCCGCCCGGCGGCGGCACGACCGACTACGCCGTCGAGATCTTCCACGAGGCGCTGAAGCACGGCCGCTACAGCTGCTTCCTCGAAGCCGGCCAGGCCCTGCCGATGATGTACATGCCCGACGCGCTGCGCGCGACCATCGAGCTGATGGAAGCCCCGGCCGAGACGATCACCCAGCGCGGCTCGTACAACCTCGCCGGCGTCAGCTTCACGCCGGCCGAGATCGCCGCCGCGATCCGCGAGCAGATCTCCGGCTTCGAGATCAGCTACGCGCCGGACTTCCGCCAGCAGATCGCCGCCAGCTGGCCGCAGCGCATCGACGACAGCATCGCCCGCCGCGACTGGGGCTGGAAGCTGCAGTACGACCTGAAGGCGATGGTCGCCGACATGCTGAAGGAGCTGCGCCCCTTGGTCACCAGCCCAGACCGATCCGCAGCGCCAGCATGACCACCGTGCCGGTGACGATGGTGCCGAGGATGCCGCGCCGGCTGAAGTAGTAGACGGTGGCTGCGGCGGTGGCGAACAGCCGCGCGTCCTGCCAGGTGCCGAGCACCTGGCCCTGGCTCATCACCACCTCCGGCACGATCACCGCCGCCAGCGCGGCCAGCGGCGCATAGCGCAGGCCTTGCTTCAGCCAGGCGGGCAACGGCACCTCGCGCTCCGGATAGAGGAAGAAGCCGCGCGTGATCAAGGTGACCAGCGCCATGCCAACAATGGCCAGCGCCGTTTCCCACTCGCTCATGCCGCCACCTCCTTCTCTGGCAGCCATTTCTCCAGCAGCAGCCCGGCCGCCACCGCCGCAGCGATCGCCACGACGATATTGAGCCGCAGCGGCAACGCGTAGGCCGCCACCGCCGCACAACCGGCCACGCCGGCAGCGACCCAGCTGTTGCGGTCCTTCAGCAACGAATAGCTCAGCCCCAGCAGCGCCAGCACGCCGGCGAAGCCCAGGCCCCATTCGGTCGGGATCCGGTCGGCGAGCAGGATGCCGATGACCGACGGGATCTGCCAGGCCGGCCAGTTCGCCGCCACGCCGCCCCAGAAGTACGGCTCCTGCCGAGGGTCAGGTCTTGCCTGCGGGAAGCGGTTCAGGAAGGCGACGTAGTTCAGGTCGGCCGCGAAGTAGCCGATCATCAGCCGCCGCACGCGCGGCAGGTTGCCGAAATACAGGTGCCACTGGGCGCTGAAGATCACGAAGCGCAGGTTCACGCAGAAGGCCGTGGCCCACAGCACCCACATCGGCGCGCCGGAGGCGATCAGGGGCAGCGAGGCGAGCTGTGAACTGCCGGCGAACACGATCAGCGTCATCAGCAGCGCGAGCCCGACCGACAGCCCGCTCTTGATCATCGCCACGCCCGTCACGAGGCCCCAGGCGGAAATGCCCAGCGTGATGCCGGCCATGTCGCGCGCGCCGCGGCGGAATTCGGGGTGGCGCCGCTGGGCCCGCACCTCGTCGAGAAATCTGCTTGCTGCCATGGACGTCATTGTCCCCATCGCCTGTTGTGCGTGGCCGACAGAATGACAGCAATTCGAAGGCTTGCCGCATTAAGGTGGCGACATGCGCTCCACCGCCTGCCTCGCCGCCACTTCCGTTCTCTCGCTGATGTCTTCGCCGGCCATGGCGGAGGATGAGCAGGAACCCGCCCCGAAGTTCCGCTACCTCGCCGCGGCACGCCTGCAGTACCAGCCTGAATACGCCGGCGCGCAGCGCTATGAGTTCAAGCTCCGGCCGGTCTGGGCGCTGCAATGGGGGCGCTGGCGCATCAGCACCTCGGGCGGCAACGGTCTGCTCGGTTTCGGCGGCGAAGTTCGGGGCGATGGCGCCAGCACGGAGCTGGTTCGCAGCGACCGGCTGAAGCTCGGGCTCTCGTTCCGGGTGGACAGCGGGCGCAGCAGCGGCGATGCCTCCACGACAGCCGGCCTGCCGGACGTGCGCCGCACGCTGCGCGGGCGCGTCTATGCCGGCTATGCGCTGACGCCGGACTGGCAGCTCTCGGGCTCGCTCTCGCAGGATCTGTTGGGCCGCCACGGAGGGCTGACCGCGGGACTGGACCTGAGCTGGCGCCTGAAGCGGACCGCCGACTTCGAATGGACGGCCGGCGGCGGCATCAGCGCCGGCGACGCCACCAACATGAGAAGCTATTTCGGCGTGACGCCTGAGGGCTCGACGGCCACGGGGTTGCCGGTCTACACGCCGTCTGCCGGCCTGCGCGATGCCCATGCCGGCACAGGCTGGACCTGGCAACTGAGCCCGCGCTGGATCGCCTTCGGCTCGGCCGGCGTCGCGCAGCAGATGGGGCCGGCGGCCGACAGCCCGCTGACGCAGCGCCGCTTCGGCGGCTCGCTGGCGGTGGGGCTGGCGTACCGGAACTGAGGTTCAGAACGGGATGCGGCCCAGCCAGATGTCCCGGTACATCGCCCAGTCGCCCATGAAGCTGTAGAGCGGGCGCTTGAACGAGGCCGGCTTGTTCTTCTCGAAGCCGAAGTGGCCGATCCAGGCGAAGGCGTAGCCGAACAGCAGGCCCAGCAGGATCAGCGAGAGCTGGCCGGTCCACAGCGCGGCGGCCAGGCACACGAGGCCCAGCGAGGAGCCGACGAAATGGAGCCGCCGGCACGTGCGATTGCTGTGTTCGCCGAGATAGAACGGGTAGAACTCGGCGAAGCTGTGGAAGCTCTTGACGGTGTCGGCGGTGTCTGCGGTTTCCATTGGCAAAGACTACTGCAAGGCCGTCCGCAAGGCGCTAAGCATTTGCTCGGGGGCCTCGGCCATCAGCGCATGGCCGGCCGGCAGCCGGCTGACCTTGGCCTTCAGCGCCTCGGTCAGCGCGGCGGTCTGCTTGGGCGAGGTCATCTGGTCGCGCTCGCCGATCAGCAGGCTGGCCGGGCAGGTGACCTTGGCCGCGGCCTCCAGGCCGTTGGCATAGCGGTCGCAGACGCGGAAATCATGCTCGAACAGATTGGCCTCCGGATGGCCGGCCAGGGTGCGGCGCATCAGCGCGCGGCTGCCGCCGTGCAGCCAGGCACCGGGGCCGGGATAGGAGGGCTTGGCCGCCCAGCCGGAGTGCGAGAAGGCGTTGACCATGTCGATGGCCTTCAGCGGCGTGTCGCGTGCGATCGCCAGCAGCGCCTCGGAGACCTTCATCGGATAGGCGGTGCCGATCATCGCGAGCCGCGTACAGCGCTGCGGCTGGCGCGATGCCGCCTCCAGCGCGATCAGCGAGCCCATGCTGTGGCCGGCGAGTGCCGCCTGCCCGACGCCGGCAGCGTCCAGCAGCGCCCAGACCCAGTCGGCGTAGGCCTCGACGCTGGCGAGCGCCGGGCCTTTGCTGCGACCGTGGCCGGGCAGGTCGACCGCGAACACGTTCCAGCCGTGGTGTGCGAACGAACGTGCCAGCAAGGTCCAGACGCTGTGGTCGTTCAGCGCGCCGTGGATCAGCACCAGCGAGGGCAGGGCTGAGTCGAAGGCCCGGCCGCCGGTGTAGGCGTAGGCCGTCTTGTCGTTGACGTTGAGCTTCATTTGCTGGCCGCCTTCAGTGCGCGCTTCAGGTCGTCGATCAGGTCATCGGCGTCTTCCAGGCCAATCGACAGCCGGATCGTCCCCGGCCCGATGCCGGCGAAGGCGAGCGCTGCGTCGTCCATGCGGCTGTGCGTCGTCGACGCCGGGTGGATCACCAGCGAGCGGCAATCTCCGACGTTGGCCAAGTGCGAGAAGATCTTCAGCGTCTCGATGAAGACGCGTCCCTGCTCGCGCGAGCCCTTCAGGTTGAAGCTGAACACCGAGCCGCAGCCGCGCGGCAGCAGCTTCTGCGCCAGCGCATGGTCGCGGTGCGTTGTGAGGCCCGGATAGCCGACGGACTCTACAGCCGCCTGCCCGGCCAGGAATTCGGCCACCTTCTGCGCATTGCGCACGTGCCGCTCCATCCGCAGCGGCAGGGTCTCGATGCCCTGCAGGATCAGCCAGGCGGTGTGCGGGCTGATGCAGGCACCGAAGTCGCGCAGGCCTTCGCGGCGGGCGCGTAAGAGGAAGGCGCCGACGGTGCTCTCTTCGGTGAACACCATGTCGTGGAAGCCTGCGTAGGGCTCGCACAGCTCGGGGAAGAGGCGGTGCTTCGCATGCGCGGCTTCCCAATCGAAGGCACCGCTGTCCACCAGCACGCCGCCGACGACGGTGCCGTGGCCACTGAGGAACTTCGTCGCCGAGTGGTAGACCAAGTCGGCGCCATGGTCGAAGGGCTTCATCAGCCAGGGCGTCGTCAAGGTCGAGTCGACCAGCAGTGGGAGGCCGGCGTCGTGGGCGATGGCGGAGATGGTCGGGATGTCCAGCACGTCCAGGCCGGGGTTGCCCAGCGTCTCGCCGAACAGCAGCTTCGTGTTCGGCCGGATCGCGGCGCGCCAGCCGTCAATGTTGCCTGGCTTGACGAAGGTCGTCTCGATGCCGAAGCGCTTCAAGGTGTAGTGCAACAGGTTGTGCGAGCCGCCGTACAGCGCGCCGGAGGAGACGATGTGCGAGCCGGCGCCGGCCAGCGTGGCGATGGCCAGGTGCAGCGCCGCCTGGCCGCTGGAAGTGGCGATCGCGCCGACGCCGCCTTCCAGCGCCGCCATCCGTTCCTCGAACACCGCGGTCGTCGGGTTGGACAGGCGCGAGTAGACGTGGCCGGCGCGCTCCATATTGAACAGCCCGGCCGCATGCTCGGCGCTTTCGAACACGAAGGAGGTCGAGAGATGAAGAGGCGTCACGCGCGCGCCGGTGCTCGGGTCGGGTGCCGCGCCGGCATGCAGCGCCAGGGTGTCGAAACCGGGGTCGGAATGACCGGGCATGGTGTCTTTCGAGGTGTTGATCGGGCGGATTGTGTGCTATGTTGAAGCCAACATCCCGGCCCTCTCACTGGAGCAGAACAATCATGAAAGTCGTCGATATCCTCCGCGTCAAGGGTGGCACCCTGTTCACCGTCACTCCGGACGAGCCGCTGCGCGTGGCGGTCGAGACGATGGGCGGCCGGGACATCGGCTCACTGGTCGTGATGGACCATGGCGACCTGGTCGGCATGCTGACCTTCCGCGAGGTGATCCAGGCGATCGTGAAGAACGGTGGCAGCGTCGGCACGACGCAGGTGCGCAGCGTGATGGACGACCACCCGCTGACCTGCACGCCCGAGACCGAGATCGACGAAGTGCGCCGCATGATGCTGGGCCGCCATGCGCGCTACATGCCGGTGCTGAACGGCCGCACGCTGATGGGCGTGATCTCCTTCTACGACGTGGCCAAGGCCGTCGTCGACGGCCAGGACTTCGAGAACCGCATGCTGAAGGCCTACATCCGCGACTGGCCGGTCGAAGAGGGCGCCGAAGAACCCAAGGCCTGAAGAAGGGCCGCCTGCCACCCGGATAAACTCGCGGGTTCCCCCGTAGAGAGAGAAGCACCCGGCATGTCAGGCAGCACCTTCGGCGAACTGTTCCGCGTCACCAACTTCGGCGAGAGCCACGGGCCCGCCATCGGTTGCGTGATCGACGGCTGCCCGCCCGGGCTGGCGTTGACCGAGGCGGACATCCAGCCCGAGCTGGACCGCCGCCGCCCCGGCACCTCGCGCCATGTGACCCAGCGCAACGAGCCCGATGCCGTCGAGATCCTCTCCGGCGTCTACGAGGGCCAGACCACCGGTACGCCGATCTGCCTGCTGATCAAGAACACCGACCAGCGCAGCAAGGACTACGGCAACATCCTCGACACCTTCCGCCCGGGCCACGCCGACTACACCTACTGGCGCAAGTACGGCCTGCGCGACCCGCGCGGCGGCGGCCGCTCATCGGCCCGGCTGACCGCGCCAATGGTCGGCGCCGGTGCCGTGGCCCGCAAATGGCTGAAGGAGCATTTCGGCACCCAGTTCCGTGGCTGCATGACGCAGCTGGGCGAGATCGAGATCCCGTTCGAAGGCTGGGAGCATGTCGGCAACAACCCCTTCTTCGCCGCCAACGCCAGCAAGATTGCCGAGCTGGAGGACTACATGGACGCGCTGCGCAAGTCCGGCGACTCGGTCGGCGCGCGCATCCGCGTGGAAGCCACCGGCGTGCCAGTGGGCCTGGGCGAGCCGCTGTTCGACAAGCTCGACGCCGACATCGCCTACGCGCTGATGGGCATCAACGCCGTCAAGGGCGTGGAGATCGGCGAAGGCTTCGGCGTGGTCTCGCAGCGCGGCAGCCGCCATGGCGACGAACTTACGCCGCAGGGCTTCGCCTCCAACAACGCCGGCGGCGTGCTCGGCGGTATCTCGACCGGGCAGGACATCGTCGCCTCGATCGCGATCAAGCCGACCAGCTCGATCCGCACGCCCAAGGGCTCGATCAACCGCGCCGGCGAGCCGGCCACCGTCGAGACCTTCGGCCGGCACGACCCCTGCGTCGGCATCCGCGCGACGCCCATCGCCGAAGCCATGCTGGCCCTGGTCTTGATGGACCATGCGCTGCGCCACCGCGCCCAGTGCGGCGACGTGGTCCTCCCCATTCCGCCGATTCCCGGTACAGCAGGCGCTTGATCTCCATCCGCCGCGGTCTATAACCGCTCCCATGCAGTTCGTCGCGGTCAGGCTCGCCCGATCGGGGCGTATTGCAGATCGTCACGCGGAATCTGCATTCCGTCGCAGCGGCTCTTGCACCGCCAGGGTGCGCTCCTACACTCCGCGCACTTTTTGAGAAGAGGGAAAGAGACCATGCGCAAGCAGTGGCTGATTGGCGGCATCGCCGCCCTGGTGCTGGCCGGCGGAGCCGGGGTTGCGGTCTTCGCCAGCAAGGGCGGCGACGCGGCCAAGAAGAACGACAAGAAGGGTGACGAGAAGGTCGTCGCGCTCGAATTCCTCGCCAACGAGATCACCCAGCCGACGCTGGCCGCCATGCCCGCGCAGATCGAGTTCTCCGGCCCCCTCGTCGCCCCGGGCACGGTCATGGTCCGCGCCAAGGCCACGGGCACCCTGGTGACGCTGAACGTCGGCGAAGGCAGCCGCGTGCATGCTGGCCAGGTGCTGGGCCAGATGGACCTGGAGGAGCTGCGCTACCGGATCGCCGAGAAGAACGCCACGGTCGAGTCCGCCAAGGCGCAGTACGAGCAGGTCGAGCGCAAGTACAAGGCCGACCAGGGCCTGGCCGCCAACAACTTCATCGCCACCACTGCGCTGGACGCCTCGCGCGCCGCGATGGAAACCGCCCGCGCCCAGTACCTGGCGGCCAAGGCGCAGTTGGACACGAGCAACGTGACGATGCACCAGGCGGCGCTGGTCGCGCCGATCAGCGGCATCGTCGCCAAGCGCCTGGCGCTGCCGGGCGAGAAGCTGGCGCCGGAACAGCAGATCCTGACCATCGTCGACCTCTCCAAGCTGGAACTGGCCGGTCTGGTCGGCACGCACGAGGTCAGCCGGCTGAAGCCCGGCATGGCGGTTCAGGTGAAGGTCGAGGGCGTGGACCGCTCGGTCGAGGCCAAGATCAACCGCATCGCCCCGGCGGCGGAACCCGGCACCCGCTCGATCGGCGTCGTGCTGTCCCTGGACAACCCGAAGGAAGAGTTCCGCGCGGGCCAGTACGGCGTTGCTCGGGTAGAACTGGCGGACGAGCAGCAGCGCCTGACGGTGCCCGAGACCGCGATCACCGGCGCCGCCGGCCAGGAGCAGGTCTGGCTGATCGACCAGGGCTCGCTGGTGCGCCGCGTCGTCACCACCGGCCGGCACGACGAGAAGAAGGGTCGCGTCGAGGTGGTCAAGGGCCTGGACGGCAAGGCCCAGGTGCTGGCGACCCGCTTCGACAACCTGCGCGAAGGCGGCAAGGCGTCGATCGTCACCAAGCGCTCGACGGTGGCCGACGCCGCCGCTTCCACCGCGTCCGCCCCGGCGCGCGACTGAGCCCCCGCGGAGGAAACCGACCATGTGGATCACCCGCGTCTCCATCCAGAACCCGGTCTTCGCGACTATGGTGATGGTGGCCCTGTGCGTGCTGGGCCTGTTCTCATATTCGAAGCTGGGCGTCGAGCAGATGCCCGACATCACCTTGCCCGGCGCCTGGATCGACATCCGCTACCCCGGCGCCTCGCCGGCGGCCGTCGAGCGCCAGGTCGCCAAGCCGCTCGAGGAGTCGCTGAACTCGATCGCCGGCGTCAACCGCATCCAGTCGCGCAGCTTCGAAGGCCGCGTGCAGGCCAGCGTCGAGTTCACGCTCGACACCGACATGAACCGCGCGATGCAGGACCTGCGCGATCGCCTGGCCATGGCGCAGGCCCAGTTTCCGCAGGAGGTGAAACCGCCCAACGTCAGCCGCTTCCAGGGCGACAACGCCCAGCCGGTCGTCGTGATGGCGCTGATCTCGGGCACCCGCTCGCTGCGCGAGCTGTCGATGCTGTCCGACCAGACGATCTCCAAGCGCCTGGGCCGCGTGCCCGGCGTGGCCCAGGTGTCGGTGGGCGGCATGGCGCTGCGCGAGGTGCGCATCGACCTCGATCCGATGCGCCTGCGCGCCTACGGCATCACGCCGGCCGAGATCTCGGCGGCGATCGCCACGGCCAACCAGGATGAGCCGGTCGGCGTGCTGTCCGACCAGTACACCGATGCGATGCTGCGCGTCGAAGGCCAGGTGAAGGACCCGAAGCGATTCGGCGACATCGTCGTCGCCAAGCGCGGCGACCTGGTGCTCACCTTGCGCGACCTCGGCACGCTGGTCGAGCGTGAGCAGGAACTGGACAACATCGCCCGCATCGACGGCCAGACCGCCATCACCTTCAACGTCTTCAAGCAGCAGGACGCCAACATCGTTTCCACCGGCCAGGCCGTCAAGGAAACGATGGAGGAACTGCGCAAGACCCTGCCCAAGGACATGGAGCTGCGGCTGATCTACGCCAGCAGCGACTGGGTCAAGGGCTCGCTGGACGGCCTGCGCCACACCCTGATCGAAGGCGCGCTGCTCACGGTGGCCATCGTCTTCCTGTTCCTGCACAGCTGGCGCTCGACGATCATCACCGGTCTGACCCTGCCGATCTCGGTGATCTCCAGCTTCATCGCCGTCCACGCCTTCGGCTTCACGCTGAACTTCATGACGATGATGGCGCTCTCGCTGTGCATCGGCTTGCTGATCGACGACGCGATCGTCGTGCGCGAGAACATCGTCCGCCATGTCGGCATGGGCAAGGACCACCTGAAGGCCTCCTTCGACGGCACCAACGAGATCGGCCTGGCCGTGATGGCCACCACCTTCGCGATCTGCGCTGTGTTCACCCCGGTCGCCTTCATGGGCGGCATCATCGGCAAGTTCTTCTACCCCTTCGGCATCACGGTGGCGGTGGCGGTGCTGGTGTCGCTGTTCGTCTCGTTCACGCTCGACCCGATGCTGTCCAGCGTCTGGGCCGACCCGCCGGCCACCTACCTGCGCCGCGTGCCCGTCATCGGCCACCTGCTGCGCGGTACCGACTGGTGCATGGACGTGCTGCACGCCGTCTACGAGAAGACGATCAACTGGACCTTCAGCGGCCGCCGCTACCGCCTCTTCGTGCTGCCCGCTTGGGGCCGCCCGTTCAAGGCCGACGGCACCCGCGACCTGACGGCCAAGCGCCGGCTGCGCTCGGTCACGCTGACGCCGCGCGGCATCGTCACCTGGAGTGGCGTGGCGAGCTTCGTCGCCGCCATCTTCCTGGCCGGTGCCGTCGGCACCGAGTTCATCCCCGAGACCGACCAGGGCTTCACCCAGTTGGCCCTGCGCCTGCCGGTCGGCACCAGCCTGGACCGCAGCAGCGACAAGGTCGCCCAGGTCGAGGAGATCCTGAAGCACTATCCGGAGATCAAGACCGTCTCGACCGTGGTCGGCGCCACCGGCGACGGCCTGGCCACCGGCCGCAACAACGCGCAGCTGAACATCACGCTGAGCGACCGCAAGGACCGCAAGCGCAGCCAGAAGCAGATCGAGGACGCGATGCGCGAGGAGATCGCCAAGATCCCCGGCGTGGAACTCTCGGTCGGTTTCAACAAGCCGGTCTGGATCACCATCCTCGGCAACGACTCGGACGCGCTGAACGCCGCCGCCGCCGACCTCGTCGCCCGCATCAAAAAGATCCCCGGCGCGGTCGACGTGGACACCACCGTCAAGCCCGGCCTGCCGGCCTATGCGGTGCGCGTCAAGGATTCGGCGATGCGCGAGCTGGGGCTGACCACGCCGCAACTGGCGGCCTCGCTGCGCGCCTACGTCAACGGCGAGATCGCCAGCTACTGGACCGCGCCGGACGGCAACCAGGTGCAGGTGCTGGTGCGCCTGCCCAAGGACGAGCGCCGCAACGTCGAGCAGATGTACAAGCTGCCGGTGGCCTTCGCCAAGGACGGCTCGCCGATCACCCTGGACCAGGTCGCCACTGTGGAGCCGGTGTTCAACCCCGAGGTGATCCGCCGCGAGAACCTGCAGCGCCGTGAGGCCGTCTTCGCCGGCACGCAGGGCCGCGCGTCGGGCGACGTCAATGACGACGTGCAGAAGATGATCAAGACGGTGCAGTTGCCGCCGGGTGTCAGCTTCAAGGTGGACGGCGCCGGCAAGGACCAGGCCGAGGCAATGAACGGGCTGGTCGGCGCAATGGCGCTGGCGGTGATCTTCATCTACATCGTGCTGGCCAGCCAGTTCGGCAGCTTCACCCAGCCCTTCGCGATCATGGCCTCGCTGCCCCTGTCGCTGATCGGCGTGATGCTGGCGCTGCTGGTGACGGGCTCCACCTTGAACGTGTTCTCGATGATTGGCCTGGTGATGCTGATGGGCCTGGTGACGAAGAACGCCATTCTTCTGGTGGACTTCGCCAACCATGCCCGCAAGGCCGGCGCCAGCCTGTCGGATGCGGTGCGCGAGGCCGGCCTGATCCGGATGCGCCCGATCATCATGACCACGGCCGCGATGATCTTCGGCATGCTGCCGATGGCCATCGCGCTGAACGACGGCGGCGAGATCCAGGCGCCGATGGGCCGCGCGATCATCGGCGGGGTGATCACCTCTACCCTGCTGACCTTGCTGGTCGTGCCGGTGATCTACTCCTACCTCGAACAGTTCGCCGCCTTCGTCAAGAGCCTGCATGACCGCACTCGCGGCGCCTTCTACGGCACGGTGGGCGTGAGCCTCGCCACGCTGGTGATGCTCGGCGCGGGCGCGCCGACCGGCGCCACGGTGGTGATGGCGGTTGCGGGCTTCCTGCTGTGCATCTGGCTGTGCTTCTGCTTCGCGCACGAGCGCGGCCGGCCTGCCGGCTGGGCGCTGCTGGGCCTGCTGGGGATGCCGGGCTTCCTGCTGGGCTGCTTCCTGCTGCGGGCGCCGCCGGAACCGGCACCTGCCAGCGCGGCGGACGAGGGACTGATCCCTGCCAAGTAACGGTTCAGATGGGGCAGGGTTTCCCCAAGCTCAGGCGGTGAAATCCTGCCGCCCCGGCTGCGCTGAAATACGTGGTGATCTCAGCGCAGCCTGCTTATCATCGATTCACCCCAACGAACCGGTAGGTGCGCCGATGAATGCCGAAGCGAAGAACAAGTTCCGTCTGGTCACCCGCAGCGATTTCGACGGCCTGGTCTGCGCCGTGCTGCTGAAGGAATTGGATCTGATCGACGACATCCTCTTCGTCCACCCGAAGGACATGCAGGACGGCAAGATCGCCATCACCGATCGCGACATCACGACGAACCTGCCCTACGTGCCCGGCGCGCATCTGTCCTTCGACCACCACGCATCCGAGCTGATCCGCAACACCGGCGTGCGGTCCAACCACGTCATCGATGCCGATGCGCCTTCGGCGGCGCGTGTCGTCTACAAGCACTACGGCGGACGCGACGCTTTCCCCCGCATCTCCGACGAGATGATGGAGGCGGTCGACAAGGCCGACTCCGCGCAGTTCAGCCGCGACGAGATCCTCGACGCCAACGGCTGGCCGCTGCTGAACTACCTGATGGACTCGCGCACGGGTCTGGGCCGCTTCCGCGAATTCCGCATCAGCAACTACCAGCTGATGATGGACCTGATCGACCACTGCCTCGAATACGACATCGACGAGATCCTGAACCTGCCCGACGTCAAGGAGCGGGTGGACCTGTACTTCGATCACGGCCCCAAGGCCCGCGAGCAGATCCTGCGCTGCGGCAAGTACCACGGCAACCTCGTCGTGCTGGACCTGCGCGGCGAGGAAACCATCTGGGCCACCAACCGCTTCATGATCTACGCGCTGTTCCCGGCCGCCAACATCTCCATCCATGTGATGTGGGGCGTGCAGAAGCAGAACACCGTGCTCGCCTGCGGCAAGTCCATCCTGAACCGCGACAGCAAGACCGACATCGGCGCCCTGATGCTGCAGCACGGCGGCGGCGGCCACCATGCGGCCGGCACCTGCCAGGTGGCGAACTACAAGGCCGAGGAAGTGCTGCGGGAACTGATCACGAAGATCAACCAGGACGGTTGATCTTCGCTGTTTACTTGGCGTACTTCTTCGCCAGCGCCCAGAAGCCGCTGCCCGCCACGCCGGTGCCGCGCAGATCGGTGCCGAAGCTGGCATCGAAGGCTGCCTTCCAGCCGGCCACCGGCTGGCCCGGTACATAGGGCACCTTGTCACCCGGGCAGCCGCTGGTCTCGCCCACGCTCTTCATGAAGCGGTAGATGTCGACATCGGTCTTGCCGGTCTCGCCCAGCAGCGTCGCCACCGCCAGCACATAGCCTGGATAACGGTCGCTGCGCGCGGCGGCGCGCTGGTCCATGTCGCCGAAGGGCAGGTTTCCGTCGATGCCGGCGAAGTTGGCCTGCAGGCTGTCGAGCGCGCCGGCACCGGGCAGATCCCGGCTCGCTACGTGCAGCGCCATGCCTTCGGTGAGCCAGCGCTCCCAGCCGTACTGCTGCGTCTGGCAGTTCAGCGCCTGGGCCTGCACGACGTGGGTGCTCTCGTGCAGGATCAGGGTGCCGAGGCCGCCGTATCCGTCAGGCGCGCCGATGTGCAAGGTGCGGATGCCGGCGGAGCCGTTGGTCTGCGCATCGCTGCCGCTGATGGCGGCGCAGACGCGCAGCTTCTGGCCATCGAAGCCGATGCCGTTCGCCGGGGCGATGCCGAACTTGTCGCGCAGCGTGCGCACGGCCGCCTCGGCGTACTGGGCCACGCGCTTCATCTGCGCGGCGCTGGCCGTGCCGTCGTTGTAGGTGACGGTGTTGTCGGTTACCAGCACTGACTGGGCAGCGGTTGCCGAGCTGCAGGTGCTGCCGTAGGCGTAGAACTCGGGCACCGTGCGGTCGAGGAAGGGCTGGCTGCTGGTGGCGGAGGCCGGTGTGATCGTGGCGGGATCGACGATGAAGGCCGTGGCAGTGCCGCTCGACGAATCGCTGCCACCACCGCCACCGCAGGCGCTGAGCAGTGCCGCCGTCAAGAGGCCAAGGATCGGGAAGACGCGGACGTTCATCTCAAGCCCCCTTGCGCATGAACAGGCCGTAGTAGCCCGCGCCGACCAGCGCCAGCCCGCCCAGGAACAGCAGCGAATGCGACAGCAGCAGGCACAGGGCCAGGATCGCCATCAGCGCCCACATCGCCAGCTTCAGCACGATCCGGAATGCCGGCACGCGCTCCATCACGCGCCGCCAGGAGAAGTCCTGCACCTTGGGGTTGAAGGCGAAGTCCATCGTGCCGTCGCGATAGAACTCCCGCGAGCAGTCCAGGCACTTCACCTGCGCGTTCCAGTGCCGCATCAGCTCGGGGTGCACCACGGTGCGTTGCACGTAGACGGGCGGGCCCTGCCAGACCAGGTAGCCGACGAGCACCAGCACCACATAGGGCACCCAACCCAGGTCGTTGAGAGGGAGGGAAAAGATGCTCATCCCTCGGCTCATCACAAAGGCCCACATGCCGAGCAGGGGCACCAGCAGCAGGGCCGCCATGATCAGCTTGGCGCGGCTCCATTTGGTGGGCGGCGCGCAGCGGGCGGCTTCCACCGTCTGCGACTGGCCCGAAGTGGTGACGGCCACGGTCTGGCCGTTGCTGCCGATGCCGTAGCCGCTGCCGGATGAAAAACTGGTGCCGCCAGACCAGATCTCGCGGAAGCCGCGGACGTTGCGGGATTGGCAGGACGGGCAGGTGAGCGGGGTCATGTCGAGCTCCTGGATGTGTGAGGAAAGAGGAAGGGGCCATGCGGCCCTCATTCCCTGCTCACGCAATCCGCAAGCGCGGAGCGCCACCAGCCGTGCAACGTCCGGGCGCTATGCGCCCGAAGCGCTACGCCGGCCGCAGCAATGCGAGGAACTCGGCGTAGTAGCGCTCGCCGCCGGCGTCCAGCAGTTGCTGGCGCAGACGCTGCAGCCGGGCCTGCTCGTCGGCCGAGAGCGTCGCGTGCTGCTGCAGCAGATGTGCCCAGGCCTGGGCATTCCAGGCGAGGGTGCTGGCGTCGCCGAGCCGCAGGCACTCGCGCCAGGCGGCAGCGGCCGCAGCGGCATCGCCTCGTGCAGCGGCCAGTTCGCCTTCTCGAAGGCTCAGCACCGCCGCACGCGCCGGGATCTTCGCGAAGGACTTCGCGGCCACCTCGCGGCCTTGCGCCAGCAGGCGGGCGGCGCGTTCGAGATCGCCCTCGTGGACGGCGCTGGCGGCGCAAGCCTGCTGGATGCGCAGACGCAGCGCCGGCTGCGGCGCTTGCACGTCGGCTCCCCAGTGTTCGCAGCCCTGGCGCAGCGCAAGCCAGTCATTGCCGCGCTGTGCCAGTTCCAGCCCCGTGGCTTCGACGATCAGCGTGAAGGCGAGTTGACCGCGATTCGCCGGTAGCTCGACCAGGCGCCGGGCCTCGCGCATATGGGCGGCGGCCTCGTCACGCTGCGCGCCGCCGAAGAGCAGTTGCGCGAGATTGGCCTCACCGCGGGCCAGCAGCACGACGTCCGGCCCCATCGCCTTGCGCAGTTTGGGGAGCGCGTCACGGAACAGAGACTCCGCCTCGGCAGGGCGTAGTGTCCAGGCGGCAAGTGCCGCGGTCTGGTCCTCCGAGGCGGCGGTCTTCCAGTCGTCGACACCCCACAGGCGCTGGTTGGCTTGCACGCCCGCCTTGGACGCCTGGAAGGCGGCCTCGGTGTCGCCGCGGCTCAGTTGCACCACCAGCAACTGCTCGTAGACCGTGCCCAGCGGGGTCGGGCCAGGAACTGTTTCCAGCAGCGCGGCAGCCTTCTTCAGGTGCGCCAGGTCGACCTCGTCGGCCGGATGCAGGCGGGCACCGAAGCCGCCCAGCGTCATCTCGGCACGAGCCAGGCGCAAGGGATCGCGCTCGCCATGGGCCTCGTAGATCGCCAGAGCCTGCTTCGCCTGCTCGAAGCCTTGCGCGTACTGGGCGCTGGCTTCCCAGACATCGCGCTGGCCCAGCAGCGCATCGGCATAGGCGACGCTGTGCTCGCCGTGCAGTTGCCGCGCCACCGTCACACGCTCCTCGGCGAGCCGTTTCGCGGTTGGGGCCAGGCCAAGTTGCTGGGTCAGCGTACCCAGGTCGCCCAGCAGGCGCTCGCGCACCGCGGGCTGCTCGGTCAGGCTGTCCAGCACGCGCTCGGCACCACGTTCGATCAACTGGCTGGCCGGCATGTCGCGGTCCCGCGTGTCCGGCTGCGGCAGGCGGCGCGGGTTGAACAGGCCGACGACGAAGTCGTACATCGCCTGGGAGCGCTGCGCCTCCTCTCGCGCCTGCACCGCGGCATGCCAGGCCCAGGCCGTGGTGCCGATCAGCGCCGCGACCGCCAGCGCCGAGGCGCCGACGCCCCAGCGATGTCGGCCGACGAAGCGCCCGGCGACATAGCGCCATGAGGGTGCGTGGGCGAGCACCGGCCGGCCGTCGAGGTGGCGGCGCAGGTCCTCGGCCAGCGCATCCACGGTGGCGTAACGCTGCGAGGCGTCTTTGCGCAGGGCCTTCAGCACGATGGTGTCCAGGTCTCCTCGCAGGGCTTGGCGGCGTGTCTGATCCGCGGCTTGCCGCGAGGGTGACGGCGGCTCGTGCTCCAGGATTGCCTGCTCCAGAGCCGCGCGATGAGGCGCGTACGCGTCGGCGTAGGGATCGCTTCCACTGAGCAGGCGATACGCCAGCACGCCCAGCGAATAGACGTCCGAAGCCAC
The DNA here is from genome assembly GCF_034043675.1 of Roseateles agri. NCBI lineage: Bacteria > Pseudomonadati > Pseudomonadota > Betaproteobacteria > Burkholderiales > Sphaerotilaceae > Roseateles > Roseateles agri. The sequence goes on along the minus strand of NZ_JAXCLA010000008.1, from coordinate 128,275 downwards.
GCCGGGCTCCTCGCCGCGCACCTGCTCAGGCGAGGCGTACTGCGGCGTCATCGGGCGCTGGCCCTGTTGGGTCAGCGTGGTCGCCGCGGCATCGTGCGGGTCGTCCAGCAACCGGGCGATGCCGAAGTCCAGCAGGCGGATCTGACCGTCGGCTTGCACCAGCACATTGGCGGGCTTGATGTCGCGGTGGATCACCAGCCGGCCGTGTGCGTATTGCAGCGCGTCGCAGATCTGCAGCAGGAGGGCCAGGTCTTGCCTGAGCGTCGTGCGCTGCGCGGCGCACCAGGCCAGCAGGTCCTGCCCGTCCACCCGCTCCATCGCCAGCCAGGGCGTGCCGTCGGCGGAGATGCCGGCGTCGAACAGCCGGGCGATGCCGGGGTGGCTCAGCCGGGCCAACACCTCGCGCTCGCGGCGGAAGCGTTCGGCCAGCTGCGGCGAATGGCTGCTGTGCGGCAGCTTCAGCGCCACCTCGCGCTGGAACTCGCCTTCCGCCGGTCGCGCCAGCCAGACGCTGGCCATGCCGCCGCGGCCCAGTTCGCGGATCAGCTCCCAGGGGCCGATGCGCTGGCCGGGCTGGCGTTCGGTGGCTTCACTCGCCGGGAGACTGGCGGCGCGTTCGAGAAAGGCGGCAGCCTCCGCCGCAGCGGCTGAGCGCAGCAGGCTTTCGAGCGCAGGGCGCAGCGGCTGCTGTTCCGGGGGCAGCGCCTGCAGACGTTCGTCGCGCTCCTGCGGCGGCAAGGCCAGTAGTTCGTCCAGCAGCGGCTCGATGGCCGCCCAGTCCTTCAGAACTTCGCTCATGACTGCCCCAGCATCGACCACAGCAGCGCGCGGGCCTTCTGCCAGTCGCGCTGCACCGTGCGACGCGCGACGCCCAGCAGCTCGGCGCACTCGGTCTCTTCCAGGCCGACGAAGTAGCGCAGTTCCACCAGCCGGGCTAGCCGCGCATCGCTCTGCTCCAGCGCATTCAGCGCCTCGTGCACGGCCAGGTATTCGTCCTCGCGCTGGGCCAGCGTCGGCAACTCGTCGAACTCCAGATGTGTGGCGCCACCGCCGCGCTGCGCGGCCAAACGGGCGCGCGCGTAGTCCACCACGATCGAGCGCATCGCCGATGCGGCGTAGCCCATGAAGTGCGCGCGGCCCATGCCGGCCCAGTCGTCGCGGCGCGAGAGGCGGAACCAGCTCTCGTGCACCAGCGCGGTGGTGTCCAGCAGCGTCAGCGGGCCGCTGCGGCGGATGCGCTGGCGGGCCAGTTGCTTCAGTTCGCGGTAGAGCTCTTCGCTCAGCGGGGCAGCAGATCGCTGCTCTTCCATTGTCGACATGTCCCTGTCATCCCCCTTGCGGGGTCAGATCATGCCCGAGTTTCGCTGGCGTCTTCCTCAGCGAAGCGCCTGGCCCGCCGTGTCGAAGAAGCTCAGCGAATCAGCGGCCGCAACGACCTCGATCGCCTCGCCGGGGCGCAGCGCCGTCTGGGCCGTGCCGCGCATCACCAGCTCCAGCCCCTGCTCGCTGCGCAGGTAGACGAGATGCGATTCGCCGAGTTGCTCGACCAGTGTGATCTCGCCGCGCAGGTGCAGGCCGCCCGGTGGCGCGCGGCCTGGCTCCGCGAGCTGCAGGTGCTCCGGCCGGATGCCGATCTCGTGTGCGCCGCTGTCGGGCAGCAGCGTGCCGGGTAAGAGGTTGATCGTCGGCGAGCCGATGAAGCTGGCCACGAAGCGGTTCGCCGGTCGTTGGTACAGCTCCAGCGGCGTGCCGGCCTGCTGGATGCGGCCTTCGTGCATCACGACGATCTTGTCGCCCAGCGTCATGGCCTCGACCTGGTCGTGCGTCACGTAGACCATCGTCGCGCCCAGTTCGCGGTGCAGGCGCGACAGCTCGATGCGGGTCTTCACGCGCAGTGCCGCGTCGAGGTTGGACAGCGGCTCGTCGAACAGGAACAGCTTGGGCTGGCGCACGATCGCGCGGCCGATCGCCACGCGCTGGCGCTGGCCGCCGGAGAGCTCGCGCGGCAGGCGGTCCAGCAGGTGCTCGATCTGCAGCGCCTTCGCGGCTTCATGCACCCGCTGCTTACGCTCCGCGCGCCCGGCGCCGTGGATCTTCAGGCCGAAGGCCATGTTGCGGAACACGCTCATGTGCGGATAGAGCGCGTAGCTCTGGAACACCATCGCGATGCCGCGCCCGGCCGGCGGCGTGTCGTTGACCACCGTGCCGTCGACGATGATCTCGCCGCCGCTGATCTCCTCCAGCCCGCACAGCATGCGCAGCAAGGTGGACTTGCCGCAGCCGCTGGGGCCGACCAGCACGACGAGCTCGCCATCGGCGATGTCGAGGTCGATGCCGCGCAGCACCTCGGTGGCGCCGTAGCGCTTGGAGACGTTCTTCAGTTGGACGGTGGCCATTACTTGAGGGCGCCTGAAGTGACGCCGCGGATCAGCTGACGGGAGAAGAGGGCGTAGACCACCAGCACCGGCAGCACGGCCAGCGACAGCGCCGCCAGCACTGCGTTCCAATCGGTAGCGAACTGGCCGATGAACTGCTGGATGCCCAGCGTGATCGTCTGTGTCTTCTCGCCGGGCGCGAGGATCAGCGGGAACCAGAGGTCGTTCCAGATCGGCACCATCGTGAACACGGCGACGGTGGCCACCGCCGGCCGCAGCAGCGGCAGCACGACGAAGAAGAAGATGCTGAACTCGCCGATGCCGTCGCAGCGCGCCGCATCCTTCAGCTCGCCCGGAACCTGGTGCATGAACTCCGACAGGATCATCACGGCCAGCGGCAGGCCCTGCGCGATGTAGACCAGCACCAGCGCGGTCAGCGTGTTGATCAGGCCCAGGCTCACCATCGTCTGCATGATCGAGACCGAGCCCAGGCGGATCGGCACCATGATGCCGAAGGCCAGGAACAGGCCCAGCAGCCGGTTGCCGGGGAAGCGGTACTCGGTGAGCGCCCAGGCGGCCATTGAGGCGAACAGCAGGATCGCCAGCAGCGAGACGCCGGTGACGATCAGGCTGTTGAAGAACATGGTCGAGACCGAGGCGCTGCCCAGCACCTTCGTGTAGCCGGCCAGGCTCAGCGTTGCGGCGCTCGGCAGCGCCAGCGGATCATCGAAGATCGCGGCGCGCTTCTTCAGCGAGTTGACGAGCACCAGCAGGATCGGGCTGATGACCAGCAGCGTGTAGCCGCCCAGCACCAGATGGATGAACAGCGCGCCGGGCGCCTTGCGCAGTGCCGGCTTCATAGCGCGAACCGCCGCAGCCGCCGCTGCACCGCGAACAGGTAGACGCCGACGCCGGCCAGGATCACGAAGAACATCAGGGTCGCCAGCGCCGCGCCCAGCGGCGGGTTGCCTGGCTGCACGTAGTAGCCGAAGAAGGTGCGGTAGAACAGTGTGCCGAGGATGTCGGTGCTGTAGTTGGGGCCGGCCAGGCCGCCCTTGACCGCGTAGATCAGGTCGAAGGCATTGAAGTTGCCGATGAAGGTCAGGATCGTCACCAGGCCCAGGGTCGGCAGGATCAGCGGCAGCTTCAGCTCGAAGAAGATCCGCCAGGGGCCCGCGCCCTCGACCGTGGCGGCCTCCACGATTTCCTCCGGGATGGCGATCAGCGCGGCATAGATCAGCATCAGCGGGATGCCCACGAACTGCCAGACCGAGACCAGCGCCAGTGTCGTCAGCGCCGTCTCCTCCAGGCCCAGCCAGGGCTGGAAGGAGTCCTTCAGCCCGACGAGATCCAGCGCGCGCTCGGCCACGCCCCACAGCGGCGAGAGGATCAACTGCCAGCTGAAGCCGATGATGACCACCGACAGCAGCGTCGGCAGGAAGAACACCGTGCGATAGACCGCCGCGCCGCGCACGCCTTTCAGCGACAGCAGCGCGGCCAGCAGCAGCGCTACCGGGTTCTGCACCAGCATGTGGATGACGAAGAAGCGCAGGTTGTTGCCGAAGGCGTTGCGGAACGCCTCCGACAACTGCGGATCGGTCAGCAGCGCGCGGAAGTTGGCCAGGCCGGCGAAGCTGGTGTGGCCGGCCTCGTCGGCGGTGTAGAGGCCCAGCCGCAGCGTGTCGATCAGCGGCCAGGCACTGAACGCGCCGTAGATCAGCACGGCCGGCGCGAGGAAGACGAAAAGCTGCCAGCCGGCAGCGCGCGTTTTCACCGGGCGTTTACTTCTTGTACCACTTGGCGAAGCCGCTCTGGATCCGCTCCGCAGCGTCCTTCGGCGTCATCTTGCCGTTGAGCACCTGGGAGTCGACGGTCCACATCTCGTTCTCCATCGGCGGCTTGCCGCGGTTCATGATCTGCGCGTTCAGCCGGATCGTGGACTTGCACTGGTTCCGCCAGGAGAGCATCTCCGCCGCCACCGCGTTCTGCACCTTGGGCTTGCTGTTGGACAGCGAGAAGAAGCCGGTGACCTTGTTGGTGTAGAGCTCGGCGAACTCCGGCGAGGCCAGCCATTCGAGGAAGACCTTGGCATCCGCCTTGTTCTTGCTCGCGGCGTTGATGCCCATGCCGATGTCGGTGTGGTCGGAGATGTAGCAGGCGTCACCGGCCTTGCGCACCGGCGGCGGGAAGGCGCCGAAATCGAGGCCGGCTCCGTTGGCCTGGAAGTAGCTGATATCCCACGAGCCCGTCGGATAGATCGCCGCCTTGCCGCTGGCGAACAGGTTCTGCGAATCGCCGTAGGTCTCGGCCTGGTAGCCCTTGGGCAGGTAAGGCGCCCACTTGGCCATCGTCGCCCAGGTGTCGACGAACTCCGGATCGGTGAACTTCTTCGTGCCGGCGATCAGCGCCTTGCGGCCTTCCTCGCCGTGCCAGTAGTTCGCACCGATGCTGGTGAACACGATCTGGTGGCTTTCCCACTGGTCGGCCGTGCCCAGCGCCAGCGGCGCGACCTTACCGGCGGCCTTGATCTTGTCCAGCGCGCCGAAGAACTCGGCTTCGGTCTTGGGCGGCTTCAGGCCCAGCTCGGCGAAGATCTTCTTGTTGTAGAAGAAGCCGTGGATGACCGAAGCCATCGGCACGCAGTAGCTGTCCTTGCCGTCGTCGGTTTGCCAGGCCACCTTGGCGGCGTCGCTGAAGTTCTTCTGCAGGCCGGGCAGGTCGTTGAGCTTCTCGAGCCGGCCCTTCTTGTACAGGTCTAGCGAGACATCGAAGGGCCGGCAGGTGACGAGATCACCTGCGGTGCCTGCAATCAGCCGCGAGCTGAGCGCGGAGTCGTATTCGGGCGGCGCGGTCGGCGAGAACTTCACCGTGATGCCGGGGTGGCTCTTGGCGAAGGCCGGGATCAGCACCTCCTCCCACAGGGCCTTGTCGTCGGTGCGCCAGCTTTCGATTGTCAGTGTGCCGGCCGAGGCGAGCGGGGCGAGCGAAGTGAGGGCGGCGCCGGCGAGGACGGCGGCCAAGACGGCGACGATCGGCTTCTTTTTGTGCTGCTGCATGTGCTTGTCTCCCATGCCGGCGCTCCTGAGAATTCAGTGAGCCCGCGCCAGCGTGCCGGCGCAAGTTAACACCGCCTCCGCGGCGTACGACATGGGGATAACGAGTTATCTCGGCGGTAACTCGGTGGTAACTCTTCGATGGCCCGGGGCTCTTGTTTCAGCCCTCGTTTCAGCCCTTGCGCCCCAGTGCCTGTTCGATCTTGCGGTCGGTGTTGTACTGGCTCAGCGCATAAACCGCCCAGATCGTCGCCGGCAGCCATCCGATCAAGGTGATCTGCAGGACCAGGCAGACGATACCGGCGATCGGGCGGCCGATCGTGAAGAAGGTGAGCCAGGGGAGGATCAGGGCAATCAGCAGGCGCATGGGATCGGTCTCCAGGTGTGGCGCATCATCGTGAAGGCGCCGAGGCAGCGCCGGACGGTGTGATGCTAGCGCGGTGGAGATGCGCCGCGAGGAAGGCGCCCACGCCTGCTTGATAGCCGGCCGTGTCGAAGTCGTGCAGGTTGATGTGCGCGGCACCGGGCACGATCCACAACTGCTTCGGCTCCACGGCGGTGGCGAACAGCTTCTGCGATTCGACCAGCCGCGTGTGTTGGTCCTGATCACCGGCGATCAGCAGCAAGGGGCAGTGCAACGCCGCGATGTGTTCGATCGGGCGCAACTGCGAGGGCTCGACATGCAGTCGCAAGGGCAATTGCAGCAGCAGTGCAGGCGCCGCCGGCCGCGCCCACTCGCCGACGTGCAGGGCCAGGCGATCAGCGACGGCGTCCTCGATCGTTGGGAACATCGATTCGAGCACCGCAGCGTCGGGCGCCGGCTGCGGATGACCCAGTACCAGCGCAGCGGCGCCGAGCGACACACCGATCACGCCGACCCGCTCACCCGGCGCGCGCCTGCGCAGTTCGGCCAGTGCGGCGCGCACGGCGGCCCCTTCGTTCAGGCCATAGGTGATCTGCTCGCCACCGCTCTCGCCGTGGGCTGGCAGATCGATCAGCATCACCGCATAGCCGCCTTCGTGCAGCCACAGCGCCCGGCCCAGCATCTCGCGTCGATTGCCACGGACGCCATGCAGCAGAAGCACGCCACCTTGGCCGGCGCGACCCGCGCTGAACCAGCCGCGCACGGCGTCGCCAGCGTCGGTCTGGATCACGATCGACTCGGCATGCAGCGCTGCGGGTGCTTCCCCGATGGTGTTGCGAGCCGGTGCGCTGAGTTGACTGCCGATCAGCCACAACGCAGTGAGAAGTAGCACTGCAAGCGCCAGTGCTGCGGGTGCAAGAAGCCTGGGCCAGCGCCGCCGCATCAGAGCCCGCCGCGCTTGGCCAGGTCGCGGATGCGGGACCAGAGCAATGCCTTCGGCGTGCGATCCATCGACAGCGCCGTCATGCATTGGTCCAGGCGTTGCGGGCGGTCTTTCAGCATCTGGACTGCGCGGCCGAGGTCGACTTTCGCGCTGGCGCCGTAGGCGGTCTCGGCCTTGGCCAGCGCGTGCAGCAGCAACGGCTTTGCCGGCGCCATCATCGCCATGTCGATCAGGTCGCGGCTCTGCACGGCGTCGTCGAGCCAGCGATCGGAGTTGGCGAGCAGCTTGCTGGCGAGCATGTCGAGCGGCGTCAGCGTGGAAACACCGCAGATCGCATCGCTGGATTGCGACGGCTCGAACTCGATGCGGCCCTCCAGCACGATCTCGAACTTGATGTTGACCTCGTCGACGCGCAGCATCGTGCGGATGCCGTACTGGTCGGCCCGGATCTCGCGGGCCTGTTCGAGTGCCGGCACGCCGTTGCGGCAGATCGCTGCGATGCCGCCGGGCCCGGTCAGTCTCTGGCGCAGTTGACGGTAGCCTTCAAGCTTCGAGACCAGGAAATCGATGTCCACCGATTCGCGGTATTCGCCGTAACGCAGCGCCATCGCCGTGCCGCCGCCGAACCAGCATTCGCTGTCGGTCAGCAGTTGCCCGTCAAGCCGCTCGAGCACGCTGGCGATGCGGCGATGGTGGGGGCGTTCAAACAAGAGGCCGCCCTCCGCCGACGGCCTTCGTCAGCGTGTCGATCAGTTCGCGCTCGCGCGGCTCCAGCTTGGCCTGGTCGATGTGCCGCCAGTTGCGTTCGTAGACGGCCAAAGCCTCTTGTGCCGTCAGCTCCGTCGTGCCGGCTTGTTGCCACGCCAGGCGCTGCAACTGCGGATAGCGATCGATCCGCACCGAGGCGATCTCTGGCACCGGCTGTGGGGCCGCTGCATTCGGATCGAGCCAGTGCAACTCGAGCCCCAAGGCCTGCGCCGCGCCCAGGTAGGCGCCCATCGTCACGGAGGGCTCGCCAGCCTCGATCCGCGCCCAGCTCCAGCGGGACATGCCGGCGGACTCCGCCGCCGCCATCGCGGTGATGCCCAGGCGCTCGCGCCGCAGGCGCAACTCGGCGCCGAGCGCTTGAAGCGCTTTCAGCAGAGCATCGCCGAGGGGAGGGGCTTGGGCTGGCATATGTAGCTCATTCTAGGCATTCGGCGTTGAATGCGCAAAATGAGCTACGAATTCAGCACTCGACGATGTTGACGGCCAAGCCCCCGCGCGCCGTTTCCTTGTACTTGGTCATCATGTCCGCGCCGGTGTCGCGCATCGTCTTGATGACTTTGTCGAGGCTGACGAAGTGGGTGCCGTCGCCGCGCAGTGCCATGCGGGCGGCGTTGATGGCCTTCACGGAGGCGATGGCGTTGCGCTCGATGCAGGGGATCTGCACGAGGCCGCCGACCGGGTCGCAGGTGAGGCCCAGGTGGTGTTCCATGCCGATCTCGGCGGCGTTCTCGACCTGGGCGGGTGAGCCGCCCATCACCTGGCACAGCGCGGCGGCGGCCATCGAGCAGGCGACGCCGACTTCGCCCTGGCAGCCGACCTCGGCGCCGCTGATGCTGGCGTTTTCCTTGTAGAGGATGCCGATGGCGGCGGCGGTGAGCAGGAAGTCGATCACGCCGTCTTCGTTCGAGCCGTGCACGAAGCGGGTGTAGTAGTGCAGCACGGCCGGGATGATGCCGGCGGCGCCGTTGGTTGGCGCGGTGACGACGCGGCCGCCGGCGGCGTTCTCTTCGTTGACGGCCAGCGCGTAGAGGTTCACCCAGTCCATCACCTGCAGCGGATCGCGCAGCGCGGCCTCGGGGTTGGCCGTCAGGTCGCGATGCAACTGCGGTGCGCGGCGCTTGACCTTGAAGCCGCCGGGCAGGATGCCTTCGGTCCCGCAGCCGCGGACGACGCAGTCCTGCATCACCCGCCAGATTTTCAGCAGGCCCGCACGCGTCTCGACATCGGGCCGCCAGTGACCCTCGTTGCGGCGCATCACCTCGGCGATGCTGATGCCGTAGCGCTGCGTCAGGGCCAGCAGTTCGTCGCCGCTCTTGAAGGGGTAGGGCAGCACCGTCGCATCTGGCGCGATCACCTTCTGCTTGGAGCCATCGGCCAGCACTTCCTCGCTGACGACGAAGCCGCCTCCCACCGAGTAGAAGGTCTTGTCGGACAGCACCTCGCCGGCTGCGTCGTAGGCGATGAACTTCATGCCGTTGGCATGCAGCGGCAGGCTCTGGCGGCGGAAGAAGGTGAGGTCCTTCGCTTCGCTGAACTCGATCGGGTGCTCGCCGAGCAGGCTCAGCTTGCCGGCGCGGATGGCGCCGAGGTAGGCCTTGATCTGCTCGACGTCCACCGTGTCCGGCTCGTGGCCGGCCAGGCCCAGCAGCACCGCCTTGTCGCTGCCGTGGCCCTTGCCGGTGGCGCCGAGTGAGCCGTAGAGCTGGGAGACGACGCGGGTCGTCCCTTCCAGCAGGCCGTCGTGCTTCAGCTTCTGGACGAACAGCCGCGCCGCCCGCATCGGCCCGACGGTGTGCGAGCTGGACGGACCGATGCCGATCTTGAAGAGGTCGAAGACAGAGACGGCCATGAGCTTGTTACTCCGCGTAGTCGCTCAGGGGCACACAAGAACAGAACAGGTTGCGATCGCCGTAGACGTTGTCTACGCGGCCGACCGGGCTCCAGTACTTGGCGCGGCGCAGCGAGGCCACTGGGTAGGCAGCATCCTCGCGCGAGTAGCCATGGGTCCACTCGGTCTTCAGCAGCGACTCGGCCGTGTGCGGCGCGTTCAGCAGCGGGTTGTCTTCGCGGCTCCACTCGCCGCTCTCGACCTTGGCGATCTCCTCGCGGATCTGCAGCATCGCGTCGCAGAAGCGGTCCAGCTCGTACTTGGACTCGCTCTCGGTCGGCTCCACCATCAAGGTGCCGGCCACCGGGAAGGACAGGGTCGGCGCATGGAAGCCGTAGTCGATCAGGCGCTTGGCGACGTCTTCGGCGGAGACGCCGGAGCTGTCCTTCAGCGGACGCAGGTCCAGGATGCACTCATGGGCCACGCCGCCGCCCTTGACGCCTTCGATGTTGCCGCTGAAGTGGATGTCGTAGGCGTCCGACAGGCGCGCGGCCACGTAGTTGGCCGACAGGATCGCGGTCTCGGTCGCGGCGGTCAGGCCGTCCGCGCCCATCATGCGGACGTACATCCAGCTGATCGGCAACACGGCCGCATTGCCCAGCGGCGCGGCCGAAACGGCGCCGATGTTCGTCTTGGCACCCAGGCCCGCCGAGCGGTGCGCCGGCAGGAAGGGCACGAGGTCCTCCACCACGCAGACCGGGCCGACGCCCGGGCCGCCACCGCCGTGCGGGATGCAGAAGGTCTTGTGCAGGTTCAGGTGGCTCACGTCGCCGCCGAACTCGCCCGGCGCGGCCACGCCGACCAGCGCGTTCATGTTCGCGCCGTCCACGTAGACGCGGCCGCCGTGGGCCTTGACCATCGCGCAGATCTCCTTCACCTGCGTGTCGAACACGCCGTAGGTGGAGGGGTAGGTGATCATGATGGCGGCCAGGTTAGCGGCGTGCTGCTTGCACTTGGCTTCCAGGTCGGCGAGGTCGATATTGCCTTCCTTGTCGCACTTGGTGACGACGACGCTCATGCCCACCATCTGGGCCGAGGCCGGGTTCGTGCCGTGGGCCGATTCCGGGATCAGGCAGATCTTGCGATGGGCTTCGCCGCGGGACTCATGCCAGGCCTTGATGGCGAGCAGGCCCGCGTACTCGCCCTGCGAGCCGGCGTTGGGCTGCAGGCTGATGCCGGCATAGCCCGTGGCCTGGCACAGCCATGCGGTGAGCTGTTCGTTCAGCAGCGTGTAGCCGGCCAGCTGATCCTGCGGCGCGAACGGGTGCACGCCGGCGAACTCGGGCCAGGTGATAGGGATCATCTCGCTGGTCGCGTTGAGCTTCATCGTGCAGGAGCCCAGCGGGATCATGCTGCGGTCCAGCGCCAGGTCCTTGTCCGACAGCGAGCGGATGTAGCGCAGCATCTCGGTTTCCGAGTGGTGCGTATTGAAGACCGGGTGCGTCAGGTACGCGGAGGTGCGAACCAGCTCGGCCGGGATCAGCGAAGCGATGCCCTTACCGGCCGCGGCAAAATCGACGCTCTTGCCGAACACCGCAGCGATGGCGGCCAGGTCGGCGCGGGTCGTCGTCTCGTCCAGCGAGATCGAGACGCTCTGCGCCGAGGCGCGGCGGAAGTTCATGCCGGCGGCCACGGCGGCGGCCAGCGTCGCGTCGGTCTTGTCGCCGGTCTGCACCTCCAGCGTGTCGAAGCTGTTGGCACGCGTGTCGCCCAGGGCCTGGGCCAGCAGGGCGGTGTAGCTGGCCACGCGCTGCGCGATCCGCTTCAGGCCATGCGGGCCGTGATAGACCGCGTACATGCTGGCGACCACGGCCGGCAGCACCTGCGCCGTGCAGATGTTCGACGTGGCCTTCTCGCGGCGGATGTGCTGCTCGCGCGTCTGCAGCGCGAGGCGGTAGGCCGGGTTGCCGTGCACGTCCACGCTGACGCCCACCAGGCGGCCCGGCAGGCTGCGTTTGTACTCGTCCTTGCAGGCCATGTAGGCGGCATGCGGGCCGCCGGCGCCCATCGGCATGCCGAAGCGCTGGGTGTTGCCCACGCAGATGTCAGCACCTTGCTCACCAGGGGACTGGATCAGGGTCAGCGCCAGCAGGTCGGCCGCTGCGACCAGCAGGCCGCCTTGGGCGTGGACGGCATCGGCAATTGCCTTCAGGCCGCGCACGACGCCGGTGACGCCGGGGTACTGCAGCAGCGCGGCGAAGCATTCGCTCTTGCCGGCATCGGCGGCGGGGCCGACGACCACGCTCAAGCCCAGCGGCTCGGCGCGGGTGCGCACCACTTCCAGCGTCTGCGGCAGCACGTCGTCAGCCACGTAGAAGACCTTGGACTTGCTCTTGCCCACGCGCCGGGCCAAGGTCATCGCCTCGGCGGCGGCGGTGGCTTCGTCCAGCATCGAGGCATTGGCGATGGCCATGCCGGTCAGGTCGGTCACCATGGTCTGGAAGTTGACCAGTGCCTCCATGCGGCCCTGCGAGATCTCGGCCTGGTAGGGCGTGTAGGCGGTGTACCAGGCGGGGTTCTCGAGGATGTTGCGCAGGATCACGCCGGGTGTCAGCGTGCCGTGATAGCCCTGGCCGATCCAGCTCTTCAGCACCTTGTTACCGGCGGCGACGGCGCGCAACTCGGCCAGCGCCTCGGCCTCGGTGCAGGCAGCGGGCAGTGTCATGCCGACGCTGCGCTTGATGCTCGCGGGCACGATGGCCTCGATCAGCGCGCGGCGCGAGGCCTGGCCGATCACGGACAGCATGCCGGCTTCATCGGCGGCATCGGGGCCGATGTGGCGGGCGTGGAATTCAGCGGCGTTCTCAAGCTCGCCGAGCGGCTTCAGGGCAGACATCAGCATGGTCTTCTTCCGGGCAAATCAGCTGTTCTTGACCAGCTCGTCGTAGGCGGTGGCGTCCATCAGCGCGTCCAGCTGGCCGGCATTGCTCAGCTTGACCTTGAAGAACCAGCCGCTGGCCAGCGGGTCGCTGTTGGCGAGCGAGGGGTCGTCGCGCAGCGCTTCGTTCACTTCGGTGATCTCGCCGTCCACCGGCATGTAGACGTCGGCCGCGGCCTTCACCGATTCGACGACACCGGCCACTTCCTTCTCGGCAAATGACTTGCCGACTTCGGGCAGGTCGACGAAAACCACGTCGCCCAGCGCGTCCTGCGCGTGCACGGTGATGCCGACGGTGGCGGTGCCGTCGCCTTCGATGCGGACCCATTCGTGGTCGGCGGTGTATTTGATGTTGCTCATGGTGTCGCTCCGTTGATGTTGAGGGTTAGCCGCTCAGCCGCGGAAATAGCCGTTGGGGGTGAAAGGGGTGCTGCTGACGGTCATCGGCGTGCGCTTGTCCCGCACGACCGCCCAGACCTGGGTGCCGACCGCCGCATGGCTCTTGGCCAGGTAGGCGAGTGCCACCGGCTTGTTGACGGTGGGGCCGAGGGTACCGCTGGTGACGACACCCAGCTCGGTGCCGTTCTCGTCGACCAGCTTCGCGCCTTCGCGCACCGGCATGCGCTCGCTGCCGACGAGGCCGACGCGCTTCTTCGCCGCGCCTTCGGCCAGCTGCTGGTCGACGACCGCCGCGCCCGGGTAGCCACCGGCCCGCGCACCACCGGCGCGGCGCACCTTCTGGATCGCCCATGTCAGCGAGGCCTCGACCGGCGTGGTGCCGGTGTCGATGTCATGGCCGTACAGGCACAGGCCGGCTTCCAGGCGCAGCGAGTCGCGCGCGCCCAGGCCGATCGGCTTGACTTCGGGTTGCGCCAGCAGCTTGCGGGCGAGCTCGATGGACTGGTCGGCATGGACCGAGATCTCGTAGCCGTCCTCGCCGGTGTAGCCGGAGCGGGTCAGGAAGACGTCGATGCCGTCGAGATTGAAGAAGCCGCCGGTCATGAAGGTCAGCTTGGCGACTTCGGGATTCAGGCGGGCGAGAGCGGTGACGGCCTGCGGGCCCTGCAGCGCCAGCAGCGCGCGCTCGGGCAGCGGCTGGACGGTGCACTTGTCGCCGATCCTGCTCTGCATCAGCGCGATGTCCTGGTCCTTGCAACCGGCGTTGACGACGACGAACAGGTCGTCCGGCCGGCGGCAGATCATCAGGTCATCCAGGATGCCGCCCTTGTCGTCCAGGAACAGCGCGTAGCGCTGCTTGAACACGCCCAGGTCGATCACGTCGACCGGCACCATCGTCTCCAGCGCGGCGGCAGCGGCGTCGCCCACCAGGCGCACCTGGCCCATGTGCGAGACATCGAACAGGCCGGCGGCGGCGCGGGTGTGCTTGTGTTCGGCCATCACGCCGGCCGGGTACTGCACCGGCATGTCGTAGCCGGCGAACGGAACCATCTTGGCGCCGAGTTCGAGGTGCAGTGCGTGCAGCGGGGTCTTGAGGAGGATTTCGGCGGACATGACGGGGCTCCAAGTGTGCGTGTTTGGATGCCCCCACTGTCCGCTTTACCTGAGAGATTGGCCATCGGCGATCAGGCCGGCAGCTTGCCCCTTCGGTGGACGGGCTCCGGGGCCCGCCTCTCTCCAGTGAGGAACGCCGTGTTCCGGCGTCTTGCCAGTCCTTTTGCCTGAGCGTTCATGGGCGGGTTTTCGACGACCCATCCACTGCGCCTTCGGCGGCGTCCCTGGGGGACACTCTCTCCTGACGGCGCGGATTGTAGCCAGCCTTTTAAGGTCAAACTAAGACCCTCCGAACAGAATTTCCCTCATGAGAATCCTCCTCGTCGAAGATGACCCGATGATCGGCGAGCAATTGCTCGACCTGCTGCGCGCCGAGGGCTACGCGGTCGACTGGGTGCGTGACGGCGAGATGGCCGACACCGCGCTGCAGGGCCAGAACTACGACCTCGTGCTGCTGGACCTGGGCCTGCCCCGGCTCGACGGCATGGCCGTGCTCAAGGCGCTGCGCGCCCGCAAGCAGCGCATGCCGGTGCTGATCGCCACCGCGCGCGATGCGCTGGAGCAGCGCGTCATGGGCCTGGACGCCGGTGCGGACGACTACGTGCTCAAGCCCTTCGAGCTGGACGAACTGCTGGCCCGCATCCGCGCGCTGCTGCGCCGCGCCCAGGGCCGCGCCGAGCCGGTCTACGAGCACATGGGCGTCACCATCAACCCCGCCACGCACGAGGCCACGGTGAACGGCCAGCCGGTCAACCTGTCGGCGCGCGAGTGGGCGGTGCTGGAGCCGCTGATCGCCCGGCCGGGCCTGGTGCTGTCGCGCCAGCAACTGGAAGAGAAGCTCTACGGCTGGAAGGATGAGATCAGCTCCAACGCGGTGGAGGTCTATGTGCACGGCCTGCGCAAGAAGCTCGGCGCGGCGCTGATCCAGAACGTGCGCGGCCTGGGCTATATGGTCCCGAAGCAATGAGCCTGGCGCGCTGGGCGCAGGCGCCCTCGCTGCGGCGGCGCCTGATGCTGCTGCTGATCGGCGCGATCTGCCTGGCCGGCCTGCTGCAAGGCATCAGCGCCTACCGCACGGCGCTGGAGGAGGCGGACCAGATCTTCGACTACCAGATGCAGCAGATGGCGCTGTCGCTGACGGGCGACCAGGGCCGCCAGGTCGTGATGCCGCGCGAGCTGGAGCTGATCATCCAGGCCTGGACGAGCGAAGGCATCCAGCTCTTCCACTCAGGCACGCCGCTGCCGCAGCGGGCGGTGCTCGGCTTCACCAATGTGCGGGCCAACGGCACCGAGTACCGCGTGCTCTCGGTGCAGAGCGGGCGCGAGGTGTTGCAGGTGGCGCAGGACCTGGCGGTGCGCCAGCGCCTGGCGAGCCGGCTGGCCTGGCGCACGGTGACGCCGATCGCGCTGATGCTGCCGGTGCTGATGCTGGTCATCGGCTGGGTGGTCAGCCGCTCGCTGGCGCCGGTCGAGCGGGTGCGGCGGCAGCTCTCGCGCCGCGCGGCGGCCGACCTGGCGCCGGTCGGCGAAGACGACCTGCCGGCCGAGATCCGGCCGATGGTCCACGAACTCAATTCGCTGCTCGGGCGCGTCCAGCAGTCCTTCGAGCTGCAGCGCAACTTCGTCGCCGATGCGGCCCACGAGTTGCGCTCGCCGCTGACCGCGCTGAAGCTGCAGGTGCAGGCGCTGCAGCGCGCCGCCGACGAGCCGACCCGCGCGCTGGTGCAGGGGCGGCTGGCCGCCGGCATCGAGCGGGCGACGCATCTGGTCGAGCAGCTGCTGCTGCTGGCGCGCCAGGAGGCCGCGCTCACCGAGCCGCAGGCGCTCGACCTGCAGGCGCTGGTGCGGCAGGTGATGGGCGAGCAGGCCGCCACGGCGCAGGCGCGCGAGATCGACATCGGCCTCGTGCATGCGGACGAGCTGCAGGTGCGCGGCCGCGCCGATGCGCTGCGCGTGCTGGTGCGCAACCTGCTCGACAACGCGATCAAGTACACGCCATCGGGCGGCCGGGTCGACGTGAGCCTGCGGGCCGAAGGCGGCGCAGCGCGGCTGGTCGTCGAGGACAGCGGGCCCGGCATCCGCGAGGACGAGCGCGCCCGCGTGTTCGATCGCTTCTACCGCAGCGCCAGCACGCAGGGCACGGCCGTCACCGGCAGCGGCCTGGGGCTGGCCATCGTCAAGTCCATCGCCGACCGGCATGGCGCGACCTTGACGCTCGACCGCTCGCAGACCCTGGGCGGCCTGCGCGTCGACGTGCGGCTGCCGCTGGCCTGATTAAGCCGACGCTAAGTCGTCGTTAAGAGCGGTCTAAGTCTCGACTTCCATAGTTGGCTCACGGGTTGCCGTAACCCACAGATTCAACGCAAGGAGCGACCAAGATGGCTATCGAAACAATGATTCCCGCCAAGCGCCTCGTCTGGGCCCTGGCGGCCGCGGGCGCCATCGGCGTTGGTGGCGGCGCGATTGCCGCGGCCACGCTGACCAAGACCGCTGCAGCCACGGCCACCACGGTGCCGGCCGCCACGCCTGCGGTCATCGCCGCCGCCCCGGCCCCGGCCGCGCCGATCGGCACCGTGGCGATGCCCGACTTCGCCTCGCTGACCGCGCAGTACGGCCCGGCCGTCGTCAACATCAGCGTCACCGGAAACGTCAAGACCTCGCGCCGCACGCAGGCCATGCCGCAGGTCGACCCCGACGATCCGTTCTACCAGTTCTTCCGCCGCTTCGGCGGCGTGCCGGGCATGCCGGGGGGCCAGGACGGCTCGCAGCAGCCGACGCACGGCCAGGGCTCCGGCTTCATCGTCAGCGCCGACGGCGTGATTCTGACCAACGCCCACGTGGTGCGCGATTCGTCTGAGGTGATCGTCAAGCTGACCGACCGCCGCGAGTTCAAGGCCAAGGTGCTGGGCTCCGATCCGCAGACCGACGTCGCCGTCATCAAGATCGAGGCGAAGAACCTGCCGGTCGTCAAGCTCGGAGACACCAAGGACCTGCGCGTCGGCGAATGGGTGCTGGCGATCGGCTCGCCCTTCGGCTTCGAGAACAGCGTGACGGCCGGCGTCGTCAGCGCCAAGGGCCGCCCGCTGCCGGGCGAGAACTTCGTGCCCTTCATCCAGACCGACGTGGCGGTGAACCCCGGCAACTCCGGTGGTCCGCTGTTCAATGCACGCGGCGAGGTCGTGGGCATCAACTCGCAGATCTTCAGCCAGACCGGCGGCTACCAGGGCATCTCGTTCGCGATCCCGATCGACCTGGCGCAACGCGTCAAGAACCAGATCGTGGCCACCGGCAAGGTGCAGCATGCGCGGCTCGGCGTGACCATCCAGGACGTGAACCAGAGCTTCGCCGACTCGTTCAAGCTCGATTCCCCGGCCGGCGCGCTGGTGGCGAGCGTGGAAGACGGCAGCCCGGCCGCGAAGGCGGGCCTGAAGTCCGGCGACGTGGTGCTGAAGTACAACGGCACACCGATCGTCGCCTCCACCGACCTGCCGGCCCTGCTGGGCCAGGCGGCCCCCGGCGACAAGGCGACGCTGGAGATCTGGCGCCAGGGCAAGCGCGAGACGGTGACCGCCAAGCTGGGTGATGCCAACGACAAGGCGGCCGTCGTCGCCAGCAACGAGAGCGGCCCGTCCGGCGGCAAGCTGGGCCTGGCGCTGCGCCCACTGCAGAGCCAGGAGAAGAGTGCCAGCGGCCTGAAGGAAGGCCTGGTGATCGAGGACGTGGCCGGCGCCGCGGCGCGCGCCGGCGTGCAGCCGGGCGACGTGCTGCTGGCCGTCAACGGCACGCCGGTCAACTCGGTCGAGCAGGTGCAGAAGGTCGTCGCCGGTGCCGATAAGTCGGTGGCACTGCTGGTGCTGCGCGGCCGCGACAAGATCTTCCTGCCGGTGCGCCTGGGCTGATGCCGGTTCCGATGGATTGATGTTTCCTCTTCACGATGACGTGACCTGGGGCCGGGAAACCGGCCCCTTTTTTATCCTCACCCGCAGGGACGCACCTCTCGCCGCGCCTGGCGCCGAACCCCTTGCCGTCATGTGGATCGCCTAATATCCGAAAGGGAGATCGTGGCGCGAAGCCGCGGCAGCAGCGGGGGTAGCGGCTTATGGCCCTGGAGATGTCTTCAATGGATCTGGCGCTGGACGAGCACCGCAGTGCTCGTCTGCTGCCGTTCACGCGCACGGAACTGGCGAGCGAGCTGCCGCGCGTGAGCCGTGCGGTGGCGGCGCAGGGCGAGGTGGTCATCACCTCGCACAACAAGCCCGAGATGGTGCTGATGACGCTGGAGCGCTACCTGCATCTGCAGGAGGCCAGCCGGCCGAGCCTGGGCCGGCTGAGCCAGGAGTTCGAGCAGCTGTACCGCGCGATGCAGGGCAGTGAGCCGCTGGACGGCGTCTCGTCGGTCTTCGCCCTGGACGGCGAGGCGCTGGGCCGTAATGCCCAGCTCGCGGCGCAGAAAAGCCGGCCCAAGGCCTGAGCGCCCGCTCGGCGCCCTCATCGAGACCGCTGCCGTGCCTGCCCGCATCTTCGTGTTGAGTGGTGTCGATGGTGCCGGCAAGAGCAGCATCGGCGGCGCCAGCCTGCTGCAGCATGGCGTGAGCTTCTACGACCCCGATGAGCAGGCCCGCGAGCTGCAGGCGGGCAATCCCGATCTGAGCCACGAGGAGGCTGGCGCGCAGGCCGGTGAACTGGGGCGCCGCGGGCTGGAGCGGGCGCTTTCAAGCGGTGAGCAGTTCTTCTTCGAGACCACGCTAGCCGCCCACACGCTGGCCTCGCTGCTGATGAGCGGCGCCCGGGCCGGGGCCGAAATCAACGTCTGGTTCGCCGGGCTGGCGACGCCGGAGCTGCACCTGGAGCGCGTTCGCAGCGGCGGCCAGCAGGTGGCGGAGGCCAAGATCCGGCAGCGCTACCTGTCCAGCCTGCAGAACCTGGTGGAACTGATGCCCCACCTGTGGACCCTGGCCGTGTTCGACAACAGCGTCGAGAGCGATCCACAGCGCGGCCTGGCCCCGCGGCCGCGCCTGGTGCTGCGCATGCGCAAGGGCTACGAGATCACCGAGATGATCGCACCGGCTGACGTGCCGGCCTGGGCGAAGCCGGTGGTGATGCAGGCCTTGCGGCTGATGAAGCGAAAGTAGCGGCCCTTGTCGCGGGCTGCGCCGCGGACAGCATGCCTGACAGCGGCGTCTTCGCGGCCCGCGCATCCGCGCCGCCGAGCGCCTTCAGCAACTGCTTCAGATCCTTCTCCAGCCGTTCGAGCACCTTCTCGTCCAGCTCGCCCAAAGCCTGCGGCAGCACGCCGGTGAACGGTCCGGGGCTCTGCTTGAGCACGGCCGTGCCGGCCGGCAGCAGGCGCCAGCGCACGGCGCGCTTGTCGCCGTCGTCCTTCTTGCCCACGACCAGCTTGCGCTCGACCAGCGCGCCCAGCAGGTTGCTGGCGGTCGACTGATGGATGTTCAGCCGCTCCGCCACGCCGCTGGTGCCGATGCCCGGCGTATCGCGGATCACGCCCAGGGCCCACAGCTGCGCGCCGCCCAGGCCCACGCTGGATTCGACATGCTGGAAATGCGTCTTCACGGCATTGAAGATCTGGCGGAACTGCAGCAGCACCCGCACGGCGCGTGCGTCCTCTTCCAGCTGGGCGTCGGCGGCGATGGCCTGGGCGGTCGTCCTCTTCATGCGGCGGATGATATTCGGAGAGGCCTGACGAGATTCCGACAGCGCGCCTGAGCGCCAGCAACTTTTTTGCGGTGGCTGTTTAAGTTCCGCCGCGCCGGTGTCGCCTTGTGCTGGTGAGGGCAGGACACCATGCCCCGCCAAGCAACCCAACCTGGAGCTACCCATCATGTTGAGCCTCAATACCAACGCCGCTTCCCTGTCCGCCCAGAACTCGCTGGGTGCTTCGCAGAAGGCCCTGTCCACGTCGATGACCCGCCTGTCCACCGGCAGCCGCGTCAACTCCGCAATGGACGACGCCGCCGGCCTGCAGATCGCCACGCGTCTGGACGCACAGACCCGCGGCCAGGCCGTTGCCATGCGCAACTCGCAGAACGGCATCTCGATGATGCAGACCGCCGAAGGCGCGTTCAGCGAAACGACCAACATCCTGCTGCGCATGAAGGACCTGGCAACGCAAGGCGCCGACGGCACCGCCACCGCCGCCGACAAGACCGCCATGCAAGCCGAGTACGACTCGCTGGGCCGCGAACTGACCAACATCATGAAGAACACGACGTTCGGCGGCCAGGCGCTGTTCGGCGTCGGCACCACCGCAGCGGGCGTGACCGGCGGCACTTCGATGCTCGGCAAGACCGGCGGCGTGACCTTCCAGATCGGCTCCAGCGCCGCTGAAACAATGCAGGTCGACACTTCGGCTTCGCTGTCGCAGCTGACCAACGACGCCGGAGACCTGGGCAGCATCAGCGCCACCTACAAGACCACGGCCACGGCCGGCACGGTCGGTACCGAAATCGGCTCCACCGCCACGATCACCGCGCTCGACACGGCGATCGCCTCTGTCGGCACGGTCCGCTCGGCACTGGGCGCGGCTTCCAACCGCCTCGACCACGTCTACAACAACTTGCAGAACATGAGCACCAACGTCTCGCAGGCGAAGGGCCGCATCATGGACACCGACTACGCGACGGAAACGTCCACGATGACGACCAAGCAGATGCTGATGCAGGCCGGCTCGTCGATGCTGAAGCAGGCCAACAGCATGTCCGGCATGGTCATGTCCCTGCTGCAGTAATTCCCCAGGCAGTGACAACGGAGCCAGGCCGCGTGCCTGGCTTTTTTCGCATCCGTTATTGATCGAGTCCGCACCATGCCGCAGCCGCAAGCCATCCCCAGCCGTCCCGCGAAGCGCCAGCAGGCGCTCAGCCAGCATGCCCAGCGCTGCTGGGAATCCGGCCAGCAGGCCGCGGCCAAGCAGCAATGGAGCATCGCCGCGCGCGAGTACGCGCAGGCGATCGAGCTGGCGCCGCAGGACGCGCTGTACTGGCTGAGCCTGGCGAGCCTGAAGCTGGGTCGCGGCGAGCTGGGCGAGGCCGAGCGCTGCGGCCGCCAGGCGCTGGCGCTGCAGCCGGACAACGCGCTGGCTTGCCGGCTGTTGTCCAAGACCTTGCGCGAGCTGCAGCGGGGCGACGAGGCCGCGAGGCTGTTCGACCACTTCCCAGCGCCCGCCGCGCCCGACGCCGAGCTGCTGTTCGAGCACGGCGAGGCCCTGCTGGCTGCGCAGCGCGCCGGCGAGGCGATCCCCGTTTTCCTGCAGACGCTGAACCTGAACATGTTCAACGCGCTGGCCCACCAGCGCCTGGGCGTTGCCTTCCAGCTGATCGAGCGTCCACGCGACGCGGCGATCTGCTTCGAGACGGCCGCCACCGTGGACAAGAGCGGCGAAGTCCGCACCTTGGCCTTGTCGCAACTGGTGCACGAGCTGCAGCGCGCCGGCGAGTGGGCCCAGCTGCCCGATCACGTGACCGCGCTGCTGCAGGCGCTCACCGAAGGCAGCGACGAGGCGGTGCGCCGCGTCGTGCCTTTCTCGCTGCTGAGCATTCCGGCGCGGCCGGCGCAGCACCTGCGCGTGGCGCGGCTCAACAGCGCCGCGCTGGCCGCCGGCATCACGCCGCTGCCGGCACCGGCGCAGCCTCGGCGCGAAGGGCGGCTGCGCATCGGCTACCTGTCGGGCGACTTCCACAACCACGCGACGGCGTTGCTGATCACCGAGCTGCTGGAACTGCACGACCGCGAACGCTTCGAGGTCTTTCTCTACTGCCACAGCCCCGAGGACGGCAGCGCGCTGCAGCAGCGTGTGCGTGCCGCCGCCGAACATTTCCGCGCCGTGGGCCGCATCGGCAATGCCGAGCTGGCGCAGCGTATGCGCGATGACGGCATCGACATCGCGATCGACCTCAAGTCCCACACGCGCGACACCCGCTTCCACGCGCTGGCCCATCGGCCGGCACCGCTGCAGGTCGGCTTTCTCGGCTTCCCCGGCACCAGCGGCGCGGGTTTCATCGACTACCTGATCGGCGATCGCATCGTCACGCCGCTGGCGCACGCCGGCCACTTCAGCGAGCGCATCGCGCAGATGCCGCACAGCTACCAGCCCAACGACAGCCGCCGCGCGCTGCCGCTGGCCCCGACCCGCGCCGAGCTGGGCCTGCCCGAGGACGCGCCGGTGTTCGCCTGCTTCAACCAGAGCGCGAAGATCAGCTCCGAGGTGGCCGATGCCTGGGGCCGGATCCTGCGCGCCGCGCCGCAGGCCGTGCTGTGGCTGCTGTCCTGGAACCCGGTGGCCGAGGCCAACCTGCGCGAGCAGATGGCGCTGCGCGGCGTGGCCGCGTCGCGGCTGGTCTTCGCGCCGCTGCTCAGCGCCGAGCAGAACCTGGCCCGGCTGCAATGCGCCGACCTGTTCCTCGACACCTGGCCCTGCAATGCCCACACGACCGCCAGCGAGGCGCTGTGGGCCGGCGTACCGGTGCTGACCCTGCCGGGCTCCACCTTCGCCTCGAGAGTTGCCGCCAGCCTCGTCAGCGCCTGCGGCCAGCCGCAGTTCATCTGCCCGACGGTGCAGGCCTATGTAGACAAAGCGGTGGCAATGACGCAGGACATGACGGCGCTGCGCCGCGCGCAGTTGCAATTGCGCGAGCAGCGGCATGAGTTGCCGCTGTTCGACGGCCGGCGCTATGCGCGGGACTTCGAGGCGCTGCTGACGCGGATGTGGGAGCGCCACACGGCCGGCCTGCCGCCGGACTTCCTCGCGGCGGGGGCCTGAGTCCTCAGCGCGGGGTACTCGCCAGCGCCAGCAGCGACATCTGGTTGAAGAAGAACATCCCGTCCAGCTGCCAGCTCGTGTACTTGCGCAGCGTGTTGGCCAGCGTGTAGGGCGTGTACCAGCAGTTGTGATCGGGGTGCACCGCCTCGACGAAGGTCTGCGCGCCGCAGCTGTAGTCGAAGTGGCGGCGGAAGCAGCTGTAGGCGTCGGGCACGGTGATCGCGTACTCGTCGGCCTGCAGGGCCTCGAGCTGCTTCAGGAAGTCCTCAACGTTGCCGACGTGCTCCATCACCTCGGGCACCAGCACCAGATCGTAGTGGTCCGTCACCTGCGACCAGTCGGAGAACAGCCGGCCCTTCAGGTGCGGGCGCATCTGGTCGAACACTTCCGCGTGGATGTCGAAGCCGTCGAGCTGCGCGCAGACCTTGTCCAGCTGCAGGTGCAGCGACTGGTTCAGGTCGGTGATCGGCCAGTCCACGCAGCCCACGTGCAGCACGCGCCGGCCGGCGCACATCTGCTGCAGCACCTCGATGCGGTTGCGGCCCTTCAGGTCCTCGCCGACGCGGATCTTCTGCGTGAAGTAGGGCGCGTGCGCCGACTCCAGCGGCGAGACCGGCGTCTTCGGCGCGCCCAGCAGGATGTTGTTGCCTTCGGTCGTCATGCCGCGATCGCCTTCTTGTGCAGTTGGTCGTAGGTGCCCAGCGTGCTGCCCCATTCCTGGTCGGCGAACACATGGCCGCGGCCGCCGTAGCGGGCTTCGCTGCTGAAGTGGCGCGGGATGAAGAAGTGGCTCGGCCAGATCGTCAGCCGGTCGTACTGGTAGAGGCGGTGGCATTCGGTGAGGAACAGCGGGCCCACGCTCTGCCAGGCCATGCGGTCGTCCACCTGCGGCATGTTCATCAGGTCCTGCACCATCTTCGCGAAGAAGGGGTTGCGCGGCGCGGCCGCCACGTAGCCGGCGGCGATCAGGCCGGGGCGGATCACCTCGTTCTCCCAGCAGGCCATTGCGTCGCACTCGAACAGCCAGGGTTCCAGCGGGCGCTGGCAGATGCTGTCGGCGTCGACGACGAAGCCGCCCTCGCGCCAGAGGATCTCCCAGCGCATCAGGTCGGCCACGCCGTTGAGCTCGCGCTGGGCCATCGCCTGCATGTGGCGGCTGGTGACCCAGGGCGTTTCGGCCAGCTCCTTGTTGCCCCAGACCTTCAGCTGCCAGCCGGGATTCTTGTTGCGCCAGGTGGCGATGCAGTTGTCCGGGCGCCTCGACTCGTCGCCGACCCAGATCGTGTGAATGACGCGGGGGATCATCGTGATCTCGCTCCGTTGAAGTAATGGGTTATCCGAGCGTGCCGGCGACGTTGATTTCTCGCATCTCGGGCACCTCGTTGTAGGAAAGAACATGCAGCCCCGGCGCGAACAACCGCGCGTAGCGGGCCAGCAGCGGGCGGATCTGCGGCATCACCAGCAGCAGCGGTGCCTTGGCCTGGTTCTTCATCGTGTCGCGCGCCGCGGGCATGTGCTGCTGCAGCTGCGAGAGCAGTTGCGGGTCGACCGGGAAGCTGTCCAGCGCCAGCTTGGCGTTGGACTGGCGGGCCTGGTTCAGCGCGCCGAGCAGCAGGTTCTCCAGCTCGTTGCCGAGGTTGAACACCGTCATGCCGCCGACCGGGCCGCACAGCCCGCCGACGATCTGGCGGCGCAAGGTCACGCGCAGTTCGGCGGCCAGGAGGATCGGGTCCTTGGTGGTTTCCACGTTGTCCATCAAGGTGCTGGCGATCGGCACGATGTCCTTGATCGACACACCCTCGGCCAGCAGCAGGCGCAGGATCTTCAGCAACTGGCTCGGCGTGTAGGCCTTGTCCAGCGCGGCCGAGAGCTTGGGCGACTGCACGGCCAGACGCTCCAGCAGCGCGGAGACGTCCTCGAAGCGCAGCAGCTCGGCCAGCTGGTCGCGGATGATCTTGGACAGGTGCGTGGCGATCGTGCTGGGCACGTCGACGACCTGATAGCCCAGGCCCAGCGCGTGCGCCTTCTGCGCGGCCTCGATCCAGATCACCGGCAGGCCGTAGGCGGGGTCCAGCCCCGGCACGCCGTCCAGTTCGCCATAGACCTGGGCCGAGGCGATGGCCATCAGCCGGTCCGGGTACACGTCGGCCTGCGCGATGACGGCGCCGCTGAGCAGGATCGAATACTGCGAGGGCTTCAGGGTCAGGTCGTCGCGGACGACGCAGGCCGGGATCAGCAAGCCCATCGCCTCGCTGAGCGACTGGCGCATGCCCTTGACCCGCTTGAGCAGCGGCGCGCCCTGCGCCGGATCGACCAGCGAGACGAGCTTGTAGCCCACCGTCACCGCCAGCGCCTCCACCTGCGGCAGCGCGCGCCAGTCCAGCTCGGGTGCGGGCGCGGTGAGCAGGGCGGTCTCCAGCGCCGGTGTGTCCGCGGCCGCCGACTTCGGCCGCTGGCCGGCGCGCTGCGCCATCCGCCAGCCGGCATAGCCCAGCGCCGCGGCGAAGCCGAGGAAGGTGGTCGTCGGCATGCCGGGGATCACGGCCAGCATCACCATCACGCCGGCGGCGCTGTAGAGCACCGTCGGCGAGGCCAGCAACTGCTCGCCGACCTGGTCCTCGAAATCGCCCGAATCGCTGGTGCGGGTGACGATGATCGCCGCCGCGGCCGACAGCAGCAGGGCCGGGATCTGCGCGACCAGGCCGTCGCCGATTGTCAGCAGTGCGTACTGGCGGAAGGCATCGGCGAAGCTCAGGTCGTGCATCAGCGCACCGATCGCCACGCCGCCGACCATGTTGATCAGCAAGATCAGGATCGACGCGATCGCGTCGCCGCGCACGAACTTGGAGGCACCGTCCATCGCGCCGTAGAAGTCCGCCTCGGAGCCGACCTCCTTGCGCCGCTGCTGCGCCCGCTCCTGGTTGATCAGGCCGGCGTTCAGGTCGGCGTCGATCGCCATCTGTTTGCCGGGCAGAGCGTCCAGCGTGAAGCGCGCCGACACCTCGGAGATCCGCTCCGCGCCCTTCGTCACGACGACGAAGTTGACGACCATCAGGATCACGAAGACCACGAGGCCGACGACGAAGTTGCCGCCGATGACCACGTTGCCGAAGGACTCGATCACCTGGCCGGCGGCGTGCGTCCCCTCGTGGCCGTGCAGCAGCACGACACGGGTGGACGCGACGTTGAGCGTCAGCCGCATCAAGGTGGTGGCCAGGATGATGCTCGGGAAGACCGAGAAGTCCAGCGGCCGGCGGCTGTTGACGCTGACCAGGATCACCACCAGCGCGAGCACGATGTTGAACGTGAAGAGCACGTCCAGCAGGATTGGCGGCAGCGGGAGGATCACCATGGCCAGGATGGCCATGAGGAAGAGGGGGCTGGCGATGCGGTGGCGCTTCAGTTCGGCGCTGATGCGTTGGAAGAAGTTCATGGATGTTGCTCTGAATTTTTCGCGCTAGTCGTTCGCCAAGGTGCCGGGTCTCGCCCCGGCGGGCGACTCACTTTCTTTGCTTCGCCAAAGAAAGTAAGCAAAGAAAGGCGACCCTGCTTCCGCCGCCCTCCGCTTCGCTGCGGGTGCCCTGCGATGCTCGCGACTTGGGCCCCGCGCCAAACTCGCTGCGCTACGCTCCGCTCAGACAGACGGCGCGAAGTCAGATCACGAGGTTCGCTGCGCTCACGGTCCCAAGCCGCTGCGCTTCTCGGCGGCTGCACAAGGGGCCCGAAGCCTGATCGGCTCGCTGCGCATCGCCTCGATGGGGCGCTCGCTGCGCGGCGCCCGTCGTGGCGAGACCCGGCACCGTGGCAGAAGCCGAATGCAACGAGGTTCATGTCAGCTCCACCGGCACCGGCAAATCCACCGGCAACTCCGGCTCAGACCGCCGCGCCCCCCGCCGAAACGCATCCACCTGCATCACATAGCTCAACACCTGCGCCACCGCCTGATAGAGCGAAGCCGGAATTTGCTGCTGCACCTGGCTCGTGTTGTAGATCGCCCGCGCCAGCGGCGGCAATGTCAGCACCTGCACCTCGTGCTCCCGCGCGATCTCGCGGATGTAGAAGGCCATCTCGTCCACGCCCTTGGCGACCAGGAACGGCGCCTCGGCACGCTTCGCGTCGTACTTCAGCGCCACCGCGTAGTGCTCGGGATTCATCACGACCACGTCGGCATCGGGCACCGTCTGGCGCACGCTGCGGCGGGCCAGCGCGCGCTGCAGTTGGCGCACGCGCTGCTTGACCTCGGGCCGGCCTTCCATGCTCTTGTGTTCTTCCTTGATCTCCTGCTTGCTCATGCGCTGGCCCTGCAGGAAGAAGAAGGTCTGCAGCGGCACGTCGACCAGGGCGAACAGCAGGAACACCGCCACCATCGTCATCACGCCGCTGCTCATCAGCTCGGCGCCGCGCAGCAGCGCGCGGTCCAGGCTCATGCCTTGCAGTGCCGCGTAGTCGCTGGCCATGCCGTGGCCGACGTGGATCAGCGCGGCGATCAGGCAGCCGGCTTTCAAGAGCGACACGCCGAGGTCGCTCAGCGCCTTCGGACTGACCAGGCGGCCGAGGTTGGCGATCGGGTCGAGCCGCGCGAAGTCGGGCAGCCACTTGCCCATGTTGAACACGAAGCCGCCGGGCAGCAGCGAGCCGGCCACCGCCGCGGCGGGCACGATCAGCAGCGGCGCCACCATCTTCACGACCAGCAGGATCGCGACGAGCGGCAAGGCGGAGCCCAGGTTGTCCAGCGCGCCTTCGCTGCCCAGCGGTGCGTAGGAGAGCTGGAACAGCGTGCGGAAGTCTTCGAGGTAGCCGGGCATCAGCGCCAGCAGCAGCTTGAAGCTCACGAGCACGCCGATGGCGGTGGCGAGATCGCGCGAGCGCACGACCTGGCCCTGCTCGCGCGCCTTCCTCAGCTTCTGCTGTGAAGGCTTCTCGGTCTTGTCGCCGGCGTCAGTGGACATGCAGGTCTTTCTCTATCATGTCCAGTACGCTGCGCGTCATCGCGAGGTAGTGCTCGGGCACGTGGACCATCACCTGCGTCAACATGAAGAGGCCGAACAGCGTGACGAGCGAGAAGCCCAGCGAGTACAGGTTCAGGCTCGGCGCCACGCGGTTCAGGTAGCCCATGCCGATCTGCACGACCAGGGTGGAGAACACGACCGGCAGTGCCAGCAGCATCGCGGCGGAGAGCACCCAGGCGACGTTGTAGACCACCGTCTGCATGGCGAGCGTGCTGAGGCCGGCGCCGACCGGCCAGGCCTTGAAGCTCGCGCCAAGCACCCCGGTCAGCAACAGGTGACCGTCCACCGAGAAGAAGGTCAGCATGCACAGCACGTTCAGCAGGCCGGTGACGACGTCGCTGGATGCACCGTTCATCGGATCGTTCATCACCGCCATCGACAGGCCCAGCTGCGAGGACAGCAGGAAGCCCAGCGTCGTCACCACCGACACCACCAGATGGAAGGCCAGCCCCAGCGCGAAGCCCAGGATCGCCTGCTCGCCGGTGGCCACCAGCGCATGCATGGACAGCGGATTGATGACCTGCGCCGTGGCCTGCGATGCCGGCATCAGCACCACGGCCAGCACCAGCGAGAGCAGCACCCGCACGGTGACCGGCACCATGCTCTCGCCGACGATGGGGCTCGCGCTGAACATGGCCAGCACGCGGCAGAACGGCCACCACAGCGCGCTCAGCATCGTCACCAACTGGTTGAACGGCAGGATCTCGTCCATCGTCTAGCCGATGAGCGTGGAAGCCCGCTGGAAGATCGACACGCAGAAGTCCATCAGGTAGCCCACCATCCAGCGGCCGGCGAGGCCCACCACCAGCAGGGTCACCAGCAGTTTGGGCAGGAAAGACAGCGTCTGCTCGTTGATCTGCGTGGCGGCCTGGAACAGGCTCACCAGCAGGCCGACGACGAGGCCTGGCACGACCAGCAGCGTGACCAGCAGCATGACGACGTGCAGCGTTTCGCTGATCAGGTCGGTGGCGACTTCGGGCGTCAACATCTCAATAGGCCCTGACCGACGTGACCAGTGTGTTCACCGTCAAGGTCCACCCGTCCACCAGCACGAACAGCAGCAGCTTCAGCGGCAGCGAGATCACCAGCGGCGACAGCATCATCATGCCCATTGCCATCAGCACCGACGAGACGACCAGGTCGATCACCAGGAAGGGGATGAACAGCATGCAGCCGATCTGGAAGGCGGTCTTCAGCTCGCTCAGCACGAAGGCCGCAAGCTTGACGGTGAAGGCGTGGTCCTCGGGCTTGTCGATCTTGCCTTCGCCGGCCAGCGCGGAGATCTGGGCGAGGGCGCTCTTGTGCGTTTGCGCGAGCATGAAGCGGGAGATCGGCGCGGCGGCGATCTTCAGCGCCTGCTCCAGGCCGATGCGGTCCTGGTCGTAAGGCTGCATCGCCTCGGTCCAGATCTGGTCGCCCACCGGCCGCATCACCAGCATCGTCAGGATCAGCGCCACGCCGGTGATCAGCCGGTTCGGCAGGCCCTGCTGCAGGCCCAGCGCCTGGCGCAGCAGCGACAGCACGATCACGAAGCGCGTGAAGCTGGTCATCATCAGCACCAGCACGGGCAGCAGCCCGAGCAGGGTCATGATGATCAGGACCTGCGTCTTGACGGTGAACTCGTTCGCCGCTCCGCCCTCGGCCGCGCCGGTGATCTTCAGCGTCGCGCCGATCACTGGGTGCGCCAGCAGCAGCAGGCCGAGGCCGGCGAGCCGGCCCAGGGTCTTCTTCATGGGGCGCTCGTCAGCCGGCGAGGCTGTCCAGGTCCAGGCCGGCGATCTCGATCACCTTGAGGCCGTAGTTCTCGCCAGCGACGACGACCTCGGCACGGCCGATCGTGCAGCCGTTGGCCTTCAAGGTCAGCGGTTCGCCGGCCAGCGTGTCCAGCTCGACGA
The DNA here is from genome assembly GCF_034043675.1 of Roseateles agri. Classification (NCBI taxonomy): domain Bacteria; kingdom Pseudomonadati; phylum Pseudomonadota; class Betaproteobacteria; order Burkholderiales; family Sphaerotilaceae; genus Roseateles; species Roseateles agri. The sequence continues at coordinate 98,817 of NZ_JAXCLA010000008.1, read as the reverse complement.
CGCTGTCGGCGCCGAGCGCCATCAGGTCGGCCAGCGAGACGCGCGCCTCGCCGACTTCCAGGGTCAGGGTCACGGGGATCTTGCGCATCAGCTTGGGCAGGTCGCGCGAGGGCTTGGCCGGCGTGGCGTCGACGATGGCGGGCTGGGCGTCTTCCACCGGCAGGTCGGCCAGCAGGGCATCGAGCGAGGTCGTGTCGTTGGTCATGATGGTGTGTGTGGATAACGAGTTACTTAATCGGCATCGGTGAACGAGGTCAGGCACAGCTTGCCCTGGTGCTCGGCCACGCTGGCGGTGAACAGGCGCTCGCCGTCCACGAGGACTTCGGTGGCCTTCAGGCTCACCGGGATCACGGCGCCGGGCTTGAGGTCCATCAGCTCGCCCAGCGGCATCTCGGTCTGCAGCAGGCGTGCGGCCAGCTTCAGCGGCAGGCGGGCTGCGAGCTCTCGCGGCTGGGGCAGGGCGGTGGTGGCGGGTGTGGCCGCGCGGTGCGGCTCGCGCTCGCGCAGCAGCTGGTTCATCCAGGCACCGTCGATCGCCAGCAGCAGGGTGCTGTCCAGGCCTTGCGACTCGTCGCGCACCGGCACGCGGATCAGCCAGGCGTCGGGCGTCGGCGCCAGGCGCAGCGCGGGCGCGAAGGACACGGCGGCCGCGGCGGGCCCGGTGTCGATCAGGCGGGTCGCCAGGCCCTGGAGGATCTGCTGGCCCAGCAGGCCGGTGAGGCGCTCTTCGGTGCTCGTCTCGGCCGGCGCCGCGTCGGCCGTGCCCGCCTGCGGCGCCTGGGCGCCGTAGCGGTAGTGCATGACGCTCAGCACCAGGCTGCGCTCCAGCAGGCAGGAGAGGCGGCCCGGGCGGTGCTCGGCGCTGAGCCAGGCGCCCGGCGGCAGCGGCGTGCCGGCGGGCTCGATGCCGATTTCGCCCAGCGCGTAGCCCGCGCGGTAACGGCGGTTCAGCGCCTGGCGAAACAGGTCTTCGATCAGGCTGCGCAGTTCGCTCGCGAAGTCCTTCAGCAGATGGACCGGACGGCCGAGGCTGCGCGGGTCCAGCACCGTGTGCCGGTGCGGCGCAAAGGAGGTCGGAACTTTGAGTTTGGCGGTCATGGGTCGGAATCTTCGCCACAAGGGCAGGCGGGCGAATTCTAGGAGTATTGAAGTCAATTCAATTGCCTCCGAATTAATCAGATCCGTTGCGCCGGAAATAACTCACACAAATACCAGTCATTCCGCTTAAGCACGCTTGATTTCCGGTCGCCATGAAACCATAGTCAAAGCTATACACAAAAGCCGTCATCGCTTCGACATAATTGTGCGCATAGCGAATGAACGGGGCCGAGCCGCGGCGCCCGGTCATGCCGGGGCGTGCACAAAGTCACGCTGCGTTTCGAATATTCCTGAATATGTTGCTGCAAGCTTGCGGCAGTGCAGCAGCGTAGATACAGTTCGCTACATCAGGGCACACCCGAGCGAAAGCCGGGGTCGCAAAGCCTCCGGTCTAAAGCCGGTCGAAGCCTCTCACTGAGGCGCTTCAACCGGTCACGATAGCGGGGTTGCCAGACCTGAAGTCTGTTGGGCTCGTGTGCCGCGCGAGTCCTATGCAGGCCTTCATCGTCTGCCGGATCGTTCCCGCGATCCGTTGTGGCCCCCCTGGCCAAGCAAGAGCTGTGCTTCTGGAACAAGAACCCGAACATCGAGGGAATCCGGAAGATGAACCAGCACCGCGCCATCGCCTCCCATCCGCACTGTCTGCTGCCTCGGCAGCCGGATCGGCCGTGCCTGCGGCGCTGAAATCAGCCCGGTTCCCACTCTCAAGGCGTCGGCCTTGAATCAAAACTTAAATACTGTCGCGCGAATTGCGCAGGCGGAAAAACCAGGGGAAGTCATGGTGGTTATAAATACGCCTCCATGAGGTTTGTCGCAGGATTGTTCGGATGCACGTCACGAATCCGAAATGTCGAAATCAAATAATCCTGCGACATATCTAGAAGACGCGCCAGATTAAATATCTGTCGCAATCCAGGTAATGCAATTTTCAGGTCTTTGAATAAAAGGCCGTGGCCTTGCTTTGCCTGCGATTTTCTCTGCAACTGGTATTTATCGACCCAGGACGACGATGAACATTCCAGCGAATCCTTCCGCAAACGCTTTCGAAATGGCGATCCAGCAATCGCTGGGCCGTATCGATGGCGATGCGGCGCAACTCGGCGGTGCGGTCGCGCCCGTGGCGGCAAACGGCGGCGCGGCGGCATCCGGCGGCTTCGCGCAGTCGATGCAGGACGCGCTGCAGCGCGTCGACGGCAAGGAGCACGCGGCCGCCGACCGCATGGCCGCCGTGGACAGCGGCCAGAGCGACGACCTCGTGGGCGCCATGCTTTCCAGCCAGGACGCCAGCCTGTCGTTCTCGATGCTGATGCAGGTGCGGAACAAGGTGATGGGCGCGATGGACGAACTCATCAAGCTGCAGCTCTGACGCTGTCGATCAGCAAGACCTGACCCCGTCCACTCCTCCTCGAACCCCACATGCTCAAGACCCTGTCCTCCCGCCTCGGCTTCGCGCCCAAGCTCCCCGCCATGCCGGCCGGCCTGGCGCGCAGCCTGGTGCCGCTGCTGGCGCTGGCCGTCGGCGGCACGGCGCTGGCGCTGATGCTGATGTGGCGCGACCAGTCGGCCTACCGGCCGGTGTTCGGCCAGCGCGAGAAGGTCGCGGCCGGCGAGATGATGCAGGTGCTGGATGCCGAGCACATCGCCTACCGCGTCCATCCGGAGAGCGGCCAGGTGCTGGTGCCGGAGAGCCAGCTCGGCCGCGTCCGCATGCTGCTGGCCGCCAAGGGCGTCGTCGCCAAGCTGCCGGGCGGCCTGGAGCTGATGGACCGCAACGATCCGCTGGGCGTCAGCCAGTTCGTGCAGGACGTGCGCTTCCGCCGCGGCCTGGAAGGCGAGCTGGCGCAGAGCATGATGGCGCTGGACGCCGTCGAGGGCGCGCGGGTGCACCTGTCGATCGCCAAGTCGTCTTCGTTCGTCGTCAACGACGGCGAAAAGAGCAGCGCCTCGGTGGTGCTCACCTTGAAGCCCGGCCAGCGCCTGTCCAACGAGCAGATCGCCGCGGCGATCAACCTGGTGGCCGGCAGCGTCGCCAGCCTGGACCCGCAGCGCGTGAGCCTGGTGGACCAGGCCGGCAACCTGCTGTCTGCCCGCGTGGACCTCAGCGAAGGCGCCGAAGGCGTGGCCGCCCAGGGTAGCGACGCCGCCAAGCGCTTCGAGGACGAAGTGCGCCGCAATGTGCGCGACATCCTGGCGCCGACCCTGGGCGAAGACAACTACAAGCTCAGCGTCACCGCCGAGGTCGACAACGATCGCGTGCAGGAAACGCGCGAGCAGTACGGCGATGCGCCCAAGGTCACCAACGAGGCGATGCGCGAGGAAACCGATCGCGAGCGCATCGCCATGGGCGTGCCCGGCTCGCTGAGCAACCGGCCGGTGAACGCGCCGTCAAGCGCTGCCTCCGGCCCCGACGACGGCAACGCCGCCAGCGCCCGCAAGAACGCCACGACCAAGCAATACGCCTACGACCGCAGCATCACCCAGATCAAGCGCAGCCGCGGCCGCCTGGCCCGGCTCAACGTGGCAGTGGTGCTGAACGACGCCGCTGCGCCGGCAGGCGCCAAGCAATGGGCGCCCGCCGAGCTGAAGAAGATCGAGACCATGCTGGCCGCGGGCCTGGGCGTCAACGCAGAGCGCGGCGATCGCCTGAGCGTCACGCCGCTGCCGTTCCCGAGCCGCCCGGCCGTCGAGCCCTGGTACGAGCAGAAGGACACCTTGATCGACCTCGGCGGCTACGTCGGCTACGGCGTGGCGCTGCTGCTGGGCTACCTGCTGATCGCCCGCCCGGCGCTGCGCCTGGCCAGGCAGGCGTTGACGCCCGCCGCCACGCCGACAGCCACCGCGATCACGCCGCTGGAGCCGCTGATCGAGACGAACGGCGCGGCGCCGCAACTCGGCAACGAGTCTCAGCCCACCAACGCGACGCCGGCACTCGCCAGCGATGCCCGCAGCGCGATGCCCGTGGTGCCGCTGCTGGAGAACTTCGAGCTGCCGCCGCCGGGCTCGCCCGTGGACGTGCTGGTTGACCACCTGAAGGTGCTCGCCGCCAAGGAGCCGGAGCGCGTGGCCGAGGTCGTCAAGCAATGGGTTCAGAAGAAGGTGACAACCGCATGAGCGCCGAACAAACCAAGCTGAGCCACATCGAGCAGGCCGCCATCGTGCTGCTGAGCATGGGCGAGGAGCCGGCCGCGGCCGTGCTGCGCTGCCTGTCGCGCGAGGAACTGCTGGAGGTGACCCAGGTGATGTCGCGCATGAGCGGCATCAAGGTGGACTCCGTCAAGGTCTCGCTGCAGAGCTTCTTCGACGACTACCGCCAGCAGAGCGGCGTGCACGGCGCCTCGCGCAGCTACCTGCAGCGCTCGCTGGGCCTGGCGCTGGGCGGCGACATCGCCGGGAGCGTGCTCAAGAGCATCTACGGCGACGCGATCCGGCCCAAGATGGCGCGGCTGCAATGGGCCCCGCCCAAGTGGCTGGCCGACACCATCGCCGACGAGCATGTGCGCATGCAGGCCGTGTTCCTCGCCTTCCTGCCGCCCGCGCTGGCCAGCGAGGTCATCAACGCATTGCCGGCCGCCGGCCGCGACCTGGTGCTGCTGAACGTGGCCCGCCTGTCCGAGGTGGACGGCGAACTGCTGGCCGAGCTGGAAGAGCTGGTCGAGCGCTGCCTGACCGGCCTGGGCGCGCAGGGCGCCACGGTGGAAGGCATCAAGCAGGCGGCCGAGATCATTAACCGCATGCCCAAGGACCGGGCGCAGATGGTCGAGCTGCTGCGCGCGCACGACGCGGAGGTGGTCGGCGAGATCGAGGTCAGCATGTACGACTTCTTCCTGCTGTCGCGCCAGCCCGAGGCCGCGCTGACCCGCATCATCGAAGAGGTGCCGCTGGAGCTGTGGGCCGTGGCGCTGAAGGGCGCCGAGCCCGCGGTGCGCGACGCGATCCTTGCCGCCATGCCGCGCCGCCAGGCGCAGAGCTTCGAGGACCTGATCCGCCGCTCCGGCCCGGTGCCGATGAGCCGCGTCGAGCAGGCCCGCGAAGAGGTGATGGCCCGCGTCAAGGCGCTTGCCGACGCCGAAGAGATCCAGATCCAGCTGTTCGCCGAGGCGACGGTCGAGTGATGAACAAGACGATGCGTCCGCACCGTTTCCCGCCCTTGGCACAGGTCCATGTGTCGAGCTCGGAAAGCGGCATGGCCGATGTCCAGGCCGCCGTGGCCGAGGGCTTCCAGCAGGGCCTGGCCAAGGGCTACGACGAAGGTCATGCCCAGGGTGTGGCGGCCGGCAATGAATCCGCTCGGGTAACGGGTTATGCGGACGGCATGGCCGCTGGCCGCAAGGACGCGCAGCAGCGCTTCGAGCCCGTCGCCCGGCCGGTCGACGCACTGTTCGCCGAGCTGCAGCAGCTCAAGACCGACTACCAGGCCGCCCAGCGCAAGGAGGTCGTCGACCTCGTCGCCCGCGTGGCCCGCCAGGTGATCCGCTGCGAGCTGACCCTGCAGCCGACGCAGCTGCTGGCCCTCGTCGACGAGACGCTGGCCGCGATGCCGCCGGCGCGCGATGGGTCGATCGAGGTGCACCTGAACCCCGAAGACCTGCAGCGCATCACCGAGCTGGCGCCCGAGCGCGCCGCACAGTGGACGCTGCTGGCCGATGCGCGGCTGGAAAGCGGCGAATGCCGCGTCAAGGCCGGCGACCGCGAGGCCGACGCCGGCTGCCGCCAGCGCCTGGCGGCCTGCATGGAGCAGGTCTCGAACCAGCTGATGGACGCGGGAGGCCAGCCGTGATCGCCGAAGCGCTGCGCCGCCTGGAGCTGGACGATGTGCCGGTCGCCACGCCGACCGGCCGCCTCGTCGGCGTCACCGGCCTGCTGCTGGAGAGCGTCGGCTGCGCGCTGCGCACCGGCCAGCGCTGCATGATCGAGATGGGCCCGGGCCAGCCGTGGATGGCGGCCCAGGTCGTCGGCTTCAGGAACGAGGTGTCCTACCTGATGCCGTTCAAGAAGCCGGAAGGGCTGATGACCGGCGCGCGCGTGCTGCCCGCGCCGGAGCGCACGCCGCAGATGATCGGCACCAGCTGGCTGGGCCGCATCGTCAACGGCCTCGGCGAGCCGATGGACGGGCTCGGCCGGCTCGGCGGCGACACGCCGCTGCCCAGCCAGCCACCCAAGGTCAACCCGCTGCGCAAGACCCCGGTGCACGAGCCGCTGGACGTGGGCGTGCGCTCGATCAACGGCCTGCTGACCCTGGGCCGCGGCCAGCGCGTGGGCCTGATGGCCGGCTCCGGTGTGGGCAAGAGCGTGCTGCTGGGCCTGATCACGCGGCAGACGGTGGCTGACGTGGTCGTCGTCGGCCTGATCGGCGAGCGCGGCCGCGAGGTGCGCGAGTTCATCGACATGAGCCTGGGCCCCGCCGGCCTGTCGCGCTCGGTCGTGGTGCTGGCCCCAGCGGACGAATCGCCGCTGATGCGGCTGATGGCCACCGAGCTCTGCCACACGATCGCCGCCTACTACCGCGACCAGGGCCTGCACGTGCTGCTGCTGGTCGATTCGCTGACCCGCTATGCGATGGCCCGCCGTGAGGTGGCCCTGGCCCTGGGCGAGCCGCCGGCCACGCGCGGCTACCCACCCAGCGTCTTCTCGATGCTGCCCGAGCTGGTGGAGAGCGCCGGCAACGGCGAGCACCCGAACGGCAGCATGAGCGCCATCTACACGGTGCTCGCCGAGGGTGACGACCAGCAGGATCCGGTCGTCGACACCGCGCGCGCCATCCTGGACGGCCACATCGTGCTGAGCCGCTCGCTGGCCGAACGCGGCCACTACCCGGCCGTCGACATCGGCCAGTCCATCAGCCGCTGCGCTGCGCTGGTGGCGGGCAAGCCGCAACTGGCCGCCGCCGTGCAGCTGAAGCAGCTGATGGCCCGCTACGAGCAGGTGCGCGAGCTGCTGCCGCTGGGCGCCTACGTGCCCGGCTCCGATCCGCAGACCGACCGCGCCGTGCAGCTGATGCCGCGCATCGAGGCCTTCCTGCAGCAGGGCACCCGCGAAGCGGCGCCGATGCAGCAGGTCTTGGCCCAACTGGAGGCGCTGCTCGCATGAAGCACTTGAGCCTGCTGATCGAGTTGCGTGGCCGCGAGCTGGAGCTACGCCAGGCCGAGCTGGCCGCCTGCCTGGCGATGTGCAGCCGCGTGGAGACGAACATCGAGCGCCTGAAGGCGCTGGCCCACGGCGTCGGCGGCGGCAGCAATGCCGGCCTGGCGCTGAATGCCATCGCCTACAAGCAGTCGCTGCTGCAGCTGGCCGACCAGCAGCACCAGGAACTCGCGCTGCGCCGCAGCGAGGCCAGCCAGGCGCAGCAGGCCGTCAGCGCTGCCGCGCGCGAGCAGGAGGTGCTGGACCAGCTGCTGCGCCAGAACCGCGCCAAGGCGCTGCTGGCCGAAGGTCGCCGCGCCCAGAAGCAGCAGGACGACCTGGCGACCCAGGTGTGGCTGCGGAGGGCCGCCCCATGAGCGGATTTAAGCCCGTGGCCACAACGGTCGCCCTTTCCTCGGGAACCAGCAACCCGGAAAGGATCCCGTCATGACCAGCAGCATCAGCGCCAGCACGCTCGACCCGGCGACCACCGCACAGCAGCTCGCCACCGCCTACACCCAGCAGACCCAGAGCCTGCTGGACACGCAGACCCAGGCCGCGCAGGCCACGACGACCGGCCTGACCCAGCTGAAGTCCGCGCTGGACACCTTCAGCAGCGCGCTCGCCGGCCTGTCGACCAAGAAGTCGCTGAGCCAGCTGGGCGCCAGCTTCAGCAACAGCGCGATCGGCACCGCCACGGCCAGCGCAGGCGCGCTGCCGGGCAGCTACCAGATGTATGTGCAGCAGCTGGCGACGAAGAACCAGGTGGCCTTCCAGGACCTGCCGGCCATTCCCGTCTCGGCCGGCGGCTCGCTGGGCGTGTCGCTCGCCAACGGCACCAACTTCAACGTCGACCTGAGCAGCGCCGACACCGATGGCGACGGCACCCTGTCGCAGACCGAGATCGCCCGCGCGATCAACCAGGCTTCCGGCAACGGCGGCTCGCTGACGGCCATGGTCGTCAGCAGCGGCGGCACCACGCAGCTGATGCTGTCCTCCGGCGTCAGCGGCGCCGGCGGCGCGATCTCGCTGGACGCGAGCAGCCTGCCGGCCAGCGGCCTGAAGACCGCGCTGTCGGCCGCGCCGAACCAGCTGGTGGCCGCGCAGGACGCCATCGTCTGGATGGGCGCCAAGGACACCGGCGTCAAGATCCAGCAGGGCAGCAACACGCTGAACGTGATCGACGGCGTGTCGATCAACCTGACGCAGGCCCAGGGCCCCAGCGACGCACCGGTGACCTTCACGGTCGCCAAGGACGATTCCGGCACGCAGGCCAATGTGCAGAAGTTCGTCGACGCCTTCAACGCGCTGCAGAAGACGCTGAACACGCTGACGGCCAACGCCGACCCGAAGAACAACACCGCCGCGGCGGCCTTCGCCAGCGATTCCGGCGTGCAGTCGCTGAAGGACCGCCTGGCCAGCATGGTGCGCAACACCTATGGCGGCCAGAGCCTGCGGACCCTGGGCATCAGCATCGACCGCGACGGCGTGATGACGCTGGACGCGACCAAGCTCAATGCCACCTTGGCCACCAAGCCGGCGGCGCTGGACGACTTCTTCGGCAGCACCGGCAGCAGCGTGACCGCAGGCACCGGCAGCGCGCTGTTCGGCGACCTGAGCAAGCTGGCCGACCAGTGGACCAACAGCGCCAGCGGCCAGATCAAGCAGCGCCAGGACTCGGTGCAGACGATGCAGAAGTCCATCTCTGACCGCCAGACCCGTCTCGACGATCAATACAACGCGGCCTACGCCCGCTACCTCACCCAGTTCACCGCACTGCAGCAGCTGCAGTCGCAACTGGACCAGACGACCAGCATGCTCGCCGCCCTGGGCACGAGCTAGAAAACACATGAGCCACGACGCCTATCAAAGCTACCAGTCCGTCAATCTCAACGCCCAGACCGCGCAGGCTTCGCCGGTGCAACTGGTCATCGTGCTGATGGATGGCCTGCTCGACGAGCTGGCCCGCGCCCGCGGGCATGTCGTGGCCCAGCGCTACGAGCTGAAGGCGCGCAGCCTGGACAAGTGCGTGGCCATCATCCAGGGCCTCTCCAGTGCCCTGGAGACTGACACCGGCGGCGAGGTCGTGGATAACCTCGCCCGCCTCTACGAATACTGCGCCGAGCGCCTCTACCGCGCCGGCGTCGACCTGAACGAAGCGCTGATCGACGAGGTCAGCAAGCTGATCCACACGCTGCGCAACGGCTGGGTGGCCGTGCAGGGGCAGGAAGCCCGTGGATAAGGCCTCCCGCATCAACGCGCTGGCGCAGCGCCTGCAGCAGGCCGGCGCCCGCCGCGACTGGCAGGGCATCAAGCGCGTGGACGCCGAGATCGCCGCGCTGGCCGCGCAGCTGGCCCCGCCGCCCGATCTGAGCGATGCCGAGCGCCAGGCCGTCGAACGCCTGCGCGCCGTGCACCGCCAGGTGGCCGCCCAGTGCGGCGCCGAGGTGAAGACGTTGGGCCAGACCCTGGTCCGCATCAACAGCCAGCAAGGCCGCTGGCAGGCCTACTCGCAGAGCAACCAGTGGGGCGACAGCGGCCTGTGATGGACATCCGGATGAAGACCCTCACCATGACCCCCACCGAGCCGACGAGCGTTGCCGCGCTGCCTGGCGCTGCCACTGCACCTGCGGCAGCTGCGACCGGCAACGCGTCGGCCGATCCGCTCGCCGCGCTGCTCAGCTTCGCCGAGCAGATGCTGGCGAACCAGCAGCCGGTGCCGGCCGCGCCGGCCGAGCCGCAGGCGCCCGTGGCCGCCGAAGTGGATGCCGCGCCCGAAACGACAGACCAGCCCGCCGACTTGGCCGGCACGCTGCCCCAGGCGCTGGCCGTGGCGCTGCAGATGCAGCCGCCGGCCGCTGTGCCGCACAAGGCCGCTGCCGATGACGAGCATGAGCACGAGCAGGCCGCCTCGCCGGCCGTCGTGCTGCCCGCCGCCGCGCCGATCCCGGTGCTGGTATCGGTTGCTGCTCCAGCCCCGGTCGCGCAAGACCTGGCACCGGATGTCGCCGCCAGGACTGCTTCCGCTCCGGCTTCGACCACCGCCCAGGTGATCGAAGCCAAGCCCTTTGTGCCCGATGCCGGCGTCGATGCCAAGCCGGCCGCCAAGGACGACGACGGCGCTGCCGCACCGGCCTTGCCGGTTCTTGCCGGCAACAACGCCACGGTCAGCACGGACACGAAGTTCAGCCTCCCGCAGGCCGCCCCGGTGCTGCGCCTGCCGCACGGCGATGCGCAGCAATGGCAGTCGCCGCTGATGCAGGCGCTGGGCGATCGCATCCAGCTGCAGCTCGCCACCAAGAGCGACACGGCCACGATCCGCCTGGAGCCGCCGCAGATGGGCCGCGTCGACATCGCGATCCGCCAGGACGCGACCGGCTCCCTGCAGGTCAACCTGAGCGCCACGCACGGCGAGGTCGTGCACCAGCTGCAGCAGATCAGCGAAGGCATGCGCTGGAACCTGGCGCAGCAGCGCCAGGGCGGCGAAGTCGTCGTGCAGGTCAGCGCCTCGGCGCCGGACACGGGTGCCGCGAGCACCGGCCGCGACGGCAGCGCGCCGCGCCAGCCCTGGCAGCAGCGTGATGAGGATTCGCAGCGCCCTGGCCGCGCGCTCGCGGCCAGCGACGAATCCACCTCTTCTTTCGCCCTGAGCTGAGCCCATGAGCAAGATCAAGATCGCGATCATCGCCACCGTCGTCGGCCTGCTGATGGCAGGCACCGCGGGTGGCGCCGTCTGGTGGGCGATGAAGTCCGCCAAGCCGGCCACGGAGGCCGAGGCTGAAAAGCACGAGGCGCCCAAGCCGGGGCCCGACTACCGCTACGTGACCTTGGACAAGGTGCTGATCATGCTGCGCAACCAGCATGGCGAGGCCGTCACGCACTACATGGCGATCGACCTCGTGTTCAAGGCGCTGCCCGAGAGCGAGAAGCGCACCAAGGACCACCTGCCGCTGCTGCGCACCGTGGCCGTGAAGGCGCTGTCCAGCTACACGGTCGAGACCGCCACGTCGATGACGGTCGAGCAGTTCGCCGCCGAGCTGAACAAGGCCTACGGCGACGCCTACGCCGCCGAGCACCGCGAGGCTCCGTTCGCGGAAGCGCTCATCGGCAAGCTGATCATCGAATAGGCCGGCGACGAGACCCACGCCATGCTGATGCAGACCGCCTACGCCACCGCTGCGCCCGCTGCCGCCGTCGTCGACGAGCAGCAGGCGCTGGCCGCCTATGCGCCGCTGGTCAAGCGCGTCGTGCGCCAGCTCAAGAGCCAGGTCAGCGCGATCATGGATCGCGAGGACATGGAGCAGGTCGGCCTGATGGGGCTCCTGGAAGCGCTGCGCCGCTACGGCCAGCCGGACGAGGGCTTCGGCGCCTTCGCCGCGCTGCGCGTGCGCGGGGCCATCCTCGACGAGCTGCGCCGCCAGGACTGGCGGCCGCGCTCGGTGCGCCAGGAGAGCCACAAGCTGCGTGACGGCGTGCGCGAGCTGCGCCGCAAGCTGGGCCGCGAGCCGGCCGAGGCCGAGATCATCCAGGTGCTGGGCATCACGGCGGCCGAGTACCTGGCCTTCCAGCAGGACGAGGGCGCCGAGGAACTGGCGAGCTTCGACGAGCTGGTGCAGGAACTCAGCAATGTGGCCAGCGACGTGCAGTCGCCCGAGCAGCAGCTGATGGTGCGCCGCAGCCTGGAGCAGGCGCTGCGCTGCCTGGACGAGCGCGAGCAGAAGGTGGTGCAGCTGTACTACGAGTACGAGCTGAACCTGAAGGAAATCGCCGCGGTGCTGGACCTCACCGAGGCCCGTGTCTCGCAGATCAACAAGGGCGCGCTGAGGAAGATGAAAGTCTTTCTCCAGCCCGCTTGAATGGGAAGTTAGCAAACATGCAACCGTTCATCGGCATCTTCATCGTCCTGGGCTGCATCTTCGGCGGCTTCTTCTTCCACGGCGGCAGCTTCGCGGTGATCTGGCAGCCGGTCGAGCTGGTCATCATCGTCGGCGCTGGCCTGGGCGCCATCGTGCTGGGCAACCCCAAGCACGTACTGTCCGAGATGCTGCTGCAGCTGAAGAAGGTGCTGACGCCCAAGAAGAAGAGCGGCGAGGAATTCCAGCGCCAGTTGCTGCTGCTGATGTACGAGCTGCTGCAGACGGCGGCCGGCGGCCTGAAGGCGCTGGACGCGCACGTCGAGGCACCGCACGAGTCGGTACTGTTCAAGCGCTACCCGATGGTGCTGGAGGAGCCCAAGCTGCTGCACTTCATCGTCGACAACTTCCGCCTGATGGCGATGGGCAAGATCAACGCCCATGAGCTCGAAGGCGTGTTGGAGCAGGAACTGGAAGCCATCCACGACGAGATGGGCCAGCCGGCCAAGAGCCTGCACAAGATCGCCGAGGCGATGCCGGGCTTCGGCATCCTGGCCGCGGTGCTGGGCATCGTGATGGCGATGAGCTCGGTGGCCGAAGGCGCGGGCTCCGGTGAGATCGCGATGATGGTGGCGGCCGCGATGGTAGGCACCTTCATCGGCATCTTCTTCTGCTATGCCGTGCTGGACCCGCTGTCCAACATGATGAAGCAGATCGTCCACGAGGAACTGGCCACGCTGGAGTCGGTGAAGGTCGTGCTGGTGACGCACGTGGCCGGCAAGCCGCCGCTGCTGGCCATCGACGCGGGCCGCCGCCTGGTGCAGCTCAACATCAAGCCGAGCTTCGCGGTGCTGGAGGGCTGGATCGAGAAGATGCAGAACCCGGGCGATTCCGAAGCGACGCCGCGCCGCCGCGCGACGGACCGCGAGCCTGGAGAGCGCCGTGCAGCCTGACCTGAAACTGGCCAAGGGTGGGCACGACGCCCACGCCACCATCGTCAAGCGCGGCGGCCGCCGCCACGAGGAAGAAGCCCATGGCGGCGCCTGGAAGGTGGCGTTCGCCGACTTCTGCCTGGCGCTGCTGTGCCTGTTCCTGGTGCTGTGGCTGCTGGCCTCGCGCAACTCCGAGCGCCTGACCGAAGTGCTGCGCTCGGCCGGTGCCAACCTGGTGGAAGAGGGCAACGGCCTGACGAACTCGCTGGCCGCCGGCTCGCGCGGCAGCATGATCGAGCGCAACCCGGTGCCGGCCCACGGCGAGCGCCAGGTGCAGGGCAAGTCGCAGCAGAGCAGCGACACCGACAACCCCGACGCCGACCCGCGCCTGAGCAAGTCGCGCTACGACACGCCGGCCGACATGAAGGAGCTGTCGCACCTGATCGAGCGCATGGCCGAGCGCGAGGGCCTGGGCCAGAACGTGCAAGGCGTGATCACGCCGCAGGGCCTGCGCCTGATGCTGCACGACACCGACCGGAACGGCATGTTCGAGCGCGGCAGCGCTATGCCCAACGCGCGCTTCAAGCACCTGCTGCGCCAGCTGGGCCCGGTGTTCGCGCAGATCGACAACCAGCTGATGATCATCGGCCACACCGATGCCACGCCCTACGTCGACGCCGGCAGCACCGGCTTCTCGAACTCGGCGCTGTCCAGCCACCGCGCGATGGCCGCGCGTCTGCACCTGCTGGAAGGCGGCATGCGCGAAGGCAGCGTGCTGCAGGTGGCCGGCATGGCCGAACGCGCGCCGCTGGACGCGGTGCATCCGGACGCGGCGGTGAACCGTCGCATCGAGCTGCTGGTGCTGACCACCGGCCAGTCGCGCGCCTTCGCGCAGATGTTCGGCACGCCGGCGCAGTCCTACCCGGTGACCGAGGGCCTGGACGCCACCGGCCCCGGCAGCGAGGCGCTGCTGAAGGGAGCGGCGCGGCCATGAAGACAACGAGAGGTGATCGCATGAAGATCAACGGCAGCAACCCCATCAATCCGGCTGCACCCGTGGCGGCGGCGGCACCGGCCGCGCCCGTGACGGCGCCGGCGGAGATCGACCGCGCCAGCGCCGCCGAATCGGCGCTGCTGAAGCCGGCCCGCGATGCGCTGGCGGCGCTGCCGGACGACATCGACGCGGCCAAGGTCGCCGAGCTGCGCGACGCGCTGGCCCGCGGCGAGATCAAGTTCGACGCCGGCCGGCTGGCCGCGCTGATCCAGCGCTATCACGGAGGCAAGGCGTGAACCTCGCCGACATCCTGCGACTGCTGCTGACCGACATGCAGGCCGACCTGCGCAGCTACGCGCGGCTCCACGGCCTGCTCGACGATCAGCTCGCCGCGATCACCCAGCAGCGCGGCGACGAGCTGCAGGGCATTGCCACGCAGGTCACCGCGCTGGTCGACGAACTCGACGGCCGCCGCGATCAGCGCCGCCGGCTCGTCGCGACGATGCTGGGCCGCAAGCACGAGCTTTCGATGAACGAGGCGCTGGAGCGCCTGCCGAGCAAGGCCGCCAGCGTGCTGCGCGACGCCTGGCAGGCGCTGGAGCAGGCGGTGCAACTGGCCAAGCAGCTGAACGCGCGCAACTGCGAGCTGATCGTCGAGCAGCACGCGCTGATGCAACGCCTGCTGGGCAGCAACCAGGACACCTATGCTGAACTCTGACTTCGGCTTCCTGCCGCTGAACAAGCAGCCCGGCACAACGACCGGCCCGGCAGCCAATGGTTCGACCAGCGGCCTCTACCGCGAGCTGCACGCCGAGGTCACGAGCTTCATCGAGAACGGCTCCGGCACCGGCTTCGCTGCTCCGGCACCGCATGCGGCACCGGCCGCAGATGCCGGCACGCCCGACGCGGACCAGCAGGCCTTCCTCGATCGCATCGCGCCGCTGGCCCGCGAGGCAGGCGCCCGGCTCGGCGTCTCGCCGGACCTGATCTCCGCGCAGGCGGCGTTGGAAACCGGCTGGGGCAAGTCCACCGCGGGCGGCAACCTGTTCGGCATCAAGGCCACCGGCGGCTGGCGCGGCGATGTCGCGCAGGCCACGACGACCGAATACGAGCAGGGCGAGGCCGTGCAGCGCAGCGAGGCCTTCCGCGCCTACCCCGATGCCGCCTCGTCCTTCCGCGACTTCACCGCGCTGATGATGAGCAACCCGCGCTATCAGGGCGTGCTGCACAGCGGCGACAACGCCGCGGCCTACGCGCAGGGCCTGCAGCGCGGCGGCTATGCGACCGACCCCGCCTATGCGGACAAGCTGGCCCGCGTGGCGGCCCGGATCCAGGGCGGCAAGTGATGATGAAGACGACGCTACTGGCCGAGACTCGCCGGGGCAACCTCGCCGGGGCCCACGACGCGCGCGCTGATGATGCGGCCCGTGTTGACGTTGCGCACGCGAATCGTCGCGGCGCGGGCGCCGGCGTCCAGCGCCTCGCCGGCGGCCTGCACCTCGATCTCGCCGTTGCGCGCAACGATGCGCACCGCCTCGCCGCGCTTGACCAGGATGGCCTCCACCAGCTGCCGGCGGCTCAGCGCCTGGCCGGCACGCAGCGGGCTGCGCAGCGCCTGGCCGGTGGCGGTATCCGCATCCGACACGGCGTCGGAACTGGACGTGATGTCGCGCCGTTCACGCAGCAGGTCGGCCTCGGCCAGCACGCGGCCGGAGGGCAGGGCGACGGCGGCGACGAGCACCTCGGCGCTCAGCTCGCCCTTCAAGACGAAATCGATGGCGGGAGCGGCGCTGGACGCGCAGCTCGCGCTGACACGCAAGCGGGCCGGCGAGCGCAGATCCTGCGCCTGCAGGCTCCAGGGCTTGCTGCACTGCGCCGCGGCACGGCGCTGGGCGGCGGCCGATCCCAGGGCCGGCAGTACGCGCACCTGCGCCTGCGGCTCGACGAGGCCTTCGCGCTGCGCCTGCTCGACCAGGGCCTGGCGCGCGAAGTCGGCCACCTGTTCCTCAAGGCTTGCGGCACGAGCGTTGAAGCACAGCACACAGGCAAGCAGTAGTGACACGCGAGAAGGAACAAGAAGCATGAGTATTGATTTCACCAAAGCGGTCGGCATCCATCCGGAGGCACTGAAGTTGCGCGCCGAACGGACCAAGATCCTGGCGTCCAACATCGCCAACGAAAGCACGCCCGGCTTCCAGGCGCGCGACATGGATTTTGCCTCCGCGCTGAGCGAGCGCGTGAATGCGGATGGCGCCGACGGCGGCCTCTCGCTGGACACCGGCGACGACGCGCTCAAGTACCGCGTGCCCTTCCACCCGGCGCAGGACGGCTCCACCGTGGAGCTGGGTGTCGAGCAGGCGCAGTTCTCGCAGAACGCGTCGGACTTCTCCACCAGCCTGCAGTTCATCAACATCCAACTGAAGGGCCTCGCCAAGGCCATCAACGGGCAATGAGTTTCAAAGCCATCAGCGAGATCGCGGGCTCGGCCATGTCGGCCCAGACCACGCGCCTGAACACCATCGCCAGCAACCTGGCCAACGCCACCTCCGCCGCCGGCACCGAGGCCGACGCGTACCACGCGAAGAAGCCCGTCTTCGCCGCGATCGCCAGCGGCGACGGCAGCGGCTCCCGCGTGCAGGTGATGGACGTGATCGACAGCACCGAGCCGCTGCGCCAGGTCTACGAGCCGGGTCATCCGCTCGCCAACGAGCAGGGCATGGTGTTCTACCCGAACGTCAACTCGGTGGCCGAGATGACCGACATGCTGTCCGCCTCGCGCGCCTTCGAGAGCAACGTCGAGGTGCTCGGCCGCGTCAAGTCCATGCAAACGGCGCTTCTGCGCCTGGGAGATAACTGATCATGACGACCGCCGTCAACAACAACAGCTCGGGCAGCGGCAGCAGCTCGAACGGTGCCATCGCCAGCAATGGCAACGACATCCAGAACATGTTCACCACGCTGCTGGTGGCGCAGATCAAGAACCAGGACCCGCTGTCGCCCAGCGACCCGAGTGCCTTCGTCAACCAGCTGACGCAGCTGAGCCAGATGGAAGCGCTGCAGAAGCTGGCCGACCAGGGCGGCGCCGGCAACAGCATGATGCAGAGCCTGCAGATGCTGGCGCTGGGCGGCCAGGTCGGCACCAATGTGCAGGCCCAGGTCGATGCGCTGAAGCTCGGCACCACGCCGGTCTCCACCCACTTCACGCTGGCCACGGCGGCCGATGCCGGCGCGCTGGTGCTGACCGGCGTCGACGGCGTCGAGCAGCGCGTGCCGCTGAGCAAGCTGGTCTCCGGCCAGAACGACTACACGCTGGACCCGGCCAAGCTGGGCATCGCGCCCGGCTACTACGCGGTGCGCGTGGAGACCGGCGCGAAGGAGACCGCCGGCATCGAGGTGTCGGCGACGCTGACCAACGTCAAGCTCGGCGCGAACGGCGCCGTGCTGTCCCTGGGTGCCGGCCTCGCCGAAGTCGACCCCTCCGCCCTGACCCAATTCAACGGCAAGCCCAACTGAGCAAGGAATCGCCATGAGCTTCGAAATCGCCATGTCCGGCATCAACGCCGTCAGCGCCAGCCTGGAAACCATCTCCAACAACATCGCCAACTCGGCCACGGTGGGCTTCAAGTCCAGCCGCACGAACTTCTCGGCCGTCTATGCCGGCACCGCGGCGAACGGCGCCGAGGCGTCGTCGCAGACCCAGTCGATCGGCAAGGGCGGCGGCCTGATGAACACCGGCAGCGGCATGGACGCCGTGATCCAGGGCCGCGGCTTCTTCGCCGTCAAGGACAACTCGGGCCAGCAGGTCTACACCCGCGTCGGCAGCTTCAACGTCGACAAGGACGGCTTCGTGGTCGACACGCTGGGCCGCAAGCTGCAGGGCTACGCCGCGATCCTGGACGCCTCTGGCCAGCCGGTCACCGGTGGCGGCCTCGGCGCCCTGGGCGACCTGAAGGTGCCCAACGGCCAGATCGCCGCGCAGGCCAGCGACAAGCTGAAGTTCACCGGCAACCTGTCCTCCGACTGGAGCGTGCCGGCCACCGCCACCTTCGATCAGAACGATCCGACCTCGTTCAGCGGCTCGATCACCTCGACCCTCTACGACTCGCTGGGCGCCAAGCACAGCGTGACGCAGTACTTCGTCAAGAGCGGCGCGAACCAGGTCGACGTGCACTACAGCTTCGACGGTGCGGCCGCCACCGCCGGCCCCACGCTGACCTTCGACAGCCAGGGCCAGCTGAGCAGCGCGACGACGGGCACGCTGGCCGTCCCGGCCGGCAGCATGGGCGGCGCCAACGCGCTGAACGTGGCCATCGACTACACCGGCACGACCCAGTTCGCCGGCGACACGACGACCCTGGCCAACGATGCCAACGGCTACCCCTCGGGCACCTTGACCGGCACCAGCCTGTCGGAAGACGGCAGCGTCATCGCCACTTACAGCAACGGCAAGTCGCAGACGGTGGGCACGGTCGCGCTGGCCACCTTCGCCAACGAGAGCGCGCTGCAGGCGATCAACAACACGAGCTGGGCCGCCAACGGCGCCAGCGGCGCGCCGCTGATGGCCGCACCGGGCGCGGGCGGATCGTCCAAGCTCAGCGCCGGCGCGCTGGAGCAGTCCAACGTGGACATGACCGGCGAGCTGGTGGACCTGATGTCCGCCCAGCGCAGCTACCAGGCCAATACCAAGGTGCTGTCGGCCGAGAGCGAGATGATGCAGACGCTGATGCAGGCCATCAACTGATAAGCCGCTGACATGGACGCACTGATCTACACCGTGATGTCCGGCGCTGAGCGCGCGATGCGCGCCCAGCAGGTGCACGCCAACAACCTCGCCAATCTCGAGACCGGCGGCTTCCGCGCCAACCTCGAGATGGCCGGCACGCAGGCCGTCAAGGGCTACGGCTATGCCGCGCGCCACATGAGCGAGCTGCAGGCCGATGCGGTCAGCGCCAAGCCGGGCGTGCAGACGACCACGGGCCGCGACCTGGACGTGGCGATCCAGGGCGACGGCCTGTTCGCCGTGGAGGACCCGAACGGCGACGGCGGCGAGGCCTACACCCGCAGCGGCAACTTCACGACCGATGCGGACGGCCGGCTGCTGCTGGGCGGACGCGCGGTGATGGGCGACGGCGGCGCGGTGACCCTGCCGCCGGAGCACACGGCCGTCGTCGTCGGCGCCGATGGCTCGATCTCCGTGCAGGTGCCGGGCCAGACCGACATGCAGGTCGTCGACAAGCTCAAGCTCGTCAAGCCTTCGATGAGCGAGATGACCAAGAACGCGGCCGGCCTGCTCGTCTCGCGCGACGGCGGCACGCTGTCGGCCGATGCCAGTGTGCAGGTCAAGGGCGGACACCTGGAAGGCAGCAACGTCTCGGCCGTCGAGGAGATGGTGGCGACGATGAGCCTGAACCGCGACTTCGAAGTGCAGATGAAGCTGCTCAACAAGGCCGACTCGATGGCCGATGCGGGCAACCGACTCATCCGCGAATAACGCAAGCAAGACAAGGAATCGACATGAACCCCGCAATGTGGATCAGCAAGACCGGCGTGCAGGCGCAGGACGCGAAGCTGCAGGCGATCGCCAACAACCTGGCCAACGTCAACACGGTCGGCTTCAAGCGCGACCGCGTGATGTTCGAAGACCTGTTCTACCAGGTCGAGCGCCAGCCCGGCGCGCAGGCCGAAGACGGCAGCGCCTCGCCCACCGGCGTGCAGCTCGGCAACGGCACGCGCCTGGTCGGCACGCAGAAGGTCTTCACGACCGGCAGCCTGCAGCAGACCGGCCAGAACCTGGACGTGGCCATCGTCGGCCAGGGCTTCCTGCAGGTCGAAGGCCCGGACGGCAAGCCGGCCTACACCCGCGCCGGCCAGCTGCAGATCAATGCCGACGGCAAGCTCGTCAACGCCAAGGGCCAGAAGCTGCAGCCGGAGATCACGATCCCCGCCAATGCAACTTCGATCAACATCAGCGAGGACGGCACCGTCGCCGCCACGCTGGCCGGCAGCTCGACGCCGTCGCAGCTGGGCCAGCTGAAGCTCGCCAACTTCGCCAACCCGACCGGCCTGCTCGCGCTGGGCGACAACCTCTACCAGGAGACCGCCGCCAGCGGCGCCGCCAACGAAGGCACGGCCGGCGTGGACGGCCTCGGCACGATCAAGCAGGGCGCGCTGGAGGGCTCGAACGTCCAGGTCGTCGAGGAAATGGTCGACATGATCGCCGCGCAGCGCACCTACGAGATGAACACCAAGGTGCTCTCGGCGGCGGACAACATGCTGCAGTACCTGTCCCAGGCTGTGCGCTGACATGAAGGCCGCTCTTGCCTTTGTCCTTGCCCTGCTGAGCGGCTGCGCGGCGATCCAGCCGCCGCCGACGCCCAAGGCCGAGCTGAAGCCGCTCGACGCGCAGCCGGTGCCGCAGATGGCACGCGGCGTCTCCGGCGGCGTGTTCGCCTCGCAGCGCGGTTGGACCTTGACCTCCGACGCCCGCGCCTTCCGCCCCGGCGACGTGCTGACCGTGACGCTGGAAGAGACCACGCAGGCCAGCAAGAAGGCCGACACCACCTTCGGCAAGGGCAGCAACGTCGGTCTCACCGCTTCGCTGAAGAGCAAGAGCCTGCTGGACCTGGGCATCGGCGGCAACCGCGACTTCAACGGCAGCTCGGCCAGCTCACAGCAGAACGCGCTCACCGGCGCGATCACCGTCGTCGTGCTGGAGGTGCTGCCGAACGGCCTCTTGCGCGTCAACGGCGACAAGAGCCTGACCCTGAACCAGGGCGAGGAAATGATCCGCCTGTCGGGCTATGTGCGCGGCGCGGACGTGGACTCGGAAAACCGCGTGTCCTCGCAGCGCATCGCCAACGCGCGCATCGTCTACGCGGGGCAGGGCACCTTGGCCGAGGCCAACACGCCGGGTTGGCTGACGCGCTTCTTTGCGTCGGCCTGGATGCCGTTCTGATCGGATCCTCATGAAAAAACTGCTTTGCCTCCTGGGCCTGGCCCTGTGCCTGAACGCCGCGAACGTCGCCAATGCCGCCCAACAGCTCCGCCAGCTCGTCAGCGTCGAGGGCGTGCGCGAGAATCAGCTGCTGGGCTACGGCCTGGTCGTCGGCCTCAACGGCAGTGGCGACAGCACGCAGGTCAAGTTCGCCGGCCAGTCGGTGTCGAACATGCTCAAGCAGTTCGGGCTCAAGCTGCCGGAGAAGGTGGACGCGAAGTCCAAGAACGTCGCGACGGTGATGGTCAGCGCGATGTTTCCGCCGGGCTACCGGCGCGGCCAGGCGATCGACATCACCGTGTCTTCGATGGGCGACGCGAAGAGCCTGCGCGGCGGCGTGCTGCTGCTGACCGAGCTGCGCGCTGCCGACGGGGAAATCTATGCGCTGGCCCAGGGCAACCTGGTCGTCGGCGGCCTCAGCGCGCAGGGCCAGTCGGGCTCCAGCGTCACCGTCAACACGCCGACGGCGGGCCGCATCCCGAACGGCGCGACGATCGAGCGCGAGATCGCCACCGACTTCGACACCACGCCGAGTGTGCGCCTGAGCCTGCGGCACCCGAACTTCCAGACGGCGACGAACATCGTCAACGCGATCAACTCGCGATTCACGGGCTCGGGCGAATCGATCGCCAGCACGCGCGACGCCACCAGCGTCGAGGTGCAGGCGCCGGCGAACCCCACCGAGCGTGTGGCCTTCGTCGCGCAGCTGGAAGGCATCGCGGTGGACGTGGGGGCAGACAACCCGCGCGTGATCTTCAATTCGCGCACCGGCACCGTGGTCATCTCCGATGGCGTGCGCGTGCGGCCCGCGGCCGTCTCGCACGGCAGCCTGAAGGTGGTCATCAGCGAAAGCTCGCAGGTCAGCCAGCCCCAGCCCTTCAGCCAGGGCAAGACCCAGGTCACGCCGCAGTCGCGGGTGCAGGTCGAGCAGGCCGGCGGGCGCATGTTCAAGTGGCAGGCCGGCACCAGCCTGCAGGCCATCATCGACACGGTCAACAGCATCGGCGCGACGCCGGACGACATCATGTCGATCCTGCAGGCGCTGGACCAGGCCGGGGCGATCGAAGGCGAGTTGCAGGTGATCTGATGATGAAGATCGACGATTCCCTGACGCCGAAACCCGACGGCGACGATGCCAAGGTCCGCGCGCAGGCGACCCAGGCCGCCGAGAAGTTCGAATCCTTCTTCATCGGCCAGATGCTGCACAAGATGCGCGCCTCGACCCGCGAGCTGGCCGGCGACGACAGCCCGTTCAAGGACAAGGTCAACGAAGACATGCAGGACTTCGCCGACAACCAGATGGCCGACTCGATCGCCGGCCAGCACGCCTTCGGCATCGCCGACGTGATCCTGAAGCAGCTGCTGCCGGGCAATCGCGTACCATGACAGCCACACTGCCAAGACCAGCAAGCATGCGACCCTCGGACGCCCTCGAAACGAAGCGTGGTGCCGTGCGAGAAGCGGCCCGCCGCTTCCGTGCGGTGAACCCGCGCGTCTTCGGGTCGGTCGTCCATGGCACGGACCAGGACGGCAGTGATCTGGACCTTCTGGTCGATGCGCTTCCCGATGCGACGCTGTTCGATCTCGGCGGTTTGCAGGATGAGTTGGAAGCGCTGCTGGGCCTGAAGGTCGACCTGCTGACGCCGGCCGACCTGCCGCCCAAGTTTCGCGAGCAGGTTCTGGCGGAAGCGCTGCCCGTATGAGTACGGCCCCGCGCGTGGCCGACTATCTGGCGCATATGCAGCAGGCGGCAGCCGATGCATGCAGCTTCGTGGATGGCATGGCCAAGGCCGATTTCCTGGCCGACAAGCGCACACAGCAGGCCGTCATCATGAGCTTGATCATCGTCGGCGAAGCTGCGACGAAGCTGATGGACGGCCATGCCGATATTGTCGCGGCGCATCCGGAGATCCCCTGGCGCAGCATGCGCGGCATGCGCAACCGTATCGCCCACGGCTACTTCGACACGAATCTGGACGTCGTCTGGAACACGGTCGAGACCGCCTTGCCGGCCCTGATCGCCCAGATCTCCGCGCTGCGCGCATCCATTTAAGTTTCTGGCGGCCCCGGTCGCCTTGGGCTCTTGAAGCCCCTTACGAGACCGTCTTCCCATGAGCCTTCTCTTCAACGCCCTGTCGGGTGCCCAGGCCGCGCAAGCGGCGCTCGGCACGTCCAGCCAGAACATCGCCAACGTGATGACGCCGGGCTACTCGCGCCAGGGTGTCGTGCTGACCAGCGTGGGCGGCAACGCGAGTAGCGCGTCGGCCGCCGGTGGCGGCGTGACCGTGTCCTCGCTGAAGCGCTTCTCGGACGGCTTCAAGAACCTGCAGATGTGGCAGGCGGCGTCCAACCTGGGCAAGGCCGATGCGTCGCAGCCCTACCTGGACCAGCTGGAGCAGGTGATGTCGGACGACACGTCCAACGTCAATGCCGGCATGGACCAGTTCTTCGCGGCGCTGAACGCCGCCAGCGTGGAGCCCGATTCGACGCCGCTGCGCGCCCAGGTGCTGACGGCCGCCGACGGGCTGGCCAAGCGCTTCTCCAGCCTGCAGCAGCTGCTGCAGAACCAGCAGTCGGCGGTGGCGGCGCAGCGCGATGCGGTGGTCACGCAGATCAACACGCTGTCCGCCAGCATCGCCGAGCTGAACAAGCAGATCGGCGCCAACAAGGCGGTGGGCATCGATCCCTCCGGCCTGCAGGACACGCGCGACCAGAACATCGATGCGCTCGCCGCGCTGGTGGGCGTCCAGGTGGTCAACCAGGCCGACGGCACGACCAATGTCTCGCTGAAGAGCGGCCAGCCGCTGGTCGTCGGCGGCGATGCCGCGAGCCTCGCGGTCAACAACCTGAGCAACGGCACGCACTCGCTGAGCCTCAAGTTCGCCAACACCTCGTTCACCGTGCTGGGCACCGACTTCGGCGGCCAGCTCGGCGGCCTGGAGAACTTCGAGAGCCAGACTCTCGTGCCGCTGCAGACGACGGTGCGCGAGATGGCCACCGGCATCGCCAACGCCTTCAACGCACAGCTCGCGCAGGGCGCGGACCCGACGCAGACGCCGGTGACCCTGGGCACCGGCAAGCCGCTGTTCGTCGACCCGGCCACCAACGGTGGTCAGCTGCAGCTGGCCGGCATCAGCCCGGCGGAGCTGGCCTTCTCGCTGGATCCCACGGCCGCCGGCGACAGCCAGAACCTCACCAAGCTGATCGCGCTGCAGGGCAAGCCGATCACGCTGACCACCTTCGACAGCAATGGCAAGCCGCTGCCCACGAGCAGCCAGGTGGTGCTGGGCGACGCCTACACGCAGCTGATCGGCAAGCTCGGCGTGGCCAGCCAGCAGAACATCGCCGCGCAGAAGACGGCGCAGACGGTGCGCGACCAGGCCGAGGAGAGCTGGAAGTCCACCAGCGGCGTCAACCAGGACGAGGAGGCCGTCAACCTGGTGCAGTTCCAGCAGATGTACCAGGCCAATATGAAGGTGATCGCCGTGGCGAATCAGCTCTTCGACAGCACTCTTGAAATCATGTAAGGCCAGACACCATGCGTATCGCCAGCACCCAGTTCCACGCCACCATGAACAGCGCCCTGCAGACGGCCAACTCGGGCCTCGCGCTGGTGATGCAGCAGATGGCTTCGGGCCAGCGCGTGCAGAAGCCCTCGGACGACACGATCGCCAGCATGCGGCTGTCGCGTCTGTCGCGCGAGGAGGCGTCGATGACTCAGTACCAGAGCAATATCGATGCGCTGAAGTCGCGGCTGACGAACAACGAGACCCTGCTGGACAGCATGAAGCAGGACATGCTGCAGGCCCGTGATCTGCTGGTCTGGGCCGCCGACGGCAGCAACACGCAGGCCGATCTGCAGGCGATGGCCGGTTCGCTGGACTCGCTGCGCGACAGCCTGCTGCACACCGCCAACAGCCAGGACAGCGAGGGCCGCTCGGTCTTCTCCGGCACGGCGACCGACCAGCCGACGATCGATGCCAGCTTCAATTACCAGGGCAACACGGCAACGCAGCAGGTCGCCGTCGGCACTGGCGTGACGGTGCCGGCCAACGTGCCGCTGCCCGAGATGGCGGCGCTGGTGAAGCAGCTCGACCAGCTCTCCACCTTGCTGAAGTCCGGCGTGACGGCCGATGCCGCGCACCCGACCGTGGCGGCGACGATCGATCTGCTCGACGGCACCATGAACTCCGTCACGGGCAAGATCGGCAGCCTCGGCGGTTTGCAGAATGTGCTGTCCACGCTGCAGGACAATCAGGACGCGATCAGCCTCTCGAACAAGCAGGCGGCGCTGACCTTGGGTCAGCTCGACTACGCCGAGGCCGCCACGCGGCTGAACAGCTACACGCTGGCCGTGCAGGCGACGCAGAAGGCCTACGGCCGCGTCAGCGGGCTGAGCCTGTTCAACGTGCTTTGATCGACTTTCTTCAGGACATCTGACCCCGCCCCGTGGCCGCACTCTCGACAACTCCGACGACGGTTCCGACCAGCACCAGCACCGGTGGCGTGGTCGCTGCCGTCGCGCCGCTGTCGGCACTGCGGGGTGTGGCCGCACGGCAAGGGCCGCTGCCTTCGCCAAGCCCGGTACGTGTTGGGTCGGCGGGGGCGGGCAGTCCTTTTCTCGACCCAGAGCTGCAGCAGGACGTGTCCGCGGGCCAGCAGGCGCAGGCCTGGCTCGGCGAACTCGGCCAGCAGCTGCAAGGCCTGAAGCAATCGCTGGCCGGCCTGCTGGGCGGCGGTAGCGCCAACCCCACCGCAGCGGCAACTGCGGCTGCGGCTCTTCAGCAGGTCAGCACCATCTGGCGCCAGCGCAGCGGGCAGGCCGGCGGCATGGTGGACGCGCAGCTGCAGGTGCGCGAGCCCGGCCAGGCCCGTCAGGTCTTTACGCTGCGCGGCCTGGATCTCGCGAACCTCACGCAGGAAGGCCACGAGACGCTGAGCTTTGCCGTGCCCGGCACCGGCTCGCCGGTGGCGGTGCCCATCGACCCCGACCAGAGCGCCGACACCACCGTCCAGCGGCTGGATCAGGCGCTTGCCCCCGCCGGGCTGCGCGTGGCGATTGTCGCCGGCCGGCTGCAATGGAGCAGCGCCGAGTCACAGTGGCCCTCGCTGCGCGATGGCTTGAGCGTGAAAGGCGACGGCCGCCGCTTCCCGAGCGGCCAGCGCGTGCGCGTCAAGCTCGATACCCCGCCCGATGCGATCCAGCCGGCCACCTGGAGCCTGGACGGCGCACAGGCCCAGCGCCAGACGCTTGGCCGCGTGATCGCCGCGCAGGCCCTGCTGCGCGACGCCGGCGATGCACTGGACCGCAAGCGCTCCGCGGCAAAGCTGGCCGAGCCGGCAGGTGCTGCCGGCCAGGGTCAGGTCTTGCTCGGCATGGCCCAGGCCTTCGAGGCCAAGGCGGCCGAGCCGGCCTACGAGAACTACGCCCAGCTGGCCCCCGCGCTGCGCGGCCTGCGCCGCGACCAAGTGCGCGCGCTGTTGAGCCCCTGATTCCTATTCGGCCGACGCGTTACCCGACGCGCTGTCACGCCACTCCACCGCGCCGAAGCCCTGGTGGCTCAGCAGCGTGTAGTAGATGCTCCAGGTGCCGAGCACCTGGCGGCGATCCCCGGTCGGCGGCGCGTAGCGGGCGTGGCGCCAATCGCGCACATAGCCCACGCTGATCGCCTGCTGGCCCGCCAGTCGCCAGGTGAAGGCCGTCTCGATCCGTGCGATGTCGTCGCTGCCGGCCCGGCGGTTGGCGATGCGGCCCAGAGACACCTCGCGCGCCGCCAGGTCCAGCGAGGCGCGGCCGTCGAAGATCGCCCGCAGCGACAGCGCCGCGCGTGGCGCCATGCCGTAGTGGTAGTCGGTGTCGTTGGTGAGCTGGCGGTCGTTCGTCGTGCTGGCGGCCGCGTAGCCGATGCCCGCCAGGCCGAAGCCCTGCAACGCCACATGGCGACCCACCCACCATTGGCCGACGGTGCCGATGGACACCGCCGTGGTCGACACGTGGAAGATCTGCGGCGCCAGGTAGTCGTAGCTGCCGAACAGACCCCACAGGCCCCGGTAGTTGTCGCCGGCCGCGAAGTCCGTGCCCAGCAGCAGTCCGTGCGTGCTCAGGTTCTCGATGCCGCCGACGCTGGCCAGGCTGGCCTGGAAGTTGAAGTAGTCGAACGGGCGCTTGTAGGTGTAACCGGGCTGGCCGGGCAGGCCGTAGTCGATGGCCAGATCCAGCTCGGCGACGCGGGTCTTGAACGAACCCAGTGTGTCGGACGGATGCGTCGTGATGCTGCCGAAACCTATGTGCAGGCGGCCGTAGTAGGCGGGATCGTGATCGTCGAACAGGTCGTCGTAGCGATTGCCGAACAGACCGTGGTTCAGCGCGACGGGCGGATCGATCGCGCCGGCCACCCATTCGCGCCAGCCGGCGGGCACGCTGCTGCCGGGCTTCATCGCCAGGCGGGCGATGCGGAACAGCGGCTCGCCGAGGAAGCTGCCGGCGATGCCGCTGGCCACCTGGTCGTTCCTGGACGGTGGCGTGGCCTCGCCGGCGATCTCCCAGCCGGCGCTGGCCGCGAAGGTGAGGGCGGCGGAAGTCCAGTAGCCGTGCCCGGTGGCGCGCCCGGCGCCGTGGTACATCGCACCCTGGTAGGGATGGCCCAGCTGGTTCATGCGGAACGGGTCGTTGTCGACGACCCAGGCGCTGTGCAGGTTGCGGCGGATGGTGGAGAGCGAGACGTCGTAGTCTTGCGTGCCGCTGAAGCGGTGGTTGTAGCGGTTCAGCGCGAAGTCGAAGCCGAAGATCTCGGCGGCCGGCAGCCAGAGGCTGCTGGCCTCGGCGGCCGGCGGGCTGTCCTCGCCCCATGCCGCGGACAGCCAGCAGAGCAGCAGGACCGGCAGGAGCAGTTGTCGAGGCGTCATTTTTGTTCTGGATCGGGGCGACACGCCAGCCCCGGCAAGCGGCTTGCCCGCAGCAGCTACAGTGGCCCGATGGACAAGGACATCTTTCCCTCACGCATCCCCCTCTCTCCGCGCGCGGCCGAGGCCGGCGTGGCTCTGGGCTTCGTGCTGTCGCTGGCGGTACTGGCCTGCACGCGCTCGCTGATCGCGCTTCTGGCCGGGCTGCTGGCCTACTCGCTGACGCGCTTCGTGCTGCGCGGGCTGCGCCGCGTGATCCTGCGCCGGCGCGACGAAGGGCACGAGCTGCTCGCCGGCCTGGTGATGGCGCTGATCTCGCTGATCGTCGTCGGCGGCGTGATCGAGGGCGCGCGCCGCGCGATGGGCAGCGAGTCGATCTCGGGCCTGATGGATTCTCTGGACGTCGCGCTGAAGCAGTTGCGCGAACGTTTGCCGGCCATGCTGGCCGAGCACCTGCCCGATTCGGTCGAGCTGCTGAAGGCCACGATCTCCGGCACGATGCGCACGCACGCGCAGGTGCTGGCCGGTGCCGGCACCCACGCGCTGCACCTGCTGCTGATGACCCTGATCGGCTGGCTGATCGGCGTGCTGGCCGCGATGCGCAGCGCCACCACGCCGCCCGAGGGCGGCGCGCCGCTGGCCGCCTGCTGGTTCGGCCTGTGGCGGCGCCTGGGCAATGCCTTCGAGCGCGTCGCCGCCGCGCAGGCCAAGATCGCGGGCGTCAACGCCGTGCTCAGCGCCATCTTCCTGCTGGTGGTGGCGCCGCTGGCGGGCTGGCCCATCCCGTACTCGAAGACCCTGGTGCTGGCCACCTTCGTCTGCGGCCTGCTGCCGGTGATCGGCAACCTGGTGACCAACACGATGATCTGCCTGCTGGCGCTGACCGTGTCGCCGAACGCCGCCATCGCCGCGCTGGCCTTCCTCGTGATCGTCCACAAGCTCGAGTACCTGCTGAACGCCCGCATCCAGGGCCAGCAGATCGGCGCGCAGGCCTGGGAACTGCTGATCGTGCTGTTCGCCTTCGAGGCGCTGTTCGGCGTGACCGGGATGGTGCTCGCGCCGGTGCTCTACGCCTTCTTCAAGGGTGAGTTGCGGCGTGTCGGTTGGCTGGATTGAACCACTCCTATCGGCTTCGCCGGCCCCCTTAAGGGGGCACTCCCGGCCGCCCGGCGGAGCCGGATCGGCGGAAGTCGCGCGGGGCGGCCCTGGCGGCCCTGGCGGGCCTTTGCCTATGGCTACATCGCGCTGGCAGCTTTGGCGCCGACAAGCGGCTTAGGCGCTTGCCTTGTTGGACGGTAGATTCCTGTTCAATGTTGCGTCACGACAATCGGCGCACCCTGGGTGATGATCATCGTGTGCTCGTACTGCGCCGACAGGTTGCCGCGCACGCCGGCCAGCGTCCAGCCGTCGGACGCTTCGGTGACGATGCGGCTCTTGGTCGACAGGAAGGGCTCGATCGTGATGACCATGCCTTCCCGCAGCACGCGCCGGTCCGCGGGGTCGAAGTAGCCGGCGATGTACTCGGGCTCTTCGTGCAGCGAGCGGCCGACGCCGTGGCTGCCCAGGTTCTCGATGACCTTGAAACCATAGGCCTTGGCCGTGCGCTCGATGGCGGCGCCGATGCCGTTGATCGGCTGTCCGGCCCGGGCGGCCTTCATCGCCTCGGCCAGCGCGGTGCGCGTCGCGTGGCACAGCCGGGTCTTCACCGCTGTCGTCGGCGGCACCACCGTCGTGCCGCCGGTGTCGGCGAAGTAGCCGTCCAGCTCCGCGGAGACGTCGACGTTCAGCACGTCGCCGGCGCGAATGACCCGGTCCCCGGGAATGCCGTGCGCCGCCTCTTCATTGATGCTGATGCAGGTCGCGCCCGGGAACTTATAGGCCAGTTGCGGCGCCGAGCGTGCGCCGTGCTCCTCCAGCAGCCGCGCGCCGATGCTGTCCAGCTCGCGCGTGCTCATGCCGGGCTCGGCGGCATCGAGCATCCGCTGCAGCACCAGGGAAACGATGCGGCCGATGCGCTGGAGGGCGATGACGTCGTCTTGGGTTTCGATGGTCATGGGGCGGCTTTCGGATTTGAGGAAGATGGGAGGAGCGGTGCTCTGCGACTGCTGTCACTCGGAGACGGAGACCGAAACTCACCTGCGGAATGTGGCTGGCAAAACCAGATGATTGACTTGAAGCTGGAGGTCATTTCGGAACGCCATCCCATCCTCGGCGGTCCCAGACTTTTTGCACTCGTGCCCAGATCTCATCTGTAATTTGACACTGCCAGACACCGCCAAGCATCCAGGCAAATAGCTGATTCGCCCGAGCCTCGCTCTCTACTCTGTCAATGAACGCGGGACCATGGTAGCCGAGCAAATCCTCCATGGGTCCAGCGGCCAGCAAGCCAAGAAACGGCTCGCACCGGGCGTCAGCGACGACAGCGAGGATGCACTGCCAGGCTTGCTCGGGATGCTTTCGGACAATCCAGTCGAACTCATCGAATCCGATCAACTCGGAATTCGCCTTGCCTTCGTTCTTCGGATCACATTGCCAAGTGGCCCAAGTGATCCACTCGTCAAGGACGCGATGAACGGGCAGCGGTGATTCCATTCCGACTACCCTCAATCATCCCCATGCGTATTCCCCAAGCCCTCCGCATCCAGCGGCATGCTCTTGCCATCGGCCCCATCGAAGAAGAACGGCTGCCGCGCCCGTTCGCGTGACACGGTCTCGTTCATCGTCTTCGCGTCATAGAGGCGGCCGTTCAGCATCACCTGGCTGACCCGGTCGCTTTGGCGGATGTCCTTGAGCACGTCGCCGTCGATGATGACGAGGTCGGCGAGCTTGCCGGCCTCCAGCGAGCCGATGTCCTTGTCCAGGCCCAGGTAGTGGGCCGGGTTGGCGGTGGCGGTGCGCAGCGCTTCGAGCGGGGTCATGCCGCCGAGGGCGAAGGTCCACATTTCCCAGTGGGCGGCGAGGCCTTCGCGCATGCCGTGGGCACCGATGTTTTCGCGCACGCCGGCGCGGAACAGTTCGGTGGCGGTCTTGGCGACCTGGATCACGTTCCAGTCTTCGTCCGGCGCGGTTTCGCGGCGCACGCTGCGGGCCTGCAGCAGCGTGGGCGGCACGTACTTGCTGAGCAGCGGGTGGCGCCAGACGTCGGTCTTGGCGTACCAGTAGTGCTCGCCGTCGAGGCCGCCGTAGGCGACGACCAGGGTCGGGGTGTAGCCGACCTCGGTCTGGCCCCACAGCTGCTTGACGTCGTCGTAGACCTTGGGCACGGGCACGGCGTGTTCGATGCCGGTGTGGCCATCGACGACCATGCTCATGTTCATCTCGAACAGCGAGCCGCCCTCGGGCACCACCATCATGCCGGTGTCGCGCGCGGCCGCGATGATCTGCTGGCGCTGGTCGCGGCGCGGCTGGTTGTAGCTCTTGACGCTGATCGCGCCCTCGGCCTGCTGGCGCTTCAGGTGCGTCAGCGCGTCGTCGTAGCTGTCGATCAGCGCGGTGAACGGCGCCTTGGCGCCGTAGAGGATGGTGCCGGTGGAGTAGATGCGCGGCCCGACGATGGCGCCCGCGCGCTGCATCTCCGACGCGGTGAACACCTCGCTGTTGCGGTTGGACGGGTCGTGCAAGGTCGTCAGGCCGAAGGCGAGCGAGGCGTAGTTGACCCAGCTCTGCTGCGGGATGAAATCGGCCTCGCCCATCGGGCCGTGCCAGTGCGCGTCGATGAGGCCCGGGATGATGGTCTTGCCTTTCGCGTCGACACGCTTGGCGTCGGCCGGCACCTTCACCTCGCCCGCCTTGCCGATGGCCGCAATGCGGTTGCCGTCGACGACGATGACGCCGTCCTCGATCACCTCGTCGGTCGGGTTCATCGTGGCGATCCGCGCGCTGGTGATGGCGATGCGGCCGGCCGGCTTGTCGCTGGCCTGCATGAAGCCGATCTTGGTACCGTGCTCCGCGGGCTTGTAGTCCTTGGCGGCCTTGCCGGGCTCGAAGGCGTCCTTCAGCGCGGCGGTGAACAGCTCGTCGCCCAGCATGAAGTGCAGCGACTGGCTGTCGCCGCTCCAGTGCATGTACTCGCCGGCATTGACGTCGAGCTGGCGCAGCGGCAGCGCGTCCATCTTGGCGCCGACGGTGATCGGCTTGCCGGCCGCCGGCAGCGGCGTCACGTAGGCGTGGAAGCGCTCGACGAAGCCGAGCCAGCGGCCGTCCGGCGAGACCGCGTATTCGCTGGCGAACTCGCTCTTGGCCACCTCGGTTTCGCTGCGGTCGGCCAGGTCGATGCGGACCAGCTTGTGCTGCGAATCCACCTCGCTGGTGGA
This sequence comes from Roseateles agri, assembly GCF_034043675.1. Taxonomy (NCBI): domain Bacteria; kingdom Pseudomonadati; phylum Pseudomonadota; class Betaproteobacteria; order Burkholderiales; family Sphaerotilaceae; genus Roseateles; species Roseateles agri. The sequence goes on along the minus strand of NZ_JAXCLA010000008.1, from coordinate 66,610 downwards.
GGCGTGGCGGGTGATGAAGAGTTGATCGTTGCGCGCGCCGAACTGGGGCGCCTCGCCGTCCTTGGACAGGCGCAGCGGCGTGCCGCTGCCGTCCGTCGACGCGAGGTAGACGCCCGTATCGAGCCCGAACCAGGGCGTCGTCAGGTAGCCGCCCTTGGTCTTCACGTAGGCGACGCTCTTGCCGTCCGGCGAGAAGCGCGGCGCGAGGTACTTGCCGGGCGCCTTCGTCACGGTGGTCTCGCGGCCCGAGGCCAGGTCGATCACGCGTACCGCGCCGAGTTTCTTGTCGTTCCAGCTGGCGTAGACGATGCGCTTGCCGTCGCGCGAGAAGCTGGGGAAGAACTCAAAGCTGTCTTCGCTCTTGGTCAGGCGGCGCGGTGCGGCATCGGGCTTGGCCAGGTTCTTCAGGTAGAGCTGGCCCAGCGCCGAGTAGACGACGCGGCTGCCGTCAGGCGCCACGCTGGCCCAGCGCAGCTGGTGCACGGCGAACTGGTCCGGCGCCACCACCTGCGGCACGCGCAGCGCCTCGCGCACCTCGCGCGTGTCCTTGACGTGGAAGGGAATGTCGGCGGCCGTGCCCTTGAACGGGTCGACCCTCCACAGCTTGCCCTGGGCCCAGACGACGATCTGCTTCGCGTCCGGCGTCCAGGCGAAGGCCGGGTAGACGCCGTTGACCGACCAGGCTTCCTGCATGTCGCGCTCCAGGCCGCCCCAGGCCGGCGTCTCGGCGCCGGTGACCAGGTCCTTCAGGAACAGCGTGCTCTGCTGGGCGTCGCCACTACCGCCGGGCATGCGAACGCGGCGCACGAAGGCCAGGTACTTGCCGTCGGGCGAGGGCGTCGGCCGGATCGCGCCGCCGGGGCCTTGCACGAAGGGCTCCACCGTGCCGTTGCCCAGGTCCTGGCGCATGATCTTGAAGATCTCGCCGTTGCTGTCCTTGTTGTATTCGAAGGACTTGCCCGGTGTCGTGTCCTGCGAGTAGTACAGGTACTTGCCGTCCGGGGAGATGGCCGGCTCGCCCAGGTCCTTCTGCCAGTTCGGCTTCTCGTTGAGCTGCACGCCCTTGGCCGAACCCGCGCCGTCCAGGTGGTACATCCAGATCTCGCCCGAGCCCAGCGAGCGGGTGCCGGTGTAGTGCTTGCGCGCCAGGATGTACTGGCCACTCGGGTGCCACACGGGGTTGTTGAGCAGGCGGAAGTCTTCCTTGGTCAGTGCGCGCGGGTGGCTGCCGTCGGCATCCATCAGCCAGACGTTGTCGCCGCCGCCGGCGTCGCTCAGGAAGGCGATGGTCTTGCCGTCCGGCGAGAAGCGCGCCTGCTGCTCCCAGGCGATCGAGTGCGTCAGCGGTCGGGCCTCGCCGCCTTCGATCGGCAGCAGGTAGAGATCGCCCAGCAAGTCGAAGACGAGGGTGCGGCCGTCGGGGCTGACGTCCACGCTCATCCAGGTGCCGCTATGCGTGTCCAGGTTCACTGTGCGCGCCGGGCCGGGCGGGTGGTTGACGTCCCAGCTCGGCTTGTCGGCGGCGTACGCCGGAAGGGCCAGCGCGAGGGCGGCCATCAGGGCGGTCAGTGAAGGGGTCAGGTGTGAACCGGCGCGAAAGGAAGGCATGGAATATCGGCGTTAGGCCTGGTCGCCAGGCGGAAGGCGCGAGCTTAGCTTGCGTGCATGTCGATGGCATGCTGTACTTTCCCGAGGAGGAACAAGGCATGGCGCAGTCTTCTGAAGAAAGGCTGGACGGCCTGGCAAGCATCGTCGCGGGCATCGCGCACGAGCTGAACACGCCGATCGGCAACGGCCTCATCGTCGCCACCACGCTGAAGGGCGACACCGAGAAGCTGCTGCGCGAGGCCGCCGAAGGCCCGCTGCGTAAGCAGCGCTTCAACGAGTACCTGCAGGCGATGCAGTCCGGCACGGCCTTGCTGGAGCGGGCGCTGCAGCAGGCGGCGCTGCTGATCGGCAACTTCAAGCGCATCGCGACGGAGCAGGGCAGCGCCGGCCGCCGTGTGTTCGATCTGCGCACAACGATCGAAGACACGCTGGCCGTCCTGCAGCCGACCTTGGCGAAGACGCCGTTCCGCATCGAGCTTGAGGTGCCCGAGGGCATCCGCGTGGACAGCCATCCCGGCGCGCTGGAGCAGGTGCTCGGCAACCTGGTGAACAACGCGCTGACGCATGCCTTCGCCGGCCGCAGCGAAGGGCTGATGCGGCTCAGCGCCGGATGGGATGGCGATGGCCAGCGGGTCCGCCTGGTATTCAGCGACGACGGCGCCGGCATGAGCGCCGCCACGCTGGCGCGCATCTACGAGCCCTTCTTCACCACCGCGCTCGGCCAGGGCGGCAGCGGCCTGGGCATGCACATCGTCCGCCAGCTCGTCACCGGGCCGCTGGGCGGCGAGATCGAGGTAGACAGCGCGCCGGGCGAAGGCTGCCGCGTCACGCTGCTGCTGCCGCTTTCCGGCGCGTAGGAGAATGCCGCGGTCCTATCCGCCGTTTTTCCGCCGTCCGAGCTCCGCCGCCGATGTACCAGCGCCTGAAGACCTTCGTCACCGAGAACCGCATCCCGCTGATCGTCGCCGCCGCCTTCTTCATGGAGACGCTGGACGGCAGCATCATCGTCACCGCGCTGCCCAGCATCGCTCGGAGCTTCGGCGAGACCACGCTGGCGCTGTCGGTGGCGATCAGCGCCTACATGATCGCGCTGGCGGTGTTCGTGCCGATGGCCGGCTGGGCCAGCGAGCGCTACGGCTCGCGCCGCGTCTTCGCCACCGCGGTGGGCGTGTTCACCTTCGCCTCGCTGCTGTGCGGCCTGAGCCCGAGCTTCTGGACCTTCATCGCCAGCCGCGTGCTGCAGGGCTCGGCGGCGGCCTTCATGTCGCCGGTGGGGCGGCTCGTCGTGCTGCGCGAGACGCCGAAGAACCGGCTGATCGAATCGCTGGGCCTGATCGTCTGGCCCGCGCTGATCGGCCCGGTGGTCGGTCCGCCGCTCGGCGGGCTGATCGCCACCTATGCGAGCTGGCACTGGATCTTCTTCATCAACCTGCCGATCGGTGCCCTGGGCCTGTGGCTGGTGCTGCGCTACGTGCCGGCGCACGTGCCGCAGGGCGAGCGGCAGCGCTTCGACCTGTTCGGCTTCGTCGTCACCTCGGCGGCGCTGGTGACCCTGCTGCAGGGCCTGGCCTTCATCGCCGATGCGCCGGGCCAGCGCGCCACCGGCGTGGCGCTGGTGGGGGCAGGTCTCGTGATCGGCTGGCTCGCCGTACGCCATGCGAACCGCCATCCGGCGCCGATCCTGAACCTGCAGTCGGCGCGCCAGCCGACCTTCGTCCTCTCGACGCTCAGCGCCGGCTTCTGGGGCCGCGTGGCCATCAACACAGCGCCTTTCCTGCTGCCGCTGATGTTCCAGATCGGCTTTGCCGACAGCGCCTTCAAGGCCGGGCTGATGCTGCTGGTCTACATGGGCGGCAACCTCGCGATGAAGGCGGCCACGACCTGGATGCTCAAGCAGCACGGCTTCCGCAAGGTGCTGGTGTTCAACGGCTTCGCCCACGCCGCGACGCTGGCGGGCTGCGCGCTGCTGGCGCCGGCCTGGCCGCTGCCGGCGATCTGCGTGCTGCTGGTACTGGCGGGCATGACGCGGTCCATGCACTTCACCGCGCTGAACACGATCGCCTTCGCCGACATCCCGGCCACGGCGCGCGGCGGCGCGACGACGCTGTCGGCCGTCTCGGCCCAGGTGGCCTCGGCGCTGAGCGTGGCCTTCGCGACGCTGGCGGTGGCGCTGGCCCAGCGGCTGGGCGGCGGCGAGGCCTTGTCGCTGGTGGATTTCCAGATCGGCTTCGCGATCTCGGCCGCGCTGATGGCGGGCTCGTCGATCTGGATGATGAGGCTCGCGCATGATGCCGGAGCCGTCATGACAGCCAAGGCCTGATGTCGATTCCAGGGCTCGCCGTTCGTCGTCCCTGCATCAACCACCGAAGGAGACCCCGATCATGACCAACACCGTCCGCCTGCACCGCGTCATCAAGGCCCCGCCGGAGCGCATCTACCGCGCCTTCCTGGACCCGAACGCCCTGGCCAAGTGGCTGCCGCCGCATGGCTTCTTCGGCACCGTGCACCAGATGGAGCCGCGGGTCGGCGGGCATTACAAGATGTCGTTCACCAACCTGACGAGCGGCAACGGCCACTCGTTCGGCGGCGAGTACCTGGAACTGGTGCCCAACGAGAAGCTGCGCTACACCGCCGTCTTCGACGACCCGAACCTGCCCGGCCAGATGCAGACCACGATCACCCTGCGCGAGGTCTTCTGCGGCACCGAGTTCAGCGCCGTGCAGGAAGGCATCCCGGAGATGATCCCGGCGGAGATGTGCTACCTCGGCTGGCAGGAGTCGCTGCAGCTGCTGATCCAGCTGGTCGAGCCGACGATTCCGGGATGAGTTCGTTCAACAGCCGCCGCGCCTTCTGCGCCGCCGGGCTTTCCACCGTGCTGGGCGCCTGCGCCGCCGGGCCGGACGCGGCCGCCGCTCGGGCCGAGCTGGGCAGCACCGGCCGCCTGCGTGCGGCGATCAACTTCGGCAACCCGATCCTGGCCTCGCGTGGCGAGCGGCCCGGTGCGCCGGTCGGCGTGTCGGTGGACCTGGCGCGCGAAGCGGCGCGGCGCCTGGGCGTCGAGCTCGAGCTGGTGGAGTTCCCCTCGGCCGGCCTGGTCGTCGAGGCCGCCACCGCGGCCCGCGTGGACATGGCCTTCGTCGCGATCGATCCGGTGCGTGGCGCCGGGCTCGACTACACGCCGCCCTACGTGATCATCGAAGGCGCCTACCTCGTGCGCGCCGATTCGCCGCTGCGGGACAAGAGCGAGGTGGATCGCGCCGGCACCCGCGTCGCCGTCGGCCGCGGCAGCGCCTACGACCTCTACCTGGCACGCGAACTGAAGCAGGCAGCGCTGGTCCGCGCATCGACCTCGCCGGCCGTCACCGACCTGTTCCTGGCCGAGGGGCTGGAGGTGGCCGCGGGCGTCCGCCAGCAGCTCGAGGCCGATGCGCGGCGCCTCGCGGACCGGGCCGCGCTGCGCCTGCTGCCGGGCCGCTTCATGGTCATCGAGCAGGCGGTGGCCGTGCCCAAGGGGCGGCATGCCGCGCAGGCCTGGCTGGCGGACTTCATCGAGACGATGAAGAGCTCCGGCTTCGTCGCCGAGAGCCTGCGCCGCCATGGCATCGAAGGGGCGGCCGTGGCGCCGGCTGCCGGGCGTTGAGAGCAGGGCGCTGAGCGCACGCGGTCTTCCGCGTTGTGGGTTTCCACAAGCGCTGCGGCGCTGAGTGCCAGGGATGATCGCTCGCACCCGATCCCTGGAGGAGACCCATGAGCAACACATTCGACCGCCGCCAGATGCTGGTGCGCGGCACCGCCGGCGCACTGGCTGCCGGCCTCGGCGCCGGCCAGGCGCTGGCCCAGACTGCCACGCAGGCCGCCCCGCCCGGCGCCGCGCCCAAGGGCCCGCCGCCCGAGCCGGTGACGCGCATCCTCGCCCACTACGCCGCCACCGCACCGCTGCAGCAGCTGCCCGATGCGGTGCGCAAAGAAGCGGCGCGCACCCTGATGAACTGGGTCGGCTGCGCCGTCGGTGGCTCGCGGCAGGACGCGCCGCAGCGCGCGATCAAGGCGCTGAAGCCCTTCTCGGGTCCGGCGCAGGCCGGCCTGTTCGGCCGCAGCGAGCGCTTCGACGCGCTGAACGCCGCGCTGATCAACGGCATCAGCTCGCATGTGCTCGACTTCGACGACACGCACCTGAAGACCATCATCCACCCGGCTGGCCCCGTGGCCTCGGCGCTGACGGCCTTCGCCGAATACCGGCCGGTCTCAGGCGCCGACTTCATGCACGCGCTGGTGCTGGGCGGCGAGATCGAATGCCGCATGGGCAACTCGGTGTTCCCCGAGCACTACGCGATGGGCTGGCACATCACCGGCACCACCGGCGTGTTCGGCGCCGCCGCAGCAGTGGGCCGCGTGCTGGGCCTGGACGAGGAGCGGATGATCCACGCGCTGGGCATCGCGGCTTCGCAGCCGGTGGGCCTGAAGGTGCAGTTCGGCTCCGACACCAAGAGCTTCCACCCCGGCAAGGCGGCGCAGAACGGCATGCTCGCGGCGCTGCTGGCCGAGCAGGGCTACACGGCCTCGAAGGTGGCCATCGAAGGTTTCGACGGCTGGGGCCAGGCTGCCAGCTCGCGCCACGATTGGAGCGAAGTGACGCGCGGCCTCGGCGAGCGCTACGAGATCGGGCTGAACACCTACAAGCCCTTTGCCTGCGGCATCGTCGCCCACCCGGCCATCGACGCGGCCATCCAGCTGCGCGAAGCGAACCAGCTCAAGCCGGAGCAGATCAAGGCGGTCACCTTGAAGGTCCATCCGCTGGTGCTGAACCTGATGGGCAAGACCGAGCCCGGCATGGGCCTGGAAGGCAAGTTCAGCGTCTACCACGCGGTGGCGGCAGCGCTGGTGACCGGCCGTGGCGGCGACCAGGCCTTCAGCGACAAGACGGTGCAGGACCCGACCGTCATCGCGCTGCGCAAGAAGGTGGAGGCGATCGTCGACCCGGCGATCAAGGCCGACCAGGTGGACATGACCGTGCTGCTGCAGGACGGCCGCCAGCTGCATCTGTTCATCGAGCACGCGGTGGGCAGCCAGTTGCATCCGATGTCGGACAAGCAACTGGAGGACAAGTTCTCCGGCCAGGCCGAGGACATCCTGCCGGCCGCGCAGACGCGCAAGCTGATGGACCTGTGCTGGAACGGCTGGCAGCTGAAGGACGCGGGCGAGATCCTGCGTGTGGGCGCACTGCAGCGATAGCGCTCAGCGGTAGCCGGGCCGCAGCCGCAGCTTCTGCACGCGGCCCGCGCTGTCGAACAGGATCACCAGTTCGCTCGCCGCCCGCGTGTTGCGTGGCTCGGCCGCATCGGGCCAGCGGTAGGCCCAGACGGCATGGCCGTTGTCGAAGTCGACCTGTAGGGCGGGGCCCAGCGCGGCGGCCACCTCGGCCTGGGTGGCGCCGGGGGGTACGCGAGACTGCGCGGCCTCGGGCGCCAGCGATTCGCCGTCGGGCGCGCGGGGCGCTTCGGTCGTCACGGGGCCTGCGCAGCCGGCCGCCAGAGCGAGCGGGACGAGGGAAAGCAGCAGGCGCTTCATGGCGGCGGATCGTCCATGTATTCGAACTCCACCCGCGTGTCGTCCGGCCAGCTCTTGTCGCCCAGCGGCAGGAAGTAGCTGCGGTCGACCAGCACCTCGCAGTCGCAATAGGGCAGGTCGTGCTTCAGGCCGGGGTCGTCGCTGGCCGTCGCGTAGAGCTTGTCGATCGGCAGCGTTTCGCGCCGCGCGCCGCTGACCAGGGTCACGGCGAACAGCGGCCGCTCGGCGAAGAACAGATAGCGCGCATCGGCCTGGCCGCAGTAGCTGCGCGGGCTCGTGAACAGGTCCGCGATGCGGCCCAGCGGGTCGCTGTTCGACACCAGCCCCGCCTCGATCCCGACCAGGCATTCCAGGCGCAGGTCGCCCAGGCGGCGTTCGCCCGCCGCCAGGCCCGGCGTGCGGATCTCGGTGCGCCAGGTCATCGAGAGCTTGCGCCGGTTCGGCGTCACCACGGCGTCCTCGGCCTCGGCGCGGGCATCGCGCGGCAGCGTGAAGGTGTGGTCCGGCGCGACCGGCAACTGCTCATCGAAGCTCTTGCCGTCGATCTCCAAGGTCAGGTGGTCCATGTTGGTGCCGGGCTTGCGGGGCAGCAGCTTGAAACGCAGCGTCGCCTGGGGGGCCAGTGCGGCGCGTTCGCGCTCGAACAGGTCCATGCCGCGCAGCATGCGGCGGTAGGACTTCTCGACCGCGGCGGTCGCCGTGCCGCTGACGGTGACGGCGGGCAGGGCGTCCTCGGCGGCGGCGCTGGCGGTCCAGAGCGCCATGGTCAACAGGGCCGTCATACGAAGGGCAAGGCTCAGCATCGTCCTTCGATGCGGCAAGCCGGATGCCCGGCCGCTACACCAGCAGTTGCCCCAGCTCTGCCGCGCAGCCCTGCAGCGCGGGCAGGAAGCGGGTCTGCATCTCCTCCAGGCTCACGCGCGCCGCATGCGCGCCGACATTGATCGAGGCGATCACCTGGCCGCGCAGGTCGCGGATCGGCACGGCGATCGAGCGCAGGCCCACCTCCAGTTCCTGGTCGATCATCGCGTAGCCTTGCGCACGCGTCTCCGCCAGGATCTTGCGCAGCCGTGCCGGCGAGGTACTGGTCTGGCCGGTGCGCGCAACCAACTGCGCGGTGGACAGGTACTGCTCCAGCGCCGGCGGCGGCAGCTGGGCCAGCAGCACGCGGCCCATGGATGTGCAGTAGGCCGGCAGCCGGGTGCCGACGATCAGGCTGATGGACATGATCCGCGTCTCGGCCGAGCGGCAGATGTAGACGATGTCCTCGCCGTCGAGGATCGCGATCGAGCACGATTCGCGCAGCGTGCGGCTGACGCTGTCGAGGTAGGGCTGCGCGACCACCGCCAGCGGCGTCGACGACAGGTAGCCGTGGCCCAGCGCGAGCACCTGCGGCCGCAGCGAGAAGCGGCGGTCGTCCTCGGCCACGTAGCCGAGCTTCTGCAAGGTGTAGAGGCAGCGGCGCGCCGCCGCGCGCGACATGCCGGTGGCCTGGCTCACCTGCGCGATCGTCAGCTGGCGGCGGAACTCCGAGAAGGCGCGCAGCACCTGCAGGCCGCGGGCCAGCGAGGTCATGAAGTTCGGGTCGCCAGCGCCCTCGTTGGCCAGGCTTTCGTCGGAGGCTGCTTCAGGTGCCGCGCCGTCGCTTTGGGCCATCTCTCGTCCTTCGGTTGATGTTCGATTATCGAACTGTAATTCGATGATCGCACTTGTGGCAAGAATGGCGGCTCACTAGACTTTGGTCGTGGATCGGATGGAGACATGACGATGAGCCTGACCGGCAGAGCCCCGGCGCCTGACGCCGAATACATGATGCGGGACACCACCTCGCATCCGCCGGCTTATGCGCCGGGCTACAAGACCAGCGTGCTGCGCTCGCCGAAGCTGGCGCTGATCTCGCTGCAGCAGTCGCTGTCCGAAGTCACCGCGCCGCAGTTCCGCGCCGAGGAACTGGGCCCGCTCGACAACGACCTGATCATGAACTACGCCAAGGACGGCCTGCCCGTCGGCGAGCGCGTGATCGTCCACGGCTTCGTGCAGGACCAACTCGGCCGGCCGGTGAAGAACGCGCTGGTGGAGGTCTGGCAGGCCAACGCCAGCGGCCGCTACCGTCACAAGAAGGACGGCTACATCGGCGCGCTGGACCCGAACTTCGGCGGCTGCGGCCGCATGCTGACCGATGAGAACGGCTACTACGCCTACCGCACGATCAAGCCCGGCCCCTACCCCTGGCGCAACCGTGTCAACGACTGGCGCCCGGCCCACATCCACTACGCGATCAGCGGCAGCGGCTGGGTGCAGCGCCTGATCACGCAGATGTATTTCGAGGGCGATCCGCTGATCGCCACCTGCCCGATCCTGCGCACCATCCCCGACGAGGAGCAGATCCGCGGCCTGGTCGCGCTGCAGGACACCAGCGCCTTCGTGCAACTGGACAGCCGCGCCTACCGCTTCGACATCGTGCTGCGCGGCCAGCGCGCCACGCTGTTCGAGAACGCCGTGAACGGTGGAGGTGCCAAATGAACGCGCCGCAGATCAAGCGCGAGACCGCCTCGCAGACGGCCGGCCCTTACGTCCACATCGGGCTGGCGCCGCAGGCCGCGGGCTTCGACATCTTCGAGAGCAACTTCGGCCCGGTGCTGGTCAACGACCAGACCCAGGGCGAGCGCATCCGCATCGAGGGTCGTGTGTTCGACGGCATCGGCACAGTCTTGAAGGACGTGCTGATCGAGATCTGGCAGGCCAATGCCGAGGGCAAGTACGACCATCCCGGCGACCTGCAGGCCGGCAAGGCGATCGACCCGAACTTCCGCGGCTGGGGCCGCGGCTGCACCGACTTCGAGACCGGTGTCTATCACTTCGAGACGATCAAGCCCGGTCCCGTCGCCGGCCGGAACGGCCGCTTCATGGCGCCGCACATCAACGTCTGGATCGTCGCCCGCGGCATCAACCTGGGCCTGAACACGCGCATCTATTTCAGCGACGAGGCCGAGGCGAACAGGAAGGACGCGGTGCTGAACCTGATCGAGTGGGAAGCCCGCCGCGCAACGCTGGTCGCGCAACGGGAAGTCGTGGACGGCCGCACGGTCTACCGTTTCGACATCCGCATCCAGGGCGACAACGAAACCGTCTTCTTCGACATCTGAGGCCGCAATATGCCCATCAACAAGATCCACGACAGCGTCCACGCCGCGCTTGCCGACGTACCCGACGGCGCCACCGTCATGATCGGCGGCTTCGGCACCGCCGGCCTGCCCAATGAGCTGACCGAGGCACTGATCGAGCAGGGCGCGCGCGACCTGACCATCGTCAACAACAACGCCGGCAACGGCGACACGGGCCTGGCCGCGCTGCTGGCCAAGAAGCGGGTGAGGAAGATCATCTGCTCCTTCCCGCGCCAGGCGGACAGCCATCATTTCGATGGCCTGTACCGCAGCGGCCAGATCGAGCTGGAGCTGGTGCCGCAGGGCAATCTGGCCGAGCGCATCCGCGCCGCCGGTGCCGGCATCGGCGGCTTCTTCACGCCGACCGGCTACGGCACCAAGCTCGCCGAGGGCAAGGAGACGCGCGAGATCAACGGCCGCATGTACGTGCTCGAATCGCCGATCCACGCCGACTACGCCTTGATCAAGGCCGAGGCCGGCGACCGCTGGGGCAACCTCGTCTACCGGATGACCGCGCGCAATTTCGGCCCGGTGATGGCGATGGCCGCCAAGGTGACGGTGGCGACGGTGCATGAGATCGTCGAACTCGGCGCCATCGATCCGGAGACGGTCGTGACGCCGGGCATCTTCGTCCAGCGCCTCGTCAAGATCGATCGCGTCGCCACCACGGCCGGTGGCTTCAAGAAGGCAGCATGAGATGAACAAATGGACGAAAGACCAGATGGCCCAGCGCGTCGCGCAGGACATCTTCGACGGCGCCGTCGTGAACCTCGGCATCGGCCTGCCGACCAAGGTGGCCAACCACCTGCCGGCCGGCCGCGAGGTGGTGCTGCACAGCGAGAACGGCGTCATCGGCATGGGCCCGGCACCGGCCAAGGGCGAGGAAGACTACGACCTGATCAACGCCGGCAAGGAACCGGTGACCCTGCTGCCCGGCGGCTCCTTCTTCCATCACGCCGACAGCTTCGCGATGATGCGCGGCGGCCATCTGGACATCTGCGTGCTGGGCGCCTTCCAGGTGTCCGCCAACGGCGACCTGGCCAACTGGCACACCGGCGCGCCGGATGCGATCCCGGCCGTCGGCGGCGCGATGGACCTCGCCATCGGCGCGAAGAAGACCTTCGTGATGATGGAGCACACGACCAAGACCGGCGAGAGCAAGCTGGTCGAACAATGCAGCTACCCTCTGACCGGCATCGCCTGCGTCAGCCGCATCTACACGGACCTGGCGGTCATCGACGTGACGCCGCAGGGCCTGAAGGTGATCGAGATGGTCGAGGGCCTGAGCTTCGAGGAGCTTCAGAAGCTCACTGCCGCAGCCCTGCATTCGTAAACGAGACAGAAGTACCGAGGAGTCAACCCCATGAGCCAACTGCAAGAAGCCTTCATCTGCGACGCCATCCGCACGCCCTTCGGCCGTTACGGCGGCGCGCTGTCCTCGGTGCGTACCGACGACCTGGGCGCGATCCCGCTGAAGGCGCTGATGGCGCGCAACCCGGGCGTGGACTGGCAGGCCGTCAGCGACGTGCTCTACGGCTGCGCCAACCAGGCCGGAGAGGACAACCGCAACGTCGCCCGCATGTCGAGCCTGCTGGCCGGCCTGCCGATCGAGCTGCCGGGCTCTACGCTGAACCGCCTGTGCGGCTCCGGCATGGACGCGGTGGGCACCGCGGCCCGCGCGATCAAGAGCGGCGAGGCGTTGATGATGATCGCCGGCGGCGTCGAGAGCATGAGCCGCGCGCCCTTCGTGATGCCCAAGGCCGAGAGCGCCTTCAGCCGCGCCAATGCGGTCTACGACACCACGATCGGCTGGCGCTTCGTCAACAAGCTGATGAAGGAGATGTACGGCGTCGACTCGATGCCCGAGACGGCCGAGAACGTCGCCGTGGATTTCAAGATCGACCGCGAGTCGCAGGACCGCATGGCGCTGGCCTCGCAGCTGAAGGCCGTGGCCGCGCAGAAGGCGGGCTTCTTCGACAAGGAGATCGTCTCGGTGACGATCGCGCAGAAGAAGGGCGATGCGATCGTCGTCAGCAAGGACGAGCATCCGCGCGAGACCTCGCTGGAAGCGCTGGCCAAGCTCAAGGGCGTGGTCAGGCCCGACGGCACGGTGACGGCCGGCAATGCCTCCGGCGTCAACGACGGCGCCTGCGCGCTGCTGCTGGCCAGCGAAGCCGCCGCCGCAAAGAACGGCCTGACGCCGCGCGCCCGCGTCGTCGGCATGGCCACCGCCGGCGTGGCGCCGCGCATCATGGGCTTCGGTCCGGCACCGGCCACGCGCAAGGTGTTGGCGCAGACCGGCCTTTCGCTCGCGCAGATGGACGTGATCGAGCTGAACGAGGCCTTCGCCTCGCAGGGCCTGGCGGTGCTGCGCGATCTGGGGCTGCAAGATGACGACCCGCGCGTCAACCCGAACGGCGGCGCCATCGCGCTGGGCCACCCGCTGGGCGCCAGCGGTGCGCGGCTGGTGACGACGGCCGTGAACCAGCTGCACAACATCAAAGGCCGCTACGCGCTGTGCACGATGTGCATCGGCGTGGGCCAGGGCATCGCGCTGATCGTCGAACGCGTGTGAATCCCTTCGAAGGGTTCCTGTCGACGGCGGAGATCGGCGAGGTCTTCGGCCAGGAGGCCATCGTCCAGCGGATGCTGGACTTCGAGGCCGCCTTGGCGCGAGCACAAGGCGACGTCGGCCTGGTTCCGCAGGCCGCCGCCGACGAGATCGCCCGGCATTGCCGCGCCGAGTTCTTCAACGCGGCCACCGTCGTCGCGGCCAGCCGCACGGCCGGCAGCCTGGCGATCCCGCTGGTGAAGCAGCTGACCGAACGGGTCGCCGCGCATGACGCCGAGGCGGGCCGTTATGTCCACTGGGGCAGCACCAGCCAGGACGTCGTCGACACCGCGATGGTGCTGGCGACCCGGCAGGCGCTGGCCTTGATCACCGCCGACCTGGACGCACTGATCGCCAGCCTGCGCAAGCTTTACGAGCAGCACGGCGCCGCGCCGGTGCTGGCCCGCTCGCTGATGCAGCCGGCCCAGGTGATCAGCTTCGGCTTCAAGCTCGCGGCCTGGACCGCTCCGCTGCTGCGCGCCCGCGAGCGCATCGGCGAAGCGGCCGAACGCGGACTGCAGCTGCAGTTCGGCGGTGCAGTCGGCACGCTGTCTGCGATGGGCGAGCAGGGCCCGGCCGTGGCCGCCAAGGTGGCCGAGGCGCTCGGGCTGCGTCTGCCGCCGACCGCCTGGCACACGCAGCGCGACGAGTGGCTGACCCTGGGTGCGCAGGTGGGCATCCTCTGCGGCAGCCTCGGCAAGATCGCGCGTGACTGGTCGCTGATGGCCCAGGGGGAGATCGGCGAGCTGGCCGAACCCTCGGGCGGCGGCCGCGGTGGATCGTCCGCAATGCCGCACAAGCGCAATCCGGTGTCCTCGCTGGTCGCGCTGGCCGCGGCCGGCCGCGTGCCGCAACGCGTAGCCGGGCTGCTCGCGGCGATGGATCAGGAACACGAGCGGGGCCTGGGCAACTGGCAGGCCGAGCTGGCCGAATGGGTGGGGCTCTTCGTGTCCACCCACGGCGCGGTCCGCGCGCTGGCCGAGGCCGCCGCGGGCCTGACGGTGGACGCCGTGCAGATGCGCGCCAACATCGACCGGCTGCAGGGCCTGGTGTTCGCCGAGGCGCTGTCGATGCGGCTCGCGAAGGCCATCGGCAAGGCGAAGGCGCATCACGTGATCGAGCAGTGGTCGCAGACGGCCTTGCGCGAGAAGCGGCCGCTGAAGGCGCTGGTCGATCTCTCGGTGGACCCGACGCTGACGCCGCAGGAGCTGGACGCGCTGTTCGATGCAGACCGGGCCGCGCAGCCGGCGATAGCGATCGCTGCGCGGCAATTCGATGGATGGGGAAAGAAGAAGCCATGAGCGACCGGCAAGACGATTTCGAGCGCGGCCTGAAGAACCGCCGCAGCGTGCTGGGTGAGGCCTGGGTCGAGCGATCGACCGCCGGTGCCAACGCCTTCAACGCCGAGTTCCAGGACTTCATCACCCGCTTCGCCTGGAACGACGTCTGGGGCCGCCCGGGCCTGGACCACCCGACCCGGCGCCTGCTGGTGCTGGGCATGACGATGGGTCTGGCGCGCTGGGAGGAGTTCGAGCTACACTGCGGCGCGGCCGTCCGCGCGAGCCAGCAGCCCGGGTCCGGCGTGAGCCTGGTGCAGATCAAGGAAACGCTGCTGCAGGGCGCAATCTACTGCGGCGTGCCGGCAGCGAACACGGCGTTCAAGATCTTCGTTGAGCTGCTGAAGAAGGAAGGCATCGCCGTCGAACCGGCACCGCTGACGCCGGCGCGCCGCGTGGCGACGCATCAGACCTTCAGCCTGCCGCAATTGCACATCGCCTTGCAAGGCGCCGGGCCGGGCGCGCCAGTGGTGCTCGCGCATGCGCTGGGCCTGGACGTCGACATGTGGGACGACCTGGCCGACGAGCTGGCGGCCGCCGGCCACCCGGTGCTGCGCTACGACCAGCGCGGCCATGGCCGCTCTGCCGTGCCGGCCGGCCCGTACACGATGGACGAACTGGTCGACGACGCGGCCCGCGTGATCCGCGAGTGGGGCGTGGGGCCGGTCGTCTGGGTCGGGCTGTCGATGGGCGGCATGGTCGGCCAGGGCCTGGGCATCCGCCACCCGGAGCTGGTCCGCGGCCTGGTGCTTGCGAACACAACGGCCCAGTACCCGGAAGCCGCCAAGGCCGGCTGGCAGCAGCGCATCGAGAAGGTGGAGCAGGGCGGCATGACGGTGATCGCCGACATGGTCGTCGAGCGCTACCTGCACGAGGCTTACCGGCGTGAACATCCGGCCAAGGCCGCAGCCTTGCGCGCCAAGATCCAGCACGCTGATCCTCGCGGTTATGTCGCCGCCTGCGCGGCGGTGGCCGGGGTGGACTGGCTGTCGCGCCTGCCGGAGATCAAGGCGCCGACCCTGGTGCTGGCCGGCGCCCTGGATGCCGGCGCGCCGCCGAGCATGGCCGAGGCGATCAGCAGCCGCATCGCTGGCGCACGCCTGGTCGTGCTGGACGAGGCCTCCCACCTCAGCGTGGCCGAGCAGCCGCAGCAGTTCGCCGCGCTGGTGCGGGAGTTCCTGCAGAGGGTCTGACTGCAAGCAATCGCGGTCTTGACGATACTCCCCGGGTCGAACAAACAACCCGGAGGAGTTTCCTGACCATGGCCATGTCCCCATCCTCGCCGCTGCGCATCGGCATCCTCGGCTGCGCCAACATCGCGCGCCAATTCGTGCGCGACGCGATGCCCAGCCCCGACGTGCGCATCGTCGCCGCGGCCAGCCGCAAGGCCGAGACGGCCGCGGCCTTCGCGGCCGACCTGAAGATCCCGCGCAGCCTCGGCAGCTACGAGGCGTTGCTGGCCGACGACGAGGTCGACGCCGTCTATATCCCGCTACCCAACAGCCTGCATGCGGAATGGGCGATCAAGGCCGCCGACGCCGGCAAGCACGTGCTGTGCGAGAAGCCGCTGTCGCTGGGCCTGGCCGAGGCCGAGCGCATGTTCGACGCCGCGCGGCGCAACGAGATCGTCCTGCTGGAGGCCTACCCGTACTACTTCCAGCCGCAGACCGGCGCGATGCTGGAGCTGCTGCACAGCGGCGCGATCGGCAAGGTGCGCGGCGTGCAGGCCAGCTTCGGCTTCTCGCTGTCCAAGCCGACCGGCAACATCCGCTTCGATCCGGCCCTGGGTGGCGGCGCGCTGCTGGATGCCGGCTGCTATGCGCTGTCCATCATCCGCCTGGCGATGGGCGAGGCACCGGTGGAGGTGCGGGCCGAGGCGCGCTGGGACCCCAGCGGCGTGGACATCGGCACCACGGCCACGCTGCACTATGCCGACGGCCGCCAGGCGCAGCTCAGTTGCGCGATGGACACGGCCGTCCACCGCCGCGCGCTGATCATCGGCAGCGCCGGTGCGATCGAGACCGAGTACCTGAACCACACGAGCGACGTGCCCGGCGGCGACGCCTGGGGCTATGTGCCCAGCGAGATGCGCTTGCGCCGCGGCATCAACACGCCGTTCGAGCGGGTGGAGAGCGGCGTCGGCAGCGGCTTCCGCTTCGCCGCCGAGGCCTTCGCGAAGGTGGTGCGCGAATGCGATTTCGACGCGATCGGCCGAGCCGCCGAGGCCAGTCTGGACAATATGGTCACGCTCGAAGCTATCGCTCGCAGCTCGCGCAGCGGCCTGGCCGAACCGGTGAAGCGCTGACCCTGCCCGAAGCTGCTTGACGCGGCACGATGCCGCGCCGACGATGCGCCATCCCCTCGACACACAGGAGACTCGGACATGGTCATCAAGCGCGGCACCGGCAGCAACAGCACCTCGGCGGACACCAGCAGCAACCCGTTCGGCGACGTCGGCAAGATGATCGCCGGCTTCAAGCTGCCCGGCGTAGACATGGAGGCGATCGTCGAGGCGCGCCGCAAGGACCTGGAAGCCCTGGTGGCTGCCAACAAGGCGGCCTACGACTCGATGGTAACGATGGGCGCCAAGCAGGCCGAGATGTTCAAGGCTGCAATGCAGAGCATCCAGGAAAGCGGCAAGAACGCCACCGACCCCGGCAAGCAGGCCGACCTGGCCCGCAAGGCCTGCGAGAAGGCCTTGCAGGACATGAAGGAACTCGCCGAGATGGCCCGCCAATCGCATGCCGAGGCCGCCGCGCACATCACCGAACGGGCCAACGAACACATGGCCGAGATCAAGAAGATGATGACGCCGAAGACGGGTAAGTAGGTTCAGGTCGCGGGCCGCAAGCCGCAATGGGCGAGCCGGAACACGGCTTGCCCACAGCGTGCATGCAAGAAAAACTTCCCCAGCTTCTGCACGACGTTCCGCCGCAGCCGCCATCGGCGCCTCCGCCGGCTCCACCCCCGTCCGTTGGCGAACCGCCGGTCACCGATCCTCCGGCACCCTCGCAGTCACCGCCGGTCAGCGATCCGCCGAAGTCGATGTAGCTCGTGGCGCGTTGGGCCTGCGGTGCGCATGCAGGCAGGCCAGCACGCTGCCGACGACGCAGGTCAGCGCCGCCACTTCGAGTCCGCCCGGCAGCCGCCGCTCCCAGGCCAGGCCGTAGAGCAGGGCGAACAGGGTCTCGAACAGGATCATCTGGCCGACGAGCGTGAGCGGCAGCAGGCGGCTCATCCGGTTCCAGAGCAGATTGCCGAACATCGAGGCCAGCACGGCCACGCCCGCCGAGACGGCACCGAAGCGCAGCCAGGCGTCGGCTCCGTGCTCGGTGCTGCCGAAGGCGAGCGCCAGCGGCATCAGCAGCAGGCCCTGAAGGCCGGTGGAGACGCCGGTCAGCAGGTTCCAGTCGTGCGCCGACACCTGCGGCCCCAGCCGCGCCAGGCTGCGCGCATTGCCGACCGCATAGGTCGTCCACGAGGCCAGCGCGCCGATGGCGCAGATCAAGCCCAACAGGCCTTGTGTTGTGGCGGGGCCTGCCAGCGCCTGCCAGCCGATGCAGACCGCCCCGGCCGCGCACAGCAGCAGCGAAGGAAGCAGGCGCGCCAGCGGCACAGCCCCCTGGTCGCGGCTGCCGATGATCGTCACCGCCACCGGCAGGAAGCCGATGACCAGCGAGGTCATCGCGATGCCGCCGGTCTGCACCGCGGTGGAGAGCAGCACGTAGTACAGCGTGTTGCCCACCAGGGCCAGCCAGGCGAGCCGGCGCCACTCGGCCACGCCGATGCGCGGCGCGAGCGCCTGCCAGCGCGGCGCCAGCAACAGGGCGGCGATCAGCCCGTAGCAGAGGTAGCGACCGGCGCTGAGCTGCAGCGGGCTGAACTCGCGCACCAGCTCGGGCGCCAGGAAGACGAGGCCCCACAGCGCGCCGGCGCCGAGGCCGCAGGCCAGACCCGCGAGTTGGCGCCCGTCCTGCACGGGAGATGCTGCAGCAGTGTTCATCTGTGCATCGTATTCACGCCTGCTGGATGAAATCACTCTATATTCGGGCGCCAAACGCAACAAAAACCCGCCATGCCGAAGAAGCCCGCCGGCCAGGAGAGCACGCTGGACGCCTACGACCGCGCGATCCTGCGCATCGTCCAGCGCGACAACAAGACGCCGCAGCGCACGATCGCCGAGCAGGTGAACCTGTCCGCTGCGGCGGTGCAGCGGCGCATCGCGGCGATGGAGCAGGGCGGCGTCATCGCCGGCAACGTCGCGCTGGTCGATCCGCAGGCCGTGGCCGCGACGATCACCGCGCTCGTCGAGGTGCAGCTGGAGAACGAGCGCGCTGCGATGGTCGATCGCGCGAAGGCGCTGTTCCGCGACACGCCGGAGGTACAGCAGTGCTACTACGTGACCGGCGGCGTCAGCTTCGTGCTGGTGATCGTGGCGCCGGACATGCCCGCCTATGAGCGGCTGACCCGCCGCCTGTTCGCCGAGAACGACAGCGTGCGCAGCTACCGCACGCTGATCGCGCTGGACCGGGTGAAGGCGGGCGCAGGCATCGTCATTCCCTGAGGCGTTTACTTGTTGCCGACGTCCTTCGTCTCCACGCCCTTGACCTTCTCGTACGAGCGCATCCCGCCGATGCCCAGCATGCCGGTGATGATGACCCACAGCTGGTCGACCTGCAGCGGCTGCGGCGCGCCGACCGAGGTGGGCACCATGTTCTTCGCCTGCAGGAAGGCCCACAGCCAGGTGAGCAGCGGGTAGCCGAGGAACTGGTAGGTCATCGCGACGCCGGCGATCCAGCCGATGAAGGGGCGCCAGCCGGCGACGAAGACGCTGGGGTTGGCGGCCTCGACCTTGTTGACCTCGATCTGGCCGAGCGAAAGCTGCTGGTCGAGCTGCGCGATGCGGAACTCATGGTCCATCAGCGTCTTTTCGCGCTCGATCTGCTGCTCCATCCGCTCCTTGTCCGTCGTCACGAACTTGTCGACGGCGTTGCTGACGGAATCCACGAGGTTGCCGGCGCCACCGGCGAGCAGGCTGCTGATGACGCTCATTGGTGCACCCTTCGGCCTGCGGCCTGTCCCGCCAAGCGGGAGCGAGCTTGCTTGGGGCGGCCCGGCGCGGCGCTCATGCTTGGGTCCCCATCGCGCGGTTGAGCCAGCCGAGCAGGAATTTGCTCTGCGAGCGGTCCTTGTTGCAGATGCCGACGTAGCGGGCGATCTTGGCCAGCGTGAAGTCGGCGACGAAGCGATCCGGCGGCGCCTGGTTGATGGCGGTGATGGTGTCGGTGCCGGGCACGCCGTCCTGCGCCACACCGACCGTCAGCTGCGCGAGGCGCACCGCGCGCCCGACGCCCAGGTTGACCGCGCTGTCGAACAGGTTCTCGGCGACGGCCTGCGACACGATGTCGTCGCCCTTGACCGCGTTCCAGTAGTCGCGCCGGTAGATCTCGCGCGCCTGGTCTTCGCTCAGCATGCGAATGTCCAGCTGCGGGTAGGCGCGCTTGGAGATGCCGAACTTGGTCGCGCCGCCGGCGTCGCCCGGGATCTCCGTGTACCGGGCGCCGCCTTCGTTGGCGATCGTATTGGTGACCGCCGATGAGAAATCCGCCATGGCTGCCTCACGTGTGAGTCGAACCTGGCCGTTATGCCAAGGATCGGGAGCCCGCGCATCCACAAAAGGGGGACCGCGCTTCACGCACAATGCGGCCCATGTTCGGACTCCCCACGACCGCCACCGCGCCTTTCTGTCCCTCCGAAGTCCGCGGTTCCGTCGTGATCCCGAGCCAGGCGCCGCTGTGGAAGCGGCTGCTGAAGGTCGCGGGGCCGGGCCTGCTGGTCTCCGTCGGCTACATGGATCCGGGCAACTGGGCCACCGACATCGAGGCGGGTTCCCGCTTCGGGCCGGCGCTGCTGTGGGTGGTGCTGGCGTCCAGCCTGGCCGCGATGCTGCTGCAGGCCCTGGCCCTGCGCCTGGGGCTGGCGACCGGGCTGGACCTGGCTCAGGCCTGCCGCCAGCGCTACAGCAGGCCGGTGAACCTGATGCTGTGGCTGATGGCGGAACTGGCCATCATCGCCTGCGACGTGGCCGAGGTGCTGGGCACCGCGCTGGCGCTGCACCTGCTGTTCGGCATTTCGTTGCAGGCGGGGGTGGCGCTTACCGCGCTCGACACCTTGTTCGTGCTGGGCCTGAAAGGGCGCGGCTTCCGGCAGGTCGAGGCGATCGTGCTGGGTCTGGTGGCGACGATCGGCGTGTGCTTCCTGATCCAGATCCTGCTGGTGGGGCCGCACTGGCCCTCGGTGATGGCCGGTTTCGTGCCGGGCGGGCTGGCCTTCCATGATCCGAAGGCGCTGATGCTGGCCGTCGGCATCCTCGGCGCGACGGTGATGCCGCACAACCTCTACCTGCATTCATCGATCGTGCAGACGCGGCATGTCGCCAGCGGCGAGGCCGCCCGGCGCGAGGCGATCCGGCTGTCCACCTACGACACGGTGATCTCGCTGACGCTGGCCTTGCTGGTCAACGCCGCGATCCTGGTGCTGGCTGCCAGTGCCTTCCATGCCAACGGCCACAAGGAGGTGACCGAGATCCAGGAGGCCTACCACCTGCTGGATCCGCTGGTCGGCACCGCCGGCGCGTCGCTGCTGTTCGGCCTGGCGCTGCTGGCCTCGGGCCAGAGCTCCACCTTCACCGGCACGATCGCCGGCCAGGTGATCATGGAAGGCTTCCTGCAGCTGAAGATCCCGTGCTGGCAGCGTCGCCTGGCCACGCGGGCGCTGGCGCTGCTGCCGGCCTGGGCGGGCGTGGCGGCGCTGGGCGAGGCCGGCGTCGGGCCGATGCTGGTCGGCAGCCAGGTCGTGCTGAGCTTGCAGCTGCCGTTTGCGATCTGGCCGCTGCTGCGGATGAACGGCGACACGCGGCTGATGGGCCGGCTGGCCGCACCGGCGGCGGTGCGCGCCGCGGGCTGGCTGCTGCTGGCGCTGATCTGCCTGGCCAACGCCGCCCTGCTGCGGAACCTGCTGGCCGGCTGATCCGGCGCCGATCAGTCGTCGGCCGGCGCTTCGCGCAGGATGTCGAACAGATGGCCCATCCGGTGGGCCTTGGTGTCCAGGTAGGCGCCGTTGCGCCGGTTGCGCCCGACCTGCAGCGGAACGCGGTCTTCGACGTGGATGCCGTGCTTGCTGAGGCTGTCCATCTTGTGCGGATTGTTGGTCAGCAGGCGCACGCTGGAGATGCCCAGCTCGCCCAGCATCGCGGCGGCGAAGCCGTAGTCGCGCGCATCGGCCGGCAGGCCCAGCAGGCGGTTGGCGTCCAGCGTGTCCGCACCCTTTTCCTGCAGCGCGTAGGCCCGGATCTTGTTCAGCAGGCCAATGCCGCGGCCTTCCTGGCGCAGGTACAGCAGGGCGCCGCGCCCTTCCTTGGCGATCGCCTCGAGCGCGCCACGCAGCTGCGGTCCGCAGTCGCAATGGCAGCTGCCGAAGGTGTCGCCGGTGAGGCACTCGGAATGCAGGCGGACGAGCACCGGGCTGCCGTCGGAAAAATCGCCGCAGCACAGCGCGGCATGCTCCAGGCCGGTCCCGGGTTCCTTGAAGCCATAAAGGCGGAAGTCGCCGTGGGCCGTCGTCAGACGGCACAGGGCCTGTTCAATATCCTGATACATCCTCACAGGATATTTCATTTGCCGATCCCCTCACTCGAACAGGACTTCGAGCAGGGAATCCGCCGCCGCGCGCAGGCGCTGCCGATCGTCCGGATAGATGCGTTCCAGAACGACGATGCCGCGGGTCACGGTGATCACCAGCCGGGCCGCCTTGGCGGGTGACAGCGCGAGCTTGCCGCCGGTCTTGTCGGGCTGCGACAGCCGCTCGCGAACGGCGGCCTCCAGGCCGTCGAGCAGGGCGCCGACGGCGTCGCGGATCTGCGGCTCGACCAGTTCGCTGCCGAACACGGTCTTCGTGCTGAGGCAGCCGCGTGCCGGCGCACCCTCCAGCAGCCAGTCGACGATGAAGTCGAAGAAGCTGTTCAGCGAGGACTTCAGCGTGGGCCGGGCGAGGGCCTGCCGGGCCTTGGCGAGGTAGCGCTCCGTGTGGACCTCGTAGGCGCGCAGGAACAGCGCGTCCTTGCTGCCGTAGGCGTTGTAGAGCGAGCCGCGCTGCACGCCGGTGGCGTTGGCCAGATCCTGCATCGAGGTCACCGCGTAGCCCTTGCGCCAGAACAGCTCGATGGACTTGTCGAAGGTCTCCTGCTCGTCGAACTGACGCACGCCTGCCATTCACTTGCCTTCATTGTCTGGATCGATGGGGGCATTGCACCTGTCTTTGACAGGGTTGTCAAGATTGGCTAGATTGCCAACATTGACAACGTCGTCAAACATCCAATCGAGCCATGTCCTCCACCTCCAGCACTCAAGACCCGCCGCGTATCGCCGCCTCGCGCACCATCCTCGCGGGGCTTTCGGCCAGCCTCGTGGGCATCGGGCTGGCGCGCTTCGCGTACACCCCACTGATCCCGCCGCTGATCCAGGCGCACTGGTTCTCGGCGTCCGACGTCATCAGCCTCGGGGCGGCCAACCTGGCGGGCTACCTCGTCGGTGCGCTGCTGGGCCGGCCCATCGGGCAGCGCATCGGCAATGCCCATGCGCTGCGCGCGATGATGCTGGCCGTCACGGTCGCGTTTCTCGCCTGCGGCTTTCCGGTCTCGGTGATCTGGTTCTTCTTCTGGCGCTTCGTGTCGGGCGTGGCGGGTGGCACGATCATGGTGCTGGTGGCGGCCACTCTGCTGCCGCACGTGCCGCAGGCGCGGCGCGGGCTGACGAGCGGGGCGATCTTCCTCGGCCTGGGCCTGGGCATCGCCGGTTCCGGCACCGTGGTGCCGCTGCTGCTCGGACTGGGTTTGCGGGACACCTGGATCGGCCTGGCCGTGGTCTCGGCGGCATTCACAGCGGCCAGCTGGTTTGCGTGGCCGGGCGCTGCGGCAGCGGTCCAGGCGCCGGCAATTGCCCATGATGCACAGCCGGGCGCGGCCTCGCGCACGATGGCCGTGTTCTACGCGCAGTACGCGCTGATGGCCGTCGGCCTGGTGCCGGCCATGGTGTTCCTCGTCGACTTCATCGCCCGCGGGCTGCAGCAGGGCGCGCATGTGGGCGCCTTGTTCTGGGTGCTGTATGGCGTCGGCGCGATCTTCGGGCCGCCGCTCTATGGCTTGCTGGGCGACAAGCTCGGGCCGCGCAAGGCCTTGCGCGCGGTGCTCGGCGTTCAGGCCATCGCGCTCCTGGGGTTGTATGTGCTGAGCACGCCGCTCACGCTGGGCCTCGTGGCCATCGTCATCGGCACCTTCCCACCCGGCATCGTTCCGGTCGTGCTGGCGCGCGTGCATGAGCTGGAGCCGCACAGCCCCGCGCGCCAGAACAGCACCTGGAGCCGCGCGACGACGGTGTTCGCCGCCGCGCAGGCGGTCGCGGGCTATGCGTACTCGGCACTGTTCAACGCCAGCCACGGCGACCACCGGCTGCTGTTCCTGATCGCCGCGGCCGGCATCGTCGTCAGCCTGGCGATCGATTTCGTCGTGATCGCGGAGCGCGGGCAGCAGCCGCAGCTGGGCCGCGCGGGCGGCTGATCAAGCGCTGTTGATACGCAGCCAGGTCGTCTTCAGCTCGGTGTACTTGTCGAAGGCGTGCAGCGATTTGTCGCGGCCGTTGCCCGACTGCTTGAAGCCGCCGAAGGGCACGGTGATGTCGTCCTCGTCGTACTGATTGACGTGCACGGTGCCGGCGCGCAGCGCGCGGGCCACGCGGTGGGCGCGGTCGATGTGGCTGCTCCAGACGCTGGCCTGCAGGCCGTAGGGCGAGTCGTTCGCCAGGGCGATGGCCTCGGCCTCGGTCTCGAAGCGCAACACGCTGAGCACCGGACCGAAGATCTCCTCGCGGGCGATGCGCATGCTGTTGTCGACATGATCGAACACCGTGGGCTCGACGAAGTAGCCGCCGGAGTCAGCACGAGCTTGGTTGCCGCCGGTGACGGCGCTGGCACCACCCTCGTGTCCGCTGGCGATGTAGCCCATCACCGTGCGCAACTGGCCTTCGTCGACCAGCGCGCCCATCACGGTGGACGGGTCCAGCGGATCGGCGGGGCGGTAGTTCGGCGCCTCGGCCTTGACGAGCAATACGAACTCGTCGGCGATGCTTTCATGGACCAGCACGCGCGAGGGCGCGTTGCAGCTCTCGCCCTGGTTGAAGAACATGCTGCCGGCCACGGTCCTGGCGGCGCGGCCGAGGTCGTCGAAGTCGGGGAACACCAGCACGGCCGACTTGCCGCCCAGTTCGTTGTAGACGCGCTTGAGGTTGGAGCGGCCCGCGTACTCCAGCATCTTGCGGCCCACGCGCGTGGAGCCGGTGAAGCCGATGGCGTCCACGTCCGGATGCAGGGCCAGGGCCTCGCCGGCCTCGTGGCCGAAGCCGGGCACGACATTGAACACGCCTTCCGGCAGGCCGGCCTCCAGCGCCAGCTCGGCCAGGCGCAGCGCCGTCAACGGGGACTTCTCGCTGGGCTTCAAGACCACCGAGTTGCCGGCCGCCAGCGCGGGGCCGAGCTTCCACGAGGCCATGATCATCGGGTAGTTCCAGGGCACGATGGCACCGATCACACCCATCGGCTCGCGCTGGATCAGGGCCAGCGCGTTGGCCGCGGTGGGCGCGATCTCGTCGTAGACCTTGTCGATGGCCTCGGCATACCAGGCGATGCAGCGCGCCGTGGCGGGCACATCGACGGCCATCGAATACTGGATGGGCTTGCCCATGTCCAGCGTTTCCAGCAAGGCGAGTTCTTCCTGCGCGGCGAGGATCCGGGCGGCGAAGTCCAGCAGCACGCGCTTGCGCTGCGCGGGCGCGCGGCCGGACCAGCGGCAGTCATCGAACGCAGCGCGGGCGGCGCGTACGGCCAGGTCGACGTCTTCCGCCTGGCCGCGGCTCACCTCGCCCAGCTTGCGGCCGTCGATCGGCGAAATGCAGTCGAAGCGCTGGCCTTGCACGGTGTCGCAGCGCTTGCCGGCGATCACCGGGCGGCCGTCGATCTGGAGGGCGGCGGCACGCTGGTGCCAATCGATTTGGGTATTGCTCATGACATGACTCTCTTTCGTTCCCGGCGCGCGATCCAAAGGCTCGCGCCGATGACACCGATGGAGACGACGGCGACGATGAGCGCCGCCACCGCGTTGATGCTGGGGCTCAGGCCCAGCCGGGCGCGCGAGAAGATCACCATCGGCAAGGTGGTGGCGCCAGGGCCGGAGAGGAATTCGGACAACACCACGTCGTCCAGCGACAGCGTGAAGCTCAGCAGCCACGCTGACAGCAGCGACTGCGCGATCATCGGCAAGGTCACCAGCCAGAACACCTGCCAGGGGCGCGCGCCCAGGTCCAGCGCGGCCTCTTCCAGCTGCGGCGGCAGCTCGCGCAGGCGGGCCTCGATGACCACGGTGGCGTAGGACATGCTCAGCAACACGTGGCCCAGCCAGATCGTGCCCAGGCCGCGGCGCGGGAAGCCGAAGAGGTGCTGCACGGACACCAGCATCAGCATCAGCGACAGGCCGACGATCACCTCTGGCATTACCAGAGGCGCGTTGACCATGCTGTTGAACAGCGCCCGGCCGCGGAAGCGCCGGTACTTGTGCAGCGCCAGCGCCGCCATGCCGCCCAGCACCACGGCGGCTGTGGCGCTCATGAAGGCGATCTGCATGGAGAGCAGCAGGGCCTCCAGCATCTCGGCGTCT
Organism: Roseateles agri; assembly: GCF_034043675.1. Lineage (NCBI taxonomy): Bacteria > Pseudomonadati > Pseudomonadota > Betaproteobacteria > Burkholderiales > Sphaerotilaceae > Roseateles > Roseateles agri. The sequence continues at coordinate 40,561 of NZ_JAXCLA010000008.1, read as the reverse complement.
TCCGCCAGCTTGGCGTACCACTTCAAGGTGAAGCCGGCCCAGACTACGGGCAGCGGCGAGTCGTTGAACGAGTAGACGATCAGCGCGACGATGGGCAGGTAGAGGAAGACGTAGCCGCCCACCAGCCAGGCCTTGGCGAACACCTTGGCGAAGCGCGCGCCGAACAACGGCCGGGTCACGCGGCTCATGCCGAGCGCTCCTTCGCCTGCTCCTGGACCTTGTTGAAGATCGCCATCGGCAGGATCACCAGCAGGATCACGACCACCGCGATGGCCGAGGCCAGCGGCCAATCGTTGTTGCCGAAGAACTCATCCCACAGCACGCGGCCGATCATCAGGCTCTGCGGCCCGCCCAGCAGTTCGGGCGTCACGTACTCGCCCACGCAGGGGATGAAGACCAGCATCGAGCCGGCCACGATGCCGGCGCGAGACAAGGGCACGGTGACGCGCCAGAACGCCACCCAGGGCGAGGCGCCCAGGTCGGCCGCCGCCTCCAGCAGCCGCATGTCCATCTTCGAGAGATTGGCGTACAGGGGCAGGATCATGAAGGGCAGGTAGGTGTAGACCATGCCGATCAGCAGCGAGAACGGCGTGTTCATCAGCATGCCCGGCGTCTCGATCAGGTGCAGGGCCTGCAGCAGGTGGTCCAGGCCGGTCGCGCGGATCAGGCCGTAGACCCAGCCGCCTTCGCTCAGCAGCCCCTTCCAGGCATAGACGCGCAAGAGGAAGGAGGTCCAGAACGGCAGCATCACCAGCATCATCAGCAGCGGCTGGCGCCGGGGCGAGCTGCGTGCCATGAAGTAGGCGAAGGGGTAGCCGATGAAGAGGCAGCCCGCCGTCGTCATCGCCGCGAAGCGCAGGCTGGACAGGTAGGCGCGGATGTAGAGGTCGTCTTCGCCGAGGAACAGGTAGTTGGCCAGGCGCAGCTTCAGGCTCAAGGTGCCGTCCACGTAGGACCAGATGTCGGCCACCCGCACCGCATCCATCTCCGAGAAGCTGATCCTCAGCACGATCAGGAAGGGCAGCGCGAAGAACACCAGCAGCCACAGGTAGGGCAGGCCGATGACCCATTGCGCGCCGCGCAGCTTGGGAATTCGCATCTTGCTCATTGCATCGGCGGGTCAGCGGGTCAGCACGATCTGGGCAGTGCCGGGCCAATGGGCCCAGACGCCGTCGCCGATGTGCAGCGCCTCGTCGGGGTGCCGCTCGGTGTTCGCCATCGAGACCTTCAGCAGGGCGCCGCTGGCCATCTGCAACCGATAGACGGTATAGGCGCCGAAATAGGCGCGCTCCTTGATGGTGGCCTGCACGCAGTTGTAGCGCGCATCTTCCGGCGCCTGCCGCGAGAGCAGGATCTTCTCGGGCCGCAGCGCAACGGCCAGCGGCATGCCGACACTGCCGGTGATGCCGTGTCCGACGAAGTGCCGGCAGTCGGAGCAGTCGATGATCACGTGGTCGGGCTCGTCGGTGCTCAAGCGGCCGTCCATCAGGTTCACGTTGCCGATGAAGTCGGCGACGAAGCGCGTCGCCGGCGTCTCGTAGATCTCGGACGGCGCGCCCACCTGCAGCAGCCGGCCCTCGCTCATCACCGCGATGCGCGAGGCCATGGTCATCGCCTCCTCCTGGTCGTGCGTGACCATCACGCAGGTCACACCCACCTCGCGGATGATGTTGACGAGCTCGATCTGCGTTTCCTCGCGCAGCTTCTTGTCGAGCGCGCCGAGCGGCTCGTCCAGCAGCAGCAGTTGCGGGCGCTTGGCCAGGCTGCGCGCCAGCGCCACGCGCTGCTGCTGGCCGCCGGAGAGCTGGTGCGGCTTGCGCTTCGCGTACTTCTCCAGTTGCACCAGCTTGAGCATCGCCTCGACGCGCTGGGCCGTCTCGTCCTTGGCGCAGCCCTCGCGGCGCAGGCCGAAGGCGATGTTGTCAAACACGCTCAGGTGCGGAAACAGCGCATAGCTCTGGAACATGATGTTGATCGGCCGGGCGTACGGCTGCAGGCCGGCCAGGTCCTGGCCGTTCAGCACGATGCGGCCGCTGCTGGGCTGCTCGAAGCCCGCCAGCATGCGCAGCAGGGTGGTCTTGCCGCAGCCCGAGGAGCCGAGCAGCGCGAAGATCTCGCCGCGCTCGATGTCGAGCGAGACGCTGTCGACGGCCACGGCACCGCCGCCGAAGTCCTTCACCACCTGGTCGATCTGCAGATAGGCACTCATTGATAGCCGGACTTGAAGGCGGTGAAGAGATGGGTCATCTGCCGGCGCACCTCGTTGGTCAGGGCGTCGGGGGCGACCATTTTTTGCAGCTCCGCGTCGCTGGGGAAGACGCTGGGGTTGTTGGCGATCTCCGGGCGCACGAAGCGGCGCGCCGCGAGATTCGGGTTGGCGTAGAACACCTTGTTGGTGATGGCCGCGTGCACCTCGGGGCGCAGGATGTAGTTGATGAACTTCAGCGCGTTGCCGGGGTGCGGCGCATCGGCCGGGATCACCATCGTGTCCATGAACAGCAGGCCGCCGCTCCTGGGCAGCAGGGCCTCGATGCGCTGGCCGGTCTTGCCGTCGATGGCGCGCTGGCGGGCGATGTTGATGTCGCCCGACCAGCCGAGCACCATGCAGATCGAGCCCGCCGCCAGATCGTTGATGTAGCCGGATGAGCTGAACAGCGTGGCGTAGGGGCGGATGCTCTGCAGCAGCGGCTTGACCTCCCGGTAGTCGGCCATCGAGCGGCTGAAGGCCGGCTTGCCGAGGTAGTGCAGGGCGGCCGGGATGATCTCGGTGGCGGAGTCCATCAGGCTCACGCCGCAGGACTTCAGGCGCGAGATGTAGACGGGGTTGAAGACCAGCGCCCAGGCATCGTCGGGCATCGGCAGCGGCGCGATGGCGGCCTTGACCTTGTCGACGTTGATGCCCACCGTGCTGAAGCCCCACAGCCAGGTGACCATGTACTGGTTGCCGGGATCGAGCTTGGCCAGCTGCGCCTGCATCACCGGATCGAGATTGCCGTAGTTCGGGATCTGCGACTTGTCGATCTTGCGCAGCAGGCCGCCGTCCGCCTGCAGCTTGGCCCAGTAGGACGAGGGCACGATCACGTCGTAGCCGGTGGCCCCGCCCACCATCTTCGCGTGCACGATCTCGTTGTTGTCGAAGCTGTCGTAGCGGACCTTGATGCCGGTCTCTTTCTCGAAATTCTTGATCGTGTCGTCGGCGATGTAGTCGGACCAGTTGTAGACGTTGAGGACCTTTTCCTCGTCGGCCCGGGCCGAGGCACAGGCCAGCAATGCAAGGACGAGGAGAAGGTGGAACTTCACGCGACCGGTCAGAACGTGTAGCTGGCGCCGACGTTGAAGAAGCGGCCGACCGCGCCGTCCTGATGCAGGGCTGGGTTGTAGGCCGCACCACCGTTCTGCGCGCCGTTGCCGGTCGAGCCGAAGGTCTGCAGGTCATACGGGGCATGCCGGTCGAACAGGTTCATGATCGACGCATGCACGCTGAGCTTCTTGGAGACCGTGTACTTGCCGGTGAGGTTGAAGGTCGTGAACGAGGGGACCTTGCAGAACTGGGCGGGCACATTGCCGTCGGGGAAGGTGTTCGGCAGCGCGTCGGCGCAGGTGTTGTAGCCGTAGGACGGGTCCAGCACGGTGATGCCGCTCATGTAGTTCAGCGTGCCCGTCATTTCCAGCGGGCCCTGGCTCCAGGTCGTCGTCAGGACGATGCGGTCCTTGGGTGTGCCGGTGTCGCCTGACACGAAGCCGGGGCCGTGCGTGCCGGCCAGCGGATAGTTCGTGCCGAAGAAATTGGCGTCGTACTTGAAGACGCGGGTGAAGGCCAGGTCGGCCTTCAGCTTGCCCGCGCTGCCGAGATCGATTTGCGTGCGCACGTCCAGGTCGACGCCATTGGTGTGGGTCTCGCTGGCATTGACGAACTTGTAGGTCTCGTAGGAGATCGAGCCGTCCGGATTGCGGAAGAGCTGGGCCAGGTAGGGGTTGTCCGGCGAGGTCGCCGGGTTGGCCGGATCGTAGGCCGCAGCCACCTGGATGGAGCCCAGCAGGCCGGGCGAGCTGATCTGGTTCTTGATCTTGATGTCGTAGTAGTCGATCGAGAAACTGAGCACTTCGCTCGGCTCGAAGATGATGCCCAGCGTGTAGGAGTCGGACTTCTCGGGCTTGAGCTTGGGATTGGACAGCTGCAGTTCGGGAATGCTGAGCGTCTGGCCGGTCAGCACGTCCTGCACCGGGGACAGCACGCCCGAGGTCGAGCCGGAGACGCCCATCTCCGCGGCATTGGGCGCGCGGAAGCCCTTGGCGTAGGTGCCACGCAGCGTGAACTCCTTGGTCGGCGTGAACTTGAAACCGACCTTGGGCGTGGCCGAGCTGCCGTAGGTGTTGTACCGGTCCATTCGAGCCGCCGCGTCGATCTCCAGCTGTTTGGTGAGAGGCGCGGCCACTTCGGCATAGACGGCCGTGATGTTCTGGCTGCCCTGGGCGAAAGAGTAGATCGGCGAGCTTTGGTCGCCGGACGAGAAGCCCGGCGGGAACTGCTCGTTCAGCGACTTGTGGATCAGGTCGAAGCCCGCGCCGACCGACAGCGGCCCGCCACCGAGCTTCATCACGTCGCGCGAGATGTGACCGCTGATGAAGCTGAGGTCGCTGGTCGAGGTGGCCGAAGCGGCAGGCGCGAGCGCCGCGTAGTTGACCCCGGAGATTCGCGCGTAGGGATTCGCCGGCACCGTGCTCGGGATGACATAGCTGCCATCGGCGACGGCGGCCGCGAAGGCCGAGGCACTGAGGAAGTTGGTGGCGCTGAGCTTGGTCTCTGCGCGGGTCCAGCCGGCCGAGGCGTCGATGGTCCAGTCGCCAACCGTGCCGCTTAGCTCCGTCACCAGGCGGTAGGAGGTCGTGCTGGCCTTCTGCGTCTGCGGGCCGAAATCGGAGAGGTTGATCCAGCCGGCGTCGATATAGCTCGACGGCACGGTGATGGGCCCGACGGTTCCGACGGTCGGGTTGCTGTAGTTCGCCGGGCCCCATTTGAGCGTGGGGATGGAGGCCGTGCCGTCGGGGTCGACGCTCAGGCCGTTGAACACGCCCACTTGCGTGGCCTTGCTGTTGAAGACCGAGCCCTGGACGTTGAACTCCCAGTCGTCGTTGATCTTTTTCGTGAACTTGCCCAGAAAGTTCAGGTTCTCCGTCTTCGGTTGCACCTGGTAGAACGGGCTGGCGCCGCTGCTCAGATCGGCACCGCCGTAGGGCGTCCAGTCGGTGATGGCCAGGTAGGGGCGGTCGCTGAGCAGGATGGCGTTCTGGCTCTTGTATTCGAGCGAGACGTAGGTGTTGTAGCCGTCGGCACCCAGGTCGCCCCAGCCGTGCGTCACGGAGCCATGCAGCGTCCGGCCGTCGCCCTTGCCAGAGATGCCCGCTTCGCCGGTCAGGGTCGTGCCTGTGAAGCTGTGCTTGAGGATGATGTTGACGACGCCGGCCATCGCGTCTGAGCCGTAGACGGCGGAGGCGCCGTCCTTCAGGACCTCGATCCTTTCGATCGTATCGAAGGGGATCGACGACAGGTCGACGAAATCGCGCTCGCCGTCGTCGGGCATCGGGTAGGGCGCCATGCGGTGGCCGTTGATCAGCACCAGGGTGGCGCCGACGGTCAGGCCGCGTAGCGACACGCCGCCTCCGCCCGGGGCAAAGGCCGAGGCATTGGCCTGGCTCAGCGAGCCCATATTGTTGGCGGTGATCCCGTGCAGCACGTCGGAGATGCTCGTGTAGCCCGATTGCTTGAGGTCGTTGGCGGTCAAGACCTGCACGGGGCTGGGCGTCTCTGCCGACATGCGGTGCAGGTTGGAACCGGTGACGACGACCCGGCCCAGCTGCTCGGCATCCTGACCGCTTGCTGCCTCCTGGGCCTGACTCGCTCCGGCTGCGACCAGGCAGCAGGCCGCAGCAACAACGGATACGGCGGATACGGCGGAGACGCGACGAGGTGCATGCTTTTTCATGTTCAAGGTCTGCATGGAAGCTCCAGGGTTGAAGTCAGAGCCAGCTGCGTTGGTGCAGCTCGGCGAGGGTCAGGTCCAGGCAACGGCGGATGAGGGCCATCATTTCGTCCACCTGCGCGCGGGTCATCACCAGCGGCGGTGCGACGATCATCCGATCGCCGACGGCGCGCATGATCAGGCCGTTCCCGAAGCAGTGGGCGCGGCACAACATGCCGACTTCCAGGTCAGGTTCGAACAAGGTGCTTGCTGCCTTGTCCTTGACGAGCTGCACCGCGCCCATCATTCCGCAGCTCTGCACCTCGCCCACCAGCGGGTGGTCCGCCAGCTCCGCGAAGCGCTGCGCCAGATAGGGGCCGATGTCCTCGCGCACATGGCGCACCAGGTCGAGCTGCTGGATCAGCCGGATGTTGGCCAGCGCCACGGCACAGGCCACCGGGTGGCCCGAGTAGGTGAAGCCGTGGTTGAACTCGCCGCCCTCGTCGATCAGCGCGCGCGCCACGCGCTCGCCCACCATCACGCCGCCCAGCGGCACATAGCCCGAGGTGATGCCCTTGGCGATCGTCATCAGGTCGGGCTTGACGTCCATGGTCTCGCAGCCGAACCAGTGGCCGGTGCGGCCGAAGCCGCAGATGACCTCGTCGCTGACCAGCAGGATGCCGTACTTGTCGCAGATGCGCTGGATCTCGGGCCAGTAGGTGCTGGGCGGCACCATCACACCGCCGGCGCCCTGCACCGGCTCGCCGATGAAGGCGGCCACGCGCTCGGGGCCGACCTCCAGGATCTTGGTCTCCAGCCAGCCCGCTGCGATCAGGCCGAAGTCTTCGCGGCTGAGGTTCTGCGGGCGGCCATGCTCGAACCAGTGCGGCTGTTCGATGTGGGTGATGTCGGGAATCACGCCGCCCTGGTCGTGCATGCCCTTCATGCCGCTCAGCGAGGAGCCCGCCATCGTGGAGCCGTGATAGCCATTGAAGCGGCTGATGATGACCTTGCGCGCCGGCTCGCCCTTGATGTCCCAGTAGCGGCGCACCATGCGCACGATGGTGTCGTTGCCCTCGGAGCCCGAGCCGGTGAAGAACACGTGCTGGAACTGCGGCGGCGTGACCTGGGCCAGCAGCTCGGCCAGCTCGATGGCCGGCGGATGCGAGGTCTGGAAGAAGGTGTTGTAGAAGGGCAGTTCCTTCATCTGGCGCGTGGCCGCATCGATCAGCGGTTGCTGGCCGTAGCCGACGTTGACGCACCAGAGACCGCTCATCGCGTCGAGGATCTTGTTCCCCTCGCTGTCCCAGAGGTAGATGTTGTCGGCGCGCGTGATGATGCGCGCGCCCTTGCGGGCCAGGCCGGCATGGTCGGTGAACGGATGCAGGAAATGCTGGGCATCGGCGGCCTGCCACTGGCGGGTGCTTTCTTGGGTGACGGTATTCATCCTCAGCTCCTTGATCAAACGTGCAGCAGCAGGTGCTCGCGCTCCCAGGGCGAGATCACCTTCATGAACTCGGCGTGCTCGATTTCCTTCACCTCCGTGTAGACGGTGATGAACTGCTCGCCGAGGATGCTGGCCAGGTCCTTCTCGGCGCGTAGCAGCTCCAGTGCTTCGCCCAGGCTGCGCGGCAGCTGGAAGTCGCCGAGGTAGGCGTCGCCCTTGCACTCCGGCGTGGGCTCGATGCGGTTCTTGATGCCCAGGTAGCCGCAGGCCAGGGTGGCTGCGAGCGCCACGTAGGGATTGGCATCGGCGCCGATGACGCGGTTCTCGATGCGGCGCGCCTCGGGCGGGGCCAGCGGCGAACGGATGCCCACGGTGCGGTTGTCCGTGCCCCACTGGATGTTGATCGGCGCGGCCGTGAAGCGCGCCAGGCGCCGGTAGCTGTTCACATAGGGCGCGAACAGGGCCATCGCGGCAGGCGTGTACTTCTGCAGGCCGCCGATGTACCAGAAGAACTCCTGGCTGGGCGAGCCGTCCTCGTTGCTGAAGAGATTGCGGCCGGTCTTCTTGTCGATCACGCTCTGGTGGATGTGCATCGCGCTGCCGGGCTCGTTGGCGATCGGCTTGGCCATGAAGGTGGCGAACATGTCGTGGCGCAGCGCCGCCTCGCGCACCGTACGCTTGAAGAAGAACACCTCGTCGGCCAGGCCCATCGGGTGGGCGTGGAAGAAGTTGATCTCCATCTGCCCGGCGCCGACCTCGTGGATCAGGGTGTCCACGTTCAGCTCCATCTTTTCGCAGTAGTCGTAGATGTCCTCGAACAGCGGATCGAACTCGTTCACCGCGTCGATGGAGTAGGCCTGGCGCGAGGTCTCGGCGCGGCCGCTGCGGCCCACCGGCGGCTTCAGCGGCATGTCGGGGTCGGTATTGCGCGCGACCAGGTAGAACTCCAGCTCGGGCGCGACGACGGGGTCCCAGCCTTCGGCCTCGAACAGATTGCACACGCGCCGCAGCACCGAGCGCGGCGCGAAGGGCACCATATTGCCGTCGCGGTCGAAGCAGTCGTGGATGACCTGGGCCGTCGGGTCCACGGCCCAGGGCACGATGCGGGCGGTCGACGGGTCGGCACGCAGGTGCATGTCCCGGTCGTTCGCGCTGATGACCTCGTAGTAGGGGCCTTCCTCGGGGAACTCGCCGGTCACGCCCATGGCCACTACCGCCTCGGGCAGGCGCATGCCGCGGTCTTCGGTGAACTTCTCGCGCGGCAGGATCTTGCCGCGCGCCACGCCGGTCAGGTCCGGCACGAGGCATTCGATCTCGGTCACGCGATGGTCGCGAAACCATTGCTCCAGTTCAACGAACGTGAATTCATTTCTGAGCACCATGCTGTGCACCTCTTGTTGTTGAAATTCGGCCCGCAAGAGAACTTGCGGTCATGGACGACACCCGAGGGACGGATGCCTCGCAGGAGCGGGCGGGCAGGGCCAATGGAGATCAGTGGCCGGGCCGCCCAGGATCGACGCTAGGTGTCGGGATCGCGCTTGAAGTCGTGCCGCGGCTCGCGGATCCGGTCGCGATAGTCTTCGCAGGCCTGGCCGAATGCCGTCAGCAGGGCCATCGACACCGGGTTGTGCTCGGCACGCCATTCCGGGTGCCATTGCACGCACATCGAGAAGCTCGGGCTGGCCTCGACGCTGAAGGCTTCGACGAGACCGTCCGGCGCCGTGGCCTCGACGCGCAGGCCCAGCGCGAGTTCGTTCACGCCCTGGCCGTGCAACGAGTTGACGCGGATCCGGTCGCGCCCGAGCAGGGCTGCGAGACGGCCGCCCGGCACGATGTTCACCTCATGCCGCTCGCCGTAGGCGATCTCGGGCGGCTCGCCGTCGGGGTCGCGGTGATCGGCCAGGCCGGGCTGTTCCTGCACCGCCTGGTGCAGCGAGCCGCCCAGCGCGACATTGGTTTCCTGGAAGCCGCGGCAGATCGCGAACAGCGGCAGGCCCATGCGCAGCGCCCGGGGGATCAGCTCCAGCGTCAGCGCGTCACGGTCCGCATCCAGCGGCAGGGCCGGGTTGTGCACCGCCTCGCCGAAATGGCTGGGATGCACATTGGAGGGCGAGCCGGTCAGGAACACGCCGTCGGCGATCGCCAGCCAGTCGTCCAGTTCCTGCGGCGCGCCGTTGGGCACGACCACCGGCAGGCAGCCGGCGAGGCGCACGGCCTCGATGTACTTCTTGCCGGCGATGTGGAACGGGTGCTCGCCGATCTGGCGTGTGCAGGCTGGCACCAGCACCACCGGTTTGGCGTTCGCGGCGCGGCTCACAGCATGTCCCTCAGGCGGTAGTAGGTCATGCCGAGCACCAGCGCCGGCGTGCGCATCAGCCGGCCGCCGGGGAAGGGGCGGTGGCGCAGTTGGGCGAAGGTGTCGAAGCGGGCCGCGTCGCCGTGCATGGCCTCGGCCACTACACGGCCGGCCAGGCCGGTCAGCGCCAGGCCATGGCCGGAGAAGCCTTGCAGGTAGTAGATGTTCTGCTCGGGGCCGAGGCGGCCGAAATCGGGTGCACGATTCATCGAGATGTCCACGAAGCCACCCCACGCATATTGCATGCCGACATCCTGCAACTGCGGAAAGCTCAGCAGCATGCGCTCGCGCATGCTGGCCACCAGCGAGCGCGGCGGCACCGTGCTGTAGCTGACCCGGCCGCCGAAGAGCAGGCGCTGGTCCGCCGTCGGGCGGAAATAGTCCAGCACGAAGTTGGTATCGCACACGGCCGAGCGGCTGGGGATCAAGGACTGCAGCCGCGCCACGTCCATAGTCTCGGTGCAGCCGATATAGGTGCCCACGGGCATCACCCGTGCGCTCAGTTCGGGCGCCAGGTCGGGCGAGAGCTCGGGCAGGTAGACGTTGCCCGCCAGCAGCACCTGCTTGGCGTGCACCTGACCAGCTTCGGTGCGTAGCGTGAGCTGCGTGCCCTTGTCCATCGCCTTGACGGCGCTGTGCTCGAAGATGCGCACGCCCAGGCTCGTCGCAGCGCGCGCGAGGCCCAGGCAGTACTTGAGCGGATGCAGGTGGCCCGAGCGCGAGTCATACACGCCGGCATGAAAGCGCGGGCTGGCGATCCATTGCTGGATCTCCTGCGGCGCGATCCATTGCAGCGGATAGTCGTAGACCTCGGCCATGCGATCGGCCCAGGTCTTCAGTTCTTCCGTCTTGCGTGGCTTGGTGGACAGGCCGAGGAAGCCGGCCTGGTATTCGCAATCGATGTCGAAGCGAGCGCAGCGCTCCTGGATCAGGTCCAGTGCCTCGATGCTCATGCGCCAGATGCGCCTGGCCTCGTCCAACCCGAGCTGATCTTCGATGATGGACTGGTCGCTGGCGAGGCCGTGGATCGCCTGGCCGCCGTTGCGGCCCGATGCGCCGCCGCCGACTTGCGCGGCTTCCAGCATCACCACCCGGTAGCCGCGATCGGCCAGTTCGATCGCGGCGGACAGGCCGGCGAGCCCGCCGCCCACGATCGCAACGTCGGCATCCAAGGACTCCTGCAGAGTCGCATAGGCCGTTTCACGCGGCGCCGTGGCCGCGTAGTAGGAGTCTTTGGTCAGTTCGCGATCGATGGCGAGAAAACTCATTTATTGCTGCGTGATGACGAGATGAAGTCTAGGCGTGCGGCAGCGCAATATGTAAGCGCTTGAACGCAGGCTAAACCCGCGTTTTTGCAATCTGCTGCGATAAAGTGACTTTGTCGAGACAGAAAATTCTTTCAATGAGCTCTGAAGTGCAATTGGATACGATCGATCGGGCCATCCTCAAGGAGCTGCAGAAGGACGGCCGGCTCGCCAACCAGGACCTCGCGCAGCGGGTCCATCTGTCGCCGTCAGCCTGCCTGCGGCGGGTCAAGCGGCTGGAAGAGAGCGGCGTGATCGCCCAGTACGTGGCCTTGATCAACCCCAAGGCCGTGGGCAAGCAGGGCACCAGCTACACGATCATCAATCTGGAGCGCATGACGACGGCGGCGCTGGATGCCTTCGAAGCCGCCGTGCTGGCCAGCCCCGACATCCTTGATTGCTTCTACGTCGCCGGCAGCAACGACTACATGATCCGCTTCGCCTACAAGGACGCCGAGGACCTGGAGCGCTTCCACACCCAGGTGCTGATGCAACTGCCCGAGGTGGCCCGTTCCAACTCGATGCTGGTGCTGCGGACGATCAAGAAATCCACGGCCTTTCCGCTGTGATCAGGAAGCCTGCGCAGCCTTGAGGCTGGCGTGCAGGACGTCCAGTCCTTCATCGATCAAGGCATCCGACGCGGTCAGCGGCACAAGGATGCGGATCACGTTGCCGTAGCTGCCACAGGACAGCAGGATCAGGCCGCGCTGCGCGGCTTCCCGCAGCACGCGCTGGGTCAGCGCCGCGTCGGGCTTGTGGACGTCCGCCTTGCCGTCCACCGTGGCGAACAGCTCCAGCGCCACCATCGCCCCCAGGCCGCGCACATCGCCGATCGTCGGAAGCTCGCGGGCCATCGCCGACAGGCGCGTCCGGATGTGCTCGCCCAGCGCCTGGCTGCGCGCCAGCAGCTGTTCCTTCTCGAAGACGCGCAGCACCGCCAGCGCCGCGGCACACGCAATGGGGCTGCCGGCGTAGGTGCCGCCCAGGCCGCCGGGGTTGGGCGCGTCCATCACGCTGGTGCGGCCCACCACGGCCGAGATCGGGAAGCCGCCGGCCATCGATTTGGCGGTGGTGATCAGGTCCGGCGCTACGCCCCACTGCTCGCAGGCGAACCAGGTGCCGGTGCGGCCGGCGCCGGTCTGCACCTCGTCGGCGATCAGCAGGATGCCGTGCTGGTCGGCCAGCGCCCGCAGCTGGCGGATGAACTCGACCGGGGCCACGTAGAAGCCGCCTTCGCCCTGCACCGGCTCGACGATGAAGGCGGCGACGCGCTCGGGCTCGATGTCGTTCTTGAAGATCTGCTCGATCGAGGCGAGCGCGTCCTCGATGCTCACACCGTGCAGCTCGTTCGGGAACTGCGCGTGGAAGACCTCGGCGGGGAAGGGCCCGAAGCCGCTTTTGTAGGGCTGGACCTTGCCGGTCAGACCCAGGGTCATCATCGTGCGCCCGTGATAGCCGCCGCTGAAGGCGATGACACCGGAGCGCCGGGTGAAGGCCCGCGCGATCTTGACGGCGTTCTCCACCGCCTCCGCGCCGCTCGAAAGCAGCAGCGTCTTCTTCGTGAAGTCGCCGGGCGCCAGCGCGTTGAGCTTCTCGGCCAGCTCCACATAGGGCTCGTAGGCCAGCACCTGGAAGCAGGTGTGCGTGTACAGGCCCAGTTGCTCCTGCACGGCGGCGATCACCTCCGGATGGCAGTGGCCGGTGTTGAGCACGGCGATGCCGCCGGCAAAGTCGACGTAGCGCTTGCCCTCCACATCCCAGACCTCGGCGTTGGCGGCGCGGTCCACGAAGATCTCGTGGGCCTGGCCCACACCGCGGGCGACGGCAGCGCGGCGGCGGGCCATCAGATCGGCATTGCTCTTGGCGGTCATGGCGGGTTCCTGAATGCGTGTGATGGCGGCGGACTCTAGGCCGGCGCGCTGCGGGGCAACAGGTACAGTTGCCGGCAGACAGCGCGGCGCCGTACCGGTGCCGGAGCCTGCACAGATTCCCTTCTCGTGACCATGTTCCGACTCGCCCACGGCTCGCCCGTTCCCCTGGTGGCCCAGATCGTCAGCGGCTTCCAGCACATGATCGAGACGCAGGGCCTCAAGGCCGGAGGCAAGCTGCCGTCGATCCGCCAGTTCGCCCAGGCGCAGGGCGTGAGCGTGTTCACCGTTGTGGAGGCCTACGACCGGTTGGTCGCGCTGGGGCTGGTGCATTCGAAGCCCAATGCCGGCTTCTTCGTCCGCCCGCGCGCCGCGGCCTCCGAACCCGCGGCCGCGGACCTGCAGGTGCGCTTCGACCCGAAGTGGTACCTGCGCCAGATCTTCGAGAGCCGCGCGCTGGAGATCAAGGCCGGCTGCGGCTGGCTACCGCAGGACTGGCTGTTCAAAGAGGGCGTGCACCGCGCCTTTCGCCAGCTCGCGCAGGAGGGCGGTGAGCTGGGCGGTTACGGCTCGCCCTTCGGCCACGCGGATCTGCGGGTGCTGCTGGCGGAACTGCTGGCAGAGCGCCAGGTGAGAGCCAGTGCCGACAGCATCCTGCTGACCCAGGGCTCCAGCCAGGCCATCGACCTGCTCGCGCGGCATTGGGTGAAGCCGGGCGAGCCGGTGCTGGTGGATTCGCCCGGTTATCCGAACATCCACTACGTGCTGCGCTTCCTGGGTGCGACGATGCTGCCCGTGCCGCGCACGCCCGAGGGCTACGACCTGCCGGCACTTGAGGCCCTGCTGGCCACGCACAAGCCCAAGGTGTTCTTCACCCAGCCGCGCCTGCACAGCCCGACGAATTCGAGCGCGCCGATCGATCAGCTGCTGCGCATCCTGCAGCTCGCGCACCTGCACGATTTCGCGATCGTCGAAAACGACATCTACGCGGATCTCGATCCGGGCCTGCACCCCAGCCTCGCCAGCCTCGATCAGCTGCAGCGCGTGGCCTACCTGGGCAGCTTCTCCAAGACGATCTCGCCCAATTTGCGCGTGGGTTTCGTGGCCGCCGCGCCGCAGCTGCTGGAAGGTCTGGCCACGCTCAAGATGATCTCGGGCCTGACCTCGTCCGACCTGACCGAACGGCTCGTGCTGCGCGCCTTGACCGAAGGCCGCTGGCGCAAGCACCTGGGCAAGCTGCGCACCCGGCTTGCGGCCGCGCAGCAGGACGTGTCCGCACAACTGCGCCAGCTCGGGTTCGAGCTGCACACGCAGGCCGATGCCGGCATGTACGTCTGGGCCCGCCACCCCGATGTTCCCGACGCCGCCGAGCTGTCTCAGCAGGCCGCGCAGAACGGCATCATGCTGGGCCCCGGGCATCTGTTCTATGCCGAGCCCCGGCAGAGCGGCTGGCTGCGGTTCAATGTGGCGTTCAGCGGCGCGCCGCGGCTGTGGGCCTATCTGGGTGCGCAGATCCAGGAGGCGGTTTAAGGCCAAACAGGTCATTCGTTTGCGTTTGATCAAGGCCTCGTTTGCGATGGCCGCCAAGATCGGGGCATGTCCGCCGCCGCCCACCGCGCACTCGACGATGAGCTTGAATTCGAACGCTTCACCCGCTGGGTCGGGGAGGGCGATCGCCCGCGTCTGGCCGAGTCCTCGCTGCGCATCGGCGGCATGCACTGCGCCGCCTGCGCCGGCAACATCGAGGACGCGCTGCACGCCGTGGAAGGCGTGCTCGACGCGCAGGTCAGCCCCGCGGCGCAGTGCGCGACCGTGCGCTGGGATCCGCACCGCACGCGTCCATCGGCGCTGGTCGATGCCGTCGAGAAGCTCGGTTATGCCGCCACGCCCGACACCGGTGCCGCCGCCCGCGCGCTGCGGCTGAAGGAGAGCCGTCAGGCGCTGTGGCGCCTGTTCGTCGCGGGCTTCTGCGCGATGCAGGTGATGATGCTGGCCGCGCCGTCCTACCTCGGCCACGCCGGCGACCTGGCGCCGGATTTGAAGCAGCTGCTCGACTGGGGCAGCTGGCTGCTGACCCTGCCGGTGATGGCCTTCTCGGCCGGGCCCTTCTTCGGCAATGCCTGGCGCGCGCTGCGCCAGCGCCGCATCGACATGGACGTGCCGGTGGCCCTGGGCCTGGCGGTGGCCTTCGTGGCCAGCAGCGGCGCGGCCTTCGATCCCGGCGGGCCCTTCGGCAGCGCGGTCTATTTCGATTCGCTGACGATGTTCGTCAGCTTCCTGCTCGGCGGCCGGTACCTGGAGCTGCGCGCCCGCCATGCGGCGCTTCGCTCGCTGGAGGGCGCGATCGGCCGGCTGCCGCAGACGGTGCTGCGCGAGACCGCGTCGGGCGGCATCGAACCGGTGAGCACGCTGCGGCTGGTTCGCGGCGACCGGGTGCGCGTGCCGCGCGGCGAAGCCTTCGCGGCGGACGGCGTGCTACTCGCCGGCAGCACGCAGGCGGACGAATCGCTGCTGAACGGCGAGGCGGCCCCGCAGCCCAAGGCACCGGGCGACGCCGTCATCGCCGGCAGCCTGAATCTGGGCGCGCCGGTGCTGATGCGGGTCGAGCGCGTGGGCGCCGACACACGCTACGAAGCCATCGTCGCGCTGATGCGCCATGCGCAGACGCAGCGTCCGTCGGCCACGCGCAGCGCCGACCGCTGGGCCGCGCCCTTTCTGTGGGCGGTGCTGCTGCTCGCGGCCGGGGCCGCGGCGGCGTGGAGCTTCGTCGAGCCGGGGCGGGCGGTGTGGGTGGCCGTGTCGGTGCTGATCGTCACCTGCCCCTGCGCGCTGTCGCTCGCCGCGCCCTCGGCCTGGCTGGCCGGAGCCTCGGCCATCGCCCGGCGCGGCGTGCTGCTGCGGCGTGTCGATGCAATCGAGGACCTGGCGGCCATGCGCACGCTGTTCCTGGACAAGACCGGCACGCTCACCGAAGCGGGTGAGGGCGAGGCACAGATGAGCAGCCTCGATCCCTCGTTCGCCGAAGCCGAGCTGTGGGCCCGCGCGGCCACCCTGGCGGCCTGGTCATCGCACCCGCTGGCGCAGGCGCTCGCCCAGCGCGAGAGCGGCACGAGCTTCTGCTGGAGCCGGCTGCATGAGGTGGCGGGGCAGGGCGTCGGCGGCGACGACGAGGCCGGCGTGAGCTGGCTGCTCGGCAAGGGGCCGACCGGCCAATCTGACGCCGACGCCAACGAAACCTGGCTGATGCGCCAGGGCCAGCCAGTCGCCCGCTTCAGCATCGCGGAGCGGGTGCGCGAAGGCGCGGCCGACGCGATCCGCGCGCTGCAGCAGGACGGCGTGCGCCTGGTGCTGGTCTCGGGCGACGTGCCGCGGCGCGTGCGGCGGCTGGCCGAAGCATTGGGCCTGGACGACTGGCACGCCCAGGCCTCGCCGGAGGACAAGCTGGCCCTGATCGAGGCCGCGCAGGCGCACGGCGAGCGGGTGGCGATGCTGGGCGACGGCATCAACGATGCGCCGGTGCTGGCCCAGGCCGACGTCTCGCTGGCGATGGGCGCCGGCGCCGAGATCGCCCGCCAGCATGCGGACGGCGTGCTGCTGTCCAACCGCCTGGGCGACGTGGCGCAGGCGCGCCGCGTAGCGGCGAAGACGCTGCGCATCGTGCGCCAGAACCTGGCCTGGGCGGCGCTCTACAACGCTGCCTGCGTGCCGCTGGCCCTCTTCGGCTGGCTGCCGCCCTGGGCCGCCGGCCTGGGTATGGCGGCCAGTTCGCTGGGCGTGGTGCTCAATTCACTCCGCCTCTCTCGATGACACGCCGATGGACATTCTCTACCTGCTGGTCCCCATGTCCGTCCTGGTCGTGCTCGCCATCATCGGCGTGTTCGGCTGGGCGCTGCACGGCGGGCAATTCGACGACCTCGAACAACAGGGCGAAAAGATTCTCGACGCTGATGACCATAGGGCCAGTTAGCACTACGGCAAGGGGTCGCGTTGCGACCAGAAAGGCCGCAGGCAAGGCGCAAACCGCAAGCCGGGCTCGCGCCCGGCGAGGATTTGCAACGCTGCCTGCGGCCTTTCTGGTCACAACCCTTCGGGAAGGTACGCCAAAGGGCGCCACTCGTCGTTGCAGCCCTTGCCCGCACGCGAGTGCGGGCGGCGTTCTGCGCCTAGATTGGCGCCCTTTGGCGTGCCTTCGCGACCCCTTGCCGTAGTGCTAACTGGCCCTGGCTTGATCGTTATCAAAGTCCCTGATCGAGCGGCGCCAAAGAATCCCTCATCGACAAGCAAGCGAGGGATGAAGCGATGGACCCAAGTGCACACCGGGCGGTGCCGGTGAACTACTCCGACGAGACCGTGCGCGGCTTCGCACTGGCGGCCGTGCTGTGGGGTGTCGTGGGGATGCTGGTGGGCTGCCTGATCGCGGCCCAGCTGGCGTTTCCGGACCTCACGGCCGGCATCCCCTGGCTCAGCTACGGGCGGCTGCGGCCGCTGCACACGAACGCGGTGATCTTCGCCTTCGGCGGCTGCGCGCTGATGGCAACGAGCTTTCACGTCGTGCAGCGCACCTGCCAGGTGCCGCTGTTCCTGCCCAGGCTCGCGCAGTTCGTCTTCGTCGGCTGGCAGTTGGTCATCGTGGCCGCCGCGATCACGCTGCCGCTGGGCTACACCCAGGGCAAGGAATATGCGGAGCTGGAGTGGCCGATCGACCTGCTGATCGCGGTCGTCTGGGTCGCCTACGCGATCGTCTTCTTCGGCACCATCGGCCGGCGCCGCGTGCGCCACATCTACGTGGCCAACTGGTTCTTCGGCGCCTTCATCATCGCGGTGGCGGTGCTGCACATCGTCAACAGCGCGGCCATGCCGGTGAGCTTCTGGAAGAGCTACTCGGCCTACGCCGGCGTGCAGGACGCGATGGTGCAGTGGTGGTACGGCCATAACGCCGTGGGCTTCTTCCTCACGGCCGGCTTCCTCGGGATGATGTACTACTACATCCCCAAGCAGGCCGGGCGGCCGGTGTACTCGTACCGGCTCTCCATCGTCCACTTCTGGGCGCTGATCTTCACCTACATGTGGGCGGGCCCGCACCACCTGCACTACACGGCGCTGCCCGACTGGGCGCAGAGCGTGGGCATGGTGTTCTCGCTGGTGCTGCTGGCGCCGAGCTGGGGCGGCATGATCAACGGCGTGATGACGCTCAGCGGCGCCTGGCACAAGCTGCGCGACGACCCGATCCTGAAGTTCCTGATCGTGGCGCTGTCCTTCTACGGCATGGCCACCTTCGAGGGGCCGATGATGTCGATCAAGACCGTCAACGCGCTGAGCCACTACACCGACTGGACGATCGGCCACGTGCATAGCGGTGCGCTCGGCTGGGTCGGCCTCGTGTCGATGGGCTCGCTGTACTACCTGATCCCGCGCATGTACGGCCGCACCGAGATGTACAGCGTGCCGGCCATCAACCTGCACTTCTGGATCGCCACCCTGGGCATCGTGCTCTACATCGCCGCGATGTGGATCGCCGGCGTGATGCAGGGCCTGATGTGGCGCGCGGTCAACCCCGACGGCACCTTGGTCTATACCTTCGTCGAATCGGTCAAGGCGACCTGGCCTTTCTACGTCGTGCGCCTCGCCGGCGGCCTGCTGTACCTGGCCGGCATGGGGGTGATGGCCTGGAACGTGGTGATGACGGTGCGCGTGGGGCGCGTGCAGCCCTCGCCGATCCCGGCCCGCCTCGCCCACGCCTGACAGGAGACCGACATGAGCACTACAACCTCAAACCCTTCAAGCCCCTCAGGCCACGAACGCATCGAGACCAGCAACTTTCTGATGATCGTGCTGATCCTGCTGGTGATCGCCGTGGGCGGCCTGGTCGAGATCGTGCCGCTGTTCTTCCAGCGCTCCACCACGCAGCCGGTGCCCGGGCTCAAGCCCTACACGCCGCTGCAACTGGTGGGCCGCGACATCTACCTGCGCGAGGGTTGCTACAACTGCCACTCGCAGATGATCCGCCCGCTGCAGGCCGAGACGCTGCGCTACGGCCACTATTCAACGGCCGGTGAATTCGTCTGGGACCACCCCTTCCAGTGGGGCAGCAAGCGCACCGGTCCCGACCTGCAGCGCGTGGGCGGCAAGTACAGCGACGACTGGCACCGCCTGCACCTGGAGAACCCGCGCGACCTGGTGCCCGAATCGAACATGCCCGCCTACAGCTGGCTCGCCACGGCGCAGATCGACCCGGCCAGCGTGCCGCCGCGCGTGCGGGCGATGCAGCGGCTGGGCGTGCCGTACACCGATGCCGACGTGGCCGGCAGCGCGGAAGCCGTGCAGGGCAAGACGGAGATGGACGCCATCGTCGCCTACCTGCAGTCGCTCGGCACCGCCGTGAAGTAGATCAGCGCAGGAGCACATGAACATGGACCTCAACGACTTCCGCAGCGCCGTCACCTTGCTGAGCCTGCTGCTCTTCCTGGCCCTGATGGCCTGGACCTTCTGGCCCACCCGCCGCCAGGCGCTGGACGAGGCCGCCCGCCTGCCCTTCGAGGAGGACGGCACACCATGAGCGACTTCTTCAACGAAGGCTGGTCCGCCTACATCGGCACCGCCACCGTCCTCGGCCTCATCGCCTGCATCGTGCTGCTCTTCGTGGCTGCACGCACCAAGCCGATGTCTGGCGACAACACGACCGGCCACGTCTGGGATGAAGACCTGACGGAGCTGAACAACCCGCTGCCGCGCTGGTGGATGTGGCTGTTCATCCTCACGGTGGTGTTCGCGGGCGTGTACCTGGGTCTCTATCCCGGCCTGGGCAGCCTCGCCGGCCGCCTGGGCTGGACCAGCACCGCCCAGTACGAGCAGGAGAAGCAGCAGGCCCGCGCCACTGCGGCGCCGGTCTACGCCAGCTTCGCGCCGCTCACGTTCGAGGCGCTGGCGCACGACCCGCGGGCCATGGCCGTCGGCGAGCGCCTGTTCGCCAACAACTGCGCCGGCTGCCACGGCAGCGATGCCAAGGGCAGCAAGGGCTTCCCGAACCTGACCGACACCGACTGGCTCTACGGCGGCACGCCCGAGAAGATCATCGAGTCCATCACGCTGGGTCGCCAGGGCTCGATGCCGCCGATGGCGGCCGCCGTGGGCAATGCCGACGATGTGCGGGACCTGGCGAACTACGTGCTGAGCCTGTCGGGCAGCGAGGAGAACAAGACCCGCGCCGAGTACGGCCGCAGCAAGTTCGCCGCCTGCGCGGCCTGCCACGGCGCCAAGGGCACCGGCAACCAACTGATCGGCGCGCCCAACCTGACCGACGACATCTGGCTGCATGGCTGGGGCGTGCCTGCGGTCACCGCGATGATCAACAACGGCAAGCACAGCGTGATGCCGGCCCACGGCGAGCGGCTCAGCACCGAGCAGATCCGCGTGTTGGCGGCCTATGTGTGGGGCCTGTCCAACCATGGCGATACCACTGCCAGCGCTGCCCGCTGAAGCCATGAAAACCATGGAGACGGCGCCGATCTTCCTCTACGAGAAGCAGCGCAAGATCTACCCGCGATCGGTGCAGGGCTGGTTCTCGCGCTGGCGCTGGATCATGGTGTGGCTCACGCAGGCGCTGTTCTACGGCTTGCCCTGGCTGCCGTGGAATGGCCGTCAGGCGGTGCTGTTCGACCTGGCCGCGCGGCGTTTCTTCATCTTCGACCTGGTCCTGTACCCGCAGGACTTCATCTACCTCACCGGCCTGCTGGTGCTCAGCGCCTACGGGCTGTTCTTCTTCACCGCGGTCGCGGGGCGGCTGTGGTGCGGCTATGCCTGCCCGCAGACGGTGTACACCGAGATCTTCCTGTGGGTGGAGCACCGCTTCGAGGGCGAGCGCGGCGCCCGCATGAAGCTCGACGCCGCGCCCTGGAACTGGAACAAGCTCTGGCGCAAGACGGGCAAGCACGCCACCTGGCTGGTGATCGGCCTGTGGACCGGCTTCAGCTTCGTCGGCTACTTCACGCCGATCCGCGCGCTGTGGGCCGAGGCCTTCACGCTCGGCTTCGGCCCCTGGGAATGGTTCTGGGTCAACTTCTACGGCCTGGCCACCTACGGCAATGCCGGCTTCCTGCGCGAGCAGGTGTGCAAGTACATGTGCCCCTATGCGCGCTTCCAGAGCGCGATGTTCGACCGCGACACCTTGATCATCAGCTACGACACCGCACGCGGCGAGCCGCGCGGCCCGCGTGGTCGAGGTGCCGACCTGGCCGCGAGCGGCCTCGGCTCTTGCGTGGATTGCGGCCTGTGCGTGCAGGCCTGCCCGGTCGGCATCGACATCCGCCAGGGCCTGCAGTACGAGTGCATCGCCTGCACCGCCTGCATCGATGCCTGCGACCACATGATGGAAAAGCTGCGCTACCCGCGCGGCCTGATCCGCTACGCCACTGAAAACGCCCTGGCGCAGCAGCTCGGCCGTGCCCGCATGGCCGAGCGCATCCTGCGCCCGCGGGTGCTGGTCTACGGCCTCGTGCTGCTGGCCATCGCGGCGGCGTTCACCGCAAGCCTGGCCCTGCGCTCGCCGGTGCGGGTGGACGTGGTCCGCGACCGCTCGACCCTGGCACGCATCGTCGGCAAGGGCGAGGTGGAGAACATCTACCGGCTGCAGCTGATGAACGCTACCGAGCGGCCGCAGCGCTACGCCATCTCGATCGACGGGCTGGCGCAAGCGCGCATCGTCGACACCGCCGGCATCGACGTGGCGCCCGCCGAGGCGCGCTGGGTGTCGCTCGCCGTGCGCATGGCGCCGGAGGCTGCGGCGGTGGCCGGGCCGGGGGCACACGCATTCCGCTTCCGCGTCGGCGTGGAAGGCCAGCCGATGCTGGTGGCCGAGAAGTCGACCTTTGTGATCCCGCGATGAATTGAAGAAGGAGGAGCAGCGATGAACCCAACCGAGACACCGCAACCCTGGTGGCGCGTGCGCATGATGTGGCTGGTGGTGATGGGGCCGGCACTGGTCGTCGTGGCCAGCTTCGTCACCTTGGCCCTGGCCGTGCATGGCGCGGACCCGCCTCTGCCGCCCGATACCGCCTCGCACGCCCACGCACTGACACCCGCCCAACTGGCCCGCAATCATGCCGCCACGCCTGCCGACGATCATTGAGACGGTGCCCCGGCCGCCGCGCGTGCTGACCATCCTGTGGCCGTCCTTCCTGATGGCCGGCGTGATGGAGATGCTGACCTTCGCGCTGGTGGACCCGGGCGATCTGCGCTGGTTCGGCGGCGCCGCGATCGAGGCTTCGCGGATGACTGTCTACTCGCTGTGCTTCTTCGCGTTCTGGGGCGTGATCGCCACCTCGACGGCGATCACCGCGCTGCTGGACGCACCCGACTGATCAGCCCAGGCCCAGTTGCCGCGCCTGCTCGCGCAGCTCCGCGCGGAAGTTGGGATGGGCAATGGCGATCAGCTCGGCGGCGCGCTGGCGGGCCGACTTGCCGCGCAGCTGCGCCACGCCGTATTCGGTGACGACGTAGTTGATGTCGTTCTTGCTGGTGCTCACATGAGTGCCGGGGGACAGCACGGGGACGATGCGGGAGATCGAGTCGTCCTTGGCCGTCGAGGGCAGCACGATGATCGCCTTGCCGCCGTTCGAGCGATTGGCCGCGCGCACGAAGTCGGACTGACCGCCGGTACCGGAGAAGGGGCGGTGAGCCAGGCTCTCGGAGCCGCAGTGGCCCAGCAGGTCGATCTGCAAGGTGGCGTTGATGGCGACGAGCTTGTCGTTGCGCGAGGCCAGCGCCGGATCGTTGGTGAACTGCACCGGGTGCATCTCCAGCGCCGGATTGCGGTCCATGTAGCGGTAGAGCTTGCCCGAGCCCAGTGCGAAGGTGGCGATGGTCTTGCCGGGCAGGTAGTTCTTGCGCCGGTTGGTGACCACGCCCGACTCGATCAGCGACAGGATGCCGTCGCCCAGCATCTCGGTGTGGATGCCCAGGTCGTGCTTGTCGGTGAGCTGCATCACCACCGCGTCGGGGATGCCGCCGTAGCCGATCTGCAGGGTGGAGCCGTCCTCGATCATCGCCGCCACATGGCCGCCGATGGCCTGCTGCACCGGGCCGATCTTGGGCAGACCCACCTCCAGCACCGGCTCCGAGCTTTCGACCAGCGCCGTCACCTGCGACACATGCACCAGGCAGTTGCCATAGGCATAGGGCACGTTGGGGTTCACCTCCAGCACGACGGCGCGCGCCTTGGCGATGGCGGCCATCGTGTAGTCCGCGCCGAGGCTGATCGAGAAGTAGCCGTGCGCGTCCATCGGCGAAGCCATCGCGAAGACCACGTCGGCACCGATCAGCCCGCGCTCGATCTGCAGCGGGATCTCGGAGAAGTAGTTGGGCAGGAAATCGATCCAGCCCTCCTGGCCCCCGGCCCGGGTGGCGCCGCCGAAGAACAGGGCCACGTGCCGCACGTGCTCGCTCGTCTCGCGGTCGATGTAGCCGTACTTGCGCATCGCCAGGATCTGCAGCACCTTCACGTCGCGCCAGTTGCGGCGCTGCTCGGACAGGGCGGTGAGCAGCGTAGGCGGCTCGCCGACGCCGGTCGGCACGATGATGGCGTCGCCATCGCGCACATGGCGCACCGCGTCGGCGGCCGGCTGGAGTTTGCTCTGGTACAGATCGCGCACGGACATCGATGGAAACCTCGTGGATGGAAAGGAAGGGCCAGCCTACGCCGAAGCGCCGCTGACCAGGCGCTCCAGCGTAGTCTGGTCGACGATGCTGACTTGGCGCTGTCGCACCTCCAGGATGCCATCTTCCTGGAAGCGCGAGAAGCAGCGGCTGACGGTCTCCAGCGTCAGGCCCAGGTAGGTGCCGATCTCCTCGCGCGACATGCGCAGCAGCAGGGCCGAGGGCGAGAAGCCGCGCGCCTTGAGCCGGTGCGAGAGGTTCAGCAGGAAGGCCGCGAGCCGCTCCTCCGCGCGCATGCTGCCCAGCAGCATCATCACGCCGTGGTCGCGCACGATCTCGCGGCTCATGATCTTGTGGAACTGGCGCTGCAGCTCGGGGAAGCCGCGCGACAGGGTCTCCAGCTGCGAGAACGGGATCACGCAGACCTGTGAGTGCTCCAGCGCGACCGCGTCGCAGTTGTGCTGGTCGCTGCTGATGCCGTCCAGGCCCAGCAGCTCGCCGGCCATCTGGAAGCCGGTGACCTGGTCGCGCCCGTCCTCGGAGCCGATGCGGGTCTTGAAGAAGCCGGTGCGCACCGCGTACAGCGCGCGGAACGGATCGCCGCTGCGGAACAGCGTCTCGCCGCGCTTGAGCGTGAGCCGCGTGGCCACCAGCGCGTCGAGCCGCGCGAATTCATCCGGCGTGAAGCCCATCGGCAGGCACAGCTCGCGCAGGTTGCAGTTGGAGCAGGCGACGGCGCCGGGTGGTGACGTGGGAGTGGGCGCGGGAGTTGGCGCGGGAGTGGACAGGGTGGCCATGGCGCCATTCTTCGCCGGGCACTCTGCGCGGGGCTTGCGCAATGTCAAGGCAGGCGGGTCGGTGCCCATGCACGATAGCCCGCATGAAAGTCGATGCTGCTCCTCCCGCCACCGTCCTGCCCGAGGTCTTGAGCGAGGCGCTGCTGCGGCGCTTCGACGCCCCCGGCCCGCGCTACACCTCCTATCCCACGGCCGACCGCTTCGTCGAAGCCTTCGGCCCGGCCGATGCCCTGCAGGCGCTGAGTCTGCGCCGGCTTGGCGCCGTGGCGGGCGGGCTCGCCTCCTCGCAGCCGCTGTCGGTGTACGTGCATGTCCCGTTCTGCGAATCGGTCTGCTACTACTGCGCCTGCAACAAGGTCATCACCCGCCACCACGAGCGCGCCCGGCCGTACCTGGACGCAGTGGCGCAGGAACTGCAGCTGGTGCTGGCAGCAACGGGAGCGGGCAGGGCGGTGTCGCAGCTGCACCTGGGCGGCGGCTCGCCGACCTTCCTGTCCGACGACGAGCTGGCGCAGCTGATGCAGCTGCTGGGCAGCGCCTTCCAGCTGACGCCCTCGGCCGAGGTATCCATCGAGGTCGACCCGCGCACCGTCACGCCCGAGCGCCTGGCCCGGCTACGTGGCATGGGCTTCGGGCGCATCAGCTTCGGTGTGCAGGACTTCAACACGGCGGTGCAGCAGGCCGTGCACCGCGTTCAACCCTTCGAGCAGGTTCGCGAGCTGATGCAGCACGCGCGGCGCCTGGGCTTCGCCTCGATCAACGTGGACCTGATCTACGGCCTGCCGCGCCAGACCCCGGAGAGCTTCGCCCGCACCGTGGCCCAGGTCGGCAGCCTGCGGCCGGACCGCATCGCGCTCTACGCCTATGCGCACCTGCCGCAGCGCTTCAAGCCGCAGCGCCGCATCGCGGTGGAGGAGCTGCCCAGCGCGGCGCAGCGGATCCAGATGCTGGGCGGCGCGATCGCCGGCTTCGTGGCCCACGGCTACCAGTACATCGGCATGGACCATTTCGCGCTGCCCGGCGACTCGCTGGCCGTGACCAAGGCGCAGGGGCGGCTGCACCGCAACTTCCAGGGCTACAGCGTGCAGCCGGACGGCGACCTGATCGGCCTGGGCGTCAGCGCGATCAGCCGTGTCGGCGCCTGCTACTACCAGAACCACAAATCACTGGAGAGTTACTACGACGCCTTGCGCCAGGGACAGTTGCCGGTGGAGCGCGGCATCGCGCTGAGCCGCGACGACCTGCTGCGCCGCGACGTGATCATGGCACTGATGTGCCAGGGCCGCGTCGATTTCGAGGCCATCGAGCAGGCCCACCTGGTTCGCATACAGGACTGCTTCGCCACCGAACTGGGCCAGCTCGCGGAGCTGGCGGAGGCCGGGCTCGTGCAGTTGGAGCCGGCCGCGGTCCAGGTGACGGCGGCGGGCTGGTTCCTCGTGCGCGCGGTGGCCGCCGTGTTCGACCGGAACCTGCGCAGCGATCGGCAGCGCGAGCGGTTCTCGCGCGTGATTTGAGATGAATCTGGCCCTCCCGCTGGCCGGCCTCGCCCTGGGCCTGACGGCCTCGCCGCATTGCGTGCTGATGTGCAGCGCGCCCTGCGCCGCGCTCACCAGTGGCTGCCGCCGCAGCGGCGTGGGCTTCCATGCCGGCCGCCTGCTCGGCTATGCGCTGGCAGGTGGCGTGGCGGCGGGCAGCATGGCCGCGCTGGCACGCCTTGGCGCGGCGGCGCCGGCGCTGCGGCCGGTCTGGATGCTGGTGCAACTGGCGGTCTTCGCGCTGGGTCTGTGGTGGCTGGCCACCGGACGGCAGCCACGCCTGCAGGGCAGCGCCGGCGCCGTGCCGTTGCGCTTCTTTCCCCGCGTGCGGCCGCCGCTGCGGGCGAGTCTGGCGGGCCTGCTGTGGACGCTGCTGCCCTGCGCGGCGATGCAAGGTGCGCTGCTGCTGGCGGCTCTGGCCGGCAGTGTCGGCATGGGCATGGCGGTGATGGCGCTGTTCGCGCTGGGCTCGATGCCGGCGCTGGCCTTCGCGCCCTGGGTCTGGTCGCGCTGGCAGCGGAGACTTGGCAGCGCAGCCCTGAATGCGCTGAGCCTGCGCCTGGCGGGCGGTGGGCTGATGCTGATGTCCGGCTGGGCGTTGACGCAAGGCCTCTGGCTGCGCGTGGCAGCCTGGTGCGCCGCCTGATCAGGCCGCCGCGGGCTCGTCCTGGCCGCGCACCAGCAGCACGGGCGTGTCGGCCAGCCGCAGCACCTGCTCGGCATCGCTGCCCAGCAGCAGGCGGCTGATGCCGCGCCGGCCGTGCGTGCCGATCACGATCAGCTCCGCCGGCCAGGCGCGGGCCTCGTTGTTCACGAACTCGGCCAGGCGCACGCCTTGCGTCTCCAGCAGCTTGGTCTCCACCGCCAGCCCGGCGGCCTCGACCTGGGCGCGTGCCTGGGCCAGCACCCGCTCGCCTTCTTCCCGCATCAGCGGCAGCACTTCGGCATACAGGCCCGGCGCGTAGAGCAGTTGCTCGACGAGGTGCAGCAGCTTCAGGCGCGCGCCGCTGAGCTTGCCGATCTTGATGGCTTCCTCCAGGCCGCGGGCCGAGGTGCCGCTGCCGTCGACGGGAACAAGGATGCGTTGGTACATGGCGTGACTCCGTTTGGGTTTGCCAAGCCAGTGTGCGGCGCCTGAGGCGGCGCCGTTTTGACGAGCATCAAGACATGCGGGAGATCAGGCCCGCAGGATCTGCAGCGCCTCGGTGACGGCCGCGGCCTGGCCGTTCAGCGAGGCGGCGGACGAGGAGAGCTGTTCGACCAGCGCGGCGTTCTGCTGCGTCAGCCCGTCGAGCTCGGCCACCGCCGTGTTGACCTCCGAGATGCCCGTGGCCTGCTCGCGCGAGGCGTCGCTGATGCGGGCCACCAGTTCGGTGACGCTGCGGATCGCCGCCACCGTCTGCTTCACCGTGCGGCTGGTATCCTCGGCCAGTTGCCGGCCGCCTTCCACCTGCTCGGCCGATTCGGCGACCAGTTGCTTGATCTCGCGCGCCGCCGCGCTGGTGCGGGCGGCCAGCATGCGCACCTCGCCGGCCACGACTGCGAAGCCGCGGCCATGCTCGCCCGCGCGTGCGGCCTCCACCGCGGCGTTCAGCGCCAGCAGATTGGTCTGGAAGGAGATGCCGTCGATCACCTGCACGATCTCGCCGATGCGGGAGGACGCGCGCTTGATCTCCTGCATGCGCTCGGCCACCGCGTCGACCGAACGGCCGCCGGCCTCGGCCACCGTGCTGGCCTGCGCGGCCATCGCGTTGGCGGACTGCGCGGCCTCGGCGTTGCCGCGGATCGTGCCGGTGATCTGCTCCAGCGAGGCCGCGGCCTGCTGCAGATTGCTCGCCTGCGTCTCGGTGCGGGCGCTGAGGTCCAGGCTGCCGTCGGAGATCTCGCGCGAAGCGCTGCTGATGCCGTCGACCTGCTGGCGCACGTCGCCGACCATGGCCTGCAGGTTCACGTTGAGCTGGTTCAGGCCGCGGTTGACCTGGCCGATCTCGTCGTCGGCCGAGGCGCTCAGGTTCTGCTGCAGGTCGCCGGCCGCCATGCGGTTGGCGGCCTGGATGACCGAGCGCAGCGGTGCCACCGCGCGGCCATGCAGCCCCCAGCCGGCCAGCAGCGACATCGCCAGCACCAGCGCGAGGCCGCCGGCGTTGGGCAGCGCGGCCACGATGGCCACCGCCAGCAGCGGCAGCGCCGCGCAGACGAGGGCGAAGCGGGTCTTCAGCACCCAGTCCAGCGCGGAATTCAGGCGCCCGGCGAGCGTGAGCCGCTGCAGTTGCCCATGGCGCAATGCGGTGTGCACGCGGCCGGCCTCGGCCTCGGCGCGCATGCCGGCATAGAGCATCTCGGCGGATTCGACCTGCGCGCGGGTGGGGCGGGTGCGGACCGACATGTAGCCGGCCACCCGGCCGTTCTCCAGCACCGGCGTCACGTTCGCCACCACCCAGTAGTGGTCGCCGTTCTTGCGACGGTTCTTGACCAGCGCACTCCAGGGCTCGCCGGCCTGGATCGTCGCCCACATGTCGCGGAAGGCCTCGCGCGGCATGTCGGGGTGGCGGATCATGTTGTGCGGCTGGCCCAGCAACTCCTCGCGGGTGTAGCCGCTGACCTCGATGAAGGCCGGGTTGCAGTAGGTGATGTAGCTCTTGAGGTCGGTCGTCGAGACCAAGGGCGAGCCTTCGGGAACAAGGTATTCGCGGCCGGTCACTTCTCGCGCGGGGCGGTGGCTTTGCATGGGGTCTCCCTTCAGTCCAGGATCGATGAAGGAATGCTAGGAAGCTCCGGGTAATCCCGTGACAACCGGGTGAGTGGAACGGTGACGTTAGGTATGGGCTGTGTAAATGCTCGGTAACGGCCCAGGCTTTGATCTGCCGCAATACGCGCCTCGCGCCGCCGGGGTGGAATGGCCGCATGACGAATGAGACACGGCGTGCCGCCGAACCGGGGGCGATGCCCCACCGCAAGGAGATCCGTTCCTGGCTGATCCCGATTGCCCAGCACAACACAGCCACGGCGCTGCGCCTGGTGCTGCTGGATCTGCTGCTGTTCGCCGGGGTGATGGCCTTCACCGTCCTCAGCCGGACGCCGGCGCTGCAACTGGTGGGCGCGCTGCTGGCCGGCTTCATGATCGCCCGGCTCTTCGTCATCGGCCATGACGCCTGCCACCAGAGCCTCACCCGGCACCGGCGGCTGAACCGCTGGATCGGCCGGCTGGTCTTCCTGCCCTCGCTGACGCCCTACAGCCTGTGGGAGACGGGGCACAACGTGGTCCACCACGGCTACACCAACCTGCGCGGCGTGGACTTCGTCTGGCAGCCGTTGACCTTGGAGGAGTTCCGCGCGCTGCCGCCGCATCGCCGGCTGCTGGAGAGCGTCTATCGCAGCGGCTGGGCGCCGTGGCTCTACTACGTCGTGGAGATCTGGTGGAAGCGCATGCTCTTTCCCAACCGGCGCTACATGCCGACGCGGCGGCGGATCTTCACCCTCGACTGCCTGCTGGTGAGCGCCTTCGCCGCTGCCTGGATCGGTGGTCTGCTGGCCCTGGCCATCCACGACGGACGCTCGGCCGCATGGCTGCTCACCGTCGGCTTCGCCTTGCCCTTCCTCGTGTGGAACGGCTTCATGGGCTTCGTCGTCTACGTGCACCACACCCATCCCGAGGTGGCCTGGCATGAGGACAAGCGCCGCTGGTCCGCGGCCCAGCCTTTCGTCTCCACCACCGTGCACCTGACCTTCCGCTACGGCATGGGCGCGGCACTGCACCACATCATGGAGCACACGGCGCACCACGTGGACATGAGCGTGCCGCTGTACCTGCTGAGGGCCGCGCAGCGGCTGCTGGAGGAGCGGCTACGCGGCCATATCGTCGTGCAGCCGTTCTCGTGGCGCTGGTATGCCGACACGGCGCGGCGCTGCAAGCTCTACGACTTCAGGCGCGGCTGTTGGACCGATTTCCGTGGGCGCGCCACCAGTGGTCCGGCAGGTGAGCTGTTAACCTAACGGCAAACCTCAACGGGGCCAACTTTTCCGTGTCGCGCGTGTCGCGCCACGGCGGCCCGATTGCCTGTGAATCCGAGCCTGCATATCGCCGTCGTCGACGATGAAGTCGACATCACCCAGTTGCTCGGCAACTACCTGAGCGCCCAGGGTTACCGGGTCACTCAGTTGCACAGCGGGCAGGCCCTGGCCGAGCTGATGCCGCGCGACCCGCCGGCCCTGGTGCTGCTGGACCTGGGCCTGCCCGGCGAAGACGGTTTCGCCGTGGCGCGACAGTTGCGCGAGCACTGGCGCTGCGGGCTGGTGATCGTCACCGGCCGCGGCGACGCGGTGGACAAGGTGGTGGGGCTCGAGGTGGGGGCCGACGACTACGTGACGAAACCCTTCGACCTGCGCGAGCTGCTGGCAAGGATCAAGGCGGTGCTGCGGCGGCTGGTGCCGGCCGCAGTACCGGCCACCGCCGCCGCTGCGCCCACGCCACCCGCTGCGCCGAACCGCGAGCGCCTGGGCTTCGAAGGCTGGCAGCTTGACCTGGCCGCGCGCCGCCTGACCGACCCGCAGGGCCGCGAGGTGTCGCTGACGACGGGCGAGTTCGACCTGCTCAGCGCCTTCCTGCACCACCCGGGCCGCGTGCTGTCGCGCGACACCTTGCTGGAGCAGACCCGCGGCCGCGAGGCCGGGCCCTTCGACCGCACGATCGACGTGCAGGTGGGCCGCCTGCGCAAGAAGCTGGAGCAGGATGCGGAGAACCCGCAGATCATCAAGTCGGTGCGCGGCGCCGGCTATATCTTTATCCCGCCCGTCACTACCGGCCAGCGCTGATATGCCCCACAGCGCGCCGCCAACGCTGCCCGCCGGCATCGACGAGAGCACGGTCTTCCGCTCGCTGTTCTCGGCCTACCCGGATGCGCTGCTGCTGGTCGACAGCCGCGGTCTGATCGTGCTGGCGAACCCGGCCGCCACCACGTTGCTGGGCTACGAGGGGGATGAGTTGACCGGCACCAGCGTCGATGCACTGGTGCCCGATTCGATCCGCCCGCGCCACGCCGCCTACCGCGAGGCCTATGGCCACGCGCCGCGCACCCGGCCGATGGGCACGCAGATGGACCTGGTGGCCAAGCGGCGCGACGGCTCAGAGGTGATGGTGGAGATCGCGCTGAGTCCGTTGCAGGACCAGGGCCTGCCTTTCGTGGTGGCGGCGATCCGCGACATCGGCTCCTATCCGCGGGTCAAGCAGGCGCTGCAGCGCGCCCGCTATGCCGAGCACCTGGCCCAGTTGGGCCGCCTGGCGGTGGACGCGCGCGACCCGCAGGAGCTGCTGCAGCAGGTGCCCGTGATCGCGGCCGAGGCGCTGCAGGTGGAGGTGGCCCAGGTCTTCCTGCTGGACAAGGAACAGCAGGCCTTCCGCGTGGCCAGCGGCGTGGGCCTGTTCGAGGGCGAGCGGCTGGGCGACCCGGTGCCCAACCGGCCGGACACGCCGCCGGGCTTCGTGCTGGCACAGGGCCGCCCGGTGGTGGTGGAGGACTACGCCCGCGAGCAGCGCTTCGGCGTGCCGCCGGCCTATCTGCGCGCCGGCCTGGTCAGTGCGCTGGCCGTGCCGCTGACCGACCGGGGCCGCGTCGTCGGCATGCTGACGGCGCGCTCGCGGCAGGCCCATCGCTTCGGCAGCGACGAGCAGCGCTTCATGGAATCGCTGGCGAGCCTGCTGGGCACCAGCCTGCAGCGCGCGCAGACCGAGGAGGCGCTGAACCACGCGCAGCGGCTGGAGAGCGTGGGGCAGCTCACCGGCGGCATCGCCCACGATTTCAACAACCTGCTGACGGTGATCCAGGGCAATCTGCAGGTGCTGGAGGAACTGCCCACCCTGGCCCGCGACGAGACCGCGCAGCAGATGGTGGCCGCCGCAGCGCGGGCCTCGCGGCGCGGCGCGGAGCTGACCGGCAAGCTGCTGGCCTTCTCGCGCCGGCAGGTGCTGCAGCCCAGCGCCGTGGACCTGCGGGCGCTGCTCGATTCGCTGTCCGACATGCTGCACCGCACGTTGGACCAGCGCATCCAGATCCAGGTCGATGTGGACGCGGGTGGCACCGCCGTGCAGGCCGACCCGGGCCAGCTGGAGGCGGCGCTGCTGAACATCGCCATCAATGCGCGCGACGCGATGCCGGACGGCGGCGTGCTGCGCTTCGCCACCGCGCCAGTGGACGCGGCCGAGCATGCGGCGCTGGAACTGGGGCCCGCTGCGGGTCCGGGGCCGCGCTTCGTCGCCATCGCCGTGTCGGACACCGGCACCGGCATGCCCGACGCGGTGAAGGAGCGGGCCTTCGAGCCCTTCTTCACCACCAAGCAGGCCGGCCGCGGCACGGGCCTGGGGCTCAGCACGGTCTACGGTTTCGCCAAGCAGTCCAGCGGCGCCGTCAGCATCGACAGCGCGCCGGGGGAGGGCACGACGATCCGGCTCTACCTGCCCGTGCCGCGCCATGAGCCGCAGGCGGGCGAGGAGGGCGCGGCGCCGGTGGAGGGTGTGCCCCGCGGCTTGAAGGTGCTGCTGGTGGAGGACGATGGCCCGGTGCGCGAGGTGGCCACGCAGTTCCTGAAGATGCTGGGCTGCCGCGTCACTGCCAGCGCCAGTGCCGAAGAGGCGTTGATGCACCTGAGTCCGGAGGCCGACTTCGAGCTGCTGCTGTCGGACATCGCGCTCGGCCCCGGCCTGCGCGGCACCGAGCTGGCCCGCTTGGCGCAGGAGCGGCTGCCGCGCCTGCATGTGCTGCTGATGTCGGGCTTCTCGTCCGAGCTGCTGGACGCCGATCGCGAATCGCCGGCCTCCTGGGAACTGCTGCCCAAGCCCTACTCGCGCGAGCAACTGGCCGGCGCCATCGCCCGCGTGCTGGCGGCCTGAAGAAGGTGCGTCAGACGGACACCGGCGCGCCCAGGCAGCGCTGGATGAAGTCCTCCAGCCCGCCGACGTCGGGGATCGCGATGTCGCGGCGGCCCTTCTCGGTGAAGTGGATCAGCGCCGCACGTTCGAGCTTGGACAGCGCGCGGCTGACCGTCTCCAGCGTGATGCCCAGGTAGTTGCCGATCTCGGCGCGGGTCATGCGCAGCGTGATCTGGTCGGTGCGCAGCCCGCGCTCGGCCAGGGAGTCGGCCCAGTAGCGCAGGAAGTCGGCCACGCGGGCATCGGCGGGCAGGGTGCAGACGGACATCATCGAGTCGCGGTCGCGCATGATCTCGCCGCTCATCGCCTCGTGGATCACCGCCATCAGCGCCGGATGGGCGGCGCAGGCCTTCATCACGGAGTCGTAGCGCATGGCCCAGACCTCGCCCGTGTCCATCGCCACCGCGTCGCAGACGTAGTGGCCTTGCGAGATCGCCGCGAAGCCCAGCCAGTCGCCGCGGAACTTCAGGCCCACCACCTGCTCGCGCCCGTCGGCCGACTGGCTCAGCAGCTTGCAGATGCCGGAGTTGAGGATGTAGAGATGGCTGAATTTCTCGCCGGCCTGGTAGATCGTCTCGCCGGCATGGACCACGCGCCGCTGCGGCGCCAGCGTGGCGGCCAGCAGTTGCAGGGTTTCGGAGATGCGCTGCGACAGGCCGTCGTCGAAGCGGAAGGGGTGGGTGGTGGTCGCCATCTGGACTCCCGGGAATGGATCGTTCGATGGATCGATCCTAGGCAGCGGCCGGCAACGTCCTGGCAATGGCGAGAGTCGCTCGGTAACAAGTCGGTAATGCTTGGTAAACACGACGTCAGGGCTTGCGCTTTGTCAATGGCGCGCGCGGGCCAGCAGCTAGTCTTTCGCCCCATGAATGCCAACGCCCTTGCGCGCGACATCCTCGCCGCCCAGCCCTTCACGCCGGACCAGGCGCAGGCCACGGTCGAGCAGGCGAAGACGCTGCAGGCCGCGGGAGTGGACCTGCGGGCCAGCCTGCTGCGCGGCCGCCGCCTGGGCCTGATGTGCGCGAGCGACCAGAGCGAGGACGCGCGGCTGTTCCGGCGCGCCGCTGGCGAGCTGGGCGCGCAGGTCTCGCACATCCCCGCCATCCTCGACGGCGACAGCAGCTTTCGCCTGGTCAACGCCACCGCCCAGTTGCTGGGCCAGCTCTACGACGCCGTCGAATGCCAGGGCATGGATCCCGCACTGGTCCACCGGTTGGGAACGGCCGCATCGATCCCGATTTATCCGGGCCTGGCCTGCAGCGGGCACCCGTCGGAGGCCTTGGCGCAGGCGCTGCCTGGCGATGCCGCGCCCGACGAGAAAAGGGCGTGGGTGATCCAGGCCTTGATGTTGCGGAGCATCGACTGAGCCCTGCCATCTGTTCGGGTGGCTGCCGGGTGGCATCAAAGCTGCTTGGTGGATGGTCAGACGGCTGGGAGCACCTGTCGATGCACGAAATTCGTGCATTGCGGTGTCGCCGCACGAACTACATCAGAGCTTTTCAGGAATGCTGAACTCAAGACAAGAAACATCGGCCCCCGTATTCGTGACCCCGGGTATGGGCTGGACTCGCTTCACCTACGCGCGAGCCGACATGGAACTGATGGGCACCATCCAGTCCGGCATGCAGGTGGGCGCGCTGGCGCGGCTGCCGTCCGGCGACTACGCGCAGGTCAATGGCGATTACATCGAGGTGCTGAACGCCGGCCATGTCGCGACGGCGCTCCGCCGGGCGGGCGTGTCTGAGCACGCTGGCGCCATCGGAGGGAACAAGGAATCCCTCGCGGCGCCGACCGTGACGATCAAGAAGCGCAGGCGCATCGCGCTGCCGACGGACTGACACGTTGTAGGCAATTCGCCTACAGCGCTTGCGTCGATTCGCGGCTTGCACCGCGGGTGCACCGGGGAACAATAGGTGCACCATGAGCGCAGCACCTCTCCGATCGAACGAGACGCAGAGCCTCGAGGCGCTGCGCGGCCTGGACGTCCTCGACAGCGGACCTGAAGCCGAATTCCAGGCTCTGGTGGCCGTGGCCTCAGCCGTCTGCGGCGTGCCGGTCTCGCTGATCAGCCTCATCGATGCGGAGCGGCAATGGTTCAAGGCCAATGTCGGGCTCCCGGGCGTCACCGAGACGCCGCGTGAATCGGCCTTCTGCGCCCATGCCGTTCTTGGTGATGATCTCTTCGAGGTGCCGGACGCCACGGTGGACGAGCGATTCGCCGACAACCCGCTGGTCACCGGCCAGCCCGACATCCGCTTCTACGCAGGCATGCCGGTCCTCGTGGACCAGGGCTTCCGCGTGGGCACCATCTGCGTCATCGACCGCCAGCCGCGGTGCCTCGACGCCATGCAGCGCGAGGTGCTCAAGCAACTGGCCGTGGCCGCGGGCCATGCCCTGGAGAGCCGGGCCGTCGCGCGGCGAACGCGGGACATCGCCAGGGAATTGGCGAACCGGGAGCAGGTGCTGCGGGAGACAGCGCGCACCCTGGGCGAGGCCCAGCGCCTGGGCCACATCGGCAGCTGGGAGTGGGACGTCGTCCACGACGTGACGGTCTGGTCGGAAGAGCTGTACCGCATTGCCGGCTTCGATCCGACCCAGCCTTTGCCCAGCCTGGACGAGCGCTTTGCGCTGTTCGCACCGGATGGCCAGCGCCGGCTGCGCCGGGCCATTGATGAGTGTCGCCGCACCGGCGGCTCCTACGTCATCGAGGCGGAGTTCTCCCGCGGAGACTCGGCGCAGCGCTGCTGGATGGAGACGCGGGGGACCGCCGTCCTGAACGAGGCCGGACAGGTGGTGGCCGTGCGTGGCACGGCCCAGGACATCACGTCGCGCAAGAAGGACGAGCAGGCCCTCAGGCGGAGCCAGCAGTTCCTGGAGCGGACGGGCGTGCTGGCCGGCGTGGGCGGATGGGAAGTGAACCTTGTCTCGGGCGAGGTCTTCTGGTCGTCCGCGGTCTGCCAGATCCACGGGGTCGAGCCCGGGCATCAGCCCACGCTGGAAGAGGCCATCGCTTACTATGAGCCGCGATCGCGGATCGTCGTCGAGGCCGCCGTGCAAGAGGCGATCAGGTCGGGCAAGGGCTTCGATCTGGAACTGGAGCTGGTCCGGTCCGACGGCGCACTGCGCGCGGTTCGAACGATCGGCTCCGTCGACAGGGTCGACGGAACGGCGGTCAGCCTGTTCGGTGCCTTCCAGGACGTCACCGAGCGCCAGCGCCTGGCCCGGGAGCTGGCGGAGCAGCACGAGCTGCTGCGCGTCACGCTGCAGTCCATCGGCGACGCGGTCATCACCACCGACGCTACCGGCCTGGTGACCTGGCTCAACCCCGTCGCCGAGTCCTTGACGGGCTGGCTGAACAGCGAGGCCTCAGGGCGCCCGGTGCGACAGGTCTTCAACATCATCCATGAGGAGACGCGCGAGCCGGCCCCCGATCCGGTCGCGGCCTGCCTCGTCGAGGAACAGGTGGTGGGCCTGGCGCATCGCTCCGTGCTCATCTCGCTGGAGGGGAGCGAGCGTGGCATCGAGGATTCGGCGGCGCCGATCTGGAGCGCCGGGGGCGAACTGGTCGGCGTGGTGCTGGTCTTCCGCGATGTGTCCGAGCAGCGGCGCCTGTCGCGCGAGATGACCTATCGCGCCACACATGACGCCCTGACCGGCCTCGTGAACCGTACGGAGTTCGAGACGCGCCTGCAGCGCACGCTGGACAGTGCGCACGAGGAGCACAGCGAGCATGTGCTGCTGTATATCGACCTCGACCAGTTCAAGCTGGTCAACGATGCCTGCGGACATGCCGTCGGGGACAAGCTGCTGCAGCAGGTCAGCCGGCTGCTGGAGGACGCGATCCGCTCCCGGGACACGCTCGCGCGCCTGGGTGGGGACGAGTTCGCCATCATCCTCGGGCACTGCACGGCGGCGCAGGCCCAGCGGGTGGCCCAGAGCATCTGCGATCGCATGGACGTCTTTCGCTTCCTGCACGATGACCGGCGCTTCCGCATCGGCACGAGCATCGGCCTGGTGCCGCTGGACAGCCGCTGGTCCAACACCGAAGAGATCAAGCAGGCGGCCGACGCCTCCTGCTATGCCGCCAAGGAAGCCGGACGGAACCGCTATCACGCCTGGTTCGACACGGACGCCGCGATGCGCGCCCGGCACGGCGAGATGGAATGGACCTCGCGCATCGAGCGGGCGCTGGACAACAACGAGTTCGTCCTCTATGCCCAGAAAATCCAATGCCTGCAGGAAGACTGTGCCGGGCTGCGCGCCGAGGTGTTGCTGCGGCTCAAGGATGTCGATGGCCGCCTGGTGCCACCCGGCGCCTTCCTGCCCGCGGCAGAGCGCTTCCACCTGGCCACCCGCATCGACAAGTGGGTGCTGCAGCGCGCCGTGTCGTGGCTGAAGGCGCTTCCGGCGTCGAGCGTGTTGGCGGGCCTGAGCGTCAACCTGTCGGGCCAGTCCGTCGGCGACCGTGCTTTCCACAACTGGGCCTTCGCCTTGCTGGATGAAGCCGGCCCGACGATCCGCTCGCAGCTCTGCCTCGAGATCACCGAGACCGCCGCGGTCACGAAGATGTCGGACGCAGCCTTGTTCGTCGAGCACCTGCGTGCCTCGGGCGTCCGGGTCGCGCTGGACGATTTCGGTGCCGGCGCCTCGTCCTTCGGCTACCTGAAGAACCTGCCGGTGGACTACCTGAAGATCGACGGACAGTTCGTCCGCGACCTCATCACCGATCCGCTGAACGAGGCCGCGGTGCGCTGCTTCGTCGACGTGGCCAAGGTGATGGGCCTGCAGACGGTCGCCGAGTTCGTGGACCACCCGGCCGTGATGGCGCGGCTGTCGGAGCTGGGCGTGGACTACGCCCAGGGTTTCCTGGTCCATCGGCCGGCGTCGATCGATGATCTGCTCGTGGCGATGGTCGAGCAGCAGCATTGAGCTCCGGGGTTACCGGTGTCAGGCCAGGTGCTTGGCAAAGAACGTGAACGTGCGGTCCCACGCCCTCTGCGCCCACACCGGGTCATAGTGCGTCTCCGCGATCCGACCTTCACCCACGGCCTGCTCGTTGCCGAACGCGTGGTGCGCGAGGTAGTGGTGGAAGTCGTGCTTCACGCCGGCGGCTTTCAGTTTCTCCGTCAGGCCGGCGATCTGGGCCGGCGGGAAGAACTGGTCCTGGTCGGCCCAGTGGCCCTGCAGCGGAATCGTGATCTTGCCGGCGTCGATGTACTCCAGCGGCGGGCAGCCGTACCAGGTGACGGCGGCGTCGAGTTCGGGCACGTTAGCGGCGGCCAGCAGCGTCAGCGCGCCGCCCATGCAGAAGCCGACGCAGCCGACCTTGGCAGAGCGGGTCTTCAGGAACTGGATCGCGCCGCGCACATCCTGGGTGGCTGCGGTGCCGAAGTCCAGGCCCGTCATCAGGTGGTGCGCTTCCTCCTTCTCCACCGTGCTCTTGCCGCGGTACAGGTCAGGCACCAACGCCAGGAAGCCGGCGTGGGCGAGGCGGTCGGCCACGCCGCGGATCTGGTCGTTCAGACCCCACCATTCCTGGATGACCACCACTGCTGGCGCGCCCTGCGGCTGCGCCGGCTCTGCGAGATAGCCCGGCAGTTCCTGGCCGTCAGGGCGCTTGAATTGGATCGTCGTTCCCATCGGGTTCTCCTTGTTTGTTCGTTGGCTGGTCCGTTCCAGTATCGTTGGGAGCACCCTGCCGCGCGACACTCAAGGCTTCCATCCCAAAGGGCCCTCATGAATTCGTCTGATTTCCAAGCCGGTGCCATCGTCTACGCGAAGGATCTCGATCGCCTAGCGCGCTTCTATGCAGAGGTCGCGAACCTCACGATCGTGCATCGCGTGGACGACCACGTGGTGCTGGAGTCGGACTGCTTCGAACTGGTGATCGTGGCGATCCCAGCCGCCATTGCGACGCGGATCGTCATCTCCTCGCCGCCGGAACGTCGCGAAGCCACTGCGATCAAGCTGGCGTTCCCGGTGCCCGACATTGCCGCGGCGCGAGCAGCGGCGGCTGCAGTGGGCGGCGTCGTAGATGCGGTCGCCAAGGAGTGGTCGTTTCAGGGCCTGCGCGTGTGCGACGGCATGGATTCGGAAGGCAACGTGATCCAACTGCGCGAGACGGGTCTGGTCTCGCAGGTTGCCCAGGGCGAGAAGAACTGAAGCGAACGTTGCGGTCGGGTGCTTTCCACCTGTTCCTCGTTCGACCGGTCCTGTGCCGATCCCGGTCATTCAGGTGCCGACCGGCTCAAGTTCCGACTGACTGGTCTGGAGACATCGTCCGAATCCCCAAAGACATCTCGGTCGCGTATCCTCTGGGGCCACGGCGCGCAGTAGCGAATGCCAAGTCCGGTTGCACGCATAGGGTGCAACGTATTGGCCGGAGATGGAGTCCATGAGGCTTTTCCTGAAGAACCAGCTGTTTCTCCTGGTCCTGTCTGTCGTAATCGGCGGTGACCTTCTGTTGTGGAGCCTGAAGGTGCCGGCAATCACGTGGGCGGATTACACCTATTCGGCCGTCCTCATCTTTCTGGTGGTGTTCGAGTTCGTGAAACCCCGCAATGCATCGTGGAACTACATCACCAAAGACGGTGTCAAGTTTCGTGAACTGTCGGCTGACGTAATCTTCCAGGTTGTAGAGGCGGCGGTGGTTTCGGCAGCGGTTTTCGCGATGTCCGTGTGGCTGGCTGATCACATACGGTCCTATTTCGGCTTGAAGCATCAGGTCGGCCTGCACTGGGCACTGCAATGCGTCGCCGCAGTGTTCATCATGGATTTCATCCGTTACTGGATCCATCGCTGGATGCACCAGGTTCCCCTGCTGTGGCGCATTCACTCCCTGCACCACATGCCCGAACGTCTGGGTGCCATGTCCACCGCCCGCGGCAATCCGCTCGACGATGTGATCATCTACTCGCCCGAGCTCATCGTGTTGTTCGTTCTGGGTTTCGACAAGGATGTCATGCTGGGGCTGTACTCCGTCGTCTGGATCATCCCCTTGATCACTCATTCGAACGTCGAATTTCCGGTGACCCGGCTCGCCAGCGTCTTCCAGCTGCCGACCTATCACTTGATCCACCATGCTTACAACGACGCCACGACTCCCACCCACAACTTTGCGGAGATCCTGACGTTCTGGGACCGGGTATTCGGTACCTTCAACGCAGGGCCGATCGGCTTGGACCACCGCACCGGCGTCGTCAGCGACAAACCCCGTGAGTGGCACCGTGAATTCTTTGGTTGGCTTTATCTGCCGATCAACCGGCTGTAGACACGAATAGGGAGACAGGTCGTGATAGCCGGCCCCGCCGAACGGTGGCGCACCTTGAATGAGATCCATGCCCAGCTCGTGACGCTCGGCTACGACGGCTCCCTTGGCCGCGTGCTCGGCGGCGGCATTGTTGTTGTCGGACGTTGTCGCAGAAGCAGCTCGGAAATTTGCCCCGCGGAAACTTGCGAGAGATCGCCCGCAGCCGCAACGTCTGGTGACCAAGCGGCGTATATGCCGGCTGATGCAACCGGGGTGAATGAAAGATCGGGGGCTGCTTTGCAGCGATTGCTGCCGGTCAGGCTGAACGTTCCGAAGGTCAGGTCTTGGCCAATGGACTAAACCGCTCTCGCGGTAGCTGCTCCGGCGGCATTGGTCCGAACTCGATCCGCCATTCCTGCCACCGTTGATCGGCGAGGCAATCCGCCTCGCTCTTCAACAGGAGCAGGATCATG
>NZ_JAXCLA010000007.1:0-516546 GCF_034043675.1 Roseateles agri | reverse complement strand
GCCGCCGCCTGGGCCGCCGCCTGGGCCGCCGCCTGGGACGCCGCCAGGGCCGCCGCCTGGGCCGCCGCCTGGGCCGCCGCCTGGGACGCCGCCAGGGCCGCCGCCTGGGACGCCGCCAGGGCCGCCGCCCAAAGGGCGTTGGAGCCGACCGTGCTCCGTTTGCAATCGAGCGCACACGAGCTGCTGATCTCGATGATCAATGCCGAGTTGCGCGAAGACAGCGCGGACCGGGAGGCCCAGCGCGACGCCGACCGCGACGTCGACTTCATCGTTCACAAGGGCCTCGCTGCCGGCGAGCGCGAGGACGACTGAAGTGCATCACCCCTACAGCCCTCTGCGCGAACGACGCATGTCCACCAGCAGCTTCGAACCTCACGTCATCTATGGCCCGAGGCTGCGCGTCACGGCGCGCTTGAAATGTTGCTGCGACAACGGTCCGCGCGTGTGCATCAAGGGCCGCTGGCTTTCGCCGTTGCTGGCCAGCCGACGCCTCTACGTTTCCCGCAAGGAACGGCCCCTGAGCCGCGACCTTCGCCAGAGAAAGCTCTGGCGCTTCCGCGATCGCCTGCAAGGCGACGCGTCACTTCCCTTCTGACCACAGGAGCCCACATGGCACACCGCACCCGGCGGCCGCACAAGCGCCACTTCGTCGAACGCATGGCCGGCGAAGCGCCCGACGCCTCGCCGATCGAGATCGCCCTCAACCGCATCGCGCTGCTCACGCGCACCGAGCGCGAGCACATCATGGGCCCGCGTCAGTTGGCCCTGGCCGAGTTCCGCGCCGGCCGCGGCAGCGAGGACCACTGGCGCGAGCTGGCCGATGCGTTCAACGTTGGCGCCGACCTGGTCGAGCACCAGATCGCGAGCGACCACGCCGTCACGTTCGACACCGCCAAGACCGCGCTCGCCGCCGTGATGACCCGCCAGCAGGCCGGCGGCAACTGGACGCTGCGCGGCGCAGAGCTGGCCGCCATCGACCTGGCCGTGTTTGTGCACCAGGTCCAGCTCACGCACTGCAGCCGCGGCGAACTGGCCCAGGCGGTGAGCCGCACGATCGCCCGCATCCGCAATGTGCTCGCCGGCCAGGTGCCGAGCGGTGCACACGTTTTCACACCCGGCGCGCTGGGCGCCAAGGCCACGGAGGGCCAGTGCGCATGAGCACCATCGAGCACAAGACCGAACCCGCGG
The DNA here is from genome assembly GCF_034043675.1 of Roseateles agri. Taxonomy (NCBI): domain Bacteria; kingdom Pseudomonadati; phylum Pseudomonadota; class Betaproteobacteria; order Burkholderiales; family Sphaerotilaceae; genus Roseateles; species Roseateles agri. Next base: position 515,358 of record NZ_JAXCLA010000007.1, on the reverse strand, counting down.
TCTACGTACCGCTCGGCCTGATCGCGCCGAGCCCGACCAACCCGCGCAAGCGCTTCAAGCAGGCCAAGATCGACGAACTGGCCGAGAGCATCAAGAAGCACGGCGTGATCCAGCCCGTGCTGCTTCGCCGCAATCCGGCCTGGCACGACGGCAACGGCCAGCCGCCGCATGAACTGGTCTGCGGCGAGCGCCGGTGGCGGGCCAGCAAGCAAGCGGAGAAGCCCACGATCCTCGCGCTGATCCGCGACCTGACCGACTTCGAGGCGCTGGAGATCCAGCTGCTGGAGAACATCGACCGCGATGACCTGCATCCGCTCGAAGAGGCCGAGGGCCTGCAGAAGCTGCTGCACCCGGGCGAAGGCATGCAGGGCTATGCCAGCGTCGAGGAGCTGGCGGCCAAGATCGGCAAGAGCAAGCGCTGGATCTACCTGCGCCTGTCGCTGCTGAATCTGTGCGAGCCGGCCCGCGAGGCCTTCCTCGACGACAAGCTGAACGCCAGCGTCGCCGGCCTGATCGCCCGCATGCCGAACGAGGACCAGCAGCGCAGCGCGCTCAAGCGCATCCTGGAAGGCTTCGGCGGTGAGCCGCTGAGCTTCCGTGCCTCGGCCGAGTTCCTGCGCAAGGAGTTCATGCTGGACCTGTCGCTCGCGCCGTTCGATATCCGCGCGGTGTTCCAGATCGCCGGCCCCTGCAGCGACTGCAAGAAGCGCAGCGGCGCGAGCCCGGATCTGTTCGACGACGTCAAGCAAGGCGACATGTGCCAGGACAGCGCCTGCTTCCGCGCCAAGCAGCATGAGACGTGGGAGCTGAAGTTCGCCGAGGCCGAAGCGGCAGGCCACACGGTGCTGCGCGGCGTTGCCGCCATCACCCTGATGCCCAAGCCGACGGCCCTGCCGAACGGGCACCTGTGGTTCGACCAGCCGGCGCCCACCCTGACGGCGGACAAGCGCATCCTGTCGGAGATCTTCGGCGCCAAGCAGCGCGGCGTCATCACGCTGGAGCACGGCCCCAGCGGCCAGATCCTGCGCATCGTGCCCGAGACGGACGCGCGCAAGCTGCTCAAGAGCAAGAACCTGCTGCGTCCGCCGGCGGCGCCGACACCTGCACCGCCGCCGAAGCCGACGCTGAGCGATGCGGCGACGGCCGTACAGGCCCCGTCCAGCAGCGCGTCGCCGGCAGCGCCGCAGCCGCGCAGCGAGCAGACCCTCGCGGCCATGCGTGGCGAACGGGCCTGCAAGCTCTTCGGTGTCCGCGCGCAGACGCTGCTGCTGGAGCGCATGAACACCCAGGGCCTGCCGCTGGCGGCTCTGCGGCTCGCCGTCGCCCAGCTCGCGGGCGATCTCACCTATGAGGCGACCGCGCTGATCTATCGCGCCCACGGATGGGACATCCCTCCGGCGAATACGTTCATGTCTTCGGCCGAGCGGGCCAAGGCCGAGCGGGATTTCCTCCATCGCATCGTGAACATGGAAGACGGCAGGCTCCTCGGCACGCTGCTGGCCCAGGTGCTGATGGCCGAGGAACTGACCGATCCCTACACGTTGGAGGACATCGAGGCCAGCAACTACGACGGCGAGCCCACGTGGACCATCGCCACCGAGCTGGGCGTGGCCGACCAGGTCGCGGCACTCGCTGCTGAGGCCGAGAAGGAGGCCAGCAGCCAGATCCAGGCCGAGGAAGACGAACGCCTGGGCAAGAACGCCGCCGGCGACGCCTTCGCCGCCGCTCATGCGCCGGCCAAGCCCGGCCAGGTCAAGTATCGCAACGCCGCCACCGGAGAAACGTGGAGCGGCCGCGGCCTTCAGCCCGCGTGGCTCAAGGCCGCGATCGCCGCCGGCGCGCGCCTTGAAGACTTCACCAAGGAGGCCGCGTAATGCCCGCCACTCTTGCAGATCTCGCGCTCATCCAGGCCATGGCCGAGCAGCTCGTCGACCAGGCAAACAAGGTCGGCGCCGTCGTCACCATCGACCTGCAGTCGCTCCAGCCGCTGCGCATGGGCCACTACGAACCGGTCATCAGGGTCTGGCCGGCCAATCCCAACGCCAAGACGGGAGGCCAGTGATGCTGAAAGCCAAGAAGATCGAGGCGATCACTCTCGAACTCACCGATGGCGTGCAGGCGGTTCTGGTCCAAGAAGGCGCGCCATGGCATGGCCTGGTCGCCTACCGCTGCATCGCTCCCGGCGCATTCAAGGATCAGTTGCTGATTGCCATGCCGGATCAAACGCCGGGCCTCACACGGGTCTTCCACACCATCTTCGGGCAGATCGTGGAGAACGACATCGTCGCGGCGTCGCCGTCGTTGGGTGCAACGATCAAGGCGATCAACTTCGCCATCTCGGCCGACGGGGCAGCAGAGCGAGCCAAGGAGCCGCAGCAATGAGCGCGCCCGAAGCTGCCATCGACTGGATGCGCGCGCTCACGCCTGTGGCGGCTGCGCTCACCGCCGTTGTCGCCTTCCGCGTCACCGCTCAAGGCACGGATCAGGGGCACTTCCTGCCCTTCCCCGGCGCGCATGAGGGACGCCTGTTCCTGATCGGCGAGAACGGCATGCGCCTGGACGTGCAGATCGCCGACAAGAAGACGCTCGCCGCAGTGCTCGCGCACCACGATCGCTTCACGTTCGCGGGCGAAGTTTTGGCCGTCACTCCCGCCTCGCCAGCCGCTGGACGGGACCCACACGGGAAGGGGGGCGGGGGGAAGGTCGAGGCGACGAGCGAAGAGAGCAAGCGATTGGCCGCGATCGCCCTGATGTTTGCCACGGAGCTGCGGGCCCTACTCGACCTGATGGCCCGTATGGAATCCGACGTGCCCGAGGCCGACCGCGCCACCGATGAGGAATGGCTCGACCGAACCGCGTCCGCGACGGAAGTCTTGTCTAGTGGCCTTGCGGCCATGAGAAAGGAATCAGGAGCCAGCGGCCTGGCGGCCGAAGGAATCGATAGCGACCTGAAGGTCGCGGCCTGGGCGCCCACCACCACGGCCCTGTCCAGCCGGGAGAGCCGCGCATGAAACTCGCCCCGATCGTCAAGACCTTCTTCTGCCTGTTCGGTGCCATTGGCGGCGGCGCACTGGGCTTCAAGGACTCGCACGTCAACGTCGGCGGCCTGGATGGCCACTGGGAATGCCTGGGCAGCGTCGACGTCGACCCGGCCGCGAACCGCGACTTCGCGCGCCTGGTCGGCACGCGTGCCACGGACATGGACCTGATGGACCGCGAGCAGTACGTGGCCTATCACGGCCATGAGCCGCCACCCGGATGGCGCGAGGCCACGCCCGACGACATCCGTCGAGCCGCGGGCTTCCGCCGTCCGAACGCGGTCTTCCTGTCCGCGCCGTGCAAGGGCTTCAGCGGCCTGCTGTCGCAGGCGAAGAGCCTGACGGCCAAGTACCAGGCGCTGAATCGGCTCACGCTGCGCGGCGTCTGGCTCACCCTGGAGGCCTGGGCCGACGACCCGCCCGAACTGATCCTGTTCGAGAACGTGCCGCGCCTGGCCACGCGCGGCCGCGCGCTGCTCGATCAGATCTCGGCCATGCTCCGCGCCTACGGCTACGCCGTGGCCGAGACCACGCACGACTGCGGCGAGCTGGGCGGCCTGGCGCAGAGCCGCAAGCGCTTCCTGCTGGTGGCCCGACACATCGCCAAGGTGCCGAACCTGCTGTACGAGCCGCCGCGCCGGCCGCTGCGTGCCGTGGGCGACGTACTCAGCAAGATGCCGCTACCCGGCGATCTGACGGCCGGGCCGATGCACCGCGTGCCGCAGCTCAGTTGGAAGACCTGGGTGCGCCTGGCCTTCGTCGAGGCCGGCAAGGACTGGCGCAGCCTGAACCGGCTGGCTGTGGAAGACGGCGTGCTGCGCGACTACCTGATCGTGCCGGCGATGCACAACGGCGGACTCGGCGTGCGCCGCTGGGAGGATTCCACCGGCGTCGTGGCCGGACAGTCGTTGCCGATGAACGGCACCTTCTCGGTGGCCGACGTCCGATTCCAGCAGCGCGCACTCTGGCGTGATGGGCAGGCCTACGGCGTGCGCCGCTGGGAAGACTCGACGGGCGCGATCGCTGGTCAGCAAGGGCCTGGTCAGGGTTCCTACAGCGTCGCCGATCCGCGGCACACCGGGCCGGCGAAGCACTCGAACGAGTTCCGCATCGTCCGATGGTCGGGTTCGGCCATGGCGGTCACCAGCGCGCACGGGACTGGCCAGGCGCTTGCCGATCCGCGACCGGCCTGGGACGGCCGCCACGGCCACCTGCACGTGGCCGGCTTCGAGGACACGAGCCGAACGGTCACCGCCGGCGGCAAGGGCGTCCAAGGCGGCCATCTGTCCGTCGCAGACCCGCGGCCGACAGCTCAGGGTCGCCTGTTCACGAAGTACCCAGTGGCGGGATGGGGTGGCAGCTCTGGAACGGTGATCGCAGGGGACGACTGCGGCGCCTACGCGGTCGCCGACCCGCGCACCAGTATGTCGCCGGATCGCGCCGCCTACCTGACGGGTGGCCACCTCGGCGTCGTGCCCTGGTCCAGCAGTTGCGGCGCAGTCAGCGCGGCAGCGTGCCACGACAACGGCCGCTGGTCGGTAGCGGATCCGCGAGTTTGCGATCTGGTGCAAGTCGCGGCCATGCCGGCTGCAAACGATCGCCTCGTCGCCCACATCCTCGCTGAGGACAACACGTGGCACCGGCCCTTCACCACGCTGGAGCTGGCCGCACTGCAAAGCCTGTTCGACCCCGAAGACCCGATCGAGGCGGCCGCATTCCAGCTCGACGGTACCAGCGACCAGGCCTGGCGCGAGCGCATCGGAAACGCGGTGCCACGCGCATCGGCTCGCGCGATCGCCGACGAGATGCTGCGCACGCTGATGCTGGCCGACGCCGGCGAGACCTTCCAGCTCAGCGCTGCGCCGGTCTGGGTGCGGCCCGTCGCCGCGGCGCTGATGCTGGCCCAAGGAGAGGAGGTGTGCCATGGCTGACCGCAGCAACATCGAATGGTGCGACAGCACCTTCAACCCATGGGAAGGCTGCCAGCACGCTGGCCCCGGCTGCGACAACTGCTACGCCGAGAACCGCAACGCACGGTACGCCGGCGGCCAAGCCGTGAACTGGGGCCCGGGCGCTCCACGCCGGCGGACGAGCGTCGCGAACTGGCGCAAGCCCGTCGCCTGGAACCTCGGCGCTGACGCCTTCGAACGCGAGCACGGCCGCCGGCGGCGCGTCTTCTGCGCATCGCTGGCCGACGTGTTCGACAACCAGGTCGATCCAGCCTGGCGTGCCGACCTGTTCGAGCTGATCCGCAAGACACCGCGGCTCGACTGGCTGCTGCTCACCAAGCGTATCGGCAACGCCGAGGCCATGATCAAGGCCGCGATCGCAGACCTCGACATCGGCTACTCAGTGCCCTTCGCGGCCTGGCCATGGCCGAATGTCTGGCTCGGCGCGACCGCCGTCAACCAGGCCGAGGCCGACCGCGACATCCCCAAGCTGCTGGCCACGCCGGCGCACATGAGGTTCTTGTCGATTGAACCCATGCTCGGGCCCATCGATCTGACCCGCATCCAGGTCTGCGGCGGGGACGCCGAGATCTATCCACTCATCGGCACGACGGAATGCGTGAACGACGAGGGCGTGCCGGCAGACGACGTGCCAGCAGTGAATTGGATCATCGCCGGCGGCGAGAGCGGCCCCAAGGCCCGGCCGATGCATCCGGACTGGGCACGCAGCCTGCGCGATCAGTGCACGCGCCCTGACGTGCCCTTCCTGTTCAAGCAGTGGGGCGAGTGGATCGAGGTCGACAGCGGCATGGCCGAGCCGCTCGTCGCACGCGAGGGCGACCCTGAGTTCAATGCCGAACTGGCGAAGCACGACGGCTTCATCAGCCTGGCCGGCCACTTCGTCACCGACCCTGACGACATGGTGGACGGCGTGGCCTATCGCGGCCTGATCCGACCAGGCAAGAAGACCGCCGGCCGCCTGCTCGACGGCATCGAGCACAACGGCTTTCCGATCGGGCCCACGCCATGAGGCCGCCCGAGTTCGATCGCGATGGGGCCGACCTGGCCGAGGAGATGATCCCCTGCCTGTCGGTCCGCCAGCCCTACGCGTGGCTCATCAGCCACTGCATCAAGCCGGTGGAGAACCGCACCTGGTCGACCAAGTTCCGCGGCCGCGTGCTGATCCACGCCGGCGTGACGTACAGCAAGCGCGATCACCTTGACGATCTCGAATCCTGGCGGCACCTCGGCTACCCCGAAGACCGCGAGTCGATGGTCGGCGGCATCGTCGGCGAGGCCGTCATCACCGATTGCGTGAAGCAACACCCGAGCGAGTACTTCTTCGGGCCCTACGGCTTCGTGCTCGACCAGGCGAAGGCCTTCGAGCGGCTCATCCCGTACGGCGGCCGCCTCGGCTTCTTCGGTGTCCCATCCAGCGTGCTCGCCGGCGTCAGCCACAAGGTCGCCTACGTCAAGAGCCAGGGCCAGACGCGCAAGCATCACTGCCACTGGCCCGGCTGCACCGCTCAGTGCCCGCCGGCGATGTGGGGCTGCACGCGCCACTGGTACGCCCTGCCCAAAGACCTGCGCGACCGGATCTGGCGCACCTACGTGCCTGGCCAGGAAGTCAAGGGCACGCCCAGCGCCGCCTACCTCGAAGCCGCCCAGGCCGTGCAGGCCTGGATCCTCCATCACCTCGCAAACACACCGGCGCCGGCAACGACGCCTCAGCAGGAAGGACTTTTCTGATGCTGCACTCACCAAAGCGACAAGACCCGAGCTACGCCCAGTCCGGCGACGTGTCGACGCACGACGACTTCCTGAAGACGCATGCTCTGGAAGAGCTCATGCAGCTCGGCTACACCGTCGTCAACGGCGACCTGTACCCGCCCGACCACATCGGCGCTCTGATGGTCGCGGCAAAGCATCCGCTCGCCGAGCAGTTCGGTGCCATCAGCACCATCTCGGACAAGACGCTGATGGGCATCTATCGCGGGATCTCAGTGACTCCGAGCGCAGCACCGGTCAGAGAGCGCGGACTGCCGGCGCGAGTCGCCGAACAGCCGCGGATCTGGGATGAGAACTCCATCGCAATGGCGTGGAACACCGTGCGCGCCGAGGCACGGAAACTCTCCCCCGGGCATGGCATCGGCGACTTGCTTGCCGCCGTCGAGCAGTACGGCGAGCGCTTCGTCAGCCTGGCGCCGCACTTCGTGCTTGACTTCCGCCCAGCGTCAGAGATCCCGCCACGCGACACGCGAGACTGCCTGCTGCTGAACCCCTGCGATGGCTTCCACATCATGGCGCCGTGCTGGTGCAGCGAGGACGGCGAGTTCCTGGGTTTTCGTTCTTTCGCCGGCACGCGGCTCCATGGCGCCGAGTTCTACGTCGCTTGGGCCGTGCTGCCCGACACACTCGCGCCGGCGCTGCGGGCATTCGACCGACGAGCTGTGCGTACGCCAGTGGGAGATGCCTCATGAACTGGGACCAGTGGATCGGTACGGTCGCCGGCGAGCCCATCATGTGGATCAAGCACCTGGCCAGCTTCCGCGGCTGGCGGCTTGAGCTGCACAAGTTCGTGCGCGCCGATGTGCCCCGCTGCTATCACACCCACCCGGCGATCGCTGTGCGGCTGATCTTGTGGGGCGGCTACCTCGAGGAGGTCGAGGCATCGCGCTTCCACTGGTGGTTCCCGCCGCAGTTCGGGCTCGTTCGGCCCGAACTGTCGCATCGCATCGACATGCTGGCCAATGGCCGCGTGTCTTACTCACTCTGGTTGCGAGGACCGCGCACTCACGAGGTAAGCCTGCGCGGTCCAGGATGGCGCAATCAACTGCGCGCAGCCAAAGCGGATCTGCAAGAGGAGACACCCGGTGGCCGCTGAAACCGTCACCCGTCCAGCCCTGCGCTACCACGGCGGAAAGTTCCGCCTGGCGCCCTGGATCCTGCAGTTCATGCCCCCCCATGGCTGCTACGTCGAGCCCTTCGGCGGTGCGGCCGGAGTTTTGCTGCGCAAGCCGCGCGTCTATGCCGAGGTGTACAACGACCTCGACGGGGACATCGTCAACTTCTTTCGCGTGGTGCGGGATCCAGCCATGCGCGCTGACCTGGTCGAAGCCTGCCGGCTCACGCCCTACGCCCGCGAGGAGTTCGACGGCAGCTATCAGCCCACCGACGACGCGTTAGAACGCGCCCGGCGCACCTGCGTGCGCGCGGCGATGGGATTCGGCAGCGCCGGCGCCACCAAGGCCACGACGGGCTTCCGCACGGACACTCGCCGCAAGTACGGCACCGCCCAGCACAACTGGGCGGCCTACCCCGACTCGATCGCGGCGATCGGCGAGCGCTTCGCCGGCGTCCTGATCGAGAACCGCGAGGCGATCGCCGTCATCCAGGCCCACGACGGGCCCGACACGCTGCACTTCGTCGATCCGCCGTACGTGCACGCCACGCGGCACATGCGGAACAAGGGCGGCTACCGTCACGAGCTCGACGACGCTGGCCACCGCCGCCTGATCGACGCGCTGCTCGCCGTCGACGGCATGGTGATCCTCTGCGGCTATGCGTCAAGCCTGTACGACGGCGCGCTGCAGGCCTGGAATCGCCACGAAACGACCGCTCGCATCAGCGGCGGCCGCGGCACGAGTCACCGGACCGAAGTGGTCTGGCTCAACCCCGCCTGCAGCGCTGCGCTCGATGCCAGCCGTGGCGGGCTGTTTTCAACGTCGCCGGCGATCGACGCCGGCGCGCAGGAGGCCGTCAATGGCTGCTGAAACCATCATCGCCCTGGAACCCATGTTCCTGGCCAAGCCGCAAGCCGCGGCGTTCCTGTCGGTGTCCCTGTCGACGATCGACGTGCTCGTGAACTCCGGCGCGCTGCCCAAGCCCCGCAAGATCAGCGCGAACCGCACCGGCTGGCTGGTGCAGGATCTGCGGGAGTTCGCGCTGACGCGCCCGGTGTCCGACCTGGCGCCACCCAAGGGCGCAGGCTACGGCCGCGCCGGCAAGCCGTCGACCGGTGGCTGATGCTTGGCCAGCTTCTCCAGATGCGCAGCCAGGCGCTTCAGCCACAGCAGCCGCTCGGCATCGTAGCTGTGCGAGTTGTACGTCGCGTCCATCACCTCGGGCAAGTGGCCGATCATCGCCTCGGCCACTTCCTTGGGGCACTTCAGGCTGGCCAGCAGCGTGCGGGCCGTGCGACGCAGGTTGTGGGGCGTCCAGCCCGTCACCGGCACGGTGAGGCGCCGGCCTTCCATGCGCCGGGCCTTGGCGCTGTACGGTTGCAGGTCATAGACGTAGGTCGAGAACGCCTTCTGCGTGTACTGCTCGCCCTTCTCGTCCTCGAAGAGCGCCCCTGACTTCCCCACCGCGGCCGCTCGCCGCTTGACCACGTCCAGCGCCCGACCGAACAGCGGCACGCGCAGGTCGACGGCGAACTCGTGGTGCGCGTTCTTCGTCAGCGCCTTCGGGATCACCCACCACAACACGCCACGCTCCTCCTGCAGGTGCTCTGGCCGCAGGGAGAAGATCTCCGAGCCGCGCACGCCGGTCCACAGGTAGAGCACCGTCGCGTCGCGCCCGACCTCATGCATCGCCGGCAGCCAGGCCAGCAGCTGCGAGATCTCCGCCGGCGACAGCACGCGCCGCGCGCGCCCCTGGTGCTCACCGCCGACGATCTTGCCCTTGCTCTTGAGCCGGCCGCGCTGGACCTGGCGCCACCAGTTTGGCGAGTCCTCGCCGAGGCGGCCGGCATCGAGCGCGTAGTCCCACGCGCTGGCCAGCATCGAACGCAGCTTGGTGGCGGCCGTCGGCGTGCTCTTGCGCGCCTCCAGCAGATCGAACGCCAGCGATCGGGTGACCTCGGCCGCCTGCATGCTCGCGAAGACGCGTTCCTCGTCCAGCAGCGTCGTCAGCGCTCGCCTGGCGGCCGTGACGCCGGCGGGCTTGCGGTTGTGCTCGATGTGGCCATCGAGGTAGTCGTCGACGAGCCGGCGCACCGCGTAGCCGGCCAGCTCGGTGGTCGGCTTCCGGCGGTTGACGGCCTTGGGGTCCTGTCCAGCGGCGCGCACGTCGACAAGCGCCTGCCATGCCGACACCGCGGCCGCCATCGGCATCGCTGGCCACTGCCCGAGCTTGGTCTGCCGCATGGTGCCCGCAACGCTCTTGTACCGGTAGATCCAGCTCTTGCGCGAGGCGCTTGCCTCCAGCCTCAGACCGTCACAGCCTTCCACCAGCAGGTGCTGGCCAGGCTTGAGCAGCTTGGCCGCATTGGGATCAAAACGCATCGCCCTATACTCGTCCCGGCGCCGCAGCGGCGTAACTTTCCGGACCTGGGAGCCGGCCCTCAAAAAAGTTACGCCAATGCTACGCCAAGGCGACAAGAGCCCCCTGTTACGGACAAGTCCGGACAGGTAGTAGATTTTGGCCCGCAGGTGTAAAAACCTACGCTGAATCAAGGACTTGACGCCTAACCCGTTGATCTGCAACGGGAAATGCAAGTGCGGGTGTAGTTCAATGGTAGAACTTCAGCTTCCCAAGCTGACTACGTGGGTTCGATTCCCATCACCCGCTCCACTCCAGATCAGAAGCGTCGACCAGTCCACGGCGGCCTTGAGTCCTACGTCAGAGCGCGCCCTAGGCTGGCGTTGCCGGTAGTCACGAGGGCCTAGCCTCGACGCATGGGACTGCATCGACTCCTCGGGCGCCTGGCGATGGCGCCGTTCTCGAAGGCTCTGCCCGCTATGGGCGATACCGAGCGGGCGGCACTGGAGGCCGGCACGGTCGGCTTCGAGGGTCAGTTGTTCGCCGGCCAGCCGGACTTCGGTGCGCTGATCTCGCGCGGGCCCAACCGGCTCACGGACGACGAGCGCCGTTTCCTCGAGCAAGAGGTGACCCCGCTGATCGGCATGCTCGACGACCATGCGATCGACGAGGCCGGCGATCTGCCGCCGGAGGTGTGGACCTATCTGCGCGAGCGCCGCTTCTTCGGGATGATCATTCCGAAGGAGTATGGCGGCCTCGGCTTCAGCCACTACGCGCACGCCGAGGTGGTGACGCGCATCGCCACCGTCAACACCGCCTGCGCGGTCACGGTGATGGTGCCGAACTCGCTGGGCCCGGCCGAGCTGCTGCTGCGCTACGGCACGCCGGCTCAGCAGCAGCACTACCTGCCGCGGCTGGCCGACGGCCGCGAGCTGCCGTGTTTCGGCCTGACCTCGCCCTACGCCGGCTTCGACGCTGCGGCCATTCCGGACCGCGGCGTGTTGACGGAGCGGACCATTGACGGCCGCACGGTGCGCGGCTTCAGCGTGCGTTTCGACAAGCGCTACATCACGCTTGCGCCGGTGGCGAGCGTCGTGGGCCTGGCCTTCCAGGCGATCGATCCCTCGCGGCCCGAGGGGCAGCAGGAGCTAGGCATCACCTGCGCGCTGCTGCCCGTGCCCACGCCGGGCATGGAGATCGGCCACCGCCACCGGCCGATGGACTCGGCCTTCATGAACGGGCCGATTCGCGGCGAGGACGTCTTCGTGCCGATGGACTGGGTGATCGGCGGCGAGGAGCGCATCGGCCAGGACTGGCGCATGCTGATGGAATGCTTGGCCGCCGGCCGCGCGATCTCGCTGCCGGCACTGGGCGCGGCGATGCAGCAGACGGCGCTGTTCGTGGTCAACGGCTATGGGCAGGTGCGCCAGCAGTTCGGCCTGCCGATCGGGCGCTTTCACGCCATCGCGGGCATCACCGCGCAGATGGCCGCGCGGCTCTACGCCACCGACGCCGCGCGGCGCTACACCGCCGCCGCGCTCGATGCCGGCGAGCGCCCCAGCGTCGCCAGCGCCATCCTGAAGGTGCAGCTCACCGAGGCAGGTCGCAGCGCCGTCAACGAGGGCATGGACGTTCTGGGCGGCAAGGGCATCATCTCCGGCCCGCGCAACCTGCTGGGCGTGGCCTACCGCCATGCGCCCATCGCCATCACCGTGGAAGGCGCCAACCTGCTGTCGCGGGCGCTGATCATCTTCGGCCAGGGCGCGACCCGCTGCCACCCCTTCGTGCTGGAAGAGATGCAGGCCGTGCAGGCCCAGGACCCCGAGCGCCTGGGCCGCGCCCTGCTGGGCCACGGGGGTCATGTCTTGCGCAACCTCTGGCGCAGCCTTGCGGGCGCGCCTTTGCATGGCAACCCGCCGGCCGACCTGCGCGCCGAGGCACGGCTCATCGCCTCGCTGTCGGCCCGCTACGCGCTCACCGCCGATCTCGCCATGGGCCTGCTCGGCGGCAAGCTCAAGCGCATGGAATTGCTGTCGGCGCGCCTGGGTGATGCCCTCGCCGCGCTCTACCTCGCCGCCGCCTGCGTGTGGCGCTACGAGGTCGACAAGGAGCCCGCCCTGCTGCCGGTGGCGCGCGCGGCGATCCGCCTGCAACTGCACGCGGCCGCGACCCTGCTGCGTGATCTGTACGCCAACCTGCCCTCGCGCCTGCTGCGCGCACTGGCGCCGATGCTGCTGCACGGCACCGGCCGCCTTGCACCGCTGCGCGACCGTGAAGCGCTGGCGCTGGCCGACGCACTGCGCACGCAGCCGGCGCTGATGCGCCAGCTGTGCCCCGACGTCTCGCGCCCCAAGCGCGGCGGCCTGCTCGACCTGATGCAGGCGCTCGACGCAGCCCGCGCCCTGGGCGACGACGAGGTGGCCGAACTCAACAAGGCACTGCGCCGCGACGGCTCGCTGGAGGAAGTCGCCCAGCGCGCGCGCAACCCCGAGGCAGCGCTGGCCTATCTGCGGGCTGCCGCGGAGGTGATCCGGGTGGACGAGGCCTAGCCCCATACAATCGCCGCCGGGCTCACCGGGCGCCCGTCTCGCGAAAGCATTGGCACCGCTCATCCGCAAGCACCCTGCTTGCATACCATCCTTCGGCCATCAGCGAGTGGGCCGCATCCAGAGGACTTGGTATGCATTTCGCCTCCCCTAACCATTCGCCTGCGGCTCGCCTCACCGCGGCGGACCTCGTTCGTTCACTGGCCAGGACGCTGCACCGCGCAGCCGCTTCGGAGTCGCTCGCGAACTCGCTGCCGGTACTGCGCCGCCTGCTGACCACACGCGCCTTGCGTGGCCTGTCGCTGCCCGAGCTGTTCCGCCAGCGGGCCATCGTCCAGCGCAAGCACGTGCTGCTGATGCTGGCCGTCGAATCGGGCTTTCGGAGCTGGGAACAGTACAGCCGTGCATTGACTTCGATGGACGAGGCTCAACTGACCCACTTCGATCTGCTCCGAAGCAAGGCCGGCCACCTCAACCCGTGGTTCTCCTCGCGCGCGGAGGCCGAAGCCCAGGTCCCGGTGCTCGGCGGTCGGGTCGTGGAGGTTGGCGGCCAGGCCGTCCTGCTGGTGGAGGAGGCATGACAGCCGCCTATCTGGAACCGACCCAGGAGGCCGGTCGTGCCTTCTTCATGCGCGGCATCGTCGGCCCCGTCGTGATGCTGAACCTGCTCAGGTATCGCGCCCTTGCGGACTACGCCGCGAGCCCGCATCTCGCGCCGGCAGCGCCGATCACCGGCGAGGCGGCCTACCTGATCTACATGCGCGAGACGCTGCCCCATCTGGAGGCCTCGGGAGGCCGCGTGCTCTTCTTCGGCCGGGGCGGCCACTTCCTGATCGGGCCGCAGCACGAGCGCTGGGATGCCGCGCTGCTGGTGCAGCAGTCGTCCGCCGCGGCCTTCATGGCCTTCGCCTCGCATGAGGCCTACCTGGCCGGGCTCGGTCACAGGACGGCTGCGCTGGAGGATTCGAGGCTGCTGCCGCTGGAGCACTTGGCCATGGCCTAGGCATTCGCATCGATCGAAGCCCATGCAAACGCCGCCCGGCCAGTCGCCGGGCGGCGTTTTTTCATCTTTCGGATTTGTTGAACGATGCATTCGGCCGCGCCTAGTGTTTACCCGGAGCCATCAGTCCTAGAGTTCAGCCCATGGACGAAGCAAGTGCGGAGTCCGAAGCACCAACCGAAAGGATCTGATCATGAAAACCGTTCTGACCATCGCTGCTGCCCTGATCTCCACCGCCTCGCTGCTGGGCGCCGCCCCGGCCAGCGCATCGAGCTACGACCAATACCGCGGCGCCGTGCTGGGTGACTCCACCGTTGCCGCACCCGCCGCAGCAAGCCGCACGACGCTGGTGGCCGGCTCCTACGCCCAGTACCTGATCAACAACGGCGCGACGAAGCAAGACGCGCTGGCCGCTGCTTCGCAAGTCGGCGAGCAACAACGCTACGCCAGCGTCGCCCTCGAAGCACCGAAGGCCCAGCTGAACGCACTGCAAGCCTATGCGAAGTCGATCGGCAACGACGTGCCCGCAGCACGCGCCGCCGCGGTGACCAACGCCGAGTGAGTCCTGCCCGTGAAGCTGCTCGCCGAAATCGTCGTCAGCCTGTCGGTCGTGGGCGCCTGGTGTTACGTGGCGCTCACGCTCCCCGCCCCTGCCGGCAGCGCATCGGCAGCAGTGGCGCCGGAAGGAGCCGGTAGCAGCCCTCAGTTCTCCCAGGGCCAGGCCGAGCGCCTGATCGCCCGACGCTGATCAGCCGAGCGTCCTCGCGCTCGGCACTTCCCGGCGATCCGCCAGGGATAGCGAATGCTTGCGCAGCGTCTCCTCCGTCTGCCGGAAGAGTTCCACGATCCAGTCCACGAAGACGCGCAGGCGCGCGCCGTGCCTGCGGTTGGACGGATAGACGATGTGGATCGGCAGCGCTGGCACCGTCCATTCCGGCAGCACGCGCAGCAGCCGGCCCGACTGCAGATAGCTGGACGCCGCCACCGTGGTCGTCCGGATCACCCCGAGCCCATTGAGACCCGCCAGGATGTTGGAGGTGGAGTCGTTGATGGCCAGCACGTGCCGGGGCCTGAACTCCGTCATCTCGCCGTCGCGCTCCAGGCGCCAGGCATCGGTGCGGCCGGTGCGATGGGAGAAGTAGTTCACCACCCGATGCTGATGCTCCAGGTCTTCCGGATCGGTAGGCAGGCCGTGCTCCTTCGCGTACTCGGGCGAGACGGCGATCACCATGCTCAGGCGCCCCAGGTTGCGGGCGATGACCGATTGGTCCGTCACTTCGCCGCCGCGGATCACGCAATCGACGTTGTCGCCGATCAGGTCCACCGGCCGGTCCGACACACCCAGGTCGATCGTGATGTCCGGATACTTGCGATGGAACTCGGCCAACGCCGGAATGATCAGAAAGTGCCCGACGGTGGCGCCCACATCGACCCGCAGCCGGCCCCGCGGCGTCGCCTTCACGTCGTCGAGGATGCTGCCTTCCATCTCCTCGATGTCCGCCAGCACCTGCACCGCGCGCTCGTAGTAGGCGGTGCCGGCCTCGGTCATCGTCATCCGGCGGGTCGTGCGGTTCAGCAGCGGCGTGCGCACTTCCGCCTCCAGCATCTGGACCTGCCGCGTCAACGAAGCCTTGGCAATGCCCATCGACTCCGCGGCACGGCTGAAGTTGCCAGCCTTCACGACGCGCACGAACGCCTCCATCGCCCCCAGTTTGTCCATGATTCGTCCCGCCCGGAAAGTAATGTGCCGGGCTCGCGGTTTCAGCGCGAGCCCGGCCTCTGGATCTAAGCGGGCATCCTATTGCATGCCAGCAAAGATGATTACTTCGTGCTGGCGTTCACCGCATCGATGATCACCGCGGCCACGTCCGCAGGGCGCGACTGCTGCGGCACGTGGCTGGTCGGCAGGGTGCTGACCTTGGCGCCGATCTTCTTGGCCATCGCACGCTCCAGATCCGGCGGGATCATGCGGTCTTCCGACGCGACGATGTACCAGGACGAGCGGGTCTTCCAGGCCGCGCCGGTGGCCTTGTCCCCGAAGGCCTTGGCCTGGATCGGGCCTTGCGTGGCCGCCATCACGGCAGCCTGGGCGGCGGGCACGTCCTGGGCAAAGTCTTCGGCCAGGGCTTCCGGCGGCAGTGACAGGTAGCCCTTCGAATCGGCCACCAGCTTGGTGATGCCGGGAGGCGTCGGGTAGTCCTTGCCAGCCTCGGCGGTGGACTGGCCTGCGTCCAGCGCGAAGGCGGCCACGTAGACCAGCGCGGAGACCTTGTCGTCCTGGCCGGCATCGGTGATCACCGATCCGCCCCAGGAGTGGCCGACCAGTACGACCTTGCCCTTCTGGTTGTCGATGACGCGGCGGGTGGTCGCCACGTCGCCGGCCAGCGATTCCAGGCCGTTCTGCACCGCGGTCACCTTGATGCCCTTGGCCTGCAGCAGCGGGATCACCTTGGCCCAGTCGGAACCATCGGCGAAGGCGCCGTGGACGATGACGACCGAGGGCTGTTCGGCGGCGATAGCGGCATGGCCACCCGTCAGCAGCGCGGTGCCGAGGGCGAGCGAGGAGAGGATGCGACGTGTGTTCATGAGAGCTTCTCCGATAGAGTTGATGGCTTTGTTGAAGCGCGCTTTGAAGCGCGTGAAGTCAGTGTCGGAAATCGCCCCCTCAGCCGGTATCGGTCGATCGACCGACCCACGCCCCGCCGCCCGCATCGCCGTCCGCGACGCCATGCTCGCCCTCGCCTTCATCGGCGACCTGAGCATGGGCCGTCCAACCGACCATTCGCACCGCACGGCCTGGCTCGCGGCCCGGCTGGCGGCGGAGGACGGCGGCACCGACCGCGACTGCCAGTCCGCGCACGACGTCTCGCTGCTGCGCTGGTCGGGATGCACGGCCAATGCCGCCGGCTTCGACCAGTTGCTGGGCGACGACGTGGCCGGGCGCGACGCGCTGTTCGAGATGACCCTGCCGATCAACGCGGAGCGCGCCGCGGCCATCGTGCCGCTGGCGGAAATCCACTGCGAGGTGTCCGGCGAGATCGCCTCCCAGTTGGGCATGGACGACCAGGTCGAGGCCGGCCTGCGCAATATCTTCGAGACCTGGGACGGCCGCGGCAATCCGGGCAGGCTGAGGGCGGATGATGTGCCGCCAGTGGTCTATCACGTGGCCCTCGCCAGCGACCTGGAGATCCTGAGCCGGGCCCGCGGCCTGGAAGCCGCGCTCGAGAAGATCGCGAGCCTGTCCGACGAGAAATATCCGGCGCCGCTGGTCCAGCGCCTGCAGCGCACCGCGCCGCAATGGCTGGCGACCCTCGACGAAAACCAGCCCCAGGGGCCTACGCAAGACCTGACCCTGGTTGGGCGCGACGTGCCGCTGGAACTGATCGCCGACGTTGCCGACCTCAAGCTGCCCTGGCTCGCAGGCCAATCCCGCCAGGTGGCGGCCTGCGCCGCCGCCACCGCGGCCCAGTTGGGGCTCGACGCGAACACGCAGGCGCTGCTGCAACGAGCCGGCCTGATCCACGCCATAGGCCGCGCCGCCCTGCCCAACCACCTCTGGGAACGAACCGGGCGCCTGACGGCGGCCGACCGGGAGCGGGTGCGGCTGATGCCTTACTGGACCTTCCGCGCAGCCAGCCACATTCCGGTGCTGAAGGCGGAGGCGGATCTGGCTTCGTACGCCTACGAGCGCCTCGATGGCTCCGGACACTTCCGCAGCCTGAGCGCCGCGGCGCTGACGGTGCCGCATCGCATCATCGCGACCGCGGTCGCGCTGGTCGCCCTGCGCTCGCCGCGACCCTGGCGGCCCGCCTTCGA
The DNA here is from genome assembly GCF_034043675.1 of Roseateles agri. Lineage (NCBI taxonomy): Bacteria > Pseudomonadati > Pseudomonadota > Betaproteobacteria > Burkholderiales > Sphaerotilaceae > Roseateles > Roseateles agri. The sequence continues at coordinate 497,747 of NZ_JAXCLA010000007.1, read as the reverse complement.
CGCCGCCGGCGCGGCTCAGGTCCTTCGCGACGAGGCGGCGCAAGGGCGTTTCGACGCGGAGGTGGTCGAAGCCGCCCTCGCGGCGCTGGCCGGCTCGCGGCCGCGCACGCCAGCCAAGGCGGCGATCTCGCTGTCAGCGCGCGAGGCGGATGTGCTGCGGCGCATCAGCCTGGGCGAGAGCAACAAGGAGGTCGCCCGGGTGCTGGAGATCAGCCCCAGCACCGTGCGCACGCACATCGAAAGCGTGTTCCGCAAGCTCGAATGCTCGACGCGCGCGGCAGCCACACTGAAGGCGTTCACGCTGGGCCTGATCTGACGGCAAGACCTGCACTCGATGGTGCATGATTCCCGCCATGAACAAGATCCTCCAGACGTTGCACGACTCGCTCCCCGTATGGACGGCCGATTGGCTGGACATCTTCGTGCCGGCCGTCGAGGTGCTGCTGATCGGCCTGTTCGCCTGGCTGGTAATGCGCTTCGCGCGCCATCTCACCCGCCGCCTCACGACGACGTACGCGCTGCCGGTCAAGCTGTCCGAGCTGTTCCTGCGCGTCATCGGCTTCGTGGTGTACGGCGGCGCATCGCTGTGGGCGCTGGAGCGCATGGGTGTGTCGGGCGCCGTGCTGTGGACCGCGTTCACGGGCTTCGCGACCGTGGGGGCGGTGGCCTTCTTCGCCGCGTGGAGCGTGCTGTCGAACCTGTTCTGCGCGCTGCTGATCTTCATCACCCGGCCGTTCCGGGTCGGCGATGTGGTCGAAGTGGTGGAAGGCGGCGAGAAGGAAGGCGTCAAGGGCCGCGTGGTGGACATCAATCTGGTCTACACCACCCTGCTGGAAAGCGGCGACGAGCACGGCGGCGTGAGCCTGCAGTTGCCGAACACCCTGTTCTTCCAGCGCATCGTTCGCCGCTGGCATGGCACCGTGCCTGACGGCCACTGAGTTCGGCAAGCGTATTCACGACGGGAGACTATCGAGGCGGCGGATGCGCTTGGCCCGGTACATCGCCGCATCGGCAATGCGTACCAGCGCCTCCGCCTGATCGCCGTCGTCCGGGAAGATGGCCGTTCCTATGCTGATGCCCGGAGAAATCAGATGCCCGCCCAAGGTGCATTGCACGGCGACGGCCGCCTCGATCTTGCGCGTCAGCCGCTCCAGGTCGCTCCCAAGGGTGTGGCGGGCCAGGCTGCGAATGCCTTCGTCACTGCGCAGCAAGGCCGAGAGCGTCGCCCGGGCTCTGCGAATGTCTTCGGCTATCGCCGCCAAGTCATCGGGGCCCACGATCGGCCGTCGGCCATTTGCCGCATCGGCCGCACCGGCTTGCGCACCGGGGTCTGCCCGCCCCGCGTCAATGGCCCTGGATTGGGCGTCGTGTCCGCGTTGCCAGGCGCGCTTCCTGAGCTGCCATGTGTCCACGGACTCGCCTGTGGAGCCCGGCATGTTCGAGTGCTCGCCCATCGGGTTGGATATCGAATGCTCTCCGCGCGCAGCGGCCTTGGCGCCCTGGCGTCGCAACTCGTCGCGCTCAGCCGTCGAGACACCCATCTGGTCCGCAGGCCTTGGCTTCGGTGGACGAGTGCCATTTGAGCTGCGCTTCACCATCAGTGCACCTCATCGCACCAGACCTTGAAGCCATCCAGTTCGTTGGGCCCGAAGGTATTCGAGAGCGCGACGTCACTCGCATCGCGGCCTCTCCCCATCAAAACGCGGCCGATGCGAGGTACGTTGTTGCGAGCGTCGAAGGTGTACCAGCGATCCCCTAGGAATGCCTCGAACCATCCTGCGAAATCCATCGGCCCATGAGGTGGCGGCACGCCGATGTCTCCGAGGTAGCCGGTGCAGTAGCGTGCCGGGATGTTCAGGCAGCGGCACAGCGTGACAGCGAGGTGGGCATAGTCACGGCACACACCCTGCCCCTCGTTGAACGCCTCGAAAGCGGACCGGGTGCGCCGCGCATGCGGGTAGCCGAACTCGATGTGTTCGTGGACGTAGTCGCAAACCGCCTGCACGCGTTGCCAACCCGTCGGGCCGCTGCCGAATTGCTTCCAGGCGAAGTCGGACAGCAGGTCGGTCTCGCAGTAGCGGCTGCCGAGCAGGTAGAGCAGCGTCGACTCGGGCAGGCGTTCGACGAGCACCTGCGGCGCATCGGCGGCAAGGGTATCCGGAGCGCCGTCATCGCGGATCACGGTGTCCGAGCTCACGACGAAGCGCCCTGCAGGCGCGACCAGGCGCGTGCACCAGTTGCCGAAGAGGTCGCGGTAACCGCTGGTCGTGACGGACGGGTTCGTCATCAGATGGTCCGGACGCTCAAGGTCGCCCACCCTGGAGTGATGGACGTTGAGCGCCAGGATCATTGGCGTCGCCTGCGGCAACTGGTACGCGATCTCGAATCCAAGGCGAATTTTCATCGCGCGATCATGCGCCCCAATCGCATGCCGCGCGCGCCGGGCCGGCTTGCAACGCAGAAATGGTTCGCGAGCTGCGAGGCAGCGAGCCCGGACGTTCCTGAATTCCGAACAGTGCTTTCCAGATGAGCTAGTGTTTTCCCTAGGTCAACATCTCTACAGTTCAGGTCATGGACACGGCGATCAACAAGCAAACGCCGCAAGCCACTCAACCCACGCTGTGAATGCAAAGGAAAACATCATGAAGACCTCGATCGTTCTCGCCGCTGCCCTCCTCTCCGCCGGTGTCATGGTTGGCACCAGCGCCTTCGCTGCCGATGTCGGCGGCAAGACCCGCGCTCAAGTCGTTGCCGAGCTGGCCCAGGCCCAGCAAAGTGGCGAACTCGCTGCCGTGAACAGCGAAGACCCGATGGCCGCACAAACCTTCCGTGACCGCCAGTTCGCCGGCCAAGCCAAGACTCGCGCCCAAGTTCAAGCCGAACTGGCCCAGGCTCAAAAGAGCGGTGAACTGGCCGCCCTGAACAGCGAAGACCCGGCTGCCTTCCAACGCTTCACGGAACAGCAATACGCCCACCAAGGCAAGACCCGCGCGCAAGTGCGTGCCGAGCTGGCCCAAGCCCAGAAGAGCGGCGAACTGGCTGCGCTGAACAGCGAAGATCCCACCGCCTACCAACGCTTCGTCGACAGCAAGGCCGCTCGCAAGACCGAAACGATGGCCGAGTAACGGGCTCGGCAATCGATCGCTGAAGCAAGGCAGCGGGGGAGGTTCGAAAGGACCTCCCCCGCTGCTTTTGGCATCTCGATATCGATAGGGCCTCAGTGCGACGGTTCGATCAACTCCACGGCCGCGGCCAGCACCTGGATCGCCTCGAAGCCGTCGAGGTCCGCCGCGCGCACCACATCCTGCGCAGCATCGAGCGCACCGGTACGGCGGCCTGCGGCCACCTTGGCCACCATCGCGCCCAGTTCCTTCATCCGCGCCGTGTAGCCCTCGCCCAGCAACATCCTCGCGGTGTTGCGGGTCTCATAGAACTTGGGCGCCAGTCTCATTGCCGATGTCGTCGCGCTCACCTGCTTCTCCCGATAGGTCCTGCAACCCTCGCCCTTCAAAAAGAGACCCGGACACCTCACGGTGCCGGGCGAGTCCTCTGGGCCAGGGGGAGGGACAAAGAGAGGGCACCAGAGGCAACTGAACTCTAGGTCCGCCGCGAACGCGCCGCCGTAGGACAAGGCCGCGTTCGTTCAACGCAGCTTCACCAGCCCGTTGAGCACCTGATCCAGACCTCCGAAAACGGAGATCTTGTCGATGCGCTCAGCCACGCGCTCCAGGGTTTCCAGCTCCTTGAGCCGCAGGGCGACAGGGTTGTCTTCCATCACCTTGGCCGTGTTCAGCAGCGACCGGGTCGCGGCGGTTTCCTCGCGGCGGCGGATCACGTTGGCTTCGGCCGATTTCCCGGCCTCCACCACCTGGGCGAGGATGGTCTTCATCTCGCCCGGCAGCACGATGTCCTTCACGCCGACGCTGGACAGCTCGAGCCCGAAGGCCGCGAGCTTGGCCTTGGCCTGGGCGGTCACGATCTCGTCGATGACGCTCTTGTTTTCGAGCAGCTCATCGAGCGAGCGCGTGCCCACCGCGGCGCGCAGACCGAACTGCAGCTCGCGGTACAGGTGCTCGGCCGGCTTGGCCAGCGCCTTGTACGCGGTCAGCACATCCGAGTAGCGCCAGGTGGCCGAGAGGTTGAGCCGCAGCGCCACCTTGTCCCGGGTCAGGATTTCCTGCCCCGTCACCTCGACCGCCTGCAGCCGCAGGTCCACCAGTTCCACGCTCACGTTGCGGTTGAACTTCCAGAACGCGAACGAGCCGGCGCTGAGCAGGCGCTCGACCTTGCCGTCGACCCACAGGATGCCCGCGCCGTGTTCCGGCACGAGCACCTGCAGCACGCCGGCCAGGCCGGTGATGCTGCGCGGGCGCAGCTGGGTCTGCAGCAGACGGGCGGTGAGCGCGGGCGGCAGCTCGATGGCGTCGGCGAGATCGATCACCTCGACCTGCACGTCCACCAGGCCCTTCCAGTACAGGCGCCGCGTCTCGGGCGGCAGCAGCTCGACCAACACGCCGTTCTCGCTGCGCAGGCTGACCTGGGTCGCGCTCAGCTCGACACGAACGAACTCGGTCTCGACCACCGCCGGCTCCTTGGCCAGCAGATATTCGGCGAGGCGGTGCACGAAGGCCGGTGCCTCGATGGCGAACAGCTCCACCTGGAGTTGGTCCAGACCGGCGAGCAGCCAGTGCGTGCCGGGCTGTAGCACGCGTTCGAAGTCGCCATTGCGAAGCAGCAGGCCGCGCTCGTTCTTCTTCACAGTGACACGCTTGATCGTCATGGTGTTCTCCTTGTTTGCAGCGTGTGGTTTGAATCGGGGTGCCGTTACAGCGCGGACACGGACTTCGAATGCCTGGGACTGGGTGCCGCAGCGCGTCTTCGGCGTGCATTCCTCGAATGCGCCTCCGACTGACCGCGGACGCAGGCCCCGCATGCCCGAAGCACGGGTGACCACGCTGATGCCGACGTGCCCGAAGGCAGGCCGACACGTTCGGCGGGGTGGTCTTGCGACCGTTTTTCACTGGCGTGATAGGCCAATTTTTGGAGTGGGACTCGAACCCACGACTCACGGAACCTGAATCCGTTGCTCTACCCGACTGAGCTATCCAGTGGTGATGAACCCGGGAGTCGAACCCGGACCCTTGCGGGACAACCGTGCTTCACCGTATCGGCCCCTTTCAGCAGGGCGGCATGCGTCGCGGCAACGGGCGGACCCGGCCACGGCGCACCGGTGGGGTCGTACCCCCAGCCTGTGAGCCCTGCCTTCCAAGGCAGATCTGTGGGCGCCTGAGCCAACCGGATGGGTCAGCTCAGGCGCGATTCCTTCGGCAGCCGTGCGGCCAGCCACTCATGCACGTCCGCGCGGATCCGCCTGCCCTTAAGCAGGAAATCCTCGAAGCGGCTGGGCACGTAAGGCGTGAACAGCAGCGGCATCCTGGCCTCCTCCGGCGTTCGGTCGGCCTTGCGCGCATTGCAGGCGCGGCAGGCAGCGACCGTGTTCATCCAGCTGAGCGCACCGCCCCGCGAGGCCGGCAGGATGTGGTCGACCGTCAGGCTGCGCAACTCATGCGCATCGCCGCAGTAAGCGCAGGTGAGCCGGTCGCGCCGCAGCACCTTGGGCTTGCTGAAGCCGGGCACCACGTCGAACAGGTTCAGCCGCGAATTGCCACGCAGCGCCAGGATGGCCGGTACCTCAAGGGTCGACTGCCGGCCGGTACGGACATTGGCGCCGCCACGCAGCACGGCCAGCGGCGTGTCGCCGATCGACCAGGCCACCGAACGGGTAGCCACGTGGCCGGCCGCCTGCTCGATCGAAATCCAGGCCTGGGGCTGGCCGGTGATGTCCAACTGCAATACGTCGTGCATGGCGTCCTCCCTTCTGTGGCTGGCAAGAATGCGCTTGATTCATTTGGCGCCGCCAGCGGGCTTCGATCCCGCGACCTCCGGTTCGACAGACCGGCGCTCTTCCGACTGAGCTATGGCGACTCTTGTTCTCGATGGTTGTCGGTAACGGGTTCCGACGCCGCCCAATCGTTGCGGCCGGTTTGCGCCCGTCGAAGCGTGAGCTCGACGACGGGCTTCTGGACTGGTGTCCCGTGCGGGAGTCGAACCCGCCTCTTCGGCTTGAAGGGCCGAGGACCTCACCGGAAGTCCAACGGGACAGAAATTGATGCCTCGCAAGGCGATGCCATCTCGGCTGTGTCCGCACGCGACCCGAGCAAGCAAGGCTTGCCTTGACCGCTGCATGCCGGCTCCGTCTGCAGAACGTGCTGGGGCACACATGCACACCGGGCTGGCCGGTGCTTGTGCACGGGCACACCCGAGATGGCGCCGCAAGAGCCGGACAAACAAAAAGCCCGGTTCCTGCAGGAGACCGGGCTTCAGGGGATCGATGAATCCCTGGAGGATGAAAGCTTCAGTGGGCTGGAGCTTTCCCCGGTGACGTTGACTCGCCCTCGTGTCGGTCATGCAGACTCGCGGCGACGCACAAAGCCATCTCGCCCTGGGATGGGCGCTTGGCGTTGGTGGCGAGGGCTGTGCGAATCATGATGGGACCGTGTGGCTTGGTGTGAATCAACGAATGAGCGAATTGTGAAGAGTGTTCACGCACTCGTCAACCACTCATCGCCATTTCGCAGCCTCTAGAATGGATGTGAAGTTTTTTAACAACACCCGCCGTGTCCAGCATCACCACCGTCCGTCGACTCAATGCTCTTGCCCTCTTCCAGAGCTTCGTGGAGGAGCGCATCGCCGCGGGCGATCCGCCCAAGGGACTGGAGTCCGCCTGGGCGAGCAGGATCGAGGTGAGTGGCGCGACCTGGTCAATGGCCAAAAGCGGCGCGCGGCCAATCGGCGACAAGCTGGCACGGCAGATCGAACAGCATTGCGGCAAGGAAGCGGGCTGGCTGGATGAGGAGCGCGCACCTGCCGGCCTCTCGCCCGGGGAGCAGCAATTCCTCGCGCTGGCCCTGAAAACCTATCGCGCCACGAACAGCGATGGGCGCAAGCGCCTGAAGCAGGCGCTGAAGACCTTTCAGTAGCGCCTGCCAGGCCGCGGAACGCCGATTGCCCCGCCGCCTGAAACGGGCCAGGAGACCAGGGAGACAAGCTCATGAAAGACGTGATCGAGAGTGCCATCTCGATGATCGCGCAGCGCAATCGCGCCATCCCCGAGCAGGCGGCGAAGACGGCCCTGGAGCGCAGCCTCCACGCCATTCGTACGCATCTGCAGATGGACGTCGCCTTCATCTCGGAGCTGTCCGAGGGGCGGCGGCATTTCCGCTACGTCGATGCCGAGGCGGGCGAGCCGATCCGCGCCGGCGATTCGGCGCCGGCCGAGGACAGCTACTGCATGCGCATCGTCGAAGGCCGCCTGCCCGAGCTGATCCCGGATGCCTGCCTCAACATCAAGGCGCTGAAGATCGCGGCCACCAAGGCGCTGCCGGTCGGTGCCCACCTGAGCGTTCCGATCCGCCTGTCGGACGGCCGCATCTACGGGACCTTCTGCTGCTTCAGCCACGCGCCGGACGACTCGCTGACCTCGCGGGACCTGGGGATGATGCGGGTGTTCGCGGACCTGATCGCCGACCAGATCGAGGCCGACCTCCGCGTGCGCGGGGCCCGGCACGATGCCGGGCGGCGCATCGATGCCGCGCTGCAGCCCGGCGCGCTGAGCATCGTCTACCAGCCGATCGTCAACGCCGCGCAGAAGCGGGTCGTCGGCTTCGAGGCGCTGTCGCGCTTCAAGGTCGAACCCCAGCGCACGCCAGACCTGTGGTTCGCCGAGGCCGCGAGCATCGGCCGCAGCGTCGAGCTGGAGACGCTGGCCATCCGCCACGCGCTGCGGGCGCTGGACCAGTTGCCCGCCGGCAGCTACCTCTCGCTGAACGCCTCGCCCGACACCGTACTCGAAGGCGACCTCGCCGGGCTGCTGGCGGGCCAGCCGCTGGAGCGCCTCGTGATCGAGGTGACCGAGCATGCGGCCATCGATCTCTACGAGGACATCGCCGCCGTCTTCGGCCCGCTGCAGGACCGAGGGCTGCGCCTGGCCATCGACGATGCCGGCGCCGGCTACGCGAGCCTGCGCCACATCCTCAACCTGGGGCCGGACATCATCAAGCTGGACACCAGCATCACGCGCGGCATCGACCTGGATCCCTCGCGCCAAGCCCTGGCCAAGGCGATGTGCGGCTTCGCCAGCGCCACCGGCAGCCAGATCGTCGCCGAGGGCGTGGAGACCGCGGCCGAGCTGCAGACCTTGGCCGGCCTCGAGATCAACAATCTGCAGGGTTACTTCCTGGGCCGCCCGCTGCCGCTGGACGAAGCGCGGGCGCATGTGCTGGACCTGAGGAAGCGCCTCTTCGATTTCGATTTCATCTGAGCAGGCCCTAGGCCAGCAGGCTGTCCAGCAGCACGGAGACGTGAACCGCTTGCCGCGAGGCGCCGTCCGCGATCTGGTGGCGGCAGCTGGTGCCGTCGGCCACGACGATGGCGTCCGGCTGCTTGCGGATGGCGGGCAGCAGCGCGGCCTCGGCCATCTTCATCGACACCTCGTGGTGCTTGGCCTCGTAGCCGAAGCTGCCGGCCATGCCGCAGCAGGAGCTTTCGATCAGCTCGGGCTGCGCGCCCGGGATCAGGCGCAGCACATCCATCACGGGCTTCACCGCGTCGAAGGCCTTCTGGTGGCAATGGCCGTGGACGAGGATGGGCTTGCCCGCCGGCCGCAGCTTCAGATCGAGCTTGCCGGCCTTGGCCTGCTGCGCCATGAACTCCTCCAGCAGCAGGGCCTGGGCCGCCACCGTCTTCGCCGCCTCGCCAAGTCCCATCACCAGCGCCTCGTCCCGCAAGGTCAGCAGGCATGAGGGCTCCAGGCCGACGATGGCGATGCCGGCCCGCGCCAGCGGCTCCAGTTCCGCGACCAGCGCACCGGCGCGTGCCTTGGCCTCGTCGACCATGCCGGCCGAGAGGTAGGTGCGGCCGCAGCAGTGATGGCCGCCCTCCTTCGAGACCGTGTGGAGCGCGTAGCCCGCGGCGCGCAGCACGCGGGTTGCGGCCAGCGCGTTCTCGGTCTCGAAGATGCCGTTGAAGGTGTCGACGAAGAGCACCGCGACCCGGCCGCCCTCGCCCGCGATGCGCAGCGCCTCGGCCTTGTCGACGAAGCCGGTGGCGAATTCCGGCGAGCGCCAGAAGGTGTCGGAGCGCCATTCGGGCAGCGAGCGCTTGGCGGAGAAGCCGAGCAGCTTCTCGCCCGCCTGTGCCAGCAGCGGCAGCTTGTTGCGCAGGTTCAGCAGCCACGGGAAGCGGCTGGCCAGCGCGGCGTAGTCGGGCAGGCGGCCGACCAGCCGGTCCTTCATCGTGTGGCCGTGGCGGGCCTTGTAGTGGGCCAGGAACTCGACCTTCATCTTGGCCATGTCCACGCCGGTCGGGCAGTCGCGCTTGCAGCCCTTGCAGCCGACGCACAGGTCCATCGTGTCGTGCATGGCCTCGCTGGTGAAGGCATCGGGGCCGAGCTGGCCCGAGACGGCCAGGCGCAGCGTGTTCGCGCGGCCGCGGGTCAGGTGCTGCTCGTCGCGGGTCACGCGGTAGCTGGGGCACATGGTGCCGGCGTCGAACTTGCGGCAGTGGCCGTTGTTGTTGCACATCTCCACAGCCTTGGCGAAGCCGCCGGTGCTGTCGCCGCCGGTGCCGGGCGCGGTGGTTTCCTCGGTGACCGGATCGGCCTGAACGTTCCAGGCCGACCAGTCGAGCACCGGCTGGATCTCGATGCGGCGGTAGGGCCGCGGCGCCTCGGGCGGCGCGAAGCGGAACAGCGAGCCGTCGTCCATCTTGGGCGTGTCGACGATCTTGCCGGGGTTGAACAGGTCGGCCGGATCGAAGAAGCGCTTGATGTCGCGGAAGGCCTCGTTGATCCTGGGGCCGAACTGCCACTCGATCCACTCGCCGCGGCACAGGCCGTCGCCGTGCTCGCCGCTGAACGCGCCCTTGTAGCGGCGCACCAGGGCGGCGGCCTCCTCGGCGATGGCGCGCATCTTCTGCGCGCCGTCGCGCCGCATGTCGAGGATGGGCCGCACGTGCAGCGTGCCGACGCTGGCGTGGGCGTACCAGGTGCCGCGGCTGCCGTATTTGGCGAAGACCTCGGTGAGCCCGTCGGTGTATTCGGCCAGGTGCTCCAGCGGCACGGCGCAGTCCTCGATGAAGCTCACCGGCTTGCCGTCGCCCTTGAGGCTCATCATGATGTTGAGGCCCGCCTTGCGCACCTCCCACAGGTTCTTCTGCGGCGCCTCGTCGGGCATCTCGACAACGGCGCCGGGCAGGCCCAGGTCGCCGATCAGCTCGACCAATTGCCGCAGCTTGTGCAACAGCGGCCCCTTCTCCTCGCCGGAGAACTCCACCAGCAGGATGGCCGCGGGCCGGCCAATCAGCGCCGTCTCGATGGTCGGGCGGAAGGCCGGGTTGGTGAGGCTCAGCTCGATCATCGTGCGATCGACCAGCTCCACCGCCGTGGGGCCCAGCTTGACGATGTGCTGGGCCGAATCCATCGCGGCGTGGAAGCTCGGGAAGTTGACGACGCCCAGCACCTTGGCGCGCGGCAGCGGGCTCAGTTGTAGGGTCAGCGAGCGGGTGTAGGCGAGCGTGCCTTCGGAGCCGATCAGCAGGTGCGCCAGGTTCACGCCGCCGTCGGCCGTGTAGGGGCGCTCGCTCTGGTTGTCGAAGATGTCCAGGTTGTAGCCGGCCACGCGGCGCAGCACCTTGGGCCAGTGCTCGCGGATCTCGGCGCCGTGTTGGCGGGCGAGGCCGCGCACGTGCTCGGCGATCGCCGCGGCGCGGCCCGTCGCATGCTCGACACGGCCGAAGTCCACCAGTTCGCCGTCGGCCATCCAGGCCTGCGCGCCGAGCACGTTGTGGACCATGTTGCCGTAGGCGATCGAGCGCGAGCCGCAGGAGTTGTTGCCGGCCATGCCGCCCAGCGTGGCCTGCGCCGCGGTGGACACGTCGACCGGATACCACAGGCCCAGCGGCTTCAGCTGCGCATTGAGGTGGTCCAGCACCAGGCCCGGCTCGACGACGGCGGTGCCGTTCTTCGCGTCGACCTCCAGCACCTTGCGGAAATGCTTGGTGTTGTCGATCACCAGCGCCGCGCCGGTCGTCTGGCCGCACTGGCTGGTGCCGCCGCCGCGCGGCAGCACGGGCACCTTCAGCTCGCGAGCGATGGCGATCGCGGTGGCGATGTCGCGCTCCGTCTTCGGCACCAGCACGCCGGCCGGCATGATCTGGTAGATCGACGCATCGGTGGCGTAGCGCCCCCGCGATGCCGCATCGAACATCACCTCGCCTTCGGTCTCCGCCTTCAGCCTGCGGGCCAGTGCATCGCAGACCTCGTTTGGCGGCAGCTGCGTGCCCAGCGGTTGGAGTTGGGAGGTGGGTTCAATCAGCATCAGGTCTCCTTCATGAGCTCTTGGCGCTCCGGGGATAGATCTCGCCCGCGCGCATCAGGTCCAGCACGGTGTCTCGCTTGTTCTTCAGGTGGGCGACCAGCACGTCGCGCATCGCGGCGCCGTCGTGGGCGGCCAGCGCTTCGAGCATCAGCTCGTGCTCCTTCACCGCGCGCTTCCACTTCGCCTCGTTCTGGTTGGTGCGGAAGCGCAGCGACTGCACGCGGGCGTTGATGCCGTTGTAGGTGCTGGTCAGCACCGGGTTCTTGGCGGCGTCGTTGATGGCGGTGTGGATGCGCGCGTTCAGCCGGTAGTAGCCCGACAGGTCCTGCCGGGCGAAGCAGGCCATCATTTCGTAGTGCATCGCGCGGATCTCGGCCAGCTCGGCGTCCGTCACCCGCTGCGCGGCGAATTCGCCGGACATGCCTTCCAGCCCCGCCAGCACCTCGAAGGTGTTGACGATGTCGGCTTCGGTCAGCTTCACCGCCACCGCGCCGCGGTTGGGCAGCAGGTCGACCAGGCCCTCGGCCGCCAGCAGCTTGATCGCCTCGCGCAGCGGCGTGCGCGACACGCGCAGCTGCTCGCTCAGCTCGCGCTCGTTGAGCTTGGCGCCCGGTGCGATGGCGCCTTCCACCAGCATGGTGCGCAGCCGCGCCACCACCTGGTCATGCAGCGCCAGCCGCGAAATCTCGATCACCTCCGCCATGAATTTCTCCGATCTATTTGCATTTTGCATGCATTTACAAAGCCAATCAAGCCCAAAATACAGGGTTTTCCATCATCTTAATTTGCGTTTTGCATGCAAAACTAAGTTCAAACACCCCAATCCAAGACCGCATCGGAAAGGACCCCGCATCGTGTTGACCCTCGACTTCCATCCCACCGGCCGCCACTTCCTGCAGATCCCCGGACCGAGCCCGGTGCCGGACCGTATTTTGCGGGCAATGAGTCTGCCGACCATCGATCACCGCGGCCCCGAGTTCGGCGCGCTGGGCCTTCAGGTGCTCAAGGGCATCCGCGAGATCTTCAAGACCCAGCACCCGGTCGTGATCTATCCGGCCTCGGGCACCGGCGCCTGGGAGGCCGCGCTGGCCAACACGCTGAGCCCCGGCGACCACGTGCTGATGTACGAGACCGGCCACTTCGCCACCCTGTGGTCCAAGATGGCCGCGCGGCTGGGCATCTCCGCCGAGTTCCTCGCCTGGCAGGGCCAGGACGAGCACCTGCCCAACGCGCCGAGCTGGCGCCGCGGCGTGCAGGCCGACCTGATCGAGGAGCGGCTGCGCAAGGATCCGGAGCACCGCATCAAGGCCGTCTGCGTCGTCCACAACGAGACCTCGACCGGCGTCACCTCCGACATCGCCGCCGTGCGCCGCGCGATCGATGCAGCCAAGCATCCGGCGCTGCTGATGGTCGACACGATTTCGGGCCTGGCCAGCGCCGACTACCGGCACGACGAATGGGGCGTGGACGTCACCGTCAGCGGCTCGCAGAAGGGGCTGATGCTGCCGCCCGGCATCAGCTTCAACGCGCTGTCGCCGAAGGCGCTGGAAGCCAGCAAGAGCGCGAAGCTGCCCCGCTCCTTCTTCGCCTGGGACGAGATCGTCGAGATGAACCACAACGGCTACTGGCCGTACACGCCGAGCACGAACCTGCTCTACGGCCTGGTCGAGGCGATGGAGATGCTGCAGAGCGAAGGGCTGGACCAGGTCTTCGCCCGCCACCAGCGCTGGGCCGCCGGCGTGCGTGCCGCGGTGAATGCCTGGGGCCTGCCGATCCAGTGCGCGGACCCGGCCCTGTACTCACCGGTGCTGACCGGCGTGATCCTGCCCGCGGGCGTCGATGCCGACGCGCTGCGCCAGCTGATCTACCAGCGCTTCGACCTGTCGCTCGGCGCGGGCCTGGGCAAGCTGAAGGGCCGCATGTTCCGCATCGGCCACCTCGGCGACAGCAACGACCTGACCTTGATGGCCACGCTCTCCGGTTGCGAGATGGGCATGAAGCTGGCCGGCATCGCACTGAAGTCCAGCGGCGTGCAGGCAGCGATGGACTACTTCGCGGGCCACCCGGCCGGCTCGGCCTTGAAGGCCGCCGCATAAGGCGCCGACCGGCCGCGGGCCTACCCGCTTCTCACCGCGCGTTGATACCACGCCTCGTCAGGAACGAGGCGTGGTGGATCGACTCGCCCTCATGCGCAAACGACAGACGACAGATCGGAGACAAGCCATGAAGAAGATGTTTCGAGCGACCAACGTGGTGATCACCATGTTGTGCCTGATGTATTTCATCACCTACCTCGACCGGGTCAACGTCAGCACGGCCGCGGCCGGCTTCGGGCCGGAGTTCGGGCTCAACAAGACCGAGATCGGTCTGGTGTTCTCGGCCTTCGCCTACCCCTACCTGATCTTCCAGATCATCGGCGGCTGGGTCAGCGACCGCTTCGGCGCCAAGCGCACCTTGATCGCCTGCGGCGTCGTCTGGGCGCTGGCGACGATGATGACCGGCTGGGCCAGCGGCCTGGCCTCGATGCTGGTGGCGCGGGTGCTGCTGGGCCTGGGCGAAGGGGCGACCTTTCCGGCGGCCACCTCGGCCATGTCGCGCTGGGTCGCCAAGGAGAAGCGCGGCTTCGCCCAGGGCATCACCCATGCGGCCGCACGCATCGGCAACGCGGTGGCGCCGGCAGCGATGGTCTGGAGCATGGCCGCCTACGGCTGGCGCGAGTCCTTCTACATCTGCGCGATCATCAGCTTTGCCTGGGTCGCCGTCTGGTGGCTCGTGTTCACCGAACACCCGAAGGACCACCCACGCATCACGGCCGAGGAGACGGCCCTGCTGCCGCCGCCGAAGGCCAAGGGCGCGCCGGTGCCCTGGGGCCCGCTGTTCCGCCGCATGGCCCCGGTCACGATCGTCTACTTCTGCTACGGCTGGACGCTCTGGCTGTTCCTGAGCTGGATCCCGCAGTACTTCCTGCACAGCTATGACCTGGACCTGAAGAAGTCCGCGCTGTTCGCCTCCAGCGTGTTCTTCGCCGGCGTCCTCGGCGACACGCTGGGCGGCTGGGTCACCGACAAGCTCTACGAGCGCACCGGCAACCTGAACAAGTCGCGCAGCTGGATGGTCGCGATCTGCATGCTGCTGACCCTGATCTCGCTGGTGCCGCTGATGCTGACGCACAACCTCACGGTATCGGTGCTGAGCCTGTCGGCCGGCTTCTTCTTCGCCGAGATGACGATCGGCCCGATGTGGGCGATCCCGATGGACATCGCGCCGGAACACTCCGGCACCGCCAGCGGCATGATGAACACCGGCTCCGCCGCCGCGGCCATCGTCTCGCCGGTCGTCTCCGGCCTGCTGATCGACCGCTTCGGCAGCTGGGAACTGCCCTTCGCCGGCAGCATGCTGCTGATGGCCTTGGGCGTGCTGCTGGCCTTCCGCATGCGGCCGGACAGCAAGTTCAGCACTGCCTCGACCGGCAGCAAGGTGGCCGACCTGCAGCGCGCGACGTAGTCAGCTCTCCCAGCGCAGCCGGATTGAGTAGACCGACACCGGGCCACGATCGGCGTTGTAGCCCGGGTTCCGTATGCGCTGGGCGTCACCGGTCAGGAACAGGCCATGGGCAAGGTCCGCGCTGTAGTACAGCTCCAGGTCCTGTTCCGGCCGGTAGCGCAAAGCGCCGTCGCCGAGGAAGAAGGTCGCACCGCCGTCCTGAAGGTAGCGGCGGTGCTCGGCCGCCAGGCTGCTCCGGGCCACGCCGAGCCCCAGCACGTCGTCACTACGGGTCCAGGCCGAGCCCTTCAGCTGAAGGCCGGCCGACACCGATGCGTCGGCCTCGGTGAAGGCGTAGGTCTCGGTCTTCCCGTCGGCGCGGAAGGCGCGCGCAAAGGCGCCCAAGTCTTCCGACAGGTGGTGCTCGACGTTGAGGCCGAAACCCTGCTTCACCTGATTGCCGCGGCGCACATCGGCCAGCGGTTGCGGCGGTCCCTCGTCGCCGAGCGCATCGCCATACCGCGCCATCACCGCCCGCATGCGGAACATCAGCAGCCGCACGGTGCCCGACTGCCCGGCCAGCTCGTAGTCGTGGCTGGCCTCGATCTGGTCGCTGAAATGCGTGAACAGGTGGTGGTCAAGCTGGAGCTGGTTCGGCTCCTTCGGCACCGCGAAACGCCCCGCGCGCAGCGCCCAGTTCCCCACGATGTATTCCGCCGCAAGGCCCTGGGTGTAGCCGCGCGAGTCGGCCGCGTAGTCGTAGGCCGCATGCGTCATCAGCGCCCAGTTCATGAACTGCATGCGCGGATCGTGCGCATAGGCGTTGACGTCGAAGATGTCCAGCACCGAGAGCACGCCGGCCGTGAGTATGAGCCGGTTCGCGGTGGTCGCGCCACCGAGCTGGTTGGCCGAAGACTCCAGCGATTGCGACTCGCCGCCCAGCTCGACGGTGTGGCGCGCGAACAGGCGCGCGACGTAGGCCTTGGGCTTGTCGCCGGAGGTCTTGGCCAGCTCGCCATTCGGAAAGCCCGCCAGCCCCAGCAGGCCGGACATGGCGATGCCCTGGGCAATCTCGGGATCGAAGTAGACCTCCGTCGCCGAAGGCAGGCGCAGCCCGAACGCGGCCGTGCCGGTGAAGGAGTAGCTGGTCTCGGCCTGGCCGGACAGGCTGTTAGGGCCGGCATAGGGTGAATGGAAGGTCGGCTTGAACTGGCGGACGTAGGTGCTCTGGAAATGGGCGTTCCAGGCTTCCTGCGCGCGCGCCGCGCAGCCGATGGACGTCAGGAAGACGAAAGCGATGAGCAGCCCGAGGCCGCGAAATTGAACTCGCATGACAACACCGAAGAGAAAGGGGCCGAAGGGTGGACTCAGGTGGCGAGCATCGCCAGCACGGCGACAGCCATCACCAGCGTGGCGGACCAGCCGAAGAAGCGGTGCCGTGGCGAGATGGTCCAGTCGCCCATCAGGCGGCGGGACTGGCCGATCCACATCATGACCACCATGATGGGCACCGAGATCACGCCGTTGACGATGGCGCTCCACACCAGCGCCCTGATCGGGTCCAGCTCGAACACGCTCATCAAGGTGCCGATGCCGGTCGCCGCGATGATGATCAGGTAGAAGCCGCGGGCCTCGTGGAAGCCGCGCGAGAGCCCCGACCGCCAGCCGAACACCTCGCTGACCGCGTAGGCCGCCGAGCCCGCCAGCACCGGCACCGCCAGCAGGCCGGTGCCGATGATGCCCAGCGCGAAGATGCCGAACGCGAAATCGCCGGCGACCGGGCGCAACGCCTCCGCCGCCTGGGACGAGGTCTGGATGTTGGTGATGCCATGCAGGTTCAAGGTGACCGCGGTGGCCAGCACGATGCACAGCGCAATCGCGTTGGAGAACAGCATGCCCACATAGGTGTCGGCCTTGATGCGGAACAGGTGCTCGCGCGCATAGGCCGGCTGGCTGCGCAAGGTGGCCTCGTCGGGCCGGCGCAGGCCGTCCTCCACCTCCTGGGACGCCTGCCAGAAGAACAGATAGGGGCTGATCGTCGTGCCGAGCATGGCGACCACCATGCTGGCGTAGTCGCCAACGGAGGTCCCTTCCGGGAAGAAGCGCCAGGGCTGCAGCGATTCGACGGTGGCCCGCCGCCACGGCACCTGCACGACCAGGACGACCGCGAAATAGGCGAACAGCGCCAGCGTCAGCCACTTCAGGATGCGCACCGAGCGTTCGTACGAGAACAGCAGCTGGCCCAGCACGCAGAGCAAGCCGAAGGCGAGGACGTAGAGCTGCTGCTTGCCCGCCAGCAGCAGATGCGCGGCCTCGGCCATGGCGCCGATGTCGGCCGCGATGTTGATGGTGTTGGCCACCACCAGCAGCGCGACCAGCGACATCGTCAGCCAGCGCGGGCAGACGCGGGCGATGTTGGCGCCCAGGCCCTGGCCGGTGACCCAGCCGATGCGGGCCGAGAGCATCTGGATGCCGATCATCAGCGGCGTGGTCAGCAGCAGCGTCCAGACCAGGCCGAAGCGGAACTGCGAGCCGGCCTGCGAATAGGTGGCGATGCCGCTCGGATCGTCATCGGCCGCACCGGTGATGAGTCCGGGGCCCAGGCGGCGCGCCAGGTCCTTGCCATCAGGCAGTTGCCGGCGGATGGACGCGAGGGTGCGAGCCGCCAGAAAGAGGTTGCGAACAATCAGTTGTTGCACGGGTGTCTCCCCGCCGCCGCGCGAGGGCGCGGCGGAAGAATGCGGCGCTCCTTGGGCCGCAGGTGATCAGAGATTCCGGGCAGAGGGCCGAACACGCGCACGCGCTTCGGCGGACTCGAAGTCCCGGGGATGGTCAGGTCGATGCCCCCACCGCCCGGTACTTCCAGCCGTCAAGGGCGACGGCTCAAAGACTGGACGGCGAAGGCCAGCAACTAGGTGCTGGGGTCATGGCAATGCCGTCAAGTTGAGGAGCGCGGATTGTAGGCAATTTGCCTACCACCGCTTGCGGCGATCGCGGCTTGGCGCCGTTACATTTGTGTGAACAATTGCAAAGTAGCTTCCAAACGGGACCCATCACCATGCGATTTCTCTCGAACCTGAAAATCTCCAGGCGCCTGGGCCTGGCATTCGGCGTCTGCCTCGTCCTGTCGTGCCTGGTATCGATGCTGGCGGTGCATTCGCTGAAGAGCATCAACGCCTCGCTGAAGTCCGTGACCGAGGACCGCTACGTCAAGGTCCAGCTGGTCGGCGACATCAAGGAAGAGGTGAACCTGCAGGCGCGCATGGCGCGCAACCTGCTGCTCTTCGAAAAGGAGGCCGACATCAAGAACGAGATGGACGGCCTGGAGAAATCGCGCGCCAAGGTCGGCCCGATCGTGGACCGGCTCGACGAGATGATCAGCGGCGGCAGCGAAGGCCAGAAGCGCCTCGACGTGGTCCGCAGCGACCGCGAGCAGTTCGACAAGGAACTCGCGCAGTTGATGGCCCATGTGCGCGAGAGCCGCATGGCGGAGGCCCGCACCCATGTCCTGCAGGTCATGCGCGCCCAGCAGCTCAAGTACATGGCGGCGCTCGACGATCTGTCCGATCACCAGGAGAAGCTGATGGCGGCGGCGGCCGTGGAAGCGGACGCGCTCGTCACCTCCAGCACCTGGATGGTCGTGGGCCTGACGATCGTCGCCACCTTCGCAGCCGTCGGCTTCGCGTGGTGGGTCTCCCGCTCGATCACCTCGCCGCTGTCGGACTCGGTGGCGATGGCCAAGTCCGTCGCCAGCGGCGATCTCCAGTCGCGCATGACGGTCACGACGCGGGACGAGACCGGGCAGCTGATGTCCGCGCTGGATCAGATGACGAGCCAGCTCTCCAACATCGTCGCGCAGGTCCGCGAGAGCTCGGAATCCATCGCGACGGGCACGGGCCAGCTCGCCTCGGGCAACGCCGACCTGAGCCAGCGCACCGAGCAGCAGGCCAGCAACCTGGAGGAGACGGCCGCGACCATGGAGCAGCTCACCGCCACGGTGAAGCAGAACGCCGAGACCGCGCGCGCCGCGACCGACATGGCCACCAGCGCCATGCAGGTGGCCGTGCAGGGCGGCGAGGTGGTCGGCGAAGCCGTGCAGACGATGGAGCGCATCAGCAACGCCAGCAAGCGCATCGCCGAGATCATCGGCGTGATCGACGGCATCGCCTTCCAGACCAATATCCTGGCGCTGAACGCTGCGGTCGAGGCCGCACGCGCCGGCGAGCAGGGCCGCGGCTTTGCCGTCGTGGCCGGCGAGGTGCGCGCGCTGGCGGGACGCTCGGCCACCGCCGCGCGCGAGATCAAGACGCTGATCGGCGAGAGCGTCGAAACCGTCGAGGCCGGCAACCGTCTCGTCGGCGATGCCGGCAAGACGATGCAGAAGGTCGTCCAGCAGGTGCAGCAGGTCAGCGTGATGATCGGCGAGATCAGCTCCGCCAGCCGGGAGCAGAGCGAAGGCATCGATCAGGTCGGCAACGCGGTGATGCAGCTCGACCAGGTGACCCAGCAGAACGCCGCGCTGGTGGAAGAAGCCGCCGCCGCGGCGGACAGCCTGAAGCAGCAGGCGCTGCGCCTGACGAGCCTGGTGTCGACCTTCAAGCTGGCTTGATAGGCTCGCTTGATAGGCGCTAGAACGGCGTCCATTTCAGTTCGGACTTCGAGGACGCCACCGTTTTCTCGATGAAGCGCACGCCGCGTGCGCCATCCTCCACGCGCGGGTACTCTGCATCCTCCAAGGTGGCCGGCTTTCCGGTCGCCACGCGCGCATGGATGTCGGCCGCGACGCCGATGTAGACGTTCGCGAAGGCCTCGATGAAGGCCTCGGGATGACCGGTCGGCATGCGGCAGGCCTTCAGCGCCGCTTCGCTGAGCCAGGTGGAGCCGCGCGTCAGCGTCATCCGCGGGCCGTCGAGCGGCGCATGGATCAGGCGGTTCGGATCCTCCTGCTGCCAGTCGAGCATGCCGCGCTCGCCGAACACCCGCAGGCGGATGTCGTTCTCGTTGCCGGCCTCGATCTGCGAGATGGCCATCACGCCGCGCGCACCGCCCTTGAAGCGCAGGAGCAGGTTGCCGTCGTCGTCCACGCGGCGGCCGGGCACGAAGGTCGTCAGGTCCGCGCACAGCGATTCGATCTCCAGGCCCGTCACAGTGGCGACCAGGTTCTCCGCATGGGAGCCGATGTCGCCGATCGCGCCGGCAATGCCGGTGCGGGCCGGGTCGGTGCGCCAGTCGGCCTGCTTGTGTTTGCCGGCTTCGAGCAGGGTCGCCAGCCAGCCCTGGTGGTACTCCATCACCACCTTGCGGACCGGGCCGATGACGCCGGCACGCACCATTTCGCGGGCCTGCCGCACCATCGGATAGCCGGTGTAGTTGTAGGTCACGCCGAAGACCACGCCGCGGCGCGCCACCGTGTCGACCAGCTGCTGCGCCTGCTCCGACGTGTGCACCAGCGGCTTGTCGCAGACGACGTGGATGCCCGCATCGGCGAAGGCCTGCGCCACCTCGAAGTGGATGTGGTTGGGCGTGACGATCACGACGAGGTCGATGCGCTCGTGCGCCGGCCGCTTCAGCTCGTCGTCCAGCAGTTCCTGCCAGCTGCCGTGGTTGCGATCGTCGGCAAGACCCAGCTCGCGGCCGGAGGCGATGGACTTCTCGCGCGTCGAGGACAGCGCGCCGGCCACCAGCTCGTAGTGATGATCCAGCGCCATCGCATGGCGGTGCACCGAGCCGATGAAGGCATCGAGGCCGCCGCCCACCATCGCGTAGCGCAGCTTGCGGGGGAAACGATTCAGGGCGTTCATCATCCGGCCATGCCTCCGCGCTTGGAGGTTTGCTGCTTGTTTTTGTCAAACACCGCATCGAAGGCGCCGTGCGCGGGCTCGAAGTCGAGGCGGCGCACGAAGGCGGCGCTCTCGGTCGCGCCGCGGACGCGATCCATGCGGCTGTCTTCCCATTCCACCGACAGCGGCCCGGCATAGCCCACGTCGTTGAGCGCCACGATCAGCGACTCGAAGTCCACCATGCCGCGGCCGACGCTGCGGAAGTCCCAGCTGCGCCGCGGATCGCCGAAGCTCGCATGGCCACCGAAGGTGCCCACCGTGCCGTCGCCCTTGTTCCACCACACGTCCTTCATGTGGACGTTGAAGATGCGTGGGCCGAACTGGCGGATGAAGCGGATGTAGTCGACCGCCTGGTAGGCCAGGTGGCTCGGGTCGAAATTGAAGCCGAAGCGGCGGTGGTGCTTGACCGCATCGAGCGCCCGCTCGCTGGTGGCGATGTCGAAGGCGATCTCGGTCGGGTGGACCTCCAACGCGAAGTTCACGTCAACCTCGTCGAAGGTATCGAGGATCGGCGTGTAGCGGCGCGCGAAGTCCGCATAGCCCGCGTCCCAGTAGGCCTGTGAGGTCGGCGGGAAGGCGAACAGCGAATGCCAGATCGACGAGCCGGTGAAGCCGGTGACCGTCCTGACGCCGAAGGCCGCCGCGGCGCGTGCGGTGGCCTGCATCTCCAGCGCGGCGCGCTGCCGCACGCCCTCGGGGTCGCCGTCGCCCCAGACGTGGTCGGGCAGGATGGCCTCGTGCCGGCTGTCGATCAGGTCGCACACCGCCTGCCCGACGAGGTGGTTGCCGATGGCCAGGCACCGCAGGCCATGGTCGGCCAGCAGCGCGCGCTTGTCGGCCACGTAGCGCGGCGAGTCCAGCGCCTCGCGCACATTGAAATGGTCGCCCCAGCACGCCAGCTCCAGGCCGTCGTAGCCCATGCGCTTGGCCAGCGGCGCGAGTTCGGCCAGCGGCAGGTCGGCCCATTGGCCGGTGAAGAGGGTGATGGGGCGGGCCATGGTCAGAACGGCGAGTCGGGGAAGTAGTACTGCTTGGCGTTCTCCTTGGTCACCAGCGGCGACGGGAAGATCGTCGTGGCCGGCAGCTTCTCGCCCTTCAGGCGGGCCTCGGCGGTGATGCGGATGGCTTCGTAGATGAAGCGCGGGCTGAACCAGATGTTGCCCTGGATGCGCGGGTCGGTGCCGTCGATCAGCGTCTTGATCATGCCCTTCATGCTGGCGCCGCCGAACACCAGCTTGATGTCGGTGCGCTTGGCCTGGTCGATCGCCTTCAGCACGCCCACGGCCATGTCGTCGTCGGCGGCCCAGACGGCGTCGATGTGCTTGAAGCGGGTCAGGTAGTCCTGCATCACCTTGAACGCATCGTCACGATTCCAGTTGCCGAACTTGGCATCCATGATCTTGATGCCGGGGTGGTTCTTCATCACCTCGTTGAAGTTGTCGACCCGCTCGGTGTCCACCGTGGTGGCGATGCCGCGCAGGATGACGATGTCACCCTTGCCGTTCAGCGACTTGGCCATGAACTCGGCCGCGTTGCGCGAGAAGGAAACGTTGTCGTTGGAGATGTAGGCGTCCTGCGCGGAGGTGTCCGAGAGGCCGCGGTCGACGACGACGGTGTAGATGCCCTTGTCGTGGATCTGCGCCACCGGCTTGGTCAGCGCGGCGGACTCGAAGGGGAAGACCAGCAGGTTGTTGATCTTGTTCACCGACAGCAGATCCTGCAGCTGGTTGGCCTGCTCGGCCGCGTTGGCCGCGGTGCGGACGGTGATCTTCAGGTCCGGGTACTTCTTCTCCAGGTCCCTCTTGGCCTCGCCGGCCCAGTAGACGACGGCACCGGTGAAGCCGTGCGTGGCGGCCGGGATCGACACGCCGAGGTTGACCTTGTTCTGCGCGAAGGCGCCGGCACTGCTGGCAGCGAGGAGCGCGGCCACAGCGATTCTGCGAGTGATCTTCTTCATCGACTTGTCTCCGTTGGTTTTGGGGTGGGACTACTGCGCTAGCGCCGTCTTTGCATGAATGCGACGGCGATGATCACGAAGCCTTGGACGGCTGCGTTGAGGTACACGCTGATGATGCTGGTGAGGTTCAGCAGGTTGCTGATGACCGAGAGCAGGATCGCTCCGACCACGGTGCCGGTGATGGAGCCCGCGCCGCCCTTCAGCGCGGTGCCGCCGACGATCACCGAGGCAATCGCTTCCAGCTCCCACAGCAGGCCGGTGGTGGGTGAGGCGGAGCCGAGCCGCGGCACGTAGAGCAAGGTCGCGATGCCGACGCATGCGCCCAGCAGCACGTAGGTGAGCAGCTTGATGTGATCCACGTCGACGGCGGCATAGCGCGCCACCTGCTCGTTCGAGCCGATCGCCTGCACGTAGCGGCCGTAGGCGGTGCGGTTCAGCAGCGCGGCGCCGAGCACGGCGACGACGAGGAACACCCACACCGGAATGGGCACGCCCAGCAGCGCGCCGTAGTAGACCGGCGCATAGGTGTCGGCCAGCTTGTTGTCCAGGGTCAGCGCGCCACCGTTGGAGAAGTAGGTCAGGTAGGCGCGGAAGATGCCCAGCGTGCCCAGGGTGACGATGAAGGGCTCGATGCGCCCGCGCGTGATCAGGAGGCCGTGGGCCAGGCCGAACAGCGCGCCGAGCAGCACGGCGAAGCCCGCGCCGATCACGACGATGGCCAGCGGCGCGAGGCCGCCCTTCTCGCCAAACCTTTCACCCAGCGCATTCATCAGGATGATCACCGCGCCGGCGATCAGCGCCGCCATCGAGCCGACCGACAGGTCGATGCCCCCGCTGATGATCACGAAGCACATGCCCACCGCGATGATGCCGATGAAGGCGGTGCGGGTGAGCACGTTCATCGCGTTGTCCAAGGTGGCGAAGTCGCCGTTCAGCAAGGTGCCGACGATGCACAGCGCCACGAGCCCCGCCACCGGCCCGAAGCCGTGCAGCCGGGCCCACCAGTGGCCGGCGGTCTTGCTGCGATCAGTGCGTTCCATCAATGTGTTCCCGTAGCATGAGCGATCAGGACCTCTTCGGAGATGTCTTCGTTGGCCGCCAAGGTGGCCTGCTGGGCACCGCCGCGCATCACGACGATGCGGTGGCAGATGCCGATCAACTCCATCAGCTCGCTGGAGATGACGATGACCGCCCTGCCCTCGCGGGCCAGGCGCTGGATCAGAAAATAGATGTCGCGCTTGGCGCCGACGTCGACGCCGCGCGTCGGTTCATCGAGCACGATCACCCGCGGATCCGGGTGCAGCACCTTGGCCAGCGCCAGCTTCTGCTGGTTGCCGCCAGACAGCGACGAGGCCTTGATGTCCAGGCTGCCGGTACGGATGCCGAATTCGTCCACCGACGTCTTCAGCGCCACCGTCTCGGCCGCCGCGTCGAGCAGCGGCTTCGTGTAGCGCTGCAGCGCCATCAAGGTGAGGTTCTGCCGCAGGCCGAAGTCCACATGCAGGCCCTTGCCCTTGCGGTCCTCGCTGAGATAGGTGAGGCCCAGCTTGGCGGCCTCGCGCGGGCTGCGCAGGCGCACCTCGGTGCCGTCGATCTCCACCCGGCCGGCACTGGCCTGGCGCAGGCCCAAGAGCCCCTCGAAGAGTTCCGTGCGGCCGGCACCGACCAGGCCCGCGAAACCGAGGATCTCGCCGGCGGCGACTTCGAAGCTCACGTCCTTGGCCCAGCCGGGCACCGTGAGGCCGGTTACCTTCAGCCGCGGCGCGCCGGCCGGGGCTGCGCTCTTGGGCGGATAGAGATCGCTCAGCTCGCGGCCGATCATCAGGTTCGCCATCTCGCGGCGCGTCACCTCCGCCGTCTTGCGTCCGGCGACGAAGCGTCCATCGCGCATCACGACGATGTCATCGGTCACGCGCTCCACCTCGTCGAGCTTGTGGGAGATGTAGACCATCGTCACGCCCTCGGACTTCAGCCGGGCGATCAGCGCGAACAGGCGCTCCGTCTCGCCGGGCGTGAGCGTGGCGGTGGGCTCGTCCATGATCAAGAGGCGCGCCCGTTTCTGCAGCGCCTTGGCGATCTCCACCAGCTGCTTCTCGGCCACGATCAGGCGCTTGACCGGCGTGTCCGGCCGGGCGCGCAGCCCGACCTGCTCCAGCACGCGCGCCGTCTCGGCGTGCATGGCCTCGTTGTCGAGGAAGATGCCGCCAAGACCCCGCCGTATCTCGTGGCCGAGGAAGACGTTCTGCGCGATCGTCAGGTCTTCGGCCAGCGCGAACTCCTGGTGGATCATCGCGATGCCCAGTGCCTCGGCGGCGCGCGGGCCGTCGAGCCGCACAGCATGCCCGTCGATGCGGACCTCGCCCCCGCTGGGCAACTCGTAGCCCGCCAGGATCTTCATCAGCGTGCTCTTGCCGGCGCCGTTCTCGCCGAGCAGGCCGACGACGGTGCCGGGCTGGATGTCGAAGCTGACGCCGTGCAGCACCTGCACCGCGCCGAAGGCCTTGCGCACATCGGCAAAGGCCACGGACACGCCAGGCCTGCGATCAGGCAGGAGCATGTCGCTCGTGGTGCGCTGCGGCTGGCCCATCTTGTCTCGCTGTCATGTTTTCTTTCTGTCTTTATGTTCGCTCGCAAAACAAACTAAAAGAACAATGGTTTTCCCGAGGACGGGCGCCGAGGCCCGTGTCCATCGGAAAGATCAGGCCTCGGTGCCTTCGGCCAGTGCCGCGCCGCCGCCGAAAACCAGGCGCTTGTCGAAGTCCAGCATGCTGCGGTGCAGGGTCATCGCCGCGCCGATCGCGCAGGCGTCGTCGCCCAGCGTGGACATCTCCAGCGGCGGCAGCGGATACGGCGTCACCGAGTGCTTGCGGATCGAGGCGACCACCTCGGCTTCGACATGCCGGTAGATCTGCGCCACCGCCCCGCCCAGCACTACGCGCCCCGGATTGAGCACCGAGATCAGTGAGGCCATGCCGCGCCCGAACCACCAGGCCCATTCCTCGGCCACCTTCCGCGCCGCGCCCTGCCCCGCTTCCAGCGCGGTCACGACTTCGGCCAGGGTCCAGGCCTTGCCGCCGTGATGCCGGTAGCGCGCCAGCACGGCGCTGCGGCCGACATAGCTTTCGAACGATCCTTCGAGCGCCGTCTTCGGATCGAAGCCCTGCTCGCCCAGGTGGATGTGGCCGATCTCGCCGGCATAGCCGTTGTGGCCCCGCTGCAGCTTGCCCTGCGACACCAGGCCGCCGCCCACGCCGGCGTCCACGTAGACGAACAGCGCCTCGTCGACGCTGCCCCAGCGCCGTCCGTAGACCTCGGCCGCGGCGAAGGCGTTCGCATCGTTCTCCAGGGTCACCTCGTCGTCCCACTTCAGCGCGTCGCGCAGCAGGCGGCCGACGGGAAGGTCGTGCCAGTTCAGCATCGGCGCGCGCATCAGCACCTGGCGATCGCGATCGATCAGGCCGGGTGCGGCCACGCAGAGGCCGCGCGGCGTCTGCCCGGCCGGCAGGCGCTTGACCGCGCGGCGCACCATGTCGGCGAGCTTGCGGACCGTCTGCTCCACGTCCGATTGCAGGCCTTCGAACTCGACCGTTTTGCTCTCGATCAGCCGGCCGCCCAGGTCGACGGCCACCACGGACAGATGGCCGATGCCGATGTCGGCACCGAAGATCGCCGAGTGGCCGGGGTTGAGCTGCACATGCTGGCCGGGCCGGCCCGCGCGTCCGCCGGGCGTGCTGCCGGAGACCTCGCGCTCCAGCACGATGCCCTGCTCCACCAGGCCGGCGATCAGGTTGCCGACGGTCGAGCGCATCAGCCCCAGGTCGCGCGCCAGGTCGGCCCGCGTCGAGGTCCCCTGGCGGTACAGGGCATCGATCACGCGGACCTCGTTGATGTGCCGAACGGCGCGTGGCATCGACATATTCGTTGGCCCAGGAGCTCCGGTTGAAAAGCCGCAATGCTACCCGCGGCGCACATCGATCCGGCGCATGCCGGCACGCCGCGCCGCCTCGAGTCCGACGTCGCTGTCCTCGTACACGACGCAGAGCCCCGGCTCGACGCCCAGGCGGCGCGCCGCTTCCAGATAGACGTCCGGCTCGGGCTTGCCTTGCGCCACGTCCTCGATGGTGACGATCGCCTGGAACAGGTCCTTCAGACCGATCGCGTCCAGCGTCGCGTGCACCAGCTCCGCTTCGCCGTTGGAAGCCACCGCCATCGGCACCTGGCCGGCGTGCCGCCGCGCGATGGCGGCGACCTGAGCGATCTCCTCGACCTTGTGGACCCGCTCGCGGTAGAGCTGCGGCAGCTCGGCCATCAGTGCGTCCGGCTCCGGGCTGTGGCCCAACTCGCGCTTGACCTCGTCGATCATCGCGGTGAAGGCCACGCCGTTGCGCGCGATGTACCAGTCCCAGGGCAGCGTGGTGCCGTGCCGCGCCAGCGCGGTGGCCAGGCACTCGTGGTGGATCGGCATCGTGTCGGCGAGCGTGCCGTCGCAGTCGAAGATCAGGGCCTCGAAGGGCGCGTCCGGGTTCATGGCTGCTCCGCCAGGGACATGAAGGCCAGCGCGGCAGCACCGACCAGGCCCGAGTCGCTGCCCAGCGCCGCGCGCACGATCGGCACCGAGCGGAACGGCGGCATCGCATAGCTGTCCACGTGCTGCCGGATGATCGGGTGCAGCAGCTCGAAGCCGTGGGAGACGCCGCCGCCGATCACGACCAGCTCGGGGCTGTACAGGTGCAGCAGGTTGACGATGCCGACGCCGAGCCAGCGGCCTTCATTCGCGACCAGCTCCTGCGCCAGCGCGTCGCCCTGCGCTGCGGCCTCGAAGACATGCTGGCCGGTCAGCGGCTCCGTCAGCGCGGCGAGCCGGCTGGCGGGATGCTGCAGAACGGCCGCGCGCGCATTCGCGCCCAGCGCGGTGCCCGAGGCCAGCGCCTCCCAGCAACCGGGGTTGCCACACTGGCACAACGGGCCGCTGGCCTCGACGGTCATGTGGCCCAGATGCGAGGCCAGCGAGCGGCGGCCCTGCAGCACGCGGCCGTCCGCGATCACGCCGCCGCCGATGCCGGTGCTCACCGTCACGTAGACGAAATCCTGCAGGCCGCGCCCGGCGCCGAAATGCCATTCGCCGACCGCCGCGACCACGCCGTCGTTGCCCAGGGTCACCGGCTTGCCGAGCCAGTCCGAGAGCCACTCCACCAGCGGGATGTCGACCCAGCCCGGCAGCGTCGGGATCGTCAGGATCACGCCGGCCCGCGCGTCCAGCGGGCCGGGCGAGGCGACGCCGACGGCGGGCACCTTGTCCAGGCCGACGCTGCGGCTCACCTCGTGCACCAGGCTCTGCATCTGGCCCAGCACGGCCTTGGGGCCGCCGGCCTTGTCGGTCGGCAGCGCCGCACGGGCCAGCAAGGTGCCTTTGCCATCGACCAGCGCCGCGCGCACCTGCGTGCCGCCCAGGTCGATGCCGACGGCGAACGATGCCTCGGGAACAGCCAGCACATTCATAGGGCGGCCAGCCACTTCATCCGCGCAGGCAGGTCCGCATCGCCGAAGGCCAGCGAGCCCAGCACCACGCCATCGGCCCCGGCTTCGCGCAGCTTGGGCACGGTCTCGTGGCGGATGCCGCCGTCGGCGATCAGCACCATGCGCCGGCCTGCTGCGTGGCGCGCGATCAGCGCGCGGGCCTCCTGCAGGCGGTTCAGCGCTTCTTCGTGCAGGCCCTTGCCCTTGACGCCGATCGCTGTGCCCAGCAGCGTGATGAACTGGACGCGGTCCAGAAAGGGTTCCAGCGTCGCCACCGGCGTCTCGACCTGCAGCACCAGTCCGGGCATCAGGCCGCGGGCGCGGATGCGCTCGATGGCCTCGGCCGTGTTGTGCGATTCGGCATGGACGGTGATCACGTCGGCACCGGCATCGGCGAACTGATCGATCTGCGACATCAGGATCTCGGGCGAGACCATCAGGTGCACATGGATGGGCGCCGCGCTGACGCTGCGCACGCGCACCACTTGGTCCGGGAAGAACAGGAAGGACGGCGCGAAATGCCCGTCGGCCACGTCGACGTGCAGCAGATCGACATAGGGCTTCACGCGCTCCAGGTCTTCGCCGAGACGCAGCGCATCGGCGGACCAGGTGGAGAACTCGGCGATGGGCCGGTCGGTGGGCAGGCGGTCGAACCAGTCGGGTTCGGGACGACTCATGGGGGGCAGCTCCGCAGGAATTGTTCGATGGCGGCACGGATCTCGCGCACATAGGCGCTGCGATCGACCGACTTGGGCGTGACTTCGACGAAGCGCGCAGCGGGCAGCAGGTCTGCCAGCTCGCGCGCCATGTCGATGGGATGGATGGCGTCGTCGATGTGGCCGATCACCAGGGCCGGCACCTGCAGCTTGCGCAAGTCATCTGCAGAGACGCCGGGACCGTCCAGCGAGATCCGGCGCAGCAGTTCGCCGGTGATGTCGGCCGGCTCGCGCGAGAAGAAGCCGGTAAGCGAGGCCAGGTTGTCCGGCGCTTCGCGGGCCAGGCGCCGTGCCGTCTCGCCGGCGAGGAATTCGGCCTTGGCCTGCGCGGCGGGCAAGCGTCCGAGCAGGTGGCCGACCTCGACGTTGGGCGCCGTGTTGGACGGGGCCGGCTCGCAGATCCAGGCCGGCCGGATCAGGATCAGGCCGCGGACAAGTGCCGGGTGCTTGACCGCCAGCCGCGTCGCGATCGCCGCGCCCATCGACACGCCGCCGACGACGGCGCGCTCCCGGCCCGTGGCCTCGATCAGCGCGCGCACGTCCTCGGTGAAGGTGGCGATGGACAGCGCTTCCACCGCACCCGCCGCGGACTGACCGTGGCCGCGGCATTCCAAGGTCAGGAAGCGCGCGTGGGTATCGGTCGAGAAGAGTTCGCTCGTCTGCTCGGCGCTGCCGCACAGCCCATGCTGCAGGAAGACCGGCGCACCGCGGCCGCCGGTGTCCACATAGCGGAGCCCCGGCCCGAACGGATAGCGGGTCAAGGCCTCGCTCATGCCGCCCGCCCGGTGGCCAGCAGGATGCCCAGCTCGTCGCAGGTGCGCTCCAGGAATTGCGCGACACCGGGCGCCTCGCTCTCAGCCAGGCCGTGGGTGATCAGCGGCCCGTCGAAGCCGGCGCCGCGCAGGCACCAGAGGTAGTGCGCGTAGTCGAGCACGCCGGTGCCGGCGGTGGCGAAGCGGCCGTCGGCATGGCGGTCCTTGGCATGGGCCAGGCTGATGCGGTCGGCCAGCAGCTCGATCGCGTCCGCCACGATGCGGCGCTGCTGCTCCACCGGCTGCACCTCGAACAGGTTGGCCGGGTCCAGCACGATGCGCAGGCGCGGGCTGCCGATCTCGTCGATCAGCGCCTTCGCCTTCGCGGCCGAATCGATCACGTTGGCCAGCTCCGGCTCGATGCCCAGCTCCAGGTCATGTCGGTCGGCGATGGCGATGGCCGTGCGCATCGATTCGACGAGGTCGCTCCAGGCCGCAGCCGTGTGGTTGTCGGGATGCTCGTGCCACATGTCCTTGGCATCGCGCGTGCCGGTGCACAGTGTGATCAGCCGCGTGCCCATGGCCGCGCAGGCACCGGCGATCGCCTCCAGCCGCGCGTGGCCCGCCGTGCGAACGGCGGGGTCCGGATGGATCATGTTGTAGGTGCCGGAGACGGCGGCCATGGCCACGCCCTGCGCCTTCGACTGCGCGCCGACGGCGGTGGCCACGGCGGGATCGATCGCATCGGGCATCGACGGCAGGCCGGAGCAGGACATGTTGTATTGCACGGTCGCGTAGCCGGCGCGCCGCGCGGCGGCCAGCACGGTGGCCGGATCGGTGCCGGCGAAGGTCTTGGCGAAGATGCCCAGCTGCATCAGACGCTCCCCTCGACGTCGGCCAGGCGCACCCGCTCGCCGCTGTCCACGCTGCGCACGATGGCCACCATCGCCCGCACCGAGGCGATGCCGTCTTCGATCGTGGCGCCGGTCATCGGCTTGCCGTGCAGCAGCACGTCGGCGAAGGCCTCCAGCTGGCGGCGATAGAAGTGGCCGTCGGCACCGAGCACGCGGCGGCTGGTGCCGTCGCTCTCGTGGAAGATGTCGACCTCGCTGCTCTTGTAGTACCAGGGGTTGTAGGTCTTGGCGAGGATGCTGCCGTTCTGGCCGTAGATCTGGAAGCCTTCGTGCCAGTCCATGCGCACGGCCACGGTCAGGTCCAGGTGGCCCAGGGTGCCGTTGGCGAACTCGGTCTCGACAAACCAGCAGCGCGCGCCGAAGCGCTCGGACAGGCGCGCCCGCACGGCCGTGATCTCGCCGCCGAGGTAGCGCGCCGTATCGGCCAGGTGACAGCCGTGGGCCAGCATCAGGTACTGGCGCATGTCCGCCTTCGGGTCGACGGCGGGCTTCTTGCGCGCGGCGCTGGTGACCATCAGCGGCTGCACCGCGTCGGTCATCGGATAGCGATGCGTGGAGTCGCAGTACCAGGCCTTCAGCGCCAGCATCTCCCCCATGCCATCGTCGATGAAGTCCTTGGCCGCCTGCAGGCCCGCGTCGAAGCGCTTCATGTGCCCGACCTGCAGCAGCTTGCCGCTACGCGCGGCCACCTCGCGCAGCGATTCGACCTCCTCGACGGTGACGCCCAGCGGCTTCTCGCACAGCACATGCTTGCCCGCCTCCAGCGCACGGATCGCCGCGGGAACGTGGAAGGCATCGGAGGTGGCGATGATCACGGCATCGAGCTGCGGATCGGCGAGCATCGCGTCGTAGTCGGCATAGCTGCGCTCGGGCTTGTGCGTCCAGGCCATGCGCTCGCGCAGGTCGTCCGCCACGTCGCAGATGGCGTAGAGGTCTGCATTGCGCGCCTTGGTGCAGCTCTCGAAATGAGCGGCCTGCGCGATCGGGCCGCAGCCCAGGACGCCGACTCGCAGTCGGCGGTCTTCCTTCTTCGGCATGGTCTGTATTTCCTTTCAGTTGAGTGCGATGCCGGACTCGCGGTCGAAGATCGACACCTTGGCGAGTTCGACACCGAAGGTCGTTGGCACGCCGACGGTGACCGACGCGTCCGCGGCCAGGCGGGCCATGATTTCGTGCGGTCCAAGGCGGGCGGCGGCATAGAGGTCCGGGCCGGTCGGCTCCAGTACCTCGACGGTCACCGGCAGCGCCGCGTGGCCCGCGGGCGGCGTGTCGCCGCACACCATCCATTCGGGCCGCAGGCCGATGAAGACCGGCAGGCCCTGCATCGGCACGCGCAGCGAGCTGAAGCGCGCCGGGACGGGGAAGCTCAGCGAGGTGCCTTCGATGGAAAGGCTGTCGCCACGCAGGGTGCCGGGGATCAGGTTCATCGCCGGCGAGCCCATGAAGGTCGCGACGAAGGTGTTGGCGGGCCGCTCGTAGATCTGCGCCGGCGTGCCGAACTGCTGGACCACGCCGTCCTTCATCACGGCGATCCGCGTGGCCATGGTCATCGCCTCGACCTGGTCGTGGGTCACGTAGACGGTGGTCTTGCGCACCCGCTGGTGCAGGCGCTTGATCTCGGTACGCATGTCCACGCGCAGCTTGGCGTCGAGGTTGGACAGCGGCTCGTCGAACAGGAACACCTTCGGATCGCGCACCAGCGCGCGGCCCATCGCGACCCGCTGGCGCTGGCCGCCGGAGAGCTGCTGCGGCTTGCGCTCCAGCAGGTGGCTGATCTGCAGCAGGTCGGCCACCTCGCTGACCTTGGCCGCCTGCTCGCTCTTCGAGAGGCCGCGCATCATCAGCGGGAAGGCCATGTTGCGCGCCACGGTCATCGACGGGTACAGCGCATAGGACTGGAACACCATCGCGATGTCCCGCTCCTTGGGCTCCAGTTGCTCGACCGAGCGGCCGTCGATCGAGATCACGCCGCTGGTCAGCGGCTCCAGGCCGGCGATGATGTTCAGCAAGGTGCTCTTGCCGCAGCCGGACGGGCCGACCAGCACGAGGAACTCGCCGTCGTCGATCGTGAGGTTGATGTCCTTCAGGATGCCCAAGGATCCGAACCGCTTGGTGACTTGTTGGATTTCCAGCGATGCCATGTCTCTTTACCCTTTGACGGCGCCGGCCATCAGGCCGCGCACGAAGAACTTGCCCGCCAGCACGTAGACCACCATCGTCGGCAGCGCGGCGATGACGGCGGCGGCCATGTCGATGTTGTAGGCCTTGATACCGGTGGAGGTGTTGACCAGGTTGTTCAGCGCCACCATCAGCGGCCGCGAGTTGGGGCCGGAGAAGGACGCGCCGAACAGGAAGTCGTTCCAGATCGAGGTGAACTGCCAGATCACCGCGACGACCGCGATCGGCGCCGAGACCGGCAGCAGCACGCGGAAGAAGATCGACCAGAAGCCCGCGCCGTCGATGCGCGCGGCCTTGATCAGCTCGTCGGGCACGGTGACGTAGAAGTTGCGGAAGAACAGCGTGGTGAACGAGATGCCGTAGATGACATGGACGGCGATCAGGCCGGCCATCGAGCCCGACAAGCCCATCAGGCCCAGCAGTCGCGCGATCGGGATCAGCACGATCTGGAACGGGATGAAGCAGCCGAACAGCAGCAGCGCGAAGATGACGCTGTCGCCCTTGAAGCGCCACTTGGTCAGCGCGTAGCCGTTCACCGCGCCGATGGACACCGAGATCGTGACGCTGAACACGCACAGCACGATGGTGTTCCAGAAGTACGGCCGCAGGCCGTCGCAGGCCACCGCGATGCAGGCGGAGGACCAGGCGGACTTCCACGCGTCGAAGCTCGGATCGACCGGGATGCTGAGGATCGTGCCGCCCGAATACGGCGCGAGGCCCGTGATCTCCGGCATCGATTTCAGCGAGGTGAAGACCATCGCCACCAGCGGCACCAGCATGAACACCGCCGCGACCAGCAGCATCGCGTAGATGAAGAGCCGGCCGGGTCTGAAGGAGGACTTAGCGCGCATCTTGGTTCTTCAGCTCGCTGTAGAGGTAGGGCACGATCACCGCGGCGAGCGTGATCAGCATCGTCACCGCGCTGGCGGCGCCGACGGCCATCTCGTTGCGCGTGAAGGTGTAGCCGTACATGAAGGTGGACGGCAGCTCGGTCGCATAGCCGGGGCCGCCGCGGGTGAGCGCCACGACCAGGTCATAGGACTTGATCGCGAGGTGCCCCTGCACGACCAGGGCCGTGAGGAAGGCCGGGCGCAGCGCGGGCACGACGACGTGCCGGTAGATCTGCGGGCCGCCGGCGCCGTCGATCTTGGCGGCCAGGATGATCTCGCCGTTGATGCCGCGCAGCGCGGCCAGGAACAGCGCCATCACGAAGCCGGTGGCCTGCCAGATGCCGGCGATGACGATGCAGTAGATGGCCATCTGCTCGTCCTTGATCCAGTCGAAGCGGAAGCTCGTCCAGCCCCAGGCGTGGAAGGCTTTCTCCAGGCCGAGGTCCGGCGCCATCAGCCATTGCCAGGCGACGCCGGTGACGATGAAGCTGATCGACATCGGGTACAGGTAGATGGAGCGCAGCACGCCTTCGGCGCGCACCTTCTGGTCGAGCAGGATCGCCAGGCCCAGGCCCAGCGCCGTGGTGATGCCGATGTAGAGCACGGCGAAGAGGCCGAAGTTCGTCACAGCCACGATCCAGCGCGGCGAGTTCCAGAGCCGCTCGTACTGGAGCCACCCGACGAAGTTGAAGTTCGGCAGCATCCTCGATCCGGTGAAGGAGAGGACGGTGGTGAAGGCGATGAAGCCGTAGACCGCGATGCAGATGACGATCAGGCTG
Organism: Roseateles agri; assembly: GCF_034043675.1. NCBI lineage: Bacteria > Pseudomonadati > Pseudomonadota > Betaproteobacteria > Burkholderiales > Sphaerotilaceae > Roseateles > Roseateles agri. Next base: position 463,286 of record NZ_JAXCLA010000007.1, on the reverse strand, counting down.
GGCGCTAGGGCCAGCTTCGCCATGTGCCGGCCCAGCCAGCGCGACAAGGGTGACATGGACGTCCCGAGTGAAACCGAAGAGGAGAAGGAAAGGGAAGAAAAAGGCTGGTGGCAGCGCCGGCCACCACCAGCAAAACCCTCAGGAGTTACTTGGCTGCGGCGACCGAGCGCACCAGCTCATCGACGGCAGCCTGCGAGGACTGGTCGGAGTTGAAGTGCTTGGTCACGACGTCGAAGTAGGCGCGCTGCACGCCAGCGGGCTGCGCATGACCGTGGGCCAGCGAGCCGTAGACGTGGTTGGCCGCGCTGGCCGCTTTCAGGTCGGCCATCGACTGCTTGCCGCAGTCGTCGAACTTGTCCATGCTGACGTCGTTACGCGCCGGGATCGAGCCCTTGGCCAGGTTGAAGGTGACCTGGAAGCTCGGGTCCATGATGGCCTGGGCCATCAGCAGCTGCGCGGGACGCTTGGCCGCCGAGACGTTGAACATCGCGAAGAAGTCGGTGTTGAACAGGAAGGAGCCCTGCGTGCCCGGCGCGACGCTGCACAGGATGTCCTTGCCCGGCACCTGCTTGGCGGCGATCACCTCGCCCTTGGCCCAGTCGCCCATCAGCTGCATGGCGGCCTCGCCCTTCAGCACCATGGCGGTGGCAAGGTTCCAGTCGCGGCCGGCGAAGTTGCGGTCCACATAGCTGCGCAGTTTGCGCATCTGGTCGAAGACCTTGATCATCGTCGGCGACTTCAGCGCGGCCGGATCGGCATCGATGATGGCCTTCTTGTAGAAGTCCGGGCCGCCGATGCCCAGCACGACGTCTTCCCACACGGTGGTTTCCTGCCAGGCCTGGCCGCCGAAGGCCAGCGGCGTGATGCCCTTGGCCTTGAGCTTGTCGGCCGTGGCGTTGAACTCGTCCCAGGTCTTCGGCGGGGTCAGGCCGTTGTCCTTGAAGATCTTGGCATTCATCCACAGCCAGCTCGGGCGGTGGATGTTCACCGGTGCGGCCACCCAGTGGCCCTTGTACTTGCCGAAGGCCTGCACCGCCGGCGGCACGACCTTGTCCCAGCCGCCCTTGACGGCCACGTCGTCCAGATTGCCCAGCGAGCCTTCGACGGCCCAGTCGCGCACGTTCATGCCGAGCTGCTGCGCGGCGGTCGGCGGGTCGCCGGCGACCACGCGGGCGCGCAGTGCGGTCGAGGCGGCCTCGCCACCACCGCCGGCCACGGCCATGTCCACCCACTTGACGCCGCGCTTCTCCAGATCCTGCTTCAGCACACCGACCGCGGCACCCTCGCCGCCGGAGGTCCACCAGTGCATCACCTCGACGCTCTGGTTCTGGGCCTGCGCTGCACTGAACACCATCAGTGAGGCCGCCGCGGCAACGGCCCTCAACACGTTCGAACGCATATCACTGTCTCCTGGTTTGTATTTGGGAATTGATCGCAGCAAACGACCGACTCTCGTTTCGGTCTCTATTTGTTTGCTTGCAAAACCAATTTATTCGAACGACGAAAAATCGAACACCCAGGAAAACCCTGGACAGCCTCAGCGCTTCAGGCTGAAGCGGCTGCGGTACTCGCGCGGCGTCTGGCCCTTGAGCGCTTTGAACTGGCGCCCGAAGTTGGCGAGCGAGCGGTAGCCCACCGCTTCCGCGATGCCGGCGATCGGCCGGCCGTCCGCCACCAGTTGCGCGCAGGCCTCGCCGATGCGCAGGCGCATTACGTACTCGGTCAAGGTCGTGCGCGTCTGCCGCAGGAACATGCGGTGGAAGGCCGAGGCGCTGAGCGCGGCGATGCGGGCTAGGTCGTCCACCTTGACCTCGTCGCGGTAGTTCTCGTGGACGTGCTCCAGCACCCGGTCGATGCGCGAGCCGCCCGGATCGGTGACCGAAGACGCCTGGTTGGGCGCGGCGAGCGATTCAGCGGCGGCGTCGGACGACAGCGCCAGCAGGATCGCGATCAGGTCCAGCAGGCGCTCGGCCGGTGGCTTGTCGAACAGGGCCTCGATGGCCGGGCGGGCCCGGCGGGCGGCCTCGGGCGAGAACTTCAGGCCGCGCGACGAGCGCTCCAGCATCGCGCCGATCGCGCGCAGCTCGGTCAGCAGGTCCATCAGCCCGCGTGCCCATTCGGGCCGGAACTTGATGACCATCACATGGTGGGGCTGGCCCTCGTCGAGCTTGTTGGACGAGAACCAGGTGTGCGGCAGGTTCGGCCCCACCATCACCAGGTCGCCATCGTCGTAGGTGCCCACGTGGTCGCCGATGAAGCGGTGGCCCTGGGAGTTGGTGGTCAGGGTCAGCTCGTACTCGGGGTGGTGGTGCCACTCGAACGCGATCGGCTCGCGCAGCACGTGCAGCATTGAGCAGGACACGCCATCGGCGACCGGGACTCTCTCGAGGTAGGGCTTCATCAATGTGCTCTGTACGACCTGCGCTTAAGCAGGAACGCCAGAATAGTATGAGTAGTCGCCAGTCCCCTACAACAGCTCGTTTTGCCGCCCGCCTAACCTTCGGGCCGTCAGTTCACACAGAAGACGACGGAGACACGGATGGCACACGCGACCGACTACGACCAGGACGACCACCCCACATCGACACGCAGCAGCACCCAGCTGTCGCAACTGAAGAAGCGGCTTCCGCTGCGCGTTCTCTCGCCCGAGGACTTCGCCCACTGGCAGCGCCGGGGCTACGTCATCGTGCGCAATGCCGTGCCGGCGGAGAACGTCGAGCGGCTGAAGTCGCTGCTCTGGGAGTTCGAGGAGAAGGACCCGAAGGATCCGTCGACCTGGGACGTCACGACGCGGCGCGAGCACCCGGAGGCCGCCGTCAACTATGCCGGCATGGTGGAGATCTACAACCATCAGCTGCTGTGGGACAACCGCATGCAGCAGCGGGTCTACGACGCCTTCGTGGACATCTGGGACATCGAGGACCTGTGGGTGGCGATCGATCGCGCCAACCTCAACACGCCCAACCGCGGCAAGCGCAAATCGAACGGCTTCATCCACTGGGACGCCGACACCTCGCGCGAGCCCAAGCCGATCTCGGTCCAGGGCGTGCTGTCGCTGGTGCACCAGGACGGCGGCGACATCGGCGGCTTCCAGTGCGTGCCCTGGCTCTTCGAGCACTTCGACGAGTGGGTCAAGACCCAGCCGGCCGACCGCGATCCGCACCATCCCGACATGACAGGCATCGAGGACAAGCTGGAGAAGCTCGAACTGTTCCCCGGCGACCTGATGATCTTCAACTCGCTGCTGGCGCATGGCGTGGCGCCGAACATGACCGAGGACAAGGTGCGGATGGCCCAGTACATCTCGATGTTCCCGGCCGAGGAAGCCAACACGGCCGAGCGCGAGGCCCGCATCACCTCATGGCGCGAACTGGAACCGCCGATCCGTGCCGGCTTCCCGGGCGACCCGCGCGGCTGGGAGAAGAAGCACGGCCGGGTCGCCGAGCTCACTCCGCTCGGCGAGAAGCTGCTGGGCCTGAAGCGCTGGTAGCCCGGCGGATGCCGCGGCTCTGCAACACGAAGCCGACGATGAACAGGACGAGCCAGCCCAGCAGCGCCGTGCGCACCACCGGATCGTCCGGACCGGTGGCCAGCGGCGCAGCGGCGGGCAGCCGCGTCAAGGTCTCGTTGATGCCCGGCACCAGCAGCAGGAAGAAGCTGAACGAGAGTCCGAAGGCCTGCAGATAGGGCCGCAGCCGCCCGAGGAACGAGAACGCCGGCACCAGCCACGCACCGCCGAAAGCCGCCAGCAAGGCCAGCACACCCAGCACATGGCCGGGGTTGATGCCGCCGGTGCTCGACAGACCGAAGGAGGTGAGGACCGACACCGTCAGCCCGGCGAGGTAGAGCTTGCCGGCGCCGCTGGCGGCATCGATGCGACGGTCACGGGTCAGGCCGTACAGGCCCGCGACGACCGGCAGCAGGCTGATCAGGGTGTGGGCAATGCCCAGCGGCGACAGAGGATGAGCCATGATGATGAGTCTCCATTTAAACCTACTAGTAGGTAGTTAACGTGAGAAAAAAATGGCGGCCAAAAGAGCCGCCACCGGTGGGTGAATTCAGGTCGACTGGGTGAGCTTCAGGATCGCCGGTTGCACGACCGCGGGGAAGACCTTGGGATCGTCCAGCGCGCGGGCCATCAGCATCGCCCCATGCACGACCGCCATGAAGGCCTGCGCCGACACGGCCGGGCTGTTGAGCAGGTGGAACTGGCCACGCTCGACACCGCGCTTCAGCAGCGCCGCCAGCCATTCGTTCAGGTCGCGGAAATGCGCCCTCACCTCCACCGCGACTTCATCGGGCACGCTGGGCAGTTCCGTCGCCAGCACGGCGCAGATGCAGAACGGCGACTCGCCGCTGCGGATGCAGCCGGCCCAGTAGTCCGCGTAGGCATTGAGTTCGGACAGCGGATCGTCGAAGTGGCCTTGCAGCGATCCGAGCGCCGTCTTCGCCTCCTGGCGATACAGCGCAATCACGGTCTGGACCAGCACCGCCTTGCTCGGGAAGTGATGATGGATGCTGGCCTTGGAGATGCTGACCCGCTCGGCGAGGTCCGCATAGCTGAAGCTGTTGTATCCGCCACGGACCAGCAGCGATCGCGTGTGCGCGACGATCTCCGCGGCCTTGGGTGAGAGTTCTGCTGACATGCATGCATTCTACTAGTTGGTAGATTGATGTCAACAAGATCGCCCCAGCAGAAATCCGGAGCAGGCCACGAGACTCAGCGAGGCCTGGACAACGACCAGCGCCTGCGGGCCGGCGATGTCGATCGCAAGGCCGAGCGCCAGGGCCGCAAGCGCCGGACCCAGCGCGAAGACCCAAGGCAGTCGCCGTGCAGCGCCCCGCTCCGCCGTGGGCCCGCCACGGTCGAAGCTGGCCAGGCCCCAGGCCACCGACTGGCATAGCGACAGCGCCATCAGCCCGCGCAGGCCCGGCAATGCCAGCAGCAACACGACGCCCAGCGCCATCGCCGCAGCGATGCAGGCGGGCTCGTCCACCCATCGGCTCAACCGGCGGATCGCCAGCGGCGGCAACACCATCGCCGATAGGTGCAGCGCCAGCGACTGCCAGGGCTGTAGGCCATAACCCCCGCACCACAGCGCCATCAGCGGCAGGGTCGCCATCATCGGCAGCATCGCGCACCGGGCGCAGAACGCCGGCCAGGCCCTCGGCTGCCTCCAGGGAATGCGGCTCACGACCGGCATGCAGCTCCCGACGCGGAACCAGCGCGCCTGGTGCCCGAAGTGCAGCAGCAAGCCGATGCAAGCCAGCCAGGCCGCGATCGGCATCAGGCCGCCGGCCAGCGTGGGGGTCAAGACTTGCCCCAGTTCGCCCAGCGAGAACCAGCAGCCGATCAGCAGGGCCGCGCCGCAGGTTCGCAGAGCCGCCGGGTGCATCGCGGATCAGGCGGCCACGCCGGCGGGCCAGCGCAGTGCGTGGCCCGTCTCACGCTCGAAGCGTTCGAGGTCTTCCGGCGTATCGATGTCCACGCGGTAGCGGCGGTTGTCGGTGACGAAGGGCTGCACCAGCTCCGGGTGCTTCACCTGCCATTGGCGGCAGCCCGCGTTGGCCGCGCCGGCGAGGATCTGCTCCCGGACATCGGCGCTGAACATCACCGGGTTGCCGCGCTCGCCCTGCACCTCGGGGTAGACCACGGCCGCGCCTTCGCTCCGCTTCTTCCAGGCGCCGATCAACGCGCCGATATCTTGCGCGTTGAGCAGCGGCTGATCGGCCAGCACGACCATCACGGCGTCCAGCTTGCCGGCCAGCGCGGCGAGGCCGAGCCGTTGCGAGGACACCTGCCCGTCCTCGGGCCGCGGATTGCGGACGACGGTGACCGGGAAGCTTTCGACCGCCGGGCCGATCACGTCCGCGTAGTGACCGAGCACGACCACGACCTCGTCCACACCCGCGCCCGACAGCGCGATCAGCGTGCGCCGGATCAGCGGCACGCCGCCCAGCTCCAGCAGGCTCTTGGGACGATTCCCGATGCGCTCACCGGCCCCGGCCGCGAGCACCACCGCGCCCACCACCAGCCGGCTGTAGAGACCGCCGCCCCCTTTGAGAATGCAGCCCATGCCGGATCACTCCTTCGCGGCGCCGCCACCGCAGCAGGAGCCGGCGATCGGCGCCAGCTCGGGTAGCGGCAGGACCGACGGCTTGGCGCGCGGCGATTCGACGACCTCTTTCTCCGGCGCGTTGCGCCGCGCGGCGATCACCGCGGCCAGAACGGCCAGCGCGATCTCCTGCGGCGTCTGCGCGCCGATCGCCTGGCCGGCCGGCGCGACGATGGCGTCCACCTCGGCCTGGTCGTGCTCGGACTCGAGCAGCGTCCGGCGCAGCACGTCGGCCTTGCGCGCGCTGGCCACGAAGAAGATCTTGCGGGCCTTCAACGACAGCGCCGCATGCAGGCCCTGCAGATCGCGCCGACCCTGCGTGGCAACGACGACAAAGGCGCCCGCCTCCACCTCGCCGGCGAAGGCGATCGCGTCATCGGTGACCAGCACCTGGCGAGCATCGGCGAAGCGGCTCGCATCGGCATCGTGCGCGATCACCGTGACCGTGAGGCCGACCCGCGGCGCCAGCTCCGCCAGCGAGACCGCCACCGGCGAATCGCCGACGACGACGAGATGCGCCGGCGGCAGCACGGGGTCGATGAAGAGCTCGACCGTGCCGCCCGAATGGCATGCCATGCCGAACTCCAGCAAGTCGCTCAGCTCGCGCTCGTGGCCCTCGGCCGCCGGCGCGATGCGGATCATCCGCGGCTGGCCGTCCTGCAGCGACTGGCGCACGGTGCGCACGACGGCGGGCTGCGAGCAGCCGCCGCCGATCCAGCCGTCGATGCGGCCGTCCGCCGTGACGAGCGCCTTGTCGCCCGGTCGCGCGGAGCTGGGCGCCACCACGCGCACCACGCTCACCAGCGCGAAGGGCTGGCCCGCGGCGCGCAGCCGCTCAGCCGAAGAAATCCAATCGAGCGAGGTGGCAGTCATGTCGGTGTCCTTCAATGGATCAGCGCCTCGGCGCGCGCCAGATCGCGCAGCGAAGACAGGGGCACGAAACTCTCGATCAGGCCGGCGCAGCCCTGCACCGCGGCCGAGGCTGGCGCCGCGGCCGTGGGATGGAACCAGGTGATGCGTGCGCCACGGCGGCGCAGCAGCCGCATCTGCTCGGGCAGTTGGTCCGGCTCGTCGGCATCGAAGCCGTCGGAGAGCAGCCAGACGCGCGCGCCCCGACCGAGCTGCGCGCGCGCATGGCTGCGCTGGAAATCGGCCAGACTCGTGGCGATGCGCGTGCCGCCGCCAAAGCCGGCGGTGACCGCGTTGACCTTCTCCTGCACCGTTCCCGAGTCGCGCTGCAGCAGCGGCGTGATCTCGATCAGGCGCGTGTGGAACACGAAGACACGCGCATCGGCCGTGCCCACGAAGGCCCGCGCGATGCGCAGGAACAGCTGCGCATGCGTTTGCATCGAGCGGCTCACGTCGACCAGGATGAAGAGCCGCGGGCGCTCGCGGCGCGGGCGTCGCCACGCCGGCTGGATGGGCACGCCGCCGGTGGCGAGGCTCCTGCGGAGCGTGCGGCGCAGGTCGAGCCGGCGGCCGGCCGGTGCGTCCTGCCAACGCCGCGTGAGGCGCTTGCGCAGGCGTTCCGCCATGCGTGCGGCGAGCTGCTCCAGCTGGGTCAGATCCTGCGGCATCCACATCGCCATCGAGCGGTCGTGTAAGGCCTCAGTGCGGCTCGCGCCGCCTTGGGCGCGCGGCTGCGACGCGACTTCGTCAGCGCCGCCTTCGGGCACATCGAGCGCGCTGTCCAGCGAGCCGCTGCCGCCGGGCCCGCCGCTCAACGCATCGTGCAGCGCCCGCACCGCCTGGCGCAGATCGCGCGAAGGCCGTGTCCGCCCGCTCACGCTGACCTTGCCCTTGACGCGCTCGGGCTGCCAGTAGCGCTCGAACAGCTCCGGCCACTGGCGCCAGTCGCGCCGGTCGCGGCAGGCGATGGCGCGCCAGGCGCTGCTGAGCTGCTGGGCCCGGCCGCCCGGCAGCAGCAGCGCCGCACGCACGAAGGCGATCTGCTCGGCGATGCCGACCTTCATGCCGTGTTCGCGCAGCAGGGCCGCGAAGCCGCCGATGGCCTCCAGCGGGCGGGCGTGCTGGGCCAGCATGGCGCTCATAGGCTGGCCACGCCTTCGATGCGCTGCCGCTCGACCAGCTGCAGCACGCGCTGCGGGCTCAGCTGGTACAGGTCCTCCCGCGTCTTGAGCAGGCAGCCGAGCGTGGGCATCAGCGCGTAGGGGTCGTCGGGCAGGCCCTGCAGCCGCAGGCTGTGCAGCGCGCGCACCCAGTCGAGCGTCTCCGCGACGCCGGGCGTCTTGCCGAGATCCTCCTTGCGCAGGCGCTGCACGAAGGCAACGGCCTGCTCCACCAATTGCGACTCGGCCTGCGGCAAGGTGGTGCGGACGATGGCGATCTCGCGCGCCAGGGTCGGGTAGTCGAGCCAGTGGTAGAGGCAGCGGCGGCGCAGCGCGTCCGACAGCTCGCGCGTGCCGTTGCTGGTGAGCACGACCTGCGGGACGTGCGTGGCGCGCAGCGTGCCCAGCTCGGGCACGGTGATCTGGTAGTCGGCCAGCACTTCGAGCAGATAGGCCTCGAAGGCATCGTCGGCGCGGTCGATCTCGTCGATCAGCAGCACGCAGGGCTCGTCGCTGGAGATGGCCTGCAGCAGCGGCCGCTCCAGCAGGTAGCTGCGGGCGAACAGATCGCTTTCGCGGATGCCGGTGGGCTGCGTCTCGTGCGCGCGGATGGCCAGCAGTTGGCGGCCGTAGTTCCACTCGTAGGCGGCCTGCGAGAGGTCGAGGCCCTCATGGCATTGCAGCCGGATCAGCCGGCGGCCGCCAGCGCGCGCCAGGCCCAGCGCCAGCGCGGTCTTGCCCACGCCGGCGTCGCCCTCGACGAGCAGCGGGCGCTGCAGTTGGGAGGACAGCCACAGCGTCGTGGCCAGGCCTTCGTCGGCGATGTAGCCGGCCTCGTGCAGGCGCTCGCGCAGGTGGGCGTCGGTGTTCACGGGCTCGGCCATGACAGGCTCACGCGCGTTTGCCGAACAGGCCGGCAAACCAGCTCTTGAGCACGGCCCAGCCGAAGCTGAAGGCGTTCAGTTCGTTGGCAGGTTCGTTCGCGGGTTTGGCGGCGGGCACCGGCGCTACAGGAGCCACCGGCGCTTCCGCCACCACAGGCACGGCCACCACCGGCACCGCCGCCGCAGCCGCGCTGAAGTTGGTGGCGAACTGCCCCAGCATCACGTCGGACACCGGCACCAGCAGCCGGCTGCCGAACTGCGCCAGCTTGCCGTTCACGATGATCACGGCATGGCCTACGAGCACACAGCTGCCCGGCGCCTCGCCCGCTTCAAGATGGGCCGTCAGATCCATCGAGGCCGAGGAGCCGCTCTTGTCGGAACCCTTGCCCAGCATGTGCAGCTGGCGCGCTTGCGCGTCGAGGCCCAGCACCTCGATGTCGCCGCCGAACATCAAGGTCGAGGGGCCGACCTTGCTCTTGACCGTGCCCTTGTAGTGGCTGGCATCGATCTGCTCGGTGATGGCGGCGCCGGGCATGCAGGCCGCCGTCGCGTTGATGTCCTGCAGCACGGCCCAGGCCTGGTCGATGCCCGCAACGACCGGGTAGCGCTTGTCGAGAGTGACTTCCATCAGAGATTCACTCCGCTGGCCTTCAGTTGCTGCCAGACGCGGTAGCTGCTGTGCGGCATCGTCATGTTCGTGACGCCCAGATGCGCGAAGGCATCGACGACGGCCGAGGTGAAGGTCGGGATCGAGCCCACGTGCGGCGACTCGGCCACGCCCTTGGCGCCGAGCGGGTGATGCGGCGAGGGCGTGACGGTGTGGTCGGTCTCCCAGTGCGGCGTCTCGACGGCCGTGGGCAGGAAGTAGTCCATCAGCGTGTTGCCGAGCAGGTTGCCCTGCGCGTCGAAGGGCATCTGCTGGCCCATCGCGACGGCGTAGCCCTCGGTGAGGCCGCCATGGATCTGGCCCTCGATGATCATCGGGTTGATGCGCGTGCCGCAGTCGTCGAGCGCGTAGAAGCGGCGCACGTGCGTCTCGCCGGTGGCGCGATCGATGTCGACCACGGCCAGGTAGATGCCGAAGGGATAGGTGAAGTTCGGCGGGTCGTAGTAGTGGACCGCTTCCAGGCCGGGCTCCAGTCCCGGCGGCGGGCTGTTGTACGAGGCCCAGGCGATGTCCTTCATGGTCTTGTAGCGGCTGTCGTCGCCCTTGACATTGAAGCGATCGATCTCCCAGTCGAGATCGTTCTCGCCCACTTCCAGCAGGTGCGCGGCGATCTTGCGTGCCTTGGCGAAGATCTTGCGACTGGCCATCGCGATGGCCGCGCCCGCCACCGGCGTGGAGCGCGAGCCGTAGGTGCCAAGACCATAGGGCGCGGTGCTGGTGTCGCCCTCCTCCACCTGGATCACCTCGCTGGGAATGCCCAGCTCGGTGGCGATGATCTGCGCGTACGTGGTCTGGTGGCCCTGGCCCTGCGTGATCGTGCCCATGCGGGCGATGGCGCTGCCGGTCGGGTGAACGCGGATCTCGCAGGAATCGAACATGCCCACGCCGAGGATGTCGCACATCTTGCTGGGCCCGGCGCCGACGACTTCGGTGAAGGTCACGAGGCCGATGCCCATCAGCGTCGGGCTGTTCGGGTCGGCGCGCCTGGCGGCTTGCTCGGCGCGCAGGGCCTTGTAGTCGACCGCGTTCAGCACCTTGTCCAGCGCGAGCTGGTAATCGCCCGAGTCGTACTCGAAGCCGAAGGCCGAGGTGTAGGGGAACTGTTCCTTGCGGATGAAGTTCTTGCTGCGGATCTCGGCCTTGTCGATGCCGAGCTTCTGCGCGAGCACGTCGACCATGCGCTCGACCAGGTAGACCGCCTCCGTCACGCGGAAGGAGCAACGGTAGGCCACGCCGCCGGGCGCCTTGTTGGTGTAGACGCCCTTGACGCTGGCATGCGCGGCGGGGATGTCGTAGGAGCCCGAGCAGATGTGGAACAGGCCGGCGGGGAATTTGGTCGGATCGGCGCAGGCATCGAAGGCGCCGTGGTCGGCGATCACGTTGACGCGCAGCGCGGTGATCCGGCCGTCGGGCGTGGCGGCCAGTTCGCCGTCCATGTGATAGTCGCGTGCAAAGGCGGTCGAGGAGATGTTCTCGATGCGGTCTTCCACCCACTTGACCGGCTTGCCGAGCACGATGCTCGACACGATCGCGCAGACGTAGCCGGGATAGATGCCGACCTTGTTGCCGAAGCCGCCGCCGATGTCGGGGCTGACGATGCGCACCTTCGATTCCGGGATGCCCGACAGCATCGACACCACCGTGCGCACCACGTGCGGCGCCTGCGAGGTGATGTAGGTGGTCAGGTCGCCACGGACCGGATCGAAGCTGGCCACGCAACCGCAGGTCTCCAGCGGACAGGGATGGACGCGCGGATAGTGGATGCGCTGCGTCACCGTGACCGGTGCCACCGCGAAGGCCGCATCGGCCGCGGCCTTGTCGCCGGCATCCCAGGTGAAGATGTGGTTGTGGTGCTCGCGCGGGCCGTGCGCGCCGACGGTCTTGCCGACCAGGTCCTCGCGGATCACCGGCGCATCAGGCGCGAGCGCCGCGTAGGGGTCGATGACCGGCTCCAGCTCCTCGTAGTCGACGAGCACGGCCTCCACGCCGTCAGCCGCGGCATAGCGGTCCTCGGCGATCACTACGGCCACTTCCTGCATCTGGAAGTGCACCTTGCCGTCGGCCAGCACGGCTGCCACGTCGCCGGCCAGCGTAGGCATCCAGTGCAGCTTCAGCGGCTTCAGGTCTTCGGCGGTCAGCACGGCGATCACGCCGGGGACCTTCAGTGCCTCGCTCTTGTCGATGCTCTTGATGCGGGCATGGGCCAGCGGCGAACGGACGATGTCCATGTGCAGCATGCCGGGCATCTTGATGTCGTCGACATAGTTGCCCTTGCCCTGGATGAAGCGCGCGTCTTCCTTGCGCAGGCGGCTGTCGCCCATGCCTTGCAGGGCGGCGCTGCGTTCGAGCAGCTTGGGATCGGTGGGTGCGTTCATGCTCTTGGTCTCCGGGCTCAGGCTGCGACAGCGGTGTCGGCACGCAGCTTGTTCGCTGCGTACTGGATCGCCTTGACGATGTTCTGGTACCCGGTACAGCGGCACAGGTTGCCGCTGATGCCCGCGCGGATCTCGGCTTCGCTCGGGTTCGGGTTCTCCTGCAGCAGCCGGTAGGCGCGCATCAGCATGCCCGGCGTGCAGAAGCCGCATTGCAGACCGTGCTCCTTGTAGAAGCCCTCCTGCACGGCGTGCAGCACGCCGCCTTGCGCCAGGCCTTCGACCGTGAGGACGCTGGAGCCCTCGCACTGCACGGCCAGGTGCGTGCATGACTTGACGGACTCGCCGTCCAGATCGACGGTGCAGGCGCCGCAGTGCGAGGTGTCGCAGCCGATGTGGGCGCCGGTGAGGTTGCAGTCTTCGCGCAGGAAATGGATCAGCAGGGTGCGCGGCTCGACCGCCTTCTCCAGCGTCTTGCCGTTGACCTTGATGTTAAGGATTCGTTTGGCCATCACTCTCTCCCGTTCAGTGACAACGCTCGGCGGCGGCGCGCAGGGCGCGCTTGAGCATCTGGCCGGTCATCGCGGTCTTGTATTCGCGGTCGCCGCGCAGGTCCTCCTGCGGGTCGGCGATCGCCATCGCGGCCGCAGCGGCGGCGTCGATGGCGGCTTCGCTCAGTGGCTTGCCGATCAGCAACTGCTCGGCGGCAGTGGCGCGCAGCGCGGTCGGGGCGACGTTGGTCAGCGCGATGCGGACCGACGCGACGGCGCCGCCGCTCATCCGCATGACAACGGCGGCGCCCGCGGTGGCCCAGTCGCCGGTCTTGCGCTTGAGCTTCTCGTAGGCCCAGCCGGTACCGGCGGCGAAGGGCGCGATGCGGATCTCGCAGAGGATCTCGTCCTCGGCCAGATCGGTCATGTAGGTGCCGTGGAAGAAGGACTCGGCTTTGACGGAGCGCCGCACCTGAGGGCCTTCCAGTACCAGCGTGGCATCGAGCGCGATGGACAGCGCGGGGTGGTCGTTGCCCGGGTCGCCATGCGCGATGTCGCCACCGATGGTGCCGCGGTTGCGCACCTGCGGGTCGGCGATCAGGCGCGGGGCGTCGGCCAGCAGCGGCAGCTTCTGCTGAAGCAGCTTCGATTCGATCAGCTCACGTTCGACCGTCATCGCACCGATCACGATCTCGCCGGCGTCCTCGCGGATGCCGCGCAGCTCGGGAATGCGGTTGATGTCGATCAGGTGCGCCGGCTGGGCGAAGCGCAGCTTCATCATCGGCAGCAGGCTGTGGCCGCCCGCCAGCAGCTTGGCTTCGCTGCCCAGAGACCCGAGAAGCGTGATCGCCTCACCCACGGTCTTGGGCGCGTGATAGTCGAAATTCGGGGGGATCATCGATGTCTCCAATGCACTGTTTTTGGTGTGCTTTGAAGATACGTCCGCCCTCTCGAACGACGCAAACGAGCAGGCAATGCCCCGCGATTTGCGTGAAGCGACGGGCCCGATGAACGAACTGCAAGCCGCGCGCACGAACTGCCGAAGACGCGCCGATCGCAGCGACGGACCTAGGGAAACCGATAGATAGGTGTTTGCCCGCGGAATGCGCGTGCCAACAAGCTGGGCGCCTTGCTAGTCCCGTTTGGCCGCGCCGTTGCCGACCACCGGCGACATGCCCAGCCGCGAGAGCAGATCGGGCGCGCTGGTGCGCGAGACGGGCACCGGTTCGCCATTGCCGGCCAGCCGCACCATCAGCCGGCCGGTGTCGCGCGCCAGGCCCTTGATCGCCGACAGATTGACGATGTGGCAGCGGTGCACGCGCATGAACTGCGCGGGGTCCAGGCGTGCCTCCAGGTCACCGAGGCTGAGATTGCAGAAGCGATTGCCGTCGGCTGTGATCACGCGCGTGTAGTGGCCTTCGGAATGCAGGTGCAGCGCATCGTCGGCATCCACCAGCACGACCTGCTGGCCCGAGATCGTCGGGATCTTGGCCAGGCGCCGGCGCTGGTCCGAGGCATCGACGGCCGGCTGCTCGCCGCTGACGAGATCGGTGATGTCGTAGAAGACCAGCGTGTAGCCGGCCGTGGCCGCGCGCGCATTGCTCAGCCGCGTCACCTTGATCAGCAGCACCCGCTCGGGGATGTTGATGATCATCGTCATCGGCGGCGGATTGGCCACCGGGCAGATCGCCGCCTGGTCCAGCATGAACTCGACCTTGGGCTGCGAGCGCGGCGGATGGAAGCTCACCACGCTCGCATCGAAAGGCTGCTTCTCGTCGACCGGCAAGATCTTGCGCGCCAGGTCATTCATCGCCGTCACGCGGCGCTCGGCATCGAGCTGGACAATGCCGACGTCGAAGCGTTCCAGCAGGTATAGGGGCGACAGGTGGCTCATCGGCGGCGACTCTCTGAGGGTCGTTTCCGCGCATGGTACGCGCGCTCTCAGCCCCAGCCGCTAGACCAGCACTTCCACGCAGTGCGGATGCCCCAGGAAATCCTGCGGGCTGGCGCTGCGGCCATAGGCGCCGGACTGGAACACGACGGCGAGGTCGCCCACTTCGGCCACCGGCAGTTCCATCCGGTCGGCCAGCAGGTCCAGCGGCGTGCACAGTGGCCCGACCACCGAGGCCGGCTCGCGCTCCGCGCTGCCGGCCTTGTTGCCGATCGTCGCCGGGTAGTTCTTGCGCACGACCTGGCCGAAGTTGCCCGAGGCCGCGAGGTGGTGGTTCAGGCCGCCGTCCGCCACCAGGTAGACCTGGCCGCGCGAGACCTTGCGGTCGACGATGCGGGTCACGTAGACACCGGCTTCGCCGACGAAGTAACGACCCAGTTCAATAACGAGAGAAGCCTGCGGCATCTCCTGCGCGGCGCGGCCGACCAGCTGCTGCAGGTTCTCGCCGATCGGCGCCAAGTCCAGCGGCTGCTCGCCCGGGAAGTACGGGATGCCGAAACCGCCGCCGAGGTTCAGGAACTTCACGGGCGCCGGCGCGTGCTGCGCCAGTCGCAGGGCCAGCTCGTAGGACTTCTGCTGCGCCTCGCAGATCGACTCGGCGCGCAGGTTCTGCGAGCCGGCGAACAGGTGGAAGCCTTCGAAGGCGAGGCTCAGGCGGCCGATCTCGGCGAGCAGCTCGGGCAGCACCTCGGTGTCGATGCCGAACTGCTTGGGGCCGCCGCCCATCTTCATGCCCGAGCCCTTCAGCTCGAAGTCGGGATTCACGCGCACGGCCACGCGCGCCGGCAGGCCCATGCGCTGCGAAGCCGCGGCGAGCACCGGCAGTTCGCGCGGCGATTCGACGTTGATCAGCACGCCCGCCGCCACCGCCTGATTCAGCTCGATGTCGCGCTTGCCGGGGCCGGCGAAGCTGATCTCGGCCGGATCGGCTCCAGCGTTCAGCGCCACCTGCAGCTCACCGGCCGAGGCGACGTCGATGCCGTCTACGAGGCCGGCCATCAGACCCACCACGGCCGGTAGCGGGTTGGCCTTCATCGCGTAGTGCAGCTTGACCTGCTTGGGCAGGGCGTCGCGCAACTGGGCTGCACGCGCACGCAGCAGACTGCGGTCGTAGGCGTAGAACGGCGTCTGGCCGACGCGCTCAGCCAGCAGCGAGAGCTTCTGGCCACCGACGATCAGCTCGCCGTCGCGGATCGGGAACTGGGTCATTGCGGCGTGCGCGGGCGCACGCTTGGGGAATACGGGAGCGTCGGACATGATGTGCGATTCAGGTCTGGGCGGCGCGCTCGACCCAGGCGGTCGAGAGCAGCTTGCGGTCGATCTTGCCGTTCGGGTTGCGCGGCAGCGGGCCGGCCTGCACCTCGATGCCCGCGGGCACCATGTAGGCCGGCATGCGCTGGCGGCACTCGGTCATCAGCGCGACGAGGTCGATGTCGGCCGCGCCGGCCGGCGCCGTGGCGATGACCTGGATCGCCTGGCCCAAGGTCGGGTGATCGACGCCGAAGGCCACGCATTCGCCGACCAGCTTGGTCGCGTACAGCAGTTCCTCGACCTCGGTCGGGCTGACGCGGTAGCCGGAGGTCTTCATCATCTCGTCGCGGCGGCCGACGAAGTAGAGGAAGCCTTCGGCATCGCGGCGCACCGTGTCGCCGGAGAACACGGCGTACTCGGGCAGTTGCAGGCCGGTCGGTCGGCCATCCAGGCCGGGAGGCAGCAGCTTGTAGCGCTCGGCGGTCTTTTCCGGATCGTTCCAATAGCCCAGGCCGACCAGCGCGCCGCGGTGCACGAGCTCGCCCGGCTCATCCGGCGCGCAGGGCGAGCCGTCCTCGCGCAGCACCAGGATTTCGGCGTTCGGGATCGCCTTGCCGATCGAGTCGGGCCGGCGGTCCACCTCCGACGGCGGCAGGTAGGTCGAGCGGAAGGCCTCGGTCAAGCCGTACATCAGGAAGGGCTTGGCGGCCGGCACGCGGGCACGCAGGGCGTCGAGCGTTTCGCGCGGTATGCGGCCGCCGGTGTTGGCGAAGTAGCGCAGGTGCTCGCCGATCGCGGCGGGCCACTCCATCTGCGTGAGCTGGATGTAGAGCGGCGGCACGGCAGTGAGGCCGGTGACCTTCTCGCGCTCCAGCGCCTTCAGCACGTCGCGCGGCAGCAGGTAGTTCAGCAGCACTACACGGGCGCCGGTGTGGAAGGCCGTGGTGAGCTGGCTGAAGCCGGCGTCGAAGGATAGCGGCAGCGCGGCCAGCAGCGTGTCGTTCTCGTCGTTCTCGAGGTAGGACGAGACGCTCTTCGCGCCCGCCACCATATTGCGGTGGGACAGCATCACGCCCTTGGGGCGGCCCGTGCTGCCGGAGGTGTAGAGGATCGCGCAGAGGTCGGTGTCGATGACGCGATGGCCGCTCGCTTGCGGCGCGTCGAGCAGGGCCGACCAGCGCAGCGCGGTGGCACTCGCCTCGCCGCCGTCGGTGACGACCACGTGCTTCAGCGCCTCGCAGCGGCCCAGTTCCTCGGCCAGCAGCGCGTGGCGATCGGGCGAGGTGATGAGCACGCGCACATCGCAGTCGCGCAGGATGAAGCCGACCTGTTCGGCCTTCAGCAGCGGATTCAGCGGCACGAAGGCGGCGCCGGCGGCCGGCGCGCCGAAGCTGGCGATCACCGTCTCGAAGCGCTTTTCCAGGTAGATCGCGACCCGTTCGCCACGCTGCACGCCCAGCGCGATCAGGCCGCTGGCGAAGGCCGAGACAGCCGCGTCGAGCGCGTCGTAGCCGAGCTGGGCGGCGCCTTGCGTCAGGGCCGTCGCGGGGCCACGCCGGTCGGCGGCTCTGGAGACGAGATCGTGCAGCAGGGTCGATTCGGGCATGCTTTGGCGCCGGTCAAAGGGGCAAAAAGGGAGCAAAAAAGTATCTCACAGCACCCCTGCGCGACGACCGGGCGCGAGCCCGGGAAGCGGCGAGCATCCGCTGAGCGTGTGAAATGCCCGTGCTCAGGGGGGAGGCGCAGCAGGGCGAGCAGCTAAGATTCGCCCCGATCACGGGCCCCTGGGCGCCCGCCCCGCCTCCTCTGGACATCAATCAAAGCAATGGATACCGAAAAGCAAGTGCTGCGCATCTTGGACGAGGTCTTGAGCCTCAACGGCCGCAGCGCCGCATTCGACCGCTCGACGCATCTGCTCGGCGCGATCCCGGAGCTGGATTCGATGGCCGTGGTCAGCCTGATTACAGCGCTGGAGGAGCAGTTAGGTCTCGTTGTTGACGATGACGACATCGACGGCGACACCTTCGCCACCGTGGGCTCGCTGGCGGACTTCGTGGCCGCCCGGCTGGGTTGATCCCTCACCCCGACGTCTTCTTTCTGCCCGCAGCAGGCGGCGAGCAGCGGCTTTGTCTTTTTCATGCGCCCGAGGGTGCACCACAAAGCAAGGTGCTCTACCTGCACCCTTTTGCGGAAGAGATGAACAAATCTCGCCGCATGGCCGCCCTTGCTTGCCGCGCGCTGGCAAACGCCGGGCATGCAGTGCTGCAAATCGACCTGCGCGGCTGCGGAGATTCGTCGGCTGATTTTAGCGACGCGAGCTGGACCGACTGGCAGGCTGATGTACGGCTGGCCATGAACGAACTGGATGCCCGCGTGCCCGAAGCCCCTCTGTGGCTGTGGGGCCTGCGCGCGGGTGGTTTGCTGACCGCCTCTGACTGGGGCCGCCCGGTGAATCATCTCTTTTGGCAGCCGATGCTCAGCGGCAAATTGGCGTTGCAGCAGTTCCTGCGCTTGAAGCTCGCGTCCGAGATGGCGGGCGGGGCAAGCAAAGGGCTGATGGAGCAGATGAAGACAGAACTCGCCGCAGGCCGCGCCGTGGAAGTCGCGGGCTACCGGCTTGGGTCGGCACTCGCGTCCGGCTTGGAGGCGGCCCAGCTCACGCCCACGGGCTCGCCCGGCCGCGTCGAATGGCTGGAACTCAGCACCCGCGAAGAGGCAGCGCTAACGCCCGTCAGTGAACAATCCATTCAGCGCTGGCGCGACGCGGGCTGGATAGTCCGTGCACAGATCGTGCAAGGCGTCGGCTTCTGGGCCACGAGCGAGATCGAACTCGCACCCGCGCTGATCGCCAAGACAGTGAAAGCTCTGTCGTGAAAGAGTCGGTGCTGAATTTCGATTGCGAAGGCGAGCGCCTGATCGGCATCATGGCCGAGCCCGACAGCATGCCGGCAGAAGTCGGCGTGATCATCATCGTGGGCGGCCCGCAATACCGTGCAGGCAGCCACCGTCAGTTCACCTTGCTGGCTCGTCATCTCGCTACCAATGGCTTCGCAGCGCTGCGCTTCGACTACCGCAGCATGGGCGACAGTCCTGGCGAGTCGCGGGATTTTCTCGGCATCAGGGCCGACATCGCTGCCGCCATTGCCGCACTTGTGTCAGCGCGCCCCACGGTCAAGCGTGTCGCGCTGTGGGGTCTATGCGACGCCGCCTCCGCCGCGCTGCTCTATCTGGACACGACCCGTGATTCGCGCGTGTCTGGCCTCGTGCTGCTGAACCCCTGGGTACGCTCGGCCGCGACGCTGGCACAGGTGCACGTGAAGCACTATTACTGGAAACGGCTGCGCGAACCCGAATTTTGGCGCAAGCTGCTGCGCGGGGGCGTGGGGCTGAAGGCACTACGCACGCTGAGCAGCAACCTGCGCCTCGCCCGCAGCGCCACCGCTACGGATTCGCGCAGTTTTCAGAGCCGCATGGCCGATGGCCTGGAAGGATTCGCAGGAGAGGTGCTGCTGATCCTCAGCGGAGACGACCTCACCGCCAAGGAGTTCCTCGGGCACGCCACGCCATCAGTACACTGGCAGAAGTTGCTGACCCGGCCCAATCTGCGCCGTTTTGACCTGGATCACGCCGACCATACGCTGAGCCGGGCTCAGGACCAGTTGCTCGCCTTTGATTGGAGCGTCAGCGCCATACGATCGCTGACCACCCCGGGTTCGAGCCGCACCGAATAGCCATCACCACCCCGCCATGAACAAGACTTTCGAGTTTCCGAAGCTGGCTTTCCGGCCCGCTCGCTCAGGTTTATGCGTGTTTCTGTTTCTTGGGCTGATCCTGTCCGGCCCGTTGGCCCATGCGGTGTCGGAGAACAAGGCCCCCGCTCCGGCGGGTTGCGAACAATACTCAACGGGGCATTACGGCCCCTACGACTACCGAACGGCGCCCCAGCAGAGACGCGACTTGGTCGAGGACCATCACTTCACCGCCAAAGTGGAACAGTTGCAAGCCGGGCAGGAAGGATACGTCGGCGGAGACCTCAGCTACACGCTGGGCGCCTTCCCCAACCATCCACGCGCCATCGTCTCGATGATGCGACTTTCGGCAAGAACCAAGCAAGATCCCGTCCAGTACGCACAAATGTCACTGGAGTGCTATTTCCTGCGAGGTATCCGCTTCGCTCCAGATGACCTCGTATGGCGCATGCAGTACGCCGTTTTTCTCATCTCCCGCAACCGCGTACCGGATGCGATGAAAGTCGTCGATGAGGTGGCGGACCACGCAGGGGACGAAGGATTCACTCATTTCAATGCTGGCATGCTGTACTTCGACATGAAGGAGTACGACAAAGCGCTGGCGCAGGCGCACCGCGCGATGGCATTGGGGTTTAACCGCCCCGAACTGCATGATCGGCTGAGTTCCGTCGGTCGCTGGGTCGAGCCCGCTGCCGAAGCGGCCTCCGCGCCATCAGCCCCGGCCTCGGTAGCCGCACCCTGACGCATGGCCACCCTGCCCCGCGTCAGCGTCGTCATCCCCTGCTTCAACGCCACGCGCTACATCGCCGCGACGGTACGTTCCGTATTGGCGCAGACCGGCGTCGAACTTGAGGTCATAGTCGTGGACGACGGCTCGACCGACGATTCAGCAGCATGCGTGGCGCGTGAATTTCCGCAGGTCAGGCTGATCCGCCGAACCAACGCCGGCGTGGCCGCCGCCCGCAATGCCGGCATCGCCGCTGCAACCGGCGACTGGGTCGCTTTCTGTGACGCCGACGACATCTGGCTGCCCGGCAAACTGACTGCTCAATTCGAGGTCATCGCGGCCTCCCGAGGCTGCCGTATGAGCTACACGGCCTGGTACGTCTGGACCAGTGCCGAGCCCGAACCAGATCCCGCCCTGCTGCGAGAGATTGAAGTGGAAACTGATCAGTCGGCGAAGTGGACCGGCGCCACCGGCTGGCTGTATCCGGAACTGCTGCTGGACTGCGTCGTCTGGACCTCCACTGTACTGATGCAGCGCAGCTTGCTGGACGAGGTCGGCGTCTTCGACCCGGATTTGCGCATCGGCGAGGACTACGACCTTTGGCTGCGCACCTCGCGCGTGACGCCCATCGAACGCGTAGCGCGGCCGCTGGCGTTGTACCGTCAGCACCCAGCGAGCATCACCCGTACCACCCCGAGAGATAACTATCGCGGGCGAGTGATTCAGCGCGCGCTCGCCACCTGGGGCCTGGCCGGTCCCGACGGCCGCAAAGCCGACGCCACGGCCGTGCGCGACGGGCTTGCCGGCAGTTGGAGCGACTTTGCCTATGCCCAATTGCTATCCGGCCAGCGCAACGCGGCCAGGCGCAGTGCGCGGGAGGCATTGCGAATCCAGCCTGGTCACTGGCGCGGATGGAAGCTATTGCTTCGCTCCTGGCTGCCCGATGCGGCTCGTGCCGCATGAAGATTGGCCTCGTCGCCCGCTGCCTCAATACAGCCCATGTACGCGGCATGGGCAAGTACGTCCTTGAACTGCTGCGTCAAAGTGGCGAGGACGTCGCCTGGCACCTGTTCGCCGACGACACTCGCTACCCATTGCTCCATCCGCAAGGGCATCGCTTCACGCCGGACGTCTTCGAGTTTCGCGGCGATCGTTTCCGGCTGTGGGAGCAACTCGGCCTGCCGCTGCGTGCAGGACGCTTGCCGCTCGCGCTGTTGCACTGCACCGAAGGTGCGCTGCCGCTGTGGCAGCCGTTGCCGACCGTCGTCACGCTGCACGACACCCTCGCCTTCGAGGAACGCCCGGATACCGCAGCCGATCGCTTCTACTGGGATCAAGTAATTCCTGCTGCGCTCAAGCGCGCTGCCCACGTCATCACGATCAGCGAATCCTCGCAGCGCGACATCCTTGCCCGCTGGCCCGAACTGGAACCGCGCCTGACTGTCATTCACCACGGCATCGAGACGGCCTACTTAGAGCCACCCACCGCCGCCGTCCCGGACAGCCTGCGGCAGTCGCTGGGCGACGCAGCCTATGTCGTGTACCTGGGCGGCCCCATGAAGCGCAAGCGCTTCGACTGGGCATTGAAGGTACTCGCCAATCAGCCGGATGCATCGCTCAAGCTGGTCGCCTGCGGTTTCGGCGCCGACGCACGCAATGCAGCTCGCGTCGCGTTGCCCCACGAACTGCAGGGTCGCGTGCTGTTCGCCGAGTTCCTTTCAGACGCAGAGTTGCAAGCGCTCTACGCGAGCGCTGCCGCAGTGCTTTATCCAACGCTCTATGAAGGCTTTGGCTTCCCAGCCATCGAGGCGCAGGCGGCCGGTGTACCGGTGATCTTCAGTCCACTGGGTAGTCTCGCCGAGCTGGTGGGCCCGCTCGCAACGCTGGTGCCCGCCGATGATCTGGCCGCCTGGACGGCGGCACTGGACGGAGCGATCAAGCTGAGCCCCGAAGCCCGCGCCGAAAAAGCGGCAGCCGCACAGACATGGGCCGCCGGCTTCCGCTGGCAGGAGAGCTATCGCAAGCACCTGGACGTCTATCGCAAGGTCGCCCTCAAATGACAACGCCAATGACGGCCGCTCTTACAGAAGTCCAGGTCTACAACCACCCCAAGGACTTGCCGCCTACGGCGACCTTGCTGCTCGACCGTGCCGAACGACGGCATATCGAGTTCGGCGCGGACTGGCTCGCCAACCTGATTGACCACGTCCATGGCCGCGAGCCGCACGCGCATCAAGTACGCATCTTCGTGCTGCAACGGCGGGGCCGTGCGCTAGCGGTGCTACCCACCGTGGCCCAGACCGGTGTGCTCGGACGCGAAGTCAGCGCACTGGCCAACTTTTATACGGCCCTGTTCGCACCGGCGCTGGACGACGGCATCACGGCTGAGGACCTGCTGCCGCTGACGCAGGCGTTGCGCCGGACGGGTCAAGGCGTCGCGGTCTACCGTTTTGCGCCGATGGACCCGCACTCGCCCGAGTTCGCAACGCTTACGCGCTCACTCAGGCTGGCGGGCCTGCGCCCGTATGAATACTTCGCATTCGGCAATTGGTACGAGCCGGTCCGGCAGAGCTGGGCCGATTACCTGAAGGACCGCAACAGTCAGGTGCGCAACACGATCAAGCGCAACGCGAAGAAGTTCGCGGCAGAGGGCGGACGGTTGGAAGTCATCCAAGGCGCCGAGCGGCTGGAACAAGGGCTTGCTGCCTACCAGGCCGTCTACGCGAAGAGCTGGAAGGTCCCGGAACCGTACCCGGATTTCGTGCCCGGCCTGATCCGCCTCTGTGCACAACGTGGATGGTTGCGCCTGGGCGTGGCCTGGCTCGGCGCCGATGCCGTGGCCGCTCAGATCTGGATCGTCGCCAACGGCCGTGCCGACATCTTCAAACTCGCGTACGACGAGGCCTATAAATCGCTGGCCCCCGGCACGCTGCTGACCGCGCTGCTGATGGAACAGGTCATCGACACCGACAAAGTGTGTGAGATCGACTACCTGATCGGCGACGATGCTTACAAAGCCGCTTGGATGAGTCAACGCCGTGAGCGCTTCGGTCTTATCGCGTACGACCCGCTGACGCTGCGCGGGCTGCTGGGGTTGGCGCGTCAAATCGCTGGCAATGCGCGGCGCCGCCTGCATGCCCGACCCGCAAGCAAGCCGGTTAACCCGTGACGAGGAGTGCTCCGGAGCCTGAGACGCCTATGCACCGTCCTGGCTGTTGCGCCGCCCGCCTTTACCTTTAATTGGATTCAGTCTCCGGCTCAGGCCGCATGCGCAACCACGCCTTGCGCGCCAGGTGCTGCGCCAGTAGTCCGAGCGGCATGCGCAGCCAGTGCGAGCGAACATATAGCGCCAGCCGCGTCAGGCCGGTGAGCGATGTGTCGCAACTGGCGTGTGCGGGCATCAGCGCGCGTTCGTAGCAGGCGTCCAGCAGTTTCTGAAAGCGCGGCGCGTCCACCGCTGCCTGCTCCATCACGTCCGCCGGGACGGGCGTACCCAGAAGCCGTGTCGTGTAGCGTAGCGCGTGGAACAGCGGGCGCGTCAGCCCCAGCACGCGGGCGCGCGGCACGAGCGCGGCCCAGAACGCTGTATCGCGGCCGAAGTCACGAAGCAGCGCGTCCAGATCGAACAGATCGCGCAGGCCCTTTTCCAGTTCACCCTCGTGGAACAGGTGAGCCGCACTGTGGAGCGTCATGGTCACCGGCGCAAGCACACGCACGCCCGGCTGATGCGGCAGCGTGCGCGTGTCCTCGAACAGCGCCGCAGTGTTGACTCGTACGCGCGCCGTAGGCGGGAGGATGGTGTGATGCACGTCCAGACTGCTGCCGCGCTGCAAGTGCGTCAACGGCGGTATCTCGTGCATCCACTCGCGGTAATAACGCCTGTCGTAGTCGTCCAGGTCATCGGGAAACTGCCAGCCCTGAGCCAGCAGCGCTGCCTCGATCTCGGCGATGCGCGCCTGCGGTACGAGGATATCCACGTCGCCGAACACCCGGCCTTCGCTGGCGGGCAGCCCGGCCATCAGATAGGCCGTGCCCTTGAGCAGGATGGGCTCGAAGCCCAGCGGCGCGAGCGCGGCACGAATGTGACTCACCTCCCAGTGCGTCAGCTTCGCCTGCCGCTGCGCCGTCAGCAGTGCGGCGTACAGGTGGTGGCGCGGACCAGGCGGCACGCGATCCAGCATCGGCTGGAGCAGCACGGCCAGTTTGGTCAGCAGTAGCCCACGCCGCGCCTGGCGCAGCAACAAATCCCAGTCCAGCGGGCTCAGCGCCAGCGCCGCTGTCGGATCGAGCAGAACGTGCAGTAGCAGGCGCGCGCGCGGGAGGCTCATCGGGTCAGATCGGCGATGCATTGGACGGCCTCGTCCAGTGCCGAATAAGTGAACTCGAGGCACTCGCAGCGCTCCACAAGGTCGGCAGTGGCTTCGAAGCCCTGGCGGCCATGAATGTCGTAGTTGAACGCCTGCTCGGCCAGCAATAAAAGCATGCGCGCCTTGGGCAAAGGTGCCAATGCGGGCGCGGCACCGGCCGTGTAACGCGGGATGATGATCCACGCAGGCTGCGCCGACTCCAACACGCGCGCCACACTGTCGCCGGGTGCCTTCATCAGCGCCAGCGTACCCTTGGTCGTGTCCGGCACCGGCCGCGTCAGCTCGGCCTGCGGTGCAAAGCGGCGGATCAGGTCGATGGAGACGTTCTTCAGGTTCACCGGCCGCCCCATACCGCGCACCTGCTGGCTCGTGATGTCGTAGAGCGTGATTTCATCCGACATCAGTCTCCAGCCGCGATGCGCCAGCGCGGCGCTCAGCGTGCTCTTGCCTGAGCCCGGCGGCGCGGGCATCACCAGCGCCCGGCCGCCGCGCTCCAAAGCCGCCGCGTGGTAGGACAGATACGGATGGGCCATCGTGCTGACAGCCCAGTTCAGCCCCCACTCGATCATGTGAAAGCCTTGCTCTGCAGGCAGCATGCTGAAAGCGGGCTCGCCGTCGGCAAAAAAGCGCGCCATCGGCTTGTACCAACGCCGCAGCCCATGCTCGCGCAGCACTTCGAGGTGGAAATCCGCAAAGTCTTCAGGCTCGCCCACTTCAAAATCTGCATACAGCCGCTGCAAATCCTCGGCCACGCGATCCAAGTCGGAGCGCAGGCGGGCGACAAAGGGCGGTGCCTGCAACATCAGTTCGCCCCGCGACAGCTTTTTACGCAAATCGCGCGGCGACAGGTCACGGACTTTCATGCGGGCGCAACCAACTGCTCGATCAAGCCCAGGCCGAGCAAGGATTGCAATTGGCGTTCAAGGAAGGAGTGCACCGTCGCTTGATCCATGTCGTCGGGAACAGCGTCGGCCAGTTCGACGGCCAACTCAGGAATAGACAACGCTTGCCGCATCAGCAATTCGAGCAATTCCATTGCCAACGCGTCCAGCACGTGCGTGTCGCCTGAGGCATCGTCGTAGACGGCGCTCAGGCCATCGTCCCAATCCCGCCATGCCATGTCCGCAGGGCGGCCAACCGTCCACCGAGAGTCGTGCATCGGAATTCAGGCGCCGAAAAAAGACAAAACGCCCGAAGCTGCGGGCGTTCTGGCGGGCATGAGCACGACAGTCAGCTGACCTTGCCGATCTTGTTGTTCTGCAGATAGTTCAGCACATCTACAGCTCGCCAAGTCTTGCCATCCGGCCCGATTCCACCGTTGGGGACACAATTGCCCAAGGTCGTTAGTTGGTTTTTGAGATAAGTGTCGAGGACGCAAGTCTCGGTATTTGTGGTTGTCGTGATCTGGCAGTTCAGCCAAGCCACAATCACGGCTTGCTGGGCTTGAGAGCAGCCAGCAGCGCCACTCACCACGTCCCAGCACGTGACCGTACCACCGATACCAGCAGTACCTGCAGAGTTGCCGCATGCCTGCCCGACGGTGTAGTTCTTGACCTTTGCAAGTGTCAAGTCAGCGCAATTGATTCGGTTCGCTTTCCAGCCGGTGCACGTTGCGTAGTCGACCTTGTTCACCGTCTGTTTGCCACACCACGTAGCCCTGTCATAACAGGCAACCGTCGTCACCCGGCCAGAATTTACCAGCCGTGTGTACTGGCTGGCGTTCGTGGCAAGTGCCTGCATCGACCCCCAGGCAGATGCCGAGAAACATTGCCCATTGGCGGTAGTTGTAGTGGTAGCCAACACCGGTCGACTATTCAGCGTCAATGCTACCGGTATCAGCCCCGCGCCACCCTTGATGAAGCGGCGGCGGCGCGCTGAGGCGGGCGTGGCGGGCACGGATTGCGCGTCGGTGTTCGGGCGTTCGCTCATGAGGGTTCCTTCTTCAAGGCTGCACGGACGGGGACAGCGATGGCGGTTTGAGTACGGAGTATTCCACACAAGGCTTTACAACGGGCTGCGTGCGCCCCCGCAATTGAGTGGACGGCCATAGGGCGGATGTTGAAAAAGTGTCACGTGCCGCGTGCCTTGCTTCTTCCCATCAGGCGCCGGTCCATGAAGGACAATGGCAGCACCATCGAAGAAGCTGGAGCAGCCTCATGTCGCGCACTGACGCCCTGCAAATCTCGTCGAACAAGTCCGGGCCGGCATTGACGCCGTCGCAAAGGCGGCCCAACAGCGCCATCCGACAGATCACACAGGAGCAACAAACGTTGGCGACGTGGCGCAAGAACATCACGGCGTATGGCCCAACTTAAATCGCATATGGCCGATGTGGAGATAGGCTTCCGCATGGAGTTCGGCTGAAATCCGGTTAGCGCATAAATCCTCACATGCTGGGCGGGATCCTCCAGCAGATAAGCGGCCAGTGACAATCCGGGTGAGCCAATAGCAGCGCGATATGCACATGCTGGGCGATATGAAAATGGCCAAGCGCTGGCTTAAACGCCAAAGGCAATTGCACAACGGAGCCGAGTTCGTTGACTTCGACTTCGATCTCGATCCATTTTGAGTTTCGTATACGAATGCCCTCCCCCAATCTGCCACCAGAAACCCCCTTCGCCATCGGCACACCCCGCTTCGCCGCACCTGTCGCTGACGCATTGACCGGATGGCAACAGGCCTACGCAACACGCGGTGCCAACTGCGCAGCCGACCTCGGCGGCGAGTTCGCGGTCGCGCTCGACCTGCCTGGCGGCGGCACTTATCTGGCCGTGGACCGCTTTGCCACCCACAGCCTCTGCTACGCGGTGCATGACGGCCGCATGCACTACGCAACGCGCGCCGACGTATTGGCGCGGCGCCTAGGCACACGCGACATCGACCCACAAGCCGTCTTCGACTACCTGTTCCACCACTGCATCCCGTCGCCGCGCACCATCTACGCGGGTATCCACCGCCTGCCGCCCGCGCACTACGCGCTGTTCGAGAACGGCAAGCTGACCGTTGCGCCCTATTGGACGCCGCGCTTCGACGAACAAATCCGACCCAACTTCACTGAGTTGCGCGACGAGTTTCGAAGCATCCTGCGTTCTGCCGTGCGTGAGCGCATCTCGAGTGACGGCCAGACCGCCTGCTTCCTCAGCGGCGGTACCGACAGCTCCACCATCTGCGGGCTGTTGCGCGAGGCCACCGGCCAGCCGCCCGCCAGCTACTCCATCGGCTTCGAGGCCGAGGGCTACGACGAGATGGAGTACGCGCGCATCGCCGCCAAGGCCTACGGCGCAGACCATCACGAGTACTACGTGACGCCCGCCGACCTCGTGAAGGCCATCCCCGACGTGGCCGCGTACTATGACCAGCCCTTCGGTAACTCATCCGCAGTGCCCGCCTTCTACTGCGCCAGCAAAGCCCGCGCCGATGGCTATACGCGCTTGCTAGCGGGCGACGGCGGTGACGAACTGTTCGGCGGCAACACGCGCTACGCCAAGGAAAGCGTGTTCGACATCTATTACCGCGTGCCCGCCGCACTGCGCGCCATTGGTGACCCGCTGCTGTTGAACCCGCTGGTCGCCAATATCCCGTTGCTGAAAAAGGGAGCGAGCTACATCCACCAGGCTCGCGTGCCAATGCCCGACCGAATGCAAAGCTACAACCTGCTGGACCGCCTAGGACTCGCCGAAATATTCACGCCCGCCTTCTTGGCAGCCGTCAATGCGAACGCACCGCGCGACCACCAGCGCGCGGCCTGGCTTGCTGGACCTCAAAGCGCGAGCCTCATCAACCAGATGCTGGCCTTCGATTGGCGCTATACGCTGGCCGAGAACGACCTGCCCAAGGTCATGGGCACTGCGGGCCTGGCAGGCGTGGATGTCAGCTTCCCCTTGCTCGACACGCGACTGCTGGATTTTTCACTGAAGCTACCTACCAGCTACAAGCTCAAGGGCCTGAAGTTGCGCTGGTTTTTCAAGGAGGCGCTGCGCGGCTTCCTGCCAGACGAGATCCTGACGAAGAAGAAGCACGGCTTCGGTCTGCCCTTCGGCCCATGGGCCGTGAAGGACGCGGCGCTGAACGCATTGGCCGCGGAGTCACTGCGCGGCGTGGCGGAGCGCGGCTTGGTGCGTACCGAGTTCGTGGACAGCCTGCTGACGCAACGACTCAAGGAGCACGCCGGCTTCTACGGCGAAATGGTGTGGATCCTGATGATGCTGGAGCAGTGGCTGCGCCAGCACGCACCGGACTACCGTTTCGCGTGAGCCTCGGCCACGCCGGGCAGAACTACCAGCATGGCCTGAGCGACGCCTTGAAGATCAGGGCGCCGTCCGCGTCATTGGGGCGCTGTCCACGCCTCCACCTCGACGATGCGCGAGAGGTAGTAGGCCGAGCTGTTCACCTGAACGCGGATGCGCTGCGTCGTGATGGGGGCGAAGCTGAACTGACGCCACACCTTGTTGTTGCCGGTGACGTTGCCGCCAGGCACCGCCACCCAGGCCGCACCATTCCAGTACTGAACGCTGAAATCCGTGATGCCGTAGTTGCTGAAGGTCATCGCCAGCGTCGGCACCGACGGTGATGACGAGTTGTCCTGCAAGGTGAACACATCGATCTCGCTGATCGTCTGTGCGCCGTTGAAGTCGATCTGCACCCAGTCCGGGTAGACCCCCGCCGTGCCATCCGCCCAAGCCCCTCCGGCGCCCCAGTTCAACCCGCGCCGATCACCGTTGTTCACAGCACTCGCAGGATAGTTGGAATCGAACACGCTGGACGCCGTTGCCACCCCACCGTTGGCGGAGGCCGCAACGTTGATGGCCACACTCCCGGCCACCGTGATCACCACCGTTTGCATCTTGCTGCTGCTCAGGCCCGCCGCGTCGGTCACCGTCAAGGTCACCGTGTAGCTGCCCGCCGCTGCATAGCTCTTCGTGACCGACACGCCGCTGGCGCTGGTGCCATCCCCGAAGGTCCACGCATAGCTCGCGATCGCGCCTTCCGCATCGGTACTCCCCGCGCCTGAGAAGCTCAGGTTGGCTCCCACCAGCCCGCTCGCCGGGCCGCTGATAGCCGCCACCGGCGCCTGATTCGTCGGCGCCGTGATCGCCACCGCCTGTGTCTTGCTGTTGCTCAGGCCAGCCGCATCGGTCACCGTCAGGGTCACCGTGTAGTTACCCGCCGCGGCATAGCTCTTCGTGACCGACACGCCGCTGGCGCTGGTGCCGTCTCCGAATGTCCACGCATAGCTCGCGATCGCGCCTTCCGCATCGGTACTCCCCGCGCCGGAGAAGCTCAGGCTGGCTCCCACCTGCCCGCTTGTCGGGCCGCTGATATTGGCCACCGGTGCCTGATTCGTGGGCGCCGTGATCGCCACCGCCTGTGTCTTGCTGTTGCTCAAGCCAGCCGCATCGGTCACCGTCAGGGTCACCGTGTAGTTGCCCGCCGCGGTATAGCTCTTCGTGACCGACACGCCGCTGGCGCTGGTGCCGTCTCCGAAGGTCCACGCATAGCTCGCGATCGCGCCTTCCGCATCGGTACTCCCCGCGCCTGAGAAGCTCAGGCTGGCTCCCACCTGCCCGCTCGTCGGACCGCTGATGGCCGCCACCGGCGCCTGGTTCGCCATGCTCCCCGGCGTCCACGCCTCCACCTCGGCGATGCGCGAGAGGTAGTAGGCCGAGTTGTTCACCTGAACACGGATGCGCTGCGTCGTGATGGGGGCAAAGCTGAACTGACGCCACACCTTGTTGTTGCCGGTGACGTTGCCGCCAGGCACCGCCACCCAGGCCGCACCATTCCAGTACTGAACGCTGAAATCCGTGATGCCGTAGTTGCTGAAGGTCATCGCCAGCGTCGGCACCGACGGTGATGACGAGTTGTCCTGCAAGGTGAACACATCGATCTCGCTGATCGTCTGTGCGCCGTTGAAGTCGATCTGCACCCAGTCCGGGTAGACCCCCGCCGTGCCATCCGCCCAAGCCCCTCCGGCGCCCCAGTTCAACCCGCGCCGATCACCGTTGTTCACAGCACTCGCAGGATAGTTGGAATCGAACACGCTGGACGCCGTTGCCACCCCACCGTTGGCGGAGGCCGCAACGTTGATGGCCACACTCCCGGCCACCGTGATCACCACCGTTTGCATCTTGCTGCTGCTCAGGCCCGCCGCGTCGGTCACCGTCAAGGTCACCGTGTAGCTGCCCGCCGCTGCATAGCTCTTCGTGACCGACACGCCGCTGGCGCTGGTGCCATCCCCGAAGGTCCACGCATAGCTCGCGATCGCGCCTTCCGCATCGGTACTCCCCGCGCCGGAGAAGCTCAGGTTGGCTCCCACCAGCCCGCTCGCCGGGCCGCTGATAGCCGCCACCGGTGCCTGATTCGCGCCGCTCCCCGGCGTCCAGGCTTCGACCTCGACGATACGCGAGAAATTATTCAACGCATTGCTGACAAGGACCCGGATGCGCGGCGTATTCACCGGCGGAAAGGTGAATTGCCGCCACACCTTGTTATTGCCGGTGACATTCCCGCCTTGCACATCGACCCAGTTAGCGCCGTCCCAATATTGCACCTCGTACTGCGTGACGCCATAGGTACTGAAGGTCATATCCAAGGTCGGCACCGACGGTGACGCGGTGTTGTCCTGCAAGGTGAAGACATCAATTTCGCTGATCGTCTGCGTACCGTTGAAATCGATCTGGACCCAATCCGGATAAATACCTTTGGTGCCGTCATTCCATCCGCCGCCCGCATTCCAGTTCAGCCCGCGGCGATCACCGTTGTTGACCGCAGCCACCGGATAGCGCGTGTCATAGACGCTTGAGGCAGAGGCGACGCCACCGTTGGCGGCCAAGGCCACATTGGTCGCGACGCCCGCGGGCGCCTGAACCGCAAATGGCACCGATTGGACGGCGCTCAGACCACGGTTATCGGTCACAGTCAAGGTAACCTTGTACGTGCCGAGATAAGGATATATCTTGCTGACGCTGATGCCGCTTGCAGAAGTGCCGTCACCGAAGTCCCAGGCGTACGACGCGATGGCCCCATTGGGCGAGCTACTTGACGCGGCGGAAAACTGTGCTGCAGTCCCGGCAGATCCCATTGCGGGCTGCACGTTAAAACTCGCGATCGGAGGCGAATAGGCAGCTGGCGAAACCACGACTTGGCCGCTTGTCGTGGATACCGCGCCCAGCGAGTCGGTCACCGTCAGCGTGACTGTATATGTGCCCGCGCTCGCATAAACCTTCGTCGCAGAAGATCCAAGCGCCGTCGTGCCATCGCCGAAGTCCCAGGCATAGCTCGCGATATTGTTCTCGGCATCGGTACTGCTGGAGGCGGAAAAGCTGCTGAAAATCCCCGCCTGCACGCCCGATGGTAGCGAAATCACTGCCGTCGGAGCAGAGTTCAGGCGCAGGCAAAGCTCCCATACGCCGAAAATCGCAGCGCCCCTGGACTCCCCATAGACAGAATAGCCGCAGCCAGTGCTCGGCGCGAAAGTCGTCAGTGCCAGACTGACATTCCCGGGATTGGTCGCAGGAACCTGCTGCTGCGTCCACGACAATGTTTGCGTATCAAAGGTCCAGACATCGTCCAACAAGGTGCCTGCTGATGACACGCCACCGAACAGGACGACCACGCCGTTCTTGGAATCGAAATACATCTGCGCCTGATTGCGCCCACTGGGATGCACGGCCGCAGTGACCGCCGTCCAAGTATTAACCGCTGGATCGTAAAGCCAGGTGTCGTCGATATTGTCGCCATTGGTACAACGCACGGAATTTCGGTCGTAGCACAACCCGCCGAAAAGTACGAAGCGTCGATTGATGGAATCGTAGACGAACTGGTTTTCAATTTGACCGCGAGCGGGCGGCGAAGTCCCTTGACCCGCGGGAATGGCAAGCTGGAAGTTTTTCCCAGCAAAATCCAAGCGGAACAAGGCGTTGTCGTCGCTGGCCCCGCCAAACATATATGCATTGATGCCATCCGCGGCAAAGCCCGGACTCCGTCGTTCGGTCGGCGCCAAGCCGGTATAGCCCCAGTGACGCTGCATCAGTTTGCTGTACTGTCCCGTCGACAGGTCGTACGCCCAAGTGCCGCTGCCGAAGTCCGCGTAGATCGAATATGCCGAACCCGCGACAATGCCGATATCGTTGTCCAGTTTGAGTGTCTTGAGGCTGGCGTTATACGACAGGACCACGGCAGTGCCGCTCCCGGAATTTCGTACAATCCAATCCTTGTAGAAATCATCAGTCGTCGCAGGCAGCGTGGGATCCACAACGTTTTTTGCCGCCGTGCCAGCACCAGCGGACCGCACAAAACCTGGCTGGCTTTCGCATGAATACCCGCGCCCGCCATTCCAAAGCCAGAAATAGTTGTTTATGGGGTCGAAGACGACGCCACTTTCGTCGGACCCATTTGGCCGATTAAATGAGGTATTGCCGCCGCAACTATCGTTTGGATCAAGTACCGTCCAAGATTTGGCCAGCGGATCGAATGCCCAAATATCGTTGAGATAGGCGCCCCCCCCTGCTCCGCCCCATAGCACGGCCTTATTGAGCGAGTCCACCCACGTCATCGCACTCCACTCCCGCCAGGTCGGCGCGTTGCTGGTGGAGACCAAACGCCAGGTGGCAATGTAGTCCGCAGCGCGCGCCGTGGTCACCAGTCCCAGAGAGCCGATGAAGGCAGCAAACACGATGCTGCGCAGCGAGCAAAGAAGGACACGCATGGGAGGCCTATGAACAGTTGTAAAGAAAATCGACAGACGCTC
Organism: Roseateles agri; assembly: GCF_034043675.1. Lineage (NCBI taxonomy): Bacteria > Pseudomonadati > Pseudomonadota > Betaproteobacteria > Burkholderiales > Sphaerotilaceae > Roseateles > Roseateles agri. The sequence continues at coordinate 429,893 of NZ_JAXCLA010000007.1, read as the reverse complement.
GGCTCATGGCATCGCGCTGTGCGATAAGTACGGGCACTGGTTTCTCAGCGAAGCGAGTCTCTGGACTCACGCAAAATGCAGCCGATCCATCAAAATCTTCGGCTAAAACCACTTCTCCACGCCTCGGAATCGCCTCTTTCGTTTCGCACCTTCGAGCTGGCGCAATCAGATGTACTAGCACTTCGAGCGGGAAAACCGGACGGCTACCCTCAGAAAAGCACGATCCGCGCCATGATCAACGCTGAACCGCGGGCAGCAAGGCTCGGCTTACCAGCAAGCGGGCGCCGACCATGCTCAAGTGGTTGCTGTCCAGGTACAAGCCGCGCCCGTCGTCGCCCACGACCGCGCAATGCCCGGAGCCGCAGAGCGCATCCTCCACGGACACGCGCCGCGCGCCCGTGGCAGCCGATGCTCGCGCGAGCATGTCGAGCGACCTCGCTTCCATGCGCTGATACACCTGCCTCGTCATGCCGTAGTCGGCCGGATCTCGTCCGCGCCGCAGGTACTGCGCCAAGGCGGCAGGTACTGGATAGTCATAGGTCGGCACCGGGTCCATCAGCCAGACTTCCTTGCCGTGCGCTACGAGCGCCAGGATCGCGGCGCGGAGGCCTTTTTCAAAGGCCTCCGCTGTGACCGAATCACCCAGGTAGCTCGAAGCTCGAGCGACGATGAGCACGCGATCGACTTTCGCGTCGGCCACAAGGCCGGCCAGAATCGCCTCGTTATGCGGGCGACAGTAGCTGCGGCCTGGCATCGCAAAGTCCAGCGACGGCGGACAGGCTGCCGCCGTCATCGCCGCGAGGCTGCGGTCGCCGGGCAGGAACTCGGACAATGCCTGGCCGATCTCCACGCCATGACTGTCACCCCACACGGCCAGTTGGTGTGCCGCGTTCGCGTCACCGAACTGGCAACGCGAGAGGTACGTGATCTGTACGCGCTCGCGGGTGTGGCAGCGCTCGCGACCCGGGCTGAAGTCGGCCGCAGCAGTGAGCAGCGCATTGGACGCCGTGGGCGCTTCGCCCGCGCGACGGGCAGCGATGAAGAGGCCGCCGCCCAGCACCAGACACATCGCGATAGCCGCGCCGCCCGACAGCAGGAAAGTCCGCTGACGCCAGGCAGCGCGGCGCACGGGTATCTCCACCCAGTGCAGCGATGCCCAAGCCACCGCTACGGCCAGCAGCACGGCAGCACCGGCCTGCAGGGCATCCGGCTGGCCCAGCAACAGGTGGCGCGAGAACACCAGCATAGGCCAGTGCCATAGATACAGCGAGAAGCTCAGCGCGCCTATCCAGCGCAGCGGCGGTAGCGCCAGTAGGCGGCTGGCGCCGCTCCCGTCGCCCCGCCCAGCCTCGATCAGCGCCGCAGCGCCCAAGCAAGGCCACAGCGCAGTCAGACCTGGAAAGGCCGAGTCCGGCTTCAACAGCACGCAGGCCGAGATGATGGTCGCCAAACCGGCCAGGCCCATCAGTTGACGCACTCTGGTCGACAACGGCGGGCGGCCGCGGTCCACACGCACCGCCAGCAGTGAGCCCACCATCAGTTCGCAGGTGCGCGACAGCGCGGAGTAGAAAGCCAGCGGGGGATCGCTGCGGACGAGGTACTGCGCATAGGCCAGCGAAACGAGGCCCAGGCCCGCCAGCACCCAGCCAATGGCTCCCTGCGAGCGGCGGTACAAGGCCGCAAGCAGCAGCGGGAAGACGATGTAGTACTGCTCCTCCACGGCCAACGACCAAGTGTGTACCAGTGGTTTGAGCTCGGTGGCCCCTTCGAAGTAGCCCGTGGTGCGGTACAGCTCGACGTTGGACGCGAACAGTCCCGTTGCGCCGAACACGCGCGCGAACTCGCCCATGGCTTGCGGCGCCAACAGCAGCCAGGCAGCCGGCACTATGAGAGCCAGCATGACGAAGAGGGCCGGGAAGATGCGCCGTATGCGCGCCGCGTAGAACGACGCCACGCTGTATTTGCCCGCCTCCAGGCGCTGCAGAAGCAGCATCGTGATCAGGTAGCCCGAGATGACGAAGAACACATCCACGCCCACGTAACCGCCCGTCAGCAGCCAAGGCCAGGCGTGGAAGGCCACTACCGGCACGATGGCCAGGGCGCGCAGGCCTTCGATGTCGGGCCGGAACCTCATCGTGCGGGTGCCTCCAGCAACCGCAGCACGACCGGCGCGACCTGGGCCGCTCCATGCATGCTGAGGTGGTTGTCGTCGAAGTACAGCGGGTGGTCGCCCTCCAGCACGGCACAGCGCCGCCGGCCGCCGCACAGCAATTCCCCGACGGGAACGCGTCGCACCAGACCATCCGCACTGAGCCGCTGAAGCAGTGCCAGCGGTGCGGCCTGCTGCGCCTCGTACTGCACAGGCAACTGGCCCTGCGCCTCTAGCGCCTCGCCTCGACGCCAGCGCATGGCCAGCGCGGCGGGAATTGGGTAGCGGTAGGTGGGCACGGGGTCCAGCAGCAGCACCTGCTTGCCGGCCCGGTGCAGCCGCTTCACAACCTCGGCCAAGCCCGCTTCGAAGGCGACAGCATCTGGGGCGTTCAGGTAGAACTCGTAGCGGGCCGCCAGCAGCACGGCTTCCACGCTCTGATCGTGGCTGAGCTTGTCCAACAACGCGGCATTGACGGCAGCGCAGTGCGGCCGGCCCGGCGGCGTGTAGTCCAGGGCCGGCGGACAGGTGGAGCCGGTGAGCTGGGCAACCCGACGATCTGCGACCTGGTCCCCCAGCGCACGGGCGATCTCCACGCCATGGCTATCGCCCCAGACGGCCAGCGTCGCCGACGCAGATGCGGGGCCGAACAGGCACCGGTGCTCGTAATCCAGCCAGCGGTTCCCGCTGGAGTGGCAGCGTTTGCGATCGGGGCTGAAGTCGTCCGCACCGGCGCGCAGCAGGGCATCGCGGCCCGGCTGGGCGGCGCGGTGGTCGGCTGCGGCCGTCAGCGCCCAGGCCGCGGCAAGGCTGGCCAGGATGGCGGACACACCAGCGGCCAGCATCACGCGCTGAGTCACCCTGGATTGCCGCACGGGTGCCTCCACCCAGTGCAGGGAGGCCCAGGCCAGCGCGATGGCCACCGCTACGGCAAGTGCGGCCTGGACGGGCGTGGGTTCGTCCAGCAGCCTGTGCCGCGCCAGTACCAGCACAGGCCAGTGCCACAGGTATAGCGAAAACGACATCGCGCCAATCCAGCGCAGCGGCGCCACCGACAAGCAGCGCGTCGCAGCGGCCTGCCTCGTCGTTCCCACCCAGATCAGCGCCGCCGTCGCAAGACAAGGCCACAGCGCGATGGGGCCGGGGAAGGCATGGTCGGCCCGAACCCACAGCAGCGATGCGACGAGGGCTACCAGCGCTACCCAGCCCACCGCCTGATCCACCCAGGTCGGGCGTACGGGCGCTGCGTCGCTGCGGCCCACCCACCAGGCCAGGCCCGACCCGATCATCAGCTCAAAGGTGCGGGCAGGCGCGGCGAAGAAGGCCCATTCGGCGTCGTACATCATCAGCCGCAGGCACCAGGTCAGCGACAACAGGCCCCCCCCCAGCAGCACGACGCCGATGTAGCGCCGCGCAAAGCGCCAGAGGAGCGCCAGCACCGGTGGGAAGAGAATGTAGTACTGCTCTTCCACGGCGAGCGACCAGGTGTGCAGCAGCGGTTTGAGGTCCGCAGCACCTTCGAAATAGCCGGTGGTGTGGTACAGCTCCACGTTGGAGAGGAAGAGTCCCGTCGCCCCCAGCAGCCGTGCGAACTCGCGCAGCATCTGCGGCTCCAGCAACAGCAGGCAGGCCGGCGCGACGAGGGCCAGCATCGCGAACAGCGCCGGGAAGATACGCCGGATGCGGGCCGCGTAGAACGATGCGATGCTGTACTGGCCCGCCGCCAGGCGCTGCAGCAGGAGCGTCGTGATCAGGTAGCCCGAGATCACGAAGAAGACGTCCACGCCGACGAAGCCGCCGGGCAGCACCGCGGGCCAGGCATGGAACACCACGACCGGGACGATGGCCAGGGCCCGAAGTCCCTCGATGTCGGGCCGGAATTTCATCCGCGATGGATCAGGCGAAAGCCTGCGCCAGCGCGGCGACGACCTGGTCCTGCTGCCCCTCGGTGAGATCGGCGCTCATGGGCAGGCTCATCACGCGCTGTGCGGCGGCAATGCTGTGCGGGAAGTCGTCCGGCTGGGCGTACTTGGCGTAGGCCGGCTGGTGATGCAGCGGGCGCGGGTAGTGCACGGCCGTCGGGATGCCTGCAGCCTTGAGCTTGCCCTGCAGGGCTTCGCGGTCGTCCACGAAGACCGTGTACTGGGCCCACACGCAGTCACGGTCGCCCTTGACCTCCAGTAGCTGCAGGCCCGGGACAGCGGCCTTGAGCTTGCGCCCGTAGGCATCGCCCAGTTCCAGCCGGCGGCGGATCTCCCAGTCGAAGCGGTCCAGCTTGCCCAGCACGACAGCGCACTGCAGCGTGTCCATGCGGCCACCCACACCCAGGCGCGTGTGCAGGTAACGCTGGCTCTGGCCGTGGGTGCGGATTTCGCGGCAGGCCTGGGCGAGCTTGTCGTCGCTGGTGAAGATGGCGCCGCCATCGCCGTAGCAGCCCAGCGGCTTGCTGGGGAAGAAGCTGGTGCAGCCGAAGGTCGAGACGTTGCAGCTTTTCCTGTTGTTGTACGTGGCGCCGAAGCTCTGCGCGGCGTCCTCGATGACAGCGATGCCGTGCCGCTGGCCGATGGCGTTGATCGCGTCCATGTCGGCCACCTGGCCATACAGGCTCACCGGCATGATGGCCTTGGTCTTCGACGTGATCGCAGCCTCGACGAGATTGGCATCGATGTTGGCCGTGCCGGGCTCGATGTCCACGAACACCGGCACACCGCCAGCCAGCACGATCATCTCGGCCGTCGCGGCGAAGGTGAACGGGCTGGTGATGACCTCGTCGCCGGGTTGGAGGTCCAGCGCCATCAGCGCGATCAGGAGCGCCTCGGTGCCGCTGGCGACGCTGATGCAGTGCCTGGCGCCCGTGTAAGCGACGAGGGCCTCCTCCATTTCCTTGACCTCGGGGCCGAGGATGTACTGGCCATGGTCCAGCACCTTCTGGATGCGGGCGTTGATGTTGTCGCGCAGCGCCGCGTACTGGCTCTTGAGGTCGATGAAGTCCATTTCAGGATTCGATGAGTTGGAGTTGCTGGCCGGCGAGGCGGTAGCGGTCGCCAGTGTGGGGGCAGGTGGTCTCGACGGGATCTTCGCTTGTGACCGGAAGTTCCAGCCGCTCGCCGAAGCGGCTCATCCAGCCGATCTGGCGGGCGGGCACGCCCACCATCAGTGCGAAATCGGGCACGTCGCGGTTGATGACGGCGCCGGCGCCGATGAAGGCGTAGCGGCCCACCGTGGTGCCGCAGACGACGGTGGAATTGGCGCCGAGCGTGGCGCCGCGCCTCACGAGCGTGCGGCGGTATTCGTCCTTGCGCGTGACGGCCGAGCGCGGGTTGTAGACGTTGGTGAACACCATGCTGGGACCGCAGAACACGTCGTCCTCCAGCGTCACGGCGTCATAGACGGAGACGTTGTTCTGGACCTTGACGTTATCGCCGATGCTCACGTCGTTGCCCACATAGACGTTCTGGCCGAACGAGCACTTCGCGCCGATGCGGGCTCCTGCGCTGATGTGGACGAAGTGCCAGACGCGGCAGTCATCGCCGAGCTGGGCGCCGTCGTCGACGATGGCGCTCGGATGGATGGTGGTGGCCATGTTCAGTAGCTCAGCGGCAGGTTGATGCGGCGCCCGTCGCGGGCGCTCATGTACAGCGCGATCAGCAGTTCCAGGGATTTGAGGCCCTCGCGGCCATCGGTCTCGGCATGGGCCTCACCGCGCAGCGTCTTGATGACGTTGTCGTAGTACAGCGGGTGGCCAAAGCCGTAGACGGAAGTGGTCTGGTAGCTCGCGTCCTTGATGAGATCGTCCATCTCGTGCGGCGTCTCGAACTCCCAGTGCTGAATCTCGTTGACGGCAAGGCCGCCGACGCGCACGGAGCCCTTTTCGCCCAGCAGCGTGATGGAGCCTTCGAGATTCTTGGGGTAGGTCAGCATGCTGACGTTGACCGTGCCCATGGCGCCGTTACGCCACTTCAGCGCCGCCACGCCGCTGTCCTCCACCTCGATGTTGCGGGCCAGCGTGCCGGTGTAGGCCATGACGCTCTCCACCGGGCCGCAGATCCAGTCCAACAGGTCCACGTAATGGCTGGCCTGGTTCATGAAGGCTCCACCGTCGAATTCCCAGGTGCCGCGCCATTCCGCGCTGTCGTAGTAGGCCTGCGGACGAGTCCAGAACACGTTGACGGCAACGTTGTACAGGCGTCCGAAGCGGCCTTCGGCCATCGCCCGCTTGAGCAGCTGCAGCGTCGGGTTGCGGCGGTTCTGCTTGACGACGAAAAGGCGCACGCCGGCGTCGTCGCAGGCCTTCACCATCGCCAGGCCGTCCTGCCAGCGGGTGGCCATGGGCTTCTCGGTCATCACGTCCACGCCGGCATGGGCGGCCTCGATCGCCTGGCGTGGATGCAGGCCGCTGGGCGTGGTCAGCACCACGCAATCGATGCCCAATTCGGCCTTTGCAGCAAGAAGTTCGGTGAGACTGGCGAAACCGCGTGCGCCGGTCTTGGCTACAGCGGCCTGCAACGCGGCAGGATCGGTATCGCAGACGGCCGCCAGTTCGGCGCGCTCTGCATGCTTCTTCACGGCCTCCATGTGATTCTGCGCGATGCGGCCGCAACCGATCAGCGCGAAGCGGACGAGGCGGCCTTGGACGGGAGTGCGGAAATGTTGCATAGGATTCACCTGTGAATTAACCGTTCTGGGCCGCATTGTCGGCAGGCCGGCGCCAGAACCTCGTCAGCTTCGCGAAAACGGGATCGGCAGCCAGCGGATGGCGGCACAAGCTCAATGCAAACAGCCATGACACGCAGCAGCTCACGATAGCCAGCGCGAACCAGGCGGCTGGCAGCGGCTGGCCCAACTCGCGCGGATGCAAGCACAGCAGCAGTCCAGGCAATGCCAACGCCAGCGAGGCAACGATCAGGCTGCGCCCGAGCTGATGGCACAGCGCACTCCAATCGTTGGGTAGGAATCTGCCCTTGACCACGTAGATCAACGGCAACTGCAGCAGCGTCGTCACCGCGAGGGCGGCCGCACAGGCCCATGGCTCTCGCCAGTAGGCAGCTGCGGCGACGATGGCAACCGCCCGCGCCGGTTGGAAGAAGACCTCCATGCGTGTGAGCAGATCCATGCGGCCCATGGCCACCATCAGGTTGCCCACCAAGCTGCCCGCCGCCGCCAACGCGCCGGCCAAGCAGAACAGCGGCACAAGCGGTGCCGCCGCATCCCACTGTGGGCCGAACAGCAGGCGCAAGGTCTCCAGCGCATAGAGGGACACAAAGCCGTAGAACGGCCAGGCGACGACGCAAACATAGGTAACGCTGGAGACGTATAGAGGCTCCATGGCCTGATGCTCGCGCACCGCCTTCGCGTAGGCGGGGTAGGCCACATTGCGCACGGAGCCCATCAGATCCCGATGGAAGAGGTTCATCAACCCTTGCGCCCGACTGAGCAGCGCCACCGGCGTGAAGCCCATCAATTTGCCCACCGCCAAGTCATTGATGTCCATGGAGACCGATGTGATCACACCCACTACCGAACTCTGCGCGCCGAACTTGAACAGGCTACGCCAATGAGAAAGGCTTGGGCGCAGCATCCGGCGGTCACCCCTCGCGCACCACGCGGCAAAGCCCGTGGTGGCACTGACCACCAACGTGCCGGCGACCAGCGCCATCGGCCCGAAGCCGGCCCAGGAGAGTCCGACGCTGGCGACGGCGCCAGCCAGCGTTGCAATGAAGTTCACTGCAACCAGGGGCTTGAACGCCAAGCCCCTGCGGAGCAGCGCCAGCGAGATCGTGGAGAACGGCAGCAGTAGGAAGTTCAGCGAAGCCAGCCACAGCAGGTTGCGCATGCGCGGCTCGCGGTAGAAATCAGCCACCCAGGGCGCAGCGGCGAACACGACCAGACCCAGGCCCACGCCGATGAGTAGCGTGACGCCCAGCGCCGTACGAATGTGGTCGTCGTTAAGTTCCTTCTCCTGGATCAGATAGCTGGCCACACCGAAGTCGCGCAGCACCTGGGCGATGCTCATGACGGCAAGCGTCACCGAGTAAACGCCGATCTCCGCCGGCGTCAGCAGGCGGGCAATCAGCAGATTGCTTGCCAGGCCGATGATGATCAGCACATACCGTTCCGCGAAGGAGAACAGCAGTGCGCTACGCACGCTGCTCATGGAGTGGCCTCCAGGCGCCGACCGTCGACCGCCGCATCCAGCACACGGGCCAGGCGCTGCGCCGTGGCGGCGCGGCTGTAGCGGTCGATGCCATGCGGTGGCGCCACCTGCGCTTCGCCGCGCAGCCAAGCGAGCAGCGTCAGTGCGAGGCCGGCCACGTCGCCCGGCTCGACGCGCACACCGCCGCCGGTGTCGTCGAGCACCTGCGCCACCTCGCTGGCCGCAGGCACGATCGCCAGAATGGGTCGACCGCAGGCCAGATACTCAAACAGCTTTCCGGGTAGCGACGCGATGGCGTAATAGCCCGTGGGCACCGGCAAGTACAACAGGTCGGCTTGCTTCATCAGCGTGACCGCCTCGCCATGCGGCACGCGACCCAGTTCACTGACCCACTCGCTCACGCCTGCCTCGGCTGCAGGCCCGGGTGCGAAACCGGCGGCCAGCACACGCAGTCGCGCCAGTTCCGGATGGCCTTGCGAGCCAAGCAGCGCGACGGCGGCATAAAGATCATGCAGACCGTAGCCCGGCCGCCAAACGCCGGTATACGCGATGCGCAGCAGACCGTCGCCAGGGGGCGGCGCCTCGCCTGCGAAATCGCTGGGTTCGAAGCCGTTTGTGATCAGATGCAGGTCGTCGCGTCCGCAGTCGCGGCCCACGCTGTCCACCAACGCTCGGGTGACGGTGACGATTGCTGCGGCGTCCTTGGCCGCCAGCCTTTCCAGCGCCGGGTTGTCGCGCAGTTGCTCGGGCGTCGCCTGTTCCCAGGCCATGTCACCGCTGGGCGTCCACTGGTCACGATAGTCCAGCACATAGGGCTTGCCGGTACGACGTGACACCTCGCGCGCGATAAGGAAGGCCGTCCAGGGCCAGCCACTGGCGTAGATGGCATCGAAGCCCTCGCGCCGATGCAGTTCGACCGCCCGCTCGACGGCAGGCTTGAGCCAGCCCGCGGCTTCGTCGGGTACGGTACTGCGAACTCGCAGTCGCCAAGCCAGGGCCTCGACGAGGCGGCGGCTGACCGCCCGCGGCAACCAGCCCGCCCAACGCTGCGCACGCAAGCGGGACAGCAGCGGTACTCGTTCGATACGTGTGCCGGGCCGGAGTTCGGCCAACATCTCGGGCTCCAGTCCCACATGCGGTTCGGGATCCCAGCCCAGTACCAGCGGATGCCAGCCGCAGTCCGGCAGATGGTTGACGAAAGCCAGGCTGCGCCGCGTGCCAGAGTTGGCAATCGGCGGAAACAGATAAGCGAGAAAAAGGACTCGGCGCATCGCCATCAGTTCGACAGGTTGCGCGCCAGGCGCAGGCCAAAGCCGAACCGGCTGCGGTCCCAAGGCGTGAAGCGCGGGATCTGGAAAACATCCTCGTCGCGCCGCGCCGCTGCCCAGCGCGTGGACACCGCCGCCTCGAACCCCAACTCGCGCGCGATGCCGGGATGTACGTCGGGCAGGTAGTCGACACCCGGCTTGCCATTGGGATAGGCGAATAGGCTCACCTTCTCACCCAGCAATGCCTGAAGCACGTCGCGGCTGCGGCCCATTTCATCGGCGACCTGCCGAGCATCAAGCGTCGCCAGGATCGGGTGGCTGACGGTGTGCGCGCCGATTTGCATGCCGGCCCCACGCAGGGCGCGCACCTGTTCGCTGCTCATCATCAGATCGTTCGGTGGTTCGACTTCGGCACGCGCTGCGATGGCATCCACGCAGGCCTGTCGAGGCCCAGGGGGCAGGTATTTCACATGCTCGATGAGCTGGCCCAGAGCCGCACGGCGCGCGGTATCTGCGCCCAGTTCATGCCGGCCCAGATCTTCGCCGTTGGCCCCCCGCAAGCCGCTGAGGTCGAGCAGCGGCTTATCACTCAGGCGCAAGGCCTCGATGAGCGTGTCATTCCACATACGCCCTCCGTCCAGGAAACCGGTGGCGACGAAGAAACTGCAAGGCAGGCCATGCTTTTGAAGCAAGGGGAGCGCCACGTCGTGGTTGTCGGCATAGCCGTCGTCGAAGGTCAAGGCCGCGGCTCGCGCAGGCAGGCTGCCGTCCCGCAGACGCCGCGCCGCTTCGTCCAGCGGGAGCACGTTGAACCACCACTTGACCCAGCCCAGCAGGGTGTCGAAGCGTGCCGCGTCCATCTCCTCGGGAAACAGCGGGTCAGGTTGCGGCAACACGCGGTGGAAGATCAACACGCTCAAGCGCGCGCGCGTTCCAGCCGGAGACAGCAGATTGAACAGGGGTTTCATGACAATGGCATCGCCTTGGGCGTCTTCTTGAACCAACTTTGCGCGAACGGCGGCCACACAATCAGCGGCTCGGGTTTCTCAGTCAACCACGCCTTGCGCGCAAGCCAGCGCCTACCGACCACGGCCATGATCATCATGTTGTAGGGCAGGTCCCAGTAGGACAGGCTCAGGAATGCGCCACCCACGGCGTAGCCCACGAAACTCACCTGCAGCATGCCGCCCAGATCCGACAACCATTGCGTTTCGGGCTGGCGCCGCCCCTGTCCGCGCAGATGGTTGGCCGAGCCGTAGGCCAGCATGAACAACGCCAGGAAGAGAAACAAGCCCACAAAACCCTGCTCGCCCAGCACCATGAAATAGATGCTGTGAGCGGCATGAACGTCGGTCGGATCTGGCGCATAGACCGCGAAGATGACGCCCGTCCAGACCATGAATCCCCCGCCAAACAAATGGGACTTGGCCAGGTTGAACGCCATCCACCAGGCGTTGATACGGCCCAGGGCCGACGCATCCTGATCGTAGGTCTTGATGGTATTCATGCGCTCCCACCATTCGGCAGGCATCAACGACAGCATCCCGGCACCGATGACGACAAGGGCGATCGCCGGGCCGATCTTGTTCTTGCCGCGCCACCAGAACATCAGCCCCATCGCTCCGAGCGCCAACAACGCACCGCGCGAATTACTGCCCAATGCGGCCAAGACCATCATGAGCATGCAGAAGGTCATCACCAGCCTCGCCCATCTAGCCTGCATCTGCATCTGCAGGAAACGCATCAACGGGATGGTCATCACGATAGCGACCGCGACCTCGTTGTTGCCCTCGATATAGCTGGTTTCTGGTCCCCATACCTTGTAGTTGCCGCCGGTCATCGCCGTGAAGATGCCGCCCTTCACGCCATAGAAGCCAATCGAAATGACGTTGATCCAGACGAACCACATCAATTGCCGCTTCGAGTGCAGCAAGACCATCGACACGAGCACCACCAGGTCGATCTTCATGACCCGTTTCCACAGTTCGAAGCTCTCGTCGAACAACATCGAGAACGGCAAGGTGATGCACATCCAGACCATGAAGACGATGAGCATGCGCTGCTCGCGGGCCAGCGAAAAATCCTTGCGATCCTTCGTGATCAACAGGCCCAACATCGTCGAGCAAAAGATAACCATGGCGAATGGCTGATCCTTCAGCGTCCAGGACAACTGGTGGGGATTCATGACACTGATCCAGGTCCAGATCAGGATGCCAATCCACGGGCGCTTGAACGATTGCAAGAAACCCCAACCAAAGATGAGCAACAGGGCAAGGTCACGTAGCATGGCAAACCTTCTTGGCAATTCCGCTGAACAGCTCCAGTTGCCCCTCCGTCGTGGCTTGCCAACTAAAGCCCTCGGCATAGCGGCGCGTCGCCAAACGATCTACTCCGGCATCGAGCAATTCGCTGATCGCGCTGGCAAATGCGGGCCCATCGCGGCGAGTCACCAACCGTCCCGCCTCCGGCGCCGCGACGACCTCGGGCGTACCCCAGATGTCGGTCGCGACAACCGGTGCACCGCAGGCCATCGCTTCCAGCAGCACATTGGCCCAGCCCTCGCGGCTGGAGCACAGCAGCAGCGCATCGGCAGCGCTGTACCACTTCAACAACTCGGCGTTGGGCAGCGCCCCGGTCAGGCGCACCTTCTCGGACACGCCCAGGCGCACAGCCAGTGCAGCCAAGCCGGCTCGCTCCTCGCCCTCGCCGATGATGACGAGCCGGGCATCGGGGCGGATCTTGGCCAGTTCCGCCAGCGCCTCGATGGCGATGTGGTGGCCCTTGCGCTCGATCAGGTGACCCACAGACAGCAGCAGCGGGGCGCCATCAATACCCAAGTCGGCGCGCATGTCGGCAGGCGATAGAGGACGGAAGCGTTGCAGGTCCACGCCGTTGCGCAGCACGTGCAGCCGCGCCGGGTCATGGCCCCGGCCACGCAGCACATCCATCAAAGCGGCGCAGACGCCGATGGAGGCCGACGCGCGCCGGGCGGCCCAGTCGATCATGCGAGCCGGCAACGCGTATTGCGGGATCAGGTTCAGGTCCGTGCCGCGCGCGGTGATGGTCAACGGTTTGTGGAACCATTTCGCAAGCAGCGCGGCGGCAACGCCGTCGGGGTAGTAGTAGTGCGCATCGATGAGATCGAAGTCGAAGCCTTCATCAATCAGCTTCTGCACGGCCGCGCGCGCGCCCAGCGCCAGCGTCAGCGGTGCAGCAGTCATGCCCACTTTAGGCAGCAGCAGGTAGCGCGGGTGCAGTACATCCAGCCCGTTGCGCTGTTCGCTGGCAGGAGTGGCGGCGAACTTGGCGTAGTCACCCCAGCGCGGGTGACTTGCCGGGAACCACGGTACCGGCGCGACGACGCGAGACTCGACCTGCCCGCTTTTCAGCAGCTCGCGCAGCCGCGTCTCGACAAAGATGCCGTGGGTAGGCCGTACGCTACTGGGGAACAGCGTCGAGAAGGTCAGGATCTTGAGCGTCCTCACGCGGCAGCCCCCTCCGCATCAACGGCTTCCACGAGGATGCGGCCGAACACATCCGACGCGACACGGTGGCCGAAGCGAGCTTCAACCACCTCGCGCGCGGCCCTGGAGAGGCTCAGACGCAGCTCAGCATCGGCCAGCAACTGCAGCGTGGCTTCGGCAAGCGCGTCGGCGCCGTCGGCACGCAGGAAGTGGAGGCCGTGAACAACGTCCAGCCCCTCGATGCCGATGCTGGTCGAGACGACCGGCAGACCCATGGCCATCGCCTCGAATGCCTTGATACGCGTGCCACCGCCCACGCGCAGCGGGATCACGAACGCCTGGGCATCGCGCACGTGGCGACGCACGTCATCGACAAAGCCGGTGAAGCTCACGCCCGGCTCGTTGCGCTGCACCAGGCCAAGCGGGGGATTCTTGCCGACGACGCGCAGTTGCGCGTCCGGCCGCTTGGCGCGCACGCGCGGCCAGACTTCATCGATGTAGAAGCGAATACCGTCGACGTTGGCCTCCCAGTCCATCGAGCCGGTGAAGACGACAGTTGGCGCGCCATCGGTCGGCGGCTGCCAGGAGAAGAAGTCGAGATCGACGCCGGTGGGGATCGCTCGGACTGTGGTCAGGCCGTCTTGTTTGGCGAACATCTGCGCATCGCGCTCGGACACCGCGACGACGCGCGTGAAACGCGCAAGCTCTGCACGCTCGAAGCGGCGCATCTTGCGCGCCTGCCCAGACCACAGCCATCGCAGCGGCGCGCTGGCCGCTGTCTTTGCGTGGCGTTCGAAAATTTCGGCCTCGACGTTATGCGTGAAGCAAACGGTTGCGCCGCTCAGCGTCTCGGGGCGCAACACGGCAGCATGAACGAAGTCGAAGACGGCCACGTCGAAGCGCTCGGCGGCCAACACCTGTTCGACGGCGGCGACGGCTGCAGGCGTGCGGTCGGCAGCGACGTTGATCGGCAGCGACGACAGCAGGTCGGGCGCGCGCCGCCAGCGCGGACGCGGCGGGCTGGGCATCCAGTCGATGAAGCGCTCGCAGAGCCTGCCAAGCTCATGCTGCCACTCGCGCTGCTGCTCGCCCGTGGCCGGCGACAGCAGCGTGATGTCGAACTGGCCACTCTCCTTCAAGCCTCTCAGGATGTTGCCCGTGCGGATCTTGCCGCCTGCATCGGCCGGGAAGAGAAACACCGGCGAGATGAACGCGACCTTGAGCCGACTCACCAGCAGATGCCCTCGTACTGCGCAAACCCGGCGTCGCGCAAGTCGGCATAGCCATTCAGGTCGATGACACGAGCGCCTTTCGACAAGGCGATGATGCGCTGGCGCGCCTCGGCGTCCGCATGGCCCACGACGACGATCTCGGCGCGAGCCAGCGCGGCGTCGGGCTCCTCATGCAGCAAGCGATCGAGGTGGGGAATTTCGCGGTCGATGTATTCCTTGTTCTTGCCCAGCAGCCGCGCAATCTTGACGAACTTGTCGTAGATCGCGATATCGAAGCCCTTGCCCAGCAGGCGCTCGGCCAGCACCACCAGCGGCGAGTCGCGCAGGTCGTCTGTGCCGGGCTTGAAAGCCAGGCCGAACAGCGCCACGGGCTTGCGACCGTGGGCCGCAATCTGCGCATAGGCCCGCGCGATATGAGCCTCGTTGCTGTCCAGCAGCGAGCCGAGCACGGGAATCTCCACGCCGCGCTCCCGCGCTATGGTCAGGAAGCCCTTGACCTCCTTAGGTAGGCAGGATCCGCCGAACGCGAAACCGGGGCGCAGATAGGCCTTTGAGATGTTGAGCTGCGTGTCGCGGCAGAACAGATCCAGCACTTCGCGGGAGTCCAGACCCGTTTCCTTCAACACTGCTCCGGCCTCGTTGGCGAAGACGATCTTCAGCGCATGAAAGACGTTGCACAGGTATTTGACGGACTCGGCCACGCCCACGTCGGCTGCGACGAAGCTGCCGGGCACACCCGCATAGAGCTGGCGCATCACTTCGACACCAGCCTCGTCCAGGCTGCCGACGATGGTCTGCGGCGGCTGGTGGAAGTCCGCTACCGACGAGCCTTCGCGCAGGAACTCGGGGTTGAAGACCAGCGAGAGCCGGTCACCGATGCGACGGCCCACGGCCTGTTCGAGCAACGGCGCGATGCGCTCGCGCGTCGTGCCCGGCGCGACAGTACTGCGAATGACCAGCGTGTGCCGGCTGTCCTTCTTCGCAATCTCCGCACCGATCTGGCGAACCACAGCGTCCAGCGCAGTCAGGTCGGGCATGTAGTTGGACAGCGCAGGCGTGGCGACGGAGATCAGTGAGACCTCGGTGCTGCGCACGGCAGCGGACACGTCGCGGGTCGCGGTCAGCTTGCCGGCCTGCACTGCAGCCGCGATCAGCTCCTCGATGCCCGCCTCCACGACGGGCGACTGGCCCGAGGCGATCAGTTCCACCTTGAGCGAGTTGATGTCCACGCCCACCACCTCGTGCCCGAGTTCGGGCAAGCAAGCGCAAGACACCGCGCCGACGTAGCCCAGACCGAAAACCGAAACCTTCATCGTCCTGATCCCTTTGAATTCATGCGGCCGCGCGCGCGGCGGCCTGGCCCAGCCCGGCGTTGCGCAGGAAGGCGTCGAACATCAACAGTACCCACAGCGGCTGCGCGTGATCGAGCTGGCCGCGCTCGTGCTGGTCCAGCAGGCGCGCGATGGTGGCAGGGTTGAACCAACCCGTTTGCGCCAGTGCACCGTGCTGTAGCGCCTGCCGCGTGGCCTCCCGCAGCGGCCCGCGCAGCCAGCGCGCCAGCGGTACGGCGAAGCCCATCTTGGGCCGATACAGCACGTCATGCGGCAGCATCGGCTCCAGCGCCTTCTTGAATAGGTACTTGCCCTCCTGGCCGCGCAGCTTCAAGCTGGACGGCAGCGTCGCCAGCCACTCCACCAACGGGTGGTCCATCAGCGGCTCGCGCACCTCCAGGCTGTGCGCCATGCTGGCGCGGTCCACCTTGGTGTTGATATCGCCGGGCAGATAGGTGTGGAGGTCAATGTACTGGATCACCGCCAACGGATCGTCGGTATCGGCACGTTGCGCGTGCGCATGGAACACCTCGCTGGCATGCCAGCCTTGCAGTTCGCGCTTGAAGGCATCGCTGAACAAGGCGTGTCGCATCGGGTCGCGCACCAGACCCATCGTGTTGAAGTAGGCATCAACCGAGTTACGCGCGATGGCCTGGAAGGTCGTCTTGGCGCGGAACACGCGAGGCGCCCAATCGGCCTTCGGATAGAGCCTTGCCAGCGGGCCAAACACGCCACGCCGAAGTGCCAGCGGGAACGCGCCACGCATGCGCTCTTCCATCATGTGCATCTTGTAGCGCCGGTAGCCACCAAAGCTCTCATCACCACCGTCACCGCTCAGCGCCACGGTCACGTGCTTGCGCGCCAGTTCGCAGACGCGATAGGTCGGGATTGCGGACGAATCCGCATAGGGCTCGTCGTACAGATGCGCCAGCAGATCGACCAGGCCGAAATCGTCGCTGTCGACTGTCTCGACACGGTGGTTCGTGCGATAGCGGTCCGCCACCATCTGCGCAAACTGTGTCTCGTTGAACTGCGGGTCGTCGAAACCGATGGAGCAAGTGTTGACCGGCTGCTCGTCCAACTGCGCCATCGCCGCAACAACGGCGCTGGAATCCACGCCGCCGGACAGGAACGCGCCCAGCGGCACCTCGGACTTCAAGCGCAGCTTGACAGCTTCAGCGAGCCGGCGGCGCAGTTCCTCGGCGGCCTCCTGCTCGCCGATCTGCGCGTCCAGCGTGAACTTCACGTCCCAATAGCGCTGTGGCGTACCCACCGCCTCGCCGCGTTTGACGAGCAGGCGATGGCCAGGGGCGAGCTTGTACGCGTGCTTGTAGATCGTCGCCGGATCGGGCACGTATCCCAGCGCGAAATAGGCTTCGACGGCGCGCGGATCCAGTTCCTGACGCAGCCCGCCATGAGCCATCAGGCTTTTCAATTCAGAACCGAACAACAGCCAGCCGTCCGCCGTCAACGCGTAATGCAGCGGCTTCACACCCAGGCGATCGCGCGCCATGAACAGACACTCGCGACGACGATCGTGGATCATGAAGGCGAACATGCCACGCAAATGGTGCACGCAGTCCTCGCCCCAGTGCTCCCAAGCACGCACGATGGCCTCGGAGTCGCTCTTGGTACGAAACACGTAGCCGTGGCCGCGCAACTCGTCCATCAACTCCAGGTAGTTATAGACCTCGCCGTTGAAGACGAGCGCCACGGTCTTGTCGTCATTGAAGATCGGCTGCTGGCCCGTGGCGATGTCGATGACCGACAGTCGACGGTGGCCGAAGCCTACGCCAGGCTCGATGTGCAGGTCGCCCTCGTCTGGCCCGCGGTGGTGCTGGGACTCGTTCATCCGGTGCAGCCTGTCTCGCTCGGGTAAGCGCTGGCTGCGAATGTCAAAAATGCCGGTGATGCCACACATGGAGAATTGATTCAGCCAATCATTGTTGGGGAGCCGCTTTGCCGGGCGAACCGGACAGCAGTCGGATTCTTACCGAGTTTGGTGACGCTACCCCGCTTGAGCGTCTTCAGGTGCAGCCCCAATCGCGGAAAATCCCCCACACAAGGGATACCACCGCTCAAAAAGAAGGCGGCACACGCCCGCAAGCATCGATACTTCATCGACTTCACCCTACCCCTCCGCCTTGTTCGCTCAGTTGTTCTCATTCCTGTCCGTCGGCGTTTTTGCCACCGGCTTGCAGTATTTGCTAACGATTGGCCTGGTGCTGGCAGGTGGGTTGCCGCTGGTGTTGGCCTCTACGCTAGCCTTCCTGATCAGTGCCGCGTTCAACTACTGGGCCAACGCGAGCATGACCTTCGCCACTCAGGGTCACCGCGCGGGTAACCGCGCCCAGCAGATGCGCTTCGTCGCGATGGTGGCACTGGGCTGCGCGCTGAACGCCGGTCTGTTGCACGCTGCTGTGGCGCTGGGCCTGCACCCCGTCTTGAGTCAGTTCATCGCAACCGCCGGCGTGCTGGTCAGCAATTTCACGCTCAGCCGCCTCTGGGTCTTCCGCCAACTTTGACGTCATGCAACTGATCGACCCGACTCAATTCCACAGCTCCAGTTGGGACGGTAGCCAAGCCCCGGTCGTCAACCTCGTACTGCCCTGTTACAACGAAGAGGCCGTGCTGCACGAAACTGCCGGCCGTCTGGGCGCGTTGCTGGACGGCTTGAAGGCTGAGGGCCTGATCGCCTCCGCAAGTGCCGCCTACTACGTCGATGACGGTAGCCGTGATGGCACCTGGGCACTAATCGAGACGTTGGCTCGCGAGCGAAGCGATGTCTGCGGCCTCAAGCTGAGCCGCAATCGTGGCCATCAGAACGCGCTGCTGTGCGGGCTCATGTCGATCAGCGGCGACGCACTCATCAGTCTGGACGCCGACCTACAGGACGATCTGTCCATCATCCCCGACATGATTCGCGCCTTCCGCAACGGCGATGAAGTCGTCTACGCCGTACGTCGCCGCCGCGACGCCGACAGCTTCTTCAAGCGCTTCACCGCCGAGGGTTACTACACGGCACTGGCGATGATGGGCGTGGAAGTCGTCTTCAATCACGCCGACTACCGGCTGCTGGGCCGTCGCCCGCTGGAGGCGCTGCGCAGCTATGGCGAGACGCACCTATTCCTGCGCGGGATGGTGCCGCAACTCGGTTACCGCAGCAGCATCGTCACCTTCGATCGCGCTGAGCGCTTTGCGGGTGAGTCCAAATACCCGCTGTCCAAGATGCTGAGCTTGGCTTGGCGCGGCGTCACATCGTTTTCCGCCGCGCCGCTGCGTGTGATCACAGGGCTGGGGATGCTGGTATCCCTCGTCAGCGTGGCCTTTGGCCTGTGGGCGCTGTTCATCAGCCTCTTCACCAGCATGGCCCTCCCGGGCTGGGCGTCCACTGTGATCCCGATGTATTTGCTCGGCGGCATCCAGTTGCTGAGCTTGGGCGTCATCGGCGAATACCTCGCCAAGGTCTATGAGGCCGGAAAAGCGAGACCGCGGTTTCATGTCGAGGCCATCACGGGCGGCTGGCCCGGCGCGAATACAGACCGATGAACGCCCCCGAACCGACCTCGGGTCTGGCTCGGGCGGTGCTGGTGCTGCCGGCCGTGGCCGACTTTCTGTACAACCGGCTCGATGAATTGAGCCCCCGCGGCTTTGCAGGGTTTGGCCTTCCCGCTGCCGAAATGCACAAGCGTCACCTCGTGGAACTTGTGCACCCGGCGCTTGCCCTCCATGACCACCGTGGGGCGTTAGTCGCCGCGCTCGTCCAGATTAGCTCGGCGATGGCATGTCTCGGCTACCCGATCCATCTTCCCGCCACCGTGCTGCTAATCCAGCATTGGCCACCTGAATGGTGGGAGCCCGCCAGCACCGGCCCGAACGACCACGGAGCTCTCTCTCATGCGCACTGACAACCTTGCTTCCCGCCATTCGATGGCAGCGGCCCTGGCGGTAGGTGCTGCCGTGCTACTGACCTACACCCTGCTGTGCTCGGCTATCAAGGTCGACGACGTGGACCGCTACTGGTACGAACTGGGCACCAACCGCTTCTTCTGGGATCTCGGTCATCTCTGGATGCAGCCACTGGCATTGCTGCTCTATCGTGCCAGCGGCGACGTGCTGGGTGTCAACCATAGCCTGGAGGCCATCAACGTCATCTCAGTGGCGCTGGGCTGCGCAGTGTTCTTCACGACGCTGCGCGAGGCCGGGCACTCGACGCTGAAAAGCGTGGCGGCCGTCGCCTTCGTCGCAGCCAGCTTCGACCTCATGACGCTGGGGCCGACGGCACACATCAAATTGATGGTTTTCCCCGCGCTCGCGCTTACGCTACACCATGCGCTGCGCTGGGAGCGAGCTGACGCGGCCGGTCAGTCGACACTCCGTCATCAGCTCGCCAGCGGTGCATGGGCAGGGCTCAGCGTGAACTTGCTCGTCAGCGTGCTGCCACAAATGTTGCTGCTGGCGGTGTTCATGTTGATCCGCGGTGCACGCCGATATGGTCTCGCTCAGACAGTGCGCCGCATGTTGCCCTATGCGCTTGCACTGGCTGTCGTCGGGTTCGGGCTATTGCTGGCGGCCTATGTCGTCGCCCGCCAGAGCGGTACGACGTCCGCCCAGGACCTATTGGGCTTCACGCTCGGTGGGTTGAAAGAGAAGGAAGACCTGCACGTCGGTTTCCCCTCGTTGAAGGAAATGCCACTGCGCTTCGGGTTCAGCCTCGTCAATAACTTCGCGTTCCTGCCATCGGTGGGCACATTGGGGCGGGCATATCTCTGGGGTTGGCTGGCGGACGTTCGCCCTGTGCTCCCGTCGCTGTTGGGTCAGGCACTGCTGGCGGCAATGGTGGGCGCTCTGCTGCTTGCCACCTTCGCCGTCGGTGCCCGTCAGGCACTGAAGAGCAAGGCCGAGCCGGGACTGCTGTCGCCCTGGGCCTTCGTGCTGGGCGCGGCGGCATTCTCGTACTACTACAACCTCAACGACCCAGAGCACTGGTTTCAGTTCACGATGCCAGTCGCGCTGCTCGCGCTACAACTGCGCCGCCGTTGGTTGACGATCTGGCTGTTGTGTATTGCGACGCCTGTACTGCTGACCGTCAACCTAGTCGGCTACGGCATCCCGAAAGCGCGGTTCGCGCTGGCCGAGCGCCAGCAAGCATTGCAGACGGCGCTGGGTATGCAAGGCCTGTACGTCGGTTTTGCAGCCTACCCCGGCGAGCCGGACAGCAGTCTGATGGACACGCCTGGTCTGGAGCGCTTCAACATTGACCTCGTACAGGCCAACGAAATCAAGGCTGACGTCGACGCCCTGCTGGCAAAACTAGACGAACACGTCGATGCCGCATTGGCGCGCGGCGGCCGCGTACTGGTGTTCCGCGCGCTGGACGACATGGACTGGCGTGGCCCGGTCATGCAGGTCGCACTCGCTGGCCTACCGCGAGCCAAACTGCACGCGCATCTGGCCGAACGCTATGTGATCAGTGGGCCAGTGGATGCGGGGGGCTTCCCGGCCTACGAATTGCGAGCACTGGATTTGATCCGCACAAGAGCGTCACCTTAGGACGCTTTTAAGAACCAACGGCCGTTGTTGATCCGACTCGTCAGATCATCAGTCAGCGAGGGCCGTCCGGCCGATCAAGTCACCGATTCCGACGATGCGTAAAGCTGCCCATAGGCGGAGACCATGCCCCGCAGGCTGAATTGCTCGCGCGCACGAGCCAGCGAGGCGTCTGCAAATTGGCGGCGCAGCACAGGTTTGGTGACGATACGGGCCAGCGCGATGGCCAGCGCGGTACTGTCTTGCGCAGGTGTGAGCAGGCCGTTGATTTCGTGCTCGATCAATTCCGGGTTGCCGCCCACGTCAGTCGCCACCGGCGCGCAACCGCAAGCCATCGCTTCGAGCAGCGTGTTGCTAATACCCTCGGCCTGCGACGGCAGCACAAAAAGGTCGAACTGCGGCAGTAGCGCCGCTACATCGCTGCGGTTGCCCGGCAGCCACGACTGATCCGCAGCACCGGCCTGGATTAGGCGATCACGTGCAGCCGCCAACAGCGGGCCGCCACCCAACATAACGAGGCGCAGCCGCGGCCAGTCAGCCGGGCACAGTTCACGGAGGCTCAGGAAGGCTTCGACGAGATTCAGTGGGTCTTTCACCGCCTCCATACGACCGACAGCGCCGATGACGATGTGCTCATTTCGCCGATAGGGCCACGAGTCGGACACGCTCGCGGTCGGCATGAAGCGCTGCGTATCGACACCGTTGCAAATGCGCAGCACACGTTCGGGGGCAAAGCCGACCGGGCCGGTCAGATAGGCTTCGATCGCCTTGGACAGCGCGACGAAACGATGCGTCTTGAAGCCGTAGACGCGGCGCAAGCGCTGATTCGTGCGGTTGGTCCCGCCGAGGTCGCCCATGTCCCAGCCATGCTCGCTGTGAATGCGCAGCGGCACGCCTGCGGCCCAGGCCGGCAGTTGGAACTCCATCGCGCCAAGGTTGCGCGTGTGCACAACGGCGGGGCGTAGTTGGCGCAGCAGCTTGTAGACCTTCGGATAGAGCCAGAGGCCCTGCCCCGGCGGCTTGTGCAGCGCTATGAACTGCGTGCCGGGCGCAGTGACACGCTCCTTGAATGCCGTGATCTCGGTCACCGCCACCACCGCATGTCGAAAGGCTGGTAGGTGGTTGATGATGTTGACGGCGCCGTTCTCCAGCCCACCGGTATCAAAACGGTGAAGCAGATGGACGACCAGAGGCCGCGTGTCAGTCATCGCGCAAGCAACGCGCCGGCGCGGGCGTACTTAGCCCCTTCGAGTCCCAGCCGATCGAAGTGCGCATGCTAGAGCCGCCATAGGCGGAACCCCGCCCCCTGCAACGCCTTCGCATCGAACGCCGCCTTCACGTCGATGAACGCACCGCCCTTGACGAGTTTTTTGCCGATGTCCTCGACGCTCAGGCTGGCATATTCCTTGTGCGAGACGGCCGCGACGATGGCGTCGGCGCGAGGCAAGTCGTCGAAGGGCGTCAGGCGCACGCCGTATTCGTGCATTGCTTCCTCGGCATCAGCTTGAACGTCGGTGACGAAGACCTCGACGCCGTAGCTCTGCAGTTCGTGGATGATGTCAATGACCTTGGAATTGCGCAGGTCGCCGCAGTTCTCCTTGAAGGTCAGGCCCAGCACGTTGACGCGCGCACCTTTGATGTAGCTGCCTGCAGCGATCATGTGCTTGATCGTCTGCTCGGCGATGAACTTGCCCATGCCGTCGTTGATGCGTCGGCCGGCGAGGATGACCTGCGGGTGGTAGCCCAGCATGTCGGCCTTGTGCGTCAGGTAGTAGGGATCCACGCCAATGCAGTGCCCCCCTACGAGCCCGGGCTTGAACTTAAGGAAGTTCCACTTGGTGCCGGCTGCTTCCAGCACTTCGGTCGTGTCGATGCCGAGCTTGTCGAAGATGATGGAGAGTTCATTCATCAGCGCGATGTTGAGGTCGCGCTGCGTGTTCTCGATGACCTTGGCAGCCTCGGCGGCCTTGATGCTGGACGCCCGGTGCACACCGGGGACAATGATCTTTTCATAGACCTGCGCGACCTTGTCCAGCGTCTCGGGCGTGTCGCCGGAGACGATCTTCAGGATCTTGGTCAAGGTGTGTTCCTTGTCGCCCGGGTTGATGCGCTCGGGGCTGTAGCCGACAAAGAAATCCTGCTTCCACTTCATGCCGGACTCGCGCTCCAGCACGGGAATACAGACCTCCTCGGTGGCACCAGGGTAGACGGTCGACTCGTACACGACGATCGCCCCCTTCTTCATGTGGCGGCCCACGCTGGTACTGGAACCGACCAGCGGGCGGAAGTCCGGCGCATGCGCCTCGTCGACCGGCGTTGGCACGGCGACGATGATGACGTCAGCCTCACCCAAGAGCTTTGGGTCGTCGGTATAGACCGCGAACTTGGCGGCCTGCACTTGCTCGTCAGTGAGTTCGCGGGATGGGTCGGTACCGCGCTGGCAGGCCTCGACCTTTTGCGTGGAGATGTCGAAGCCGATCGTGCGGATCTGCTTGCCAAACTCCACCACCAAGGGGAGGCCGACATAGCCCAGACCGATGACTGCGAGGGTGTTCATGGGGCAGCTCTCTCGTGATGAATGTTAGGAGGAATGTAATTGTCAGGGGCGGTGTGCCGCGTCGTGGTCGCGGACATCCTGCAGAGCGGTGTTCAGCGCAGCGGCATGCTGATGCAGGAAGCCGCGCAGCAACACGTCGTCGTCGCCACCACCAGTGACCTTGTCGGCATAGACGATGACGACGGCCGCGTCGTCGCCCTGCCCCAGCAGCTTGCACCACGCGCCATAAAGCTTGGCCTGCCAGTCGCTGGTGAACGAGCGGCCGTTGATCCAGTAGCGTTGCCAGACACGTAGTCGCGGCGCTAACTCGCCGCTGCCGGTGACCTGGCTCAACGCTTGGCCGCGCAGTTCGGCGGTAAGCCAGGGCTGGGCGTTATCCAAGCCGGCAAGGCCGGAAGCGGTGCGCGCCCATGGATCCTTGCGCTCATCGTCGCCCTCGACGAGGTCGTTGGTCGAAGTGATAAGTTGGCGGCCATAGCTCTGGTTGCGGTAGTAGCCAATGAAGACACCCACGGCCGGGCCACCCGCCGTCGGTTCGTAGCGGCCGCGCAGCGTCGCTGCCATACCGTCGAAATGCGGCGTCCAGTCGCTGAGTGGCTGGACATTCCATGTCCAGCCGGGTAGCGTGGGCGCCGCGAGGCTCGGTGTGGACTTGGGAGCCGCATGCTCTACCTGCGCGCGCAGTGCGATGGGCAGAGCAATGAGTAGCAGCGCAGCAGACAGTACGGTCGCGGCGCGGCGCGGCGCGGCGTCTGATGCGACCTCGCGCAGCGCAGCAGGCGCGGGCTCGCCATCGGGGTCGGACCAGCGTGCACCGATGATGAACATCACCAGCATCACGATGCCGAAGAACACCCATCCGTAGATGATGTGATCGACCCCGGTGGCGATCCGGTTGCCGGACAGGTGGCCTAGCATGACGATCATGTAAGCGCGCAACCAGTTGGCAACCAGCGGCGTGATGATGGCCACGCCGACGAAGGCCCAACGTTTTCCATTGCTGCGGTAGTTCAGGTATGCGAACAGCGTGCCCACCATGATAGAGGCCATCAGATAGCGAATACCACTGCACGCCTGCACGACGGACCAAGAGCCGGTCGGAATGACGAACTGCGTCGCCTCGCGGAAAACCGGGATCCCGGTGGCGCGTAGCGCGAGCACGGTGAAGTCCGCCGTGCGGTCTACCAGCCACGGCGTCAGAAAATCGCCAAAGGGCACCGCGAAGAACAGGAAACCCAGCGGGAACGCGATGCGGCGCGCCGCGTCCGTGCCCAGTAGCGCGGGCACGACGGCGACCAGCATGCCCACCAGCGCGAACTGCGTCGCCGCGTGCGCGGCGGCCAGGTCGCCGGCCAGCCACAGCAGGCCTAGCAACGGCAGCAGCCACAGCCAGCGTAGCGCGGGCCGGGGAGTCAGCGCGGCCAATTCCGCGCGGCGACGCCATACCAGCCATATCGCCAGTGGCGGCACGACCCAGGCGTGAGCGAAGGTCTCCGAGCGGTCCCAGATATGGACCATCGCCGCACCGGTATCGAAATACAGCGTGGCGAGCAGCGCCCAGGCCAGGGTCAGAGCCAGCAAGGGCAAGCGCCAAGGGACGGGAATCGGAGTCATGCAGCTTCCAGATGGCGGTCTAGGCCGGCGAGGTGCGCGTCCCAGGTGTAGGCGCGCAGCACGAAGGCGCGCGCATCGCGCCCGACCAAGTCTGCAGCGGTGCGGTCGCTTAGCATCGCGCTCACGCGCTCGACGTAGTCGGCCTCGCGTTCAGCAGGCAGCAGACCTGGCAGCGCATCGGCCGTGATCGCGCGAACACACGCTTCGGCCGCAATGACAGGCCGCGCCATCGCCATTGCCTCCAGGACCTTGTTTTGCAACCCACGTGCCAGCCGCAGCGGCGCGACGACGGCGGCAGCGTGTTGCAGGTAAGGCCTCACGTCGGGCACGCCGCCGGTCACATTGACCGCCTCGCCCGCCAGCGCTTGAACGGCTGGCGTGGGCGCACGCCCGACGATGTACAGGCGCAGTGCCGGAAAGCGTTGACGCAGCGCAGGCAGGATGTCGCGCGCGAACCAGCTCACTGCATCGACGTTGGGCCAGTAGTCCATCGCGCCGGTGAAAACCAGTGGCAGTTCATCGGCCGCGAACGGACTGGCGAGCTCAGGATCGGGCGCAAAAAAATGGGCATCAACGCCGTTACCCAGGGCCTCCACTCGCAGATGACGACCCGGCGACAGTTCGCGAAACAAGGCAGCCTCGTGCTCGGTGACGAAGAAGCTGCACGCGGCCTCGGCCGCGACGCGCTGCTCGAAGGCCAACAATTTGGTGAACTCGCGCCGGTACAGCCAGGACATTGGCCACGTGTGCTCGGGTGCGTAGTCGCGCCATTTGGCGGAGTCCACGTCAACGAAATCGACGAGCCGCCGCAGCCCCGACGGCGCGTACTGCGCCATCACGCCGCTGAACACGACGACGACATCGAAGCCCACGCGCGCCACTGCCTGGTCGATCCAAGCTTGCAGGCCAGCGTGGCGGTAGTAGGGCAAACTCAGCGGCTCGCCCGTCAGCAGCCCGCGCAGGCTCAACAGCTTGGCGGCGCGCGGATGCAGTCGTGCCACATGCAGATCAGCGCACAGCTCGCGCACACGCGGCAGGTGCTGCTCGTCGTCGGGATCGTCGATGAACGTGCCCAGGTGCACCTCGTGCTGCGACGCCAAGTGCTTCAGCAGGTGGTAGGAGCGAACCTTGTCACCCTTGTTGGGCGGGTAAGGCAAGCGGTGGACGAGGTAGAGAACCTTCACGCCGTCAGCCCAGACTCTTGACGATGAACGGGCCCAGCCAGTTCGCCACGCCGATCG
This sequence comes from Roseateles agri, assembly GCF_034043675.1. NCBI lineage: Bacteria > Pseudomonadati > Pseudomonadota > Betaproteobacteria > Burkholderiales > Sphaerotilaceae > Roseateles > Roseateles agri. Next base: position 403,333 of record NZ_JAXCLA010000007.1, on the reverse strand, counting down.
GCAGGCGGCGCCAGGTCTTGATCATCAGCTGGTACTTCGGGTTGTTCGGATTGTTCTGGGGCACGGCGTCGCGCTTGTACAGGCAGTACTCGTAGTGCAGCGGCGTCGGCTCGAAGCCCCAGTTCTTCTTGAACGAATAGGAGCCGGTGCCCTGCTTGCTGCGGCCGTAGTCGAAGACCTTGAGGCCGCGTGCGCAGGCGCGGCGCATCAGCTCCCAGTACTTGAAGTCGTTGGCGGCGAGGTCGCGGGCCGACTCGTCGTCGCCCGCGTAGTAGGGCAGGCACTCGTCGCGGAAGTAAAAGCTCAGCACCGAGCTGAGCGGCCGGCCGTCAGGGCCACTGACGGTCAGCACCTCGGCATCCGCACCGAACTCCTGCTGCAGCGCGGCGAAGTAGCGCTTGGGCATCGCCGGCGTGCCGTGGCGGTGGACGTTGTCGGCGTAGAGGTCGAAGAAGCGGTCGACCGTGGCGTCGATCTGGCTGACGAGCCCGTTCTTGATGCCCTTGCGGACCATCGCGCGCTGCTTGCGCGGGATCGCCAGCATGTTCCCCTCCTCGTCCGGCAGGATCTCCTTGCGGAAGGTGACGTAGAGGTCCTGCTTGGGCCAATCGGCATGGCGCGGCGCGACGTTGCGGAACTCCAGATGCTCGGCGCCGATGCGCTTGGCGATCGCCTGCGCCTCGGCTTCCAGCGCATTCGCGGCCTCGTCGTCGCCTGCAGCCACGCCGCCGTAGACGCCGAAGGGCAGCGACACCAGCGAATGGCCGAACAGCCGGCTCTTCACCTGCGCCAGCGGCAGCACGCCGACGATCTCGCCGGCACGCTCGGCGTACAGGAAGAAGCCCTGGTGGCCGAACTGCTGTTCGATCAGCTTCAGCCAGCCGGCGCGGTGGAAGAAGGTGGCTTGCGGGCAGGCGAGGACGAAGGCGTCCCAGCGCGCCGCCACACCGGTGCCGTCCCGCGCCAGCAGGCGCTTGATGTCGAGGTTCGCAGCCATCAGGCCCCGAGGAAGATCTCGTCCATCCGGCCCCAGGCGAAGTCGCTCAGCAACTGGGCGATACGGCCATGGGTGCGGGGGATGTTGACGTAGTGGCGGAAGCGGGTCTTGCCGTCGATGCCGGGAATGCGCGGCTGCTCGGCGTCGATTTCCCACGGATGGAAGTAGAAGACGGCCGACTGCTGGTCGACCGCGTTGACCTGCCGGATCATCCAGCGCGACAGCGCGTAGGGCAGCAAGCGGAAGTAGCCGCCGCCGCTGGAAGGCAGGTTGCGGTTGAACATGCGCAGCGTGGTCACCGGCACTTCGAGCAGGCCATCGCGCACCGGGTAGGCGAAGCGCGGCGAATCGGGCATGCCGTAGTGGTCGTGCGCGATCGGGTAGACGCTGGAGCTGTAGCGATAGCCGGCTTCGCGCAGCACGTCGAAGGCCCAGAGGTTGCCCTCGCCGATCGAGAAGCTCGGCGCACGGTAGCCCAGCACCGGGCGGCCGCCGAGGTCTTCCAGCAGCTTCTTGGCGCGGCCGATGTCCTCGGCGAAGGCCTCGCGGCTCAGGTCGCTGGCCCGCTGGTGGCCGTAGCCATGGCTGGCGAGTTCGTGGCCCTGCTCGACGATTGCGCGGACCAGATGCGGGTAGCGCTCGGCGATCCAGCCGAGCGTGAAGAAGGTGGCCTTGACCTGGCGCTCGGCGAGCAACGCCAGGATGCGCTCCATATTGCGCTCGACGCGGCACTCGCGGCTGTCCCAGTCGCCGCGGGCGATGTAGGGCGCGAAGGCGGAGACCTGGAAGTAGTCCTCCACGTCGATCGTCATCGCATTGCGAATGACCGGGGTCCGGGTCGGCATCAGCATGGTGTCGTCCTCAGCTACCCAGCCAGGTCCACAGGTCGGCGGCGATGCGCTCGGCGGTATGACCGTCCCAGTACTCGGGCACGCGGCCGTGCTTGCCGCGGCCGGCCAGGATCTCGGCCACGCCAGCGAGGATGGCCTGCGGGTCGATGCCGACCATCGTGTTCGTGCCCTGCTCCACCGTGATCGGGCGCTCGGTGTTCTCGCGCAAGGTCAGGCAGGGAACGCCCAGCGCCGTCGTCTCTTCCTGCAGACCGCCGGAGTCGGTCAGGACCAGCGTAGCGCCGGCCATCAGGCCCAGCATCTCAAGATAGCCCTGCGGCGGCAACACGGCGATGCGCGCGGGATCGATCAGGCCGGTGAGGCCGAAGCGGTCGATATTGCTGCGGGTGCGCGGGTGCATCGCGAAGATCAGCGGCAGATCCTTGGCCACCTGGCCCAGCACGCCCAACAGCGAGGTCAGCGACTCGGGTGTATCGACGTTCGAAGGCCGATGCAGCGTGACGACGCCGTAGCGGCCGGCGGCGAGCCCGGCATCCAGGCCGTGCGCGGCCAGTGTCTGCTGCGGCGCACGTGCATGCGGCTTGCTGGCTTCCAGCGAATCGATCATCACGTTGCCGGCGAAGCAGACGCGCGACAGGTCGATGCCTTCTCGGGCGAGGTTGTCAGCGGCGCTGCGCTCGGTCGTGTACAGGCGGTCGGAGATCTGGTCGGTCAGGACGCGGTTGATCTCCTCGGGCATCTTGCGGTCGTAGCTGCGCAGGCCCGCTTCGACGTGCGCGACGGGGATGTCCTTCTTCGACGCGACCAGCGCGCAGGCGATCGTCGAATTGACGTCACCGACGACCAGCACGCAAGACGGCTTGTGCTCGTCCAGCGCCGGCTCGAAGCGCCGCATGATCTCGGCCGTCTGCTGCGCGTGGGTGCCGGAGCCGACTTCCAGGTTGATGTCGGGCTGCGGCAGGCCGAGGTCGACGAAGAGCTTCTTGCTCATGTCGGTGTCGTAGTGCTGGCCGGTGTGGACCAGCAACGCGGGGATCGGCGGCTGGTGCGCGGCCAGCGCGCGCAGGATCGGCGCCATCTTCATGAAATTCGGCCGGGCGCCGACGACGCACATCACCGGGGCCATGGAGGACGACTTCTGTTCTTGACTCATCGGGATCTATCTCAGTGAGGCTTGTTGCTGACCGCCTCGACCAGCTTCTGCAGCAGGGCGAGGGTCTGCAGATTGATGCGTTCGAGCCGGATCAGGCTACCTTCGAGGCGGTTCAGCCGGTCAGCCTGCTGCTCGTGGCCCAGAGCGGCGATCTCGCCGGACAGGCCCTGCGCGGCTTCCGCGCTCAGCGCCAGCCGGGACAGGTCGACATGCTCGATGTCGGCACCGTTCAGCACGAGCGGCAGCGCTGCGCTGCCGTTGACCGCGGCGGGCTTCGGCGTCTCGGACTCCTGCGCGATGTCGCGCAGGACCTCCTCGACATCGGCCAGCGTCAAATGCGTGCGGTTGGACATGAAGCCCAGCAGCAGCAGCCGGTCGCACAGCGAGTTGATGCGCCGCGGGATGCCCTGGCTGGCCTTGAAGATGGCGGGGAAGGCTTCCGTCTCGAAGCTCGGCTTGCCGCTACCGCCGGCGCACTTGAGCCGGTGCTCGATATAGGCGCGGGTCTCGTCCTCGTCAAGCGGGCCGATGTGGCAGGTGGCCGCCACGCGCTGGCGGAACTGCTCCATCTCGGGCCGCTGCAGGATGCCGCGAAACTCGGGCTGACCGACCAGGAAGGTCTGCAGCAGCGACTGGTTGCCGAACTGGAAGTTCGACAGCATCCGCAATTCCTCGACGGCGCGTGGCGTGAGGTTCTGCGCCTCGTCGACGATCAGCAGGCAGCGTCGTCCCTGGCTCGTCTGGTTGACGAAGAAGGCCTCCAGCGTCATCAGCAGTTCGGACTTGGGCAGGTCCTTGACGCGCACGCCGAAGGCGGCGCCGACCATGCGCAGCGTGTCTTCCGCGTCGAGCTGGGTCGTGACCAGGTTGCCGATCACGACGTTGCTGCGGTTGAGGCTGTCGAGCAGGCCGCGCAGCAGAGTCGTCTTGCCGGCGCCGATCTCGCCGGTGATGACGATGAAGCCGTCGTTGCGCAGCACGCCATAGTCCAGGTATGCCTTGGCCCGGCGGTGCTGCTTGCTGCCGAAGTAGAAGTTGGGGTCGGGGCTCAGCTGAAACGGCTTGCTGCTCAGCCCGTAGAAGGATTCGTACATGGGCTAGAACTGCTGTACCAAGTTGGCGATGAGTGCGTTCTCGGTGTAGCCCGAGGCTCCGCTGAAATCGGAATGGCGCGCACCGAGCGACACCGACAGTCGCCTCCCGAAGCTGCTGCTCCAATTGGCGGCGAGGCTGCGGAGGGTGTTGGACAAGCTCGCAATATCACCGCTGTTCCGTGACATGCTAAAGGTGGCCTGGACACTAGAGATTGGCGTCAAGCCGTGAGAGAGAGACAGCGCGAAGCCACGTTGACGCACGAACGAACTCTGCGCAAGGTCACCAGTAGCAGCCGCGCCAGACAGCAGCGAGGAGGTCGACTGCGTCAGGCTGAACATCAGCGTCGTGCGCATTCCCTGCAGGGAAAACGAAAGATCCTGCAGTCGCTGGCTCGTGGGTGCTGAAGCGACGAAACCGCTGGAGAGGATCATGTTCGGATCGAGGCCGAGCGCGAGCAGATACGCCGTCACCACTGTCGGGCAGGACGCCGGATCAGTCTGTGTTGCGACGCACTGCTGGTAGAAAAGGTTGTAAAGCGTCGTGCCTGCAGTTGTACCGTTGGGTGTACCAAGCGTCACGCTCTTGACATCCGAGTAGCGCCAGACCGAGCGGGCTCGACGGTGCTCGAAACTCAGCGTGTGGGCATTGCCATAGTCGTGGTGTTGCCACTCGCCGGTAAGTTGGGTCCGCGGCGACGGCGTCCACGTGGCAGACGCTCCATAGTTGGAGCTGTTGCGCATCTCGCCACCGCCGTAGTCGTTGCGCTCCGGACCGCCGCTGATTGTCAGGCTGAGATCGACATCCGGTCGGTAGTTCAAGCCGAGGTTTGCTATCGTGCTCTGGCTACTACTACCGCTGCCAGCCCTGAAATGTGAGTCCTGCGAACTAAGGCTCGCCCACCATTGGATTTGTCCGCTATTCAAGCCATTGAGGCGTAGCGACGCCCCCTCCGTATGGCTGTCGCCGGAAATGGATTCCTTCTGATTCGTCGCCGTGCCGAACGCACGCAACTCGAAGCTGGCGACATCGCCCAGACGGCCGCGCCAATAGGGAGACACGTTAACCGAAGCCACCTCCGTGCGGTTTGCGTTGCTCAGCACATTGCTGCTCGACTGCTGCCCGAAAGCAGAGATAGTCTGCTGGTTGATGCTGGCTTGCGCATCTACGTAAACGCTGTTCTCGATCAACTCCACGGCGCCCTTGGCCGCCAACGTGTGTTGCGTCTGATTCGCAGTAGGACTGCCGGTGTAAAGCACGCCGTTCAGCGCATAGTCAAAGGTGCCGCGCACTCGCCCTGCTCGGCTCTCGATATGGATACCCGGCGAGACCTGAGTTACCAGCGCCGCGTCCTTGGAAGTCGAGCTTTGCGAAACATTGTCGGTCAGCGTTTCGGTCAAACCGATCCGTGGCTGCACCACGATGCCGTTGCGTCCGCGCGCGCTTTCCTCGTCTTGAGCACTCACTGTGCCAACGCTCAGCAGCAGTAGCAGCGGCAAGCCGGCCGCGCTGCCCTTCAGCCCCCCGAGCGGGGTACTTTTCCGCAGCCTGGTATCAACTTCACGGTCGGCCTCAGCCCTTGGCAGTCTCATTGCCATACCCGTAGCCGTAGCCGTAACCGTAGCCATAGCCGTATCCATAGCTGCCGGTAGCGTTGTCGCTGGCCTGATTCAACAACATCATCTTCAGCGGGCACGACTCGATCGTGAGCAGCGCCTGTTGAACGGCGCTCTGAAGTGTCTTCTCGGCCTGCACGACCACAACGATCTGACCCATGTGCGAAGCCAACACACGTGACTCGGTGGTCAGCAGCAAGGGCGGCGAATCGAAAATGATGATTCGATCTGGATAGCGCTTGGCCATGTCGTCCAGCAACTGGCTCATCGCGTCGCTCGCGAGCAATTCGGTAGCACGGGCGTGCGGCGTTCCACTAGGTAACAGCGTCAGCTTGTCGACATTGGTGCGCATCAGCACTTCGGACATGTCGACCGCATTCTCCAGAACATCGAGCAGGCCAGGCCCGTGTGGCAGACCAAGCATGCGCAGCACGGAGGGCCGTGCAACATCGGCATCGACCAGCATCACCGTGTTGTCCATCTCCGCAGCGATGCTCAGCGCCAGGTTCAGCGCGGTAAAACTCTTGCCCTCGCCAGCCAGGGCGCTGGTCACCATGATCAGGTTGGCATGGTTAAGCGACACCGCTCCCTTGCTCATCGCATTCTTGATCAGCGGGCGCTTGATCACGCGATACTGATCGGCCAGTTGGCTGCGCGCCAAGTTCGGCATCAGGAATCCCTGCGCAGACAGCGCGTCGATATCCAGTTCCACGATCTTGGACGCAGGATGAAACTGTTCCGGCACTACAGCGGGTACGGGCTCGTTCGACGCCGCGGGATCCACCGACACCGCGGCTGCAGCAATAGCAGTCCCTTGAGCATCTATCTGTGGCGTCGGCTCGGCCGACGAGCGCATGACGGTATCGTCAGGCAGGCTCACGCCTGCCTGACGCAACTGCTCCAGCCGTTGGGCGGCTTGTTCAATCAGGCTACCCATTCAAACCACCTGTCGACTCAAGAGAATAGCCATGACCGTCAATCCCAGCACGAACAGCCCGACCAGAGCACCGGATGCCGCACCGAACCGAATCAGGTCCACGCGCCGCAGACGCCTGTCGGAATCCGTCACCAGCCGGGTGACCACACCCAGGATCGGCAGTTCGACCTTGTTGCGCAATTCCATCATGTCATGGAATACCGGACGCAACTGACTCGCCGCAAAAGAGGCAAACACACCCGCGACCAGCGCGCCGAGCATCGCACCCGCGAGCAACAGCAGACGGTTCGGGGCCACCGGCTGAGGTAGAGCACGGGGCGGATCGATCACGCGGAAGTCGACAACACCCGAGGTCACGTCAAGGTCACCCGAGATCGCCGCCGCCTCGCGCCGGGCCACTAGGTCTTCATAGTTCTTCTTGTTGATAGCGTAGTCGCGATTCAACTGTGCCGCCTCGGCTTCCATCTGCGGCGCAGTCTTGATCGCAGCCAGCGCTTGGCTATAGCGCGCCTGATATTCATCAACACGCGCCTTCATCGCCGCGACCTGCACCTCACTCGTCGCCAGCAGACGCGTCAGTTCCTGGCTGGCTAGAGAGCCACTTGGGCCGCCGGCCATCGTCGGCACCGCCAGCGCTGCCTTGCGGAGTTCGGCCTGCTCCTTGCGCTTCTGCTCTTCCAGATCCTTGATCATCTTACGGGTGCCGATGACGTCCGGGTGCTGCTCGGTAAAGCGCTGCAACAGAGAGTCGAGATTGCGGCGCTGTGCATCCAGCCTCGAATCGATCTCCGGCGTGGCGACATTGAGGTTGGATTCCTGCAGCAGGCTCTGCACCGTGGAATTGGAGGCGCCGCTCGCACCGGTGCCGTGGTTGCGCTCTCCGTCGAGTTGCTGCTTCGCGGAATCGCGCGCATTGACAGCCTCTCGATACTCGAGTCGCGCACGTTCCAGTTGGGCCGAACTCTCGGCCAGACGCGAGGCCGAATCCTTGCCATCCGAGGACATCGACTGGATGTTCTTCAACCGGAACTCTTTCAGCCGCGTTTCAGCCTCCTCAAGCTTGCCTTCATAGGTTTTGATCTGCTCGTTGATGAAGGTTGCAGCTGTAGCCGTGTCCTTCCGGCTGGAGCCCAGACTCGACTCGACGAAGATCGACGCGAACGACTGCACGACACGCTTGGCCGTCTCAGGATCAGACGCCCGATAGGACAACGTGTACAGGTTGTCACGTGCAGTGCTCTGGATTGACAGGTTCTTCGTCACCGTATCGATCGTCGCCTCTTGCTGTGCCTTGGACTGGTTCTTCAGATCCAGGTCAGCCATGCGCACGAGCTTTTCGACGGTGGGCCGACTGATTAGCGTACGGCTCAGCATCACTACTTGCTGCTCAACGTTCGGCTGCACCGTGAGCCCGGACATGAGCGGCTTCAGGATCGACTGCGTGTCCACATAGATACGCGCGCTCGCCTCATAGCGATCCGGCAACACGAACACCACCACTGCGCCGACAGCACCGACGACCCAAGCCACCAGCAGCCCGGTCCAGCGGTACTTCCACATGCGCCGGACGATGGCGACAACTTGAGCAATCAGGGAATCCATCTGAAGCGAGTCTCGGGTTCAGCAGGTCATGGAGCGGGCGCTCAGAAGAAGCTTTGCGGAATGATCAGGATGTCGCCGGGCCGCATCTCGACATTGGCCGACACATCACCCCGCTTGAGCAGATCCTTCAGGCGCACCGAATACTGCTTGTTGCCCTCGCTGGAGCGCAGGATCGTCGCGTCATTGCCCGCCGCAAAGTCGGTCAGGCCGCCGACGGCGATCATCACGTCCAGGATTGTCATCTTCTGCTTGAACGGCAGCGCCTGCGGCTTGGCCGCCTCGCCGACGACACGGATCTGTTCGCTATAGGGGCCGACGAAACTGGTGACGATCACCGTCACGACTGGATCCCGCACGATGGCCGAGAGCTTCTTCTCGATCTCGCGCGCCACCTCGGTCGAATTCTTGCCCTGCGCCACCATCTCGTCGATCAGAGGCGTGGAAATCTTGCCGTCCGGCCGCACCGGCACCGACATCGAGAGTTCAGGATTACGCCAAACGATGATGTTGATGTTGTCCCCTGCCCCGATCACATAGCTGTAGTCCAGCGGCGTAGCGTTGACCGGCGCCGCGGGATAGCGGCCACTCGAAGCACAGGCCGCGAGCAAGCCCAGCACGGCGGCACAAACAACCAGTCCCAATCGATGCGACAGAAGGGTAATTTTTTTGTTCAAGGCAGTTCCTCTCAAAACCGAATGAATTCCATGTGCGTTCACCCTCGCCGCAGCGTCGCTGACAACCCCCTTCCATCAGGGCTGGCGCCGCCGAATGATGCCATAGGCCCCTGGCGGCACTGGATCCAAGAGAGGGCCTCGGCGAGCCTGGGCCGAGCACATCATCACGATCTTCCACGGAATGAGAGTGACGCTCAGCAGACTACATGCGGCGCGCATCATCGCATTCAATCCATGCCGGCGAACCCGTACGAGGACGGATTGCCCGCCCCCACCCCGTGGATGGGTGGAGCAAACCGTTCAGCGCGGTTTGGCTCGACCTTCCAGCAGCGGCCGGATCAACATCAGCATAAGTTGCTGGATCGGGTTAGCATTGCCAAAAGGGCGCCACGTGAATTTGAGCTTCTGGTGATAGGCGTCAAACTGCATTCCCCACGGCGCCGCACGTAGTGCCCCTCGATTCAGAAGAACCTTCAGCACCGAAACGCCCATCACGCCAGCGCAGAGATTGCAGGACATCATCGTCGACGGTCCGCGGCGCTCGTCGAAATTCACCGCTTGCGGCGCCACCAGATAGTCTCGCTGCAACATGGCCGGTGACACACCAGCGATGAAACGAGCATATTGCTCCTTCTCGGCGCGGCCTTCGACCCGGAAATACTGCTCGAAACTCATGCCACCCGGCTTGAAATACATCAACGCCACACCCATGCCGAGCGGCGCCGCCGTCAGTGCCGGTATTCCTTTCTCGTAGCACGCCTTGAACAACATTCGCCGGGCTGGCAACGCAAAAAAGTCGATACCGTCCACGTAAACATCAACATCGCGCAGGAACTCGTCCAGGTTATCCGGAGTCACCCCTTGCCGAAACATGCGGATATCGGCAAGCGGATTGATTTCCTTCGTCATCTCGGCAAGCACATCCGCCTTGGGCCGATCGATGGTGGACATGAATGCCCCCACTTGTCGATTGAAGTTGTGCAAACCAAACTCATCGAAGTCGGCAATGTTGAACTTGCTCATGCCGAGCCGAGCCAAGGTCAAGAGATGAACACCGCCGACGCCACCCAGGCCGGCGATCGCCACGCGCGCATTCCGGAGTTTTTCCTGCTCCGCTTCAGTTACCCAGCCGATGTTCCGCGAAAATGCCTTGCCATAGTCGAACGCATTGGTCTGGTCCACGTGTCCTCCACCTTCCGATCCGAATGAGGACAACATGATGCAACAAGCGCCTGCCGCCCGCCACTACAAGTAAGCAGAATTCCTCGGGCTGCACCGACCTGTGTCGAAAGACCGAAATCATAGACACCGACAGCACCATGACACAGATTCTCGAAGTTGCCCGTTGAGCGCCGTGCGGCAGCAACACCCAGTCCTGGCGCTTCGAAATGATCGACATCGATCAATGGTCACCCCTGGATGGGATACGCGGGATCATTGCGCCCACGATCTGGACGATCACTCAAGCCAGATTTCACTGGGCATCCCGCTGGAACGATCGAGATTGCCGCGTCGGCGCACGGCACGACGATCGACATATTTCATGACCTCGACGCTCCAGAGGCTCGGCCACGATTTCAACCACACTTCCTTTAGGCGACATCAGTGCCCGCCAATCCGCCCGCAAAAGTAGTCAACGAGCGCAGCGTCCAGCGCCGAACGTTCACGGCGTGGCCACTGACATCATCCTGGCAGGCCACCTGGGCGCCACGCATAGGACTCGACCTGATTCCCAATATCGCCAGCACCGCCCGCTTTTTGATCCATGCAAAGGCGCCACGCGCTACTGAGCGCTGCAACTTCAGCCCGAAGTCACGCCTTTGTATTTGCGCGCTATACAAGGAATCGAGTCGTCTTCTCCGAAAGCCCCGGTTCCACACAAAGGGCGGTGCGCATCGCTGAGCAGCTTAACGCACTGCCCGGCGAAGGAACGGCGGGGCCTGCCGTCTTCATGGGCCGCATCTGCGAAAGCACAACCGCGCAGGCCCGGTCGGACACGCAAGGACTTGATCAGTCCTCGAACGGCGCGGCTGACATTCGTTGCAATAGCACTGCATACGTGAGCCCCACGAACGCAACCTCGATCACACAAACATGCGTGCGACACAGCCCCCTCCCCTCTCTCGCCCCTTACGCAAGATCAAGGCGCCAACTCGCGGCAGTAGACAAGCATCACACGCAAAAAAGCCCCACCATCGCTGGCAGGGCTTTTCCCTAGGCTAAAGATGCGTCTGGACGCTTTCAGTCCTTACGGTTACGGCGGCGAGTGACGGCACCCAGGCCCAAGAGCGCGACACCAACCAGAGCCAGGGAAGCCGGCTCGGGAACAACCGACGCGAAATTCGCACTGAAGTCACCATGGATCGAGTAAGGAGGCAGCCCGCCCGTGGTCGGGTCAGGAGTCACAATGTCGATATCACCATTGGTCTGCAGCGTGAACTGCAGTGTGTCGATACCGGTCCAGTAGGTTTGACCGAAAGAAGTCAAAGCGAAGTTCGAGAAGTAGATGTTGAAAGCACCCGGGGGGCCAACCAGATCGCCGGTCCCGTAGCTGGTAGTGCTGGTGCCAACCAAGAGGTCATCGCCGTTGCCGGCACAAGTCGCGGCGGTCGTGAAGCTGGTGATGCTGCACGAGGTATTTGAACCCGTATCGACATAGATGTTCAAAGTACCACTCGTACCCGCGAACGTCGTGTTGCTGGTCGCATTGCCACTTGCCGTGAACACAGCGTACAACTTGTAGCCACCCAGCGACTCGGGCGCGCCCAACGCCGACTTGTCAGAGCCAATTTGAGTCGCGTTGTTGTAATAAGCAGCAAAAGTTCCGATCGCCGAGGCGGAGAAAGTACCATCGCCATTCAAGCCCACTTGCTCATCGTACTTACCGCCCATGTTGTTGGCAGTGAATGAGCCTGTAGCTCCGACGATGGTATCCCAGTTCGACACGCCGGGAATACCTGTCTCATTGACCGTAAAGGGAACTTGATCCGCCATGGCGGAGGTGCTTGCAAAAGCAACAGCGACGAGGGCCAGCGAAGCCAAAGTCTTCTTCATCTTCATGGCGGAAACTCCTAAGGGTTAAGGTGCCAACCTGATTGCGAGGCTACTTTGTCATAGCCACCGCCTGTCAAGCATCTAACAAGCACGTCCCGTGCCAGATTCATTCAAAAGATCCATGTCATTGATTTTATTGAATTTTTCACACCACCCTCACGAGGGAGCTGGCAGATTCTGTAAAAATATTCGACACTCCAGAACACCTTTTGGACCCCCATGAACCCGGGGGGAGTGAAAGGCATGCACCCAGCAAAAAGCCGGCCGGGTGCACGGAGTGCCTCGTTACCATCTCGCGCACCATCTGGAATTTTGCCGCCTACGCAGCATTGGCCTCTTCCCCTTCGCTTGTACTGCAATCCATCGTGAAACTCCTCCAGTCTCGCCTCGCCGTCATCGCCGCCTTGGGCACCCCTCTGTTGCTGGCGGGGTGTTTTCAGAAATCTCCCGAGCAGTTCATGCAGTCGGCCCAGGAGGCGCTGGACAAAGGGGACGTCGCAACCGCGACGATCGAGCTGAAGAATGCCTTGCAGGCAGCGCCGGATTTGGCGCAGGCGCGCTTCCTGCTCGCGCGCGCCTTGTACGAGCGAGGTGACCTCACGGGCACCGGCATTGAGTTGGACAAGGCGATGAAGGGCGGCTACGCCGGGGATGGAGTGACCGCTTTGCACGCGAAGCTGATGCTCGCGCGCGGTCAGAGTGCCCGGGTGCTGACGGAGTTTGCGCAGACGCAACTGGCCTCTGCTCCGGAGATGGCGGATCTGCAGGCGACGCTGGCGATGGCGTATGGCGAGGCCAACCAGTTGCCGAAGGCTTTGGAAGAGGTGGAGACATCTCTGAAACTGGCGCCAGGCAGGTTGAGGGCGCAGGTGGCGAAGGTGCATCTCCTGCTGGCAGCCAAGCGCATAGATGAGGCGAAGGCGGCCCTGGAAGCACTGTTAGCCGCACATGGCAAGGATGCGAGAGCCTGGCGAGCAAAGGGGGATTTGCTGGTAAGCACAGGGCATCGCCGCGAGGCCGTGGAGGCCTTAAGACAGGCCGCTACCCTGGACCCGAACGACATTAGCTCGCGCAATGGGGCGTTCACGCTGCTGATGGAGGCGAACGACATAACAGGCGCGGCAGCAGAGTTGGACAAGCTGAAGGCGGTGGCGCCGCGGCATCCGCAGACCTTCTTCGACGCGGCGGTGCTGGCATTTGCACGCCGTGACTCGAAAGCGGCCACGGAGGCCATCCAGCAGGTGCAGAAGCTGGCACCCACAGATCCGAGCGTGCTGATGCTGGCCGGGCGGATCGGCCTGCAAAGCGGTGCGTTGCAGGAGGCAGAGGCGGCGCTGGGGAAACTGGTCGCCGATCACCCGGACCACGATGGTGCGCGGGCCTTGCTGGCACAGGCGCAATTGCGCCGGGGAGACACGGAGAAGGCGCTTGCGACCTTGCGGCCGGCTCTGGCAGAAGTGACCAAGAATCCTGCTTCGCTGGCAGTCGCTGCAGAGGCTTACATGCTGGCCGGAGATACCAAGCGGGCGGAGGACTACTTCGCGCTGATTGCCGAGGCCAATCCGAAGGACGTTCGCAGCCGCGTGGTGTTGGCGCTGGCAAAGGCGCGGCGCGGCCAGTTCGAGCAGGGAGTGGCCGATTTGCGCGCGCTGGCAGCACAGGACCCCGGCATGGCGGCAAACTTTGCGCTCGTCAATCTGCACATGGAAAGTAAGGATCAGGTGCAGGCGCTTGCCGACATTGCTGGGTTGCAGCGCAAGGTCCCCGGCAGCCCGCTACCGGCCCAACTGCGAGGGGCGACAGAACTCATGCAGGGGCACGTGGCGGAGGCGCGACAGGCCTTTGAGGCTGCACTGAAATTGGATAGCGCCTACTACCCGGCAGTGGCTGCACTGGTGAAGCTGGATGTGGACCAAAGAGACTATGGAGCGGCGGCAACGCGGCTGCAGCAGGTACTGGCGCGCGACCCGCAACATATGCGCGCTCAGATGACCTTGGCGCACGTACGTCAGTTGGCAGGCGCCCCCCTGACGGAGTTGGTGAGCATGTTGGAAAAGGCCATCCAGCAATCGCCCACGGAAGCAGAGCCAAGACTAACGTTGGTGAAATTACTGCTGCAGCACAACCATGGCAAGGAGGCGCTGGCAGCCGCTCAGAACGCCGCCGCTGCGCTGCCTGAAAATGCGGATATACAGGCCGTGCTGGCGCGCGCGCAGGCGAAGACGGGAGATCTTCTGCAGGCGACGGCGAGCCTGAACAAGCAGGTGAGTTTGGCCCCGAATTCGCCGCAGGCTCTCGTCTCGCTGGCGGAACTGTACGCCCGCCGCGGCGATGGGCCGTCGGCGATGAAGACACTGAAGCGAGCCTTGCTCATCAAGCCGGACTTTCTACCCGCGCAGATCGCGCTAATTGCCGCCAGCGCCAACAAGGGGGACTACGCCGAGGCCCGCAGCATCGCGCAGACCGTGCGGCAGCAACACCCCAATGATGCTGTCGGCGCGGTGCTGCTCGGGGATATTGAGGCCGCACAGAAGCATTGGGATGCAGCGGTGTCAGCCTACCGCTCGGCCTTGACTGCTAACTCGCCAACGGAATTGGCACTGAAGCTGCACCCGGCGCTGGTGAAGACTGGCAACGCAGGAGCGGTAAGGGCGTTCGAGGCGGAGTGGCTGGAGACACATGCGAAAGATGTCGTCTTCCTGCTGTACCTGGGTGACCGGGCTATAAACCAGAAAGACATGGCTTTGGCCGAGCAGCGGTATCAGGCAGTGCTGAAAATCGAACCCAACGATCCGATGGCACTGAACAATCTGGCTTGGCTACTGTCTGAGGCCGGGCGGTCGGAGGCGCTGGACTTGGCAGAACGCGCGAACAAGGTGCTGCCAGATCGCCCGCCACTGCTGGACACACTTGCGCAGATCCACGCCAAGGCCGGTCGACTGGACAAAGCGATCGACATCGAGAAGAGAGCCGTTGCGCTGGCGCCGCCGGACAACCCGCGCTATCGCCTGGCCCTGGCGCGGCTCTACCTCAGCGCAGGACAGAAGGCCGCCGCCAAAGAGGAGTTGACGAAGCTGGCGAGGATGAGCGAAGCGCTGCCGCAGCAACAAGAGGCGAAGAAGTTGCTGGGGATGCTCTAAGGATCGGCGCAGCATGACAAGCACCGTCCGCGGAACGATTCTTTCCGCTGCGTAGCCCAGGCCTCTTGGCCCTTCCCAGTTCGATCACCGCGCCATGCGCTGCGCTCGGCGAGGGTAGGTTTACCCGTGCACCGGCTTGACCCGCTGGATCGCTTCCGGATGGCGCTCGAACGCGTCGGTGACCGATTTTTCGATCACGGCGTAAAGCGGCTGGATCAACGGCCGCAGCCCTGCCACGACCCTGCTGGAACTCAGCAGCGATGGAACACGCGTCCCGCGGTGTTCGATCGCCCCACCAATAGGGCGGATGTCGAAGCCGATGCGGCCGAAGTGACTGGCCAGCCTTGGTTCGGTCAGCACGAACACGTTTTCGATGTTCAGCCGTCGAGCGATCGCGGCCGCACCCAGGTAGAGGCTCACCGGGATAAACGGGAAGCGAGGCAGGCCGGCGCGCGACTCGAAGTCTTCGTCGGCGACCGAGACGGGCTTTGAAGTTTCGCCCTTACGCTGCCTGAATCGCCCCATCACGGCGAGCCGCGAAACCTCGGCGACGTCATCGCGCGGGAGGGACGAAGGGTCGCACTCCTCGCGGTGGATGACGTCTTTGCAGCTGTGTTCGAAGGGCAGCAGATAGGACCGATCTCCAGGACGCGCAAGGACGAGGCGCGTACAGCCGATAGGTTCAGCAGTTCCGCGGCTACGAAGCAGGCAGTGGATCGAATTGGGATCGTATTCGTCCGTCTCCATGCCATCCGCGCGGACCGGCTCCCAACCTAGATCGCGGCAGTAGACCTCGTGACGGATTCGATAGACCGATTCGATGCTCGCCGCGTCCAACGCTGGCGTGAGCTCGAACAACTCCTGGAACTTGATGCCAAGATTTCTTTCGCTTGATGTGGAGTCCACAGGATGACCTCGGAGGTTGCTGCCGATGGTATCAAGTAAAGGCTGCTGCGCAGAGGCCTAAGGCTTGGCGCCGAGCTCCTGCTCGACCAAGGCGGCCGCATAGCTCGCCGGGATTGCATAGGTGATGCCGGATGGATCGCTCAGCGCCGATTCCCGGCTTCGCTTGACGACGACCATATTGATCACGCCGATCACGTCGCCCCGCTCTGCATCGAACACCGGGCCGCCGCT
Organism: Roseateles agri; assembly: GCF_034043675.1. NCBI lineage: Bacteria > Pseudomonadati > Pseudomonadota > Betaproteobacteria > Burkholderiales > Sphaerotilaceae > Roseateles > Roseateles agri. The sequence continues at coordinate 387,080 of NZ_JAXCLA010000007.1, read as the reverse complement.
GTTGCCAGGGTAGGCGGTCGCGTCGAGCTGCAGAATGTCGAAGGAGCCCTCGCGCAGACGCAGCACCGCGCTCGCGTTCAGCGACTGGGCGCTGGGCGTCGGCATGGCGATACCGGTCACCGCGGACACGATGCCTTTGTGGGTGACGGTGGAAAAGCCCAGCGCGCCGGCCAAAGGGAAGCCCATCAGCGCGATGGGAGTGCCTTCGCGCACACCATCCTTGCGCAGCGTCACCGCCGGCGCGGCTGGCCCCTCGAAGCGCAGCAGCGCGAGGTCGCGGGCCTTGTCCAGGGAGACGACGCTGGCGTTGCGCACGCCCCATTCGCCCGAGCTACGCCGCACCTGGATCACCAGGCGCCGGCCGACTTCGCCGGTCAACGCGGGCGGCAGCACATGGGCGTTGGTGATGGCAAGGTTGCCGTCGCCAACGACGAAACCGCTGCCACGGAAAGCGAAACGCGGGCTGTCGGTCTCCGCATAGGTGCCGACCAGGGTGACCGAAGGCTTGTTGCGATCGATCAGGTCAGGCAATTCCAGCGCGGCAGCCGCTTGAGCAACGGCCAGCGTGGCAGAGGCAAGGCCAACAAGAACGGCTCGACGAGCCAGTCTCCATCCCTTCATCGACGGCACCTCTCTACAGCGTAGCCAGCAGCTTGCTCACCTCGGCCTGCTGGCCGAACTTGTCGCCCAGGGCCGACAGGCGGCTCAACTCCGTGCGAGCTTCTGCCTTCTGACCAGCGGCCACATAGTAGCGCGCCAGATGCAGCCGGTGCGCGGCCAGGTCAGGCGCCAGGCCGACGGCCCGCTTCTGGATTTCCAGGGCCTTGTCCATCTGTCCGTTGTCGGCATAGATCTGCGCGAGCGTATCCATGAACGCGGGCTGATCCGGCGCAACCTTGTTGGCCTTTTCCGAAAAGGCCAGCGCACCCGGCTTCTTGGCCTTGTTCAGGAGCCAGGCAATGTTGTTGGCCGCGATCGGGTTGTCGGGCTGGATCTTCAGGACCGCCTGATAGCGCTGCTCCGCCAATGGGAGGTTCTGCTGCATCAAGGCCAGGCTGCCCAGGTAGTCGAGAAAGACAGCGTCCTGCGGATGCGCAGCGGTCCACTCGGATTCGAAAGCCTTGGCGTCCGCCGGCTTGCCGCCGACGTTGAGCGCCCGATGCAACTTGATGGCCACTTCCGGCACCGGCTGCAGTTTCAGCGCGGCACGATAGCCTGTGACGGCGCTGGTCCAGTCCTTCTGCGCGGCGCTGACGTCCGCCAGCAGCGCTGTGCCCATCGCGTCGGCGGGCTGCCGGGTTTGAGCCGTCTCCGCGACACGGCGCGCCTCGGAATAGTGGCCCGCCCCAAGTTCGCTGGCAAACAGCGCCAGCTGCGCCGGGCGGAAATCGGCCTTGATCGCCAGGCTTCGCTTGAGCGCCTGCGTCTGGCTGGGCTTGTCACCCTGCTTCGCGTAGATCTCCGCCAGCATCAGCTGCGGCTCCGGTGAGCGGGGCGCTAGCGTTGCCCATTTGTTGACGGAGTTGATCGCCTGGTTGGCATCGCCGGCCACAGCCTGCGACTGAGCCAACAGCCGCCACGCGTCGGCGTTGTCAGGCAATGCAGCCACCGCATCCTGCGCGCTTGCCACCGCAGCCTTGAAGTCCCGGCGCTGCTGCTGCATCTCGATCAGCGCCAGGCGCGGCTGGGCTTCGGTGGGCATCTGCTTGACCAGCTTGTCCAGCGATGCGGCCAGTTCGTCCTTGCTGGCACCGGCCTTGGCGCTCAGCGCGATCACCGCCATGTTGGCCTGCACGTTGTTCGGCTGAGTCTCGAGCAGGTGCTGGAAGCGCGCCTTCGCGGCGTCCGTGCGGCCGGCATCCGCGTCCAGCGCAGCCAGGCTGGCGATCGCCGGAAAGAACACGGGGTCGATCTTCACCGCGGCCTCGAAAGCCTGGCCGGCACGGTCCTTGTTCCCGCGGGCGAGTTCGACGCGTCCGCGCAGGTTCGCAGCGGTCGGCCGATCGGGCGTCTTGATCTCAAGGCCGTCGATAGCCTTCAGCGCCTGATCCCAATCGCGGCGCTGCAGGAAGGTGGTGATCAGGCCCATGTCGGCCGTCACGCCCGAGTCCGAAGCCGCCAGCGCGCGCAAGGCCGAAACCCCTTCGCTCAGATGTCCCTTGGACACCTGGGCCAGCGCCAACGCTACGCGGCTGCGCACGTCCTTCGGGTTCAGCTCGGATGCCTTGGTGAAATACTCCTCGGCGCGTTGGGGTTCGCCGCTCTGCAGGTAGGCCTCCGCGGCGATCGTGTAGGCCTCCACGCTGCCGCCCTGCTCATCCAGCAAAGGCTGCAGCACATTCAAGGCCTTGGCGGCATCACCCTGACGCAGCTTGGTCTGTGCCAGTAGCAGACGCGCCTTGGTCAACGTGGGCGTCGACTGCAAGGCCCTGCTCAGGTAGTTTTCAGCCTCCAGCAGAGCCCCGCGGCGATATTCGATGGCGCCGGCCAGGTTCAGCACGCGCGGATCCTCCGGCGCGTTCTTCAATAAAGTCTGGGCGCTGTCGCGCGCCAGCTTCAGATCGTTACGCTCCAACGCCAACAGAGCGGTGAACATCAACACTTGGCCCTGACCCGCCCGCGCGGTCTTCAGGGCGGCGAGCTGCGCCGTGGCGCCTTCCAAATCGCGCTTGGCGAGCAGCAGTTGCATCAGGCCGATCTGGGCTGGCACATTGCCCTTGTTCAGGATAACCGCCTCGCGATAGGCCTGCATGGCCTCCTGGCGCTTGTTGGTGCGAGCCAGCAAATCGCCCTTGAGCTGCCAAGCCTCCGAGCTAGGGGACTTGGCCATCAGCGCATCCAGCGCGAGCAGGGCGTCGTCAATTGACCCACCGCCGGCCAGCAAACGTATCCGGACGAGTTGCGCACGAGTGTTTGAAGGGTCGACCGAGACCGCCGACTGAATCGCTTCCTCCGCCTGCACGGAGCGTCCGAGGCCGCCATAGGCGACGGCAAGCGAAGCCTTCAGATTCGAGATTGCCTCGGGTGACTGTAGCTGGATGTCATCGAAGCTCGTCAAGACCTCTTGCAACTGCCCCTGGCCCACCATCGCTTGCGCCATCAGCGGAACGACCAAGTCATCGCTGTAGCCAAGGTCCTTGGCTTTGCCCAGCTCAATCGCTGCACCGCGCATGTCGCCAGACTCGAGCATCACCTTGCCGAGCAGAAAACGGGCTTCCGCAAGGTTGGGATCCTTCTGCAGGGCGTTCTTCAGCTGGATGACCGCCGCTTCGCTCTCCTTGGCGTCGATTTTCGTCTTGGCCTCGGCGAGGAACTGGTCCGCCGATTGACCGAAGCAGCCGACAAGCAGCAGTGCAGAGGCCGCCAGCACAGCAAGGTGGGTCTTGGATCTTGTCTTCACTCGCGGTTCATCCGGGAAACGGGAAGTCATTTATTTAATTTGCAGGCGGCTCATCAGGTCATACAGCGTAGGCCGGCTGACGCCCAGGATCTCGGCGGTACGCGCCACGTTGCCATCGGTGCGCGCCAGCGCGGCGACGACGGCCTGCCGCTCCGCCTTCTCGCGCACCGCACGCAGGTCAAGCGAGGCAAGTTCGGCATCCTCTTCGGCGGCCGGCGCAGCCAGGCCGAGGTCATCGGCGCTTAAGCGGGAGCCGTCGGCCATGATGGTCGCGCGCTTGACGAGGTTCTGCAGTTCACGCACGTTGCCAGGCCACTTGTAGGTCTCCAGCGCGCGGATCGCGTCTTCGCCGAGCGACATCGCGGGGCGCCGCTGCTCGCTGGCAAAGCGGCGCAGGAAAGCATGGGTCAGCAGCACGGCATCGCCGACACGGTCGCGCAGCGGTGGGATTTCCAGCACGATCTCCGCCAGGCGGTAGTACAAGTCTTCGCGGAAGCGGCCCTCGGCGATGTGGCGCTTCAGGTCCTGGTGGGTCGCGCCGATGATGCGGACGTCGATCCCGATCTCCTGCCGCCCGCCCAGCCGCTCGATCGTGCGCTCCTGCAGGAAGCGCAACAGCTTGGCCTGCAGCGACATCGGCAGGTCGCCGATTTCGTCGAGCATCAAGGTACCGCCATTGGCAGTCTCGATCTTGCCGATCGTCGTCTTGCTGGCGCCGGTGAACGCGCCCTTCTCGTAGCCGAACAGCTCGCTTTCCAGCAGCGTCTCGGGGATGGCCGCGCAGTTGATCGCGATGAAGCGGCCCTTGCGCTTGGAGGCGTCGTGCACACCCTGGGCAAGAAGCTCCTTGCCGGTGCCGCTCTCGCCGAGCAGCAGCACCGTGGCATTGCTCGGCGCCACCTTCTCGATCGAGCGGCAGATGCGCTGCATGCCGGGGTCGCGCGTCACCAGGCCGCCCAGCACGTCGGTCTGCTGCAAGGTCTGCAGGCGGCGGTTCTCCTGCTGGAGCTCGTAGAGGCGGTAGGCGCGCTCGACAGTCAGCGCGAGCACGTCAGGATCGACCGGCTTGGCAAGGAAGTCGTAGGCACCCATGCGGATGGCGCGTAGCGCGTTGTCCTGGTCGTTCTGACCCGTGAGGACGATGACCTTGGCGTTGCGGTCCAGCTCCAGCAGCTTCTCCAGGCACTTGAAGCCCTCGGAGACGGAATCGGCATCGGGCGGAAGGCCCAGGTCCATCGTCACCACAGCGGGGCTGTGGCGGCGGAACTGGAGCACCGCACTGGCGACATCGTCCGCGACAACCGATTCGAAGCGGTCCAGCGACCACTTCAGCTGTTTTTGCAGCGACAGGTCGTCCTCGACGATCAGCAGCGGCTGCTGCTGTTGCTGGCGTTCGGCATTGCTCATTTGGCCCCTAGCATCGACATGTCCGCACCGGCTGCGACGTGGTGAAACAGCGGCAACAGGATCGTCACCGTCGTGCCCTGGTTGAGCTTGCTGTCCACGGAAATCTTTCCTCCCAGTTCTTGCAGGTATTGAAAACTCTCGTACGCGCCAATGCCCATGCCATTGGCCTTCGTGGTCTGGAAGGGCTTGAAGAGGCGATTCTGTATGAACTCCTCGCTCATCCCACATCCCTGATCCGCAATCTGCACGAGCGCTTGGCTGCCGGCTTTGTCGAGCAGCAGGCTGACCTTGCCCTCCGGCGGCGAAGCATCGAAGGCGTTCTGCACCACGTGACCGATCACGCGCTCGACGCGCTCGTCGTGCCCTCGCGTGCTGACCGGCGCACGCAACTGCAGTTCCAGCTCGCGCCCCTTGCTGCGCGCCGACACCGCCAAGCGCCGGGCGATCTGCTCGAGGTCGACGCCACTGCTGGCACCATGGTGCGGCTTCTCCCCTTCGCGCAACTGGAGCATCAGCTGACGCATCTTCTCCAGAGAGTTCTCGACCGTGTCCAGCATATCCTGCTGGAATTCGGGGTTGTCTCGCAGGCGCTTGGCGTTCTTCATCATCAGCGACAACTGCGTCACGATGTTCTTCAGGTCATGCACGACGAAGGCGGACATGCGGTTGAAGGCGTCGAACTTCTTAGATTCCAGCAAGGCCTCGGCGGCCTGCATCTGGGCCAGGTAGCTGGAGGCCTGGCTGGCCGCAGTCTTCAGCAGATCGCGCACCTCCCAGTTGAGCTCGATCGCCGCGCGTGGACGGCCGAGGACAACGAAGCCGATCAGCTCTTGTCGCGCAAGTAGCGGGATCGCGATCCAGTAGCGCGCATCCGAGATGAGCCAGGATGCCGGGGACAAGCTGACGTAGTCCGCATGGCCACGACGCAACTGGTCGACGTCGACGATCCAGCCCTTCTCCTGCAGGAAGCTGACGAAGCTGGATTCCGCGCCCTCCCGCTCGCGGATCTCCGGCAGGTTCCAGCGCGCGACCTGGATGAAGTCTTCGCCGGTACCGTTACGCAGCCAGAGGGCGCCCGACGGGCTCTCCACCAGATTGGCCATCGCGCGCACGACCATGCCACCGGTTTCCTGCGGCGATCCGCTGGACGAAAGGATCGCGGTGAAGCGCAGCCACTCCTCCCGGTAGTCGTAGCGGTAGCTGAAGAAATTCTTGCTAATGTAGACGCGCAGCCGCGCGCGCACCGAGCCCGAAAGCATCAGGACAACCAACGCAATCAGCGCCAGGAAGCTCAACACCAGTTGCAACGCCCTGCCCCACTCACCACCGGTATAGCGCACGTAGTAGCCGACACCCGAGATCAGCAGCAGATAGGCGCCCACCAGCAGCAGACTGGCCGAATGGAATACCGCCGCACGCGAGACATGCAGCTTGCCCATCCAGTTCGTCTGCCGCCGCGAAGCCAGATACAGCAGCGGCACCGCCATGCTGTGCGCGGCCGCACGAATGCTCAAGGCGTCGCCGTCATAGGTCTGGAACAGTGCCGCCTGAGAGAACACGAAGACGTCGAACAGGAAGATCGCGCCGAGGCCAAGGCACACCGGCTTGGCATTCCATCGCATGTCGGCGGACGTATTGCGGAGCAACTGCTCAACTAGCACGAGCCCCATCACGGCCTGGGCCAATGCGGCAAATGCCGCCATGCGGCCCGAGAGCTGTGCCCAGTCGGCATGCGCGATCCGGGCGAGATACAGCAGCACGCCTGCGGCGATCGCCGCGGTCGCAAGATAGACGAAGAGCCGGTATTCCCGGCCCGCATCGCCAGATCGCCTCGGTCGCAACAGGAGTAGCACGAACCAGAACCAAAATGCGTAACGCAGCAGGTCGGCCAGCGGAAGCGCCCAAGTCTCGATCCACTGCGTCCAGCGCAGCAGATCGACGGCGAGGAAAAGGCCGGCCCACAGCGTGCTGCACAGCACGGCTGCAAGGAAAACGTAGGTGACACCGCTGGTCGGTACGCCACTGCGGAACAAGGTCTGTACAAAGTACAGCGCAAATCCTGCGTACGCCAGCAGGGCCAGCAGGTTACCGACGAAGTAGGGATCCGGGACGCCGTTGAGCATGGGGCATTTCAGCACCTGTCCGCGGTGCCGGAAATTGACACTAACGCGGAGAGGTGTGCGCAGCCAAACTCCGCATCGATCGGCAAGCCAACTCGGCTATCTAGATCAGGGCTGGCGACGAACGTTCGATACGTCCGTCGCGTTTCGCTTGCTCAGCGGGCGCCTTTGCCGGTCAGCACCACAGCCACCGTTTCCAGCATGATCAACAGATCCAGGAACAGCGTGTGGTTCTTGACGTAGTACAGGTCGTACTGGAGCTTCTCGATCGAATCCTCGACCGTCGAGCCGTACTCGTAACGCACCTGCGCCCAGCCGGTGACCCCCGGCTTCACGCTGTGGCGTACGGCGTAGTACGGAATCTTGTTGATGAGGTCATCGACGAAGAACTGGCGTTCGGGCCGCGGGCCGACCAGGCTCATCTCTCCGCGCAGCACGTTGAACAGCTGCGGCAGCTCATCGATACGGACCTTGCGAATGAACTTGCCGATGCGAGTCACACGATCATCGTTCAGCGTCGCCCAGCGCGGCTTGCCGTCCTTCTCGGCGTCGGAGCGCATGCTGCGGAACTTGATCACCTTGAAGATCGCGCCGTTCAGGCCGACACGCTCCTGCCGATAGAGCACCGAGCCCGAGGACTCCAGCTTGATCAACACCGCCGTCACCGCCATCACGGGCAGCGTCAGCAGAAGGATTGCGGCCGAGAAGATGATGTCGAAGACGCGCTTGACGATCGTGCGCAGCGCACCCTGGTTGAATCCGTCGCCGAAGATAAGCCAGCCGGCGTTCACATGGCTGATCTTGATCTGTGCAAGCGTCTTCTCGAAGTAGGTAGCGATGTCCACCACGCGGATGCCGTACAGCTTGCAGTCCAGCAGTTGACGCAGCGGCATGCTGCCACCGCGTCGCTCGGACAGCGCCACGACGATCTCGTCCACACCCAGGTAGCGGGCGGTCTCGGTCAGCGTGCCGCGCGGCGCGATCATCTCGGCCTGGGCGACTTCCGACTCATCTTCGTTCGGGCCGGCGAAGTAGCCGACGATCTGCGCATGCGGGTCGGCCTCGCGCAGTGTGCTGCCCACGGTCTTGGCTGCTGCGCCAGAACCGAAAATCAGGATGCGTGTACGCAGTCGCGATTGGGTGCGTGAATGCGCCGCGTAGACGCGGTGCGCCATCACCGTTGCCACCGCAGCCATCGCGGCCAACGTAATCAGTTCGCGATGGCTGGTGCTGGCGGGCACCAAGCTGAAGATCGCGTAGGCCAGGGGCAGGCCGAACATCAGGCCCAACAGAGCTCGTGCGCAGGACTCGGTGATCGAGCGGTTGTGCACATGCTGATAAAAACCCGTAGCGGAATTGATGACGAATATGCAGCCCGCCAGCGAGAGCCCGTGCGACGCGGCAAACGGAATCACGGTTTGGGCGGCTTCGCCTTGGCTGAGCACAACCGCAAGCACTACGAACACGATCAAGCCGAGATCGAAGAACACCTGCAGCAAAGTTTGCCTGTGTAGATAGTGATTGAATATCCGGATCATGCTTCCCCCGATCGCACAACTGCTCTTCTGCTGAGTAGCGCCTTTGAAGGCATTGAGGCGCTCGGCCTCTCGCTTTTTTGCAGGTCACCGGCTGGTGGGCCAGACGCCTGCTCCGTTTCCGGCACCTCAGCCGATCTCACGCGGAGACTTCCCCCGAATCGCGGACCGATGATGCCTTCGCAGTAGGGGTCTTGAGAGCCCCCCGTTTGCAGGGGGAACCCCAGGTTGAAACAAACGAAACCTGGGCTACGACGTCGTCTTCAAAACCGCAACGGAGCGCAGTAGAGCGCAGTTCCGTGACAGGCTAAAGAGCCTGCTGCCGGTATTCGTGCCTTTTCCACGCGACAGATCATCAGTTGAATCGATGAAACCCGGACGCGCAGTTTTCTCGGCCCCGATACAACGAAGTATTGATATCAAGCGAGCATAAAAAAACGCCTGCACGAAGCAGGCGTTTTCGTGGAGTTTTTCTCGCTCAGTGCACGACGCCCATTTCGGAGCGTGCGCCACCCTTATAGGTGTACATCGTCAGCGCGCCATTCTTCAGGTCGCCCTTGTTGTCGAAGGAGATCGTGCCGGTCACGCCCTTGTAGCCTTCGGTCTTGGCCAGCACCGGCAGGTACTTCGCCGGGTCGGAGGAACCGGCCTTGACCATCGCATTGACCAGCACGTTCACGGCGTCATACACGTACGGTGCGTAGATCTGCACGTCGACCTTGTACTTCTCCTTGAACTTGGCCTTGAAGGCGTCCAGGGATTTCTTCGACTCACCTTCCACGCCACCGGCTTCCGCGCAGATGACTTGGTCGTCGGCCATCGTGCCGGCAGCCAGTTCAGGCAGCTTGGCCGTGCAGATGCCGTCGCCGCCCATGAACTTGGCGGTGATGCCCAGCTGCTTCATCTGACGCAGCATCGGGCCGGCCACGGCATCCATGCCGCCGAAGAAGATCACATCGGGCTTCTTGCCCTTCAGGGTGGTTAGGATGGCGGTGAAGTCCGTCGACTTGTCGGTGGTGGACTCGCGGCCGACGGTCTTGCCGCCCGCAGCCTTCACGCCCTTGACGAATTCGTCGGCCACGCCGGCGCCGTAGGCAGTCTTGTCGTCGATCACGGCGATCGACTGGCCCTTCAGTTCCTTGACCGCATAGCGGCCCAGCGTGCCGCCCAGGTGGCCGTCGTCAGCAACGACGCGGAACGCCGTCTTGTAGCCGCTGCGCGTGTACTGCGTGGCCGTGGCGGACGGCGAGATCTGCGGAATGCCAGCGTCGGAGTAGATCTTCGAGGCGGGAATCGAGGTGCCCGAGTTCAGGTGGCCGACAACGCCGTTCACCTTCGAGTCCACCAGCTTCTGCGCTGCGGCCGTGCCTTGCTTCGGATCGCCGGCATCGTCTTCGGCCAGCAGTTCGAACTTGGCCTTCTTGCCGCCGATCGTCACGCCCTTGGCATTCAAGTCATCGATGGCCATGCGGGCACCGAGTTCGTTGTCCTTGCCCAGGTGCGCGATCGCTCCGCTGGTCGGACCGACGTGACCGATCTTGACGACCAGGTCCTGCGCCATGGCCGCACCGCTAAGCAGTGCCGCGGCTGCGGCAACGACAACATTCAACTTGACTTGCATGAAACACCTCCGGGGTAGGAAGAACAGGATCAACAGGATCAACAGGATCTTTTGTGTTGAAAATCAACCGGCAGACATTAACCGAAATCGCACGCCGCCTGAATGGGGAAAGCGTCTAAATACAACGCTCGGGTGACGCCAGAAAGTCCGACCGGGCACCGCTTCAACGCGGCCTGCACCAAGGCGTTGACAGCCCGGGATTCAAGCTGTCGCGATGTGGTGCACGACCTCGTGCCCCAATTGCTGATAACGGCGGAAGCGCTCGCGCCCGGCCTGCACCTGCGGCGGGTCCTGGGACACCACCTCGAGCACGCGCTGGAACTGATCGAAGCCCTCGGGAATCTCCGCGCCCACGTTCAGCAGCACCTCGCGGTGCGGCAACTGGTCAGGCCGCTCGACCAGCAGGATCGGCGTGTCGGTCAGCCGTGGCGGCAACGTCGCCCCGGACGAAACGCGCAGATGCGGCACGAACTCGAGCGGATCGAAGGTCCACAGCGTGGCATCCAGCCGCATCAGCAGGTTCGCCGGGCCGCAGACGCCGATGCGCGCGCCCGACTGCTGCGCCTTGCGCAGCAGTCGGCACAGATAGCCCAGCCTCTCGGGCACGCCCGTGTAGAAGCTGATCTGGCTCATCGATGGGCTCAGCGAGCGCCGCCCTTCACTTGCGACAGCACGAAGTGCGTCAGCAGGCCCACCGGTCGGCCGGTGGCACCCTTGGCGGCGCCGCCCTTCCAGGCGGTACCGGCGATGTCCAGGTGGCCCCAGCGGTACTTGCTCGCGAAGCGCTGCAGGAACTTCGCTGCGGTGACCGAGCCGCCCTCGCGGCCGGCCACGTTCGCCACGTCGGCGAAATTGCTCTTCAGGCCTTCCTCGTACTCCTCGTCCAGCGGCATGCGCCAGCAAGGATCCAGCGCCGCCTCGCCGGCCGCGCTGAGTGCGCCGGCCAGCTCGTCGTCGCTGGCGTACATGCCGCTGCGCACGCCACCCAGGGCGATCACACAGGCACCGGTCAACGTGGCGACGTCGACGACGACGGCCGGCTTGAAGCGCTCGGCGTAGGTCAGCGCGTCGCACAGGATCAGGCGACCCTCGGCGTCGGTATTCAGGTTCTCGATCGTCTGGCCCGACATCGAGGTGACCACGTCGCCCGGCTTGACCGCATGGCCGCTGGGCATGTTCTCGCAGGCGGCGACCAGCATCACGACGTTGATCTTCGGCTTCAGCTCGGCGATCGCGCGCATCGCGCCGATCACGCTGGCCGCGCCGCCCATGTCGAACTTCATCTCGTCCATGCCGGCGCCCGGCTTCAGCGAGATGCCGCCGGAGTCGAAGGTGATGCCCTTGCCGACCAGCACGACCGGCGCCTGCGTCTTCACTGCGCCGTCGTAGCGGATGACGATGAAGCGCAGCGGCTCGTCCGAGCCCTGGGCCACCGACAGGAAGGAGCCCATGCCCAGCTTCTCGACGGCCTTCTTGTCCAGCACCTCGACCTTCAGGCCGTGGCTCTTGCCCAGAGCCTGGGCCTGCTGACCGAGGAAGGTCGGCGTCGCATGGTTGCCCGGGCGGTTGGCCAGTTCGCGTGCCAGCTCGATGCCGGCGCCGATTGCCTCGCCGCGCGCCAGGCCCGCCTTGGCGGCCTTCGTGGCTTCCGCATCGGCGGTCAGCAGGGTGAACTTGCCCAGCTTGCCGGCGGCCGGCGCGCTGGGCTTCGTGTGGCGATAGACATAACCCGCGTCCTGAGCGGCGAGCACGAACTGCTCGGCCAAGCTTTCCGTCGGCGCGTCGAAACCGACGAAAGCCACGGCGGCATGGGCCGCGCCGCGGCCCTTGAGCAGGCCCAGCGAGGCCTGGAAGGTGCTGCGCGCCGCCTTCAACGTGGACTTGCCCGAAGCCGCGAACACCACGCGCGGCGCCTTCACGCCGGCCGGGCGCAGCAGGCTCAGCGTCTTGCCGGCCTTGAATTCGAAGTCGCCCAGCTTGACCGCGTCGGCGGCCAGAGCGCCCAGGCTTTTATCGAAATTCTTGGGCAAGGCATCGCCGGCAACCACGACGATCAGCGCATCGGCGGCAACGCCGGCCAGCGCGTCGACGGACGCGGCTTGAGTACGGAAGTCCATAATGAGAGGCAATAGATAAAGTGCCAGGATGTTATTCGATTCCACCGTACGCAAAGAGCTGGCCCAGAGCTTCGGCGTGACCCTCGTGGTCATCTTCACCATCGTCCTGACGTCCATGCTGATCAAGACGCTGGGCCAGGCCGCCGGCGGCAATGTGGCGCCGCAGGACGTGATGCTGCTGATGGGCTACGCGGCGCTGTCGCACCTGTCGACGATGCTGACCTTGTCGCTGTTCATCGCCGTCGTCTTCACGCTCGGCCGCATGTACCGCGAATCCGAGATGGCGATCTGGTTCGCCAGCGGCATTCCGCTGACGCGCTTCATCAAGCCGGTGCTGCGCATGGCCTGGCCGGTGATGGGCGTGATCGTCGTGCTGGAGATGATCGTCTGGCCCTGGGGCAACCAGAACAGCGCCCAGCTGCGCGACCACTACCAGAAGCGCGGCGACCTCTCGCGCGTCGCGCCCGGCCAGTTCCAGAGTTCGCGCGACGGCTCGCGCGTGTTCTTCATCGAGCGTGACAGCGAGGACGGCAACACCGGCCGCAACGTCTTCATCCTCACCCAGCTGCCGCAGCGCGAGGCGGTGACCACCTCCTCCCGCGGCCACATCGAGCAGGCCGGTGATGACCGTTTCCTCGTGCTCGAGCGCGGCCAGCAGAACGAGACCAACCTGAAGACCGACGACAAGACCGTGGCCCGCTTCGAGCAATACAAGGTGCTGGCCGACAGCCAGGTGATGCGCAGCGCCGATGCGCTGCCGCCCAAGGCCACCGACACGCTGACCCTGCTGCACACGCGCTCGCCGCGCAACGACGGCGAACTGACCTGGCGCTTCGGCTGGATCCTCGCCTGCGTGAACGTGGTGCTGCTGGGCATCGGCATGGCGGCCAACAACCCGCGCCGCGCGAACAACTGGAATCTGCTGTTCGCGCTGCTGGGCTTCGTCGTCTATTTCAACGCCATCAACCTGAGCCAGACCTGGGTCAGCAGCGGCCGCACGAGCATCGCCGGGGCGCTGGTCGGCGTGCATGGCGGCGCACTCGCGCTGGCCATGCTGCTGATGTGGCTGCGTGACCAGGGCAACCGGATCGGCCTCACGCGCCGCATCCACAAGAAGACCGCGGCGGTGAGCGCATGAGGACCGTCCGCCGCCTGCTGTATCGCGACATCGTCGGCTCCGTCGTGCTCGTCGCACTGGCCTTCCTGGCGCTGTTCTTCTTCTTCGACTTCGTGGACGAGATCGAACGCATGAGCCGCGCCGGCGTCGGTGCCGGCAAGGCGGCCCTGCTCTCGCTGATGGAGACGCCCGGGCACTTCTACGAGCTGTTCCCGATCGCAGTGCTGATCGGCACGATCTTCTCGCTGGCGCGGCTGGCGCAATCGAGCGAGTTCACCATCCTGCGCACCGGCGGTCTCGGCCCCGGCCGCGCGCTGGGCCTGCTCGCCAGCCTGGCCTTCGTGTTCGCGGCGCTGACCTTCGTCACCGGCGACTGGGCCGCGCCCTACTTCGAGCGCCAGGGCGACGTCATGCGCGCCCGCTTCGTCGGCGACAAGGCACCGAGCCCCCGCGGCGCCTGGCTGAAGGACCGCCAAGTCGTCGACGGCCAGGAGCGCAGCTTCTCGGTCAACGTCGGACGCGCCAGCTCGTCCGGCCAGTTGCAGGACATCCGCATCTACGAATTCGATACGCACGGCGGCCTCGTCGCGCGCATCCAGGCCAAGACCGCCAACGTCGACGCGAAGGGCCTGTGGCGCCTGATCGACGTCGACCGGACCGACTGGCTCGGCGGCACCGGCGCCAACCGCACGCCGCTGGTCCGCGAGACGCACGAGGACCACTGGGACTGGCAGAGCTCCCTGCACGCTGGCGTGATCGCCGCGGCGGTGCTGCCGGCCACCTCGATGTCGACGATCGAGCTGTACCGCTACACCCAGCATCTATCGGCCCAGGAGCAGTCCGCGCAGGCACACAACATCCAGTTCTGGCACAAGGCCTTCTACCCCTTCGCCTGCTTCGTGATGGTCGCCCTGGCCCTGCCCTTCGCCTACCTGCACGGCCGCGCCGGCGGCATCAGCCTGAAGGTCTTCGGCGGCATCATGCTGGGCATCAGCTTCGTGCTGCTGAACAACGTGGCCGAGCACCTGGGCCTGCTGAAGGACTGGACGCCCTGGACCGTTGCCGCGGCGCCGAGCCTGGCCTATCTGGCGCTCTCGCTGGGCGCCTTCGGCTGGCTGGTCCGCTACCGCTGATGGTGACGGCAATGGCGAAGGACGGCCTGCTGCTGTTTGCCCACGGTGCGCGCGACCCGCTCTGGGCCCGGCCCTTCGAGGAGGTGGCCCGGCGCATTGCGGCAGGGCGGCCGGCGATGCCACGGGTGCTGGCCTACCTCGAATTCATGCAGCCCGCCATCGAGGACGCCGCCGATCAACTGGTTCGCCAGGGCTGCAGCCGCATCCACGTCGTGCCGATGTTCCTCGGCGCGGGCGGTCATGTGCGCCGCGACATCCCGCCGCTGATCGAACGCCTGCGCGAACGGCACGGTACGGCCGTCGAATGGATCCTGCACCCGCCGCTGGGCGACCAGGACCGCGTGATGCAGGCGCTGTGCGACACCACCCTCGGCCTCCTGGGATCGGAAGAACAACAATGAACCTCCACCAGTTCCGTTTCGTCCAGGAGGCGGCCCGCCGCAACCTCAACCTCACCGAGACGGCGAAGGCGCTGTTCACCTCGCAGCCCGGCGTGTCCAAGGCCATCCTGGAGCTGGAGGAAGAGCTTGGCGTGGATATCTTCTCGCGCCACGGCAAGCGCCTGCGCCGCATCACCGAGCCGGGCCAGCAGGTGCTGGCCTCGATCGAGATCATCATGCGCGAGGTCAGCAACCTGAAGCGCATCGGCGAGGAGTACTCGAAACAGGACAGCGGCACCCTGTCGATCGCCACCACCCACACGCAGGCCCGCTACGTGCTGCCCGGCCCGGTCGCGCAGTTGCGCCGCCAGCTGCCGCAGCTGCGCGTCAGCCTGCACCAGGGCAACCCGGACCAGGTCGTGCGCATGCTGATGGACGACAGCGCCGACATCGGCATCGCCACCGAATCGCTGGCCGATCTCGACGAGCTCGTGAGCCTGCCCTGCTACGAGTGGCAGCACGCGCTGGTCGTGCCGGCCGACCACCCGCTGGCGCAGGTGGAGCGCCCCAGCCTGGAGCAGATCGCCGCCGAGCCGCTGGTCACCTACCACCCGAGCTTCACCGGCCGCACACGCATCGACCGCGCCTTCGAGCAGCGCCACCTGCAGCCCAACATCGTGCTGGAGGCGATCGACTCTGACGTCATCAAGACCTACGTGAAACTCGGCATGGGCCTGGGCATCGTGGCCGAGATGGCGGTGCGCGACGACCCGCCCGGCGGCGAACTGGTGTCCCGGCCGCTGGGCCACCTGTTCGGCCAGAACCTCGCCCGCGTCGCGTTCAAGCGCGGCGCCTATCTCCGCAACTACGTCTACACCTTCGCCGAGCTGCTCTCCGAGCGCCTGAACCGGCATCTGCTGGAACGCGCGATGAGCGGCGAAGCCACCGATTTCGGCCTATGAGCACACCGCAGATCCAGAGCCGCCTGCCCCAGGTCGGTACCACCATCTTCACGACGATGTCCGCGCTGGCGCAGAAGCACGGCGCGGTCAACCTGGGCCAGGGCTTCCCCGACTTCGACTGCGATCCGGCGCTGCTGGACGCCGTCAACGCCGCCATGCGGGCCGGCCACAACCAGTACCCGCCGATGACCGGCACGCCGGCACTGCGCGAGGCGGTCGTGGCGAAGATCGCCGCCCTGCACGGCCGCAGCTACGACCCCGTCAGCGAGGTCACGATCACCGCCGGCGCCACGCAAGGCATCTTCACCGCGCTACTGGCCATCGTGCACCCGGGCGACGAGGTGATCGTGCTGGAGCCTTGCTACGACAGCTACGGGCCGAACATCGACCTGTGCGGCGGCGTCACCGTGCGCGTGCCGCTGACGCCGGGCAGCTTTCGGCCCGACTTCGACAAGATCGCCGCCGCGCTGTCGCCGCGCACCCGCGCGATCATCATCAACACGCCGCACAACCCGAGCGCCACCGTCTGGAGCGCGGCCGAGATGCAGCGCCTGGCCGACCTGCTCGACGGCACCGACGTGCTGGTCGTCAGCGACGAGGTCTACGAACACATGGTGTTCGACGGTGCGCCGCACCAGAGCGTGGCGCGCTTCCCGACGCTGGCCGAGCGCAGCTTCATCATCTCCAGCTTCGGCAAGACCTTCCACGTGACCGGCTGGAAGGTCGGCTACGTCGTCGCGCCGGCGCCGCTGATGGCCGAGTTCCGCAAGGTCCACCAGTTCAACGTGTTCACCGTCAACACGCCGATGCAGTTGGGCCTCGCCGCCTATCTGCAGAACCCGCGTCCCTACCTGGACCTGCCCGCCTTCTACCAGCGCAAGCGCGACCTGTTCCGCGCCGGCCTGGCCGGCACGCCGCTGCGCCTGCTGCCCAGCGAGGGCAGTTACTTCCAGTGCGTGGACTACGCCGGCGTGCCGGCGCTGGTCGGCATGGGCGACACGGCAGTCTGCGAGTGGCTGACGACCGAGATCGGCGTGGCCGCGATCCCGATGTCGACCTTCTACGCGAGTGGCAGCACACAGACCATCATCCGCTTCTGCTTTGCCAAGCAGGACGCGACGCTGGAGCGCGCGCTGGAGAAGCTGCGCAGTCTCTAGCGCGGGTTCCGGGCGGCCGCGGGGTCGTCCAGATCGATGTCCAGCGACAGGTCCAGGTGGATGGTCTCGGCGGATGGTTCGATCGGCTGCGTCGCCATCATCGAGGTCCCGACGGACGGCGCGCCGGCATCCAGCGGCAGAAACAGATCGATCGGCTCGCCGCGCACCTCGCGCTCGGACTGATCGCGCGCCAGGCCATAGAGCATCAGCAGATCGCGGTAGGCCGGCAGGTCGAAGCCCTGCGCGTCCTCGCCGCCGTGCGACAGCAGGTTCTGCAGCAGCGCCATGCTCGCACCAGCGTCGCTCCAGTACTGCTGCACGATGTCCAGCACGCGCGGGTAGGACTCCAGCCCCCGGCCTTCGTTGAGCTTGGCGCCCCAGCTCGGCGGCACGGCCTTGAAGTTGCGCGCGAAGTCACCGTGCAGTGAATTGAAGGCCGCCTCGTCGCCGCGACGCTGGTAGATCTCCATCAGCTTCAGGTAGGGCAGCGCACTTTCCTGGCCGGTGGCAATACGCAGCTTCAGCAGGTCGATCGCGGCCTCGTCCTGGCCCAGCACCTCGAAGAAGTCGACCTGCTGCTCCAGATCGATCAGCTCCTCGACGCTGACCTCGTGGTTCTCGTCGTCCAGCACCACCGAGTTGGCGGCGTGGCGGGCCTTTGGTTCCATCGGCGCCAGCTGGATGGCTTCCTGCATCAGCGGCAGCGGCGCGGTCGGCTGCATCTCGCGCTCGCTGCCAGCCACGGGTGCCGGCCACGGCCCGCTCTGCTGCGCATCAACGAAGGCGCTGGCCATCGTGGTCTGCGGATCGCCCTCGTCCTGCAGGATCGAATCCAGCGCCGGCCGCGCGACGGCTGGCAGCGTGCGGCTGTCGTGCGCCACGCTGCGCGGCACGTTCGCGGGCTGGTAGGGCGGCGAGAACGGCGGCAAGGGCGATGGCGGCGGCGCATGCGGTCTCGCGGGTGCCGCTGCGGCGTGCACGGCGGGGGCCGCCGGCGCCGGCGACGCATCGCGCTCACGTTGCATCCGGTCGGCCTCGCTGCGCCAATCGCGCTCGCGCTGCTCGCGTTCACGACGCAGGCTAGTCCACAGGTAGGCGCAGATCAGCGCCAGCGCCGCCAGGAACACGCCGAGGCCGTAGACCAGCACATTGCGATAGCGCTGCTCGCGCGCCTCCTCGAGCTGCGCGCGCAGCAGCTTGAACTGATCCTCGGCGGCGACGTTCTCCTTGTGCACCTGATCCAGCTTGTCCTCGAGCTGCTGCAGGCGGGCCAGGGTCTCGTCGTTGACGCTGACGGGCGGCGGCACCGGAGCCGAGGCAGCCGCTGCTGCGGCGGTCTCGGCAGGCACGTCGAGCGGATCCATCCGCAGCCGCGAGACCGGCGCAGCGGCGACCGGCTTCGGCGCTGGCGCTTCTGCCATTGCTGCACTGGCAGCCGAGGCTGCCGGAGCGGGAACCACAGGTTTCGGCCGCGGCTTGGGCCGCGGCTTCGGCGGCGATGCTGGCGCCTGGGCGACCAGGCGCGCGGTCGCGGCAGGCTTCACCTCCATGGCTGGCGCAGGCGCGGGTACCGCGCCCTCCGCCACGGGCGTCACCTCGGCGGCCAGCGGAGCCGCGACTGTGGGCCGCGCATCCGGCGGATCGACGAAGGCGGTGAATTGCCGCGTCAGCTGGGCCGGGCAGCCCAGGCTCAGGTTGACGGTGACGATGGGCTCATCGACCTGCACCGAGCTGAGCAGGCGCACGCCGCGCACGTGGCCGGCGCCATCGCTCTCCAGGCGGAACTGCACCAGTCCCTGCGGCAGCCGCGCCTCGCCGGCCATCACCTCGGCGCGCACGCAATCGCGGCTCAGGTTTTCATCGGGGTTCAGGCGCAGCGGGAACAGCAGGTTCAGCGGCTGGCCCAGCGAGGAGTGCGTCAGCGGGTTGGAGACCCCGAGGGCCCGCGCGGTGCCGGGCAGGACAGCCGCGCACGCGACCAGGGCCATGGTGACCCAGGGCAGTGGCGCCCTCCCTGTCAGTGGGCGCAAGACGTTAGGAGGCAGTACGCTGTCTCGGTCCATGCCGCATTTGTTGGTTTCGCGGCACTCTAGCATGGGCATCCACCGCCGATTCCCGGGTCGCACCCGGACTTCAGGGGTCAGGCGATCCGTCAGGTGTCGTAGCCGGGTGAGCGGCGATCCAGGCGCCGCAGCAAGCCCGGCCAGGTGAGACCGGCGCCCATGCCCTTGGTGACCTGCGCCTGCTGCTGCTTCGCGCCGGCGATGATGGCCGGGTTCACCGGCACCAGTTCACCGCCGCCGGCCTGGGCCCGAATCTGGATATTGCAGACGGTCTCGAACAGGTACATCTGCAGGAAGGCCTCGGGCACGCCGCGGCCCACCGTCAGCAGGCCGTGGTTGCGCAGCATCAGGAAGCCGTTGGTCGGGCCCAGGTCGGCGACGAGCCGGGGCTTCTCCTCGTCGCGCAGCGCCACGCCCTCGTAGTCGTGATAGCCCAAGCCCGACAGCACGAAGATCGACTGCTGCGAGATCGGCAGCACGCCGCCCTGCTGGGCGCTGACGGCCACACCGTTGAGCGTGTGCGTGTGCAGCACGCAGCCGGCGTCCTCGCGCGCCGCGTGCACCGCGCTGTGGATCGTGAAGCCGGCCGGATTGACCGGGAACGGCGATTCGTCGAGCTTGTTGCCGTTCATGTCCACGCGCACCAGGCTGGACGCGGTGATCTCCTCGAACATCAGCCCGTAGGGGTTGATCAGGAACTCGTCGTGGCGGCCCGGCAGCCGCGCGCTGATGTGCGTGAAGACCAGGTCGTCCCAGCCGAACAAGGCCACCAGGCGGTAGGCCGCGGCCAGGTCCACGCGCAGCGCCCATTCCTCGGCGCTGACCTCGTTGCGGCGGCTCGGGATCGCCGGCAGTTGATGCGATGCGGTGCTCATGGTTTCCTCGTCTCCTTGTTGTCTGGGCGCTCGTCTTGGCGCTCGTTTTGGCGTAGATGCGGCTCGTGGACAATAGGCAATCACAGCATCGCCCTGCTGTCACGTCAGCGACAAAGCATGAATAGCACGGATCTCAACACTGCTGAACGCGCCAACATCGAATCCGGCCCCTGGTTCTCGCGCCTCTCGCCCGCCCTGCGCAGCGACATCCTCTCGCGCGCCTTCGTACGCCGCGTCGCCGACGGCACGCTGATGGGCCACCGCGGCCAGCCGGCCGAGGAATGGATCGGCGTGGCCAAGGGCGCGGTGCGGGTCAGCTCGGTCTCGCTCTCCGGCAAGCAGATCTCGCTGACCTACGTCGAGCCCGGCACCTGGTTCGGCGACATCGCGCTGTTCGACGGCATGCCGCGAACCCACGATGCCAACGCCCACGGCGAAACGACCTTGCTGGTCGTGCGCAAGGCCGACTTCAAGGACCTGCTGTCTCGCCACGTCGAGCTGTACGACGCGCTGCTGCGCCTGAACTGCCGGCGCCTGCGCCTGATGTTCGACCAGATCGAAGACCTCAACACACGACCGCTGGCCGCGCGCCTGGCCAAGCAGTTGCTGCTGCTGGCTCGCTCTTACGGCGTGCCACAGGGCGAGGAGATCCGCATCAGCCTACAGCTCGCGCAGGAAGACATCGCGCAGCTGCTCGGCGCCTCGCGCCAGCGCGTCAACCAGGAGCTCAAGGGCTTCGAGCGCGACGGTGCGGTGCGCGTGGAGCCGACGCGGCTCGTCGTGCTGAGCAAGGACAAGCTGCTCGCGATCGCAGGCCGCTGAAAACACCAAGAAGATCAAGGAACAGGAGACCCATGGACGCCTACACCGGAACGCGCGCACCCACGACGCCGCTGGATACCGAAGCCCTCACCGCCTGGCTAACGCGTCATGTCGACGGCTTCGCCGGCCCGCTGGAGATCGCGCAGTTCAAGGGCGGCCAGTCGAACCCGACCTACAAGCTGACCACGCCTACTGGCGTCTACGCGATGCGCACCAAGCCCGGTCCGGTCGCGAAGCTGCTGCCCTCGGCCCACGCGATCGAGCGCGAGTACACGGTGATGAAGGCGCTCGCCAACACCGACGTGCCGGTGCCGCGCATGCTGGCGCTGTGCGAGGACGAATCGGTGATCGGCCGCGCCTTCTACCTGATGGAGTTCATGGAAGGCCGCGTGCTGTGGGATCAGTCGCTGCCCGGCATGAGCCCCGCCGAGCGCGGCGCGATCTACACGGAGATGAACCGCGTGATCGCCGCGCTTCACAACGTGGCTTTCGCAGCGGTAGGCCTGGCAGCCTACGGCAAGCCCGGCAACTACTTCGAGCGCCAGATCGGCCGCTGGAGCAAGCAGTACCTGGCTTCGATCACGGTGGCGAACCCGGCCATGGACCAATTGCTCGCCTGGCTGCCGGCCCACATCCCGGCCTCGGCGCGCGACGAAGACGAGGTATCCATCGTCCACGGCGACTTCCGGCTCGACAACATGGTCTTCCACCCGACCGAGCCGCGCGTGATCGCCGTGCTCGACTGGGAGCTCTCGACGCTGGGCCACCCGCTGGCCGACTTCAGCTATCACTGCATGAGCTGGCACATCCAGGCCTCGGGCGCCGCTCGCGGCCTCGGCGGCCGCACGGACCTGGCCGAGCTGGGCATCCCGGACGAACGCAGCTATGTGCGGGCCTACTGCGAGCGCACCGGCCGCCACGACGTCGACGCGGTGATGAAGGACTGGAACTTCTACCTGGCCTACAACCTGTTCCGCCTGGCGGCTATCGTCCAGGGCATCGCGAAGCGCGCGCAGGACGGCACGGCATCGAACGAGCGGGCGAAGGAAGCAGGCGCCGCCGCCGTTCCGCTGGCCGAACTCGGCTGGCAGTTCGCGCAGCGCGGCCACTGACGGCCGCTCAGCTCACTCCGGGCGGGAACTCTGCCAGGCGACCGAAGTGGTCGTCGGCCAGGGGCTGCCTTCGGACAGCTTCGCGTTGACGCGCTGGGCCTCCCGGCAGGCGCACTCCAGCAGTCGCACCAGCGACTGGATCTTGGCCATGTCCGGCACCGGCATTGCGGTGCGCAGGTACACGTTGCCGCGCATCGTCATCAGCACGACGGGCTGGCCCTCGGGCAGCACGTCCTGCGAGGACTGGGCGAGCAGCTCGCTCAGCTCGCCTTCGAGCCAGGCATCGGCCAGGTCCTTGGTCACGCCCAGCACGCCGAAGCGCTGGCGCACGAGCTTGGAGGAGAACTGCGTCAGCTTCGGGAACATCACGAGCCAGCGCATCTCTTCGGGCGTGTCGGTGTCGACGCGGGTCTTCAGGGTGTCGGTGTAGGCCTCGAAGACCGCCTTCTCCAGCGTCTCCATCAGGTCGCGGCCGAGCACCAGCAGCTGCAGGTCGCCCTGCAGCTTCATTTCGCAGCGCATGCGCAGCTCGTGCCCGGTGATGTAGCTGCGCTGCGAGGCGCCCCACTCAATCCGCAGCGGCCCCGGCAGCGCCTTGGGCTGCTCGACCATGAAGCCCTGACCGTCGCGTGTCACTCGAAATTGAGCGTTACGTCCCTCGGCCCAGTCGTGGATGACCCGCCAGCGCGCTGCGTTGGCCCGGGCGACAAACCAGTGTTTGACTTGCTTTAAAACCATGAGTCAGGAGAATGCAACGGAATAGGTCTCGGGACTGCGCAAGGACAACAAGGTGATCGAAGTCTATTCATGGCCCACGCCGAACGGCCACAAGGTCCACATCATGCTGGAGGAATGCGGCCTCCCCTATCGGGTGATTCCAGTGGACATCGGCAGCGGCGCCCAGTTCGGGTCGGCGTTTCTTGCCATCAGCCCCAACAACAAGATCCCCGCCATCGTCGATCCTGACGGCCCCGACGGCAGGCCCATTTCCCTCTTCGAGTCCGGCGCCATTTTGCTCTATCTGGCCGGCAAGACGGGCCGCTTCATGCCAGAAGACACACGCGGCAAGTACGAGGCGCTGCAGTGGCTGATGTTCCAGATGGGCGGCGTTGGCCCGATGCTGGGCCAGGCCCACCACTTCCGCATCTACGCGCCCGAGAAGATCGCCTACGCGATCGACCGCTACACGAACGAGGCCAAGCGCCTGTACGGCGTGATGGACAAGCGCCTGGCCTCGTCCACCTACATCGCCGGCAAGCAGTACGGCATCGCCGACATGGCGATCTTCCCGTGGCTGCGCTCCTGGAAGAACCAGGGCGTCGAGATGGGCGAGTACCCGCACCTCAAGGGCTGGTTCGACGAGATCGCCGCACGGCCTGCCGTGCAGCGCGGCGTCGAGGTGCTGGCCAACGCGCGCCAGCCGCAGATCACCGACAAGGCACGCGAGATGCTGTTCGGCGCCACCCAGTACAAGCGGCACTGAACTTCGCCGTTATGGTCGCACCGCCGGTGCGTCCATAGCCATGCCCGCGGCGCGCTGCATCAGGTAGAGCTCCAGATCCACCATTTCCTCGGCGTTCCAGTCCCAGGGCTGAGCGCGCACGCCGGCCGCGCAGTTGCGCAGGCGCCGCTGCAGGGAACCCAGGCCCTGCCATTCGAGCCGGTACAGCGGGTAGCCGGTCGGGTGCGCCTCGGGGATCGTGCTGCCGCCCAGCTTCTCGCCGGCGCGCTGGTCATGGCACTGCGCGCAGGACAGGTTCAGCTGGCCGATGCGCCGCTCGAACAAGACCTGGCCCCGCGCGCGGAAGGGCTGCAGCCGCTCATCGGCCGGCGGCGCCACCGGTTGCCCGCGCGACTGCAGCGCGATCCAGGCGCTGATGCTCAGCAGGTCTTCGCTCTCGGGGGGCAGCTCGGCGCCGTGGTCGAGACGCCGGCACTGCTGGATGCGTTGAGCCAAGGTGATCGGCTTCTTCAGCGCCGCGTCGAAGGCCGGATAGCGCGCCGCCACGCCACGCATCGACTGCTCGGCAGGTGCATGGCAACGGCCGCAGGCCCACTGCTGCCACAACGCCCGGCCGCCGTCGGCCCAAAGCATGGCCGGGTTGCTGCCGTCGTCGCGCTGCATCGCCTGCAGCGCGGGGCTCATCATGTCGTAGCCGCTGCGGCGCGGCGCACTGGCGCCCAGCAGCAGCGGCAACAGCAGCAGGGCGACCAGCGCGCGTCTCATGTCACCGTCAGCACCCGCGTCTCGGCCTGCGAAAAGCCCTCGTCGCCCTCCCAGCTGAAGCGCAGCTCGCCGCTTTCGCTGGCGCGCAGCCAGAAGCTGATCAGCGGGTTGGCCGCCACGGCGGGGAACAGCTCGGCGCTGAACACCGGCTCGCCACCGAAGGAGCAGCGGAAGCGGCGGATGATGTTGCGGGTCAGGCGCCGGCCGTCGTCTCCGGTGCGATAGCCCGTCTCCATCGGATGGGCGATCAGGCAGCGGATCTCGATGATCTCGCCGCGCTTCGCCTCGGCCGGCATCGTGATCAGCACGCGCGCCATGCAGCCTTCCTCTCCACTATTCGACGCAGGCCGCCAGCGTGACGACCACATCCACCGCCTGCGAGCGATAGCTGCCGTCGCTGAGCTTGGCCACCGCCACGAGTTGCTGGCTCGTGGCGAGGCGGATCCGCGTGGCCACTTGAGCCTTGCCAGAGGCGGGCGTCAGGCTGAAGCGCGCGACGTCGCGCTGCGGGTTCAGCTGGTTGAACAGAGCAATGCCCTGCACGTAGTCGTCCGGCCGCATCGGACTGTCATCCACGCGCAAGGTCACCGGCACGGCGTTGCCGTTCTCGACCAGCGGTGCGATGTCGATCTGCACGCCACCCGGCTTCGGCTCCACGCCGCCGGTGTAGAGGAGGATGGCCGCGCGCAGCTCCTCGGTGCTGGCGCTCGCCAGTTGCCCGCTGAGCGCCAGCCAGCCGAGCAAGGCGCGGCGCTTCACTTGAGCGTCTCCAGGTAGGCAACCACATCGTCCAGCTGCTGGGCCGTGAAGATCGTGCGCCCGCGCCAGGTCTCGCCGACCTGCTGCAGGCCCTCCGTGCTGTAGTAGGCCGGCATGATGCTGGCCGGGTTGTCGCGCCGGCCGTCGGCGAGCTTGGCGCGCAGCTGCGCCGCTGTCCAGCGCGAACCAGCGCCGGCCAGATCGGGCGCCAGCGTGCCCTGGAAGCGCTCTTCGGGGATCGGCGCGCTGTGGCACAGCAGGCACAGGCCCTGCTGGCGGCTCGCGACTATGGCGCGGCCGCGCGCCGGATCGCCGGGCTCTGCGTGAGCATGCATGGCGGTCAGGAGGGCCAGCATCAAGACCTGACCCCGCATGTCACGCACTTTGCTCAGGCCTTCAGGCTGTGCAGCCGCAGCGGCAGCTCGCGGATGCGCTTGCCGGTGGCCGCGAACACCGCATTCAGCACGGCCGGCGCTGCGACGGCGATCGTCGGCTCGCCGACGCCGCCCCAGAAGCCGCCCGAGGGCATCACGATGGCCTCGACCTTGGGCATGTGCTCCATCTTCATCACCGGGTAGTCGCCGAAGTTGCTCTGCTCGATGCGGCCGTCCTTCAGCGTGCACTGGCCGAACAGCGCGGCCGACAGGCCGTAGGCGAACGAGCCTTCGACCTGCGCCGCGATCTGCTGCGGGTTGACGGCATGGCCTGGGTCGGTGGCCGCGGTGATCTTGTGGACCCGAACTTCCCCGCTCTTGCGGTCGACCGAGATCTCGGCGCAAGCCGCCACGTAGCTGCCGAAGCCCATGATCTGCGCGAGGCCGCGGTAGTGGCCCTTGGGCGCCAGCTTGCCCCAGCCGCCCTTCTCCGCCACTGCGTTCAGCACGGCCAGGTGCTTGGGCGAGTTCGCCAGCAGCTCGCGGCGCAGGGCCAGCGGATCGCGCTTCAACGCATGGGCCACTTCGTCGATGAAGCACTCCAGGTAGATCGCGTTCTGATTCAGGTTCACGCCGCGCCAGAAGCCCGGCGGCACCGGAGGGTTGCGCATCGCGTGGTCGATCAGCAGGTTCGGCACGGCGTAGCCGAAGGCGCCCTCGGCCCCACCCGGGTTCAGGCCCTGGAACACGACCGGGTCCAGACCGTTCTTGATGTTCTCGGGAAACAGCCCGGCGACGATGGACTGGCCGGAGATCCGCATGTGCAGCGCCGTGACCTTGCCACTCGCGTCGATGCCGGCCTGCAGCTTGCACTGCGTGACCGGGTGGTAGCGGCCGTGCTGCATGTCCTCCTCGCGGCTCCAGATCAGCTTGACCGGCGTGCCGGGCATCTGCTTGGCGATGTTGACCACCTGCGCGACCCAGTCCTGCGCCGCACCGCGCCGGCCGAAGCCACCGCCCAGATGCAGCTTGTAGACCTCGCACTGCGCGGCAGGCAGGCCCGAGGTCTCGATGACGGTGGCCAGCGAGGCCTCGCCGTTCTGTGTCGGCGTCCAGACCTCGCAGCGCTCCGGCGTCCAACGCGCGGTGGCGTTCATCACTTCCATCGTCGCGTGATTCTGGTGCGGGCAGGCGTAGACGGCCTCGATCTTCCGCGCCGCACCGGCCAGCCCTGCCCGCGCGTCGCCCTGCTTGTTGAAGGCCACGGCGTCGTCGGCGTCGAGGCCGGCCTTCAGCATCGCGGCGACGTCGGCGCTGCTGGTCTTCGCGTTCGGCCCCTCGTCCCAGACGATCTCCAGCGCCTCGAGCGCCGTCTTCGCGCGCCACCAGGTGTCGGCAACCACGGCAACGGACGAGTCGTCCACCTGCAGCACCTTCTTCACGCCAGGCATGGACGCGACCTTCGCCGCATCGAAGCCCTTCACCTTGCCGCCGAAGACGGGGCAGGCGCGGATCGCGGCGTTCAGCATGCCCGGCATCGTCAGGTCCATGCCGTAGATCTGCGAGCCATCGAGCTTGCCGCGGGTGTCCAGTCGCTTCATCGGCTTGCCGGCAAGGTTCCACTCGCACGGGTCCTTCAGCACGACGTCAGTCGGCGCCGGCAGGCGCGCAGCGGCGTCGGCGAGCTTGCCGTAGCTCAGGCGCCGGCCGGAGGCCTCGTGCACCACCTCGCCTCTGCTGACCTTGCAATCGGCAGCGGCGCACTGCCACTGCGCGGCTGCCGCGGCCACGAGCATCATCCGCGCCGCCGCGCCGCCCTTGCGCACGTAGTCGTTGGACTCGCGGATGCCTCGGCTGCCGCCGGTCGAAAAGCTGCCCCAGACGCGATTGCGCGCGAGGTTCTGGCCGGGTGTCGGGTACTCGGTGCGCACGCGAGCCCAGTCGCAGCCGAGCTCCTCGGCCACCAACTGCGCGAGGCCCGTCAGCGTGCCTTGGCCCATCTCGGAGCGGGCGATGCGGATGACGACCGTTTCGTCCGGCTGGATCAGCACCCAGGCGTTCAACTCAGGGTTGGCGGCCGGAGTGTCGGCAAGCGCAGGGATGTGGAAGCCGACCATCAGGCCGCCAGCGGCGCCGACCGAGGTCTTGAGAAAATGACGGCGGCTGTTCATGCGACACCGCCTTCCGTCTGGATCGTGATGGCGATCTGCTTGCGCTGCAGTTGACCGGCCGCGAGGTGGATCGCGGCGCGCACGCGGTTGTAGGTGCCACAGCGGCAGATGTTGGTCATCGCGGCATCGATGTCCGCGTCGGTGGGTTTGGGCTTGGCCTTCAGCAGCACGACGGCCGCCATGATCATGCCGCTCTGGCAGAAGCCGCACTGCGGCACGTCCAACTCGTCCCAGGCGCGCTGCACCGGATGGCTGGCGTCCTTGGACAGGCCCTCGATCGTCACGATCTTCTCGCTGCCGGACAAGGTGGAGACCGGACGCACGCAGGAGCGCGTCGCGACGCCATCCAGGTGCACGGTGCAGGCGCCGCACTGGGCGATGCCGCAACCGTACTTGGTACCCGTCAGACCCAGCTGCTCACGCAGCACCCACAGCAGCGGCGTGTCGGGCTCGGCCTCGAATTCACGCGGACTGCCGTTGACGTTCAATTGGCCCATCTGGCGCTCTCCTTGTGCGTCGTTCATCGATCGGAAGACAACAACGGGAGACGCCGCGAGAGGGTCTCCTGGCAGCGCGGAGACTAGCAGTATTGCGTTTGCGCCGTGTTTGCGCCGCATGTGCGGCGCGCGCCAAGCGCACGAGAGCGTCTTGACGCCGATCTATGCCAATTCGCCCGGCACGCCGATGCGTGCGAACTGCTCGATGGCGTGTGACAGCCAGTCGTCAGAAAGCGGGACGAAGCGCGCCGAGCCGGCGTCGGCCAGGAAACCCTTCCATTGGGTTTCGGTGCAACCGGTGGCGCCGAGACCCCGGTTGAAAACAGTCATCGCCACGGCAGTCGGAAGACCCGAAGCTGCAACCAGGTCACGCAATCGGTCGTTGGCGGACTCGTTGCCAGACTGTTCATGCGCTTGGTCTGCGGCAAGCGGAGTGGATGGCATTGAAGGCGAAGCGGGAACGTCGTACATCATCGTGAACTTCTCCTTGGCCCCAGTTCTACCCGCATCTGGTGGCGCTCGTGTTGCACGCAAACCATTTCCTCCCCTCGACTGAGGGGGCCCGTCATCGTCCAGATGAGCAGGCGGAGAAAAGGAGCACGCGTAGAACGGAAAACGGGTCAGACGCTTGCGCATCTGACCCGTGATTTCTCTTCTTTTTCTGGTGCGGCTGGCAGGATTCGAACCCACGACCCCTTGGTTCGTAGCCAAGTACTCTATCCAACTGAGCTACAGCCGCGAAGCCTTGCACTATAGCATGAGCTTTGCGGGCTCCGAATGAAACTCGGATAAATATTGCAGCCGGGCCGCAGCTCAACGGCTGCGTTTGGCGGGAGGGCCTGCAATCCTGCCGCGCCTCTCGGCATCCAGGCCGGGCGTCGCGTGCAGGTCCGTGTCGACCTGCCCTTGCTGCAGATCGTCGGCCGCCTGCCGGCCAATGCAGCGTTGCTTCTCGCCTGCAGCGCCGGTGCCCTGGCGGGAGGTGGAGTCCGCACCGACCGACTCATCGCGCTCGTGCGGCAACTGCACGTCGTCGGAGCCATTGGCGCGGCGCTTCGAGCCGACTTTCGTCTCAGGGGAAATGGATGCCATACGAACCTCGATCGGGATCAGATGCGTTCGCTCTGGCAATTCGGGTGCCTCGAGGCACCCAGAAACGGAAAACGGGCCAGACGCTTGCGCATCTGACCCGTCGACTCTTCTTTTTATGGTGCGGCTGGCAGGATTCGAACCCACGACCCCTTGGTTCGTAGCCAAGTACTCTATCCAACTGAGCTACAGCCGCGAAGCCTTGCACTATAGCATGGAAATTTCCGCTCCGGCAAGATCTTCTCAAGCCAGCAGCGCGGCGGCCTCGTGGCAGCGTGCGCGGCGTTCCATGTCGCCGTCCTGCTCGGCCAACGCGGCCAGCCTCAGCCAGCTGCGACGGCGCGCAGCAACAGGCATCGCGCGGTCGTCGCTGACCTGCTCCAGCATCAGCCGGGCCTTGCCCCACAGCTGGCGCTCGGCCAGCGCGTGGCCCAGCGCATAGGCGAGGTACTTGTCGCGCGGAAAGCGTTGCACCGCCGATTCGAGGCGCTGCAGCCATTCGGCGCCGACGCCGGGCAGCACCGGCACCAGCGCTTCGGCCAGTGCGGCGCGCTCGTCGACCGGCAGGTCGCCGATGTCGTCCCAGAACGGACGCAGCCAGCCGCGGCCGTCTTCCGGTGCACCGAGTGCCGCGGCACATTGCGCAGCACGGGCAGCGACGATGGCATCGCGGCGATCGGCACCGTCGAGCTGCAGCCAGGCGGCGCGCAACTGGTCGACGTCGCGTGCGGCATCCAGCGCCTCGAAGGCCAGCGCGCGCAGCAGACCCTGGGCTGCAGACTTGGAGAAGCCCTGGTGTTTGGCCAGCAGGCGCGCCGTGCGCAGCGCCTCCAGCGAGTGCTTGGAGAAGCGAGCCGCTTGCAGCTTCAGCCGTAGCGCCTGCGTGCGGCGGGCCACGCCTGGTGTCAGCTCGCCGAGCAGTTCGAGCGCACGGCCGGCATCGCGGTCGTCGAGTGCCCACTCGGCCGCCAGCAGCCGGGCGCCCTCCTCCAGCGCGCCGCGCTTGGACAGCGAGAGTGCCAGCTGCAGTTGCTCGTCGCGCCGGCGCCGGTCCTGCAGGCGGTGCGCGCTGCTCGCGGCCATCAGGTGGGCCAGCGCCATGAAGGAATGATCCTGCGCCAGTTCGGGCGTGGCGGACTGGATGTTCAGCGCCTTCTGCGCTGCCTTCTGCGCGCGGCTGTAGCGGCCGCCGAAGAACTCGGCCAGCGCCTCGCGCAGCGCCATCTGCGCGCTGCGCTCGCGCTGGGCCACGCGCCATTCGCGCGCGCGGCGCGGCAGCGAGATCAGCGAGTTGATCGCATTGATCGCGGTGACCAGCGCGAAGCAGCTGCCCACCAGCACCAGCAGAAAGAGGTTCAGCGAGACGTCGAGCCGACAGCCGCTCCAGTAGAAGCTGGCGAGGCCGTCATTGCTGCCCAGCATCAGCGCCGCGACGACGGCAAAAGCAAAGAGAAGTACCAGCCAGATGATCGTGCGCATCGATCGCGTCCCTCAGCGGCCCGCGGCCGCCAGCGCGGCCAGCGTGTCGTCGGGCCGCGGCACGGTGATCTGGCGCGCCTGGCCAGTGACCTGACGCATCAGCTCGGTCGCGGCGACAACCTTGCGCGAATGCACGTCGAAGTAGCGGCCCATCGTCTCTTGCACGTCACGCAGGTCGGACTGCGCGGTGTCGAACTGGCGGCTCAGCAGCGCCAGGCGGGCATTCAGCAGGCGCAGCTTCAGGTTCTCGCGCAGGAAGAAGCTCTGGTCCGGCGCGATCAGCATGCCCTCGGGATGATCGATGCGCGTCACGCGAATCAGCGAGCGGGTCTCGCCCCAGACGAGCTTGACCGCATCGTCCCAGCGCTGGCGCGCCTGGCCCAGCCACTGCGACATCTCGCCATCGGCCACGGGCACCGATGCCGCGGCGGCCGGCGCCTTGACGACGCGCTTGGCCGGCGCAGCTTCCGGCGCATCGCGCTCGGCGCTGGCCAGCAGCGGCAGGTCATCCAGCAGGCGCACCACCTCGTCGAGCTTGATCGCCAGGGTCGATACGTCGACGACGCTGAGCGATTTGATGCGGTCCAGATCGCGCGCCACGGCGCGGCGGATGCCCTCGAAGCGCGGCTGCTTGTAGCGCAGCAGCCGGTCGTCGGCCTGCTTCAGCGCGGCCACCAGCGGTTCGGCGCTACCGGTGATCACCGTCTGCTGCACGGCGACGCGCACCGAGGCCTCGATGTCCACGACGATGTTCTCGTCGCGCGAGCGGGACATCGACTGGATCAGATCCTCCAGCTGTCCGCGCTGCAGCGCGACCTCGGCGAGCCGCGCATCCAGCAGCGCCACCTTGGCCGCGGTATCGCGTGCCAGGTCTTGCGCCTGCTTCGATTGCGCCTGTGCCTCGCTGGCCTCGCCACGGCTGGCGTCCTGGCGGCGCACCAGCTCCTGCTCCAGCGCGCGCTGGCGGTCCAGGCCGTGCCAGGCGACGGCAAGGCCGGCCACCGAGGTCACGGCCAGCACCAGCGCACCAAGCAGCAGCCAGGCCGGCACCACGGGTCTCGGGACGACGGCGTGCGCCGCATAAGGCGTCACGGCGGATGCGACAGTCTCGGTCGCTGGCGTATTGGAGGAGGTATCGCTCACGGTGAAAACGATTGTAGGTCGCCCTTTTGCAGTGCCCGGAAGGCCTGGGCGACGGCCGCCGCGTCCGGTCGCGCGGATGCGACAGCGGTGAAGCCGAGCCCTCGCGCAGCCGCCGCGATGCGCTCGTGCGTGCAGATGCATGCACCCTGCGACCAGTCCGCTGCGGCCGGCGCCAGATCACCGAGATGGCCCACGCCCTCCGCGCTGCTGAACAACCAGACGTAGTCACGCGGCGCGGCCAGGATCGCTTCGAACAGCGCTTGCTCTTGAACATCGAAACGCGGCGGCCCACGGCGGTAGACGCTGAAGGGCGTCGCCGTGGCCCCGCGCTCGCGCAAGCGCTCGGCCAGCCATTCACGCCCGCCATTGCCACGCAGCAGCAGCACCTGGCGCCCCTGCCAATCGAGGTCCGCCAGCTGCGGCCACAGGTGCTCGGAATCGAGGCTCGGCGCATCGGCCGGCGGCTGGACGATCGCTCCAGCGGGCACGCCCGCCTCGCGCAAGGCCCGCGCACTGCCCGGGCCGACGCAGGCGGCCAGCGTGCCTGCCGGCCACGAAGCGCCTGCGGATCGATGGGCGAAGAAATGCTCGACGGCGTTGGGGCTGACGAAAACGGCCAGCGCAGCGCCAGGCAGGGAGGACCAAGCCTTCGCGGCATCGCCGCCATCGGCCGCCGTCACGTCGATCAGCGGCAGGCTGCGCGCGGCAAGGCCCTGGGCGGCCAGGCGCTCGATCCACTCGCCGGCCTGCTGGCGCGGCCGGGTCAGCACCAGCGTGCCGGCCTCCATCAGGCCAGGTAGGCCTCGGCGCCCTGCTCGCGCAGCGCCTGCGCCGCGCGCTCGCCAAGTTCGCGAGCCTCCGCGTCGCTGCGCACGAAGGCGCCGAGCTGCGCCTTCAGCAGCGTGCGACCCGTTTCTTCCGGGTGTCCCAACGCCACATCGATCCGCAGCTCATCACCGGCCCACACCGCATGCGCCGCCAGCGGCATGCTGCAACTGCCACCGAGAGAGCGTGACACCGCGCGCTCGGCCTGCGTCGCGAGCCAGGTCGGCCGGTCGATCAGCGGCGCGAGCGCCTCGCGCAGCGCTGCATCGTCGCTGCGGATCTCGATGCCCAGCGCGCCCTGGCCGGCGCAGGGAATCATCTCCTCCACCGTGAAGCAGGCGCGGATGCGTTCCGCCAGGCCCAGCCGCTTGAGGCCCGCCACGGCCAGCACGATCGCGTCGTAGCCGCCCTCGTCGAGCTTGCGCAGCCGCGTGTCCAGGTTGCCGCGCACCGGTTCGATGCGCAGGTCCGGGCGCATCGCTTTCAGTTGCACCACGCGGCGCAGGCTGGAGGTGCCAACCACGGCGCCCTGCGGCAGCTCGGCCAGGCTGGCGAAGCGCGGCGACACGAAGGCATCGCGTGGATCCTCGCGCTCCAGAATCGCGGCCAGCTCGAAGCCCTCGGGCAGCTCCATCGGCACGTCCTTCAGCGAGTGCACGGCCAGTTGCGCGCGGCCTTCCTCCAGCGCCGTTTCCAGTTCCTTGACGAACAGGCCCTTGCCACCGACCTTGGACAGGGTGCGGTCCAGGATCTGGTCGCCACGGGTCGTCATGCCCAGCAGCTCGACCGTCAGGCCCCGTTCTTGCAAGAGCGTGCGCACATGCTCGGCCTGCCACAGCGCAAGCCGGCTTTCGCGCGTGGCGATGGTGATCTTTTTTGTCATGTTTCGATTATCAGACAGCGAAGAATCCCGCCCGGGCGAGCAGCAGTCGAGGTCGAAGAAACTGATAAAGTCAAAAATCGGTAACTGCGTTACATAACTTTCAGAGAGACAGCCATGCCCTCCAAGAAGTCCTCCGCGAAGCCCGACCGCAAGGCCCTTGTCGCCGACAAGAACCAGCCGCTGATGGACGACATCCGGCTGCTCGGCCGCATCCTCGGCGAGGTGATCCGCGAGCAGGAGGGTCGCGAGGCCTATGAGCTGGTCGAGCGCATCCGGCAGCTGGCCGTGGCCTACCGGCTCAAGCAGGACACGCAGGCGGGCAAGAGTTTCGACAAGCTGCTGAAAAGCCTCTCGGGCGAGCAGGCCGTCAGCGTGATTCGCGCGTTCAGCTACTTCTCGCACCTGGCCAACATCGCCGAAGACCGCCATCACGTGCGCCGCCGCGAAGTCCACGAGCGGGCCGGCAGCATGCAGGAAGGCTCGCTCGCCTTCGCGCTGGAAAAGCTGCACGAGCACGGCGTGCGCCCGACCGAGATCGCCAAGACCCTGCAGCACGGCTTCATCTCGCCGGTGCTGACCGCCCACCCGACCGAAGTCCAGCGCAAGAGCATCCTTGACGCCGAACGCTCGATCGCCGGCCTGATCGAGCAGCGCGACACCCTGCACACCGAGCGCGAGAAGCGCGAGAACGAAGCGATGCTGCGCGCCCGCGTCACCCAGCTGTGGCAGACCCGCATGCTGCGCTACTCGAAGCTGACCGTCGCCGACGAGATCGAGAACGCGCTGTCCTACTACCAGGCCACCTTCCTGCGCGAGATCCCGAAGATCTACGCCGAGCTGGAAGAGGCGCTGCCCGGCCACGCGCTGAAGAGCTTCCTGCGCATGGGCAACTGGATCGGCGGCGACCGCGACGGCAACCCCAACGTCACCGCCACCACCTTGCGCCACGCGCTGAAGCGCCAGAGCGAGGTCGCGCTGCGCTTCTATCTGACCGAGATCCACGCGCTGGGCGGCGAGCTGT
This sequence comes from Roseateles agri, assembly GCF_034043675.1. NCBI lineage: Bacteria > Pseudomonadati > Pseudomonadota > Betaproteobacteria > Burkholderiales > Sphaerotilaceae > Roseateles > Roseateles agri. Next base: position 352,791 of record NZ_JAXCLA010000007.1, on the reverse strand, counting down.
CGATCTCGCTGCGCCTGGCCAGCATCACGCCCGCAATGCAGGCGCTGGCCGAGAGCAGCCCCGACCAGAACGAGCACCGCAAGGACGAGCCCTACCGCCGCGCGCTGACCGGCATGTACTCACGCCTGGCCGCCACCCTGCACGAGCTGACCGGCACCGAGGCACTGCGCCACGCCGTCGCGCCGCAGAACGCCTATGGCTCGCCGGACGAGCTGCTGGCCGACCTGAAGACGATCGCGGCCTCGCTGAAGAGCCACCATGCCGAGGCCCTGATCGCGCCGCGCCTGACGCCGCTGATCCGCGCGGTCAGCGTGTTCGGCTTCCACCTGGCCACGCTGGACCTGCGCCAGAGCTCGGACCAGCACGAGGCCGTCGTCGCCGAGCTGCTGCAGCATGCACGCATCGAGAAGGACTACGCGGCCCTCGACGAAGCCGCCCGCCGTGCGCTGCTCGTCAAGCTGCTGAACGACGCCCGCCCGCTGCGCGTCCACGGCGCCGAGTACAGCGAGAAGACCATCGGCGAGCTGGCCATCTTCGAAGCCGCCCGCGACGCGCTGAAGCGCTACGGCCGCGAGTCGATCCGCCACTACATCATTTCGCATACCGAGTCGGTCAGCGACCTGCTGGAGGTGCTGCTGCTCTTGAAGGAAGTCGGCCTGATGCGCGGCACGCTCGATGAGGATGGAGCCCCCACGCCTGCGGGTACGCAGGCTGCCCCCCGAGGGGGTGCCGCCGCCCTTGGGGGCGGCCCGGCGGGCGGCGGGGCCGTCTGCGACCTGATCGTCTCGCCGCTGTTCGAGACCATCGGCGACCTGCGCGTGGCGCCGGAGATCATGGGCGAGTTCTACGCGCTGCCCGGCATCTCGAAGCTGATCCACCGTGGTGGCGCCGAGCAGGACGTGATGCTCGGCTACTCCGATTCCAACAAGGACGGCGGCATGTTCACGAGCTCCTGGGAGCTCTACCGCGCCGAGATCGCGCTGGTCGAAATGTTCGCCAGCTCCGCCCAGGCCAAGGGCGTGACCCTGCGCCTGTTCCACGGCCGCGGCGGCACGGTCGGTCGCGGCGGCGGCCCGAGCTACCAGGCCATCCTGGCCCAGCCTCCCGGCACCGTGAACGGCCAGATCCGCCTGACGGAACAGGGCGAGGTGATCAACTCCAAGTACGCGAACCCGGAGATCGGCCGCCGCAACCTGGAGACGCTGGTGGCCGCCACCCTGGAGGCCACGCTGCTGAACCCGACGAAGAGCGCGCCGAAGAGCTTCCTCGACGCCGCGCAGTCGCTGTCGGACCTGAGCTTCGCGGCCTACCGCGGCCTGGTCTACGACACCACGGGCTTCGCCGACTACTTCTTCGCCGCCACGCCGATCCGCGAGATCGCCGAGCTGAACATCGGCTCGCGCCCGGCCTCGCGCAAGGCCACCCGCGCGATCGAAGACCTGCGCGCGATTCCCTGGGGCTTCAGCTGGGGCCAGTCGCGCGTGGCACTGCCGGGTTGGTGCGGCTTCGGCTCGGCCGTGCTGAACTTCCTCGGCAAGGAAGGCACGCCGGAACACGCGCAAGGCCTGGCCCTGCTCAAGCGCATGCACAAGCAGTGGCCCTTCTTCCGCACCGTGCTGTCGAACCTGGACATGGTGCTGGCCAAGACCGACCTCGGCATTGCCGAGCGCTACGTGGAGCTGGTCGAGGACAAGAAGCTGGGCAAGAAGATCTTCACCGCAGTGAAGGCCGAGTTCGAGCGCACGCAGAGCGCGCTGAGCCTGATCACCGGCGAAGCGAGCCGCCTGGCGACGAACCCGGCGCTGGCCCGCTCGATCGAGCATCGCTTCCCCTACATCGACCCGCTGAACCACCTGCAGGTCGAGCTGATGCGCCGCTACCGCGCCGTGCCGGCGGAAAAGCGCGCCAGCGAGCCGACGATGGAGAAGGTGCAGCGCGGCATCCACCTCTCGATCAACGGCATCGCGGCGGGCCTCCGGAACACGGGCTGAGGCTCAGCGCAGCACTGCCTTGTAGAACAGGTCGAGCCGCTGCGCGAGCTCCTTCGCGCGCTGCTCCGGCGACGGCAGCGCCGGGCGCAGCAGCATCAGTGTCAATTGGTCGCCGAGGATGCAGTTGATCAGGAAGACCGGCAGCAGCTCATGCGCCACGTCTTCGCGCAGTTGCGCGCGGACGTCGGGCCGGTCCAGGTAGGCGGCGATCGTCGCGCGGGTCCGGTTCGGGCCCTGCTCGAAGAAGGTCCGCACGAATTCGGGGTTGGTGCAGGACTCGGCAGCCAGCATGCGCTGCAGCGCCAGCGCCTCCTCGGAACAGATCAGCTCATAGAAGCGCGCGGAGAAATCGCCGATCACTTCCTGCAAGGGCCGCGGATCCTGCGCCAGATCGAGGCCGCTGAAGTACTTCTCGCGCTTGGCCAATAGCAGCGCGCTGAGCAGGCCCGGCTTGCCGCCGAACTTCACGTAGATCGTGCGCACCGCCACGCGCGCCTCGCGGGCGATCATCTCCAGGCTGACCTTGCTGTAGCCCTTTTCCAGGAACAGCTTGCCGGCGATGCGGGCCAGTTCGTCCGCGCGGGCCTCGACCTCGTCCGCGCGCGGGCGGCCGGCCGTCTTGCGCACGGGCTTCTTCTTCGACGATGCAGTGGTAGTGGTGACCATGGCCCATGACTTTAATTCACTCTTTAATGAAATGACATGATTTCATTTCTTGACTTGCGGAGCCTGCCCGCAAATAATGCGCCGATCGAATTTCATTTCCCCCTCTTCCAGGAAGCAGCGCCATGCAAAACCAAAGCGCCAAGACCGAAGCCGCTACCGCCGCCGCCGTTCCTCCGGCTCCCGCGGCCCCGGCGGCCACTCCTCCTGCGCCGAACAAGGCGCGCGTCTTCGTCATCCTTGGCGTGCTGATCGTGGCCGGCCTTGCCGTCGGCGGCCGCATGTACTGGCGCGCGACGAACTTCGTCGAGACCGAGAACGCCTACATCACTGGCCACGTGCACCCGATCTCGGCGCGCATCTCCGGCGTGGTGACGAAGGTCGCAGTCGATGACAACCAGTGGGTCAAGGAGGGCGACGTGATCGCCGAGCTCGACCCCGCCGACCAGCGCGTCAAGCTGGAGCAGATCCACGCGCAGATCGCGCAGGTCGAGCAGCAGGTGATCCAGGCCGACGCGCAGACCGCGCAGGCCCGTGCCTCGGCCAGCGCCGCGCAGGCGCAGGTCGTGCAGGCTCAGGCCCAGGCCCAGCGCACCCGCCAGGACGCTGAGCGCTACGGCCAGCTCTACAACTCGCAGATGAAGGCCGTCGCCAAGTCCGAGCTGGACGCCGCCGTTGCCGCGCGCGCCAGCGCCGCGGCCGATGTCGTCGCGAAGACGGATGCCGTCAAGGCCGCGCAGGCCCAGATCGGCGCCTCGCAATCGGCCCGCGAGGTGCTGAAGGCGCAGATCAAGGTGCTGCAGGCGCAGGCCAAGGATGCCGAGCAGCAGCTCTCGTACAACAAGATCTTCGCGCCGGTGGCCGGCCGCCTGGGCAAGCGCAGCGTCGAGGTCGGTGCGCGCGTGCAGCCGGGCCAGCAGCTCGCCGCCATCGTCGAGGACAAGGTCTGGGTCAACGCCAACTTCAAGGAAACGCAGCTGGCCGGCCTGAAGCCCGGACAGGAAGTCGACGTGACGATCGACGCACTGCCCGGCGAGCACCTGAAGACCAAGCTGGACAGCTTCTCCCCAGCCTCCGGCAACCAGTTCGCGCTGCTGCCCGCCGACAACGCCACCGGCAACTTCACGAAGATCGTCCAGCGCGTGCCGGTCAAGCTGACCTTCTCCGACGCCGATCTGAAGCGCCTCGCCGGTCGCCTCGCCCCGGGCATGTCGGCCATCGTCGAAGTCGACCTCCGTCAATCGAAGAACTGATCGCCGGGAGCGCGAGCATCATGGCCTCCTCCTCTTCCGCCGCACTGGCGCCGATGCTGGCCGCGCACGACGCCAAGGTCGATGCGCGCACCTGGTTCGCCGTCGCTGCCGGCCTGCTCGGCGCCTTCATGGCGGTGCTGGACATCCAGATCACCAACTCCTCGCTGAAGGACATCCTCGGCACCCTGTCGGCCACGCAGGAGGAAGGCTCCTGGATCTCCACCGCCTACCTGTGCGCCGAGATCGTCGTGATCCCGCTGACGGGCCTGCTGGCCCGCGTGTTCGGCCTGCGCGCCTACATGATCTCGACGACGGCGCTGTTCCTCGTATGCTCCACGCTCTGCGGCGCGGCCTGGAACCTGCCCAGCATGATCGTGTTCCGGATGATGCAGGGCTTCACCGGCGGCGCGCTGATCCCGATGGCGATGACGCTGGTGATGGCCAAGCTGCCGCCGAGCAAGCGCGCCACCGGCATGGCCCTGTTCGGCCTCACCGCCACGATGGCGCCCACGCTGGGCCCGACCCTGGGCGGCTACCTGTCCGAGCTCTACGGCTGGCCGTCGATCTTCTACATCAACTGGGTGCCCGGCCTGCTGCTGATCGCCGGCATCGCCTACGGCCTGGACAAGGACCGCCGCAACTGGGCGCTGCTCGCCAACGCCGACTGGCTCGGCATCGCCTTCATGGCGATGGGTCTAGGCAGCCTGACGATCTTCCTGGAAGAAGGCAACTCGAAGGACTGGTTCGACTCGAACTTCATCCGCCTGTTCGCCACGCTGGCCATCGTCGGCCTGGTCGGCTGGATTGCGATCAGCGCGCTGCGCAAGGAGCCCTTCGTCAACCTGCGCCTGTACCTGCGCCGCAACTTCTTCGTGGCCGCCACCCTGGCCGCGGTGACGGGCATGGCGCTGTACGGCTCGTCCTTCCTGCTGCCGCTGTACCTGGGCCAGATCGCCAACTACACGCCGATGCAGATCGGCGAGGTGATCATGTGGGCCGGCCTGCCGCAGCTGTTCATCATGCCCTTCGTGGCGCGGCTCTCATCCAAGATCGACAACCGCATCATGTGCACGATCGGCCTGCTGCTGTTCGGCATCTCCTGCCTGATGAACGGCTACATGGACGCCTCCTACGGCTACGACGAGCTGCTGTGGTCGCAGGTGGTGCGGGCGCTGGGCCAGCCCTTCATCATGCTGACCCTGTCGAACTTCGCGATGAACGGCATCGCGCCGCAGGACACGCCCTCGGCCTCCAGCCTGTTCAACATGACCCGCAACCTCGGCGGCTCGATCGGCATCGCCATGCTCGCCACGATGCTGACCAACCGCCAGCACTTCCACTCGGAGCGTGTCGGCGAGGCGGTGAGCCTGCTCTCCGACGCCACGCAGTCGCGGCTGGACCAGATGACGCAAGGCTTCATCGCCGCGGGCATCGACCCCGCCACGGCCGGCAGCCAGGCGATCGCGGCCATCGACCGCATCGTCCGCCGCGAGTCCTACGTGATGGCCTACAACGACGGCTTCCTGATGATGGCCGGCGTGCTGTTCGCCTGCATCGTCGTGCTGTGGTTCGCCGACAAGACCAAGTCGCCCTCGGGCGGCGGCGCTGGTGCGCACTAAGAAGGATCCAAGATCATGAACAAGATTTCTGTCACCACGGCCGCGATCGCGCTGCTGCTGTCCGGCTGCGCCGCCGTCGGCCCCGACTTCAAGGCACCCGCTACCGATGTCGCCACATCGGCAAGCTACCGCCATGCACCGGCCGCGGGCGAAGCGACCGCTCTCTCCGCCACTTGGTGGACCGTCTTCCAGGACACGACGCTGGACGCGCTGGAGCAGCAGGCGCTGGCCAAGAACCCGAACGTCGAGGCCGCCTACCAGCGCCTCGAAGAAGCCCGTGCGCAGCTCGGCGTCGCGCGCTCGGACGAGGGCCTGAAGGCCGGCGTCAGCACCTCGGCGGCCTACCAGCGCACGTCCGAGAACACCTCGCAGGCCATCATGCTGGGCCGCCACGCGATCAAGGGCATGAACTACACGGCCGGCGCCTCGCTGTCCTATGAAGTGGACATCTGGGGCCGCGTGCGCCGCGCCGTCGAATCGGCCGATGCGCAAGCGCTCGCCGCGCAGGACGACCGCGACGGCGTGCTGCTGATGCTGTCCGGCCAGGTTGCCGGCACCTACTGGCAACTGCGCGGGCTGGACGCCGACATCGCCGTGCTGGAGCAGGCACTGGCCACGCGGCGCGAATCGGAGCAGCTGATCGGCGCCCGCTTCGACAACGGCCTGTCGAACGAGCTGGACCTGAGCCGCGCCCGCGTCGAGCGCGCCAATGCCGAGTCGGACCTGCAGGACGCGCGCCGCCAGCGCCTGGCACTGGAGCATGGCCTGGCCGTGCTGCTGGGCGCCTCGCCGAGCACGCCGGTGCTGCCTGTGTCGAACGCCGCGCTGCCGTTGCCGCCCGCCATTCCGGTCGGCCTGCCCGCAAGCCTGCTCGGCCAACGGCCGGACCTGGCCGGCAGCGTCGCCACATTGCGCGCGCTGAATGCGCAGGTCGGCGTGGCGCAGAGCGCGTTCTATCCGTCCGTGAGCCTCACCGGCAACTTCGGCTACGCCTCGCAGGAGCTGAACGAGCTGGCCCAGGGCGGCTCGCGCCAGTTCAGTGTCGGCCCGCTGGCGCTCTCGCTGCCGATCTTCGACGGCGGCCGCAACCAGGCGAACCTGGACGCAGCAAAGGCCCGCTATGCGCAGGCCGTAGCCAACCATGAGGGCAAGCTGCTGACGGCGCTGCGTGAAGTGGAAGACGCGCTGTCGGACGTTCAGCAGCGCCAGCTGCAGGCCGATGCGCAAGCGCAAGCGCAGACCGCCGCGGCGCGCGCCTACGAGGTGGCGCAGGCGCGCTACGACCGTGGCGTGTCCAGCTACCTCGACGTCACCGACGCCCAGCGCAGCCACCTCGCGGCCGACCGCGCCGCGGCGCAGATCCGCACGCAGCGGCTGCTGGCCGCCGTCACGCTGGCGCGTTCGCTGGGCGGTGGCTGGTCGGCGCCAGTTCCTGGTCCCGTCGCCCAGCGCTGAACCACAGCAGCAGCGCGCAGACGGCGCCGATGACGCTGGCTCCGCCGAAGAACAGCATCATCGCGTCGTAGCCGGCAGGGTTCTGCGCGCTCGCGCCAGCCCGGTCGTTGAGCCAGCCCGCCACCAGGTTGGCGCCGGCGATGCCTGCGTTCTGCGCCACCCACATCAGGCCGATGCCGGTGCCGAAGCGCGTGGGCCCGAGCAGCCGGCTGGTCAGCGGCCACATCACCGCGGGCACCAGCGAGAAGCTGACGCCGATCAGCGCCGTGCCGATCCACAGGTTCGCGTGGGGCCAGGTCATCGTCCACAGCGCCAGCGGCAGCAGCAGCGCGCCGAAGGCCAGGAAGGGCGCATAACGGCCCACCCGGTCGCACAGCCAGCCAAAGGCCGGCGTGGCGAACACGGCGGCGAGGAAGACGTAGCTGTTCATCTCGCCGGCCGTGCCCAGGTCCAGCCCATGCACGTGCTGGAAGTACTTGATCGAGAAGGTGCTGCGGAAGGCCAGGATCACCGAGTACCACAGCACGCACAGCGCCAGCAGATACCAGTAGGCCTTGCGGAAGTGCAGCAGATCGCGGAACACGAACTTCTCGGCCACCGGCTTTGGCGGCGCGCTGGCCGTGCGCCGGCGGTCGATCAGGCCGTAGACCAGCGAGGCCGCCAGCGAGGTGGCGCCGAATGCGGCCGCGATCAGCAGCGGCTGCTGCCAGCCGCTGGCATAGGCGGTGGCGAACCAGTTCGGCGACATGTCGGCCGAATAGGAACCGAGCCGGCCGATCGACAGGCCCAGGCCCATCGCGAAGGCGAGCGTGCCCGCGCCGAAGTAGTCGGCGATGGCCGCCAGGGTCGCGATGTTGAAGGTCTCCGCGCCGATACCGAACAGCAGCCGGCCGGCCGCCATGCCGGCGAAGTTCGGGCTCAGCGCCGTCAGCAGCGCGCCCGCGAAGCAGATCGCCGCGGTGATCATCGTCATGCGCGCCGCGCCGAAGCGGTCCACCAGCACGCCGCCGACGAGGATCAGCACGATATTGGGCAGGCTGTAGATCGCGTTCAGCAGGCCGATCTGCGTGTCGGCGAAGCCGCGCTGTTGCTGCAGCAGATCAGCCACCGGGCCGATGCTGTCGTAGACGTAGAAGTTGCCGTACAGCGCCGCGGCGATCAGCGCGCAGACGAGCCAGGCCATCGCCCGGCTCGGCGTCCCGTCGGTGTTCATGAATGGAGTCCTCGTTCCCCGTGAAGCGGCGCAGTCTAGCCTGCGGCACCTGACTCCACGGTTAGCATCCGCCCTCATGCGCCTCGCCCAAACCTCCCTCGCCCTCCTGATCCTGGCCCTCGCTTCCGCAGCCCAGGCCGACACCGTCGTCGTCACCGCCGAGCGCCTGCTCGACGTGCAGGCCGGCCGCTATGTCGACAAGCCGCAGATCACGATCGTCGATGGCCGCATCAGCGCCGTTGGCCGACAGGGTGAGGGTAAGGGCGATGCCGTCGCCACCGGCGCCCGGCGTGTCGACCTGCCCGGCCTCACGTTGCTGCCGGGCCTGATCGACATGCATGTCCACCTGACCGGCGATCCGCGCTACGGCGGCTACCGCGGCCTGGAGTTCACCGACAACTTCTGGACCGTCGTCGGCGTGGCCAACGCGAAGAAGACGCTGGAGGCGGGCTTCACCACCGTGCGCAACGTCGGCTCGTCGGACTACGCGGACGTGGCGCTGAAGCAAGGTGTCGAGGAAGGCTTCATCCCCGGCCCGCGCATCGTGCCGGCCACCTACCCGATCGGCGCCACCGGCGGCCATTGCGACACCACCGAGTTCCCGCCCTCGGTCAACGTGCCCGCGCCCAACGTCGCCGACGGCCCGCAGGCTATCCGCGCCACCGTGCGCAAGCTGCGCAAGTACGGCGCCGAGGTGATCAAGTTCTGCGGCACCGGCGGCGTGCTGTCCAAGACCGACTCGGTCGGCGCGCAGCAGTACTCGCTGGAGGAGATGAAGGCACTGGTCGACGAGGCGCACATGCTGGGCCTGAAGGTGGCCGTCCACGCGCACGGCACCAGCGGCATCAAGGACGCGATCCGCGCCGGCGCCGACACCATCGAGCACGCCAGCCTCGCCGACGCCGAGGCCTTCGAGCTCGCCAAGCAGCACGGCACCTGGTTCTCGATGGACATCTACAACGACGACTACATCCTCGCCGAGGGCGAGAAGAACGGCCTCTTCAAGGAATCGCTGGACAAGGAACGAGCGATCGGCCTGAAGCAGCGGCAGACCTTCCAGGCCGCGGTGAAGGCCGGCGTCAAGATGATCTTCGGCACCGACGGCGGCGTGTATCCGAATGGTTACAACGCCCGCCAGTTCGCCACCATGGTCCAGTGGGGCATGACGCCGCTGCAGGCGATCCAGGCCGCCACCGTCAACGCCGCCGAAGCGCTGGCCCGGCCCGGCGACGTCGGCGCCGTTGCCGCTGGCCGCTACGGCGACCTGGTCGGCGTGGAGGGCGATCCGCTGGCCGACGTGAAGCTGCTGCAGTCGATCAGCTTCGTGATGAAGGGTGGTGAGGTGGTGAAGACCCCGGCTCGCTGACATGTTGAAAAGTCTGCGCAGGAACTTCTCCGCCGCCCTGCTCACCCTTGTCTCCTTGACCTGCAGCGCGGAGCCCGTCGACGAGGCCGGCTACGTCACGATCGGCGGCATCCGGCAATGGGTGACGATCGAGGGGCAGGACAGTGCCAACCCAGTCGTCCTGATCGTCCACGGCGGCCCCGGCAACCCGAACACGCCATTCGCGCACAAGCTGTTCGGCAACTGGTCGAAGGACTTCACCGTCGTTCAATGGGACCAGCGCGGATCGGGCAAGACCTATGCCGCGAGCAAGCCCGCCGAAGGCGAGGTACTGACGATGGAGCGCCTGAGCCAGGACGGCAACGAGGTCGCCCGCTATGCGATGCGGCGGCTGGGCAAGCGCAAGCTCATCCTGATGGGCGGCTCCTGGGGATCCGCGCTGGCCGTGAACATGGCGATGGCCGCGCCGGAGCTGTTCGATGCCTATGTGGGCACGGCGCAGTTGGTGAACTACCAGGCCGACATGGCGGCCAGCTATCGGAAGACGCTCGCCCTGGCCAAGGCGGCCGACGACGCGGAGCCACTGGCGAAGCTGGAAAAGCTGGGCCCTCCGCCCTGGACGGATCCGCGCGCCTTCGGCGTGCTCCGCCGCATCACGCGCAAGTACGAAGCCCTGCGCAGCGACGCGCCGCCCAAGGGCTGGTTCGCCTTCGGCCCCGGCTACGACACGCCGGACTACGAAGCCGCCTACGAGGCCGGTGAGGACTATTCCTTCCTCAACTTCGTCGGCCTGGCAGGCGACGGCATGGGGCCGAAGATCGATCTGAGAAAGCTGGGCGTCCGCTTTTCGATGCCGGTCTACATGCTGCAAGGCGAAGAAGACCTGGTGACGCCGCCGGAAATCAGCCGCGCCTATTTCGATGAGCTGGTCGCGCCGAAGAAGGAGTTCATCCCGCTGCAGCGCACCGGCCATGATCCGAACCGCTCGATGATCGACGCGCAGTTCGCCGTCCTGCTTCGGCTGCGGTAGACCGCCCGCTCAGGCCACGTCCTCTTCCGGCAGATGGATCATGCCGGTGTTGAAGTCGTACTCGAACACTTCGCCATAGCGCGCCCATTCGATCGCCACCTTCAGCACGCGCTCGGCCTCCTGGCCGTCCATGCTTTCGCTGAGCAGGCGCAGGAAAGGCTCTTCCTTCAACTGGCCGCTGCCCTCCTGCTCCAGGCTGTGGCGCACGTAGGCGATCAGCGGGACGTGGCTCAGCAGTTGCTGGCCGAAGATCTGGCGGCGGAACTCGTGCTCGCCCTCGACGTAGCGCTGGCCCAGGCCGGTGATCACCAGGTCGCCGTGCTCCAGCTTGGCCAGACCCAGGCGGTGCAGCGCGTCGGACAGGGGCAGCAGTTCCTCGTCGGTGAGCTCGCTCTCGTCGGCGATCTTCGGCAGGTCGGCGTGGCCTTCGAAGTCGGAGAGCAGCAGCTCCAGCAGCGATTCCATGCTGTTGACGTCGGCCTCGGGCAGGCGGTCGCTGAGGTGCGGGCGGGCGGGCTCGGCACTGCCGGCCACCGCGTGCGGCTTGGCGGTCATCAGGCTGTAGACCTCGTCGATCAGCGCGCGCACCTCCAGGCTGTCGGGGTCGCGCGGGCGCGGCAGGTTGATCGCCAGCTCGGAGCGCACGCGGCCCGGGTTGCTGGAGAAGATCAGCACGCGGTCGGCCATCATCACGGCCTCCTCGATGTTGTGCGAGACGACCAGCATCGCCTTGGTCGGCATCTCGCCGCTGCCCCACAGTTCCAGGATCTCGTTGCGCAGGCGCTCGCCGGTCAGCACGTCCAGCGCGGAAAAGGCCTCGTCCATCAGCAGCACGGCCGGCTCGGTCACCAGCGCCCGCGCCAGGCCCACGCGCTGGCGCATGCCGCCCGACAGTTCGCGCGGCAACGCGCCTTCGAAGCCGGCCAGGCCGATCATCTCGATCGCCGCCTCGGCCCGGCGCTCGCGCTCGGCCGAATCCACGCCGCGCGCCTCCAGGCCCAGTTCGACGTTCTTCTGCACCGTCAGCCACGGGAACAGCGCGAAGGACTGGAACACCATCGCGATGCCCGCGGCCGGGCCGAACAGCGGCTGGCCGCGGTAGCGCACGTCGCCGCCGTCGGCCGGGATCAGGCCGGCCATGATGCGCAGCAGCGTGCTCTTGCCGGAGCCGGACTGGCCCAGCAGCGCAACGATCTCGCCTTCCTTCAGCGTGAAGTCCACCTGCTCCAGCACCGAGCGGGGCGTGCCGTCCGAGGCCTTGAAGCTCTTGGCGACGTTCTTCAGTTCGACCAATGCGGTAGTCATCGTCGTTCTCTCAATTTCAGAAGTGCATGCGGCTCTCGGCCAGGCGGTAAAGGCGGCGCCACAGCAGGTGGTTCATCGCCATCACGAAGATGCACATCACGCCGATGCCCAGCGCCAGGCGCGGGAAGTCGCCAGCATCGGTCATCTGCTTGATGTAGCTGCCCAGGCCGTGGGCATGCAAGGTGGTGTTGCCCCACTGGACGTACTCGGCCACGATGCTGGCGTTCCACGATCCGCCGCTGGCCGTAATGGCGCCGGTGACGAAGCTCGGGAAGATGGCCGGCAGGATGTAGCGGCGCCACTTGAGCCAGCCGGTGAGGCCGAGGTTCTGCGCGGCGAAGCGCAGCTCCGACGGAATCGTCGACGCGCCGGCGATCACGTTGAACAGCAGGTACCACTGCGTGCCCAGCACGATCAGCGGCGAGAGCCAGATGTCCGGGTTCAGGTCCCAGTAGACGATGAACATCACCGCCAGCGGGAACACCAGGTTGGCCGGGAAGGCCGCCAGGAACTGCGCCAGCGCCTGCACCTTGTTCGACCAGCGCGGGTTCATGCCCAGCCACACGCCCACCGGCACCCAGACCAGCGAGGACACAAAGATCAGCACCATCACCCGCGTCAAGGTCAGCAGGCCCAGGCCGACGACGTGCGCCGCCTCGCTCCAGCCCACTTCCTCGTGGATGAAGATCACCAGGCGCACCGCCGCGTACAGCAGGCCGGCCATCAGCAGCGCATCCCAGGCGCGGCCCCACAGCGGGTTGGGCGGCGTGGCGCGGGCGCGGATCGAGGTGCCGTCGTAGTCGCGGCGGAACCAGCGCAGACTGCGGTTGAGCAGCAGGTTGGGCCAGTTGCCGATGCGCTGCAGCAGCTCGGTGCGCAGCAGCCAGGTCAGCAGCCACGAGGTCGGCGCGTTCTCGCCGCCGGATTCCTCGAAGCGGAACTTGTCGGCCCAGGCGATCAGTGGGCGGAAGAAGAGCTGGTCGTACGCGATGATGCCTGCCAGCATCGTGAAGATGGCCCAGACAATCGCGTGCATGTCGCGCGCCTCGATCGCGGTGGCGATGTAGGAGCCCATGCCGGGCAGCTTGATGTCCTGGTTCGCCACCGAGATCGCCTCGGACGCGACGACGAAGAACCAGCCGCCGGACATGCTCATCATCATGTTCCACAGCAGGCCCGGCATCGCGAACGGCAGTTCCAGCCGCCAGAAGGTCTGCCAGCCCGAGAGCTGGAACACGCGCGAGGCCTCCTTCAGCTCCTGCGGTACCGTGCGCAGCGACTGGTACAGCGAGAAGGCCATGTTCCAGGCCTGCGAGGTGAAGATCGCGAAGATCGCCGCCAGCTCGACGCCGAACAGATTGCCTGGGAACAGCGCGATGAACGGCGCCACCGCGATCGCCTGGAAGCCGAGGATGGGGATGGACTGCAGGATGTCCAGCAGCGGCACCAGCACCTTCTCCAGCGCCCGCACCTTGGCCGCCAGCGCCGCGAACACGCAGGCGAAGATCAAGGAGGCGCCCAACGCGATGAACATGCGCAGCGTGGTGCGCAGCATGTAGTAGGGCAGCACCTCGGGCTCGAGGCTGATCGGCAGCGTCTCGCCGAGGTGGAAGGGCCGCGCCATCTGCGAGGCAGCCAGCGCCATCAAGGTGAAGCCGGCCAGCACGATCGGCAGCAGCACCCAGTCCCAGCGGTTGCCGCTGGCCTCGACCACCTGGCGGGGAAAAAATCGCTTGTCTTTCATCGGGGCGTCGTCAGGCTGGCGAGTCGGGAGGAGGCAACCTGCAATGGTAGCGGCCAACGCTGACCACGCCTTGACCCGGGTGTGACGGTTTCATGACTTACCCTTGCCGATACGCAGGCGGTGGCGCCGCTGGAGGGCCGGCCATTCGCCCACTTGGGCCGTCTCGGTGAGGCGATCGCCTATCGTGCGCAACGCCGCGCAGGCTCCCGGGCGTTCCATCGAGACCGTGTAGTCGTCGGCGTCCTTCAGTTGGGCCTCCCGAATCGCCTGACGCGTCACTGGAATTCGCGCGGCCGGCAGACCCATGCGCTCGGCTAGGCCCGCGCCGATCGTCAGATCCAGCACGGTGTTTGAGCGCTGCGTCAGCAGATCGGCCAGTTGCTCGCATTGCTGGCGCCGGTTGGCATTCTGGAGCTCCTGCGCGCTGCAGGCCTTCGTGCTGGGCGCCATAGCCGTGACACCGAGCAAGGCGGCCTCACGCCCGATCACATCCATCAGCAAGAGCATGCGGCCACCTTCCGGCGTGTCGGCAGGCAGCACCGCGGCGACCTGCCCGGCCAGCCAGGCCCAGTTCGAGTCGTGGACCTGCGCTTGGCCGGCATGATGCAACGCGTCGACAACCCCGGCCTGATCGCCCGCCGCCTGCGCCTTGTTCAGGCTCGCGAGCCAGGGTGCTGCGTTCTCGGGCTGCAGTTGCTGCCAGCGCTCCAGGGTCAGCGCGTCGCAGCTTGGCGAGGCGGTCGCCAATTCCCGTTCGACTGCCGCCATCATTTCCTCCGCGTTACCAGCCGACGCAGCGTTGCGGAACACCACAGCCGCGCCGCGGCTCTGACAGGCTCGCCAGGCGATGCCATAGGCTTGCCCGTCCTCCGTCCTGCGCGCGATCTCGGCGCCGGCCGCAACGTCACCGCGCAGTAACGCCGCAGCAAGCCGCGGCCGGTCTCCCGCGCTCGCCCCCAGCGTGTCGATGACGTACTGCCGCAAGTCCTCGGTCTGCGTCTCCAGATAGGTTTGAATGCGGCTGCCGGGCACAAGGAACATTTCCAGCGCCTGCTCAGCCAGCCTGGGCTGGCGGCAGATCTCCATGGCCGGGTCCACATGGCGGAGATATGCCGGTACGTCGTGGGCCTGCGGGGGTGCACTCGTCTTCGTCGAAAGCTCTTCCACCTTGGGCGCCGAGGCCGCCACAACGGCCGGTGGCACCGGTGGTACGGCTGCCGGCGGCGACGCCAGCCACCACACGAGCGCCAACGCAATCGCGAGCGCGACGGCCAATAGGACTGCGATGCGCACTACCGCTCTCAGGGCTTGCCGCCCCCTTGCGCCAGCGCCTCACGGACAGCTGCCACCTGCCGCCGCGACACGGTCAGCCACTCGTTGACATGGGCGATCCGCACCGCCCAGCCCTCGGCCGCCTCGCCAGCACTGCCGTCGCCGCCATCGAGCTCACCGAAATCGGTCGGCGCATGTCGCTGCAGTTCGCGCACCGCCGACTTGGCGACCAGCGCATTGCGGTGCACGCGCAGGAAGCGATCGCCCAGGCGCTGTTCCAGATCGGACAGGCTGCCGTCCATCACGAGGCTCTGCTGCGCGGTGCGCAGGGTCAGGTATTTCAGCTCGGCCTTGAAGTACAGCACCTCGACGACCGGCACGCGCAGCAACCGGCCACGGTCGCTGACGACGACCACGTCGGCGCCGCCGTCGGCAGCTTCCGGGCTGTCCTGGCGCTGCTGGGCCTGCGCTGCGGCGCGCTCAGACAGGCGCTGCGCCACCCGCGCCAGTGCCGCCTGCAGGCGTTCGCGGCGCACCGGCTTGGTCAGGTAGTCGATCGCGTCGAGCTCGAAGGCGCGCAGCGCGTGCTCGGCGTGGGCGGTGACGAAGACGATCGCCGGCGCGCCGGCGGCGCTGCGTTCGCGCAAGGTGTCGGCCAGGTGGAGCCCGTCCGGTCCCGGCATCTGCACGTCCAGCAGTACGAGGTCGCAGGCGTGTTCGCGCAGCCAGGCCTGGGCCTGCGAGACGGCGGCCGCCTCGGCGACGACCTCGGCGCGCGGGTCGACGCAGGCCTCCAGCAGGCTGCGCAGGCGCAAGCGGGCCAGCGGCTCGTCGTCGACCAGCAGGACCTTGATGGCGGGCTTCGCGGCAATGGAATTCATCGAGGTACAACGATGCGGACAGAGAAGCGCTGCGGCTCGGGGCTCAGCTCGAAACGGGCCGCCACATCATGCATCAGCCGCAGGCGCTGGCGCACATTGCGCAGGGCGAGGCCGTGGCCGGTCTTGCGCGCGGGCTGGCCGACGCTGTTGACGACGCGGATCTCGACCTCGCTGCCCTGGCGTTCGATGGCGATGTCGATATCGCCGCCCTCGTCGTTCGGCTCGACGCCATGGCGCACGGCGTTCTCGACCAGCGGCTGCAGCAGCAGCGGCGGCACCTTGGCCTGGCCCGCTGCAGGATCGACGGACCAGCGCACGCGCAAGCGCTCCGCGAAGCGGATCTGCTCGATGTCGAGATAGCGGCGCGCGAGCTCGACCTCCTCGGCCAGCGGGACCGCGGCGCTCGCATCCGCCAGCGCCACGCGGAACAGCTCGCTCAGATCTTCAAGCACGCCCTCCGCTCGCTGCGGGTCGATCTGCACCAGCGCGATCGCGCTGTTGAGCGTGTTGAACAGGAAGTGCGGCCGGATGCGCGACTGCAGCTCCACCAACTGCGCCATCGCATCGGCTGGCCGCTGCATGCGCTCGCGCTGCTTCAGCCAGGCCAGCAGCACCGCCGCGGTGGCCGCGCCGGCGAGCGCCAGGGTGGTCCAGCGGAAGGCGCTGGTGGGGTCCTCGCTGGCCAGGTTCAACAGCGCCCAACCGCCCAGCGCGCAGGCCGCACCCAACGCCATCAGCAGGGTCCACTGCAGCGACTCGGGCAGCCGCGCCAGGCCGCGCCGCGCGGCGCACACCAGCAGCAGCCACAGCAGCAGTGCCGACATCGTGACTACCGTGCCGCTGGCCATCGCCATCATCCACGTGCCGGCATCGCGCACGGCCAGCGCGAGGCTCAAGGCAAGGATGCCGTGCAAGGCCAGCACTGCCCGCAGCACCAGCCCGACGTGGCAGACGTCGAACACGCGCACCGGGTCGAACAATGGCGCCGCGGCGTCGTCATCGAGAGGGCTGGCCGGGAGCATGAGGGTGGGTCGATAGAATCCGAGGCTGCTTCATTGTGCCCTCGCCTGCCATGTCTTCCGTCTCTGACAACCAACTCGCCAACAAGTCCCAAGCCTGGTCCGCCCTGTTCTCGGAGCCGATGAGCGATCTGGTGAAGCGCTACACCGCCAGCGTCGGCTTCGACAAGCGCCTCTGGGCCGCCGACATCGCCGGCAGCCTGGCGCACGCCGAGATGCTGCATGCCCAGGGCATCCTCGGTGCCGAGGACCTCGCAGCGATCGAGCGCGGCATGGCGCAGATCCGCAGCGAGATCGAGGCCGGCTCCTTCGAATGGAAGCTGGACCTGGAAGACGTGCACCTGAACATCGAGGCACGCCTGACCGAGCTGGTGGGCATCGCCGGCAAGCGCCTGCACACCGGCCGCAGCCGCAACGACCAGGTCGCCACCGACGTGCGCCTGTGGCTGCGCGGCGAGATCGATGAGTTGCTCGCCCTGCTGGCAGCGCTACAGTCCGCGCTGGTCGATGTGGCCGAGAAGAACGCCGAGGTCATCCTGCCTGGCTTCACCCACCTGCAGGTGGCCCAGCCGGTGGCCTTCGGCCATCACGTGCTGGCCTATGTGGAGATGTTCGCCCGCGACGCCGAGCGTTTCGCCGACGCGCGCCGGCGCGTCAACCGCCTGCCGCTGGGTGCCGCCGCGCTGGCCGGCACCAGCTATCCGCTGGACCGCGAGCGCGTCGCCAAGACGCTGGGTATGGAAGGCGTCTGCCAGAACAGCCTCGACGCGGTCAGCGATCGCGACTTCACGATCGAATTCACCGCCGCCGCCTCGCTGGTGATGGTGCACATCTCGCGCCTCAGCGAGGAGCTGATCCTGTGGATGAGCCAGAGCTTCGGCTTCATCGACATCGCCGACCGCTTCTGCACCGGCTCGTCGATCATGCCGCAGAAGAAGAACCCCGACGTGCCCGAGCTGGCACGCGGCAAGACCGGCCGCGTCGTCGGCCACCTGATGGGCCTGATCACCCTGATGAAGGGCCAGCCGCTGGCCTACAACAAGGACAACCAGGAAGACAAGGAACCGCTGTTCGACACGGTGGACACCTTGAAGGACACGCTGCGCATCTTTGCCGAAATGGCCGGCGGCATCACCGTCAAGCCCGAGGCCATGGAGCGCGCCGCGCTGAAGGGCTACGCCACCGCGACCGACCTGGCCGACTACCTCGTCAAGAAAGGCCTGGCCTTCCGCGACGCCCACGAGATCGTCGCCCATGCGGTGAAGACGGCGATCGGGTCAGGTCTTGACCTGTCGCAGCTGCCGCTGGCCGAGCTGCAGAAGTTCGACGCCCGCATCGGCGAAGACGTCTTCGCCGTGCTCTCGCTGCGCGGCTCGCTGGAAGCCCGCAACATCCTGGGCGGCACGGCGCCCGCGCAGGTGCGGGCGCAGGTGGCGAGGCATCGGGCGCGGCTGGCGTAAGAACGGCGCCCAAAGGCGCCGCTAGCTAGATCGCAGACAGCTTACTTGCGCAGGGCGCGTCGGCGTGCAAATGCCGCCGCTGCGAGGCCAAGACCGGCCAGCGCCAAGTTACTCGGCTCTGGCACGCTGTTCGAGCCAACGAGCACCCGGATTCCCGACTCGACCATCACAGCACCATCGGCGTCGAGTACTTGCAGCAGGAAGTTCGTGTCGCTCGCGCCGAATGGATCGAAGGTGAACGGTATGAAGCCCATCGTCAGGTTCCAAGACTCGGCGTAAGACGAGCCGAACGCCGCCTTCATCTGGTCGTTGGAGACGTAGTCGATCGCCGAACTCGGATCCTGATCAATACTCAGCACGACCTTGCAGCTACCGCAGCCGGTCCCTAGGTTCCAGGCGAAGTCAAAGCTCCAGTTCGCGCGGCCCAGGCCATCGGCGGCGTAGATGCCAGACGGGGCATAGAAGGTGGAGATGCCATCGTTCGGCATCGTCGCGCCGTTCTTGTAGGGGTGCGCGCCCATCGCCACCATCACGCCGGTGGCTGCGTTAGTCTGCACGTTGAACTCCACGCCGTCCAGGCCGGTACTTCCGGTCGGCGGCCACGGCGCCGTCAGCGTCGTCAAGGTGGCATTTGCAGCCAGCGGTGCTAGGGCCAGAGTGGTGAGGGCCAGGATGCGGCGAAGCTTCATGAAATTCATCTCCTCAGGTCTTCGTGATGGCAAGCACGCCAGCGTGCAAGAAGTCGCATTCTGTTGCTACTCGACAAAGAAGTGTCCCGTCCATTCAGGGGGATGGACTTGAAAAAGACACCGGTCTAGTGTCACGAAGCTAGGTTAGACCAATCCGGATGCCGCGCTCGCCAGGCCCTCAGCTTCTGGCGGTATTCATCCATCGCCAGGTCGTAGAAATCGAAGATGCAGGGATCGCAGCCATTGCCGCAGCAGGCATCGAGATCCGGTTGAGGCGGCGGGACCGGCATCGGATCCGCTTCATCGAGGGCGGATTGGGGCGACAAGGAAGACATTCGCAAAATCGATGGCAACGTGCTTGGCAAATGCGGACGCGCTCCCTATACTGTATGCATACACAGTACTTTGAGGGATCGCCATGTACTCTCGCACCTGCTACCGCCAGACCTACAGCCCCGCCCCTGCCGTCCGCGTGCCCAGGTGGCTGCGGGCCATGTGGGCCTGGTTCTGAGTCCAGACAAGGAAGGCGCGGCCGCACAGCATAACGCGCTGCCGCCGATGCCAGCGTCACAATGACGCATGCCTGCCGGGATGTTCGCTGACCCAGACCCCATGAGCGCCGAGGCGGATGCGGATGACGCCGCGTTCGAGCCCTCCGTGCCCACGGGAACCCGGTTGCCCGAACGGCTGATCGCCCATCTGGACATGGACGCGTTCTATGCGTCCGTCGAGCTTCTGCGTTATCCGGAGCTGAAGGGCCAGGCGGTCGTCGTCGGCGGCAGGCGCGATCACACGCCGCGCGATCTGCCCGATGGCACCCGACGCTACGCACGTTTGCGCGACTACACGGGCCGGGGCGTGGTCACCACCTCCTCGTACGCGGCGCGCGACCTGGGCGTGTTCTCCGCCATGGGCCTGATGAAGGCGGCGCTGCGTGCGCCGGACGCTATCCTGCTGCCGGCCGATTTCGAGGCTTACCGCCGCCATTCGCGGCTGTTCAAGGCAGCGGTTGCCGAGGTGGCGCCGGTGATCGAGGATCGCGGCATCGACGAGATCTACATCGACCTCAGCGAAGTGCCCGGCATTCGCGAGCCGGTCGGCCACGACCCGCTGGGCGGCATCCGCTCGGTGGCGCGCGAGATCAAGAACTCGGTGCTGAAGGCCACCGGCCTCACCTGCTCGATCGGCATCACGCCGAACAAGCTGCTGTCCAAGATCGCCTCCGAGCTGGACAAGCCGGACGGCATCACGATCCTGATGCCCGAGGACATCGAGACCCGCGTCTGGCCGATGTCGGTGCGCAAGATCAATGGCATCGGCCCCAAGGCCGGTGCGAAGCTGCTGGCGCTGGGCATCGAGACGATCGGCCAGCTCGCCGCGGCGTCGCCGGCGTTTCTGCTGGAACATTTCGGCAAGAGCTACGGCGCCTGGCTGCACGAAGCCTCCCACGGGCGCGACAACCGGCCCGTCGTCACCCACAGCGAGCCGGTGTCGATCAGCCGCGAAACCACCTTCGAGCACGACCTGCATGCCGTCCATGACCGCGCCGAACTCGGTGCCGTGTTCACGCGGCTGTGCGAGCAACTGGCCGGCGATCTGCAGCGCAAGGGCTACGTCGGCCGCACGGTCGGCCTGAAGCTGCGCTTCGAGGGCTTCGTCACCGTCACGCGCGACCTGACCCTGGATGCCCCGATCGACGGCGCCGCCGAGTTGCGCCATGCCGCCGGCCTGTGCCTGAAGCGCGTCGACCTCACGAAGCGGATCCGTCTGCTGGGCGTGCGCATCGGCAATCTGTCGCACCGCTCCGACGTACCGGCCGCCACCACGTCTCGCAAGACGGCACGCAGCGACGGCAAGGCCGCGGCCGAGAACCTGCCGCTGTTCTAGAGCCGCCGCGGCCCGATACAGTCGCACGGGTGAATTCCGCCCATCACCTGCTGCGCCTGCCCTCCATCGACGGCCTGCTCGCCTTCGAGGCGGTGGCCCGCCTGGGCCAGCTGGAGCGCGCCGCCGAGGAACTGCACGTCAGCGCCAGCGCTGTCAGCAAGCGCATCAGCGCGCTGGAAGAACTGCTCGGCACGCCGCTGATCGTCCGCGCGCCGGCACGGCCGCTGGCCTTGACGGTGGCGGGCAAGGAATACCTGGCCCAGGTCCGGCAGGCGCTGGCGCTGCTGTCGGCGATGCCGCTGCATCAGCGCCGCAACCAGGCCCGCCAGCGGCTGCGCATCACGACGCCGCCGACCTTCGCGCGGCAGATCCTCGTTCCAGCACTGCCGGCCTTCAACGCGCTGCATCCAGAGCTGGAACTGGAGCTGGTGCTCAGCGTGCCTTTCCTCGACGAAGGCGCGCCATCCGCCGATGTGGAGATCCGCAACGGCGCCGAGCAGGGCCCCGGCGAGGGTCAGGTCTTGATGATCGACACGGTGACGCCGATGGCCGCCCCGGCGCTGATCGAACGGCTGCCGCCGCTGAATTCGCCGGCCGCGCTGCTGCAGCATGCCCCGCTGCTGCGCACCCCGCTGGAGCCCTGGCTGGCGTGGCTGCAGGCCGCGGGCCTGGCTGACGCCACGGAACCCGATGAGGGAAACCGTTATGTGGACCTGGGCCTGGTGCTGGAGGCCGCCGTCTGCGGCCAGGGCGTCGCGCTGGCGCGGCCCAGCCTCGCCGCGCCCTATCTGCGCAGCGGCGCGTTGCGGCGTCTCTTCCCGCTGGCGGTGCGGGCCGCGGTGCAGTACACGCTGGTCCGGCACGGCGACAGCGCCGCGGCAGCGCAGTTCGCCAGCTGGCTGAGCGGGCACTGCCGCACCCTGCAGGATGAAGAATCCTCAGGCGCCGCCTGAACACAATTCCGCACGGCAGCCCGCCCGCTGCACTAGCATCCGCCAGTTCCTCGCCCGCACAACGACAAGAGCGACCATGCCCGTCATCACCTGCATCGAAGACCTGCGCGTCCTGGCCCAGAAGCGCGTGCCCCGGATGTTCTACGACTATGCCGACTCCGGCAGTTGGACCGAAGGCACCTACCGCGCCAACGAGGCCGACTTCCAGTCGATCAAGCTGCGCCAGCGCGTGGCCGTCAACATGGAGGGCCGCAGCACGGCCACCACGATGATCGGCCGCGAAGTCGCCATGCCCGTGGCCATCGCACCGACCGGCCTGACCGGCATGCAGCACGCCGACGGCGAGATCCTCGCCGCCCGCGCGGCCGAGAAGTTCGGCATCCCGTTCACCCTGTCGACGATGAGCATCTGCTCGATCGAGGACATCGCCGCGCACACGAAGGCGCCCTTCTGGTTCCAGCTCTACGTGATGCGCGACCGCGACTTCATCGAGCGCCTGATCGACCGCGCCAAGGCCGCCAAGTGCGGCGCGCTGGTGCTGACCCTGGACCTGCAGATCCTCGGCCAGCGCCACAAGGACATCAAGAACGGCCTGTCGGCACCGCCGAAGCCCACGCTGGCCAACCTGATCAACCTGGCGACGAAGCCGCGCTGGTGCCTGGGCATGCTGGGCACGAAGCGACGCCAGTTCGGCAACATCGTCGGCCACGTGAAGGGCATCGAGAACATGGGCTCGCTGTCCGAATGGACGGCCAAGCAGTTCGACCCGCAGCTGAGCTGGGCCGACGTCGAGTGGATCAAGAAGCGCTGGGGCGGCAAACTGATCATCAAGGGCATCATCGACGTCGAGGACGCGAAGCTCGCCGCCGATTCCGGCGCCGACGCGCTGATCGTCAGCAACCACGGCGGCCGCCAGCTCGACGGCGCCGAGTCCAGCATCCGCGCGCTGCCGGCCATCGTCGATGCGGTCGCCGGCCGCGGCATCGAGGTCCACATGGACGGCGGCATCCGCTCCGGCCAGGACGTGCTGAAAGCCTACGCGCTCGGCGCGCGCGGCACCTACATCGGCCGCTCGATGCTCTACGGCCTGGGTGCGATGGGCGAGGCCGGCGTGACGAAGGCGCTGGAGATCATCCACAAGGAGCTGGACATCACGATGGCCTTCTGCGGCCGCACGAAGATCACGGACGTCGACAAGACGATCCTGCTCCCCGGCACCTACTAAGCCTCACGAACCTGACGGATCGGCGTCATCACGGCGCCGATCACGACGATCAGGATCAGCGCGCCGCCGCTGGCGACGAACAGCGCCCCGGGGCTCAGCACCCGCAGGGCCGCACCGGCCAGTGCCGAGGCCAGCGGCGTCAGCCCCATCACGATGAACATGAACAGGCTCATCGTGCGGCCCAGCATGGCCGGCGGCACGCGCTTCTGCATCCAGCTGAAAACCGCAACGCGCACGAAGCCCAGCAGCAGCCCGAGCACCGCCAGCAAGGCCATCGCCAGCCACAGCGCATGCACGAGGCCCAGCGCCGCGAAGCCCAGGCCCGCCAGCGCATCGACCGCCAGCATCGTGGCGCCCAGCGTGCCCAGCCGCCAGTCGGACCGCAGGCCGGACAAGGTCATGCCCGCCAGCACGCCCGCACCGTTGGCCGCCAGCAGCAGGCCGAGCGCCGACGCATTGCCACCCAGCTCGGAATTCGCCAGCACTGGAAGCGCCACCGAGATCGGTCCGCCGGCGAAGAAGGCGATGGCCGCGAAGTACAGGCACACGGTGCGCAGCGGCACGTCGGCCCAGAACGCGCGGCAGGCTTCAGCGATGTCGGCCAGCACGCCCTTCGCCTTCGCCGCCGTCGTAGCTGCGACTGGCAGCGGCCGCAGGCTCAGCCGCGACACGGTCCAGGCGGAGAACGCGAAACTCACCGCATCGAAGCCGATCGCAAGCGCCAGACCGTGAGCGTCCGGCACCGCGTGCGAGGGCCCGTGCCCGAACAGCGCGATCAGGCCGCCGGCCAGCAGCGGCCCGGCCAGCGACACGATCTGCCCCGCACTCATCAGCACGGCATTGGCCGGCCGGATCAGCGCCGGCGGCAGGCAGCGCGGCAGCATCGCGCTACCCGCCGGGAAGCTGAAGGCCGTGACCAGGCCCAGCGCCAGCGCGAGGCCATGCACCATCCACATCGTCAGCGCGCCGCTCCACAGCAGGGCCGCCAGGCCGCCCAGCAGCAGGAACTGCGCGAGCTTGCCCACGACCAGCACGCGAGCCGGCGAATAGCGGTCGGCAATGGCGCCGCCGAACAGGATGAACACCGCCCGCGGCACGCTGATCAAGGCCAGCGTCACGCCCAGCGCCAGCGGGTCGCCGGTGAGTTGCAGCACCAGCCAGGGCAGCGCCACCAAGGTGAACTGGTCACCCAGCAGCGAGACAGCACCGCCGGCCAGCAGCCAGCGGAAGTTCGCGTCGGCCAACAGGGCCTGGCGTCCGTTTGCAGCCGCAGTGTCGATCGTCGTTGTGGTGCTCATGCTTGCTTCCCTTTCGCGGCAGCCACCGCGCGGTCCAGGAATTCCAGCAACTGGGTGGTAAAGCCCGAGCCCTTCAGCAGCTCCGGCTGGGCCGTGAACATCTCGCGGCCCTTGCGGCGCATCTCCTCGTCGTCGGGCATGCCGCGGGTCAGCTCGATCCAATCCAGGGCCAGCGGCCTCACCTCGGGGCCGGTCGGGTCGGCACCACGCTCCATCTGCTCGCGCATCGCCGGCAGCAGCCGCTCCATTTCAGCGCGGAAGCGCGCGACGCCCTCGTCGCCCATCGCGTCCTGCGCGGCCTTCATCCGCTGCAGCTCGTCCGCGCTGAACCAGCGCTCATAGCTGCGCCGCGCGGCCATCAGCTGCAGCAGGTAGTCGCTCAGTTCCGGCCCGCCGGCCGCGGCGCGCGTCTGCACGCGCTTCAGCATCGCCAGCAGGTTCTGCTGTCGCTTCAGCTCGGCTTCCGCCTGGGTGATCTGTTTCGCAAGCAGTTCGGCCAGCGGCGGGGCATCGGGGCCCAGCAGCGGGCCGATGTCCTTCAGCGCCACGCCCATCTGCTGGTAGGCCAGGATGCGGTGCAGCACCTGCACGTCGGCATCGGAATAGAGGCGGTAGCCGGCCTCGCTGCGGCCGGACGGGCTCAGCAGCCCCAGCTTCTCGTAGTGGTGCAGCGCGCGCACCGTGGTGCCGCTGCGCCTCGCCAGATCGCCGACCGTGTATTCATCGCCTCGCATGCCCGTCCTCCTTGTCGAGATCGGCATGATGAACCCTGACGCTGCGTCAGGGTCAAGCGGTCAATGCGTCAGACCTTTCGGTCGTCCAGCGCCCTCGTCCACAGGCGCTGGTGCACCTGCTCTTCCCAGGCCGGGTAGCTCGAATAGCGCCCGCGATTGGCGCCCGGATCGGCCGAGTGGCCTCCGATCACGTAGATCACCGCCGTCTGCGACACCGGCTCGAACATCAGCCCCGACTGCAGGCCGTAGGAGAAGCCGTGGTGGCCCCAGGCCGTCAGCCCGCCTTCCGCCAGCAACCGGTCGCCCCAGTGCGGCGCGCTGCGGTCGATGTAGTGCTGCAGGCCCGTACCCCAGGCCTGGAAGCGGCCGCCGAGGTTGTCGCCGTTCTTGGCTGCCTCGTCGAAGCGCCAGCGCTCGGACGTCATCGCCGCGATGCTGGCCTTGGACAGGAAAGTAGTGCTGTCGGCCAGCGTGCCGCCGGCGCAGAACATGGCCGCGATCGTGCCCAGGTCACGCACGCGCGTGCGCAGCCGGCCTTGCGGGCCGAACAGCGAGCCGTTGCTGCCGAGCAGGTAGCCGTCGAGGCCCGGCGTTGCCGTGGGCGGCTCGGCGTGGAAATCGTCCGCCTGCGCGACCCAGGGGCCGGTGGCGTTCCACTTCTCGCCCGCGCCCTGCTTGCGGTAGAGCGTGGCGACGTTGGCGAGCTGCTCCGGCGGCAGCTGCGTGGCTTCGTAGCCGCCCTGCATGGCCAGCGGTGCCAGCACCTGCTGCTGCATGAAGACGTCGAAGCGCATCCCGCTGGCGCGCTCCAGCAGCCCGGCCAGGAAGCCGTAACCAAGATTGCTGTACTGGAAGAAGCTGCCCGGCTTCACGTCGGCCCAGCAGCGCTCGCGCGTGGCCAGGAAATGCTGCATCGTCTCGCCGGCCGGCACGAAGAGCCCGCCCTCGTCGGTGAGCGAGCTGGTGTGCGTGAGGAACATGCGCGCCGTCAGCGGCTGGTCCGGGAAACGCGGATTGCGCAGCCGGTAGCCGAGCACGTCGCTCACGTCGGCATCGAGATCCAGCCGGCCCGCATCCACCAGCCGCATCGCGCCCACACCCAGCACCAGCTTGCTGAGCGAGGCGACGCGGAACAGCGTGTCGGCGGTGATCGGCAGATCCTTCTGCCCCGAGCCGGCGGGCGCGATCCAGCGACGGCCGAACTGCGCCTCGTAGACGCTGCGGCCGCGGTGCTGCACCAGCACCGACAGGCCCGAGAGCGGTTGCAGCGGATCGTCGACCAGGGCCTTCAGTTCCTGGCCCAGTTCGATCGCGCGCTGGCCCGGCGCACAGCCGGTGGCCAGCAGCGCCGCGCCGATCGAAAGAAAGGCGCGCCGATCGATCACTTGGCGTTCATCTCGTTGAGCAGGCGGTCGGCATGGTCGACGAACTTCATCGTCCACAGCATGTAGCGCGAGTCCAGCACGATGCTGCGGATCATCTGGTCGTTGTAATCCCAGCTCGCGATCACGCCGTCCAGCGTGCCGTCGAACAGCAGGCCCACCAGTTCGGCGTTCTTGTTCAACACCGGCGAGCCGGAGTTGCCACCGGTGGTGTCCAAGGTGGCCAGGAAGTTGACCGGCACCGAGTTCAGTTCCTTGACGCCGTAGCTGCCGAAGTCACCCGCGTGGATGGCCTTCAGCTCGGCCTCGGGCGCGTCGAACTCGCCCTCGCCAGTGGCCTTGGCGGTGATTCCGCGCAGCGTCGTGAAGGGCTGCCAGGTCTCGCCGTCGCGGCCCGGCGTACGGCCCGTGACCTTGCCGAAGGAGACGCGCAGCGTGCTGTTCGCGTCGGCATAGACCGCCTGGCCCTGGCTGCCCTTGAAGTCGATCAGCGCCTGCATCGTGCCGGCATAGGCCTGCTGCAGACGGCCGGCGAGTTCCTTGTCGCGGTCTTCGCGGCGATGGTCGTCGGCGTAGAGCGCGACGGCGGCGGCGATGAAGCTGTCCTTGCTCGTCTCGAAGCCCTGCACCGGGCGCGCCGCCCACTCCAGCCGTGTAGCGAGCACGTTCAGCTGGCTGCCGGCGTAGAGCGCGTCCAGGCGCGCCTTGATCGCCGCCTCGTCCATGCCGGGCTGCACGCCCAGGGCGGCCAGCAGGGGCTTGTTCAGCTGCGCGGCCGGCAGGGTCAGGTATTGCGCGAGGAAGTGCGCGCTGATGGCCTTGTCGGTAGCTTCGTCATAGCGGCGGTCCAGCGCCTCCAGCGCCTGGCGCTGGCGCAGCATGTCGCGTTCCTGGAAGCCAGACTTGCGCTCGGCGTCCGGCAGCACGCGCTGGTGCGCCGTCTCCAGCAGGTTGCGGGCCGTGCCCAGCAAGGTCGGCGTCGCGAAGCGCAGCAGGAACTCGGACTTGGCCGTCGCCTGCTGCTCGGCCACCAGGCGGTCGACCGCCTCGAAGTCCGCGCCGTACTGCGCGCGGCGCTTGGCATCGGCCATCACCCAGGCCTTCAGCTCGGCGAAGGCCTGCTGCTTGCGCGCCAGGATGTCGCTGCCGCGGTAGCTGGCGTCCTGGCCCTGGAAGTTCTTCATCGTGTTGTTGAGGCCCTTGACCATATTGGCCATGCGGATCTCCGCGTCCGGGCGGCCGGCCGTGGCCTTGCCGATGAGGTCAAGCTCCTCGCCGTAGGCCTTGATGATGGCGGGCTGGAACCAGCCGAGGTTGAAGTCCACCTCGGCCGGCAGGCGCAGGCGGTTCGTGCGGCCGGGGTAGCCGGCGACCATCACGAAGTCCTGGTCCTTCAGCGGCGAGCTGGCGAGCTTCAGCCAGGACTTCGGCGTGTAGGGCTTGTTGTTCGGGCTGTAGTCGGCCGGCTTGCCGTCGGCACCGACGTAGGCGCGGTAGTAGCCGAAATCGCCGGTGTGGCGCGGCCACATCCAGTTGTCGGTGTCGCCGCCGAAGTTGCCGATTCCGCCGGCCGGCGCGTAGACCAGGCGCACGTCACGGACTTCCATCTGCTTGATCAGCTGGAACTGCAGGCCGCCGTAGAAGCTGTAGACGTTGCAGCGGAAGCCGGCTTCCTTCTCGCAGGCGGCCACCAGGGCCTTCTCGTTCTTCTCGATCGCATCGGTGCGGGCCTTGCCCACCAGCTTGGCGGTGGCCGTGTCGATGATGCGGCCAGTGACGTCGCTGGCGTCCACCGTGACAAGGATGCGCGTGCCCGGCGCGGCCGGCAGCTCCTCGCCGAGGCTCGGCGCAAGGAAGCCGTTCTTCATCAAGTCGCGCTCGGGCTTGGAGTTGAACTGCAGGCTGCCATAGACGCAGTGGTGGTTGCTCACCACCAGGCCTTGCGGCGACACGAAGGACGCGGTGCAGCCGCCCAGCGAGACGACGGCGTTCATCGGGAACTCGGTCAGCTGCGCGAGCTTCGCCGGTTCCAGGCCCAGGCCCGCGGCCTTCAGTTCCTTGGCGATCGTCGGGAGTTGCTTGGGCATCCACATGCCTTCGGTGGCATGGGCGTACGCGAAGGCGAGGGACAGTGCAAGGGTCGTTGCGGCCGGGATCAGGCGTTTCATCGGGGGCGAACCAGCAGGGGCGAAATTTGCGAAGGCGCGACGATACACCAGCACCCATGGCCCCTGCCGTCAGTCACCCCGGGTTTCTACCGCGTGCCGCCGGCCTCCGAAACGGCCTGGATCACCCGCGCCGCCAGGTACAGCCGCGGCACGATCGAGCTCTGCAGCACGTACTCCGGCGCCGAGCCGTGGGCCCCCGCACCGCGCAGGCCGAAGCGTTCGATCACCGGCCCCTTGGCCTTCACGCCGGCAAAGCCCGCGTCGGTGCCGCCGCCCTCGGCCTCGTCGTCCACGTTCAGCAGCAGGCCGAGCTCGTCCAGGTAAATTTTCTTTGCGACGTCGCCCAGCGCACGCGAGGCCGCCGTGGCCTCCAGCGGCGGGCGGCGGCGCTCGAACTTCAGGGTCACCTGAGCCTCGGGCAGCAGGTGGAACTGGATGCGCTCCTGCATGGTCTTTTCGAGCGACAGGTAGTCGCGCACCCGCAGCGCGCGGATGTCGGCCTCGGCCGTCGCGAGCGGCGGCACCATATTGCGCACCACCCCGGCCTTGGCCATGGTCCAGTTCAGGCGCAGGCCGATGGCCGGGTCGGTCAGGTCGCGCATCTGCAGCACCTGGTGCGCCATCTCGTAGAGCGCGTTGACGCCGTCCTGCGGCGCGCCGCCGGCATGCTCGGCACGACCGTAGACGGTCATCATCACCGAGGCGATGCCCGCGGTGGCGAGCGACAGCTTGTCGTTCGACGCGCCCGAACCCTCGAAGGACATCACCGCATCGGCCTCCTGGGCCGATGCGGTGATGATGTCGCGCGAGGCTGGCGAGGAGATCTCCTCGTCGCCGTTGAACAGCACGGTGATCTCGCCATAGCCGCGCCAGTCCACCGCCTTCAGCATCGCCAGCACGTGCAGCACCACGGCCAGGCCCTGCTTGTCGTCGGCGATGGCCAGGCCGTAGACCTTGTCGTCCTTGACGGCGAAGGGCTGGCTCGCCCCGGTGCCCTTCGGATAGACCGTGTCCATGTGCGCCAGCAGCAGCAGCTTCTTCGTACCGGTGCCGCGGAACACGCCCTTCACCACCCGGCCGGGCTCGGCCGGCGTATCTTCCATCCGGTAGACCTCGCCGGTGGGCAGGATCTCGACCTCGCCGCCCAGCGCGCGCAAGCGTGCGGCCAGCAGGTCGGCCATCTGCGCCAGACCCTCGGTGTTGCGGCTGTCGCTCTCGATCGCGCAGAACTGCTCCAGGCTGCCGATCAGCCGGGGCTGCTCGCGCTGTGCGGCCTCCATCAGATCCTGCCGCGGCGTCTGGCCGAAAGCACACGGTGACAGGGCCAGCAACAACAAGGCGGCGAGCGGGAACTTGACGATAGGCATCGGCGGATTATCAGCACCGCCGGCAACGGGTCCTGTCAGCGCGCGGGCACGGCCGTCACCTTGCACAGCAGCGTGATGGTCACGCTGCCGCCCACCGGCATCGAGGTGAGGCTCACGCCGCTGCCCAGCAGGCTCGCCACCGGCACCGTCGGTGCACCGCAGGCGGCGCCGCCGGTGCCGGTGCAGGTGGCCGTGGTGGCGGGCGCCGTGCAATCGAGGCCGGGGCCGGGCGTGTCGCGCAGCAGCGCGCCGTTGGCGGGGTCCGGCCCCAGGTTGTCGGCCACGATGCTGAAGCTCAGGATCTCGCCGGTGCGCGCGCCGGCCGGCGTCACCGTCTTGCGCACGCGCAGGTCGGCGGCGGGGCGCACGCTGTTGCTGAAGGTGCAGGTGATGTCGTCGCCGGCTGCGGGCGTCAGGTTGAAACTCGTGCCGCTGCCGCTGGGCGCTTGCCCGCCGGCCAGCGCATTACTGCAGCTCCAGCTGCTCGCGTAGTCGGGCAGGTTGGCGCCGGCCGCGCCGGCTTCGGTGAAGGTGTAGCTGCTGCCCACGGCGGCCGTTGCCAGCACCACGCTGCCGGTGAGCGCAACGCCGGCGCCGGCGGTGGTCACGGCCGGCGGCGCATTGGGGCCGGTGAGGCTCAGGCTGAACTGATCGGCCGGATTGCGGCGGCCATAGGGCAGCGTCTTCTGCAGGCGCAGTGCCGCATGGCCTGTGTTGGCGAAGCTGCAGCCCACGCCCGTGTCGGCGGGCATCGTGAAGCTGCCGTTGTCACCGGTGCCGCTGGCGATGACCGTGTTGTTGTCCAGGCGCCGGCAGGACCAGGCGAGCGTGTAGCTGGCCGCGGCGCCGCGCGTGAAGGTCTCGCGGATCGTGACGAGCTGGTTCGGCAGGCCATTGGCGCCGGCCGGGGTGCTGGCGACGGGGGCCGTGGAGCCGCCGGCCACGACGGTCTCCGCGCCCGCGCCGGCGATGGTCAGGCCCACCGCGTCGGCCGCCGTTGCGTTGGTCCAGTTGGCGTCCAGCGTGATCGGCAGTTTGGGCCGGTTGGCCGAGCCGATGCCCAGGGCCATGGTGTCGAAGGCCAGGCCATTCACCGTGAGCACCACGCGATCGAAGGTGGTGTTGTTGGTGTCGATGAACACCAGCGTGTCGGGGAAGTTGTAGTCGCTGAAGTCGGACTGCACGGATGCGGAGGGGTAGTGCTCCAAGCGATAAGTGCCCGAGGCCGCGTCCCAGCTCCAGTTGGCGGGCGTGACGGCCGGCAGGTAGGGGTCCACCACGTTCACGGTCCAGCTGCTGGTGTCCACCGGCACGCCTTTGTTGAAGGCGGTGAAGCGGTAGACGGCCGGGCCGTCGAAGTACTGCGAGCGGTCGTCGGAGGACTCCGCGGTGCCGGGATCGAACAGCGTGAGGATGGTGTGGTTGGGCGCGCTGACGGTGCCGTCGAAGCGGAAATCGATGACGGTGGTGGAGAAGGTGCCGCCCGGCACATCGTTGGGCGCGCGGCCCAACTCGCCCTCGGAGCCGAACTGTTTGATGCCCGATGCACCACCCAGCGACAGCGCATAAGGGCTGTTGTCGTATTCCCCCGCTCCCGGAACGAAGGCCCGGATGGTGGCCAACTGGCTTTCGGCCAGCACGTAGTGCACGCCGGCGCCGGTGCGCGTGATGTCCACCCGGCCGCTGATGGAGGCACCGCCAGGCGCCCACAGCCAGGTCAAGGTGCGGGTCTGGCCGTCGTTGGTGAGGCCCGGGGCGCCGCCGGCCAGGTCCACCCAGGAAGTGGTCTGCGCTGCGGCCAGCGCCGGCAGCAGGGCCAGGGTCGCGAGGAGCTTGCGAGTCATGTCGTGCATGGTGTTCAGTAGCTTCCCACCAGGTTGACGTACCAGCCGCGGTAGCGGTAGCCCAGGCGGGTCAGGTCGTCACTGAAGTCGGTGAAGTTGTAGCCCACGCCCAGGCGCAGGTTTTGGGTGATGTCGCGGTCGATGCCGGCCAGCCAGCCCTGGCGCGTGCCGCCCGCCTTGGCATCGAGCCAGCGGTATTCGGCCAGGCCATGCCATTGCCGGGGCAAGGTGTAGCGGGCCTGCAGTGCGGCGAAGCGTGTGCCGGAATCGAACCAGGCGCCGGTGCCGCGGCCGGCGCGCGCGCTGCCTTCGCGCACGGCCAGCTTGGCGGCGAATTCCCACTGGCGGTCGCGCTTATAGATGCCGTCGAAGGCGACGATGTTGGAGCGCTGGTCGTAGCTGGTACTCGCTGTGTCGCCCACCTGCCCGGCGGAGGCCAGGTCGTAGAGGTAGGTGTAGCGGCCCAGCAGCGCGTAGCGTGCATCGTCGTGCGGCCGCCAGGCGAAGCCCGCGCCGGCCTCGACGTACTTGGCGTCGGCCGTAGCGTCGATCTCGTCGCGCGTCTGCGAGTAGTTGTAGCGTGCGGAGACGCGCCAGTCCTCGTCGAGCTTGTGGTCCACGCGGTTGGTGCTGACCCATTGGCGGCGGCGTTCGGCACCGCTGTCCTCGCGCCATTCGAGCCGGCTGGCCCACTCGGCGGTGGCCGAGGTGTGGCCGGCGCTGAGGCTCACGGCGCGCCGGTGCACGGTGCCGGCGGCGGCTTCGAGGTCGCCCTTCTGCAAGCTGAAGCCGGTGTTCCAGCCCGGCACCGGGTAGAAGTCCATGCCAAAGGTGTGGACCAGGCCCGTGCCATCGGGCTCCTTCAAGAACTGGCTCTCGTTGTAGAGGTTGCTGCGCTCGCCCAGGCGCCAGCGCTGGCCCAGGGTCCAGCCGCTCTGCAGCCGGCTGTTGAACAGCGAGTCGTACTCGCTGGTGTCGGTGGTGTGCGTGACGGTGCCGTACAAGGTGTGGTCGGGGCCGAGGCGGTATTCGCCGGTGACTTGCGCGGCGTCGCCGCGGTCACCGTGGGTGACTTCCGCGCCCAGCTGCGACTGGTTCTCGAAGCGGTAGCGCGCGCCCAGCGTGGCGGCGTCGTTGGCGGGGTAGCGACCCTCGTCATCGTCCAGCGTCTTCTGGGCCACGCCGTAGAGCTCCAGCCGCGGCGTGATGCGGCGCGTGTACTTGAGCGCACCGAGCGTGCCGTCCACCGGGCCGGCTGCGCTGTCCTGGGTGATGCGGCGCAGCTCGGCGGTCACCGTGTCCTCGCCGGTGGGGCGCCATTGCGCGGTGAAGCGGGTCTGGTCGAGCTGCTCGGTACCTTGCGTGGTGCGGCTCGTCTGGGCCAGTACCTCCAGCGTGTCGCCGACCTGGCCGCGCACTTCGGCGCCGACCTCGCGCCGCCCCATGCCGTAGTCCTCGTTGGCGGCCGAGAAGCCGGCGTCCACGCGGCGCCACCAGCCGCCCACCGTCCAGTTGCGCTCGGTCCAGCCCAGTTCCTGCAGGCTGGCTTCGCCTTCCACCAAGGTGGCATGGCCGGCGCGCAGGCCGACGTCGGTGCCGCGCTGCGTGAAGCTCAGGCCGCCGTTGGTGGACTCGAACACCGGCGAGCCGGTGGAGCGGCTGGCGCTGCGCTCCACCCGCAGCGAGGTGCCGCGCCCGGCCTGCAAGGTCACGTCCACGCCCTTGAGCGTGTAGTCCTCGCCGGAGCGGCCCTCGTCCACGTAGGTGGCGCCGACGGCCAGGTGGTCGTTCACCCATTGCTTACCGCGCAGGCCGGTGGTCATGTTGCCAGCGTCGTAGGCGGTGGGAATCCACTCGTAGTCCACGATCAGGTGCTGCTCCAGCCCGGCCAGCGGCGTGTCGCGGGTGATGCCTTGCAGGCCGTCGTCCACCAGCTGAAGCAGCGGGCGCAGCAGCAGGATGCGGCCCTGCAGTTCGCTCAATTCGTAGTCGGTGCCGCGCACCAGCGTGACCCGGTTCTCGACACGGCCGGTGCTGCGGTTGCGCTGCTCCACGATCACTGTTTCCGAGCCCTGCACGATGTTGGTATGGCGCAGGTAGTAAAGGCTGCCGCCGGTACCGAGGAACTCGCTGTGGCCGGGCGCCGTCTGCGCCTCGGACGCGAAGGCACGCACTTGCGTGGTGGCCTCGCCCCAGGGGTTGGTGTCGGTGGAGCGCCACTTGAGGGCCGCGCCGTACAGCCCGCGCAGGTACTGCCCGTAGGCCGTGCCGGTGAAGCCGGTCTGGTAGTTGCCCCACAGCGCCTGGTTCTTGTCCCAGTCCACGCGCAGGTAGGCACGGCCTTGGGTGTCGACGTCACGCACGGTGGTGGAGTCGTCGCCGTAGGTGGGGTAGTAGAGGTTGGGATCGAGCTGGCGGAACAGGTCCTGCGGGTCGGCCCGGGTGAAGCCGGTGAACAACTCGCGCAGCGGGCGGTCCTGCGTGTCGGCACTGGCGGTGATCAGGTACTTGCCGTCCACCTTGGTCTTGCCATAGAAGGCCAGCCGGCCGTTGCTCAGCACGCTGCCCTCGCGCCCGGCCAGTGCCAGCTCGCTGCCGGGGCCTGTGGCGTGGTTCTGGAACACCGTGAGGTCGGCCATGGCCACGCCGAAGAAGTACTTGCCGGTGACGTCCACCTCCAGCACCTGGTGCAGCGGCGCCTGGCCCGGCGCCGACACGGCGACGTCGAAGCGATGCATGCCCATCGGCGTGAGGAACTCGGCGACGAACTTGTGCTGCAGGTCGGTCGGGTAACTCTGGCCATTGATCTCCAGCGCGGCGCCGTCTGGCAGGTTGCGGCCCTGAATGCGGATACGCGAGCCGTAGAGCGGGATGTTCTGCTGCCGCAGGTCGTTGCTGGTGAACACGCTGTCCACCAGGCGCTGGGCCTGCGCCTGCTGCAGGCTAAGCGGCGCGCCCAGGCTGCGCTCGGCGGCGGCGCGCTGCTCGCTGTCGCTGCGCTCCACGTCTTCGGGGCGGGCAAGCAGCAGGTTCTTGGGCAGGGTCTCGTCGACGGCGCCATCAGCACCGTAAGCGCGCAGCACGTAGACCAGCGCATCGCCCGCACGCAGCGGGAAGCGCGAGGCCGGCGTGCCGCTCCATTCGACGCGGCCCACGGCCGCCACCGGCATGGGCAACACGGCCAGCGGCTCGGTGTAGGCGGTGTCGCTGGCGCGGTAGATCGTCAGTTCGAAACGCTGCACGAAACCCGGGTAGTTGCTGCGCAGGTAGAACAGCAACGGCTGCGTGAGCCGGCCGTTCTCGAAGGCCGCCTGGGCCGGGCCGGAGACGCTCAGCTCGGGCTGGCCCAGCGCCGGGTCCTCGGTGGCCCAGACGAGGCCACCATTGGGCAGCAGCAGCGACAGGCCGGCGCCAGCCGCGGTGCGGCCGGCGGGGGCCAGCGGCGGGGCCTGCTGCAGCTGGAACAGCAACTGGCCGTCGGCGGTGCTGCAGCCCTGGGCCTCGCAGCCCGGTGTAGGGCCGGCCGGCGCGGCCATCGGGGCGCGATTCCCGGGGGCCCGCGGCGTGGCAGACTGGGGCGAGGCTTGCGAGGGCAACTGAGCAAACACCTCCGCCGCCAGCGAGAACAGGGCACAGCCCAGCAGGTAGCGCTTCATGGCGCGACCTCCAGGCGACCCCGCACGGCGGCGGGCAATTCGGCGGCGAGGGCCGCGTACACGGCGCGCGCACGCGCCATGGCCAGATCCGCGGGCGTGCCACCGGGGTCCTGCGCGATCTCGACGCGGCCTCCGCCGTCCTGCGCCAGTTGCTGGGCCAGCGCGTGCAGCAGGGGCGCAGCCGATGGCCGCAGCGCCGCCTGGCCCGGCTCGAAGCACATTGCGCCCAGCACCACGCCGCCCTGCACCAGCGCGGCCAGCGGCGGGCCCTCGCCCGCCGGGCGCAGCACCACGCGCACCGCACGCGCCGCGGCCGGCTGCAGGCGCGGCAGCAGCGCGGTGCGCAGGGTGTGCGCGCGTGCCAGACCCAGGCCGGCTTCGTCATCGCGCACGGGCAGCAACAGCTCGCCGCCACCGCCTTGGGCCTGCAGCCGCGCGGCCAGCTCGTTCAGCACGGCGGCATGTGCCGGATTCAAGGTGGCCTGACCCGCTTCGAACAACGCCTCGCCGAGCAGGATGCCGGCCGGCACCGGCGCGCTGCCCTCGCGCCGCAGCGGCAGCCTCACACCGAAGTCGAAGCGCACCGGCACGCCCGGCGTGATGCGGCGCACCAGCGGGCTGGGCGTGCTGAACTCGGCGTCGGCCGGCAGGGTGGCCGGATCGACCTTGAGCACGAAGTTGCGGCCGAAGGCCTGCGTGCCGCCATCGATGCCCAGCAGGTGGTAGCGGCCGTAGGCGTCCGTCTCCATCAGCAGGCCCTCGGCGGAGGCGATGCGCACGCCGGGGATGCCGCGCTCGTCGATGCCGAGGTTGCGCAGCACGTAGTCCACCACGTAGCCGCCCTCGCCCACCGCAACGCGGCGCTCCACGCTGGGCAGCGCGCCGTCGAGACCCTTGGCCGCGTCGCCCTCGCGCTCCAGCCGGGTGATGCCGGCGGCATCCATCAGCAAGCTCACGCCCTGGGCGCTACGGAGCGAGAAGCCGTCGCGGAAGTCCAGTGCGCGCAGGCGCTGGCGCAGCACGAGCTGGTGGTTCCGCGGCGCATCGGCCTCGGACTCGCGGCCGGCGATGCGGCCCAGCGCCAGGCCCTTCAGCAGCGGTGCGCCGTCGTCGGGCAAAGCCACGAAGCCCTGGCCGCGATCGATCTCGGTGGAGCCGGCGATATAGGCCTCGGCCGCAAAACCGCCCTGCACGCGCACGCCGCTGAGGCCGGCCGGGGCCTGCCAGCCGTCGCCGTCGCGGTCGTCGAACACGGTCCCGAGGATCAGCGATTCGTCCAGCAGCGGGTCGGCCACGATCGAGACCTGCGCCGTCGCCACGTTGGAGATCGGCCAGCCGCGCCGGTCCACCGCCTGCGCCTGGTTGGTGTAGACACCCTGGCGCACGCCGGCGCCCACGCGCAGCAGGTAGCTGATCACCGCCTCCTGGCCCGTGGCGATGTCGATGCCGCCGATCTGCAGCGGCGTCTGCGCGCTGCCCAGCGTGAAGGCACCGTCGCGGTCGGCCACGGTCATCGAGCCGGCCACGTAGTTGAAGCCCTGCGGCGGCGTGTCGAGGATGCTGCCGTTCACGATGTCGACGGCGCCCGCGTTGGCCACGCGCAGCGTGTAGCGCACGAGGTCGCCGATGTGGGCCTCGCGCACGGCCACGCTCTTGACCAGGCGCATTGCCGTGGGTTGCTCCAGCGGCGTGGTGACGATGCAGCGCGCGCCGCAGATCGTGCTATCGATATCGCCGCCGTCGATGCGGTTGACGATCGCGGCCAGCCCGGCCGGCGGCGAATCGGCGATGCGGAAGCGCACGGCCACGCTCGCGACGCCGTTGGCCGGCACCTGGGCCACCAGCAACGGCACGGCTGCCGGACCCACGACAGGGCTGCTAAAGCCGGATGCGCCGTCCACGCCCACCAGCGTGGCGCCGGCCGGCACGTTCTCGTTGAAGCGGTAATTGGCCGCCGGCGCGGCGTCGCCGTTGGTCAGCGTGATCGTGTAGCCCAGGGTCTCGGCGAACTCGGCCAGCCCGCTCTGCGTGCCGCTCTCGCTGCTCAGGCGCTTGGCCACCACCACGCCGCCCAGCGGATGGGTGGTGCTGCAGCTGCCGGCCGTGCAGCCGGGCGCGCTGACCACGTTGCTGACCTTGCCGCTGGCGCCGTCGGTCACCGTCGCCGTGTAGCGCACGGCATAGGCGCCCACCGGTGCGCCGGCAGGCAGGGTGAAGCTGCGCGTGCTGCCGCTGCCTCCGGCCACGAAGGGCCCGGCGCTGACGACGCCGCCGAAGGCCAAGCCCGTGCCGAGCTGGTCCTGCAGCACGATGGGCGCCGTGGTCGGCGCATTGGCCACGGTGATCGTCAGCGTGTAGGTGATGGTCTGGCCCGCCTGCACCGAGGTACCGCTGGCCGGCTCGGCGCTCTTGGTGACCGCATCGACCCACAGCGGCGCCGAGGTGCTGCTGCTGTTGTTGCCGCCGCAATCGGCCGGGCCGGGCAGACCGCAGTCGGGATCGTGGACGCCAGCGGGCGGCGTGATGCTGGCGCTGTTGGTCACCGTGTCCGGCGTCTGCGCGGGCACGGCCAGGCTCCACCCGCCCAGGGCCAGGCAGACGCCCAGGCGGCGCAGCCATCTCAGCAAAATGAAGCTCCGCTGCCGTCGGTGCAAGCGGTAATGCGAGTCGTCATCCCCAGCACTCCCCTGACTTTCTTTTCACCTCTTTGCCTGAACAAAATCTAAGGGAAACGGAAGTCGAGGATTAGGGATTTGTGGCTCAAGGTCCGTGCTTTAGGCGGCCGCACCACATCACGTCCCTCGCATTGGCTTCAGCCACTTCTGCGGGAAACCACCTAAAGACAAATATTTCGCTGAAATAGAATGGCGCGAAATTATTTCAACAAGACTCGGAGACAAACGCGCATGACGCGTCTGAGTTCACGCCACATTTCGCAGCTGCACCTGTACCAGGTGCTGCATGCCGTTCGCCGCAACGGCGCGGCCATGTCGCGCGCGGAGATCGGCGAATCGACCGGACTGAGCCAGCCCGCGGTGTCCTCGCTGACACGGCGGCTGCTGGAGAGCGGCGCCCTGGTCGAGGTCGGCGCCCGCCCCTCGGCCGGCGGCGGCCGGCGTGAGCGCGAGCTGGCGCTGAACTCCGACTTCGTCTGGGTCGTCGGCGTCAACATCTCGCTGTTCCGCATCACCGTGACCTTGACCGACTTCGCCGGCAGCGTGCGCGGCACGCGCAGCGCGCCGCTGGCCACGCCGATGGCCAAGGCCGCGCTGGTCAAGCGCGTCGTCAAGGAGGTGCGCGCCTGCCTGGCCGAGCACGGCGGCACCGGCGTCGCGCTGGCCGGCGTGGGCGTCGCCCTGCCCGGCTTTGTCGATTCGATGGGCGACCTGGTGCACTGGTCGGCCGTGTTCTCGGCCGGCAGCAAGAAGACGCACCGCGTCACCGGCCTGGCCGCCGCTCTCTCGAAGGAGCTGGAGGTGCCGGTCTTCATCGAGAACGAGGCCAAGATCCGCGCGCTGGCCGAGCAGTGGTTCGGCCGCGCCGCCCGGCTGACCGATGCCGCGGCGATCACGCTGGACCAGGGCCTGGGCGTGGGCCTGATCATCAACGGCGAGCTGTACCGCGGCCGCGCAGGCCTGGCCGGGGAAATGGGCCATGTGCAGATCGTCGCCGACGGGCGCCAGTGCCACTGCGGCAAGCGCGGCTGCCTGGAGGCCTACGTGGCGCACTACGCGGTCGTCGAGCAGGGCCAGGAGGCCGGACTGCTGCCGGCCGGCACCTTGCTGCCGCAGGACATCGAGGCCACCTACGGCCAGCTCGCCGACACCGCGCGCCGCCCCGGCGCCGCCGGCACCAAGGCGCGCGCGATCTTCGAGCGCCAGGGCCGCCTGCTGGGCACCTGGATCGGCAATGTGGTGAACCTGCTGGCGCTGCAGCTGGTGATCGTGGACGGCGGCCGGCAACTGGCGATCGAGCTGCTGGAAGGCCCGCTGCGCACCGCGCTGGACGAAGCGATGGTGATGCCGCACCGCGGCCGCGTGCCCGTGCTGATCGACCACGAGGGCGGCGAGGCCTGGGCGCGCGGCGCGGCCTCGCTGGTGCTGCAGCGGCTGGACGAATCGGCCCAGGTGGTCAGCGTCACCTCGCGCCACGGCTTCGACGAAGACCTGCATCCCACCGAGACGAAGAACCCTGCGGCGAGACGGGCCGCGGCTTGAGCTGTTCCCCGCGCGGCGGCCACCGCTCTGGCCGTCGATGTAGTTGGTTTTCCCTGCTGTACCGATTCGTGTTGTTCAAAACCCATCCCAGGAGACAAGAAGCATGAAGTTCGTTCACAAGATCCTCGCCGCCTCGCTCATCGGTGGCTTCGCATCGCTGGCCGCGGCGCAGACCGTCGGCGTCAGCTGGTCCAACTTCCAGGAAGAACGCTGGAAGACCGACGAGGCCGCGATCAAGGCCGAGCTGGCCAAGCTCGGCGCCAGCTACATCAGCGCGGACGCCGGCGGCTCGCCGGAGAAGCAGCTGGCCGACGTCGACGGCCTGATCGCCAAGGGCGCCAAGGCGCTGATCATCCTGGCGATGGACAAGGACGCGATCCTGCCCGCGCTCGCCAAGGCCAAGGCCAAGAACCTGCCGGTGGTGGCCTATGACCGCCTGATCGAGGCACCCGGCGTCTTCTACATCACCTTCGACAACAAGGAAGTCGGCCGCGAGCAGGCGCGCGGCGTGTTCAAGGTCAAGCAGAAGGGCAACTTCGTCTTCATCAAGGGCTCGCCGACGGACCCGAACGCCAACTTCCTGCGCGACGGCCAGGGCGAGGTGCTGGCCGCGGCCATCAAGAGCGGCGACATCAAGGTCGTCGGCGAGGAATACACCGACGGCTGGAAGCCCGAAGTGGCGCAGAAGAACATGGAGCAGATCCTGACCAAGAACGGCGGCAAGGTCGACGCGGTCGTGGCCTCCAACGACGGCACCGCCGGCGGCGTGATCGCCGCGCTGTCCGCCAAGGGCATCAAGGGCGTGCCGGTTTCCGGCCAGGACGGCGACCACGCCGCACTGAACCGCATCGCGCTGGGCTCGCAGACGGTCTCGGTCTGGAAGGATGCGCGCGAGCTCGGCAAGGAAGCCGCCGCCGCTGCCGTGGCACTGGCCAAGGGCCAGAAGGTGCCGGGCACGGTGACCTGGGCCGACGGCGAGAAGAAGGTGCCGCTGCAGTCCAAGTTCCTGAAGCCGGTGTCCATCACCAAGGACAACCTCGACGTCGTCATCAAGGCCGGCTGGATTTCGAAGGACGAGGCGTGCAAGGGCGTGGACAAGGCGACCGCGCCGGCCGCCTGCAAGTAAACGACTGAACAACAGGTGAAGGGGCGGGCCGGGTGCCGGCCCGCCCCGCTCCCTGTCTTCAATCCATGAACTCCAAACTCCAAATCTCCGCGCTGGACCTGCGGCTGTCGCTGATGGCCGCCGTGCTGGTGGTGATGGCCGTGGTCTTCCACGCCGCCACCGGCACCTTCCTGACGCCGGAGAACCTCTACAACATCGCGCAGCAGACGGCCGTCGTCGGCATCGTCGCCACGGCGATCACGCTGGTGATCGTGGCGCGGCAGATCGACCTGTCGGTCGGCTCGGTGCTGGGCGCCGTGGGCGTGCTGATCGCCTGGCTGATGTACTCGAAGAACTGGGGCTGGATCTCCGCATCGCTCGCCGGGCTGGCGATGGCACTGGCGATCGGGCTCTACCAGGGCTGGCTGACCGCCGTGCTGGGCGTGCCCTCCTTCGTCGTAACGCTCGGCGGGCTGATGTCCTTCCGCGGCGCGGCCTTCCTCGTGGCCGACGGCAAGACGCAGCCGATCACCGACGAAACCTTCCTTGCGCTGGGCGGCGGACTGGACGGAGCGCTTGGGCCTCGCCTGAGCTGGGCGCTGGGCATCGTGCTGGTGGCGCTGCTGGTGTGGAGCAGCCTCGCCCGCCGCGCGCGCAAGCGCAAGCACGGCTTCCCGCTGCGGCCGCTGGCCTTCGACCTGGCGCTGACGGCGGGCTTCTCGATCCTCGTGCTCGGCTTCGTCGGCGTGATGAACGCCTACCGGCTGGAGAGCAAGCCCGAGGCGCAGGGCG
Source organism: Roseateles agri (assembly GCF_034043675.1). Taxonomy (NCBI): domain Bacteria; kingdom Pseudomonadati; phylum Pseudomonadota; class Betaproteobacteria; order Burkholderiales; family Sphaerotilaceae; genus Roseateles; species Roseateles agri. Next base: position 311,224 of record NZ_JAXCLA010000007.1, on the reverse strand, counting down.
TGCCGATCCCGGTGCTGATCTGGGGCGTCGTCGTGTTCGGCATCAGCTTCATCGCCCGGCGCACCCGCTTTGGCCGCTACGTGTTCGCGATCGGCGGCAATCCGGAAGCGGCGCAACTGGTGGGCATCCCAGTCAAGCGCGTGACGATCAAGCTCTTCATGCTGCTGGCGGTGATGATCACCGTGGCAGCCATCGTCGCCGTGGCGCGGCTGAACGCCGGCACCAACTCGCTGGGCACCGGCATGGAGCTGTACGTGATCGCCGCGGCGGTGATCGGCGGCGTGGCGCTGTCGGGAGGCAGCGGCACGGTGCTGGGCTCGGTGCTGGGCGCGCTGATGATCCAGTTCCTGGACAGCGGCATGCTGCTGATGGACGTCAGCATCGGCAGCCGCTACGTGATCATCGGCCAGGTGCTGATCGTGGCCGTCGCTTTCGACGTGCTGTACCGCCGCTGGACCGGAGAAAGAATCGCATGACGGCGCTGGTAGAAATCCGGAACGTGCACAAGGCCTTCGGCGGCGTGCACGCGGTAGAGAACGTGAGCCTGCAGCTGCATCCCGGCGAGGTCGTCGCCGTGCTGGGCCACAACGGTGCGGGCAAGTCCACGCTGATGAAGATGCTGGCGGGCGCCTACCCGATCGACAGCGGCGAGATCCTGGTGAGCGGCCAGGCGGCGAAGATCGCCTCCCCGTCCGATTCGCAGGCGCTGGGCATCGAGACGATCTACCAGACCCTGGCGCTGGCCGACAACCTCGACGCGGTGCAGAACCTGTTCCTCGGCCGCGAGCTGCTGACCCGCTTCGGCCTGCTCGACGACGATGCGATGGAGCAGGCGGCACGCGAGACCTTCCACCGGCTGAACCCGAACTTCAAGAACATCCGCGTGCCGGTGCGCGCGCTGTCGGGCGGGCAGCGTCAGGTCGTCGCGATCTCGCGCGCGCTGTACTTCAAGGCGCGCGTGCTGATCATGGACGAACCCTGCGCGGCGCTCGGCCCCGAGGAGACGCGGATGGTGCACGAGCTGGTGCGGCGCCTGAAGAGCGAAGGCGTCGGCATTTTCCTGATCACGCACGACATGCCGGACGTGTTCGGCCTGTCGGACCGGCTCAGCGTGATGAAGAACGGCAAGGTCGTCGGCACCTACCGCACGGCCGACGTGACCGAGGACGAGGTGCTGGCGATGATCATCGGCGGCAAGCCGGTGGCGCGGGTGGCGCAGTGGGCACCCGCGTGAAAGCGGCGACCGACGAGGATCAGTGGATCAGGCCGATCCACTCACCCGCGTCCTGGTAGTCCGCGAACACATCGATCGCGAACTGGCGCAGCGTCTCGCTGTCGGAACCGAAGCCGGCGGCCAGCCGCTCGTAGGCATAGGCACGGTCGTAGACCATGCGGGTCGGTTCCAGATCGAGGCCGGCGGCGAACATCAGCGCGTGCAGGCGCTGCAGCCGTGATGCATCCACGGGTGCCACGATCGGCGATTCCAGGAACAGCGGCGCGGCCAGCAGGGGCTCGCGGTGTTCGGCGGAATTCTGGTGCAGCGTGATGATCATGATGGGCCTCGACTTCGAGACCCGATGATGTTCGCCGCGGCGAAAACTTAAATCCAAATAAGGCGGGATTTCACCCGCTTATTCGGCTCAAGTCTCCGGCGTGTCGCGCACGAAGCCGTTGAGCTTGTCACACCAACGGGCCGCCGCGGCTTCCAGTTCGTCCAGCGACAGCACCTCGATCTGCGCGTCGACCAGCATCTTGTCCGAGGCCTGGTTGTTCGCCACCTGGTGCGACTTCTTCTCCAGGAACACGACTCGCTTGATGCCGACCTGGATGATCGACTGCACGCAGCGCGGGCAGGGGTATTGCGTCGTGTAGATCGTGCTGCCGTTGAGCGGCAGCACCACGCAGTTCAGGATCGCGTTGACCTCGGCGTGGACGATGTAGCTGTGGCGCGAGTTGGCAGGGTCCGCGTCGTCATCGCTCCAGTAGGACGGATCATCGTCGTCGCAGCCGCGCGGCAGGCCGTTGTAGCCGACACCGAGGATCTTGTTGTCCGCGCTGGCGATGCAGGCGCCGTTGCGCTTGCGCGCGTCCTTCGAGCGGGCCGCAGCCAGCAGGGCCACGCCCATGAACATCGAATGCCAGTGGATCAGCGGATGGTTCTGCATGCCGAAAGTCTACGGCCGATCAGCGCCCGACCGAGGCCACGCCCTGGTTCGCGAGTCGGTCCGCCCGCTCGTTGCCCGGGTCGCCGGCATGGCCCTTCACCCAGCGCCAGTCGACGCGATGCAGGCGCGCCAGCGCGTCGAGCCGCTGCCACAAGTCGGCGTTCTTCACCGGCTTGCCGTCGGCCGTCTTCCAGCCGCGGCGCTGCCAGCCGGACAGCCACTCGGTCATGCCCTTGCGAACGTACTCGCTGTCGGTGTAGATGACGACCTGGCAGGTGCGCTTCAGCGAGGCCAGGGCCTCGATCGGCGCGGTCAGCTCCATCCGGTTGTTGGTCGTGTTCGGCTCGCCGCCGAACATCTCCTTCTCGTGCCCGCCGGCCGAGAGCCAGGCGCCCCAGCCGCCGGGCCCCGGGTTGCCCTTGCAGGCACCGTCGGTGTAGATGGTGACCTGCGGAATGGCGATCGCGGGCTTGGCGGCGGGTGGTGCGGACGGGACTGCTGAGGTGCTCATGGCTTCTTGTTGTGGGAACGACGTTGATGCAAGGCCACTGCCGGAGCGGCCTTCGGTTTGAGTTGCTTCTGCTGGCGGGCCAGTCCGATCAGACGCATGCCGTGCACGCGCTTGACCGCGACGATGAAGTACACCGCGCCCAGCACCGGCCACCAGCGCTGGCCGATGCGCTCGATCCAGCGCCAGCGCGCCAGCCATTTCTCGGAGCGCAGCGGCGGTGCGTAGACGCCGAAACGCGCGCCCTCGACCTCGAAGCTCAGCAACCGCAGCCAGTCGCGCAGCCGCCAGTAGCCGATGCGCTCGCGGGTGGGGGACAAGCGCGGCAGGTACGGGTGCCGGGTCTTGCCCCGCAGCCGGCCGAGATTCTGCCTGAGGCCCCAGAAGCTGGCCGGATTCATGCCGAGGATCACGACGCGACCCTCGGGCCGCAGCACGCGCTCGACCTCTCGCAAGGTCTGGTGCGGGTCGCGCGCCAGCTCCAGCGCGTGGGGCAGTACGACCAGGTCCAGCGAGGCGGCCTCGAAGGGCAGTTCGTCGAATTCGCAGTGCAGTGCGACGATGGCTTTCGGCGCGTCGGGGCGGTCCTCGCACGCCTCTTCGCCGGCGCCAGGCGCGCAATCGAGCGCCAGCCAGCGGTGCGGCATGCGGTTGGCATCGAGCCCCGACAGCTGGGGCAGGCCCAGTTGCAGCGCATGGAAGCCGAACAGGTCGGCCACCGCGCCATCGAGCTGCGCTTGCTCCCAGGCCAGCAGATAGCGTCCCGGCGGGGTCTCCAGCCAGGCAGCCAACTCTATAATCGAAGCTTCGCGTGTCATGGAACTCGCTGCATAGCCAACACCACTGCCGCATGAACCTGAACGCAGTCGCCGCCTTTGCCGACAACTACATCTGGATGCTTCACGACGGCAGCGATGCCGTCGTCGTCGATCCGGGTGATGCGGCCCCGGTGATCGAAGCGCTCAGCGCACGGCGGCTGCGCCTTGCCGGCATTCTAGTGACGCACCACCACGGCGATCACGTCGGCGGCCTCGAAGGCCTGCGTCCGCTACTGCAGGGCCCGGTCTACGGCCCGGCCCACGAGACCATCCCCGGACCCTGCATCCCCTGCATTGCCGGCGATACCGTCGAGCTGCTGGGCTTGAAGTTCCGCGTGCTGGACGTGCCCGGCCACACGGCCGGCCATATCGCGTATTACGCGGAGCCGGCGGGCGAGGCGCCGCTGCTGTTCTGCGGCGACACGCTGTTCTCGGCCGGCTGCGGGCGCTTGTTCGAAGGCACGGCCGAGCAGATGCACGACTCGCTGCAGCAGTTCGCCGCGCTGCCGGGCGACACCCGCGTCTGCTGCGCCCACGAGTACACGATGTCGAACCTGCGCTTCGCGCGCGCCGTCGAGCCCGGCAACGCCGCGCTGCGCGATCACGAAGTCCACTGCATCGCCCTGCGCGAACGCGGCGAGCCGACGCTGCCGTCGACGATCGCGCTGGAGCGCGACATCAACCCCTTCCTGCGCTGCAGCGAGCCCACCGTCCTGGCCGCCGCCCGCGCCCATGCCACCCCCGCAGCGATGCCTGACGAACACCCCGCCACGGTGCTCGCCACGCTGCGCCAATGGAAGAACGAATTCCGATGACGATCCATCACCGCTGGAGCGCCCTGCTCCTTGCCTCGCTGCTGGCCGCCTGCGCCACTCAGCCGCCCGCCTCTCCCGCTTCCTCAGACGCCTCCCCCGCTCCCGCGGGCACGGCGCAAGTCCCGCCCCCCACGCCCGTCGCCGCCGCCTCGTCCGCGCCCGTGCTGCCGCCGATGCCGGCACCGACGCTCGCGACCGAAGCCGCCGCTTCCGCCCTGCTGGAAGACACGCTGCGCCCCGGCGTCAAGGTCGACCTGTCCGACACCGCGATCGAGAACGCCGACCTCTGGGCCCGCCTGCGCGCCGGCTTCGCGATGCCCGAGCTGGACAACGACGGCGTGCGCAAGGCCGAGGCCTGGTACAGCTCGCGGCCCGACTACGTGCAGCGCATGACCGAGCGCGGCAGCCGCTACCTGTTCCACATCGTCGAGGAAGTGGAGAAGCGCGGCATGCCCACCGAGATGGCCCTGCTGCCCTTCATCGAGAGCGCCTACAACCCGCAGGCCCAGTCCACCGCCAAGGCCTCGGGCATGTGGCAGTTCGTGCCGGCCACCGGCCGCGACTTCGCGCTGAAGCAGAACATCTTCCGCGACGACCGCCGCGACGTGCTCGCCTCCACCCGCGCCGCGCTGGACTACCTGAACCGCCTGCACGACATGTTCGGCGACTGGCAACTCGCGCTGGCCGCCTACAACTGGGGCCAGGGCAATGTGCAGAAGTCGATCGCGCGCAACCAGAAGCGCGGCCTGCCGACCGACTACGACAGCATCCAGATGCCGGACGAGACGCGCTACTACCTGCCCAAGCTGCAGGCGGTGAAGAACATCGTGATGACGCCGGAAGCCTTCGGCCTGACGCTGCCCTCGCTGTCCAACCACCCGTACTTCCTCAGCGTCGCGATCGAGCGAGACATGGACGTGGACGTCGCCGCCCGGCTGGCCGGCCTCGGCACCGACGAGTTCAAGCAGTTCAACCCGCAGATGAACAAGCCGGTGATCCTGGCCGCGGGTACCGAGCGCGTGCTGCTGCCCTTTGACAACGCCAGCGCCTTCGCGCTGAACCTGGCCGCCCACCGCGGCCCGCTGGCGACCTGGACCGCCTGGGTCGTGCCGCGCACGATGAAGCCGGCCGAGGCAGCCAAGCAGGTCGGCATGAACGAGGACGCGCTGCGCGAGGTCAACCACATCCCGCCGAAGATGCTCGTCAAGAAGGGCTCGACCTTGCTGGTGCCGCGCGCCGCGCACCGCCAGGAGGACGTGTCCGAACTGCTGGCCGAGAACGCCAGCATGACCCTGGCGCCGGACGTGCCGCCGCTGCGCCGCGTGTCGTGGCGCGCCGGCAAGGGCGAGACGGTGGCCGCGGTGGCGCGGCGCTACCGCGTCAGCACAGCGCAGGTCGCGCAGTGGAACAAGCTGGGCCCGCGGGCGACGAGCTTCAAGACGGGCCAGACGGTGATTGTCTACACGGCCACGCCGGCCACACCGGCTGTGGCACCGCAGCGCGTGGCCGCGAAGACGGTGGCAGCACCAGCCGGCAAGCAGCCGCAACGCCTGGTCAAGACCAAGTCCGCTCGCGGCGGCCACACGGTGACCAGCGCCTCGGCCAAGCCCTCGACGAGCGTGGCGCGGCGCTGAGCGTCGCTCAGAAGAACATCGCCACGCAGCAGAGCAGGCCGAGGAACCAGACCAGCGAGCGCAACATGCCCTGGTTGGCGATGTACAGGGCGATGTAGACCAGGCGCAGGGCGATGAAGGCCATCGCCAGTGTGTCTGTCCGCCCCTGCGGTGCTTGCGCCTGCTGAGCCACCAGCACGGCCGCGATGAACAGCGGCAGCGCCTCGAAGCTGTTGGCTTGCGCCGCATTGGCACGGGCGCGCCAGCCGGTCAGCTGCGACAGGTAGGCACGCGGCTCGCGGTTGTCATAGCCGCCGGGACGGTCGATCTTCCCCAGGCCCTTAGCCTTGGCGATGCCCGCGCAGGCGATCGGCAGCGCGCAGGCCACGAGGATGCAGATATTCGCGATGGTCATGCAGGCGATCCCTCAACGTCGATCGGAAAGGGCATGGGCGATCGTGCCCAGGTCCACATACTCCAGCTCGCTGCCGACCGGCACGCCGCGCGCGAGGCGCGTGGCCTTGATACCGCGCGAGCGCAAGGCCTCGGCGAGCACGTGGGCCGTGGCCTCGCCCTCGGCGGTGAAGCTGCTGGCGAGGATCACCTCCTCGACCTCCGTCTGCGCCGCGCGTGCCAGCAGTTCTTCCGCGCCGATCTCGCGCGCGCCGATGCCGTCCAGCGGGCTCAGCCGGCCCAGCAGCACGAAGTAGTAGCCGCGGTAGGAGCCGGTGCGCTCCAGCGCGGCCTGGTCCGCCGGCGTCTCGACCACGCACAGCAGCCGCGCATCACGCGCGCCGTCCGAGCAGATCAGGCACAGCTCGGTCTCGCTGAAGGTGTGGCAGCGCTGGCAGTGGCCGATCGACTCGGTCGCCGTGCTCAGCGCCTTCGCCATCTGGCGCGCGCCCTCCCGGTCGTGCTGCAGCAGGTGATAGGCCATGCGCTGGGCCGATTTCTGGCCCACGCCGGGGAGGCGCTTCAGCGCCTCGATCAAGTTCTCTAAAGCCGAGGCGGCCAAGATCAGAACGGGAACTTCATGCCGGGAGGCATGGGCATGCCGGCGGTCAGTTTGCCCATCTTTTCGCTGCTGACCTGCTCGGCGCGGCGCACCGCATCGTTGAACGCGGCGGCCACCAGGTCTTCCAGCATGTCCTTGTCGTCGGCCAGCAGGCTCGGATCGATGGTGACGCGCTTGACGTCGTTCTTGCAGGTCATGGTGACCTTCACGAGACCGGCGCCGGACTGGCCCTCGACCTCGATCGTGGCGAGCTCTTCCTGCGCCTTCTTCAGGTTGTCCTGCATCGCTTGAGCCTGCTTCATCAGGCCGGCGAGTTGACCCTTCATCATTTGACGTACTCCTTGGAATAACTTTGAAAATCAGTGGAGGATCGAGCGGATCGATCCGGGCACGATGCGTGCCGTCTTGAAGTCGGCCAGCAAGGCCTGCGCGATCGGGTCTTCGACGACGATGCGCTCGATCTCGCGTTGCTTCGCCTGCGCCGCGGCGGCTTCGCGCAACGCTGGCGAGTCCTGCGCCACGCCGGCTTCGAGTTCGATGCGCACAGGCCGCTGCAGGGCCGTGTTCAAGGCCGTCTGCAGCTTGTCCTTCAGCGCCGGCTGGCGCAGCGAATCGCGCTCGACGCGCAGGCGCCAGACCTGCGTCTCACCTTCCTCGCTGAAGCCGATGCATTGCGCCTGCATCGCCAGCTCGCGCGGCAGCGCGGTCAGGCCCAGGGTCATCACCTGCGCGTGCCAGCGCTCGCCGAGCGGCGTGGGCTCGAAGACGACGTCCGCGCCGGCGGTCGACGCATAACCCTTGCTGCGCTCGGCGGGCGCATCGTTCTCGCCGAAATCGGGATCACCCAGATCGGCGGCACTGACAGCGACATCGTCGTCGGGCCCGGCATCGAGCCAGGGCGGCGGCTCATCGCCAGCGGGCGGCGGGCCCAGGTCGTCATCGGCTTCCTGCTCGACCGGCTGCACCATCGCACGCGGACGCAGTCGCGCGCTCGGCGAGCTGGGATCGACGGCGGTGCGCACCGGCGGCGGTTCAGGCGCACGCACCGGTGCGGGTTCACGCACGGGTTCGGGCACGGGAGGCCGGGATGCCGCCACGGGCGGCGCAGCAACAGGCACAGGCACAGGCACCACAACCTTGGGCGCGACCGGCGCTAGCAGCGGCGCGGCGGCCACCGCGGGGGCCGGCTCGGCCTTCGCGGCAGGCGGTTTCACCGGCTGCTGGCTCGCGGCACCGGCCGGCCGAAAAGCCAGCATGCGTAGCAGGACCATCAGCAGGCCCGCGTATTCATCCGGCGCCAGCGCCAGTTCCTGGCGGCCATGCAGGGCCATGCTGTACATCAGCTGGATCTCGTCGGCCGGCAGCAGCGCGGCGAGGCGCCGGGCCTCGGCCGTGTCGGGATCCTGCTCGTCGAGCGCGCGCGGCGCGGCCTGGGCCACCGCCATCTGCTGCAGCAGGCCGGCCAGGTCTTCCAGCGTGCCGGCGGCCGACAGGCCCAGACTGCGCAAGGCGTCGGCCTGGGCGACGACGGCAGCGCCGTCCGCGGCGGCGAGCGCGTCGAGGATGGCCGTGACGTGAGAGCGGTCGACGCTGCCCAGCATCTGACGCACGCCCGGCTCGGTCAGCGAGCCGGCGCCGAAGGCGATCGCCTGGTCGGTGAGCGACAGCGCGTCGCGCATCGAGCCGCGCGCCGCGCGGGCCAGCAGGCGCAGCGCACCGGGCTCGGCCGGCACGTTCTCGGTCTGCAGCACGCTGGTCAGGTGGCTCAGTACGTTCTGCGGCGCCATCGGCCGCAGGTTGAACTGCAGGCAGCGCGACAGCACCGTCACCGGCACCTTCTGCGGATCGGTGGTCGCGAGCACGAACTTCAGGTACTCGGGCGGTTCCTCGAGCGTCTTCAGCATCGCGTTGAAGGCGGTGTTCGAGAGCATGTGGACTTCGTCGATCATGTAGACCTTGAAGCGCCCGACGACCGGCTTGTAGACCGCCTGGTCCAGCAACTGGGAGATCTCTTCCACGCCGCGGTTCGAGGCCGCGTCGAGCTCGACGTAGTCGACGAAGCGACCTGAGTCGATATCGCGGCAGGCATCGCAGACGCCGCAGGGGGTGGCAGTGATGCCGCCGCTGCCGTCCGGGCCCGTGCAGTTGAGGCTCTTGGCGAGGATCCGCGAGACCGTGGTCTTGCCGACGCCGCGCGTGCCGGTGAACAGGTAGGCGTGATGCAGACGCTGCTGCGTCAGCGCGTTCGACAGGGCCTGCACGACGTGCTCCTGTCCCACCATCTCTTCAAAGGCGCGGGGGCGGTACTTCCGGGCAAGGACCAGATAACTCATGGCGCGGCATTCTACGGGCGGGCTCCCTGCCGGCCTGACCGATAATCCGAGACCATGAGCAACACCGCCCCCTCCTCCGCCGAAACTCTCAGTTATGAGCAAGCCGGCGTCAACTACGACCTGATCGATCCGCTGAAGATCTCGGCCCAGCGCGCGGCTGCCGCGACCGGCGCCCACCTGATCGGCCACGGCTTCACCGAAGTACCCGCCTCGCGCGGCGAATCGGCCTACGTCGTCGACGTCGGCCCGTTCTACATGGCCTCGATCGTCGAATGCCTGGGCACCAAGACCCTGGTGGCCGACGAGATGGCCAAGCTCACCGGCAAGAGCAGCTATTACGCCGCCATCGCCCAGGACACGATCGCGATGGCGATCAACGACCTGATCACCGTCGGCGCCACGCCGCTGGTCGTGCAAGCCTACTGGGCCGCCGGCGGCTCGGACTGGTTCGGCGACAAGGCCCGCGCGCAAGCGCTGGTCGAGGGCTGGAAGAAGGCCTGCGACACCTGCTCGGTGGCCTGGGGCGGCGGCGAGACGCCGGCGCTGGCTGGCATCGTCGAAGAGGGCCGCATCGACCTGGCCGCGTCCTGCACCGGCCTCGTCAACCCGAAGCAGCGCCTGTCGGTCGGCGACAAGCTGGGTGCGGGCGACGCCATCGTGCTGCTGGCCTCCAGCGGCATCCACGCCAACGGCCTGTCGCTCGCGCGCAAGCTGGTCGAACGGCTGCCGAACGGCTACCTGACCGAGATCGAGCCGGGCCTCACCTACGGCGACGCGCTGCTGGCGCCCACCGTGCTGTACTCGCCCGTCACCGAGGCGCTGTACAAGGCCGGCATCCAGCCGCACTACTGCGCCAACATCACCGGCCACGGCTGGCGCAAGCTGCTGCGCCACCCCGGCCGCTTCACCTACCGCATCCACACCGTGCCCCCGGTCACCCCGGTGCTGAAGTTCATGCAGCAGCACGCCAAGCAGGACGACCGCGAGGCCTACTCGACGCTCAACATGGGCGCCGGCTTCGCGATCTTCGTTCCCGCCACGGATGCCGCCAAGACAGTCGAAGTCGCCAAGGCCTGCGGCATCGACGCCTGGGTCGCTGGCGCGCTGGAAGAAGGCGAGAAGCAACTGCTGATCGAGCCGCTGAACATCCGCTTCAGCGACGACGATCTGCAACTTCGCTGAGGGGTATACTCCACCCCGACGGGCCTCCTCGCATGGAAGCGCGGCCAACCGGGTCAGGTCGGGAACGAAGCAGCCCCAACCGTTGCAACCAGTGCCGAGTCAAGGCTCGTCAACCTCTATCAAGCCGGCGTTCGCCGGCTTTTTCATTTGTGACCGGCAGTAACTCTGCGCCGATCCGGTCACCGTCATTGCCCTGAGATGCGTTGAACACACAAGCAACGATTGATCAGGAGCAGATGATGATGCTGAACAAGAGCCGCCTCATTTCCACCGCGGCCCTGCTGGCCCTCGTCGGCGCTGGCCTCAGCGGCTGCGTCGTGGTGCCGGCGCACCGCTATTACGGTGGCGGCTATGTCGCCGAACCGGCCGTGGTCGCCGGTCCCGGCATCTGGGTCGATGGCTACTGGGGCTGGGAAGGCGGACGCCGCCGCTGGTACGAAGGCCACTACGAACACCGCGATGGCTATCGCGATCGCGGCCGCTGACCCGTTCAGCCGGCCTGCTTGAAGGCCATCACAGCCTGGTTGCGCAAGGTGCGCAGCAGCGACAGTTCCTTCTCGCCCAGGTCGATGCTGCCGGCGCGTACCTTGTCGGCGTAGATCAGCGCGAAGGGCGCGCCCTTCATCGCCATCGGCAGCAGCAGGAAGCTCGAGGCGCGCACCGGACCTTGAAACCAGGCCGGCAGCCGTTCGGCGATCTTCGGCACGCCGGCATCGGCGATCAAGGTGTCCACGCCCTTCTGGCAGACCGCGGAGAACAGGTCGGCCACTGTGCCTGGCGGCGCGCTCAGCGCAACGCGGAACGCCGGCGTCACCGCCTCGACGCCCTCACCCAGGCCGAAGCGTCCGGTCAACGCATCGGTCTTCGGATCACGCAGGCAGAAGACGACGCGGCGGAAGCCGAGGCCCCGATAAATCGTCTCCAGGATCATCCGCAGCACCTCGTTGAGCTTGAAGCTCTCCACCATCGCCTGGGTGATGTCCTGCACGCCGGCGGTCAGCATGTCCACCGCCTGTTCACGCGACGGCTGTTGACCGGGCAGCGTCGGCTCCAACACCTGCGTTGCCTGCAACTGGTGTTCCGACAGCGAATCGTCATTGGGCGCGGGCGTCGACGGCGCCAGCAGGCGCTCCGCCTGTGAGCCCTTGGCGAGCTTGATGTCCATCGCCTGCGCCATCTGGCCCAGGCGCTGGCGAGCCTGCTCGGCAGCCTTGGCGAAGGCCTCCGAGGTGACGCCCAGTGCCCGCGCGTAGCGCTGCGCCATCGCGCGGACGCGGCCGTGCGCATCCTTGGCCTCGGCCAGCAGCAAGGCATCGGCCACGTCGTTGGCGGCACGCGCGAGCCAGCGCTGGCGCTCGATCGGGCTGTCCACCCGCCGTGCCGGTGGCTCACCCTCGGGCCGGCGCATGCTGGCCTGCAGCACGTCCGGCAGGCCCCACTTGCGCGCCACGCCCACGCCCAGTTGCTCGTAGCTCATGCCCAGCACCTGCATCGAAGCCGCCGCCTCGCTGACCGGCTTGGCATCGGGCGCCGCGCCGCGCTCAGGCCGCATGATGCGGCGCACCTGCTGCGCTTCCTCGGGGAAGTAGAACTCGCTCAGCACGCGGCCGAGGTGATGGAACATCGCACAGAGGAAGGCCTCCTCGTTGTTGTGCGGCGCGCCGCACAGCTCACGCGCCAGCGACGCGGCCATCAGCGAGCGCAGGAACTCCTCGCGCAGCAGCTGCGCGTGGGCCTTGTTCTCCATGCGCTCCAGCAGGATCAGCGACAGCGCCAGGTTGCGGATGCCGGCGAAGCCGACCAGCGCAACGGCGCGCGACACGGTGCTGATCGTGCCGCCGCCGGCATGGCTGAACTGCACCGTGTTGACCAGGCGCAGCAGCTTGTGGGTCAGCGCCACGTCCTTCAGGATTTCGTTCGAGAGACTCGTGATGCTCTCGTTCTCGCTCTGGGTCAGGCGCTGGATGCGGCCCACGGCGTCGGACATCGCCGGGAAGTCGCTCTTCATCCGCATCCGGCGCAGCAGGAACTCCAGCGCCGCGCCTTCGCTGCCTTCGCCCACCGGCTCCTGCGCCGGATTCAGCCACGCCGCCAGCGCATCGCGGAACGCCCGCGCGCTGGGCCAGCGCTGCGAGCCGTCGCGCGCCAGGCCGCGCTGGACGATGGCGCGCAACGCGTCATCGACATCGGCGGCCAGGCCCGACGGAAGGGTCAGGTCTTGCTCGACCACGCGGTGGACCGATCGCCAGGGATCGGCATCCTGGTTCAGGCGACGGCCGCTGAGCATCTCGGCCAGCAGCAAGGCGGCAGCGAAGACGTCCATCAAGGGGCTCGGCGCCTCGCCGCGTGCGGCCTCGGGCGAGAGGTAGCTGGGCGTGCCGACGATGGGCTCCGGCTCGCCGCTGGCCGGCGCCTCGCCGGCCTTGGCCACGCGGGCGGCGATGCCGAAATCCATCACGCGCGCACGGCCCTGGGCATCGAGCAGGACATTCGTCGGCTTCAGGTCCCGATGGACCACGCCGCTGTCGTGCGCCGCCTGCAGGCCGTCCAGCACTTGCAGCATCAGCTCCACGGCATCGCGCGCCGGCAGCGCCCGCCCGCCACGCAACCGCTCGGCCAAGGTGCCGCCCGGCACGTACTCGAACACCATGTAGGACTGCCCGCCCTGCGCGTCCGCCTCGAACACCGGCACGATGTTGGGATGCGTCAGCCGGCTGACCGCGCGCGCCTCGTGCAGCCACTCGTCCACCGTGAGCGGATCGGCGCCGGAGCGCAGCACCTTCACGGCCACCTCCCGGTCCAGCCGCGGGTCGTGCGCGAGCCAGACCGTGGCCTGCGCGCCCTGCCCCAGGCTCTTCAGCAGGCGGAAGCGGCCGAGCTCAGGCGGCAGCGATGACTTGCGGCCCTCGGCCCCGGTGCCCATAGCCACGGGCCGGCTCAGCGGCCGCCGGAAGTGAAGCGGCCGCGCAAGGCCGAAGCCTTGGGCACGGCAACCACGGGCGGCGCTTCGGGCTCGTCCGGCGCGCCTTCACCGCTCTCCGGATTGATCGCCAGCTCGACCTCCCGCAGGCCGATGTGCAGCGTGCGGGCGTAGCGCTTGGTCGCGGTCTCGATGGCGGCCTGCCGCTTCAAGGGTTCGGGCTGCAGCAGCGCGTCGGCCAGTTCGTTGGCGAGACTGGCGGTCAGGCGCAGCGTCTCGGCATCGGAATCGGCATGGCGCACCGGCGCATCGGCGCCCTGGCGGCGGATCATGTGCTGCAACTCGTCACCGAGGCTCCAGTAGCGCGCCACCGCCTGGCCCAGGGTGTCCAGATCGCAACCGAGCACCGCGTAGGCGCCGGCCTGCTCGGTCATCGGCGCCGGGTTGGGATGGTCGGGCGTGGGCTCCAGCGGCTGGATCAGTTGCCGGATCTGCTGCGCATCCTCCGGGAAGTGATAGGTCACCAGCAGGCGGCCCAGGCTCTGCATCACCGTGATCAGGTAAATGACCTCGGCGTCGTAGCCGGCGGGCCGCAGCGCCTGTGCGATCTGGCCCGCGCGCTGCAGGTGATCCATCAGCTTGCGCAGCATGATCGCGGGCTGCTCGGCCAGCACGCCCGGCCAGGGCTTCAGCGAACGGGCCGCCTCCTGCACGCCGTTGAGGCCCAGCATGGCGATGGCGCGCTGCAGGTTCAGCACCGTGCCGTCCACCGGCGCGCCCTGCTGCTTCAGCGAATTGTTGACGCGGCGCAGCAGCTCCAGGCTCAGCGCCATGTCCTTCAGCACCAGTTCTGCCAGGACGCTGATGTGCTTGCCGCCCATGCTGCTGGACTGCGCGACGGCGTTCAGCGCCGTCGTCGTGCCGGGCAGGTGGCCGACGCGTTGCAGCCGGTCGATCAGCAGTGCGATCGGCCCGCCGTCGTCGGCATTGGCGGCCGTGCGCCAGCCGTCCAGCGCGCGCAGGAAGCTGCGGGCCATGTGATAGCGCTGGCGGGCCTGCCGGTCGGTGGCGCGATTGCCGATCGCGCGCAGCGGATCGGGGATCGGGTGCGGCGTCTCCCAGCCCAGGCGCACGACCTCGTGGCCGATCGGCTGCATCTGCTGAATCACCATCTGCAGATCGTTCAGCTCCAGCACCGGCCGGCCGGTGAGGAGGCGATGCAACAGCAGGCCGACACAGAGCACATCCTCCTCGGCGGCCTCGCGCACCGCGCGACGCGTGACGGCGTTGAAGTTCGCATTGGCCGGGAACACTTCCTGGGCCACTTCCAGGCCCAGCAGGCAGACCTGGTTGGTCGGGCTGATGACCACCAGGGCGGCCTGGATGTCGCGGTGCGCATGGCCGGCCTCGTGCGCGAAGGCCAGGCCTTCGAGCAGTTGGCAGATCCAGTCGGCCGCCTCGTTCGGCACCGGCGCGGGTCCGCGGGCGAGCCGTTCGTCCAAGGTCTCGCCGAGCGCGCGTTCGTAGGCGACATAAGGCCAGTGCTCGACCTGGCCGACCTCGACGACGTTGCCCAGGTTCGGGTGCTTCACCCGCGCTCCGGCGTTGGCCATCTTCTGCCAGTCTTCGGCAGCGGCAGGCGAGTTGGGCGCCACGCGCGGCATGCAGAGGTAGAGCTCCTGCTCGTTGCGCTCGTCGTAGACGATCCAGAGCATGGTGCGCGCGCTCTTGTTCAGCAAGGCGCGCAACTCGAAACGGCCGAAGCTGCGCGTGGGCGCTGCGGCGGCGGGCTTGGTCGCGGCGGCGGTGGGAGAGGAATCAGGCACGGATCAGGGGACCGAAAGGCAGGGCTCTAGTTTCATCCCAATTTGACACAATTGGGAGCGCACCCTAACGGCGAATTTGTACGGCATTCGCCCAGGTTTTAACGCAAAGCCCCTCCTTGTAACTAAATGCTCCAGCGGCAGCCTCAAGCCGTCATCTGGTCCCAGACCTTCTGGAGCCGCTTGACGCTGACCGGCTGCGGCGTGCGCAGCTCCTGGGCGAACAGGCTGACGCGCAATTCCTCCAGTTGCCAGCGGAAATCGGCCAGCCGGGCATCCTGCTGGCCTTTCAGCTCGATCAGCCGGCGGGTGTAGCGCTGCTCCAGCGGCTTCAGTTCCGCCATCAGCCGCGTGTCGCGGGCCGCGTCGGCGCGCAGCTTGTCGAGCCGCGCGACGATGGCCTTCAGGTAGCGGGTGACGTGCTGCAACTGCGACCAGGGCGTGGCGACGACGAAGATCTTCGGCACCAGCCGGTTGAGCTGCGCGGAGATGTCGTCGGCTACATCCTTGGCCGCGCGGGCGTCCTTGAGCTTGCGCACGGCGGCGGCGTAGTCCTGCAACACCGCGCCGGTCTGGCGGGCCACCTCCTGGGCAATCAGGTTCAGGCGCGCGCGGCCTTCCTCCAGACGCGCCTTGAAGGCGAACTCGTCACCCGGCAGCGGATCGGCCAGGAAGGCGCGATCCAGCGCGACGCCGATGATCTGCTCGCGCAGTTCCTCCGCCGTGCCCAGGCCCATGTAGAGCACGGACATCTTCTGCAGGTCCGGGATGTTCTTCTCCAGGTACTTCAGCGGCTCCTTCAGCTGCAGCGCCACCAGGCGGCGCAGGCCCAGCCGGTGCTTGGCCGCGGCCACCTCGGGTTCGTCGAAGACTTCGATCTCGACGTGCGCGCCGCGGTCGATCAAGGCCGGGAAGCCGATCAGGGTCTGGGCGCCCTTCTTCACTTCCATCAACTCCGGCAGGGTGCCGAAGGTCCAGGCGGTGTAGGCGGTGGCGCTGTCCTTGACGGGCGCGGCGGGCTTGGCCTTGACGACCTGGACGCCCGCCGGTGCGGCCGCAGTCGGTACCGCCGGAGCCGCGGCTGCGGGCAGCTTCAGCGCCGCCAGCGCCTGGAAGGCCGAACGCGCCTGGCTGCCCAGTTCGGCCTTCAGCGCGGCCAGGTTGCGGCCCAGGCCCAGTTGCCGGCCGTGCTCGTCCACGACGCGGAAGTTCATGAACAGATGAGCCGGGATCTGCTCCAGCTTGAAGTCGTTGCGCTGGATCGCAAGCTGCGTGCGCTCCTTGACGGCCCTCAGCAGCACCTCGAGCAGGCTGCCCTGCGCGAAGGGATTGAGCTCGATGAACTCGGCGACGAAGTCCGGCAGCGGCACCAGCCGCGCGCGCGGCTTCTGGTGCAGGCTCTTCAGGAAGGCCGTGACCTTGGCCTCCAGCATGCCGGGCACCAACCATTCGCAGCGCTCGTCGCTGACCTGGTTCAGCGCATAGATGGGCACGGTGACGGTGAGGCCGTCCTTGGCGTCGCCGGGCTCGTGCAGGTAGGTCGCGGTGCAGTCGACACCGCCGAGGCGGATCGTCTTCGGGAAGGCATTGCTGGTGATGCCGGCGGCCTCGTGGCGCATCAGCTCGTCGCGGCTGAGGAACAGCAGCTTGGGCTCGGCCTTGGCGGCGTGGCGGTACCAGCGCTCGAAGCTGGCGCCGGAGACCACGTCGGCCGGCAGTTGCTGCTCGTAGTAGGCGTAGATCAGCTCATCGTCGACCAGCACGTCCTGCCGGCGCGACTTGTGCTCCATCTCCTCGACCTTGGCGATCTGCTTCTGGTTATGCGCCAGGAAGGGCAGCTTGGTGTCCCACTCGCCGTTGACGAGCGCCTCGCGGATGAAGATCTCCCGTGCCGCCGACGCATCGACCTTGCCGAAGTTCACCCGGCGGTTGCTGTAGATGACGATGCCGTACAGGGTCGCGCGCTCCAGCGCGATCACCTCGGCGGCCTTCTTCTCCCAGTGCGGCTCGGCGAGCTGGGTCTTGATCAGGTGGCCGGCGATGCCGGGCAGCCACTGCGGCTCGATGGCGGCGATGCCGCGACCGAACAGGCGCGTGGTGTCCACCAGCTCGGCGGCCACGATCCAGCGGCCGGGCTTCTTGGAGAGGTGCGCGCCCGGGTGGCGATAGAAGCGGATGCCGCGCGCGCCGAGGTACCAGTCGTCCTCGTCGCTCTTCAGGCCGATATTGCCGAGCAGACCCGATAGCATCGACAGGTGAACCTGCTCGTAGGTTGCCGGGCTGCCGTTCATGCGCCAGCCGTGCTCGGCGACAACGGTGTGCAGCTGCGAATGGATGTCGCGCCACTCGCGCACGCGGCGTACGGAGACGAAGTTGTCGCGCAGCAGTTGCTCATGCTTGCGGTTGCTGAGCTTGTGCTCGCCCTCGCCACCACGCGATTCACCGAGCCACTTCCACAGCTTCAGGTAGCCCATGAACTCCGACTTCTCGTCGTCGAACTTCTTGTGCTTCTCGTCGGCGGCCTGCTGCTGCTCCAGCGGGCGGTCGCGCACGTCCTGCCCGCTGAGCGCACTGGCGATGATCAGCACCTCGGTCAGCGCCTCGCGGTTGCGGGCCTCCAGGATCATGCGGCCGACGCGCGGGTCCAGCGGCAGCTTGGACAGCTCGCCGCCCAGCGGAGTCAGCTCGTTCTGGTCATCCACCGCGCCCAGTTCCTGCAGCAGCTGGTAGCCGTCGGCGATGGCCTTGCGCGGCGGTGGTTCGATGAAGGGGAACTCGTCGACATTGCCTAGGTGCAGCGCCTTCATCCGCAGGATCACGCCGGCGAGCGAGCTCCGCAGGATCTCGGGGTCGGTGAACTTCGGGCGCTCGTTGTATTCCTTCTCTTCGTAGAGACGGATGCAGATGCCGTTGCTGACCCGCCCGCAGCGGCCCGCGCGCTGGTTGGCCGCGGCCTGGCTGATGTTCTCGATCTGCAGCTGCTCGACCTTGTTGCGGTAGCTGTAGCGCTTGACGCGAGCCAGGCCCGGGTCGATCACATAGCGGATGCCGGGGACGGTGAGCGAGGTCTCGGCCACGTTGGTAGCCAGCACGATGCGGCGATTGCCGTGCGGCTCGAAGACGCGGTTCTGCTCGGCTTCCGACAGGCGCGCGAACAGCGGCAGCACCTCGACGCCGGGCGGGTGGTGTTTGCGCAGCGCCTCGGCGGCCTCGCGGATCTCGCGCTCACCGGGCAGGAAGACCAGCACATCGCCCGAGCCCTCGCGCCAGAGTTCGTCGACGGCATCGCAGATCGCATCGTTGACGTCGTACTCGCGCGATTCCTCGAACGGCCGGTAGCGCTGCTCCACCGGGAAGGTGCGGCCGCTGACCATCAGCACCGGCGCCGGGCCTTTGGCCGACTCGAAGTGCTTGGCGAAGCGGTCGGCGTCGATGGTGGCCGAGGTGACGATGACCTTCAGGTCCGGCCGGCGCGGCAGCACTTCGCGCAGGTAGCCGAGCAGGAAGTCGATGTTCAGCGAGCGCTCGTGCGCCTCGTCGATGATCAGCGTGTCGTAGGCCTTCAGCAGCGGGTCGGTCTGCGTCTCGGCAAGCAGGATGCCGTCGGTCATCAGCTTGACGCTGGCGCCGGGCTGCAGCCGGTCCTGGAAGCGGACCTTGTAGCCGACGATCTCGCCCAGCGGCGTCTTCAGTTCCTCGGCAATGCGCTTGGCGACGCTGCTGGCCGCGATGCGGCGCGGCTGGGTGTGGCCGATCAGCTTGCCGGTGTTGGCGCGGCCACGGCCGAGCGCCAGCGCGATCTTGGGCAACTGGGTCGTCTTGCCGGAGCCGGTCTCGCCGCAGACGATGATGACCTGGTGTTCCTCGAGCGCGCGCGCGATCTCGTCGCGGCGGCCGGAGACCGGCAGCGACTCGGGGAAGGTGATCGGGGGCAGCGGGTTCGCCGGAACCGGGCCGCGGGGAGGCTTGGAAGGGGAAGAATCTTTCACGGAGCGCGGATTATCCGCGCCCCAGATGTCAGCTCGCCTGCTCGGTGTACTTGATGACGCTGAACGCCGCGCCCTGCGGATCGGCCAGCGCGGCCATGCGGCCGACGCCCGGCACTTCCATCGGCGGCATCAGCACCTTGCCGCCCAGCGAGGTGCACTTGGCGATCGCCGCATCCACGTCGTCGACGGTGACGTAGACGCCCCACATCGGCGGCATCGAGCCGTCCGGGCAGGACATCAGGCCGCCTACCGGCGTGTCGCCGACCTTGGCCACCCGGTAGGTGCCGTTGGGCATCGGCATCTCCTCGATCTTCCAGCCGAACAGGCTGCCGTAGAACTCGGCGGCCTTGGCAGGGTCGGTGGCCATCAGCTCCGACCAGCTGAAAGCGCCGTGAGTCTTCATCACGTCCATGGTTTGTCTCCGTCTTGGGTTGGGGGACGGCAATACTCTCGCGCCTGAATGGTGGAAACAAGTGCCGTCGATGCCGCCAGAGAGGCTGCGGCACAATTCCGCCCCATGAGCCTCGTCTTCCCGCACACCTTTGTCCCCTGGTTCCGTTCCGTCGCGCCCTATATCCATGCGTACCGAGGTGAGACCTTCGTGGTCGGGATGCCGGGTGAGCTGGTGGCGGCGCACAAGCTCAACGCCTTCGTGCAGGACCTGTCCATCCTCCACGCGATGGGCATCAAGATCGTGCTGGTGCACGGCTTCCGCCCGCAGGTGGACGAACAGCTGAAGGCCAAGGGCCACAGCTCGCATTACAGCCATGGCGTCCGCATCACCGATGAGGTGGCGCTGGACGCCGCGCAGGAGGCCGCCGGCCAGCTGCGCTTCGAGATCGAAGCCGCGTTCTCGCAAGGGCTGCCGAACACGCCGATGGCCAACTCGACGGTGCGCGTGGTCTCGGGCAACTTCCTCACCGCACGCCCGGTCGGCATCGTCGACGGCGTGGACTTCCAGCAGAGCGGCCTGGTCCGCAAGGTCGACGCGGCGGCCATCCAGCGCGCGATCGACACCGGCGCGATCGTGCTGCTGTCGCCCTTCGGCTTCTCGCCGACCGGCGAGGCCTTCAACCTGACGATGGAAGACGTGGCGACCAGCACCGCCATCGCATTGCAGGCCGACAAGCTGCTGTTCGTCTGCGAGGTGCCCGGCGTGCCGGAAGACATCAGCGACCCGGACAGTGCGATCGATACCGAGCTTGCCCTGGCCGACGCCCAGCGCCTGCTGGACAAGATGACCGAGGCGCCGAAGCCGACCGAATGGGCCTTCTACCTGCGCCACTGCGTCAAGGCCTGCCAGGCTGGCGTGGAGCGCTCGCACATCATCCCGTTCATCGCCGACGGCGCGCTGCTGCAAGAGGTCTACACGCACGATGGCATCGGCACGATGGTCGTCGACGAGAAACTCGAAAGCCTGCGCGAGGCCACGCCCGACGATATCGGCGGCATCATCGGCCTGATCGAACCTTTCGAGCGCGACGGCACGCTGGTGAAACGCGACCGGACCGAAATCGAACGCGATATCGAACACTACACGGTGATCGAGCACGACGGCGTGATATTCGGCTGTGCGGCGCTCTATCCGTATGTCGAGGCACGCACCGCGGAAATGGCGGCGCTGACCGTGCATGCCGAAGTGCAAGGCCAGGGCGACGGCGACCGGATATTGAAGCGTATCGAACAGCGCGCCAAGGCCATGGGTTTGAGCAGCATATTCGTGCTGACGACGCGCACGATGCACTGGTTCATCAAGCGGGGATTCCAGCAGGTCGACCCCGAATGGCTGCCCGAGGAACGCAAGCGCAAATACAACTGGGATCGGCGCTCGCAGGTGTTGGTCAAGCGGCTGGCCTGAACGGCCTGCTTTCATTCATTGATTCATTTGATTACCGAGAACAGAAGAGGTTTCGACATGGCACGCACCGTCCAATGTGTTTATCTGAAGAAGGAAGGCGATGGCCTGGACTTCGCGCCCTACCCCGGCGAATTGGGCAAGCGCATCTATGAAAACGTCAGCAAGGAAGCCTGGGCGGCCTGGATGAAGCACCAGACCATGCTGGTCAACGAGAACCGCCTGAATCTCGCGGACCTGCGGGCACGGCAGTATCTGGCCCGCCAGATGGAGCAATTCTTCTTCGGCGGCGGGGCCGAGCAGCCGGCCGGCTACGTGCCGCCGGCAGCCTGAACCAGGCGCGGCCGAGTATTCAGAGGGTATTTGCCGATACCCCGACGTTGGATGAATGCCAAAAACCGTTAATATCTCCGCTGGAATCTCCGATTAAGTCGTGCCTATAATCAAAGCGTCGACAACCGGTCGGAACCATTGCTTGCGAGGATTGCACAGATGGCATCATTGAAAGACCTCCTGGCCCAGCGGGCCGCCCTTGACGAACAAATCGCCCAAACGAAAGACCGCGAGCGTGGTGAAGCGGTTGCCAAGGTGAAATCGCTGATGGCCGAATATGGACTGACCGTCGCCGATCTCAGCATGCGCGCACCGAAAGCGGTAAAAACTTCGAAGGTTGCAGCCAAGTACAGCAACAAGGCCACCGGTGAAACCTGGAGCGGCCGCGGCCTGCAGCCGAAGTGGCTCAAGGCGGCAATTTCCGGCGGCGCGAAACTCGAAGATTTCCACGTCTGACCCTCGAACTACTGCTGCAAAGCAATCAGGCCACCAATCGGTGGCCTTTTTCATGGGCGAACCTCGGGTGAATCGCTAGCCGTTCATCAATATGCGGCTGCTAACATCTTGTAACTCCTTTTCGCCACAAGCCTCCCTGCCCGATTGACGAGCGACGCCAGCCGTGCTGTGGCACGCACATCCGGCTTGATCGATCCATGCAGCACACCGCCCGATCTCCCGTCCTGCTATTGACGCTGGCCCTCGGCGCCGCCGCCCTCTGGCTCGGCGCCGGCGCGGCCGATCCCTTGCAGGGCTGGCGGCCAGCCGGGCACGGGTCGCTGATCGCGCTGCCTCTCGCCCTCTGCCTCGTACCGCTGCTCGCCTGGGCCCTGTTTGCACTGCGCCGGGACCTGCGCCAGCAGCAGGATCTGCTGGACAGCGCCGACATCGGCGTCGCGCTGTGGCAGCGCGTACGCACCGGCCCGATGGGCAAGGCCAAGGCTTCGCCCACCTGGCAGCGGATGACCGGCCAGTCGACACAAGAGGCGTCGACGCCCAGCGCGTGGCTGGATGCGGCCGCGCACCCGCTGGACTGCGAAGCGGCCCGCGGCGCCATCCATGCACTGCTGCTTGCCGGCAGCCCGCAGGATGAATACCGCGGGACGCTGAGGCTGCGCACGGAAGCCGGCTGGCGGCGTTGCGAACTCCATGCGCGCGTGCTGCGGCGCAACCGGCAGGGGCAGGCCTCGCAACTGGTCAGCCGGCTGTCCGACGTGACCTTGCAGTACACCGCCGCCGAGCGTGAGCGCATCAGTGCGGGCCTGTTCCAGCACCTGCAGGAAGGCGTGATGGTGACCGACCTCGAACTGCGCGCGCTGGATGCCAACCCGGCTTGTTGCCGCATGCTGGGCGTGACGCGCGAGGCGTTGCTGGGGCGCCTCGCGGCACCGCTGCGGCCCGAATCGGTGAAGCAGGCTGGACACGATCTGAGTCAGTTGCATGCGGTGCTGCGGGCCGGCGATGACTGGCGGGGCTGCGTCTCCACGACGCGCGCGGATGGTTCGACCTGCGTGCTGCAACTGAGCATCTCCACGATTCCAGAGCCGGACGGCCCGACGCGCTTCCACGTCGTCACCCTGGTCGACCTGACCCGCCAGTTGCGCCAGCAGCAGCAATTGGATCGCGAGTCGCGCTTCGACCCCTTGACCGGCCTGCCCAACCACGGCGAATTCATCCGCATGCTGCGTGCCGCCATGAGCGCGCCGGAACCGATGCGCTTGGCGGTCTGCCGCGTCGACCTGGACCGCTTCAAGCAGGTCAATGCTCAACGAGGCAGCGCCGCTGCCGACGCCCTGCTGATCCAGGCCGCCAAGCGGCTGGAGGCCGCGCTGCGCGGCGCCCAGGGCGGCCGCCGCTGGGCCGATGCCGTCGCCCGGCTGGACGGCGACGAGTTCGCGCTGATGTTGCGCGTCCACGATGCCGACGAGGCGCAGCGCGCCGTGGCCCGCCTGCTGAACGTGCTGCGCGCCCCCTACCCGCTGGAGTCGCTGGAGTCGGGCAGGCACGAAGCCGCGGCCGAGATCACCGCCAGCATCGGCGCCACCCTGTACCCGCAGGATGACGCCGACGCCGAGACCCTGCTGCGCCATGCCGGCCATGCGCTCTACCGCGCCAAGCACGCCGGCCGCAACGGCTACCGCTTCTTCGACACGGCCAAGCGGCTGCGCGACGAGGCTAGCCTGATCGAGCTGGCGCGCATCCAGCAGGCCCTGGACGACGAGGAACTGCGGCTGCACTTCCAGCCGAAGATCGACATGCAGTCCGGCCGCGTGCTGGGCATGGAAGCGTTGCTGCGTTGGCAGCACCCGGAGCGCGGCCTGCTGGCGCCGGGCGAGTTCCTGCCGCTGGTCGAGCACACCGGCCTGGCCGTGCAGATTGGCGATTGGGTGATCGAGCAGGCCCTGAAGCAGGTCGCCCTATGGCTGGAACAGGGTCTGGGGCTGGAGGTCAGCGTCAACGTCACCGCCCGCCAGTTGCAGACACCGGACTTCGCCCAGCGCCTGCAGGAGCTGATCGCCCGGCACCAGCGACCCGTGGCGCCGTATCTGAGCCTGGAAGTGCTCGAATCGGCGGCGCTGGCCGATGTGCAGGCCGCGCACGAGCTGATCCAGCGCTGCCGCACGTTCGGCGTGCGCTTCGCGCTGGACGATTTCGGCACCGGCTACTCCACGCTGACCTACCTGAAGAAACTGCCGGTCGACGCCCTGAAGATCGACCGCTCCTTCGTCCAGCACATGCTGACCGACGCCCAGGACATGGCACTGGTCGAAGGCGTGATCGGCCTGGCGCGGCATTTCGGAGCCGAGGTGATCGCCGAAGGCGTCGAATCCGCCGCCCACGCCCGCGCGCTGCTGCGCCTGGGTTGCCAGCTAGGCCAGGGCAACGGCATCGCCGCAGCCATGCCGGCCGCCGACGTGCCGGGCTGGGTCGAGGCCTTCTCGCGCTCGCCCTGGCTGGACAGCACCAACCCGGGGCCGCGCCGGCAAGCCCTAAACTGAGAGGGTGATCCCACCCGGCTTTATCCAGGACCTGCTGTCCCGCCTCGACATCGTCGAGGTGGTAGGTCGTCATGTCGAGCTCAAGAAGGCCGGCATCAACCACAAGGGCCTGTGCCCCTTCCACGGCGAGAAATCGCCCAGCTTCATCGTCAGCCCGAGCCGGCAGACCTACCACTGCTTCGGCTGCGGCGTGCACGGCAACGCCATCGGTTTCCTGATGGAACACACCGGCGCCGGCTTCGTCGAGGCGGTGGAAGACCTGGCTCAACAGGCCGGCATGCAGGTGCCGCAGGACGAGCGCTCGGCCGAGGAACGCGCCCGCGCCCAGGAGCAGAAAGCGCGGCAGGCCAGCCTGACCGAGCTGCTCGAACGCGCCGCGCAGCACTACCAAGCCCAGCTTCGCAAAGCCCCGCGGGCGATCGATTACCTGAAGAACCGCGGCCTGACCGGCCAGATCGCCAAGCAGTTCGGCCTCGGCTTCTCGCCGGACGGCTGGAACAAGCTGGCCAGCGCCTTCCCTGATTACGCGGACCCGAAGCTGGTCGAATCCGGCCTCGTCATTGAGGGCGACGAGGGCAAGCGTTACGACCGCTTCCGCGACCGGGTCATGTTCCCGATCCGCAATGTCCGTGGCGAGACGATCGGCTTCGGCGGCCGCGTGCTCGACAAGGGCGAACCCAAGTACCTGAACTCGCCGGAGACGCCGGTCTTCCACAAAGGCCAGGAGCTCTACGGCCTGTTCGAAGGCCTCCCCGGCATCCGCCAGCGCGGCTACGCGCTGGTCGTCGAAGGCTATATGGATGTCGTCGCGCTGGCGCAGAGCAGCTTCGGCAATGCCGTCGCCACACTGGGCACCGCCTGCACGGCTGAGCACGTGCAGAAGCTGTTCCGCTTCACCGAATCGGTCGTCTTCAGCTTCGACGGCGATGCCGCCGGCCGCCGCGCCGCCGGCCGCGCGCTGGAGGCCGCTTTGCCGCACGCCACCGACACGCGCAGCATCAAGTTCCTGTTCCTGCCCACCGAGCATGATCCGGATTCCTATGTGCGCGAATTCGGCGCCGAGGCCTTCGAGCACTACGTCGAAGATGCCGTGCCGCTATCGCGCCAGCTGATGGATGCCTCGGCCGAAGGCTGCGATCTCGGCACCGCCGAGGGCCGTGCCCGAATGCTTGCCAACGCGCGACCGCTGTGGAGCGCCCTGCCCGCCGGCCTGCTGAAGCGCCAATTGCTGGGCGAACTGGCGCGCCGCGCGCAGCTGCCCGAGCAGGAATTGATGGCGCTGTGGCCCTCCGGTGCCGCCGAGCGCCCGCCGCGTCGCGACGACATTCCCTACGACGACATCCCGCACGGCGACATCGACTACGCCGCCGAGGCCCCGCCCGACCCCTATGGCACGCCCGCAGCGCGGCCCTGGAAGAAGAAGACCGAGTGGAAGAAGGACTGGAAGCCCAGCGGCGGCGGCAAATGGAAGGGCCGCCAGCCCGAGGACGAAACACTAGGCATGCCTCGTAAGCGACCGGTCGGTCAGGCTGAACACGCGCTGACCATGCTGCTGCTCAACAGCCAATGGTGGGAGTTGCTGAGCCAGGAGGAGCACCTCACACTATTCGGGCTGGACAGCCCCTTCGACGAGATCCTCGCCTGGCTTGACTGGTATCTGACCGAACACGGCGCCACACCTTGGGCCGTGCTGGAAGTCGCGCTGGCGGAAACCGCGCATGCGGAGCCTGCCAAGCGCTTGCTTCAGAGCGTGCACGCCCAGCAGGACATGTCCTTGGAGATTCTGCGGATCGCCGTTCGCAAATTGCGGATCGCCGATCTGGAAACCGAAGCAGCACGTCTCAGCCAAGATCCAGAGAATCTTCGCCACGTCCAGGCGCTGCGCTTGGAAATCAACGGTTTAAAAGCGCTCGCTACGATAGCAACATGACATCGCTTCGATTTGTCTGTTGTTCCAGTCTATAATTAAGGGTTTCCGCGCGCGTCAAGAGTAACGGCAAGCACTTCCGGACCCGGCCCCCCAGCAGAACACTGGGCCCCGCACAAGCGGCCACTTCTATCCGCCAAGGCTTGCAAACACAAACGTTCACGCCAGCTTGCACGCGCCACGCCTTGAAGCGGCCGGGTTGACCCTCAGCTTCGACAAGGTGAGCCGCCTGGGCCGAGCTCCGCAAGTGCAAAGCATTGCGCAGTAAACGGCCCCAGGTGGCTGCTGCATTGGCCGCTCAAAAATATTTTTGTTTCCCCCTCGTCGCCGCTCGACGCCAACCTTCCGAGGATCGCCTGCATGACCGCCAAGAAAACCACCGCTCCTGAAGCCGACGAAACCAAGAAGACCGCCAAGGTCGTCCGGGTTTCCAAGGCCGCGGCGAAGACGCCCAGCGTGGCATCGACGGAGGTGGCCGTCGAGGACAAGCCCAAGCGCGGCCGCAAGCCGAAGGCCGAGACGACGGCAGCAGCGACGAAGAAGTCCGGCAAGGCTGCCGCCGCGAGCGCCGACACGGAAGACGTTGACCTGTCCGATCTGGAAGAGGATCTGGAAGGCGAGCCGGAAGCCGACGTCGTTGCGGAGGAAACCACCGCCGAAGTCACGCCCAAGGCCAAGCCGTTGCGCATGAAGGTCAGCCGCGCCAAGGAGCGCGCGCTGATGCGCGAGTTCGGCCTGGAGGAAACGGCGCTGACCGAAGAGGAAGCCGCCAAGCGCCGCCACGAGCTGAAGACGCTCATCAAGATGGGCAAGACCCGTGGTTTCTTGACCCATCAGGAAATCAACGACCACTTGCCCGAGAAGCTGGTCAACGAGGAAATCCTCGAAGCCATCATCTCGATGCTCAACGACATGGGTATCGCCGTCTACGAGCAGGCCCCTGACGCCGCCACGCTCCTGATCCAAGGCAATTCCTCGCCCACGGCGACCGAAGAAGAAGCCGAAGAAGCCGCCGAAGCCGCGCTCTCCACCGTCGACTCCGAATTCGGCCGCACGACCGACCCGGTGCGCATGTACATGCGCGAAATGGGCACGGTAGAACTGCTGACTCGCGAAGGCGAAATCGAAATCGCCAAGCGCATCGAAGGCGGCCTACAGGCCATGATGCTGGCCATCTCGGCCTCGCCGACGACGATCGCGCACATCCTCGAGTTCTCCACCAAGATCCGCGCCGGCGAGATGCAGATCTCCGAAGTCGTGGACGGCTTCGTCGCCGCCGACGAGGCGGACGACTACGTGGCCGAAGAAGACTTTGACGAGTTCGACGAGGAAGACGACGACGACGGCAACGGCGGTTCCAAGGCACTGACCAAGAAGCTGGAAGAGCTGAAGAACGCCGCGCTGGTGAAGCTGGACAGCCTGGCTGGCAACTTCGACAAGATGCGCAAGGCCTTCGAGAAGGACGGCTACAAGTCGGCCAACTACAACAAGGCCCAGCAGGCGATCAGCCAGGAGCTGATGACGATCCGCTTCACCGTCAAGACGATCGAGAAGCTGTGCGACATCCTGCGCTCGCAGGTGGATGACGTACGCCGCTACGAGCGCGAACTGCGCAAGATCGTGGTGGACAAGTGCGGCATGCCGCAGGAGCACTTCATCAAGACCTTCCCGCCCAACGCGCTGAACCGCCAGTGGGCCGAGAAGGAAGTCGCCGCCGGCAAGCCCTACTCCGCCGTGCTGAGCCGCAACCTGCCGGCCGTGCAGGAACTGCAGCAGAAGCTGATCGACATCCAGGCCAAGGCCGTCGTTCCAATTGATGACCTGAAGGACATCAACAAGAAGATGAACGAGGGCGAGAAGGCCAGCCGCGACGCGAAGAAGGAAATGATCGAGGCCAACCTGCGCCTCGTGATCTCCATCGCCAAGAAGTACACCAATCGCGGCCTGCAGTTCCTCGACCTGATCCAGGAAGGCAATATCGGCCTGATGAAGGCGGTGGACAAGTTCGAATACCGCCGCGGCTACAAGTTCTCGACCTACGCCACGTGGTGGATCCGCCAAGCGATCACCCGCTCGATCGCCGACCAGGCCCGCACGATCCGCATCCCGGTCCACATGATCGAGACGATCAACAAGATGAACCGCATCTCGCGCCAGCATCTGCAGGAGTTCGGCTACGAGCCGGACGCCCCGACGCTGGCCGAGAAGATGGAGATCCCCGAGGACAAGATCCGCAAGATCATGAAGATCGCCAAGGAGCCGATCTCGATGGAAACCCCCATCGGCGACGACGACGACTCCCACCTGGGCGACTTCATCGAGGACACCAACAACACCGCGCCGATCGAAGCCGCCATGCAGGCCGGCCTGCGCGACGTGGTGAAGGACATCCTCGACTCGCTGACCCCGCGCGAGGCCAAGGTGTTGCGCATGCGCTTCGGCATCGAGATGAGCACGGACCACACGCTGGAAGAAGTCGGCAAGCAGTTCGACGTCACCCGCGAGCGCATCCGCCAGATCGAAGCCAAGGCGATCCGCAAGCTGAAGCACCCGAGCCGTTCGGACAAGCTGCGTACGTATCTGGACAACCTGTAAAAGGTTTCCGCAAATGACAAAGGGCCGGAGATTCTCCGGCCCTTTGTTCTTTTTCAGCCCTCGCTTACTTGCGTTGGCGGCGGCGCACGCCCAGCGCGGCCGCCAGCGCCGCACCCGCCAGGCTCAGGCTGCCCGGCTCCGGCACGTTCTGCAGCAAAGTGACCTGCATCTGGTCCTGCCCGGTCGGGCTGTAGTACTTGGTCAGTTGCACGTCGGTCACGCTCACCGTGCCCAGTTCATCCAGCCAGGTGCTCGCCTGCGCCAGCGCCAGATCGCCCTCGGAAGCGGTACGGCTGGTGCTGCGGCTGGCCGTGAAGCGGCCGGCCCCCAGGTCGAGGCCCGAGTCCTGCATGATTTCCCAGGTAGCCAACTGCGCCGCGGCTGCCTTGACGTCGGTATCGATCACGCCGGCCAGCGTGAACAGGCGACGCAGGTCGAGATCCTGCGCAGCCGTGAAACCGTGGGCGGAGCCCACCGGCGCGACCTTGTAATCGGTGTACTGCTGACCCATGTAGATGAAGGCGTCGTACTCCACGCAGAAGGTGGTGATGGTCTGCTTCGACGCGCCAGTGCCGACGGTCAGCGTCAGCGGGCCCGCCCAGCTCGATTGATCCAGCAACTGGCCCGACTTGCTGTAGAGCTGGGTCTGCACATCGGCGCCCAGCGAAGTGCCGGTAAGCATGACGGCATCCGCGTGTGCGGCGGAAGCCACGCTCAAGGCAAGGGCGGCAATGCCGGCAATGGTGAACAAGCGCTGCATGAAAGGCCTTCTGAATTCGGTCTGTCTTGAATCGAGACCGCAGTGTCCGAGGAGGCCTGCATGCACGCATCCCGCGACTCCGGTGGCCGCCGACGCGGAACGACAACTTGTTGGCACTTCGTGCCCGCATCCTTCACCCCATGATCCCGGGGATGCCCCGCTACACTGTGAAAAGTTTCACACCCCCACGCCTGACTCCGCGCCATGACCGAAATCCGTGAGTTGACCGTTCTGTTTGCCGACTTGCGCGGCAGCACCGGCCTCTACGAGACCTTGGGCAACGCCGAAGCCAGCGCCGTCGTCACGCATGCGGTAAGCCAGATCGGCCGCGCCGTGGATGAATGCGGCGGCAGGCTGATCAAGACCTTGGGCGATGGGCTGATGGCCGTGTTCTCGTCGCCGCGCGACGCGGTGAAGTCCGCGGCCCGCATGCATGACTTCCTGGAAAAGGTCGTCTCGCGCGGCAAGCGGCAGTCTTCGCCGGGCCTGCGCGGCCTGCGCATGCAGGTGGCGCTGGCGCGAGGCGAAGTCGTGGAGATGGGCGGTGACTGCTTCGGCGATGCCGTCAACGTGGCGGCCCGCCTGCTCGACCACGCCAGCGACAACGAGACGCTGATCACCGACGAAGTCCTGGCCGGCCTGCCCAGCCAGCTCAAGAACCGCTTCCGCAGCCTCGACCTGATCGCCGTGCGCGGCCGTGCCGAGCCGGTCCATGTGCATGTGCTGGACAAGCCCAGCGTCGGCGACCAGCCGGCCACGCAGTTCGGCGAGGTCGTCCACAGCACCGAGCCCGACGGCATCCGCCTCGTCTGGCTGGACCTGGACCGCGTGTTCGACATCGACAGCATGCCCGTCGTGCTCGGCCGCAGCGTGCAGGCCACCTACTGCATCACCGACGGGCGCGTCTCCCGCTCGCATGCCCGTATCGAATGGCATGGCGGTAGCTTCTCGATCACCGACCTCTCCTACAACGGCACCTTCGTGCGCTTCGGTGCCGATGGCGAGATCGTCAGCCTGAAGCGCGGCGGCTGCACCTTGCACGGCAGCGGCGCGATCGGCCTGGGCAGCCCGCCCAGCGAACTGGCCTCGCCGACGGTGCGCTTCGAGGTGCTCCACTTCGCCGACACCGAACCGCTGGCACTGGGCCAGTCGCGCTCCCGCCGATGACGAATCCTCCCGATACCGCGGCGCCCACGACGGCGCTGCTGCTGTGCAACCTCGGCACGCCCGACGCACCGACCGCCCCCGCCCTGCGCCGCTATCTGGCCGAGTTCCTCAGCGACCGGAGAGTCGTCGAGATCCCGCGGCTGGCCTGGCTGCCGATCCTGCACGGCATCATCCTGCGCACGCGGCCGAAGAAATCCGCCGCCAAGTACGCCTCGGTCTGGATGCCCGAGGGCTCGCCGCTGAAGGTCTGGACCGAACGCCAGGCCAAGCTGCTGCAGGGCTTCCTCGGTGAACGCGGCCACCGCCTCACCGTGCGCTACGCGATGCGCTACGGCAGCCCCGCCATCGGCAGCGTGCTCGACCAACTCCGCGCCGAAGGCATCGAGCGCGTGCTGGTGCTGCCCGCCTATCCGCAGTACTGCGGCGCGACCACCGGCAGCGTCACCGATGCCATCGCCCAGTGGGTGCTGAAGACCCGTGCACTGCCCGAGCTGCGCTTCGTCAACCGCTATCACGGGGAGCCGGCCTACATCAACGCGCTGGCCGACAGCGTGCGCCGGCACTGGCAGGCCAACGGCCAGCCCGAGCGCCTGGTGATGAGCTTCCACGGCATGCCTGCGCGCACCACCACGCTCGGCGACCCCTACCACGCCGAGTGCCTGGAGACCGGCCTGCGCCTGGCCCAGGCGCTGAACCTGAAGGCCGAGCAGTTCCTCGTCACCTTCCAGAGCCGCTTCGGCAAGGCGAAGTGGCTGGAGCCCTACACCGAGCCCAGCCTCGTCCGACTCGCCAAGGAAGGCATTGCCTCGGTCGACGTGATCTGCCCCGGCTTCGCCGCCGACTGCCTGGAAACGCTGGAAGAGATCGACCAGGAAGCCCGGCAAGCCTTCATCGTGGCCGGCGGCAAGCGCTTCGGCTACATCCCCTGCCTCAACGACAGCGAGCCGGGCATGCGCGCCCTGGTGGCCGTGGCTGAGAAGCACCTGCAAGGCTGGGCGCCATGAGCGACGGACTCCGTCTGGACAAATGGCTGTGGGCTGCGCGCTTCTACAAGACCCGCGCGCTGGCCGTCGAGGAGATCGGCAAGGGCCGGGTGACGATCAACGGCCAGGCGGCCAAGGCCTCCCGCGACATGAAGCTCGGGGACGTCGTGCAGCTGCGCCAGGGCGTGATCCAGCGCGAAGTCGTCGTGCGCGGGCTCTCGCACGTGCGCGGACCGGCGCCGCAGGCTCAGGCCTTGTACGAGGAAACGGCCGCCAGCGTGGCCGCCCGCGAGAAGGCGGCCGAACAGCGCCGCATGGCGCCGGAGCCGGCCCAGACGATCACCCAGGGCCGCCCGACCAAGCAGGACCGCCGCCGCCTCGCCGACTGGGGCGACCGCTGGAGCGCCGAGATCGATTGAGATAATCCCCGGCTCATAGCACCGCGGGAAATCCCGGTAAAAAAGTTTCAAATTCCCCCTCTTGAAAAGCGGGGCATCAAGCCTACATGGGGCGGATCGCCCGTTTTGGCATTGCTTTTCCTTGCCGTTCCGAATCATGACGACAGACAACACGAATCCCGAATCCGCCGCGACGCCCGCCGACCACGCAGAGGCGCCTGACGCCGCCAGCGCAGCGCCCCCGGAAAGCCAGATCGCCACGCTGGAAGCCCGCCTGGCCGAGATGTCGGACGCTTACATGCGCGCCAAAGCCGAGGTCGAGAACACCCGCCGCCGTGCCGACGAGGACATGAGCAAGGCGCGCAAGTTCGCCGTCGAATCGTTCGCCGAAGCGCTGCTGCCGGTGATGGACAGCATGGAAGCCGCGATCGTGTCGGCCACCACCGCCCCGGAAACCAAGGTCGAGACGGTGCTCGAAGGCGTCCACGCCACCAAGCGCCAGCTGGCCGCCGCGCTGGAGCGCAACAAGGTGCTGGAGATCAACCCGCCAGCCGGCACAAAGTTCGACCCGCACCAGCACCAGGCCATCAGCATGGTGCCCGCCGAGCAGGACGCCAACACGGTCGTGGCCGTGCTGCAAAAGGGCTATTCGATCGCCGACCGCACGCTGCGTCCGGCCCTCGTTACCGTGGCCGCGCCCAAATAAATGCACGCTTGACCGCCTTGAAACAGGGCGAGTTATCCACAGCTTAAGAACATCGAATTCCACAGATCCAAGGAGCAGAACATGGGAAAAATCATCGGCATTGACCTCGGCACCACGAACTCGTGCGTGGCGGTCATGGAAGGCAACACGACGCGCGTGATCGAGAACGCCGAAGGCGCTCGCACGACCCCGTCGATCATTGCCTACCAGGAAGACGGCGAGATCCTCGTCGGTGCCTCGGCCAAGCGCCAGTCGGTCACCAACCCGCGCAACACGCTGTACGCGGTGAAGCGCCTGATCGGCCGCAAGTTCACCGAGAAGGAAGTGCAGAAGGACATCGACTTGATGCCCTACACGATCGCTGCCGCCGACAACGGCGACGCCTGGGTGGAAGTGCGCGGCAAGAAGTTCGCGCCCCCGCAGGTCAGCGCTGAAGTGCTGCGCAAGATGAAGAAGACCGCCGAGGACTATCTCGGCGAGGAAGTGACCGAAGCCGTGATCACGGTGCCGGCCTACTTCAACGACGCCCAACGTCAAGCGACGAAGGACGCCGGCCGCATCGCCGGCCTGGACGTCAAGCGCATCATCAACGAGCCCACCGCCGCGGCCCTGGCCTTCGGCCTGGACAAGCACGGCAAGGGCGACCGCAAGATCGCCGTCTATGACCTCGGCGGCGGAACCTTCGACGTTTCCATCATCGAGATCGCGGACGTCGACGGCGAGAAGCAGTTCGAAGTGCTGTCGACCAACGGCGACACCTTCCTGGGCGGCGAAGACTTCGACCAGCGCATCATCGACTACATCATCGGCGAGTTCAAAAAGGACCAGGGCGTCGACCTGACCAAGGACGTGCTGGCCCTGCAGCGCCTGAAGGAAGCGGCCGAGAAGGCGAAGATCGAGCTGTCCAACAGCAGCCAGACCGACGTCAACCTGCCCTACATCACCGCCGACGCCACCGGCCCGAAGCATCTGAACGTCAAGCTGACCCGCGCCAAGCTGGAGTCGCTGGTGGACGAGCTGATCGAGCGCACGATCGCTCCCTGCCGCACGGCCATCAAGGACGCCGGCGTCTCGGTCTCGGCCATCGACGACGTGATCCTGGTCGGCGGCATGACCCGCATGCCCAAGGTGCAGGAGAAGGTCAAGGAGTTCTTCGGCAAGGAGCCGCGCAAGGACGTCAACCCTGACGAAGCCGTGGCCGTGGGCGCCGCGATCCAGGGCCAGGTCCTGGGCGGCGAGCGCAAGGACGTGCTGCTGCTGGACGTCACCCCGCTGAGCCTGGGCATCGAAACCCTGGGCGGCGTGATGACCAAGATGATCGCCAAGAACACGACGATCCCGACCAAGTTCAGCCAGACCTTCTCCACCGCCGACGACAACCAGCCGGCCGTGACGATCAAGGTCTACCAGGGCGAGCGCGAGCTGGCCCAGGCGAACAAGTCGCTCGGCGAGTTCAACCTCGAAGGCATCCCGCCGGCACCGCGCGGCACGCCGCAGATCGAGGTGAGCTTCGACATCGACGCCAACGGCATCCTGCACGTCGGCGCCAAGGACAAGGGCACCGGCAAGGAAAACAAGATCACCATCAAGGCGAACTCGGGCCTCTCCGAAGCCGAGATCGAGAAGATGGTGAAGGACGCCGAGGCCAATGCCGCCGAGGACAAGAAGAAGGTCGAACTCGTGACCGCCAAGAACCAGGCCGACGGCATGGTCCACAGCGTGCGCAAGTCGCTGCAGGAGCATGGCGACAAGCTCGAGGCTGGCGACAAGGAAAAGATCGAGGCCGCGCTGAAGGACACCGAGGAAGCGATCAAGGGCGACGACAAGGCCGACATCGAGGCCAAGACCGAAGCGCTGATGGCTGCCAGCCAGAAGCTCGGCGAGAAGGTCTATGCCGAGACGCAGGGTGCGCAAGCAGCCGCTGCAGCCGCAGCGGGTGCCGAGCAGCCCCAGGCGACCCCGGCCGGCAAGCCTGCGGATGACGACAACGTCGTCGACGCCGAGTTCAAGGAAGTCAAGGACACCAAGTAAGGCCGGCCCGATAGAGTCCGAACGCCGCGTCGAGGCCCGTCAAAAGGCCTGGCGCGGCGATTCCGTTGGAGAGGGAAACCCGGAAAGCTGCGAAGGCCAAAAATGGCAAAGCGTGACTACTACGAAGTCCTCGGCGTCGCCAAGAACGCGCCCGAGGACGAGATCAAGAAGGCCTACCGCAAGCTGGCCATGAAGTTCCACCCTGACCGCAATCAGGGTGAAGGCGCCAAGGCCGCCGAAGAGAAATTCAAGGAGGCCAAGGAGGCCTACGAGATGCTCTCCGACGCGCAGAAGCGCGCGGCCTACGACCAGTACGGCCACGCCGGCGTCGACCCCAACGCGGGCGGCTTCCGCGGCGGCCCGGGCCAGGAAGGTTTCGGCGGCTTCGCCGAGGCCTTCGGCGACATCTTTGGCGACATCTTCGGCGGCCAGGGCGGCGGCCGGCGTGCCGGCGGCGGCGGCCAGCAGGTCTACCGCGGCAGCGACCTCAGCTACGCGATGGAGATCACGCTGGAGGAAGCCGCCAAGGGCAAGGAAACGCAGATCCGCATCCCCTCGTGGGAAAGCTGCGAGACCTGCAAGGGCTCGGGGGCAAAACCTGGCACCAGCGCCAAGACCTGCGGCTCCTGCCAGGGCTCGGGCACGGTGCATATGCGCCAGGGCTTCTTCTCGATCCAGCAGACCTGCCCGCACTGCCACGGCACCGGCAAGATCATTCCCGAGCCCTGCACCACCTGCAACGGCCAGGGCAAGGTCAAGAAGAGCAAGACGCTGGAAGTCAAGATACCGGCCGGCATCAACGAAGGCATGCGCATCCGCTCCGCCGGCAACGGCGAGCCGGGCGTCAACGGCGGCCCGCCGGGCGATCTCTACATCGAGATCCGGATGAAGCCGCACGACATCTTCGAGCGCGACGGCGACGACCTGCACTGCACGATGCCGGTCGGCCTGACCACGGCCACGCTGGGCGGCAGCATCGAGGTGCCGACCCTGGGCGGCAAGGCCGAGATCGAGCTGCCCGAAGGCACGCAGCACGGCAAGACCTTCCGCCTGCGCGGCAAGGGCATCAAGGGCGTGCGCTCCAGCTACCCGGGCGACCTGTACTGCCACATCGCGATCGAGACGCCCGTCAAGCTCACCGAGTACCAGCGCAAGCTGATGAAGGACCTGGACAAGAGCTTCCGCGAAGGCGGCGACCGGCACTCGCCGAACGCCAAGAGCTGGACCGACAAGGTCAAGGATCTGTTCAAGTAAACCGTTCGTTGCATAACGAAACGTTCAAGCGCCATGACCCGGCCGGGCATGGCGCTTTTTCATGCCCGGTGCTGAGCCACAATCGCCCACTTCTCGAACCCCGGTCCGACGCATGCGCCTCCCTCCGCTGAAATCCCCGCTCACGATCGCCTGGCTGGCCTCGCTCTGGATGGGCCTGCTGTGCAACTGGCCGCTGTGGCAGAAGCTGGCCTCGCTGCCCGAACTCGACAACGCGCGCGGCCACCTGTTCATCGGCGTGTTCTGCGCCTTCGTCGTGGCGCTGCAGGGCGGCTTGCTGAGCCTGTTCGCCTGGCGGGCGACGATCAAGCCGGTGTTGACGGTCGTGCTGCTGGCTGCCGCGGCGCTGGCCTACTTCATCGGCAGCTACGGCATCGTGATGGACCCGACGATGGTCATCAACACGCTGCAGACCGATGCGCGCGAGACGCGCGACCTGCTGAACCTGCGCCTGGCGGCTTCACTGCTCGTGCTGGCCGGCCTGCCGCTGCTGGTGATCTGGCGCCTCAAGCTCACGCAGACGCTGTGGCCGCGGCGGCTCGGCTGGAACCTGATCGGCTTCGTCGGTGGCATCGTCGTCAGCGCGCTGCTGATCCTCGCCACCTTCGCCGACTTCGCTGCCACGATGCGCAGCTACCCGACGATGCGCTACATGATCACGCCGGTCAACGCGTTCTACTCGCTCGCAGCTGTGGCCGCGCGCTCCGGCGCCAAGCCCAAGGGCCCGCCGCAGGTGATCGGCGCGGACGCGAAGCTGGCGTCCCGCCCGGCGGGAACGAAGCCGCCGCTGCTGCTGCTGGTCGTCGGCGAGACCGCGCGCGCAGCGAACTTCGCACTGGATGGTTACTCGCGGCCGACCACGCCCGAGCTGGCGAAGCTGCCGGTGCTCAACTTCAGCAAGGCCACATCCTGCGGCACCAGCACGGCCGCTTCGCTGCCCTGCATGTTCTCGCCGCTGGGCCGCGAGGAATTCGTCAAGCAGAAGAACGACCAGGAAACGCTGATGGACGTGCTGCAGCGCGCCGGCCTGGCCGTGTTGTGGGTGGACAACCAGAGCGGCTGCAAGGGCATCTGCGACCGCGTGCCGAACAGCCCCACCGCCAAGCTGCCCGAGGGCGCGCCGGCGCTGCCCGCGGGCCTGTGCGACGGCGAGGAATGCCTGGACATGTCGCTGCTGCACGGCCTGGACGAACGGCTCGCCGCGCTGGACCCGGAGCGCGCGAAGCGCGGCGTCGTGCTGGTGCTGCACCAGATGGGCAGCCACGGCCCCGCCTACTACAAGCGCTCGCCGCCGGACCGCAAGCCCTTCATGCCCGAGTGCACGACCAACGCGCTGCAGCAGTGCCCGCGCGAACAGGTCGTCAACGGCTACGACAACTCGATCGCCTACACCGACCACGTGCTCGCCAGCGCGATCGGCTGGCTGCAGGGCCGCGAGAAGGACTTCGCCACGCGGATGTACTACGTCTCCGACCACGGCGAATCGCTGGGCGAGAACAACCTCTACCTGCACGGCGTGCCCTACGCCGTGGCACCGGAGGAGCAGAAGCACGTGCCGATGGTGCTGTGGCTAGGGCAAGACCTGGCCCCGGTGACTGACTGCCTGAAGGCCAAGCTGGATCAGCCGGCCTCGCACGACAACCTGTTCCACACGGTGCTGGGCTTCATGGGCGTGCAGACGGCGCTGTACAAGCCCGAGCAGGACCTGCTCGCGTCCTGCACCACCAAGCACTGAACCGCCGGCTCAGAACAGCTCGCCCTGCCCTGGGTCGACCTTGTCGGCCTTGGCAGACTGGCGTGAAGGCGGCTCCGGCCGCCTGAAGCGCCGCAGGTCCAGCCAGATCCGCTCGCGGTTCAAGCCCAGCCGCGCGCAGGCCTTGCGCATGCGCTGCGCCATCAGCTCGGCCCACAGGCCCTCGCCGGTCATGCGGGTGCCGAAGCGGGCGTCGTTGTCCTTGCCGCCGCGCATGTCGTGCAGCCGCGCCATCACGCGCGCGGCGCGGTCGGGGAAGTGCCGCTGCAGCCAGTCCTGGAACAGCGGGTTCACCTCCCAGGGCAGGCGCAATGGGATGCTGAAGGCCGTGCGCGCGCCGGCCTCGGTGGCGGCCTCCAGGATGCGCTCCAGCTCGGGCTCGTTGATGAACGGGATCAGCGGCGACACGCTGACGCCCACCGGCACGCCCGCCTCGGCCAAGGTCTTCACCGTGCGCAGCCGCCGGTGCGGCGCGGCCGCGCGCGGCTCCAGGATGCGCGCCAGATCGGGCTCCAGCGTGGTGATCGAGACGTAGATCGAGACGAGCTGCTGCGCGGCCATCGGCACGATCAGGTCCAGGTCGCGCTCGACGCCGCTGGACTTGGTCACCAGCGAGAAGGCATGCGAGCACTCGCTGAGCACCTCGACGATGCCCCGCGTGATGCCCAGCCGGCGCT
Organism: Roseateles agri; assembly: GCF_034043675.1. Lineage (NCBI taxonomy): Bacteria > Pseudomonadati > Pseudomonadota > Betaproteobacteria > Burkholderiales > Sphaerotilaceae > Roseateles > Roseateles agri. The sequence goes on along the minus strand of NZ_JAXCLA010000007.1, from coordinate 272,590 downwards.
CGACCGGTTGGTAGGCATCGGTGGCGGTGCCCAGGCACAGCGAGCGCGGCTCGTAGTGCCGGCTGGCGAAGGCAGCCCGCAGCCGTTCGGCGGCGTTGACCTTGGCGACGATCTTGGTTTCGAAGTCGAGGCCCGGCGACAGGTTCAGGTAGCTGTGCGTCGGCCGGGCGAAGCAGTAGATGCAGCCGTGCTCGCAGCCCCGATAGGGATTGATCGACTGCTCGAAGGAAATGTCCGGCGACTGGTTGGTCGACAGGATGCTCTTGGCGCGCTCCTCCAGGATCTCGGTGGCGGGCGGCAGGTGCTCCTCGCTGGCCGTCTGGTCCAGCGAGCCCCAGCCATCGTCGAACTGCTCGCGCGCCGCGTTCTCGAAGCGGTGCGCGATCACCCAGGCGCTGCCGCGGCCCCGCATCGATTCGGGCTGGAGGTAGAGCGGCCGGCTCTTGTCGACCGGCCGGAAAGATGACTTTGGCATACTGTTTATTTATACAGTATTTCGGGCCAGCCGGGCGCGGCGGCATAGGATGCGGCCCCATGACCTTCCACATCGACGAAGACATCACCTTCCGCAAGCTCGAGATCCTGCTGGCCTTCATGGAAGCCGGCAGCCTCGGGCGCACGGCCGAGAAGCTGGGCCTAAGCGCCGTCAGCGTGCACCGCGCGCTGCATTCGCTGGAGACCGGCGTGCGCTGCACCTTGTTCCGCCTGGAGGGCCGCAACCTGCTGCCCACCGATGCCGCCCACGCGCTGGCCGACGTCGGCAGCGAGGTGCTGCGCACGATGGCCGAGGGCATCCGCTCCACGCGCGAGATCGCCGGCTACGCGGCCGACCGCATCCGCATCGGCTCGCTCTATTCGCTGACCAGCCGCATCGTGCCGGCCCTGATCCGCGGGCTGAAGCTGCGCAAGCCCGACATCGATACCGACTTGGTGCTGGCCTCCAACGCCGATCTGCTGCTGAAGCTGCGCGACGGCGCGATCGACGCCGCGCTGATGGGTCAGCCCGTCGACGCGCCGGACCTCGAATCGCAGTTGCTGTTCGAGGACGACCTGTTCTTCGCCGCGCCCGCGGGCTCGCGCTTCGCGGGCCTGGCCAGCGTGGACCTGCACGACTGCCGCGACGAGCGCTTCGTCGCCCTCAGCGACGGCTTCGTCACCCGCTCGCGCTTCGACGAAGCCTTCGCCAACGCCGGCTTCAAGCCCAGCGTCACGATCACCACCGGCGACATCTTCTCGCTGATGAACCTCGTCAGCGGCGGCATCGGCTGCACCTTGCTGCCCGGCCGCGTGCGCGACGTGCTGCCGCCCGGCGTGCAGATGCTGGACATGCGCCCGCGCCAGCACAAGCTGCAGCGCGTCGTCGTCTGCTTCCTGCGCACGCGCGAGCGCGATCCGAACCTGCTCTCGCTGCTGGCGGCCAGCCGCAGCTATGCGGCCGAGCTGACGGCCACTCGGGATAACCCCTGATCCTTTCGTTCCTCGAAACGATCGCCGACCCCGCTTGATTGATGGGGCTTCGGGCCCGTCGATAAGCTGCCCTCCAGCGATAACAGCAGGAGACAAGCAGCATGACTTCCATCCATCGACGCGACCTGATCCGGGCCGCCGGCGCCGCCGCCCTGGCCGCCGGCGGCCTTCCGTCCGCCTTCGCGCAGGCCGGCACCCTGAAGATCTCGCACCAGTTCCCCGGCGGTACGCTGACCGAAGGCGATTTCCGCGACCGGCTGTGCCGCCGCTTCGCCGCCGAGGTCGAAAAGCGCACGAACGGCGCGTTGAAGGCCACCGTCTACCCCGGCTCCTCGCTGATGAAGACCAACGCCCAGTTCTCCGCCATGCGCAAGGGCGCGCTGGACATGAGTCTGGTGCCGCTGTCCTACGCCGGCGGCGAGGTTGGCGAAACCAATATCGGCCTGATGCCGGCGCTGGTGCCCAGCTACGAGCAGGGCGCGCAATGGAAGACGGCCGAAGTGGGCAAGCTGCTCAGCAAGGTCCTTGACGACAAGGGCGTGATCATCGTCAGCTGGGTCTGGCAGGCCGGCGGCGTGGCCAGCAAGAGCCGGCCGCTGGTGACGCCGGACGATGCCAAGGGCCTGAAAGTGCGCGGCGGCAGCCGCGAGATGGACATGATGCTGAAGCAGGCCGGCGCCTCGGTGATCACCTTGCCGTCCAACGAAATCTACGCCGCGATGCAGACCGGCGCGATGGAAGCGGCGATGACTTCGTCCACCAGTTTCATCTCGTTCAAGCTGGAGGAACTGGCCAAGCACTTGACCACCGGCCGGGACAAGACCTACTGGTTCATGCTGGAACCGCTGATGATCTCCAAGGAGGTGTTCGGCAAGCTGTCGAAGGCGCAGCAGGACGTGGTAATGGCCGTAGGCGGCGAACTGGAAACCTTCGCCCGCGAGGCCGCGATGGCCGACGACAAGACGGTGGCCGAGCTGTACCAGAAGGCCGGTGCCAAGGTCTACGACATGGACACCGCCACCTTGAAGAAGTGGCAGGCGATCGCACGCGACACCGCATGGAAGGACTTCGGCGAGCGCAACGAGACCTGCGCCGCATTGCTGAAGGCCGCGCAGAAGCTCGTATGAAGACGGACCTGGACCCCGCCACGCCGCAGTGGCTGATGCCATTGGCCCGCCTGCTCGCGGTGATCAACCGCGTCATGGTCGTGCTGGGCATGTTCGCCCTGCTCGTCGCGGCCGGCGTGCTGACCTACAGCGTGATCTCGCGCTACGTGATGCAGGCCTCCACCGACTGGCAGGACGAGGCTGCCGTGTTCTGCCTCGTCGGCGCCACCTTCATGTGCGGCGGTTTCGTGCAATCGCTGCGCGGCCACATCGGCATCGAGGCCATGGCCGGCCTGCTGCCGCCGGTGCTGGAGCGCCTGCGCCTGGCGCTGGTGGACATCACCGCCACCGCCTTCTGCGCCTTCTTCGCCTGGAAGTCCTGGTCCCTGTTCCACGAGGCCTGGGTCGAGGGCCAGACGACGTCTTCGTCCTGGGCGCCGCCGCTGTGGATTCCCTACGGCCTGATGGCCATGGGCATGACGCTGCTGAGCCTGCAGCTGTTCGTGCAGGCGGCAGCGCGGCTCAATCCGCGCGCTGCCATCGTCGTGGTGCGCCATGAGGAGGTGCTGTCATGAGCATGACGATGATCGGGAGCCTCTTCGGCATCGCGACCTTGCTGTTCATGTTCTCGGGCATGCCGATCTCGTTCGCGCTGGGCAGCGTGGCGGTGGTCTTCATGTTCCTGTTCATGCCGGCCTCGGCGCTGGACACGATCACGCAGAACGTCTACGAAGAGATGGCCAGCATCACCCTGCTGTCGATCCCGCTGTTCATCCTGAAGGGCGCGGCGATCGGCAAGTCGCGCGCGGGCCAGGACCTGTACCTGGCAATGCACGTCTGGATGGGCCGCATTCCCGGGGGGCTGGGCATCGCCAACGTGTTCGCCTGTGCGTTGTTCGCGGCGATGGCGGGCTCCAGCCCCGCCACCTGCTCGGCCATCGGCAGCGCCGGCATCCCGGAGATGCGCAAGCGCGGCTACTCGCCCGGTTTCGCGGCCGGCATCATCGCCGCCGGCGGTACCCTGGGCATCCTGCTGCCGCCCTCGGTCACGATGATCCTGTACGCGGTGGCGGCCGAACAGTCGCTCGGGCGGCTGTTCCTGGCCGGCATCTTCCCGGGCCTGCTGCTGGTGCTGCTGTTCGCCGGCTACGCGATGCTGCGCTACCGCAAGGAACACGCGCTGGCGCTGGCGGCCTACGAGCGCTCGGGCACCGAATCGCCGATGCTGGCGCGCGAATCGTTCACCCGCCGCGAGAAGTTCGAGATGCTGCCGCGCGTGCTGCCCTTCGTGCTGCTGCTGATCGGCGTGATGGTGGCGCTGTACGGCGGCTTCGCCACGCCCAGCGAGACGGCGGGCCTCGGCGCCATGCTGGCACTGGCGCTGATCGCCGTGATCTACAAGGTGTGGCGCGCGCGCGATGTGGCGCCCATCCTGCAGGCCACGCTGAAGGAATCGACGATGCTGATGTTCATCATCGGCATGTCGCTGCTGTTCTCGTACGTGATGAGCTACCTGCACATCAGCCAGAGCACAGCGGAGTGGATCGTCGGCATGCAACTCTCCAGATGGATACTTCTGGCGACGGTACTGGTGATGGTGATCGTGCTGGGCTTCTTCCTGCCGCCGGTCTCGATCATCCTGATGACCGCGCCGATCATCCTGCCGCCGCTGAAGGCCGCCGGCTTCGACCTGGTGTGGTTCGGCGTGCTGATGACGATCGTGATGGAGACCGGGCTGATCCACCCGCCGGTGGGCCTGAACATCTTCGTCATCAAGAACATCGCCCCGGACATCCCGCTGGGCGAGATCATCCGGGGCGTGCTGCCCTTCGTCGTGCTGATGCTGCTGGCCGTGGTGCTGATCTGCGTGTTCCCCGACATCGCTACGGCGCTGCCGGACGCGGTGATGGGGCCTGTTTCAGTCGGCGGCGGTGCCCCCGCGTAAGGCGGGGAAGTCTTCCTCGAAGAACTCGCCAGGGCCGCGCTGGCCGTCGCCCTGGCGCAGCGCGGTCTCCTGCGCCCGCAGCTGCACGCGGCGGATCTTGCCGGAGATGGTCTTCGGCAGCTCGGCGACGAACTCGATGCGGCGCAGGCGCTTGTAGGGCGCGAGCTTCTCGCGCGAGAAGGCGAAGATGGCTTGCGCCAGCTCCGGCCCGGCCTCGCGCCCCGGCCGCAGGATCACGCAGGCCTTAGGCACGGCCAGGCGCACGGGATCAGGACTGGGAATCACCGCAGCCTCCATCACCGCCTCGTGTTCGATCAGCACGCTCTCCAGCTCGAAGGGGCTGATGCGGTAGTCGCTGGCCTTGAACACGTCATCGGCCCGTCCGACGAAGGTGATGTAGCCGTCGGCATCGCGCATCGCGGTATCGCCGGTGTGATAGTGGCCGGCGCGCATCACCTCGGCGGTGCGTTCGGGGCTGTCCTCGTAGCCGGTCATCAGGCCGGTGGTCTTGCCGGCCAGCGCGATGGACAGCTCGCCTTCCGAAGCCTCGTGGTCGTCCGGGTCCAGCAGCGCGATGCGGTAGCCCGGCAGCGGCCGGCCCATCGAGCCGGGCTTCAGCAGTTGGCCGGGCGTGTTGCCGACCTGGGCGCAGGTTTCCGTCTGGCCGTAGCCGTCGCGCAAGGTCAGGCCCCAGGCCTGTTGCACCTGGGCAATGATCTCGGGGTTCAGCGGCTCGCCGGCGCCGATCACTTCGCGCAGGTGCAACCGGTCCTTGCAGGCGGCGAGGTCCGACTGGATCAGCATGCGCCAGACGGTCGGCGGCGCGCACAGGCTGGTCACGCCGTGCGTCGCCAGCACGTCGAGCATCGTCGGCGCGTGGAAGCGGCCGTAGTTGTAGATGAACACGCAGGCCCCCGCGTTCCAGGGCGCGAAGAAGCAGCTCCACGCATGCTTGGCCCAGCCCGGCGAGGAGATGTTCAGGTGCCGGTCGCCAGGCTTCAGCCCCAGCCAGTACATCGTGCTCAGGTGGCCGACCGGATAGCTCTCGTGCGTGTGCAGCACGAGCTTGGGCTTGGAGGTGGTGCCCGAGGTGAAGTACAGCAGCAGCGGATCCGTGGCGAGCGTCTTGCCCTCGGGCTCGAAGTGCGCAGGCGCATGGGCCGACGCGGCGAAGTCGTGCCAGCCTTCGGCCACGCTGGTGCCGACGGCGACGCGCGTGTAGTCACCGGGCAGCCCGGCGAACTTGCCCGTCTGCGCGCCGGCCGCGACGACGTGGCGCACCGCGCCGCGCTCCAGCCGGTCGAGCAGGTCGTCCGCCGTCAGCAGCGAGGTGGCCGGGATCATCACCGCGCCGAGCTTGATGCAGGCCAGCATCAGCTCCCACAGCGCCACCTCGTTGCCCATCATCAGCAGCACGCGGTCGCCGCGGCCTACACCCATCCCGCGCAGATAACTCGCAACCTGATCGGAGCGCCGTGCCATCTCGTCGAAGCTGCGGCGCAGCACCGCGCCATCCTCGCCGACGATCACCAGCGCATCAGCGGCATTGCCGCGCGCCATCGGATCGAAGTAGTCCAGCGCCCAGTTGAACTCGCCCAGCTCGGGCCAGCGGAAGTCGCGGTAGGCGGTGTCGTAGTCGCTGCGGTGGCGCAGCAGGAAGTCTCGAGCCTCGGTGAAGGCGCTCATGGCAGGGGGTCTCCTGTTATCGGTATGCAGGGCTATTGTGGGCCAGCTCACCGATGACCGAGGAGGCTCCGCGGGGCTCGTGGCAGCTAGGCCCTTCCGCAGTCACGAGCCAGCAACTGCAGCAGCAGGTGGGCCCGGGTGGCATCGGTCCATCTCGTGCTCTTCAGCAGGATGCCGAGGCGCACCTCGGGCTGCTCGGCGCGCGAGACCAGATGCACGTCGAAGGTCTGGCCCGCCTTGTCGAAGGCCACGCGGACGTCCATCGATCGTTGAAGCTCGAAGGTCTCCCGAAGCTCGCGGGTCTTGGGGCGCTTGGTGGTCACCTGCAGGCCACAGTCACCCTGCAGTTCGAAGCGCCGGCGCTGCTCCATGTGGGCCTTCGCGCCGATCTCGTTTAAGGCAGTGATCCGCTGTGCGCTGTCCATGTCGAAGGGGCTGGGCAAGGGCGCGTCCTCCCTGGGATAGCCGTCGCTGCACGCCTGCAGCAGCACCAGGGCCAGCAGGAAGATCCCGGGGCGCTCAGGAACCCAGCGCATTGGCGGTCCCGCGGCTCAGGAGGATGCGGCTGGCCAGCACCTTGTCGATGGTCTTGCCGTCCATGTCGACGATCTCGAAACGCCAGCCTTCCCACTCCACGGCATCGGCCACACGCGGCAGGCGTCCGGTCAGCAGCATCATCATGCCGCTGAGCGTGTGATAGCGGCCGCGATCCTCTTCAGGCACGGCCTCCAGTTCGAGCCGGTCCTTGAGCTCCGGCACCGGGATGTGGCCGTCGAGCAGCCAGGAGCCGTCCTCGCGCCGGACGGCCCAGGCATCCGCCGGGTCTCCCGGCTGGAACTCGCCGGTGATCGCCTCGACCAGGTCCTGCAAGGTGAGCAGGCCCTTCACCTCACCGTACTCGTCGATCACGAAGGCCATGTGCATGTTCGTGGACCGGAAGTTGTCCAGCAGTTCCATGCCGGTCAGCGTTTCCGGAACATAGAGGGGCTGCTGCAGATGCTCGTCCAGCCGGGGCGAACCGCCGCGCACGATCTGGGACAGCAACTGCCGTGCGTTCACCACGCCGACGATGTCATGCAGGCCATCGCGAACGACCGGGAACAAGGCATGGTCAGACGTGTCAATCCGCGCCAGGCTCTCCGCCAGCGGCGAATTGATGTCCAGGCAGACCACGTCGCCGCGCGGCACCATCAGCGAGCCGATCTGGCGGTCATCGAGCCGGAACACATTGCGCACCATCGTGTGCTCGTGAGATTCGATCACGCCTGCGTTCGTGCCTTCCGCCAGCACGGCGTGGATCTCCTCCTCGGTGACGTTGACGTTGCTGCGGGCCTTCACACCGAGCAGCCGCAGCAGCGCATTGGTGGAGCCCGCCAGCAGACGCACGAAGGGTTGCGTCGCCAGCGCCAGCGCCGCAATCGCCGGGGCCACGAGGCGGGCCATCGCCTCGGGGTTGGATTGCCCCAGGCGCTTGGGCACCAGTTCGCCCAGCACGATGGAGAAGTAGGTGATCAGCACGACCACGAGGACGGTGCTGCCCGTGTCCGAATACTCGGCCGGCAACCCCAGGCCCTGCAGCCATAACGACAGCGGACCAGCCAGCGCCGCCTCGCCGACGATGCCGTTGAGCACGCCGATGGAGGTGATGCCGATCTGGATGGTGGAGAGGAAGCGGGTCGGCTCCTCGCCGAGCTTGACGGCCGCGGCGGCGGCCTTGTCGCCCTCGTCGACAAGCTTCTGCAGACGCGCCTTGCGCGCGGTGACGAGGGCGATCTCGGACATGGCGAACAAGCCATTGATCAGGATCAGGACGAAAAGTAAGGCGATTTCCATGAGGGGGTGGACGGGATAGGAAAGCGCCGCTCGCGGCGGGAGGCTGCCGAGCGGGTACAGAAAGGGGATGCGTCGACCGCCGGAAGGACGGCCGCAGGTCAGGACTGCAGTGCGGCCCGTGGCGGGCGCAGCAGACGATCCGGCGTATTCACCGGCGGGCGTGCATTGGGGGCATGCGGGACGTCCGCAGCCGAGAGAACTACCGCGGATACCGCGGGCAATGTCGTCAGCAGTTCGGGGGCGTCGTCCGAGGTGTCGCCCAGCTCGGAAACGAGGTCGGCCACCTGATCAGAAAGGTCAACGCCGGGAGCAGCTGGCTCCGACATCTCCAGCACAGCCAGCCCCGCCTTGGACTGCGCGGGCACGAAGGCATCGACACCGATGGCCGCCCAGCAATACGCCGGGAGCAACAGGGCAATGACAAGGGCGCGCAGCATGCGAGACATGCCCGCATTGTATTGGGACCCCTTCATTTCGCCGGACTCTAGAATCCCATTCCCCTTGGGACCCTCCATGAGCACAACAACACTACTCCTCCAGCTCATCGTCGTTCTGGGCACGGCCCGCGCCTGCGGCTGGCTGCTGCGCTACCTGCACCAACCCCAGGTCGTGGGCGAGATGGCGGCGGGTCTGCTGCTGGGGCCGGCCGTGCTGGGTGCCCTGCTGCCCGAGCTGCATGGCGCGCTGTTCGGCAAAGGCATGCTGGTCGGCCTGAATGCCTTGTCGACGCTGGGCCTGGTGCTGTTCATGTTCGTGATCGGCCTGGAGATCCGGGCGCCAGGCGGGCTGCGTGCGCAGGTCAAGTCGGCCGGCAGCGTGGGCGTGCTGAGCGTGCTGGTACCCGCGGGCCTGACCCTCGGCATGACGCCGGCGCTCTATCCCGCGCTGGCGCCGCAGGGCGTGGGCTTCTGGCCCTTTGCGCTGTTCGTGGTGGCCGCCGTGTCGATCACGGCCTTCCCGGTGATGGCGCGCATCCTGAAGGACAAGGGCATGACGCAGACGCGCTTCGGCCAGTTGGCGCTGGCTGGGGCCGCGGTGGTGGACGTCTTCGCCTGGGTGATGCTCGCGCTGGTGGTTGCGCTATCCGGCGCGGCCGAAGGCTATGGCGCCTTGTTGACGATCACGCTGGGAACGGTCGGGCTGCTGTTGGTGCTCTATTTCTTCGTCCGCCCGCTATACGCGCGCCTGCTGGCCGCGAAGGCACCGGAGGGCGAGCCGAGCCTGGCCGTGCTGGCGGCGCTGATGCTGGGCCTGCTGGGCTGCGCGGCGGCGACGGAGTGGCTGCACCTGCACGCGGTGTTCGGTGCCTTCCTGTTCGGCGCCGCGATGCCCCGCGACGAGCGCCTGCTGCGCGCCGTCACGCAGCGTGTGGAGCCGATGTCCATCGTGATGCTGATGCCGATCTTCTTCGCGCTGGCCGGCCTGTCCACCTCGCCCGCCGCATTCCAGGGCGGCGCGCTGGGCGCGATGGTGCTGGTGGTGGCCGTGGCCAGCATCGGCAAGCTCGTCGGTGGCGCGCTGGGCGCGCGTGCCGCGGGTCTCAACGGCCCGGAGAGCATGGCAACCGGCGCGCTGATGAATGCCCGCGGCCTGATGGAGCTGATCGTCATCAAGGTGGGCCTGGACGTCGGCCTCATCGGCCAGGACATGTTCACCATCCTGCTCGTCATGGCCTTGGTGACCACCGCGATGACGAGCCCTCTGATCAATCTTGCGCTGCGTGTCGGAAGCCGCGTGGCCAGCCGACCGATTGGGTAGTCAACGATGAAGAACGCCCTGCCCGCCCTGCTGAGCGTGAACGCGGGCTACGTCGATACGGCCAGCTTTCTGGCGCTGCACGGCCTGTTCACCGCCCACGTCACCGGCAACTTCGTCACCCTCGGCGCGGCACTGGTGATGGGCAGTACCGGCGTGCTGGCCAAGCTGTTGGCGCTGCCGGTGTTCTGCGCCGTCATCTTCGCCCTGCGATGGAGCAGCGGCCGGCTCAGTGGGCGCCTGCAGCCGCAGCTACGCGGCGTGCTGGCCCTGCAGGCGCTGCTGCTGGTCTTCGGTGGCGTGCTGGTGTTCCGCCTGGGGATCAACCATGACGGCGACAGCCCGGCCGAGGTCGTGGCGGGCATGGTGCTTGTCGCTGCGATGGCCTTGCAGAATGCCGCCTCGCGCATCCACCTGCCCAGCGCGCCGCCGACGACGATGATGACCGGCACGACCACGCAGGTGATGATCGACCTGGCGGACTTGGCGGGCGTGAGCCAGGCCGGAGCGGACCGGTCCGCCGTGCTCGGGCGCCTGGCGAAGGTCGGCGCCAATGTGGCCGCCTTCGCCGCGGGCTGCGGCGTGGCGGCGCTGCTGTTTCACTTCTTCGGCGTCGGCTGCTTCGCCGTGCCGCCGCTGCTCACGCTGGCGGCCGTGGCCGCGCAGCGAGCGGAAGCAGCTCAGTAGTCGTCGCCGCCAGGGCCGACGTAGCCTGGCGCAAGGTTCTCGAACTTGGTGTGCATGCGCTGGAAGGCGAGCTTCACCGTACCGACCGGGCCGTTACGCTGTTTCGCAATAATGATCTCGGCCACGCCCGGTTCCTTGCACTCGTCCTTCGTGTAGTACTCGTCGCGGTAGATGAACATGATGATGTCCGCGTCCTGTTCGATGGCGCCGGACTCGCGCAGGTCGGACATCATCGGGCGCTTGTCGGGCCGCGTCTCGACCGAGCGGTTGAGCTGCGACAGCGCGATCACCGGGCACTTCAGTTCCTTGGCCAGCGCCTTCAGGCCGCGCGAGATCTCACCGATCACGGTGGCGCGGTTCTCCTCGTTGCCGCCGTTACCGCTCATCAGCTGCAGGTAGTCGATGATGATCAGGCCCAACTGGCCGCTGATGCGGGCCTGGCGGCGCGCGCGGGCGCGCACCTCGCTGGGCGAGAGGCCCGGGCTCTCGTCGATGTAGATCGCGGCCTTGCCGAGCTTGTCCACGGCCTCGGAGAGACGGCTCCATTCGTCGTCGGCCAGGCGGCCCAGGCGCAGGCGGCTCTGGTCGATGCGGCCGACCGAGCCGACCATCCGCAGCGCCAGCTGGGCCGCGCCCATTTCCATCGAGTAGATGACGACCGGCAGGCCTTCGTTGATGGCGACGTTCTCGCCGATGTTGACGACGAAGGCCGTCTTGCCCATCGACGGGCGCGCTGCCAGCACGATCAGGTCGCCCGGCTGCAGGCCGGCGGTCATGTTGTCGAGGTCGTAGAAGCCGGTGCGCACGCCGGTGACGTCCTCGGCGCCGTTCTCGGCCAGCTCGTTGACGCGGTCGATCAGGTCGACGACGAGCTTGTCCATGCTGTGAAAGCCCTGCCCACCCTTGGCGCCGTCTTCGTTGATCTTGAAGATGCGGCCTTCGGCCTCGTCGACGATCTCCTTGGCCGGCCGGCCCTGCGGGTTCATCGCCGCGCTGGCGATCTCGTCGCAGGCACTGACCAGCTTGCGCAGCACCGCGCGCTCGCGAACGATCTCCGCATAACGCCGAATATTGGCGGCACTCGGCACGCTCTGCGCGAGGTCGTTCAGGTAGGCGAGGCCACCGCACTCCTGGGCCTTGCCCAGTGAGGTCAGCTCCTCGAACACGGTCACGACGTCGGCCGGCTTGCCGGCGTTCACCAGCTTGCCGACGGCGGCGAAGATCTGCTTGTGCTCGTAGCGGTAGAAGTCGGAGTCGGACAGCAGGTCGCCGGCCTTGTCCCAGGCGGAGTTGTCGATCAGCAGGCCGCCGAGCACGCTCTGCTCGGCCTCGACCGAGTGCGGCGGCACGCGCAGGCGGGCGACTTCGTCGTCCTGCACTGAGCTGTTGGTGTTGAAGGTTACGGACATCGGGGAACTATAAGTCGCCACCTTCCAGAAGCCTGTGGGAAAGGCTGTGGAAAACCGGTGGAGCGCAGGGTATAACGCGCCGCAGAAGTAAAAGAGCCGATGGCCTTGCGGCCATCGGCTCTTTGTCGATTCGCTGAACTGGAGCGTTATTACTCTTGTTCGGCGACGACCTGCACCGTCACTTCGACGACCACGTCGGTGTGAGCAGCGACGCTGACCGGGAACTCGCCCACGGCCTTCAGCGGGCCCAGCGGCAGGCGGACCTGCGACTTGGCGACGGTGAAGCCGATCTTGCCCAGTGCTTCGGCGATGTCGGCGTTCGTGACCGAACCGAACAGGCGGCCGTCAACACCGGCCTTCTGTGCGATACGGACCGTCTTGCCCGACAGGCTTTCGCCCAGAGCTTGCGCAGCGGCCAGCTTCTCGGCGGCAGCCTTTTCCAGTTCGGCGCGCTTGGCTTCGAATTCCTTGATCGCGGCGGCCGTGGCACGGCGTGCCTGGCGGGTCGGGATCAGGAAATTGCGTGCGTAGCCGTCCTTGACCTTGACGACGTCGCCGAGGTTACCCAGGTTTGCCACCTTCTCAAGCAGGATGATTTGCATGGTGGGGACTCCTTAGACCTTGTGCTGGTCGCTGTACGGCAGCATGGCCAGGAAGCGCGCGCGCTTGATGGCGACCGTCAGTTGACGCTGGAAGAACGCACGGGTGCCCGTCAGGCGAGCCGGCGTGATCTTGCCGTTTTCGCCGATGAAATCGCGCAGCGTGTCGATGTCCTTGTAGTCGATGTGTTCGACGCCAGCGACCGTGAAACGGCAGAAGCGCTTGCGGCGGAACAGCAGCGATTGTTGGTTGCGCTTGGGCTTCTTGTCCTTCGAGAAGCGACCTTTACCGCGGGGTGGTGCCATTTTTGGACCTCGTTAATTTCTATCCGGAACGAACATGTTGGTGAGTCAGAGCGCCTGGCTGGCCGTTTCGACTGCCGTGACGTGGAAGACGATTCCGCGTCCGTTGCGCTGGTTGCTGAGGAAGCCCGAGAAAAGGGCCTGACCTCCGACACCCAGCGCCTGCAGCCGTTTGCAGATCTCGCCGATGGCAACCGCCTTGATCTCCATCGAGACCTTGCGCGGTCTGCCGGCTTCCTGCGCTTCGCCCTCGTGCTTCAAGCCGAGGTCCAGCGCCATCAATCCGGCCGGCGTGTATCTGACCAGTCCCAGTTCAAGCAATGTTGCTTGCAGGGCGAGCTGATTCACCAGGCTTTATCAGGCGGCCTCTTGCTGCGCAGGAGCCTTGCGGGCTTCTTCGCGCTCGACGCTCTTCATCATCACCGACGGGGCCGTCTGGGCCTTGTCCTGGACCACGGTCAGGTGGCGCAGAACGGCGTCGTTGAAGCGGAAGCCGGTCTCGAGCTCGGCGAGGACTTCCTTGCTGCACTCGATGTTGATGCACAGGTAGTGCGCCTTGGCCAGCTTCTGGATCAGGTAGGCCATCTGACGGCGGCCCCAGTCCTCGACGCGGTGGACCACGCCGCCACCAGCGGTGACGAGGCCCTTGTAGCGCTCCAGCATGGCCGGAACCTGTTCGCTTTGATCCGGATGGATCAGCAGAATGATTTCATAGTGACGCATCAATGCTCCTTGTGGATTTCCAGCCCGGCACGGACTGCGACGGACTGTGGAAAGCCGTGCAACGGCGTCAAAACTCGTAGCACGGCAAGGGGGAACCCGCGATTCTAGTACGAAAAGCCGGATCTGCCTAACCGGGCGTCAACTCAGCCGTTCTACGGCGGGCTGCGCAGCAGCGCCAGCATGCCGGCACCGGAGGTTCGCGGCGCGGGGCTCAGCGCGCTCACCAGCAATATCGCCGCGAAGGCGGCGGGCACGCCGAACAGGCCGGCCGAGATCGGCTGCACGCCCCACCACAGCGTCACCGGGCCGGGGATGCCCAGCGCGGCGCGGATCTGCGGATGCGCGCATGCCATATACCAGGCGGTCACCGCGGTGCCGACCAGCATGCCCGCCACCGCGCCCGCCGCGTTGGCGCGACGCCAGAAAACGCCCAGCACCAGCACCGGGAAGAAGGCCGCGCCGGCGAACGAGAAGGCCGCGGCGACAAGGAAGAGGATGTCCGCCGGCTTCTGCGTCGCCACCGCAGCGGCGGCCAGGGCCGTGGCCAGCAGCAGAGCCTTGGACAGGGTGACCCGCCGCGTCGCCGAGGCCTGCGGGTTGACGACGTGGAAGTAGATGTCGTGCGACAGCGCGGCCGACACGGTCAGCAGCAGGCCGTCGGCCGTGGAGAGCGCCGCCGCCAGGCCGCCGGCCGCCACCATGCCGGAGATCACATAGGGCAGCCCGGCCAGCTCGGGCGTGATCAAGGTGATGATGTCGCCGCTGATGCGCAGCTCGCCGAGCTGCAGCACGCCATCGCCGTTGACGTCGGCGACCGACAGCAAGGATGGATCGACCCGCGCCCATTGGCCGATCCAGGCCGGCAGGCTGTCGAAGCGCGTGCCGACCAGATGGTTGAACACCTCGTACTTGACCATCACCGCCAGCGCCGGCGCACTGACGTAGAGCAGGCTGATGAACACCAGCGACCAGGCGACCGAGCGGCGCGCCTCGGCCACCGTCGGCGTCGTGCAGTAGCGCGTCAGCAGGTGTGGCAGGCCGGCGGTACCGACGACCAGGCAGAACACCAGCGCGAGGAAATTGCGCCGCGATTCGCTGAACTGCTGGCGCTCGGCGGGCGTGCCCTCGGGATCGCCGGCAAAGGCCTGCGCGTGCGGCGGCATGCCGGCGAGCGGCAGCGCGCGCTGCTCGTCCGCCTGCTGCTGCCGGCGCCAGCGCTCCGCCGCCTCGGTTGGCGTGCGCGGCAGCGCGGCCACCCGCTTCTCGGCCGCCTGCACCTGCGCCAGCGGCGCATCCGCCGCCTTCAGCATCGCCACCTGGTGTTCGGCCAGGCGGCGCTCCTGGGCCAGCGCAGCGGGCACGTCGAGCAGCTTGGCCGCGCTCGCCTCGGCGCGGTGGGCGAACTGGACCTGCACCTCGAGTTCGTGCGGGTCGCGCACCAGCTCGCGTTCGCGCTGGCTGATGCTTTCGAGCTGCTGCCCGTAGGCGGCCAGCGGCACCGGCGTGCCGCTCTGCTGCAGGCCCAGCCAGACGACCGGCACCAGGTAGGCGACGATCAGGATGATGTACTGCGCCACCTGCGTCCAGGTCACTGCCCGCATGCCGCCGAGGAAGGAGCACACCAGCACCCCGCCGACGCCGACGAACACGCCGACCTCGAAGCTCATGCCCGTCAGCCGCGTGGTGATCAGCCCGACGCCATAGATCTGCGCCACCAGGTAGATGAAGGAGATGCCGATGGCCGCCAGCGCCGCGACCAGCCGCAGCACATTGCTGCCGTAGCGCGAGCCGAGGAAGTCCGGGATCGTGAAGCAGCCGGACGCGCGCAGGTAGGGCGCCAGGCACAGTGCGACGAGGCAGAAGCCGCCGGTCCAGCCGAGCACGAAGGCCAGGCCGCCATAGCCGCTCAGGTACAGCGTGCCCGCCATGCCCATGAAGGAGGCAGCGCTCATCCAGTCCGCGCCGGCAGCCATGCCGTTGAAGACGGCGGGCACGCGGCGGCCCGCCACGTAGTACTCGGCCGAATCGGTCGTGCGGCTGAGCACGCCGATCACCGCGTAGACGCCGACAGTGGCGGCCATGAAGGCGAAGCCGATCCAGTTCTTGGACAGGCCCGCCCGCTCCAGCAGCCCGAGCGCCAGCACGAACAGCAGGAAGCCCAGCGTGTACCAGGCGTAGATACGGGTCAGTCGGCGTTTGAACGGGTCGGACGGCACGGGCGGGATCATGCCGATCCCGCCCTGCAGCGTCGATAGCGGCGAACCCGCCCTCCCGGGCGAGTCAGCCGACCGATCAGCCGATCAATCGATCAGCGGCGCGCGGCCAGCCGCTGCCAGGTGTCGATCACCGTGTCCGGGTTCAGCGACATCGACTCGATGCCCTCGTCGGCCAGCCAGTCGGCGAAGTCCGGATGGTCGCTGGGGCCCTGGCCGCAGATGCCGACGTACTTGCCGGTGGCGCGGCAGGCGGCGATCGCGCGCGAGATCATCGCCTTGACGGCCGGATCGCGTTCGTCGAAATCGCCGGCCAGTTGCTCCAGGCCGGAGTCGCGGTCCAGGCCCAGGGTCAGCTGCGTCAGGTCGTTGGAGCCGATGGACATGCCGTCGAAATGCTCCAGGAACTGCTCGGCCAGGATCGCGTTGCTGGGCACCTCGCACATCATGATCACGCGCAGGCCGTTCGTGCCGCGCTTCAGGCCCCGCTCGGCCAGCATGCCGACGACACGCTCGGCCTGCTTTACCGTGCGCACGAAGGGCACCATGATCTCGATGTTGGTCAGGCCCATCTCGTTGCGCACGCGCTTCAGCGCCTCGCACTCCATCGCGAAGGCATCGGTGAACTCGCCGCTGATGTAGCGCGAGGCACCGCGGAAGCCCAGCATCGGGTTCTCTTCGTCCGGCTCGTAGCGCGAGCCGCCGATCAGCTTGCGGTACTCGTTGCTCTTGAAGTCCGACAGGCGCACGATCACCGGCCGCGGGAAGAAGGCGGCCGCGATCGTGCCGATGCCTTCCACCAGCTTGTCCACGTAGAAGGCGCGCGGCGAGGCATGGCCGCGGGCCACCGACTCGACGGCCTTCTTCAGGTCGGCATCGATGTTCGGATAGTCCAGGATCGCCTTCGGGTGGACGCCGATGTTGTTGTTGATGATGAACTCGAGGCGCGCCAGGCCGACGCCGCCGCCGGGCATCTGCGCGAAGTTGAACGCCAGCTGCGGGTTGCCGATGTTCATCATGATCTTGATCGGGCAGTACGGCAGTTCGCCGCGGTGCACCTCGCTGACTTCGGCTTCCAGCAGGCCGTCGTAGATGTAGCCGGTATCGCCCTCGGAGCAGGCCACCGTCACCAGCTGGCCGTCCTTCAGCGTCTCGGTCGCGTCGCCGCAGCCCACGACGGCGGGGATGCCCAGTTCGCGCGCGATGATGGCCGCGTGGCAGGTGCGGCCGCCGCGGTTGGTGATGATGGCGGCGGCGCGCTTCATCACCGGCTCCCAGTTCGGGTCGGTCATGTCGGTCACCAGCACGTCGCCGGGCTGCACCCGCTCCATCTCGGCGATGCTGTGGACCAGGCGGACCGGGCCGGTGCCAATCTTCTGGCCGATCGCGCGGCCCTCGGCCAGCACGGTGCTGTGGCCCTTGAGCTTGTAGGCCATCTCGACCTGGCCCTCGGCCTGGCTCTTCACCGTCTCCGGGCGGGCCTGCAGGATGTAGAGCTTGCCGTCGACGCCGTCGCGGCCCCACTCGATGTCCATCGCGCGGCCGTAGTGCTTCTCGATGATCAGCGCGTACTGGGCCAGCTCGACCACCTCGGCATCCAGCAGCGAGTAGCGGTTGCGCTGCTCGGGCGCGGTGTCCACCGTCTTCACCAGCTTGCCGCTGGCCGCCTTTTCCTCAGGCGTCGCGAACTCCATGCGGATCAGCTTGGAGCCCAGGTTGCGCCGGATGATCGGCAGCTTGCCGGCCTTCAGCGCGGGCTTGTGGACGTAGAACTCGTCCGGGTTCACCGCGCCCTGCACCACCGTCTCGCCCAGGCCGTAGCTGGAGGTGATGAAGACCACGTCCTTGAAACCGCTCTCGGTGTCGATCGTGAACATCACGCCGGCCGAGCCCAGGTCGGAGCGCACCATGCGCTGCACGCCGGCCGACAGGGCCACGTCCGCGTGGGCGAAGCCCTTGTGCACGCGATAGCTGATCGCGCGGTCGTTATAGAGGGAGGCGAACACCTCCTTCATCTTGTGCAGCACTTCGTCGATGCCGACGACGTTCAGGAAGGTTTCCTGCTGGCCGGCGAAGGAGGCGTCGGGCAGGTCCTCGGCGGTGGCCGACGAGCGCACGGCGAAGGACACGCCCGGGTTCTCGGCCGTCAGCTTGGCAAAGGCCGTGCGGATCTGCGCTTCGAGCTCGGCCGGGAAGGGTTGCGCCTCCAGCCAGCCGCGGATCTCCGCACCGGCCTCGGCCAGCGCGCGCACGTCTTCGGTGTTCAGGGTGGCCAGCCGGTCGGCAATGCGCTTGTCCAGGCCCTCGTGCTGGAGGAACTGGCGGAAGGCATGGGCCGTGGTGGCGAAACCACCGGGCACGCGGACCCCGGTGGCGCTGAGCTGGGAGATCATCTCGCCGAGGCTGGCGTTCTTGCCGCCAACGACCTCGACGTCGTCCATTCTCAGGTTTTCAAACGGTACGACCAGGGCGGTCGACTCAAAGCGTGCAGACATGGGAAAGCTCCGTAAGGTTGTGAATTCCGGGCTCCCGCTGCGAGGGGGGCAACGCCTCCCCTGTGCTTTGCCCATGACGACCTCGCCACGCTTGTGGATTCGAGTTGTGGGTGGGACGTCGTCATGGCTGCTGGCGAGATGTTGCGCGCGATTCTAGACCTATGATCCAAAACCCCGGAAGGATTCCAGCCATGACCGATCGCACCGTCTACTTCGTCTCCGACGGCACCGGCATCACCGCCGAGACCTTCGGCAACTCGATCCTCGCCCAGTTCACGATCAAGCCGCGCCACATCCGCCGGCCCTTCATCGACACGTCCGAGAAGGCCTACGCCGTGGTGCGCGAGATCAACGAGATGGCCGAACGCGAGGGCAAGCGCCCGATCGTCTTCCTCACGCTGGTGGACCGTGAGGTGCTGAAAATCGTCCGCGACCACTGCAAGGGCCGCGTGATGGACATGTTCGGCACCTTCATCGAGCCGCTGGAGGAAGAGTTCGAGGCCAAGTCCAACCACCGTGTCGGCCGCTTCTCGGACATCGCCAAGAGCCAGGAGTACCACGACCGGATCGAGGCGATCAATTTCTCGCTGGCCCATGACGACGGCCAGTCGGCCAAGAACCTCGACGTGGCCGACGTGATCCTGGTGGGCGTGTCGCGCAGCGGCAAGACGCCCACCTCGCTGTACCTGGCGATGCAGCATGGCATCAAGGCCGCCAACTACCCGCTGATCCCGGAGGACTTCGAGCGCGACCGCCTGCCCACCTCGCTGGCGCCGCACCGGCGCAAGTGCTTCGGCCTGACGATCGACCCCGACCGCCTCAGCCAGATCCGCAACGAGCGCCGCCCCGGCAGCAAGTACGCCGACCTGATGAACTGCCGCTACGAGATCAACGAGGCCGAGAAGATGATGAAGCGCGAGGGCATCAACTGGCTCTCGTCCACGCACAAGTCGATCGAGGAGATCGCGACGACGATCCTCAACGACATCCGGCCCGATCGTCTCGTCTACTGATGGGGGCAACCGCCCTCGCGCTGGTGCTGTGCGCCGCGTTGCTGCACGCGGCGTGGAATCTCGGCGCCAAGAAAGCCGGCGGCAATCACCACTTCGTCCTGTCGAGTGCGCTGGGCGTCAGCATCCTGTGGCTGCCCGTCGCCGTGTACGTCGGATGGGACACCCTGCCCGGCTGGAGCGCCCTGGCTTGGGCGATGACCTTTCTCAGCGCCATCCTGCACCTGCTCTATTTCAACGTACTGCTGGCCGGCTACCGCGCGTCCGACCTCAACATCGTCTACCCCGTGGCGCGCGGCAGCGGACCCGCGATGTCGGCACTGGTGGCCGTCACGCTGCTCGGCGAGCACCTGGGCCTTGGCGGTGCGCTGGGCCTGGCCGGTGTCGTGCTGGGCATCTTCATGATGGCCGCGGGGCCTTCGTTCTGGAAAGCGGGCGCCGATGCGACGGCCCGCCAGCGCCGGCGCGCAGGCATCCGCTGGGGCGCCCTGACCGGGCTGACCATCGCCGGCTACACGGTCTCCGACGGCTACTCGGTGAAGACGCTGCTGCTGTCGCCGATCCTGCTCGACTACGTGGGCAACCTGTTGCGCGTGCCCTTCATGCTGCCCGCCGTGTGGCGTGACCGCGCCGGCTTCATGCCCGCGCTGCGTGCTCAGTGGCCCTACGTGCTGCTGATGGCCGTCTGCAGCCCCCTGGCCTACGTGCTGGTGCTGTATGCGATGCAGCTGGCGCCGCTGTCACGCGTGGCACCGGCGCGGGAGCTGTCGATGCTGATCGCGGCCCTGCTGGGCGGAAAGCTGCTCGGCGAGCGCGAACAGGGCTGGCGACTGCTGGGCGCCGCGCTGATCGCCGGCGGAGTCATTGCGCTGTCAATCAGCTGAGGCGTCGGCCAGGCTGGCCTCCAGCGCGGCGCACACGCTCGACCACTCATCGGCTAGCGCAGCGGCCACATCCTCGTCGTCGCGCGCTTCGGGCCGCTCGGACAGCCAGCGGCAGAAGCGATCGGCCTCGATGTAGAAATGCGTGTGGCCGCGCGGATGGGCCTGCCAGTACAGCGTCACCATGCCTGGTAGCCGCTCGCCCAGCGCGTGCAGCGTCGCGCGGAGATTGATCGCCAGCGGCGTGATCCGGTTCATCCGGTAGACGGTGCAGGCGGCCTGCATGCCGCGGTCTCGCGCCAGCGCGATGAGGCGACGGCGCTCGCGTTCGTCCAGCGCATAACGCCCGTCCAGCACGGCGGCGTCTTCGCGCACTGCATTGCACAGGGCCGGGGAGGCGACGATGTCCGCCATCGCCTGCTGGAAATCGCTCAGCACGGCGGATGCTCCACGGTGCAGCGCTCGGCCAGTTCGTGCATCAGCTCCAGTTCGCGAGCAAGCGCCTGCAGGCCGATCTGCTCGAAGTACGACTCCTGGTACTCCAGCGTGATCGCCCGCAGCCGGCGGCAGCGCGGCAGGAACTCGTGCGCCAGCTCCCACACGGCGGGCGGCGTGACGGTGGCGTGGCTGTCCATATAGAAACCGCCAAACTCGTCTCCGCCGGCCAGGTGGACCTCCTCCACGCTGTCCAGGTCCAGTGCCTCCAGATAGGCCTGCGGGTCGGTCACGCCGTTGCGCTGGCAGACGTAGAGGTTGTGCAGGTCCAGCAGCGTGCCCGACACGCCGGCGCGGTACAGCCGGTTCAGGAATTCGGGCTCGCTGCAGTCGAGGTCGGTCAGCGGCGAGAACTGCGCCGGGTTCTCCAGCAGCACGCGGCAACCCAGGGCCTCATTCAAGCGGCGCAGCTTCGGGCATAGCAGTTCGAAGCTTTCGTCACCATAGACGACAGGCAGGCCCAGGCCCGCCTGCGCATTCGGCACCGCGGCACCGCCCGGCGTCACGAACACGCTGAGATGCTCGCTGTACCAGGCGAAGCCGCGCAAGCCCTCCGCCACCGCGACGACAGCGCCGAGCATCGCTTCGTCCAGCGGCATCGCGCTGGGCAAAGACAGGCCCAGGCCGTGGCCGGCTAGGCTGCGCCCGCGCGCAAGGGCGGCCAACTCGGTGATGGCACCCTGCGCATGACGGAAGCGACGAGCCACCGGCTCGTCGCCGAAGTCGAACCACATCCGGTCGGGCATCGCCGACAGGTGCTCGACCAGCGCCGGCGCGTGGGCCAGCAAGGCCGGCGTGCTCGGGTTGTAGAGCAGCCCGACGGCGGGGCGCATCGCGCGGTCTCCGATCTCAGCCGGTGATCAGCTTGTCGGCGACCAGGTCGACGGCCATGGCCCGGTTGACGAACAAGTCCTCGAACTCGAAGCGGAAACGTCCAGACAGGCAGGGATGGCCGGTCAGTTTCGAGATCAGGTCGAAGGCATGGGCGCTGACCTTGCCGAAATCGGCGCGGCCGGAGTCGGGCGGCATCGAGGCCCGCAGGACGGGCCCTTCGGCGCTGGGGACCAGGCGCAGCGTGGCGCTGCGAGCGACGGCATCGACTTTGGTAACCATGGGACTGCTCCTCCACACCGGCAGGGACCGGAGGTGCTTCGACATGAAGCACGCGGGCCGGTCAGGTTATGGTCAGCAAGTTCGTCGCCGGCGTCATCCGCATGTCGGCGGAAACCAGGAAGTAACAGTTTCTTGACTTCGGCGAATCACTCGCTAGCGCGCTGGCGTGCACTCTCGTACAGGCAGATCGCAGCGGCCGCGCCGACGTTCAGCGATTCCTCGCCGCCCGGCTGCGGGATGCCCACCGTCAAGGCGCAGCGCTGCATCAGCTCGCCCTGGACGCCCTGCCCTTCGTGGCCCATCACCCAGGCGCAGGGCTGTGGCAGCGCGATGCGGTGGATCTGCGCATCGGCATGCGAGCTGGTGGCGATCAAGGGCACGCCGAGCCGATCCAGGTCGGCGGGCGCCAGGCCCTCGATCAGGCGCAACCCAAAATGCGCGCCCATGCCAGCGCGCAGCACCTTCGGCGACCACAACGCCGCCGTGCCCTTCAGCGCGAGGATCTGGCGGAAGCCCAGCGCCGCAGCGCTGCGCAAGATCGTGCCGACGTTGCCAGCGTCCTGCAGGCGATCGAGCACGATCGAATCGAGCCCGGAAGTCAAGACCTGACCCCCATCGTGTGGCACCTCGAAGCCGATCTGCGCCGGCGACTCCAGCCCGCTGATCGTCTTGAACAGCGCCGTCGGCACGACCAGCATCCGCAGTGCGGCCTCGGCCAGCGCACGCAGTGCCGGGTCGGCCGCGGCGGCCTCCGTCAGCACGGCCTGCGTCACCGGGAACCCGCGCTGCAGGCAGGCACGCACGAGATGGTCGCCTTCCAGCCAGACCGAACCGAGCTTGCGGTAGGCGCCGCCGTCCTGGCTCAGCTTGCGCAGGCGCTGCAGGACCGGGTTGTCCTTGGACGTGATGTGCAGTAGCGTCATGTCGGCCCCTCGTCTGATGGGTACATCAGCCGATCCCCCAAGGGGATCGCCACTTGCTTGGGGCGGCCCTGCGCTGCCTGGCTCATCGGATCGCCTCGCGCACCGGCGCGAAACTGCGGCGGTGCCAGTCGCAGGGGCCGTGTTCGCGCAGCGCCGCCAGGTGCTCGGTCGTGCCGTATCCCTTGTGCGCGGCGAAGCCGTAGTGCGGCAGCGTGGCGTGCATCGCCACGCAGCAACGGTCGCGATGGACCTTGGCCAGGATCGAGGCCGCCGAGATCGATTGCACCTTGGCATCGCCACCGACGATCGCCTCGGCCGGGATCCGCAGCACAGGGATGCGGTTGCCGTCCACCAGCACCTTCGCCGGCTTCAACCGCAGGCCCTCGACGGCGCGGCGCATCGCCAGCATCGTCGCGTGCAGGATGTTCAGCCGGTCGATCTCCTCGACCGTCGCCTCGGCTATGCAGAAGCACAGCGCCTTCGCATGGATCTCGTCGTACAGGCGCTCGCGCTTCTTCTCGGTCAGCACCTTGGAATCGGCCAGGCCGTGGATCGGCTGCAGTTCGTCAAGGATCACCGCGGCGGCCACGACCGGGCCGGCAAGCGGCCCGCGGCCCGCCTCGTCGACGCCGGCCATCAGGCCGATGGCATCCCAGCTCAGGCCCAGTTGTTCAGGCACTGCCGATGACTTGCGCGATCGCATCGCTGGCCCTTTGCGCGGTATTGCAGCGCAGCAGTTGGTGTTGCTCGGCGAAGCGCGCCTGCACGGCCGTGCAGCGCGCCGGATCGTCCAGCCAGGCCAGGCCCTCGCGGGCCAGGTTCTCGGCGGTGCATTGGTCCTGGATCAGCTCGGGCACCAGGAACTCGCGCGCCAGCACATTCGGCAGACCGACCCAGGGCTGGTAGTTCTTGCCCTTCATCCGCCACCAGTTCAGCGCGTTGACCTTGTAGGCGATCACCATTGGCCGCTTGAACAGCGCCGCTTCCAGCGTGGCCGTGCCGCTGGCAACCAGCGTCATATCGCAGGCGGCCAGCGCCTCGTGCGAGCGGCCGTCCAGCAGCGTCAGGTTCAGGCCCGCGGGTACCAGCGGCGCGAGCATCTCGCGCAAGCCTGGCGCCACCGGCATCACGAAACACAGGCCGGGCCGCGCCTGCTGCATCAGCAGCGCGGCGCCCAGCATCGGCGGGGCGATGTACTTGATCTCGCTGCGGCGGCTGCCGGGTAGCAGGGCGACGACGGTCTCGTTCTCGGCAAGGCCGATGGCCGCCCGTGCCGCAGCCTGAGGCGGCTCCAGCGGGATTGCGTCCGCCAGAGGATGACCGACGTAGCTCGCGCCAATGCCATGTGCATGCAGCAGTTCGGGCTCGAACGGGAACAGGCACAGCACATGGTCGGCCGAGCGCTTGATCTTCTCGACTCGCTCCGCCCGCCAGGCCCAGATCGAGGGGCAGACGAAGTGGATCGTCTTGATGCCCTGCTGCTTCAGCCGTTCTTCGAGGCCGAAGTTGAAATCGGGAGCGTCGATGCCGATGAAGGCGGCTGGCTTGTCGGCCAGCAGTCGGTCACCGAGTTGCTTGCGAATGGCCAGCAGTTCACGGATGTTCAAGAGCGCGTCCACGTAGCCGAAGATCGACAGCTTGCTGTGCGGCCACCAGGTCTCGAAACCCTGGGCGATCATCTTCGGGCCGCCGATGCCTTCCGAACGCAATGCAGGCCAGCGTTCACGCAAACCGGCCAACAACAATCCGCCGAGCAAATCGCCGGAGGCTTCGCCGGCGACAAGCCCCAGCTTCATCAGCGAACGATGCCCCGCTTCGCGGTGGCCAGGAAATCGCGCATGAGCACGGCGTCCTCGCCGCCCAGCGCGTCGATCTGCTGGATCGCTTCGTCCAGCGTCAGGCCCTGGCGGTAGAGCAGCTTATAGATCTGGCGGATCGATGCGATGCGCTCGTCGCTGAAGTTGCGGCGCTTCAGGCCGATCAGGTTCACGGCGCGCGCGGCCAGCGGGTTGCCGTCGACCGTCATGAACGGCGGCACGTCCATCGCGACATGCGCCTGGAAGCCGATCATCGCCTGCGAGCCGATGCGCATGCGCTGCAGGATGCCGCTGAGGCCGCCGACGGTGACCCAGTCGCCGATCTCCACGTGGCCAGCCAAGGTCACGCCATTGGCCAGCACGTTGTGGTTGCCGATCACGCTGTCATGGGCCACATGGACGTAGGCCATGATCCAGTTGTCGCTGCCGATCGTCGTGACACCCTTGTCCTGCACCGTGCCGATGTTGAAGGTGCAGAACTCGCGGATCACGTTGCGATCGCCGATGACGAGCTGGGTCGGCTCGCCGGCGTACTTCATGTCCTGGTTGTGGGCACCGATCGAGCTGAACTGGTAGAACTTGTTGCTCTCGCCGATCGTCGTGTGGCCCTCGATCACGCAGTGCGGGCCGACCTTGGTACCGGCGCCGATCTTCACGTGCGGGCCGATCAGGCTGTAGGCCCCCACCGTCACCGTGGGGTGCAACTGCGCGCCTGCTTCGACGATCGCGGTCGGGTGGATATTGCCAGTCATGTTCAGGGCTTGAGGCGCCGCATCGTGCACATCAGCTCGGCCTCGGCGGCGAGTTGCTCACCCACCAGCGCCCTGGCGCCGAACTTGTAGATTCCGGCCTTGGCACGGTCCAGCGTCACGTCGAGGAACAGCGCGTCGCCCGGCTCGACCGGGCGCTTGAAGCGCGCGTTGTCGATGCCGGCAAAGTAGACGACGGTGCTCTCGTCCAGCACCAGGTCATCGGTGCTGTACAGGGCCAGCAGCGTCGCGGCCTGGGCCAGCGCTTCGAGGATCAGCACGCCGGGCATCACCGGGCGGTGCGGGAAGTGGCCGTTGAAATGCGGCTCGTTGATGGACACGTTCTTCAGCGCGCGGATGCGCTGACCCTTCTCCACTTCCAGCACCCGGTCCACCAGCAGGATGGGGTAGCGGTGCGGGAGCTTCTTGAGGATGTCGTGGATGTCCATGTCGTGTATTTTCCAAGTGTTCTTTTGACGCAGGCAAGCCTGCGCCCCGCAAGGCTACGCCTTGCGTTCTAAGGCGCGGATGCGCTCGCGCAGGGCATGCAACTGGCGCAGGGTGGCCGCGTTCTTCTCCCAGCTGGCGTTGTCGTCGAACGGGAACACGCCGCTGTACTGGCCCGGCTTGGCGATGCTGCGCGTGATCGCCGTGCCCATCGAGATGTGCACGTTATCGGCCAGGGTCAGGTGGCCGATGATCATCGCCGCGCCGCCGATCGTGCAGTGCTTGCCGATCGTCGTGCTGCCGGCAATCGCCGAGCACCCGGCCATCGCCGTATGCGCGCCGATGCGCACGTTGTGGCCGATCTGGATCTGGTTGTCGAGCTTGACGCCGTCCTCGATCACCGTATCGTCCAGCGCGCCGCGATCGATGCAGGTGTTGGCGCCGATTTCGACGTCGTTGCCGATCGCCACCGCACCGAGCTGCTCGATCTTCACCCAGGTTCCCTTGTCGGGCGCGAAGCCGAAACCGTCGGCACCGATGACGACGCCGCTGTGCACGATGCAGCGCTCGCCGATGCGGCAATCGAAGCCCAGCGTGACGCGCGGTGCCAGGCGCGTACCGGCACCGACCGAAGCATTGCGCTCGACCACGCAGTGCGCGCCGATGCGGGCACCATCGCCGATGCGGGCGCCGGCCTCGATGACGGCCAGCGGGCCGATGTCCACGCCCTCGCCGATCACCGCAGCCGGATCGATCACCGCCGCCGGATGGATGCGCGCTGCCGCCTGCGGCCGCACCCGTGCCGCCCACCACTGGGTGAGGCGGGCGAAATACAGGTAAGGGTCCGGCGTAACGATCGCCGCACCGCGCGTGGCCGCCGTCTCGGCGAAGGCCGGCGCCACGATCACGCAGGCCGCACCGCTGGTGGCCAGTTGCGACTGGTAGCGCGGGTTGGACAGGAAGCTCAGCGTCTGCGCATCGGCCTCGGCGAGCGGCCCGATCCGGCCGATGCGGATTTCGGCGTCACCAAGAAGATCGCCGCCCAAGGCGGCGATTACTTCGGCCAGTGAGACTGGCTGAGCCATCACGGATTACTTTTGCGCGTTCAGCGCGTCGATCACCTTCTTGGTGATGTCCACGCGGGCGCTGAAGTGGATCGCATCCTGCAGGATCAGGTCGTACTTCTCGTTGTCGAAGATCTGCTTGATGACCTTGTTGGCGCGCTCGACGACGCCAGACAGCTCTTCCTGCTTGCGTTGGTTCAGGTCTTCCTGGAATTCGCGGCGCTTGCGCTGCAGGTCGCGATCCTGCTCGACCAGATCGCGCTGGCGGCGGCTCTTTTCGGCCTCGGCCAGGGTCGGTGCGTCCTTCTCGAGCTTGTCGGCAGCCGTGCGCAGCTTGGCTTCCAGATCCTTCAGATCCTTGTCGCGCTTGCCGAACTCGGTCTCGAGCTTCAGTTGGGCAGCCTTGGCCAGATTGGCTTCACGCAGGACCCGCTCGCTATTGACGTAACCAATCTTCAGCGGGCCGTCTTGCGCCTGCGCCGTCAGCGCCGACATGCTCATCACGGCCACCAGGGCCATCGACTTCAACAGCTTGCTCATCATCAGAATGCAGTCCCGATCTGGAATTGGAATTTTTCGATTCTATCGCGCGGATCCTTGCGAATCGGCGTGCCGTAGGAGAGGCGCAGGGGGCCCATCGGCGAGGTCCAGGACAGACCGATACCGGCCGAGGCGCGGATCATGTTCGGGTTCTGGCTGGTCAGCACGTTCCAGTTCAGCTTCGTTTCTTCGTTCCAGACGCCGCCGGCGTCCATGAAGCCGAACAGGCGGAAGGTCTTGTCGTTGCCGCTGCCGGGCACCGGCAGGTAGAGCTCGGCGTTCAGGTTGAAGCGCCGATTGCCGCCGACATAGGAGCCGGTGACGTCGGGCGTGCCCAGCGTGCCGGCTTCGAACACGCGGACCGAGCCCAGGCCGCCGCCGTAGAAGTTTTTGAAGATCGGATACGGGCGACCGTTGAGACCCACGCCCCAACCCAGTTCGCTGTTGATGCCCAGGCTGATCTTGCGCGTGATGTCGAAGTACTGCTGGTACTGCAAGTTCATGCGGGCGTACTGGGCCTGGCCGCCGGGGCTCAGTTCCAGGTTGACGCGTTGGTACTTGCCCTTCTGCGGGGCCAGCACGCTGTCGCGGCTGTCGCGCTGCCAGCCGATGGTCAGCGGGATCGAGATGCTGTTCTGGCCGATCTCGTTGATGTAGATCAGGTAGGTGTTGGGCAGGCCGGCGTTGGTCGAGATGTTCGTACGCTCGTAGCCGATGCCGAAGAACACCGTGTCCAGCTCCGAGAACGGCACACCGAAGCGCACCGAGGCACCGTGGCTGATCAGTTCGTACTGCTCACCCAGCGTGTTGTAAGGCTTGGTGGTGCGGTAGAAAAGGTCCACCGCACGCGAGACGCCGTCCACGGTGAAGTACGGGTCCACCGTCGAGATCACCGCCGAACGGCCGGTGTAGGCGGTGTTCAGGTCGATGCCCAGGTAGTTACCGGAGCCGAACACGTTGTCCTGGCGGATCGAGCCGGTCAGCGACAGCTTCTGCTGGCTCGAATAGCCGGCGCCGACGCTGATGTTGCCGGTGGGCCGCTCGGTGACGGTCAGGATCACGTCCACCTGATCCTGCGCGCCAGGCACTTCCTGGGTGTCGACGGTCACGTCCTTGAAGTAGCCCAGGCGCTCGACGCGGTCACGCGAATTCTTGATCCGCTGGCCGTCGTACCAGGCCGATTCGAACTGACGGAACTCGCGGCGGATGACCTCGTCGCGCGTGCGCGTGTTGCCGGAGACGATCACCTTGCGCACGTAGACGCGGCGCTGCGGCTCGGAGGTGAAGGTCACGTCCACGGTGCCCTTCTCGCGGTTGATGTCGGTGCGGCTGTCCACGCGGGCGAAGGCGTAGCCGTAGGTGCCGAACAGGTCGGAGAAGGCCCGCGTCGTCTGCGCCACTGCCTCGCCCTGGTAGGCCTCGCCCGGCTTCAGCTTGATCAGGTGCTTGAAGTCTTCCTCGCGGCCGAAGTACTCGCCCTCGAGCTTGATGCCGGTCACCGTGTAGGGCTGGCCCTCGCTCACCGTGACGGCGATGTTGATGCTCTGCTTGTCCGGCGAGATCGTCACCTGCGTGGACGTGACGGCGAACTCCAGGTAGCCACGGTTCAGGTAGTACGAGCGGATCGTTTCCAGGTCGGCATTGAGCTTGGCCCGGGAGTAACGGTCGGTCTTCGTGTACCAGGTCAGCCAGCCGCTGGTGGTCTGCTCCAGCAGGCCCAGCAGCGTGCTCTCGGAGAACACCTTGTTGCCGGTGATGTGGATCTCGGCGATCTTGGCCGGTTCGCCTTCGGTCACGTTGAAGCTGACGTTGACGCGGTTGCGTTCCAGCGGCGTGATCGTGGTGGTGACCTCGGCGCCGTACAGGCTGCGCGTCAGGTACTGGCGCTTCAGTTCCTGCTCGGCGCGGTCGGCCAGGGCCTTGTCGAAGGGCTTGCCTTCGCCGATGCCGACGTCCTTCAGTGACTTGGTCAGCGCCTCGGTGTCGAATTCCTTCAGGCCGACGAAGGACACGTTCGCGATGATCGGCCGTTCCTCGATGACGACGACGACCGAGTCGCCGTCGATGTCGATGCGCAGGTTCTTGAACAGGCCGGTGGCGAACAGCGCGCGCAGCGCGGCCGCGCTCTTGTCGTCGGTGTACGTGTCGCCGATGCGGAAGGGCAGCGAAGCGAAGACCGTGCCGGGGTCCGTGCGCTGCAGGCCGTCGACGCGGATGTCCTTGATGACGAATGGGTCCACGGCCCAGGCGGCGCCCGACTGCATGGAGGCCACGATGGCAATCGGGGCCAAAGTCATGAGCGAGGGGCGCAGGCGCGCTCCAGTCTTCTTGTTCGATGAGGACATGCGGGGGATCAATGCAGGCCCGGCAGGCGGGCGACGACGTCGTTGGAAAGGGCGAGAACCATCATCAGCACCAGGATCAGCGCGCCGGCGCGCTGGAGTTGCTGTTGCCACCAGTCTGAAAGCGGGCGGCCGGTCAGACCCTCGAAAAGATAATACATCAGGTGTCCGCCATCGAGCATCGGCAACGGCAGCAGGTTGAACACGCCAAGGCTCACGCTTACGAAGGCGAGAAAACTCAGAAACGAAGCGATACCGAGCCGTGCCGACTGGCCGGCGTAGTCGGCGATCGACAACGGCCCGCTGAGGTTCTTCAGCGAAGCCTCGCCGACGATCATCCGGCCGAACATCTTCAGCGTCATCCAGGAGGTGTCCCAGGTGCGCTGGGCGCCGCGCACGAGGCCGTCGACCAGGCCACGGCTCACATGGACCATCTGCGGCGTGCCGCCGATCAGGATCTCCAGCCGGCCGATCTTCGTGCCGGCCTCGTCGACGACGCCCGGCTGCACATCGATGTCCTGCGTCTGGCCCATGCGCTCGATGCGCCAGTGCATAGCACGCCCCTGCGCGCCATCGACCGCGACGCGGATGCGCTCACGCAGTTGCGCCCCATCGGCGATGGACACACCGTCGACGGCCAGCACGCGGTCGTCGGCATGCAGGCCGGCCCGGTCGCCGGCGCCGCCGACGATGATGCGGGTGATGATCGGTTCGCCGTACAGGCTCAGGCCGAGTTGCCGCGAAGTCGACGCGTCGATCTCGCGCGAAGGCAGCTTGTCGGTATCCAGCACCACGATGCGGTGGCCGTTGCCGACGGCGCTGCCGTCGACCTGCAGGTAGAGCTTGCGGCCATCGGCGATCGCCTCGACGGCCTCGCCGATCAGCTCCGGCATCGACTGCACGGCCTGCCAGTCCATGCCGTCGTCCGAGCTGGCGAGCACCTTGTCGCCGGAACGCAGTCCGGCACGCTCGGCGACCGATCCGGCCGCAGGCGTGCCCAGCTGCGCCACCGGCTCGTCCATGCCGATCCAGCTGGCGCAGCCGAACAGCACGATCGCCAGCAGCAGGTTGGCCAGCGGCCCCGCGGCAATCGTCGCCACGCGATGACGCAGCGGATGGTTGTCGAAGGCTTCGGCGCGCAGTTGCGGCGGCAGGGTCGCGCTGTCGCCATGTCCCAGCAGGCGCACATAGCCACCCAGCGGGATCGCGGAGATCGTGAACTCGGTCGAATCGGGCGAGGCCTGGCGGCGCCACAGCACGCGGCCGAAACCGAACGAGAAGCGCAGCACGCGCACGCCGCAGGCCTTCGCCACCCGGTAGTGCCCGTACTCGTGGATCGGGATCAGCACCGCCAGGGTGACCAGAAAGGCCAGCAGGTCCGTCATGCGAGGCTCGCGATCAGCTCTTGGGCATAACGGCGGGCACGGGCGTCCAGGTTCAGCAGGCCGTCGACGCTGGCGCAATCACCGGCCTCGGGCAGCAACTGCTCCAGGCTCTGCGCGTTGACACGGTAAATCTGGTCGAAGCGCAGGCGGCGGTCCAGGAAGGCGGCAACCGCCTCCTCGTTGGCGGCGTTGAGCACTGCCGTCGAACCCTCGGCACTGCGCAGCGCCTGCCAGGACAGGTGCAGGCCGGGGAAGCGGATCGCATCGGCCTCCTCGAAGCTCAGCGGCGGGGTCTTCAGCAGGTCAAGCCGGCCGGCGCCGGATTCGATGCGTTCCGGGAAGGACAGGCCATAGGCGATCGGCACGCGCATGTCCGGCGTGCCGAGCTGCGCCAGCACCGACATGTCGCGGCACACGACCATCGAATGCACGATGCTCTGCGGATGGATCAGCACCTTGATCTGCTCGGGCGCGAGGCCGAACAGCCAGCGCGCCTCGATCACCTCGAGCGCCTTGTTCATCATCGTCGCCGAGTCGACCGAGATCTTGCGGCCCATCACCCAGTTCGGATGCGCGCATGCCTGGTCCGGGGTGACGTCGGCCAGGGTCTTCGGATCACGCTGGCGGAACGGGCCGCCGGAGGCCGTCAGCACGATGTGGTCGATGCGATGAGGCCACGCGCTGCGATCCTCGGGCAGGCACTGGAAGATCGCCGAGTGCTCGGAGTCGATCGGCAGCAAGGTCGCGCCGCCCTCTTCCACCGCCTGCATGAACAGCGCGCCGCCGACGACCAGCGCTTCCTTATTCGCCAGCAGCAGGCGCTTGCCCGCGCGGGCTGCCGCCAGGCAGGGCGCCAGGCCCGCGGCGCCGACGATGGCAGCCATCACCATGTCCACGTCCGGATGGGCGGCGATTTCCGAGAGGCTCTCCGCGCCGGCCAGCACTTCGGTGCGGCTGCCGGCCTCGCGCAGCTTCGCGCGCAGTTCGGCGGCCTTGGTCGCATCGGGCATCGCCGCGAAGCGGGGCTTGTGCTGCAGGCACTGCGCCAGCAGGTCGTCGACGCGGCTCATCGCGCTCAAGGCGAACACCTCGTAGCGCTCGGGGTGGCGGGCCAGCACGTCCAGCGTGTTGGTGCCGACGGAGCCGGTCGAGCCGAGAACGCAGACGCGTCGAGTGGGGGATGTCATCAGAGGGAGCTCAAGGCAAGCGCAAGGGGAAACACGGGCAGCAATGCGTCGACACGGTCGAGCACGCCGCCGTGGCCGGGCAGCAGTCCGCTGCTGTCCTTGGCGCCGACGGCCCGCTTGATCAGCGATTCGAACAGATCGCCGACGACGCTCATCGCGCAGAGGAAGATGATGGCGAGCAGGCTCACGACGTGCATGCGCCGCACCAGCACGGAAAACAGGCTGGCCGAGTCGACAGCGAAGTGCAGGTCGATGCCATGCACCCAGACGAAGCCCAGCACGATCACGCCGACCATGCCCGACCACACGCCCGCCCAGCTCTTGCCCGGGCTGATCGCCGGCGCCAGCTTGCGCTTGCCGAACGCGCGGCCGCCGAAGTAGGCAGCAATGTCAGCCGCC
This sequence comes from Roseateles agri, assembly GCF_034043675.1. Lineage (NCBI taxonomy): Bacteria > Pseudomonadati > Pseudomonadota > Betaproteobacteria > Burkholderiales > Sphaerotilaceae > Roseateles > Roseateles agri. The sequence continues at coordinate 240,017 of NZ_JAXCLA010000007.1, read as the reverse complement.
CAGACCAGGCAGAAGATCGACAGCAGGTAGTTGATGCCCACCGTCTTAGCCTGCACGATCGCCAGCCAAGCGGCCCAGAGCGCCAGCGCCCCCAACACGAGCCGCGGCAGCCGGGCGACCTTGGGCCAGCCGGCCGGGCCGCCGCGCAGCGCGTAGGCGCCGCCCAGCACCCAGACCGCGCCGACCAGCCACCAGCACCAGGCCGGCGGTGCATTCAAGCCCAGGGCGACCAAAGTCGCACCGCAGACGGCCGCGAGGCCGAGACCGAACACGATGGCCGGCGTGCCGTCTGCGCCGTTGAGCCGCGACCATTCCCAGCCACCCGCGCCGATCATGACCAGGGTCAGCAGCGCGAACGGCCAGGGGGAAGCGGCAAACAGCGCCGGCAGCAGAATGGCCAGCAGAACGATGGCCGTGATGACACGTTGTTTGAGCATCGGTTAGGGCCTGATAACGCTATGCCGTGACGGCCGCGTCCTCTGCCGTCTTCACGCCGCCGAAGCGGCGATCGCGCTGGCGGAACGCGGCGATCGCCGCGTCCAACTGCGCCCCGCCGAACTCGGGCCACAGCGTGTCCGAGAACACGAATTCGGTATAGGCCACCTGCCAGAGCAGGAAATTGCTGATGCGGACCTCGCCGCCGGTGCGGATGAACAGGTCCGGGTCCGGCGCGAAGTTCATCGCCATGAACTCGGAGAGCTTGCTCTCGGTCAGTTCGTCCGCCGACACGCCGGCGCGGATGGCTTTCTGCGCCGCCTGCACGATGTCCCAGCGGCCGCCGTAGTTGAAGGCCACGGACAGGTTCAGCTTGGTGTTGTGCTTGGTGGCTTCTTCGGCATCGGCCCACACTTGGCGCAGCTTCGGCGAGATCGTGTCGCGGTCACCGACGACGCGCACGCGCACGCCCATCTGGCCGATCTTGGCGAGGTAGCGCGACACGGCGGCCAGCACCAGGCCCATCAGGCCCGAGACCTCCTCGGCGGGGCGCTTCCAGTTCTCGGACGAGAACGCGAAGACGGTCAGGTATTCGATGTCGCGGTCGATGCAGGCCTGGATGGTCTTCATCACCGCGTCCACGCCCTGCTTGTGGCCGAAGAAGCGCGGCAAAAAGCGTTTCTTCGCCCAGCGGCCGTTGCCATCCATGACGATGGCGACGTGGCGCGGAACGGGCAGGTCCTGCATGGGAGCGTTCGTCGTCACGGCGCGCGCTCGCTCAGACCGCCAGGACTTCGGCTTCCTTGGACGCGACCAGCTTGTCGATCTCGGCGATCACGCGGTCGGTCAGCCTCTGCACGTCGTCGAGGCTGCGGCGCTCGTCGTCTTCGCCGATTTCCTTGTCCTTCAGCAGCTTCTTGGCCTGCTCGTTGGCATCGCGGCGCAGGTTGCGCACGGCCACCTTGGCGTCTTCACCGGCGTTGCGCACGACCTTGGTCAGGTCGCGGCGGCGCTCCTCGGTCAGCGGCGGCATCGGGACGCGGATCAGGTCGCCCTGCGAGGACGGGTTCAGGCCCAGGTCGCTTTCGCGGATCGCCTTCTCGATCTTGGCGCCCATGCCCTTCTCCCAGGGCTGGACGCTGATCGTGCGGGCGTCGAGCAGGCTGACGTTGGCAACCTGCGAGACCGGCACCATCGAGCCGTAGTAGTCGACGCTGACCTGGTCGAGGATGCCAGGGTGGGCACGGCCCGTACGGATCTTCTGCAGATCCCCCTTCAGCGATTCCACCGACTTCGCCATCTTGGTCTCGGCGGTTTTCTTGATGTCTGCAATGCTCATGATTCGAATCCTTGTTCTCTGCCGCGGGAGCGCATCGGCGCGCGCACCCCAAATGACTGGGGCATGACTTTAACGCCCCTGTGTAATGCGGCGGCCGTTCAGACGTGGACGAGCGTACCCTCGTCGTCACCCATGACGACGCGCTTCAGCGCACCCGGCTTGAAGATGCTGAACACGCGGATCGGCAGCTTCTGGTCGCGGCACAGCGCGAAGGCGGTGGCATCCAGCACCTGGAGGTTCTTGATGATCGCCTCGTCGAAGCTGATGCGGTTGTAGCGGGTGGCCTCGGGATCCTTCTTGGGATCGGCGGTGTAGATGCCGTCCACCTTGGTAGCCTTCAGCACGATTTCGGCACCGATCTCGGCGCCGCGCAGCGCGGCGGCGGTGTCGGTCGTGAAGAAGGGGTTGCCGGTGCCGGCGGCGAAGATGACGACCTTGCCCTCTTCGAGGTACTGGAGCGCCTTCGGCCGCACATAGGGTTCGACGACCTGCTCGATGGCGATCGCCGACATCACCCGGGCCACCATGCCCTCCTGGCGCATCGTGTCGGCCAGCGCCAGCGAGTTCATCACCGTGGCCAGCATGCCCATGTAGTCGGCCGTCGCGCGGTCCATGCCGACGGAGCCACCCGCCACGCCGCGGAAGATGTTGCCGCCGCCGATCACGACCGCCACTTCCACGCCCAGTTGCACCACCTCGCGAACCTCCTGCACCATCCGCACGATCGTCGCGCGATTGATGCCGTAGGCGTCATCGCCCATCAGGGCTTCGCCGGAGAGCTTGAGCAGGATGCGTTTGTGGGCGGGCATGGATGACCTCTATGTGCTTTGGGTGTTGGGGGAGTGCCGGCCGAACCGCCTTGTGGGCGGCCCGGCGAGAAAGAGCTGGCACGAGTGTAATAAAGGGCGCCTGAGGCGCCCTTTGTTCGATCAAGCCTCGGGGCCTTTTTACCGAGTCTTACGCGCCCTTGGCGGCGGCCACTTGCGCAGCCACTTCGGCGGCGAAGTCGTCGACCTTCTTCTCGATGCCTTCGCCGACGACGTACAGGGTGAAGCCCTTCACCGTCGTAGCCTTGTCCTTCAGCATCGCGGCAACGGTCTGCTTGCCGTCAGCGGCCTTCACGAAGACCTGATCCAGCAGCGAGACTTCCTTCAGGAACTTCTGCACCGAGCCTTCGACCATCTTGGCGACGATGTCGGCCGGCTTGCCCGATTCGGCAGCCTTCTCGGTGGCGATCTTGCGCTCCTTCTCGACCAGTTCGGCCGAGACATTGGCGCCCGACAGCGCGACCGGCTTCATGGCGGCGATGTGCATCGCGACGTCCTTGGCAGCCACGGCATCGCCGTCGAACTCGACCATCACGCCGATGCGGGTGCCGTGCAGGTAAGACGCCAGGTTGGCACCGGCGTAGCGCTGGAAGCGGCGGATCGTCATGTTCTCGCCGATCTTGCCGATCAGACCCTTGCGCACGTCTTCGACCGTCGGGCCGAAGCCTTCTTGCGACAGCGGCAGGGCCGACAGCGCAGCCACGTCGGCCGGGTTCTGTTCGGCGATCAGGCCGGCGACGGCGTTCACGAAGGCCAGGAACGCGTCGTTCTTCGAGACGAAGTCGGTTTCGCAGTTCACTTCGACCAGGGCACCGTGGCCGCCGACGACGGCAGCCGCGACGACGCCTTCGGCGGTCACGCGCGAGGCAGCCTTGCCGGCCTTGTTGCCCAGCTTGACGCGCAGGATCTCTTCCGCGCGGGACAGGTCGCCTTCGGCTTCCGTCAGGGCCTTCTTGCACTCCATCATCGGAGCGTCGGTGCGGGCGCGCAGCTCGCCAACCATGCTTGCGGTAATTGCAGCCATTCGTTCAATCTCCATCAATCGTTGGACGAAGGGGGCTGAATCTCAGCCCCCTTTGTTCATGTAACCGGGCGGGGAATTAAGCGCCTTCGTTCACTTCCACGAATTCGTCGCCAGCGGCAGCCACGGCCTGGACCACTTCGTTGGTCGCGTTGGCCTTGCCTTCCAGCACGGCGTCAGCCACGGCCTTGGCATACAGGGCGACGGCCTTGGCCGAGTCGTCGTTGCCAGGGATCACGTAGTCGATGCCTTCGGGCGAGTGGTTGGTGTCAACCACGCCGATGACCGGAATGCCCAGCTTCTTGGCTTCGGCGATGGCGATCTTGTGATAGCCGACGTCGATGACGAACATGGCGTCCGGCAGGGCCGTCATGTCCTGGATGCCGCCGATGTTCTTTTCCAGCTTGGCCAGGTCGCGCTGGAACATCAGCGCTTCCTTCTTGATGGCGGGCTGCGTGCCGGCATCGACCTGGGCTTGCATGTCCTTCAGGTTCTTCAGCGAAGCCTTGACCGTCTTGAAGTTGGTCATCATGCCGCCCAGCCAGCGCTGGTCGACGAAGGGCATGCCGGCGCGCTGGGCTTCCATCGCGACGACTTCACGGGCTTGGCGCTTGGTGCCGACGAACAGGATCGTGCCGCGCTTGGCCGACAGCTTGCCGATGAACTTCATCGCTTCCTGGAACGCGGGCAGCGTCTTTTCCAGGTTGATGATGTGAATCTTGTTGCGATGGCCGTAGATATACGGGGCCATCTTGGGGTTCCAGAAGCGGGTTTGGTGACCAAAGTGGACGCCGGCTTCCAGCATCTCGCGCATCGTGACGGACATGTCTAATACTCCGAAGGGTTGTGTCTAAAATCCGGCGCGAATCTGTCCTGATGCGAAACAGGAGCAGACACCTTTCAAGGCCGGATTTGCGTTTTTGTCTTGCTCGTAGAAGCAACTCATCGCGAGCCACCCCCGGCAAAACCCAAAGAGTATACACGAACCGATGTCCGACGATCTTCTTGGCGCGCTCTCGCGCCTGCAAGACGACCGCTTGAGCGCGCGCGACGCCCTGGCCCACAACCTCGAAGCCCTGCGCGGCGAGGCCTGTCGCCATGCCTTCGTCCGCGAGTTCGCCGATTCGGCGCAGGCCGTGGCCAACGCCGCCGACGCGATCGCCGCCGCGGGTGCGCCGCGAGCCCCGCTCGGCGGCCTGACCATCAGCATCAAGGACCTGTTCGACGTCGCCGAACAGCCGACCACCGCCGGCTCCCGCGCACTGGCGGACGCCGCGCCTGCCGCCGCCGATTGCCCCGCGGTGGCGCGACTGCGCCGCGCCGGTGCCGCGCTGATCGGCCACACGAACATGACCGAGTTCGCCTTCTCCGGCCTCGGCCTGAACCCGCACCACGGCACGCCGCTGAACCCGGTGACGCGGGCCATCGACGGCCTGGCCCGCATCCCCGGAGGCTCCAGTTCCGGCGCCGCGGTCAGCGTCGCTGCCGGCGCGGCCTGGGCCGCACTGGGCTCCGACACCGGCGGCTCGATCCGCATCCCGGCCGCGCTGCAAGGCCTGGTCGGCTTCAAGAACACCACGCGGCTGACGCCGACCGAAGGCACGATCCCGCTGTCGCCGGCCTTGGATACCGCCTGCGCCATCACCCGCTCGGTGCGCGACGCGGTGCTGCTGCACGAGATCCTGGCCGAGCGCCGGGTCCGGCTGACGGCCCGCCCTCTGCGTGCGCGACGCCTGGCCGTCGTGCAGCCGGTGTTCCAGGACGGCATGGACGCGACCGTAGCCAGCGCCTTCGAGCGCAGCCTGGCCGCGCTGCGCCAGGCTGGCGCGCAGATCGAGGAAATCCCGCTGGCAGCGCTGGCTACGCTGCAGCCCTACCGCGTCTCCAGCGTCGCCGCCGAGGCCTGGGCCTGGCATCGCAAGCTGCTGGCCGAACGCGGCGATGCCTACGATCCGCGCGTTGCGCGCCGCATCCGTGAAGGCGAGGCGATCAGCGGCGCCGATCTGCTCGACCGCATCGCCGCACGCCGTGCGTGGATTGCAGCGATGGAATCGGCGCTGCAGGGCTTCGACGCCGTGCTGAGCCCCACGGTGCCCGTCGTCGCGCCGCTGCTGCAACCGCTGCTGGACAGCGACGCTGCCTACTACGCCGCCAACGGCCTGCTGCTGCGCAACACCAGCATCGTCAATGCGCTGGACGGCTGCGCGATCTCGTTGCCCTGTCACGCCCCGGGCGAGCTGCCGGTGGGCCTGATGCTGTGGAGCACTGGCGGCCAGGACGACACCATCCTCGACATCGCCCTGCAGGTCGAAGCCGAAGTCCAGAAGAAGGCGGTGCACTGACATGCGCATCGCCATCATCGGCGCCGGCATCGCCGGCGTCAGCACGGCCTACGAACTAGCCTCCGACGGCCACGAAGTCACCGTCTTCGAGCGCCGCGGCAGCGTCGCCGCCGAAGCCAGCTTTGCCAACAGCGGCCTCGTGGCACCGGGCCTCGCCCTGCCCTGGACGCGCGTCGGCTTCTCGCTGTTCGGTGGCCGCCAGCGCCAGCGCTGGAAGGCCCAGCGCGACGCGACGCTGCCCGAGCGCCAGCAACGGCTGCTGAAGCTGGCCACCTACAGTTTCGAGCGCCTGCGCGAACTGCGCCGCGCCCTGCAGCTGGACTACGAGCGCGCGGAGGGCCTGCTGGTGCTGCTGCGCACGGCCAAGGACCAGCAGGCCATCGCACCGGGGCTCGCGATCCTGGCCGAGGCCGGCATCACCGCGCGAGAACTCGACGCCGATCAATGCCGCGCCGCCGAGCCCGGCCTGAATCCCGATCACACGCTGCACGGCGGTGTACTGCTGCCGCAGGCCGAGGTCGGCAATTGCCGGCAGCTCGCCCATCAGCTCCGGCTGGAGGCACAGCGGCTCGGCGTGCAGTTCCGCTTCCACACGACCGTGCGCGCGGTCGAGCCCGGCGCGCCGGCACGGCTGACGCACGAGTACACGCCGCCACGCGAGACCGCGCCGGGGCCGGCTACGCGCCAGCCCGACGCGGGCGACACGCAGCCGGCCGAACTCGGGCCGCAGCAGCAGGCCTTCGACGCCGTCGTCGTCTGCGCGGCCCAGGATTCGGCGGCGCTGCTGCGCACGCTGAAGCTGCCGATCGATCCGGTGCAGAGCTGCTCGATCACCGCGCCGCTGCGCCAGCTCGAAGCCCACCCCGACCTGGGCCCGCGCGGCGCGTTGTTCGACCAGCAGCGGCAGATCCACATCGGCCGCATCGGCCAGCGCGTGCGCGCGCTCGGCACGGACGAGGCGGCACTGCACCAAGCGCTGCACGACTGGTTCCCCGGCGCAATGGTGGCCGGGCAGGTCCAGCGCTGGCAGGGGCCGCACGGCGAATTGCCCGATGGTCTGCCGGTACTCGGCAGCAGCGGCCTGGCCGGCATCTGGCTCAACCTCGGCCACGGCGACAGCGGCTTCACCTTGGCCTGCGGAGCCGCCCGCGCACTGGCGGAGCAGATCGCGCGCCTGTCGCCCGAAGTGGACCTGGCCGGACTGGACATCACCCGTTTCGCCTGAGATGCTGGGCCGGATGAGCCTGCGCAGAATCATCCCCCTCGCCGCCAGCCTGCCGCTGTTCGGCACCGCCAGCAGCCGCGCGATCGAGACAGCCGCGCTGGCGGGCCGGCCTGAAGACGAACTGATGGAACGCGCCGGCCTGGCCGTCGCCCGCCTCACACTGGCGCTGCAGCCGCGCGAGGGCGCGATCTGGGTGGCCTGCGGCCCCGGCAACAACGGCGGCGACGGCCGGATCGCCGCCCGCCTGCTCGCCGCGCAGGGGCGCCGCGTTCACGTCGGCCTGGAGCCTCCTGCCGAGCCGGTGGCCCTGGCGATCGACGCACTGCTGGGCCTTGGGCTGAACCGACCGCCGAGCGCCGAACTGGCGGCGGCGATCGCACGGATCAACGCACTCGACGCGCCGGTAATTGCCGTCGACCTGCCCAGCGGCCTGCTCGCCGACACCGGCGTTCCGATCGGCACGCAGGCGGTGCGCGCCGACCACACACTGAGCCTGCTCACACTGAAGCCGGGCCTCTTCACTGCGCAGGGCCGGGCGCAGGCGGGCCAGATCTGGTTCGACGATCTCGGCGTGACGCCAACGACGGCGCCCGACGCCCTGCTGCTCGGCCGCGACGCCGTGCTGGCGCTGCCGCTCGATCCGGCCGGCCCGGCAAGCCACAAGGGCGTGCAGGGCAACGTGCTGCTCGTCGGCGGTGCCGCCGGCATGCAGGGCGCACTGCTGCTGGCTGGGCGAGCGGCACTGGCGGCCGGTGCGGGCCGCGTCTACCTCCGCCTGCTGGACGAAGCTGCAGCCGAGTTCGACACGCAGCGACCCGAACTGATGCACGCGCGGTACGACACTGCCCTCGCCGGCAAGACCGTCATCGCCGGATGCGGTGGCGGCGCGGCGATCGGGCAAGACCTGGCCCCTGTCATCGAGCAGGCCTCAAGGCTCGTGCTCGACGCCGACGCCCTCAATGCCGTCGCCGCCGATCCGCTGCTGCGCCAGGCGCTGAAAGACCGCGACGCGCAGACGATCCTCACCCCGCATCCGCTCGAAGCGGCCCGCCTGCTCGGCTGCACCGTCGCCGAGGTGCAGGCCGGCCGCCTGCGTGCCGCCCAGACACTCGCCGATGAGTTGCATTGCACCGTGGTGCTGAAGGGTTCCGGCAGCGCCATTGCCTCACCGGGGCGCTTGCCGGCGATCAACACCAGCGGCAGCGCCGCGCTCGCCACCGCCGGCACCGGCGATGTGCTGGCCGGCTGGATCGGTGGGCTATGGGCGCAGATGCCGCACAGCGAGCCCGCCGCCATCGCCGCCGCGGCGGTCCACTGGCACGGCCATGCGGGAGAGAGCCAGGCCGCCGGCCCGCTGCGCGCCGCCGACCTGGTCGAGCGCATGCACGCACTGCACGCCTGGGCGCGCGGCGCATGACCCAACTCCGGCGCGCCCTGTACGAGGCCATCGCCACGCTGCTGGCCGCGCTGGCCACGCTGGCCTGCACGCGGGCGATCGACGCCGAGATGGGGCCGATGGTGCTGGCCGTGGTCCTGTGCCTGTCCCTGTCGCGCAGCCAGCTGGACCGCAGCCTGCGCGGTCGCATCGAGGCGGCCGTAGTGCTGCCGCTGGTGAGCGTCGCAGCGCTGGGTGTGGCGATGCTGCTGCGCCATGCGCCGATCGCGGGCGCCGCAGCCTTCACGCTGGCCATCGCCGCGTCGATCTGGCTGCGCCGCTTCGGCCCCGCCGGGCACAAGGCGGGCACGCTGATCGCTCTGCCCTTCGTCGTGATCCTCGTGACGCCCTATTCGCCGCCACGGCACGTCGGGCCCCTGCTGGCACTTGCGCTGCCGACGATCGTCGCGCTACTGGCGCTGTTCTGTGTCAGCGTCGTCCATGCGCTCGGGCTGAGGCTGGGCTTGCTGCAGGCGCCGCCGGCCCGGGCCGCACCCGCGCACACGAAGCCAACCTCGGCGATGCGCCCGCTGCCGAGCACACGGATGGCGCTGCAGATGGGGCTGGCACTCGCGCTCTCGTTCGCAGTGGGCTACGGCTTCTTCGCCGAGCGCTGGGCCTGGATCGTGCTGACGGCCTTCATCGTCAACAGCGGCAGCCAGGGCCGGCTGGACGTGCTCTACAAGGGCATCCTGCGGCTGGGCGGCGCGGCGGCCGGCACGGTGATCGCGCTGGCGACGGCGGGCCTGGCCGCCGATCCGGGGCTGAGCGCCGCATTGATGCTGGGCGCGATGTTCATGGCCGTGTGGCTGCGCCCGCTCGGCTATGGCTGGTGGGCGCTGTTCATCACGCTGGCCTTGTCGCTGCTGCAAGGCGAGACGCCGCTGCTGGGCCTGCGGCTGGAGGAGATCCTGATCGGCGCGCTGATCGGCATCGGCGCGGCCTGGTGGCTGCTGCCGCTGGATTCGGCCGATGTGCTGCGCCGCCGGATCGCCGACGCCCTGACCGCGCTGAGCGAGGCGCTCGATCCCGCGCAAGCGGAGCGCTCGGCGGTGCCCTTCAACACTGGTATCGAGGCCATCGCGAAGCTGGCACCGCCGTTCCGCGCCCTGCGCATGGCGACACGGCGATGGCGCGCATTTCAGCCGGCCGACTGGATCGACGATCTCGCCGCCTGCCAGGCACTAGCCTCGTCACTGATCGAGCGAGGCGAGACGCCCGGCCGCGTACGCATGGCGGTAGGTGCCGCGCGCAAGGCCCTGCGCGAACCGCCGGCACTCGGGCCGGCGCTACGCGAGTTGCGCCGCACGCTCAGCGACGCTTGCGCGGCTTCGCCTCCGAAGCCGAACTAGCGCCGCCCGCCGACTTGGCACCGGCCTTCGCAGCCTGGCGCGCCGCCTTCACCGGGTGCGACGCGGCCTTGCCGGTCTTGCCGCCCCGGCTCGTCTTCAACTCGCGGTCCGCGCGACGCACCTGCTCCAGCGCCTCGACCGCCGTGTTGGGCTTGGACGCCGCCTGGCCGGCCTTGTCGCGCATGGCCCGCGCGATCAGCTTGGTCTCGTCGTTGTCCTTCACCAGGCGGAAGTCGATCTTGCGGCCGTCCAGGTCGACGCGGCTGACCTGCACCTGCACCTTGGTGCCCGTCGAATAGCGGATGCCGGTGCGCTCGCCACGCAACTCCTGCCGCACTTCGTCGAAGCGGTAGTACTCGCCGCCCAACTCGGTGATGTGGATCAGGCCCTCGACGTACAGCGCATCCAGCAGCACGAACAGGCCGAAGCTCGTCACCGCGCTGACGGTGCCCGAGAACTCCTCGCCCAGGTGCTCGCGCATGTAGCGGCACTTGAGCCAGGCCTCGACGTCACGCGAGGCCTCGTCGGCGCGGCGCTCGTTGGCGCTGCAATGGGCGCCGACGACGTCCCAGCGCTCGATCTCGGTGGAGGCCGAGGCCGGGTTGATCGGCGCCGCGCGGCCGGGCCGCTTGGCCGGCATCGGCACGTCCATCTTGCCGGGGTCGAGGTGGTACTTCTTGCCGGCCAGGATGCACTTGATCACGCGGTGCACCAGCAGGTCCGGGTAGCGGCGGATCGGGCTGGTGAAGTGCGTGTAGGCCTCGTAGCTGAGGCCGAAGTGGCCGGAGTTGGCGGACGTGTAGATCGCCTGCTGCATCGAGCGCAGCAGCATGCTGTGGATCTGCGCCGCGTCCGGGCGATCCTTGGTGGCGGCGGCGATGGCCTGGTACTCGGCGGGCTTCGGGTTGTCGCTGATCGACAGGCCGATGCCCAGCGCGCGCAGGTAGGCCTGCAGTGCGACGCGCTTCTCCGGCGTCGGCCCCTCGTGCACGCGGAACAGCGCGGGATGCTTGTTCTGCGCGATGAAGTCGGCCGAGCAGACGTTGGCGGCCAGCATGGCCTCCTCGATCAGGCGGTGCGCCTCGTTGCGCGTGCGGGGGACGATCTTCTCGATGCGGCCGTTCTCGTCGCAGACGATCTGCGTCTCGGTCGTGTCGAAGTCGATCGCGCCGCGGATCTGGCGCTGCGCGAGCAGCGCGCGATAGACCTCGTGCAGGTGCAGCAGGTGCGGCACCAGTTCCTTGCGCTTGGCGGCCTCGGGGCCGTGCGTGTTGCCAAGGATGGCGGCCACCTCGGTGTAGGTGAAGCGCTCGTGCGAGCGGATCACGGCCGGATAGAACTGGTAGGCCGTGACCTCGCCGGCCTCGTTGACCAGCATGTCGCAGACCATCGACAGGCGATCCTCGTAGGGGATCAGCGAGCACAGGCCGTTGGAGATCTTCTCCGGCAGCATCGGGATCACGCGGCGCGGGAAGTAGACGCTGGTGGCGCGCTCGTAGGCGTCCTTGTCCAGCGCCTCCCCGGGCTTCACGTAGTGGCTGACGTCGGCGATGGCGACGATCAGGCGCCAGCCGGTGAAGGCGTTCTTGCCACGCCCCTGCTTGCAGGGTTCGCAGTAGACGGCGTCGTCGAAGTCGCGCGCGTCCTCGCCGTCGATCGTCACCAGCGCCACGTCGCGCAGGTCGATGCGGTTCTTCAGGTCGGCGGCACGCAGTTTCTCCGGCAGCTTGGCGGCCTGGGTCAGCGTGGCCGGGCTGAAGCGGTGCGGCACCTCGTACTTGCGCACGGCGATCTCGATCTCCATGCCGGGATCGTCGATCTCGCCCAGCACCTCGACGACGCGGCCCACCGGCTGCGAATACAGCGAAGGCGGCTCGGTCAGTTCCACGGCGACGACCTGCCCAGCCGCGGCATTGGCGATGCCGTTCTTCGGGATCAGGATGTCCTGGCCCATGCGCTTGTCTTCGGGCGCGACCAGCCAGATGCCGGACTCCAGCAGCAGCCGGCCGATGATGGGCTTCTTCTTGCGCTCGAGGATCTCGAGCACGCGCCCCTCCGGGCGGCCCCGCTTGTCCAGACGCACGACGCGCACGCGCAACCGGTCGCCGTGCATGACGGCATGCATCTCCTGCGAAGACAGGTAGATGTCCTGCGAACCGTCGTCGGGCAGCAGGAAACCGTGACCGTCGCGGTGGCCCTGGACCACGCCCTCCACTTCGCCCATCAGCGCGGTGCCGTCGGGGGAAGCCGTGATGGTGTTCTTGAAATTTTTGATGCTAGAATCTCTTTCTTTCCTGAATGCCCAGGTGGCGGAATTGGTAGACGCACTAGTTTCAGGTACTAGCGGGTAACTCCGTGGAGGTTCGAGTCCTCTCCTGGGCACCAAATACAAAAGGCCAGCACATTGTGCTGGCCTTTTTCATTGACGCCAGCAAAGCCGCGAGGATTTGCTGGCAGCGATACAACAAGGCCCGTTTGCATCTGCTGCATCACGGGCCTTTTTTTGTCATCAGACGGCGAACTTCTTGGACAGCGCCTCGGCCCCCATGCCGTCGTACTCTTCGAACGGCTGGTGGATCCATGGGCTCGTCTCGAGCATCTCGACGTAGTAGTCCGGCACGTAGGCCGACACGGCCTTGGTCCAGATCACCGCCGAGCGCAGCTCGCTGATCGAGGGCATGCCGCGCAGGCGCTCCACCACCGCCTTCAGCGTGACGCCGGAGTCGGCCAGGTCATCGACCAGCAGCACGCGGCCGGCCAGTTCGCCCTTGGGCATGGTGATGTACTTGGCGATGTCCAGGCGACCCTGGATCGTGCCGGCCTCGGCGCGGTAGGAGCTGGTGGACATGATGCCCAGCGGCTTGTCGAACACGCGCGAGAGCACGTCACCGGGACGCATGCCACCGCGGGCCAGGCAGAGGATCTGGTCGAACTCCCAGCCGGAAGCGTGGACCTTCAGCGCCAGGCGCTCGGTCAGCAGGTGGTATTCGTCCCAGGATACGTACAGGTGTTTGCCGTCGTCGGTCAGCATGGTGTTGAGGTCCCCGTTGGTTGGAGCGTTATGTCGATGGATCAAGCCTGGTACGGGTGGCGCAGCACGATCGTGTGCTCGCGGTCCGGGCCGGTGGAAACCATGTCGATCGGCACGCCGATGACGGCCTCGATGCGCTTCAGGTAGGCTCGGGCGTTGGCGGGCAGCGACTCCATGCTGGTCGCGCCGAAGGTCGTCTCCGTCCAGCCCGCGAAGGTTTCGTAGATCGGCTCGCAGGCGGCGATCTCGTCGCCGTCCAGCGGCAGGATGTCGATCGTCTGGCCGTTCAGCTTGTAGCCGACGCACATCTTGATCTCGGGCAGGCCATCCAGCACGTCCAGCTTGGTGATGCACAGGCCGGTGATGCCGTTGATGATCATCGAGCGCTTCAGCGCGGCGGCGTCCATCCAGCCGCAGCGGCGCGCGCGACCGGTGACGGTGCCCTTCTCCTGGCCGACGGTCGACAGATGCCAGCCCACGGTACCTTCCTTCTCCCACTCGAGTTCGGTCGGGAACGGGCCGGAGCCGACGCGGGTCGTGTAGGCCTTGGTGATGCCCAGCATGTAGTGCAGCATCTGCGGGCCGACACCGGCGCCAGCAGCGGCATTGCCGGCCACGCAGTTGCTGGAGGTGACGTAGGGGTAGGTGCCGTGGTCGATGTCCAGCAGCGTGCCCTGCGCGCCTTCGAACAGGATGTTGGCGCCGGCCTTGTGGGCCTTGTGCAGCAGGTAGCCGACGTCGGCCATCATCGGCTTCAGCACCTCGGCCATCTTCATCGCCTGGTCGTAGATCGGCTGGAACTCGAGCGCCTCGGAGTTCAAGTAACCGGCCAGTGCGGTGTTGTGCAGGTCCAGCAGCTCCTTCAGCTTCGTGGCGAAGCGCTCCGGGTGCTTCAGATCCTGCACGCGCAGCGCACGGCGGGCGACCTTGTCCTCATAGGCCGGGCCGATGCCCTTGCCGGTGGTGCCGATCTTGCCGGAGCCGCCACTCTCACGCAGCGCCTCGCGCGCCTTGTCCACGGCGACGTGGAAGGGCAGGATCAGCGGGCAGTTCTCGCTGATGAACAGACGCGAGCGCACGTCGACGCCGGCTTTCTCCAGGCGCTCGATCTCGCTCAGCAGATGGGTCGGGTCGACGACGACGCCGTTGCCGACGTAGCAGGCCACGCCCTCGCGCATGACGCCAGAGGGGATCAGCTGCAGCGCCGTCTTCACGCCCTTGATGACCAGCGTATGGCCAGCGTTGTGGCCGCCCTGGAACCGGACCACGGCCTCGGCGTGGTCGGTCATCCAGTCGACGACCTTGCCCTTGCCTTCGTCACCCCACTGGGTGCCGACCACGACCACGTTACGGCCGCGCGCGATTTCGCTTTGCATAGTGCTTGCTCTTTCCTTCAGATATTTCTTCGGTGCCGATGCGCGGTCGCTCAGAGCGCGCGCACCACCCATTGACCGACGACCTGCGCCAGTTCGCGGTCGCAATCGAATTCGTCGCCTTCGTGCTCATGCCCGGGGAGCATGCAGACGACCGTCTCCCCGTTCTCGCGCAGACGCCGGATGGCCCCGCGCAAGGTCGCGTCCTCGCCCCAGGGCGCGCGCACGGCCGCCCGCAGCGGGCTCACCGGGCTCAGGGCCACCAACGTCTTCAGGTCGACGCTGAAGCCCACCGCCGGACGGCGACGGCCGAACACCGCGCCGACCTCGTCGTAGCGCCCGCCGCGCAGCACCGCGTCGCTGCTGCCGGCAGCGTAGAGCGCGAAGCGCACGCCGCTGTAGTAGGCATAGCCGGTCAGGTCGGCCAGGTCGAAGCCCAGGCGTGCGTCCGGATGGGTCTGCTGCAGGTGCTTGGCCAGCCATTGCAGGTCGTCCAGCGCAGCGTCGATCAGCGCATTTTTCGGCAGCAAGCTGCGGGCGCGGTCCAGCACCTCGATGCCGCCGTACAGCGTCAGCAGCGCTTGCAGGCTGGCGCGCACCGCCTCCGGCAGCGATGCCGTCAGCCGGGCCAGCGTGGCGCCGTCCTTGGTCGCTAGCGCGGCGACGAGTTCGCTGACCGCCGCCGGGGTCAGATCCTGCCCCGCCAGCACACCGCGCACGATGCGTGCATCACCGAGGTCCAGCGCAACGTCCGTCAGGCCCGCGCGATGCACAGCATCCAGCGCCAGCTCCTGCACTTCCAGGTCCGCCTCGAGGCCGGCATGGCCGTAGATCTCGATGCCGAACTGCAGCGGCTCGCGCGTCGCGTTCAGCCCCTCGGGCCGCGTGTGCAGCACCGGGCCGCAATAGCAAAGCCGGGTGACGCCGGCGCGGTTCAGCAGGTGGGCATCGATGCGGGCCACCTGCGGCGTCGTGTCCGCGCGCAGGCCGAGGCTGCGGCCGGACAACTGGTCCACGAGCTTGAAGGTCTTCAGGTCCAGCGCATGGCCGGTGCCGGAAAGCAGCGACTCCAGATGCTCCAGCATCGGCGGCATGACCAGTTCGCAGCCGTAGGTGCGCGCCATGTCCAGCAGTTCGCGGCGGAGTTCTTCGATGGCGCGCGCCTGCGCGGGCAGGACATCGGCAATGTGCTCTGGCAGCAGCCAAGCAGAGGACATGGGTTTTCGGGAGGGGGTTAAAAACGGCATTGTACCGGCGCTCGCCGCGCCGCCCCCCACCCGATTGCCGGGCTCAGGACCAGAACAGGTACAGCATCAGCAGGCCGGCGGCCATGCTGGAGAGGCCGACGAAGCGAATCTGCCCGTCGGTCATAGCCAACACCCGGCTGAACACCTGGCGCCAGGCTGCGGGGCTGATGAAGGGCATCAGCCCTTCGATCACCAGCATCAGCGCCAGCGCGCCCAGCAGCCTGTCCACGGGATGCGCGTGTTACTTGCGCGGCGCAGCAGCGCCCGCAGGGGCACCCGAGCCGCGCATGGCCTTGAAGAAGTCGCTGCTGGAGTCGATCACCATCACATCCGACTTGCTGCGGAAGCTGCTGCGGTAGGCCTCGAGCGAGCGATAGAACTGCGCGAAAGACGGATCGCGGCCGAAGGAGTCGGCATACAGCGCCGAAGCCTTGGCATCGCCCTCGCCTTTGATCTTCTGCGCGTCGCGATAGGCCTCGGCCACGATCACGTCGCGCTGGCGGTCGGCGTCGGCGCGGATCTTCTCGCCGTCGGCGCTGCCGGTGGCGCGGTCAAGGTTGGCGACACGCAGGCGCTCGGACTTCATGCGGTTGTAGACCGCCTCGGTCACGTTGGCGGCGAAGTCCACGCGCTTGATGCGCACGTCGACGATCTCGATGCCGAACTGCTGTGCCTCGTCCTCGAGGCGCTTGCGCACGTCGTTCATGACCTTGTCGCGTTCGGTGGCGAGCATGCCCAGCACCGTACGCTTGGTCACTTCCTCGTTGAACGCGGCCTGCACGATCGGGCTCAGGCGGTTGTCGATATTGTTGACGTTGGTGCCGTTGTTGCGGATGAACTGCTTGGCATCACGGATGCGCCACTTGACCAGCCAGTCGATGACCAGGCTCTTCTTCTCCGCAGTGAAGATGGGGCGCGATTCGGGGCTGTCCAAGGTCTGGATCCGCTTGTCCAGCATGACGACGTTCTGCATGGGCGGCGGCAACTTGAACTTCAGGCCCGGCTGGTCCACCACTTCCTTGATCTCGCCGAACGAGTAGACGACGGCGACCTTGCGCTGGTCGACGATGAACATGGTCGAGCTGGCCAGCATGAAGATGATCAGCGCGCTGATGACGATGACGATGAGGCGATTCATTCCGTTCACTCCCTGCGCTCTCAGTGGCTCTCGCGATCGCGACCGCGCAGGCCGTCACGCGAACGCATGTCGTTGTTGCTCAGCGTGGGAGCGAGATCGGTCGGCGCCGCCGGTGCCGCCGCGGTCGGCGCGCTCGCGCTGACGCTGCCGCTCACCTGCTGGACGATCTTGTCCAGCGGCAGGTACAGCAGGTTGGAGTTCTTCTGCGTGTCGACCATCACCTTGGTGACGTTGGAATAGACGCTCTGCATCGTGTCCACGTACATGCGGTCGCGCGTGACGGCCGGTGCCTTCTGGTACTCGGTCAGCACGCTCTTGAAGCGGTCCGCATCACCTTCGGCCTGAGCCACGACGCTCTGCTTGTAGCCCTCGGCCTGCTCGCGCAGTTGCGCGGCCTTGCCCTGTGCCTTCGGAATCACGTCGTTGGCATAGGCCTGCGCCTCGTTCTTGCGCGTCTCGCGATCGGACTTGGCCCGGAAGGCGTCGTCGAAAGCCGCCTGCACCTGCTCGGGTGCCTGCACCTGCTGGACGTTGACGTTCTTGATCTGGATGCCGGCCTGCAAGCGGTCCAACTGCGCCTGGATGGAGGTGACCAGTTCGTTGGCGATCGCGTCGCGCTGCTCGTAGAGCACCGAATCCATGTCGTTCTTGCCGACGATCTCGCGCACCGCCGATTCCGCCGCCAGCATCACCGCCTCGGGCGGGTTCTGGTTGGTGAACAGGAACTGCTGCGCGTCCTTCACCGTGTACTGCACGGTGAAGCGAATGTCGACGATGTTCTCGTCCTTGGTGAGCATTGACGAGTCGCGCAGGCCGGTGGCCTGACCGATGGAGCTGCGCCCCACCTCGACCTGCTGCAGCTGCGAGACCGCCACGACCTCGTTGGCTTGGAACGGAGCCGGCAGCCGGTACTGGATGCCCGCGCCGACCGTCTTGCTGTACTTGCCGAAGGAGGTGATGACGGCCTCCTCGCCTTCCTGCACGATGAAGAAGCCGCTGGCCAGCCAACCCAGCACGACGACGCCGGCAACCAGCCCCGCGCCGATGCCGGCGCTCTTCATGTCGGGCTGGAAGTTGTTGTTGCCGCCATTGCCGCCGCCGTTGCCGTCGTTGTCGCCGGAACCCTTGTTGTTCGACTTGCCGCCGAACATGTTGGCGAGCTTGCGATTGAAGTCGCGCCACAGCTCGTCCAGGTCGGGCGGACCGTCATTGCGGCCGTTGCTGTTCAGGAAGGCCGGCAAGCGGCGAAATATGCGATTCATTCTCACGCCTGTATCGGTGGATGTTCTGTTTCGACGGACGCCGCCTCTTCAGGTGGCGCGCCTTCGCCGGAAATCAAGCCTTGCGGAATCTCGCCGCGCATTGCGGCGACCAGTTGCTCGCGCAGCACGTCCAGCCCCTCGCCGGTCAGCGCACTGACGAACACACGCGGGGTGCGCATGCCGGTCTTACCGGACTCGTGACGCTCGATCCAGTCGAGCGGCTGGCGCGGGCGCTGGTCCTCGGCCAGCATGTCCTGCTTGTTGTAGACGAGGATCTGCGGGATGTCGGCGGCACCGATCTCGGCGAGCACGCGCTCGACCTCGGCCAGCTGTTCTTCCAGCACCGGCGAGGCCGCATCGACGACATGCAGCAACAGATCCGCATCGACGGCTTCCTGCAGGGTCGCCTGGAAGGCGGCCACCAGCTTGTGCGGCAGGTCGCGGATGAAGCCGACGGTGTCGGACAGCGAGATGCTCTCGCCGGCCTGCTCGAGGAACATCGAGCGGGTCGTCGTGTCCAAGGTGGCGAACAGCTGGTTGGCCGCGTAGGTGCGTGCCTTCACCAGCGCGTTGAACAGCGTGGACTTGCCCGCGTTCGTGTAGCCGACGAGCGAGACGCGGAACACGCCGTTGCGCGCGCGGGCCCGCTGCTGGGTGCTGCGCTGCTTCTGGACCTTCTTGAGCCGTTCCTTGGTTGCCTTGATGCGCTCGTCGATCATCCGGCGGTCCAGCTCGATCTGCGCTTCGCCGGGGCCGCCGCGCATGCCGATGCCGCCGCTCTGCCGCTCCAGGTGGCTCCAGCGGCGCACGAGGCGTGTGGCCAGATACTGCAGGCGCGCCAGCTCGACCTGCAGCTTGCCCTCATGACTCTTGGCTCGCTGCGCGAAGATCTCCAGGATCAGCGCCGTGCGATCGGCCACGGGCACGCCCAGCACCTTCTCGAGATTGCGTTGCTGCGCCGGCGAGATCGCCTGGTCGAACAGCACCGTGTGGGCCTGGTGCGTCTGCACCAGCAGCTTGATCTCGTCAGCCTTGCCGGAGCCGACGAACAGCGCTGCATCGGGCGCCTGGCGCTTGGCGATGACGCGAGCCACCGGCGTGTCGCCGGCCGACTCGGCCAGCAGGGCCAGTTCATCCAAGGTGGGATCGAAGCTGCCGCTCGGGTGGGCGTTGTTGGCCGGGCGGCCGAAATCGACGCCGACGAGAATGGCGCGCGCCGCCTCGGAGGGCGGCGTCGCAATGGAGGAGATGGTGGAGGACGAGGAACTCAAGGTGTTGGGAAAGTCCTGCGTTCGAGCCGGAACGAACGGGGATCGAGCCGGCCCGCTTCGCTCAGTTGGCGGCGTCGTTGCCGCCGCTGCCTTCGGCCGCGTGGAAGTTCACCGCGCGACCCGGCACCACCGTCGAGATGGCGTGCTTGTAGACCATCTGCGTGACCGTGTTGCGCAGCAGCACGACGTATTGGTCGAAGGACTCGATATGGCCTTGCAGCTTGATGCCGTTGACCAGGTAGATCGAGACCGGCACGTGCTCCTTGCGCAGCAGATTCAGGAAGGGATCTTGCAAGAGTTGGCCTTTATTGCTCACGATATGCTCCGTGTTGAGAGAGTTGTTGATGGAGTCTGGAGGGACGGTCTGCACCTTAACACAGGGTTAGCCCGGATCGCCGGGCGCCCCTCATTGCCAGGGTTGCTCACTCCCCCAGGCAAGAGTCATTCCTTGTCGTCAAACGGATTCTTCGACGAGCGCAACTCGATCTTCATCGGCGTGCCGACGAGCTTGTAGTGCTCGCGGATGCGGCCTTCCAGATAGCGCTTGTAGACGTCGGTGATCCCTTCCAGCGAGTTGCCGTGGATCACCACGATGGGCGGGTTCATGCCGCCCTGGTGCGCGTAGCGCAGCTTGGGGCGGAAGTGGCCGACCTTCTTCGGCGTCTGGTGCTGCACGGCTTCCTGCACCAGGCGCGTCAGCACCGGCGTGGTCATCTTCTTGTAGGCCGAGCTGTACGCATCGGCCAGGCCACCCCACAGCGGCCCCAGGCCCTGGCGCTTCAGTGCAGAGATGTTGAAGATGGGCGCGAACTTCATGAAGCCCAGGCGCGTCTCGATCGAGCGCTTCAGCTGCTCGCGCTGATAGCTGTCGACCGAGTCCCACTTGTTGACGGCGATCACCACCGCGCGGCCGCTGTCCAGCACATAGCCGGCGATATGGGCGTCCTGGTCGGAGACGCCCTGTGTCGCGTCGATCAGCAGCAGCACGACGTTGGCGTCGGCGATCGCCTGCAGGGTCTTCACGACCGAGAACTTCTCGATCGCCTCGAACACCTTGCCCTTGCGCCGCAGGCCGGCCGTGTCGATCAGCTTGAACTGCTGGCCGTTGCGCTCGAAGTCCACCGAGATCGCATCGCGCGTCGTGCCCGGCATGTCGAAAGCGACCAACCGCTCTTCGCCGAGCCAGGTGTTGATCAGCGTGCTCTTGCCCACGTTCGGGCGGCCGGCCACCGCCAGGCGAATCACGCCGTCGGGGTGTTCGTCGGTCTCGCCGTCTTCCTCGAATTCGAAAGGCTCCAGCGCCGCTTCCAGCAGGCTGCGGATGCCCTGGCCGTGCGCGGCGGAGATCGGATGCGGCTCGCCCAGGCCGAGTTCGTGGAACTCGCCCAGCAGCGGCGATTCGCTCATGCCCTCGGCCTTGTTGACGGCCAGCAGCATGCGCTTGTTGGCGGTGCGCAGGTAGCGGGCGATGTCCGAATCCTGCGCGGACAGGCCCAGACGGATGTCGACGACGAAGATGACCACGTCCGCCTCGGCCACGGCCTGCTTGGTCTGCTTGGCCATCTCGCGCACGATGCCCGTGCTGCTGTCGGGCTCGAAGCCGCCGGTGTCGATGACGATGAAGTCTCGGTCACCGAGGCGTCCGTCGCCGTAATGGCGGTCGCGGGTCAGGCCCGCGAAGTCGGCCACGATCGCATCGCGCGTCTTCGTCATCCGGTTGAACAGCGTGGATTTGCCCACATTGGGGCGGCCGACGAGGGCAATGACGGGTTTCATGGCTTCTTCTTGTTGTTATGCCGACAGTCTTGTTACTGCGGCTTGATCGCGTAGAGGCCGCCCTTGGACGTCGCGACCAGCGCGATGCCATCCAGCAGCACCGGCGCGGTGACGATGGGGGAGCCGTCCGTCTCCATCCGCGCCAGCGTCTTGCCGCTGTCGCGCGCGACGAAGTGCAGATAACCCTCGAAGTCGCCCACCATCACCGAGTTGCCGACGGCCAGCGGCACGCCCAGCTTGCGGTTGGTGAACTGCTCGGCGGTCCAGGCGGTGTCGCCGCTGGCGATGCGCCAGGCGCTCAGGCGGTCCGAGGCGTCGGCACCATAGATGTACTCGGTATCGCCACCGACGCCGTTGACGCCGCCGACGTTGCGGCTCCAGATCGTCGCGCCACGCTCGGCGCTGACGCAGCCGACGGCCGACTGGAAGGCCCGCGCGCACAGCACTTCGCCGTTGCGCACCAGCGGCGCGACGAGGTCGGCCAGGCGCTCCACTTCATTGGTGCCGCGCGGGTTCGCCACGCTGGCTTCCCAGCGCACGGTGCCGCGCAGCGGGTCGACGCCCGCCAGCCGCGAGCCCTGGCCCACCACCAGGGTGTCCATGAACGAGCCGATCACGCCGGCCTTGGCCAAGGTCAGCGGCTCGCCCGGGCGGCGCATGTCGAAGATCTTGCGGCCGTCCTGCGCGTCATAGGTCAGCACCTGGCGGTCGACGGTCAGCACGAACACGCGCTCGCCGGCCACGAACGGCGCGGCGATCACCGGCGTCGGCAGCGCCTTGCGCCAGGTGACCTTGCCCGCATCGATGACGACCAGTTCGTTGTTGCGCGTGACGACGGCGGCGTAGCGGCCATCGCTGCCGACACCGGCGCTCAGCTTGGCGCCGACGTCCGCGCGCCAGACCGTCTGGCCCGTGGCGGCCTGCAGGGCCAGCACGCTGCCGTCACCGGCGGCGATGAAGAACTTGTCGCCGCGCGCCGTGATCGTCTGGGCGAACGTCGTGTTGTCGATGCGCTGGCTCCACAGCAGCTGCGGCTTGATCTCCGGCGTGATCTGCTCCAGCGGCGCGGGCTTGGGCGCCTTGGAGGAGCTGAACAGCGAACAGCCGCCGAGCACCGTCAGAGCGCCCACGGCCAGCACCAGCGCCGAGCGCTTCATCATCAGGACGGCGGCGCTCACTTGGCGGCTCCCGATGCTGCGTCGTCAGCCGGCACGGCCACGCCCAAGGTGGCGAGCTTGGCTTCGATCAGGCGGCGGTAGTCCAGGGTCTTGTCCATCGCGGCGAGCGCCTTCTGGAACTCGGCGCGAGCCTCGGCTGGCTTGTTCTGCAGCAGCAGCAGGTCGCCGCGGCGGTCCGATGCCAGCGCGGCGAAATCGGCGGACTTGATCGCGTCCAGCGACTTGGCGGCGGCGTCGTATTGCTTGGCATCGATCTGCAGGCCGGCCAGGCGCAGGCGCGCGATATCGCGGTAGCTGTCGTCGCTGGCGTTGTCGGCGGCCCAGGTGAGGCTGGCCATCGCCTTGTCGGCCTGGCCCTTGTCCTGCTGGACCTTGGCGGCCTGCAGCGCGCCTTGCGCTGCATAGACGGTGCCGGCGTAGCGCTCACGCAGGTCGTTGAAGACCGAGGCGGCCTTGTCGGCATCGGCCGCCTGCACGGCCTGGTCCAGCGCGTCGTACATCGCCGCGGCCTTGGCCGCTTCCTGGCGCTGGTAGTAGTTCCAGCCCTGCCAGCCGGCGTAGGCCAGCAGCACCGCAGTGATCAGCCAGGTGATCAGGTTGCCCCATTGCTTCCAGAAGGCCTTGACCTGTTCAAGCTGTTCTTGTTCTTCGAGATCGAGATGCGACGCCATGAGATTCTTGGTGAGAGGGTTCGTACTGCGGCAAAAGCCGCGATTATGCGTTGAGCAGCTCGGCGGCCCAGTCGGCAGCGGTGGCGAGCGGCCGGGTCTGCTGTTCGCCGCCCTGCCCTCGCAGGGGCTTCACCGCGACGAGGCCTTGGGCCAGTTCGTCCTCGCCGAAGACCAAAGCAAATGCCGCACCGCTGGCATCGGCCTTCTTGAACTGCGACTTCATGCTCGACTGGCCCGGGTGCAGCACGACCTGGACGCCCGCGCCGCGCAGCGCCTCCAGCGCCACCATCACCTGCGGCAGGCCGTTGGCCGAGGGCACGATCGCGTAGGCATGCGGCACCGGCGGCGCCGGCATCACGCCCACCTCTTCCAGCAGCAGCAGCATGCGCTCGATGCCCATGCCGAAGCCGACCGCCGGCGCGGCCTTGCCGCCGAGCTGCTCGATCAGGCCGTCATAGCGGCCACCGCCGCAGACGGTGCCCTGGGAGCCGAGCTTCTCGGTGATCCACTCGAAGACGGTGAGGTTGTAGTAGTCCAGGCCGCGCACCAGGCGCGGGTTGATCGTGTACTTGATGCCCGCGGCATCGAGGATCGCGCGCACGCCGTTGAAGTGCGCGAGCGAGGCCTCGCCGAGGAAGTCCAGCAGCTTCGGGGCCGCGTTGGCCATGTCCTGCAGCGCGGGGTTCTTCGTGTCGAGCACGCGCAGCGGGTTCGTGTGCATGCGGCGCTGGCTGTCTTCGTCGAGCAGTTCCTTGTGTGCCTCGAGGTGCGCGACCAGCGCCTCGCGGTGCGCACGACGCTCGTCCGGCGAGCCCAGGCAGTTCAGCTCCAGGCGGAAGTGATCGCCCTCGACCAGGCCCAGCTCGCGCAGCAGGCGGCTGCCCATCAGGATCACCTCGGCGTCCACGTCCGGACCGGCGAAGCCCAGCGCCTCGACGCCCATCTGGTGGAACTGGCGGTAGCGGCCCTTCTGCGGCTTCTCGCGGCGGAACATCGGGCCGAAGTAGTACAGGCGCCGGCCCGAATCGCGCAGGAAGTTGTGCTCGGTCATCGCGCGCACGACGCCGGCGGTCATCTCCGGGCGCAGCGCCAGGTGCTCGGCCTGGCCGTGCTTGTCGGCGCGGTCTTCGAAGGCGTACATCTCCTTCTCGACGATGTCGGTCACCTCGCCGATGCCACGCACGAACAGCGCCGTCGGCTCGACGATCGGCGTGCGCACGTTCTGGTAGCCGTAGCGCTGCAGCACGCTGCGCATCTTGGCTTCCAGCCATTCCCAGCGCGCCGATTCCGGCGGCAGGATGTCGTTCATGCCCTTGACGGCTTGCAAGGGCTGGATCTTCTTGTTGTCGCTCATGCGCTTACTGCTGTGGCGCCGAAGCGCTTCTCGATGTAGTTCTCGACCAGGGCGTGGAATTCGCTCGCGATGTTGTCGCCGCGCAGCGTGACGGACTTCTGGCCGTCGACGAACACCGGCGCGGCCGGCGCCTCGCCGGTGCCCGGCAGGCTGATGCCGATGTCGGCATGCTTGCTCTCGCCCGGGCCGTTGACGATGCAGCCCATCACGGCCACCTTCATGTTCTCGACGCCCGGGTACTTCTTGCGCCAGACAGGCATCTGCTCGCGCAAGAAGTCGTCGATCTGCTTGGCGAGTTCCTGGAAGGTCGTGCTGGTCGTGCGACCGCAGCCGGGGCAGGCGGTGACGCTCGGGTTGAAGTTGCGCAGGCCCAGCGCCTGCAGGATCTCCAGGGCCACGACCACTTCCTGCGTGCGGGCCTCGCCGGGCTGCGGCGTGAGGGACACGCGGATCGTGTCGCCGATGCCTTCCTGCGCCAGGATGCCCAGGGCCACGCTGGAGGCCACGGTGCCCTTGGTACCCATGCCGGCCTCGGTCAGGCCCAGGTGCAGCGCGTAGTCGCAGCGCTTCGCCAGCTCGCGGTAGACCGAGATCAGGTCCTGCACGCCGCTGACCTTGCAGCTGATGATGATGTTGTCCGGGTTCAGGCCCAGCTCGGCGGCGTAGGCGGCCGATTGCAGCGCCGACTGGATCAGCGCCTGGTACATCACCGGCTTGGCGTCCCAGGGCTGGGCGCGCGCGGCGTTCTGGTCCATCAGCTCGGCCAGCAGTTCCTGGTCCAGGCTGCCCCAGTTGACGCCGATGCGCACGACCTTGTCGTACTTCATGGCCGCCTCGACCATCATCGCGAACTGGCGGTCCTTCTTGTCGCCCTTGCCGACGTTGCCCGGGTTGATGCGGTACTTGGACAGCGCCTGGGCCATCGCCGGGTACTCGGTCAACAGGCGGTGGCCGTTGTAGTGGAAGTCACCGACCAGCGGCACATCGATGCCCATCCGGTCGAGCTGCTCGCGGATGTAGGGCACCTGCTCGGCGGCCTCGGGCGTGTTGACGGTGATGCGCACCAGCTCGGAGCCGGCGATCGCCAGTTCCTTGACCTGGATGGCCGTGCCGATGGCGTCCACCGTGTCGGTGTTGGTCATCGACTGCACGCGCACCGGCGCGTCGCCGCCGATCGTGACGACGCGGGAGCCCCAGCGGACCTGCGCCTGGCGCGAGCGCCGCGCGGCCGGGCTGGCAGCGGCGATGGCCTGTTCAACGGTGGATTGGGTATCGATCATCTTGGTACTTCAGTTCAGTTCGAAGCGCGCCACGTTGTCCTTGTTGCGCGTGTTCAGGTCGAACGGCGTCCCGCGCACGCTCAGCGTGGTGCCGGACACATTGCCGATCGTGACCTTCAGAGGCGGCTGGCCCGCCAGCTCCGGATCCTCACCGGGCCGGACCAGCTTCGAGAGCAAGACCTGACCCTGGGCATCGGTGACCGAGACCCAGGATTCGGCGGTCACGTGTACCTTAACCGGCAGCATGCCGGCGGCGGGCGGCGCGCTGGCCGGGACCGCGGCGACTTGCGCCGGGGCCTGCGGCTGCGGGCGGGACGCGACCGGCGCGGCCGGTACGGGTGCGGAAGCCGTCGTGACGGCAGGAGGTGTCGCGAGCGGCACCGCGGCAAGCACCGGCGCCGCGGCTTCGCTGGCGGCCGGCTCGGGCGCGGCGGCCAGCACGGGAGTCTCCTCGACCGGTGCCGAGGCCGCAGCACTCGGAGCCGCGGTCGGTGCCGGCTCCAGCAGGCGGTTCGGCAGCAGATAGAGGGCCGCCGCGCCGGCCAGCAGCAGCGCCGGTCCCCAGATCATCGGCTTCTGCAGGACGGCCAGCGACAAGCCCTCGTCGCGCGCCGAGCGTTCGCGGAACGGCGTGTTGATGCCCCGCGAAACGTCCAGTTCGCGCTCGCCGCCGCGCGGCAGCAGCGCCAGCACCGGCTCGGCCTCCACCTTCAGCGCGCGGCAGACGGCCTTGGCCAGCGCGCGCACGAAGGTCATGTCGGTCAGGTCCTGCCAGCGGTCGGCTTCCAGTGCCTCCAGCTTCGCCTGCGGCACCTTCAGCATCGCGGCCAGCGCGGCGATGTGCAGGCCGCGCTGCTGGCGCGCGTCGCGCAGCCAGGCACCGGCGGTTCTTGGCGCGCCCGCAGGCGCTTCGGACAACCCGCTCGTCGTCGCGTCAGTCATCGAAGCGCCCCGCGCCCAGCGAAAGGTTCTCGGGCGACTGCGCGTAGTCCTTGCGCAAGCGCTGGCCCAGCTCATCGACGCTCACCGGATGGCCCAGCTTGCGTTCGACACGCAGTTCCAGCCACAGGGTCTGCGCATTGCTCTGCCCCGCCTGGGCGTTCACCCGGTTGATGTAGAAGCGGGCGCGCTCGTATTCCTTGTTCCGGTACAGCACGTTGGCGAGGTTGTAGGCGATCGCCGGATTGGCCGGGTCGAGCTCGAAGGCCTTGGCCAGCGAGGCCTGGGCCTCCGCGCTCTGGCCTGCGCTCAGCTCGCACACGCCGCGCGCCAGCAGCGTGCGGGCCGCGCCGCGGTAGTCGGGCTGCGCCAGCGCGCGGCTGAACTGTTCGAACGCCGCCGGGTAACGCTTCTGCTGGCAGAGGTACCAGCCGTAGTTGTGCATGATGTCCGGATCGCGCGGGAACATGTCCTGGGCGCGCCGGAAGCTGTCGTCGGCCAACTGGATCTCGCCCATCGCCGCGTAGACCAAGCCGCGCAGGTTGATCGCGTCGCGCATGTCGGGCTTGGCCGCCAGCGCCTGCTTGATCTCGTCCAGCGCCGTCGTGTACTGGCCCTGCGTGAAGTAGCCCTTGGCAAGCTCGGTGCGCACGTTGGCGCGGCGCTCGGCGTTGGTCGTGTCGGACTCGGTCTTGGGAACCTCGCGGGCACTGCCGTCGGCGCCGGTCGAGGTCGTCGTGCACGCCACCGTCATCATCGACAGCACCGCTGCCGCCACGGCCCAGAACCACCGGGAGCGGAACTGCTGTTCGGAGAGCGGCTGGGCTCGCGTCATGGCGTTGATTTCCCTTGTTATGTTTGTGAGGTCGTCGGAGCTTTTACCACCACCGGCGCACGCACCATGCGGATATGAGCACGCGTGCGGTCCTGTACTTCACCGGCCAGCTGACCGCATGCGGCGTCGATGTCGTCGCCACGGGTCTTGCGCACCGTCGTGACGATGCCGGCATCGACCAGGATCTGGGCGAAGGCCTTGACGCGCTCGTTGCTGCTGCGCTTCAGGCCCGAGGCCGGGAACGGGTTGAACGGGATCAGGTTGATCTTGCAGCTGACGTGATGCTTCAGCAGCTTCACCAGCGTGTGGGCCAGCTCGGGCGTGTCGTTCACTTCGTCGAGCATGCAGTACTCGAAGGTGATGAAGTCGCGCGGCGCCTTCTCCAGATAGCGATTGCAGGCGTCCAGCAATTCACTGATCGGATACTTCTTGTTGAGCGGCACCAGCTGGTCGCGCAGCGGGTCGACCGGCGCATGCAGCGAAACGGCCAGGGCCACCGGGCAGTCTTCGCGCAGCCGATCGATCATCGGAACGACACCGGAGGTGGACACCGTGACGCGGCGGCGCGACAGACCGTAGCCGTGGTCGTCCAGCATCATCTTCAGCGCCGGCACCAGCGCCGTGTAGTTCTGCAGCGGCTCGCCCATGCCCATCATCACGACGTTCGAGATGATCCGTTCGTCGGTGTTCTGGCGCTTGCGCAGCGAGTGCTCCGCGTACCAGAGCTGGGCGATGATTTCCCAGGTAGCCAGGTTGCGGCTGAAGCCCTGGTGGCCGGTGGAGCAGAAGCGGCAGCCGACGGCGCAGCCGGCCTGGCTGGAGATGCACAAGGTGCCGCGGTCGCTCTCGGGGATGTAGACGGCTTCGACGGCGTCGCCATTGCCGACGTCGAACAGCCATTTAATCGTGCCATCGGCCGACACATGCTCCGAGATCACGGGCAAGGCGGCGACGTGGGCACGGGTGGCCAGCTTGTCCCGCAGGGACTTGGCCAGGTCGCTCATCTGAGCAAAGTCAGAGGCGCCCTTCTGATGGATCCAACGAAAAAGCTGGGTGGCGCGGAAGCGCTTCTCACCCAGCTGCTCGCAGTACGCGGCAAGGCCTTCCAGATCCAAACCGAGGAGGTTTGTTTGCTCAAGCTGCTTGACCGCGTCCATTGCGTTTTGCTCCTAACGTCCAGCCTCCGGGCCGGAACGCCAGAGGCTCAGTGCCGAATCAACGGCTGAAAACATTCATGCCGGGGAAGAAGAATGCAACTTCCTGGGCGGCGGTTTCCGGGGCGTCCGAACCGTGGACGGCGTTGGCGTCGATGCTGTCGGCGAAGTCGGCGCGGATCGTGCCCTTCTCGGCCTTCTTCGGATCGGTGGCGCCCATCAGGTCGCGGTTCTTCAGGATCGCGCCTTCACCTTCCAGCGCCTGGATCATCACCGGACCGGAGATCATGAAGCTGACCAGGTCATTGAAGAACGGGCGAGCCTTGTGGACGGCGTAGAAGGCTTCGGCTTCGCCGCGCGACAGGTGGGCCATCTTGGCGGCCACGACCTTCAGGCCGGCGCCTTCGAAGCGGGCGTAGATCTGGCCGATGACATTCTTCGCCACGGCATCGGGCTTGATGATGGAAAGGGTACGTTCGATAGCCATGGGTTTCTCCTGAAATGCTGGGCTTGGCAAAGCCCGCGATTGTACTGTTACTTGATGACGGCAGTCATTCGGACCGGGCTCCCGGCCCCGTCGTGGCGCTCATTTCAGCGGTTGCGGCCACCGAAACCGCCGCCACGGCCACCACCGCCGCCGCCGCGATTGCCACCACCACCGCCGCGGTTGTTGCGGCGGCCGGTGTAGGCGTCGGCACCGATGTAGCCCATCGAGGTCTGCATCGGATCCGGCTCGCGCGGGCCGCCCTTGTTGTTACCGCCCTTGTTATTGTTGTTGCCACGCCCCTGGTTCGGGCCCTGCTGCTGGCTGCCGCCGGCGCCGAAGCCCTGCGGAATCCGCTTGCTGCCGGTGGCGAAGCGCCGGTCGAAGGTCTGCTCCAGCGGGTTGATGTTGCGCGGCATGAAGAAGTCGTCTTCGTCATCGTCGCGCGGCGCGCTGTTGTTGCGCTCGGCGCGCGGCGCCTCATTGAAGCGATCGCGCTCCGGGCGATCGGGACGGTCCGGGCGGTCCGGCCGATCTTGACGCTCCGGACGATTCGGGCGCTCGGGCCTCGCCTCGGGCCGGCTCGGACGCGGGCCTGCACCGGCGTGCCGGCCATTGGCCTGGCGGCTGTTCTTGTTGTCCGGCTGCTGCCGCTGCTGCTGGCCGCGGTCCTCGCGGCCGCCGCCGGCCTGGTGGCGGATCGTGCGGGTGTCGTTCTCGTCGAGCTCGATCCAGACGCCGCGCTTGAGCCCGCGCGGCAGCACCACGCTGCCGTAGCGGATGCGGATCAGCCGGCTCACCGTCAGGCCGACCGCGTCGAACAGCTTGCGCACTTCGCGGTTGCGACCTTCGGCGATGACGACGCGGTACCAGTGGTTGACGCCTTCGCCGCCGCCATCCTCGATGCCCTTGAACGCCGCCTTCTGGCCCTCGATGTCCACGCCTTCCAGCAGCTTGGCCTTCTGCTCGGGGTTGAGCGTGCCGAGCACGCGCACCGCGTACTCGCGCTCGACGCCGAAGCGCGGGTGCATCAGCTGGTTGGCGAGTTCGCCGGAGTTCGTGAACAGCAGCAGGCCTTCGGTGTTCAGGTCCAGACGGCCGACGGACTGCCACTTGCCCTGCTGCAGCTTGGGCAGGTGGCGGAAGACGGTCGGACGGCCTTCCGGATCATTGAAGGTGACGACCTCGCCGGTGGGCTTGTGATAGGCCAGGATGCGCGGCGCCGGCGGCGAGATGCGCACGCGGATCGGCTTGCCGTTGACGGCGACGCGATCGCCGAACGAGATGCGCTGGCCGATGTGGGCAACCTCGCCGTTCACCTCGATCTTGCCCTCGGCAATCATGTCCTCGATGTCGCGACGCGAGCCGATGCCGGCCTGGGCCAGCACCTTCTGCAGCTTCGGCGCATCGGGTTCCGGCGCGAGCACGCGCTTGGTGTCGCCTTCCGCCTCATCGCCAGCGTCGTCGGACGCCTCGGCCTGCGGCTCGGCATCGGCCGCATCTTCGGCATCGAACTCGCCGGCCAGCACCTGGGCGAAGCGCTCGCCCGCCGCGGCCAGCAGTTCCGGTGCCGGCGCTTCGCGCGGCGCGGACGATTGCTGCTCGCCGCCTTCGGCTTCGGCGCGATCCCTGTTTCGCCCACGGCGGCGGTTGCGGCCACGGCCGCCACGTTCGCCCGACTCGTCGTCGCTCTCCTCGTCACCCGCCTCCGCAGCGCTGGAGCCCGACTCGCCCACGCTCTCTGCCGGCGCCTCTGGCGCCAGCGTGAACAGCGGCAGCGATGCCTGCTCGGCGACGGGCTGCTCGGCATGAGCGGCCTCGGCGGCCGGCTCGGCCTTCGCCGCCGTCTTGCGCGGCGCGCGGCGCTTGGTCGCGGGCTCTTCGGCAGGTGCCTCGGGGGCCGCCGCAGCCACTTCCTCGACCACGTCCTCGGCGGCCTTCTTCCTGGCCACCGTCTTGCGCGGCGCCTTGGCCGGGGCAGCCTCCTCGGCGACCACCGCCGCGGCCGGCGCCTCGTCGGCCGTCACGGCAGTCACGGCCTTTGGCTTGGCCGGCGCGCGCTTGCGCTTGGGCGCCTCCGCCGCGGCATCGCTCGAGGCCTCGGGCACCGGGTTGGAATCGTTATTGTCGGAAGAGGAGGAATTCATGCGTTGCTTGGCCCCTGTACGGCGGCGTCATCATCAGGCTGGGATTCACCCGGCGGCGCCGGGTGAGGTGAAACGCCTGCGTCGCTGGATGCGACAGGCGCTGGGGAGGTTTCGGTGGTTTCGCTGGTTTCAGCGTCCTGGATCAGCAGGCCCTGGAGGCCCGGTAGTTCCGGCGTCTGGCCAAGGCCGGCGCCGCTGTCGAGTGCTGGCAACTGCTCCAGGCTGCCGAGGCCGAGGTCGTCGAGGAACTGGCGGGTCGTCGCGTAGAGCGCCGGACGACCGGGCGCCTCGCGGTGGCCGATCACGTCGATCCAGCCGCGCTCTTCGAGCTGCTTGACGATCTCGGTCGAGACGACGACGCCGCGGATCTCCTCGATGTCACCCCGGGTGACCGGCTGACGGTAGGCAATGATGGCGAGGGTCTCCAGCACCGCGCGCGAATAGCGGCGCGGCTTCTCCGGGTTCAGCCGGTCCAGGTACTCGCGCAGCTCGGGGCGGCTCTGAAAGCGCCAGCCCGAAGCGACAGCGACCAGTTCGACGCCGCGACCTTCCCAGTCGCGGGTCAGCTCATCCAGCACGCTGCGCAAGGTGTCCGGCCCGATCTCGTCGGCGAACAGGCTGCGCATCTCGCGCAGGGTCAGGGGCTGCTGGGCGCATATCAGCGCGGTCTCAAGGACGCGCTTGGCATCCTGTGTGTTCATTGACTTTCGTCGTCATTGCCGGTTCTCGCCGGTCCGTTGGGGTCCTGGGGCGTCAGCCTGCCGGGCGGCACGAACCTCGGGTTCGGCGGCGCGGAAAGCACGGGCTGGTCAAGGAGTCATCAAGGAAGTGCGGCTTTCGAGGGGTCCACACCGGACCAGGGCTCTGGCTTCGCACTTCGGTGCCGGTGCGTGCTGCTCATCACACCGGACTGACGAGCATTGTAACGTGTACAAATCAATTTACGTCGAGCGAAGCGGCAAGGCGTCAACACCGAAGCCCAGGTTTTCCCAGGCCGAGGCCAGATCCTGTGGCAGCGGCGCATCAAACTGCAGCGCCTGCCCGCCGATCGGATGGGCGAAAGACAGCCTCGCTGCGTGCAGCGCCTGCCGCTCCAGACCCAGCGCCGGCGCGCCGCCGTACAGCGTGTCGGCCAGCAGCGGGTGACCCTCGTGCGCCAGATGGACGCGGATCTGGTGGGTGCGGCCGCTGTGCAGCACGCAGTGCACGCCGCTGACCGCGCGCCCGGCGACCTCGCCCCGGCCCAGCAGGTAGACGTCGGTGCGCGAAGGTTTGCCACCCGACAGCACCGCCATCTTCACGCGCGAGACCGGGTCGCGCCGCAGCGGGGCATCAACGACGGCCTCCTCCGGCACGCTCCCCCAGGCCAGCGCCAGGTACTCGCGGTGCACCTCGCGCGCGGCGATCATCCGCACCAGCGCCGTCACCGCCTCCAGCGTCTTGCCGACGACCATCAGCCCGCTGGTGTCCTTGTCCAGCCGGTGCACGATGCCGGCGCGCGGCAGCGTCGCGGCGGCGGGGTGACGGGCCAGCAGGCCGTTCATCACGGTGCCCGACCAGTTGCCCGCCGCCGGGTGCACGACCATCCCGGGCGCCTTGTTGAGCACCAGCAGGTGCTCGTCTTCGTAGATGACCGCCAGGTCGAGTACCTCGGCACGGAAGGCCCGGCTCTCCTCCGTCGGCTGCAGCTCGACACGCACGCGCTCGCCGGCCTTCAGCTTGCGGGAATCCTTGGTGACGGCCTGGCCGTCCACACTGACGCAGCCGCGCTCGACCAGGCTTTGCAAATGATTGCGCGAAAACTCCGGCGCCAGCTGCACCAGCCAGCGGTCGAGGCGCATGCCGTGGCCATCGGCCTGCACCTCGGCCTCACGGACCTCGACCTCCTCGGCCACGGGCATGTCTTCATCGAGGGGCGGCAGAGCCTGAACCATATAATCGGCGACTTCGTATTCAGCGGGGCAGAGCCTGCCCGATTGGGACCAATGATGGAAAAGCGGATGGGCGGGCGAGTGAGCGGACGGATGGGCGAAGGCATGAGCCCCTGGCTGCGAGTCGCCTGCGGTGCGGCGCTTCTGGCCCTGGCGGCGTGCTCGTCGCCGCCGAAGGAAGACCCGAACTCCCAGGCCAGCCTCGACAAATTGTACGCAGAGGCTAAGGAAGACCTGAACTCCGGCGCCTACGACCGTGCGATCAAGAGCCTGGAGAAGATCGAAGGTCGGGCCGCCGGCACCTTGATGGCGCAGCAGGCCGAACTCGATCTGGTCTGGGCCAACTACAAGAGCAACGAGCGCGCCGCCGCGCTGACGGCGCTGGACCGCTTCATCAAGCTGAACCCGTCCAGCCCCGCGATGGACTACGCCCTCTACATGAAGGGCATCGTCAACTTCAACGAAGACCTGGGCCTGTTCGGCCGCCTGGCCGGCCAGGACATCTCCGAGCGCGACCAGCAGGCCGCGCGCGACGCGATGCTGGCGTTCAGCCAGGTGGTCGACCAGTTCCCGGACTCCCAGTACGCCGCCGATGCACGCATCCGCGTCGACTACATCACCAACACGCTCGCCACCTACGAAGTCCACGTGGCGCGCTACTACTACAACCGCAACGCCTTCATCGCGGCCGTCAACCGCGCACAGCGTGCCGTGGCGGACTTCCCGCACGCGCCGTCCAGCGAGGAAGCGCTGTACCTGATGGTGCAGAGCTACGACAAGCTGGGCCTGACGCAGTTGCGCGACGATGCCCAGCGCGTGCTGAAGCTCAACTTCCCGCAGAGCGTCTACGTGGTGGGCGTCGAGGAGAAGAAGAAGGCCTGGTGGAAGTTCTGGTAAGAGCCTGAGCCCTTCGCCCCGAACAAAACGCGCCGCCGGCGCGTTTTTTCATTCCCGCTCGGCATTGAGCGTCTGCAACCACTCCAGCGCTTCGTCCTCGGTCTCCAGCCGCGTCATCGGCGGCAGCGCGTCGCGCAGGCGGCGACCGTAGTTCATCGTCGCCATCCGCGGATCGCAGACGATCAGCAGGCCCTTGTCCCGCTCGGTGCGGATCAGCCGCCCGCCGCCCTGCTTCAGCGCGATCGCGGCCTCGGCGATGAAGTAATGGGCGAAGGCATTGCGCCCCGCCGCCTCAAGCCGCTGCACACGCGCCTCGACCAGCGGATCGTTCGGCGGCGGGAAAGGCAGCTTGTCGATCAGCACGCACTGCAGCGTGTCGCCGGGCACGTCGATGCCTTCCCAGAAGCTGGCCGAGCCGACCAGCACCGCACGCGGGTCGTCGAGGAAACGCTGCAGCAGCAGGCGCTTCGGCGCGGCGCCCTGCTGCAGCACCGTCAGCGCATCGCCGTGGTAGTCGAACTCGGCCCGCAGCTGATCGCCAACGGCCTGCAGCGCACGCAAGGTCGTCGTCAGCACGAAGGTGCGGCCGCCCAGCGCCCGCGCGCAGCGGCCGGCCAGCGCGGCGACCTCCAGCGGATGGTCCGCTTCCGACGGCTTCGGGAACGAGCGCGGGACATAGAGCCGTGCATGCGCGGCGTAGTCGAAAGGGCTGCCGACGCGCAGAACCGTGGCCGAATCCAGTCCGGCGGGCTCGGTGAACCAGCTCAGGCGCTCGTCGTCGCCCAGCGTGGCCGAGGTAAAGACCCAGGCCTTCGGCGTCGCCTCCAGCTGCTCCTGCATCGCCTCGCGGATGTCCAGCGGCGATTCGACCAGGCGCGCCTGGTGCGGGCTCAGGTCGATCCAGCGGACGTCGGCCGCCTCGGGCTCACGGGCGAACACCTGGGCCAGCGCGCGCAGCTCGACGGCGCGCTCGTGCAGGCGCACGAAGTCGGGGGAGCTTGCCATCACCGTAGCCAAGGTGGCGACGGCGAGGTCCAGCGTTTCGATCAGCTCGCCCAGCGCCTCGGCGAAGCCGGGCCGGCCGGCGCGCTCCTTCCAGGCCAGCTTCAGGATGCCGCGCACCTCTTTCATCGGCCCGGCGCAGGCCAGCCGCAGTTCGCGCGCGCCGCGCTCGATCCGCGCCTGCAGCCCTTGCCAGTCCTGCAGGCCGCGCGCCTGCGCAAGCCCCAGGCCCAGCACGTCGCGGCCGAAGTCCAGCAATTGCGCAGTGCCGAGCATCGTGCCGAGGAACTGCACACCGGCCTCGGCCAATTGATGCGCCTCGTCGAACACCGCCACCTCGACACTGGGCAGCAGCTCCGCCACACCGGTGTCGCGCAAGGTCATGTCGGCGAAGAACAGGTGATGGTTGACGACGACGATGTCGGCCTCCATCGCCTCGCGCCGCGCCTTGACGACGTGGCAGGCGCGGAACTCGGGGCAGTCGGAGCCGAGGCAGTTGTCGCGCGAGGAGCTGACGATCGGGATCACCGGAGAGCGCTCGTCCAACCCGTCGATCTCGGCGAAGTCGCCGCTCGCGGTCTGCTGCGCCCAGACCTCGATCCGCGCCAGCGCCATCACCGCGCGGCGGTCCGGCAGTTCGGCGGTGAGCCGCGCCTGTTTCATCCGGTGCAGGCACAGGTAGCTGCCGCGCCCCTTCAGCAGCGCCACGCGGACCGGCACCTGCAGCGCCTCGGCCAGCCGCGGCAGGTCGCGCAGGAAGAGCTGGTCCTGCAGGCTCTTGGTCGCCGTGCTGATCAACGCGCGGCGCCCGGACAGCAGCGCCGGCACGAGATAGGCGAAGGTCTTGCCGACGCCCGTGCCCGCCTCGACGACCAGGCTCTCGCGCCGCGCGATCGCGCGTGCGACAGCCATGGTCATCTGCATCTGGGGCTCGCGCGGGCGGTAGCCGGGATCGGAGCGGGACAGCGGCCCGCCCTCGTCGAAGGCGGCCGCTACCCATTGCTCCAGTTCGCTGGGCGCGTCGTTCGCTTCGTCGTCGCTCAAGGGAAATCAGGCAGGTTCGTCGGGCAGGTTGGCCAGTTCCAGCTTGGCGATCAGGTCGCGCAGCCCGAGGCGGCGCTTCTTCAACCGGCGCATCGCCAGTTCGTCGACCGGAGTCTGCTGGGTCAGGCGGTCGATCATCTCGTCCAGATCCGCATGCTCGATGCGAAGCTCGATCAGCCGGCGCGACAGCGAATGAAGTTCTTCGTCCATGGGGGCTGCGAGCCGTGGGCCGGGAAGAACAAATTATAGTTAGCCGATGGCTCGAAGCACCCCCGGATTCCGTCTCAGCGCCGCCACCGGCATCCACCGTGGCGACCGCGCCTACCAGCAGGATCAGGTGGAGGTTCTCGCACACCCGGTTGCCGCCGGCTGCCTGTTGGCCGTGGTGGCGGACGGCATGGGTGGCAAGAGCGGCGGGCGCAAGGCGGCCGACCAGGTGGCGCTGACAGCGCAGCAGCTGTTCGAGCGCTACTCGCCGGAGACGGAGTCCGCGCAGGATCTGCTCGCGCAGATCGTCTCCGAGGCCCACCTGATGATCAAGCTGACGGCGATCTCCGCCGAGGAGGAGCCGCACAGCACGCTGGCCGCCTGCCTGATCACGCCGGATCGACGCTGCCACTGGATTCATTCCGGCGATTCGCGAATCTACCTGTTCCGCGGCGCTCGCCTGATGCAGCGCACGCTGGACCATTCCTACGTCCAGCGCCTCGTCGAAGAGGGGCAGATCACCGAGGCGGAAGCCATGGTCCACCCGCAGTCCAACCTGCTGACCGGCTGCCTGGGCACGGTGCAGGAACCCACGGTCAGCACGGCCGAGATCGCGGCGCTGGAGCCCGGCGACACGCTGATGTGCTGCAGCGACGGCCTGTGGCACTACTTCACCGCGCGCGAACTCGGGATGGTGCTGGAAAGCACGCCACCGCGCGAGGCGGCCGAGCTGTTGCTGGGCAAGGCGCGCGAGCGCGCCAAGGGCGGCGGCGACAACGTGTCGCTGGCGATCGTCCGCGTCGAAGCGCTGAGCTGATCGATCAGCGCTTGCCGGCTGCCGAGGCGGCAGCAGCGATATCGGCGGCGCTGGGGATCGGCAGCGGCTGTCCCGGCTTGCGGGTCGATGCCGCCCGCTCTTCCTGGCGGCGCTGGAAATCTTCCTGGTGCTGCAGTACCACGCGCTGGCGCTTGCCGGCCTGCTCGCGGGTGCGCGCCGCCGCCTGCGCGGCTTCCTCGGACTGGCGGGTGATGTCGCGGGCATGGGTCTGCGGATCGACCGGCAGCGAGCGCGCCGCTGCCGGGCTCGTGTGCTGCTTGCCGCCCGCGTCCGCCGGCGAGCCGGGCGATTGCTGCTGGAGCGCCTCCGTGCGGCGGCGCCCCTCCTCCGCAGCGAACTCGCGCTGCCGCTCAGCGACGCGGCGCGTCTGCTCTTCGCTGCGGGCCTTGCGATCCGCCTCACCCAACTGCAGCTCACGCGCCTGCAACGGCCTCAGCGCCGCCAGGCGCTCGTTGCGGATCCGGTCCAGGCAGGTGTTGACGAAGAACTCCTGCCGGCAGGCCTGGCTCTCGGCCTTGAAGCGCGTCTCGACCGCCTGGCGTTGCTGCTGCAGTTCGCGGCGCTCGGCATCGGCCGCCTGGGCACGGCCCAGCGGCAGGAGCAGAACGGCAAGGAGGAAAACGGCGATGCGCACAGGGTCTCGATTCAGGGCTCAGGTCAGCGAGGTATCGACCTCGCGCCGGTCCAGGGCAAGATACTCCGACGACTGCATCTCCTGCAAGCGGGAGACGGTACGCGGGAACTCGTGCGCCAGCGGCCCTTCGGTGTAGAGCTGCTCCGCCGGCACCGCGGCCGAGATGATCAGCTTGACGCGGCGGTCGTACAGCACGTCGACCAGCCAGGTGAAGCGGCGAGCCTCGCTGGCCAGCCGCGGCGGCATCTCCGGCACACCGGACAGGATCAGCGTGTGGAAACGGCTCGCCAACTCGAGGTAGTCGTTCTGCGAACGCGGCCCGCCGCACAGGGTCTTGAAGTCGAACCAGACGACGCCGCCGGCACGCCGCCTGGCGCGCAGCTCGCGATGCTCGATGTGCAGCACGGCATCTTCCTCGCGCGCCTCGGCCAGCGATTCGAAGGTGCTCGTCAGCGCCGCCTCGGCCGCGTCGTTCAGCGGCCAGTGGTACAGGTCCACGTGGTCCAGCGTGCGGCGGCGATAGTCGAAGCCGTTGTCGACGTTGATGACCTCGAGCTTCTCGTTGAGCAGGTCGATGGCCGGCAGGATGCGGTCGCGGTGCAGGCCGTTCGGGTACAGCTCATCGGGCCGGAAGTTCGACGTTGTCACGATGGACACGCGGTTGCGGAACATCGAATCCAGCAGCCGGTGCAGGATCATCGCGTCGGTCACGTCGGCGACGTGGAACTCGTCGAAGCAGATGAGCCGGAAGCGCTTGGCGATGCGCTTGCCAAGCTCCTCCAGCGGGTCGGCGATGCCCTTCAGCTCCTGCAGCTCGCGGTGCACCTCGCGCATGAACTCATGGAAGTGCAGGCGCGTCTTGCGCGTCAGCGGCACGGCCTGGAAGAAGCAGTCCATCAGGAAGCTTTTTCCGCGGCCGACACCGCCGTACATGTAGACGCCACGCGGCAGCGGCGGGCGCACCAGCAGCTTGGTCACCGCGTTGGAACGCCGGGCCTTGTAGGCGGCCCACTCGTCCTGGCAGCGCTGCAAGGCCGCGACCGCGCGCAGCTGCGCGGGGTCGGCGGTGTAGCCGCGCTCGGCGAGGGTCTGCTGGTACAGCTCGCTAACCGAGGTCATCAACGAGAGTCGCTCAGAAGTTCAGCGTGCGCTTGTCGATCGCCAGCGCGGCTTCCTTGGTCGACTCGCTCAGCGACGGGTGCGCATGGCAGATCCGGGCGATGTCCTCGGCCGAGGCCTTGAACGCCATCGCGACGGTAGCTTCCGAGATCAGCTCCGAGGCCTGCGGGCCGATGATGTGCACGCCCAGGATCTCGTCGGTCGTGGCATCGGCCAGGAACTTGACGAAGCCCGAGGTGTCGCCCAGCGCGCGGGCGCGGCCATTGGCCAGGAACGGGAACTGGCCCGCCTTGTAGGCACGGCCTTCGGCCTTCAGCTGCTGCTCGGTCTTGCCGACCTGCGCGATCTCGGGGCTCGTGTAGATCACCGACGGGATGATGTCGAAGTCCACATGGCCGTGCTGGCCGGCGATGCGCTCGGCCACCGCCACGCCCTCTTCCTCGGCCTTGTGCGCCAGCATCGGGCCGCGCACCACGTCACCGATCGCCCAGACATTGGGCAGGTTGGTCTTGCAGTCGGCATCGACCGTGACCGCGCCGCGTTCGTCCAGCGCCAGGCCGACGGCCTCGCCGTTCAGGCCGATCGTGTTGGCCGTGCGGCCGATCGATACGATCAGCTTGTCCACCGCCAGCGTCTGCTCGCCGCCCTTGGCATCGGTGTAGGTCACCGTCACGCCGGCCTTGTCCTTCGTCACCGAGGCGATCTTCACGCCCAGCTCGATCTTCAGGCCCTGCTTCTTGAACAGCTTGGCGGCTTCCTTGGCGACCGATTCGTCGACGGCCGGCAGGAAGGCCGGCATCGCTTCGAGCACGGTCACGTCCGCACCGAGGCGGCGCCAGACCGAGCCGAGTTCCAGGCCGATCACACCGGAGCCGATCACGCCGAGCTTCTTCGGCGTGGCGGGAATGCGCAGTGCGCCGTCATTCGAGAGGATGGTCTCCTCGTCAAACGGCGCGCCGGGCAGTTGGCGGGCGTTCGAGCCGGTGGCGACGATCACGTGCTTGGTCGTGATCGTTTCATCGCCGGCCTTCAGCTCGTAGCTGCCGTCCTTGGCAGCGACGAAGCTGCCGCGGCCGTGGAAGAACGTGACCTTGTTCTTCTTGAACAGGTACAGGATGCCGTCGTTGTTCTGCTTCACGACGGTGTCCTTGCGGCCCAGCATCTTGGCCACGTCCATCGACACGTCACCGGTGCTGATGCCGTGGTCGGCGAAGTGCAGCTTCGCATGCTCGAAGTGCTCGCTCGACTGCAGCAGCGCCTTCGAGGGAATGCAGCCGACGTTGGTGCAGGTGCCGCCCGGGGCCGGGCCGCCCTTCTCGTTCTTCCACTCGTCGATGCAGGCCGTGTTGAAGCCCAGCTGCGCAGCGCGGATGGCCGCGATGTAGCCGCCAGGGCCGCCGCCGATCACGACGACGTCGAATTGCTTGGTACTCATCTGGATGTCGTTCCCGGCTTAGATGTCAAACAGCAGGCGCGACGGATCTTCCAGCGCTTCCTTCATCGCCACGAGGCCCAGCACAGCTTCGCGGCCGTCGATGATGCGGTGGTCGTAGCTCATCGCCAGGTAGTTCATCGGGCGGACGACGATCTGGCCGTTCTCCACCACGGCGCGGTCCTTGGTGGCGTGCACGCCCAGGATGGCCGACTGCGGCGGGTTGATGATCGGCGTGGACAGCATGGAGCCGAAGGTGCCGCCGTTCGAGATCGAGAAGGTGCCGCCGGTCAGGTCGTCGATGCCCAGCTTGCCGTCCTTGGCCTTCTGGCCGAACTCGGCGATCTTCTTCTCGATGTCGGCGAAGCTCAGTTGGTCGGCATTGCGGATGATCGGAACGACCAGACCGCGCGGCGAACCGACGGCGATGCCGATGTCGAAGTAGCCGTGGTAGACGATGTCGTTGCCATCGACCGAGGCGTTGATCACTGGGTACTTCTTCAGCGCCGCGACGGCCGCCTTGACGAAGAAGCTCATGAAGCCCAGCTTCACGCCGTGTTCCTTCTCGAACTTCTCCTGGAACTTCTTGCGCATCTCCATCACCGGCGCCATGTTCACTTCGTTGAACGTGGTCAGGATGGCGTTGGTCGACTGCGACTGGACCAGGCGCTCGGCGATACGGGCGCGCAGGCGCGACATCGGCACGCGCTGCTCGGGGCGGTCGCCCAGGCTCGCCACCGGCACGGAAACGCTCGGCAGCGGCTTGGCCACAGCCGGGTTGGCGGCAGCGACGACGGCCGGTGCGGCAGCCGGAGCCTTGGCCGGCGCGGCCAGCACATCACCCTTGGTGACGCGGCCGTCCTTGCCGGTGCCGGTGACTTCGGCGGTGGTCATGCCCTTGTCGGCCAGCAGCTTGGCGGCGGCCGGCATCGCGACGTCGCTCTTGCTGGTGGAGGCGGGCGCCGCGGCGGCAGCGGCAGGCGCGGGAGAAGCCGTCGGCGCGGCCTTGACTTCCAGCGGGCTGACCTGGGCCGAGCCCTCGGTGTCGATGTGGGCGAGCAGCTGTTCGCTGGCGACGGTGGCGCCGTCGCCGACGAGGATCTGCGCCATCACGCCGGAGGCCGGCGCGGGCACTTCGAGGACGACCTTGTCGGTCTCGACCTCGACCAGCGTCTCATCGACGCTGACCGCTTCGCCGGGCTTCTTCTTCCAGCTGATCAGCGTGCCTTCGGTGACGGATTCGGAGAACTGGGGAACTTTGACTTCAACGATTGCCATGATTTGTTCTTTCGCTTTGCGCGGGAGATCAACAAGGGGGCCGGAGGCGCAGCTCTGCTACCTCGACGGCCCGCTCCGATAACGCCTTACTTCGTGAGGATGAAACCCTTGAGCTTGCCGAAGGCCTGCTCCAGCAGGGCCTTCTGTTGCTCCTGGTGCAGGTGCGCGTAACCCACGGCCGGCGAGGCGCTGGCCGGGCGGCCTGCGTAGCCGAGCTTCTGGCCTTCGGCCATGTTCTCGTGGATGTAGTGCTGCACGAAGAACCAGGCACCCTGGTTCTGCGGCTCGTCCTGGCACCAGACGATGTCGGTGGCGTTCGGGTACTTCTTGAGCTCGTGGCCGAAGGCCTTGTGCGGGAACGGATAGAGCTGTTCCACGCGCAGGATGGCCACGTCCTTCTTGTCGCCGCGTGCCTTGACCAGGTCGTAGTACACCTTGCCCGAGCAAGCGACGATGCGCTTGACCTTGGCGGCGTCGATCGTATCGTCGCGCTCGCTGATGACGGTCTTGAACTCGCCCTTGGTGAACTCGGTGATCGGCGAGGTCGCGTCCTTGTTACGCAGCAGCGACTTCGGCGTCATGATGATCAGCGGCTTGCGGAACATGCGCAGCTGCTGGCGGCGCAGCAAGTGGAAGATCTGCGAGGCCGAGGTTGGCTGCACCACCTGCATGTTGTTGTCCGCGGCAAGCTGCATGAAGCGCTCCAGGCGGGCCGAGCTGTGCTCGGGGCCCTGGCCTTCGTAGCCGTGCGGCAGCATCAGCGTCAGGCCGTTGGAGCGGCCCCACTTCACTTCGCCGGAGGCGATGAACTGGTCGATCACGACCTGCGCGCCGTTGACGAAGTCGCCGAACTGGGCTTCCCAGATCGTCAGCGTCACCGGGTCGGCCGAGGCGTAGCCGTACTCGAAGCCGAGCACCGCTTCCTCGGACAGCAGCGAGTCGATGACGACGAACGGTGCCTGGCCTTCGCCGACGTTCTGCAGCGGGATGTAGGTGCCTTCGTCGAACTTCTCGCGGTTCTGGTCGTGCAGCACGGCGTGGCGGTGCGTGAATGTGCCACGGCCGCTGTCCTCGCCCGACAGGCGCACCGGATAACCCGAGGCCACCAGCGAAGCGAAGGCCATGTGCTCGCCCATGCCCCAGTCGACGTTGATCTCGCCGCGGCCCATCGCGGCGCGATCGGCGATGACCTTCTCGACCAGCGTGTGGGCCTTGAAGTCGGCCGGCAGAGTCGTGATCTTCTCGGCGATGCGCTTGAACTCGGCCACCGGCAGCGCGGTGTCGCAGCTGTCGGTCCACTTCTTGCCAAGGTACGGCGACCAGTCGGTGGCGTACTTGCTCTTGAAGTTGGTCAGCACCGGGTCGACCGTGTGGCGGCCTTCGTCCATCGCGGCGCGGAAGCCCTTGACGAACTGGTCCGGGCCCTCGGCCGGCAGCACGCCCTGGGTCACCAGCTTGTCGCCGTACAGCTTGCGCGTGCCCGGGTGCTTGGCGATGGTCTTGTACATCAGCGGCTGCGTCAGCGCCGGCGTGTCCTGCTCGTTGTGGCCCAGCTTGCGGAAGCAGACGATGTCGACGACGACGTCCTTCTTGAACTGCTGGCGGTACTCCAGCGCGAGCTGCGTGCACAGCACGACCGCTTCCGGGTCGTCGCCGTTCACGTGCAGCACCGGGGCCTCGATCATCTTGACGACGTCGGAGCAGTACAGCGTCGAGCGGGTGTCGCGCGGATCGCTGGTGGTGAAGCCGATCTGGTTGTTGATGACGATGTGGACCGTGCCGCCGGTGTAGTAGCCGCGGGTCTGGGCCAGCGCCAGCGTTTCCATCACGACGCCCTGGCCGGCAAAGGCGGCGTCACCGTGCACCAGCACCGGCAGCACCTGCGTGCCTTCATGGTCGCCGCGGCGGTCCATGCGGGCCTTGACCGAACCCTCG
Organism: Roseateles agri; assembly: GCF_034043675.1. Lineage (NCBI taxonomy): Bacteria > Pseudomonadati > Pseudomonadota > Betaproteobacteria > Burkholderiales > Sphaerotilaceae > Roseateles > Roseateles agri. The sequence continues at coordinate 196,584 of NZ_JAXCLA010000007.1, read as the reverse complement.
ACGACCGGGTTGACGATCTCGAGGTGGGACGGGTTGAAGGCCAGCGACAGGTGGACCGGGCCGCCAGGCGTGGACACGTCGCTGGAGAAGCCCTGGTGGTACTTGACGTCACCGGAGGGCAGGTCTTCCGGCGCCTTGTGCTCGAACTCGGCGAACAGGTCGCCCGGCATCTTGCCCAGCGTGTTGACGAGCACGTTCAGGCGGCCGCGGTGGGCCATGCCGATCACGATCTCCTGCACGCCGATCGCACCGGCGCCCTGCACCAGCGCGTCCATCGAGACGATGAAGCTCTCGCCGCCTTCCAGCGAGAAACGCTTCTGGCCGACGTACTTGGTGTGCAGGAAACGCTCCAGGCCCTCGGCGGCCGTCAGGCGGTCGAGGATGTGCTTCTTCTGCTCGACCGTCGGCGTGGCCTTGGCACGGACGCTTTCGAGCTTTTCCTGCCACCAGCGCTTCTCGACCTGGTCGGTGATGTGCATGTACTCGGCGCCAACCGAGCTGCAGTAGGTTTCACGCAGGGCCTGCACGATCTCGCGCAGGGTCATGTGCTCGGCCTTGGTGAAGTAGGTGTTCGTGGCGCTGAACGAGATGTCCATATCGGACTCGCTCAGGTCGTAGAACGCCGGCTCCAGTTCGGGAATCTTGGGGCGCTCGGTGCGCTTGAGCGGGTCGAGGTCGGCCCAGCGGGAGCCGACGTTGCGGTAAGCGGCGATCAGCGATTGCACATGGACCTGCTTGCGCGCGATGGCAAGGTCGGTGCTGGAGGCCTTGGAGCCGAAGGCATTGGCCTTGGCGCGCTGGGCGAAGGATTCGATCACCGGGGCGTGGGCCACGTCGCGGGCCTCGCTGCCATCCGTGGCGGGGACGTGCTGGAGCGCGTCGAAGTAGGCGCGCCAGTTGTCGGGCACGGAGCCCGGGTTGTCGAGATAGGCCTCGTACATCTCTTCGACGTAGGGCGCATTACCTCCGAACAGGTACGAGTTGGACCTGTATTGCTGCATCATTTCGCTCACCTCTCGCCCTGGTTTCCAAGGCATTGGCTGGTTAGAAAACCTTCCGCGGCACGGCTCTACCGGTTGGCGGATTGCGACCCACCTTGACTGTTGCCAGTTGAAAGGGACGGGAAGGACCAATCAAAAACGTGGGCGACTGTAGCACCTCTCGCTAACCCTAGGGGCCTGCGCGGCAGAAACTCGGGTTCGCGCAGGGGTGCTGCGTGGTGCCAGGCAAGGCGCTGGCGAGGCGTGGGTCGGGACCCACAACGAGCCGGCAACGCCGGATGGCACCACGCAGCACCCTGCCCGAAGGGTTGAGCTTGCAAGGGGCCCCATCCGTCGTTGCGGCGCTTGCCCGGACGCGAGTCCGGGCGGCGCACCGCGCCTAGTCTGCGGCCCCTTGCAAGCTCAACGCGAGCCCGAGTTTCTGCCGCGCAGGCCCCTGGGAACAAGCGGGTACAAGCTTAGACTTCGGGCCGCGCCGCGGACTGCGGAATATTCATCGGCGCGCCATCATCGCCGCCCACACTCCGCGCGCCTGAAGAACCCCTCGCCTCCCATGACCACCCTCCTCGAACGTTTCCGTCTCGCCCCCCGCCTGGCGCTGGGCTTCGCCTTCGTGCTGATCCTGATGTCGCTGACCGCCCTTCTGGGTGTGTGGCGGCTGACCCAGCTGGGCGCCATCGCCGACGAACTGGGCGGCGATGCTGCCGAGCGGGCGCTGCTCGCACGCGAGCTGCATGCCATCGTCGTCATCAGCGCCGAGCGCGCCGAGACCTTGATGGCCACCGACAACGCCGGCTACGCCAAGCACATCAACGAGATCCGCAAGGCCACGTCCGAGCGATCCTCCGTCGTTCGCAAGCGGCTGGAGGAACTGAGCGATTCCGAGCAGGGCCATGCGCTGTACGAAAAGATCGACGTGGCCGGCGAAGCCTTCCGTCAGGCGCGCAACGACCTCACCAAGCAGCGCGACGCCGGCACCGCGATCGCGGACGCCGACATCCAGCGCGTGCTGCGCCCCGCGGCCGAGGCCTACGCCAAGGCGGTGGACGACTACGCCCAGTTCGAGCACGACAAGGTGCTGACCGCACGCGACGCTGCGCTGGCCAGCGCATCGGCCGGCCGCAGCCTGCTGGTCGGCGGCATCGCGCTGGGCCTGTTGCTGAGCGTCCTGCTCGCCTGGGCGATCTCGCGCTCGATCGTGGCGCCGCTGCAGACCGCCTCGGCGCTGGCCGCCCGCGTTGCCGAAGGCGACCTGACCGGCCTGCCGCCGCAGCTTTCCGGCCGCGACGAGGTGCAGGCGCTGGTCGGCGACCTCGGCGGCATGCAGGACAAGCTCGCGGCCCTGGTCCACAACATCCAGCAGATCAGCGACAGCGTGGCCACCGCCAGCGGCCAGATCGCGATGGGCAATGCCGACCTGAGCCAGCGCACCGAGGAAACCGCCAGCAGCCTGCAGCAGACCGCCGGTGCGATGGAGCAGCTGACCACGGCCGTGCGCCACAGCTCCGATTCCGCCCGCCATGCGAACGAACTGGCCAGCTCGGCCTGCGACGTGGCCACGCGGGGCGGCACCGTGGTCGGCCAGGTCGTGAGCACGATGGACGAGATCAGCGCCAGCTCGAAGAAGATCGCCGACATCATCGGCACGATCGACGGCATCGCCTTCCAGACCAACATCCTTGCGCTGAATGCGGCCGTGGAGGCTGCGCGCGCCGGCGAGCAGGGACGCGGCTTCGCCGTCGTCGCCGCCGAGGTGCGGGCGCTGGCCCAGCGTAGTGCCGAGGCTGCCCGCGAGATCAAGACGCTGATCGGCGCCTCGGTCACAAGCGTGGCGAACGGCGCGCAGCTGGTCGAATCGGCCGGCGCCACGATGGGCGAGATCGTCGGCAGCGTGCAGCGCGTGCGCGACATCATCGGCGAGATCAGCGGCGCCGCCGCCCGCCAGGGCACGGACATCGGCCAGATCGGGCAGTCCGTCAACCAGCTCGACCAGATGACGCAGCAGAATGCAGCCTTGGTCGAACAGTCTGCCGCCGCCGCCGAGAGCCTGCGCGAACACGCGCTGCAGCTGGCCGGCATGGTGCAGACCTTCCGCGTCGCGGCGCGACGCTGAACAAGGAGAAATCGAAAATGGAACAGGTCCAGGTCGTCGACTACCGCGCGGACGACGCCGCCGATCGCTTCACCCGCTCGCTGCACGAGACCGGCTTCGGCGTGCTGGTGAACCACCCGATCCAGCAGGGCCTGGTCGAGAAGATCTACGCCGACTGGCTGGCCTTCTTCGATGGCGATGAAAAGCAGCGTTATGCCTTCTCGAAGGAGACGCAGGACGGCTGGTTCTCCACCGCAGTGTCCGAGACCGCCAAGGGCCACACGCAGAAGGACCTGAAGGAGTACTTCCACATCTACCCCTGGGGTCGCATCCCGCCCGCCCTGAAGGCCGATGCGATGGCCTACTACGAGCAGGCGAACGCGCTGGCGGGCGAGCTGCTGTCCTGGGTCGAGCGGCACACGCCGGCGGAGATCTCGCGCCACTACAGCGAGCCGCTGTCCCACATGATCGAGGACAGCCGCCTGACCCTGTTGCGCGTGCTGCGCTACCCGCCGCTGAACGGCACGGAGCCGCCGGATTCGCTGCGCGCGGCCGCGCATGGCGACATCAACCTGCTGACCATCCTGCCCGCCGCCAACGAGCCGGGCCTGCAGGTGCAGGCTCGAGACGGCAGCTGGCTTGACGTGCCGGGCGACTTCGGCATGCTGATCGTCAACATCGGCGACATGCTGCAGGAGGCCTCGCGCGGCCACTACCCGTCGACCCAGCACCGCGTCGTCAACCCGAGCGGCGAGGCGGCGACGAAGAGCCGCGTCTCGCTGCCCTTGTTCCTCCATCCCCGGCCGGACGTGGTGCTGTCCGAGCGCTACACCTCCCACGAGTACCTGACGGAACGGCTGCGCGAGCTGGGCGTCAAGACCTGACCCTGAAGCGCATGGTCGTCTCCGCCTTCGAACGCCGGATGCGGCCCTTCGTCGCGCTGCAGGCGGCCGTGGCCGCGCTGGGCGCCTTCGCCGGGGTGTTCGTCTACGCCGGCCATGGCGCCGCCGCAGTGGCCCGCTATGCCGCGCTGATGTACGGCACGGCCGGGCTCTCGCTGGTGCTGGCCTTCGCCCTCGGTATGCGCATCAAGCTCAGCGCCACGCGGCTGGTGCAGGCCGGCTTCGCGCTGCCGGCCCTGCTGCTGTGGTGGGCCGATGGCCGGCCCGACCTGTTGGCGCTGGCCGTCGGCGGCTTCCTGGGGCTCACCTGGGGCGCACGCCATTGGCTGGAACTGCAGGCGCTGGCGAACGGCGAGCGCGACGGCTATGCCACCCATGTGATCGCGCTGGCCGTGGGTGTGACCCTGGCAGGCACGCTCGCGGTGAGTGGCCTGCTCTGGGCGCTGCACGAGGCCCATGCGCCGATCTACGCCCTGTTCGCGCTGCTGAGCGTGGCCGGCGCCTTCCTCGCGGGCCGCGGCCTGCCCGAAGCGCCGCCGGTGCGCCTGGAGCAGCCGCTGGCCGTGCTGCGCCAGCCGGCCTACCGCGGCAGCCTGCCGCTGTTCCTGCTCGAATCCGGGCTGATCGGCATCACGATGGTGCTGACGGCCACCGGCGCGATGCAGTCGCTGGAGCAGGCCAGCGACTACGGCTGGGCGGCGAGCGCGGCCACCTTGTGCGGCGCCGTGGCGCTGTACGTGATGCGCAGCCGACGCCACAGCGGCAACCGCGTCGGCTGGATGCGCGCGGCCTGCTTCGGCATCGTCGGCGCTGCGGCACTGCTGGGTGCCAGCGCGGCCTGGCCGCGGCTGTTCATCGCCTACCTGCTGCTGCAGGCGGTCGTCAGTCCCTTCTGGGCTGCCAGCGAGCACGTGCTGAACCAGCGCGCGCTGGACATCCAGGGCGCCGTCGGCGACCGCATCGTCGCCCGCGAGGGCACGCTCGCCGTGTTCCGGCTCGGCACGTTGGCGCTGTTCTGGTGGGCGACGCAGGCGCTCGACGATCACCAGCGCCTGGTGGCCGGCGCCCTCATCATCGGCCTGGCCGCGGTGCTGGAGTTCCAGCTCGGCCGGCACTGGCTGGCGCATCAACATCATGGCGCGGGCGCGGCAGCAGCTCATCCATATCCACGCTGAGGCGCCGCCGAAGCCGCCCGAAGGCCGTCCCTGCAACGGTTGCGGCATCTGTTGCCTGGCCGAGCCCTGTCCGGTGGGCATCGTCGTCAGCCTAAAGCGGCACGGCGCTTGCAAGGCCCTGCGTTGGTCTGAAGCGGAAACACGCTACGTCTGCGGCCTGATGGCACGCGGCGGCATGTTCCGTGGTCTCCTGCGGCGCATCGTGGGCCGCTGGATTGCCGCGGGCCAGGGTTGCGACTCCAGCCTGGAGCCGCATAGCATGGACCGATCCAGCAACGACGGGAGATCTGAATGACGCGAACGAAGTCCTTGATCCTTGCCCTGAGCCTTGCTGCCTGCGCTACCGCACACGCCGTGCCACTACGCTGGGCCGCCACCAACGACGTGCTGACGCTGGACCCGCACTCGCAGGACCACGCCACCACCCACGCGATCGTGCAGCACGCCTACGAGGGCCTGACCCGCTACGACGCCAAGTGGCAGATCGAGCCCTGCCTCGCCACCAAATGGACCGCGGTCTCGCCGACGCAGATGCGCTTCGAATTGCGCCGCGGCGTGAAGTTCCACGACGGCACGCCCTTCACCGCCGACGACGTCATCTTCTCGTTCAACCGCATCCGCCAGCCGCAAGGCACGCTGCAGATCTACGTTTCGGGCATCAAGGAGATCAAGAAGGTCGACGACTACACGGTCGACCTGATGCTCGACGCGCCCAACCCGATCCTGCTGCGCAATCTGGTGGACTTCCGCATCATGAGCAAGGCCTGGGCGGAGAAGAACAAGAGCACCAACATTCAGGACTTCAAGGCCAAGGACGAGAACTTCGCCTCGCGCAACGCGATGGGCACCGGCGCGTACAAGATCACGTCCTGGGTGCCGGACCAGAAGATCACGATGGTGATCAACAAGGACTGGTGGGACAAGAACACCGGCAACGTCACCGAGCTGACCTACCTGCCGATCAAGTCCGAGCCGACGCGCGCGGCGGCGCTGCTCGCGGGCGACGTGGACCTGGTCACCGATGTGCCGCCGCAGGACGTGCAGAAGCTCAAGGCCGACACGAAGATCAAGATGCTGGACGGCAACGAGGTCCGCACGATCTTCTTTGCGATGGACGAAGGCAGCGACAAACTGCCCGGCGCCAGCGTGAAGGGCAAGAACCCGTTCAAGGACAAACGCGTGCGCGAGGCGCTGTCCATCAGCATCGACCGCGAGGCGATCAAGCGCACGATCATGCGCGGGCTCTCGATCCCCGCCGCCCTGATGGTGGCACCCGGCGTCAACGGCAACACGCCGGACATCGACCAGCCACCCAAGGTGGACTACGAGCGCGCGAAGAAGCTGCTCGCCGATGCCGGCTATCCCGGCGGCTTCGAGATCCCGCTGAACTGCCCGAACAACCGCTACGTCAACGACGAGCAGATCTGCATTGCGGTGGTGTCGATGTGGTCAAAGATCGGCGTCAAGGCCAAGCTGATCGCGCAACCGATGACCTTGCACAGCCAGACCTTCCAGCGCGGCGAGGCCCCGCTGTACATGCTGGGCTGGGGCACCTCGACCTTCGACGCGCTGTACCAGCTGCAAGCCCTGGCCCGCACGCGCGTGGCCGGCGGTGGGCAGGACGGCAGCTTCAACTTCTCGAAGGTCAGCGACGCGAAGCTCGACGCGCTGATCGACGCGATGAAGACCGAGACCGACGTGCCCAAGCGCAACGCGCTGATCCGCGAAGCGCTGCTACGCCAGCGGGACGAGTTCCTCTTCATCCCGATCCACCACCAGGTGCGGCCCTGGGCGATGAAGACGAACGTGGAGACGCTCTACCGCTCCAACGATCGTCCCGAGGCGCGCTTTACAACGATCAAGTGAGGCTCAGGCGCTGGCGCGCCGCCTGGTACTCGCGCACCAGCTTCTCGACGAACACGCGCGTCGGCACGATCTCCTTGATCGCGCCGATGCCCTGGCCGCTGCCCCAGATGTCCTTCCAGGCCTTCTTGGCGGCGTTCTCGCCGCCGCCGAAGTTCATCTTGGTCGGGTCGCTCTCGGGCAGGTTCTCAGGGTCCATGCCGGCAGCGACGATGGAGCCCTTCAGGTAATTGCCGTGCACGCCGGTGAACAGGTTGCTGTAGACGATGTCGTCGCTGTTGCTGTCGACGATCATCTGCTTGTAGCCGTCCGCCGCGCGGGCCTCTTCGGTGGCGATGAAGGCCGATCCGATGTAGGCGAAGTCCGCGCCCAGAGCCAGCGAAGCCAGCACCGCATCACCCGAGGCGATGGCGCCCGACAGCGCGATCGGGCCGTCGAACCATTCGCGGATTTCCTGCACCAGCGCGAAGGGACTCTTGATGCCGGCGTGGCCACCGGCGCCGGCGGCCACGGCGATCAGGCCGTCGGCGCCCTTCTCGATCGCTTTGCGCGCGAACTTGTTGTTGATGATGTCGTGCAGCACGATGCCGCCCCAGCCGTGCACCGCCTCGTTGATGTCCTCGCGGGCACCGAGGCTCGTGATGATGATGGGCACCTTGTACTTGGCGCAGACGGCCATGTCGTGCTCGAGCCGGTCATTGCTCTTGTGCACGATCTGGTTGATCGCGAAGGGCGCGGCGGGCTTGTCCGGGTGCGCGGCGTTGTAGTCCGCGAGCGTCTCGGTGATCTCGCGCAGCCATTCGTCCAGCAGTTCGGCGGGGCGGGCGTTCAGCGCGGGCATCGAGCCGATGACACCGGCCTTGCACTGCTCGATCACCAGCTTCGGGTTGCTGATGATGAACATCGGCGAAGCGATGATCGGCAGCGGCGCGTTCTTCAATGCGGCGGGAAGCTTCGACACGTGTTGTCTCCGTTGAATTTCCGGTTGTGAGGCTCAGAACAGGTCCAGGGCCAGCGCGGTGACACTCTCCGCGCCGTCGACGATGGCGTCGCGCAGCGCTTGCGTGCGCGGCAGGATGTGTTCGGCGTAGAAGCGGGCGGTGGCGATCTTGGCGGTCATGAAGTCGGCGTCTTCGCCGGCGGCCAGCTTGTCCTCGGCCACCATCAGCGCGCGCGCCATCTGCCAGCCGGCGACCAGGTTGCCGGCCAGCAGCAGATAGGGCACGGAGCCGGCGTAGGCGGCGTTCGGGTCGGTCTTGCCGCTGGCGGCGATGAAGTCCACCGCATCCAGATACGCACCGCGCGCGGCGCCAAGGCGCTTGGCTGCCGACTGGGAGGCGGCGCTGTCACGCAGGGCGAGCTGCCCTTCGGTCTTCTCGATCTGCGCGGCGACGGCGCGGGCCAGCGCGCCACCGTCACGCGTGGTCTTGCGGCCGACCAGGTCGTTGGCCTGGATCGCGGTCGTGCCCTCGTAGATCGTCAGGATCTTGGCATCGCGGTAGAACTGGGCCGCGCCGGTCTCTTCGATGAAGCCCATGCCGCCGTGGACCTGCACGCCGAGGTCGGTGACCTCCAGGCTCATCTCGGTGCTGTAGCCCTTGACCAGGGGCACCATGAATTCGTAGAAGGCCTGGCTCTGCTTGCGGGTCTCGGCATCCGGGTGGTGATGGGCCACGTCGTAGGCCGAGGCGGCGACCAGCGACATCGCGCGCGAACCCTCGATCTGGGCACGCATCGTCATCAGCATGCGGCGCACGTCAGGGTGGTGAATGATCGTCGCGCTGCCCTTCACCGAGCCGTCGACCGGGCGGCTCTGCACGCGGTCGCGCGCGTAGGCCACGGCCTTCTGGTACGAAGCCTCGGCCACCGCGATGCCCTGCACGCCGACGCCGAAGCGGGCCGCGTTCATCATGATGAACATGTACTCGAGGCCGCGGTTCTCCTCGCCGACCAGGGTGCCGATCGCGCCGCCATGGTCACCGAACTGCAGCACCGCCGTCGGGCTCGCCTTGATGCCCATCTTGTGCTCGATGGACACGCAGTGCGCGTCGTTGCGCGCGCCCAGCGAGCCGTCGGCATTGACCAGAAACTTGGGCACGACGAACAGCGAGATGCCCTTGACCCCCTCCGGCGCGCCGGCCACGCGGGCCAGCACGAGGTGGACGATGTTCTCGGCCATGTCGTGCTCACCCCAGGTGATGAAGATCTTGGTGCCGAAGATCTTGTAGGTGCCGTCGCCCTGCGGCTCGGCGCGCGTGCGCACCAGCGCAAGATCCGAGCCCGCCTGCGGCTCGGTGAGGTTCATCGTGCCGGTCCAGGAGCCGTCGATCAGCTTCGGGATGAAGGTTGACTTCTGCGTCTCGGAGCCAGCTGTGAGCAAGGCCTCGATCGCGCCATCTGTCAGCAGCGGGCACAGCGCGAAGCTCAGGTTGGCGCTGTTGCACATCTCGCCGCAGGCGGCGGCAATGGTCTTGGGCAGGGCCTGGCCGCCGAACTCGCTCGGGTGCTGCACGCCCTGCCAGCCGCCTTCAGCGTACTGGCGGAAGGCTTCCTTGAAGCCGGGCGTGGCGGTGACGATGCCGTCCTTCCACGAGGAAGGATTGCGGTCGCCGTCGACGTTCAGCGGCGCGATCACGTCCTCGTTGAGCTTGGCGCATTCCTCCAGCACCGCGCCGGCAGTCTCGAGCCCAAAGTCGGCGAAGGCGGGGATCTGCTCGGTCAGTTGCTGCAGGCCGGCCAGTTCCTGCATGTCGAACAGCATGTCCTTGACGGGGGCGCGATAGCTCATGGTCTTGTCTCCAGAAACGACGAGGGCGCCGCGACCGCGAAGTCGGGCGCCCTGGGGCTTGCCTTGGTGAGGGAAGGAGTTAGAGGCTCTTGACCAGTTCCGGCACGGCCGTGAACAGGTCGGCTTCCAGGCCGAAATCGGCCACCGAGAAGATCGGCGCTTCCGGATCCTTGTTGATCGCGACGATCACCTTGGAGTCCTTCATGCCGGCCAGATGCTGGATCGCGCCGGAGATGCCGGCGGCGATGTAGAGCTGCGGCGCGACGATCTTGCCGGTCTGGCCGACCTGCCAGTCGTTCGGGGCATAGCCCGCATCGACGGCGGCGCGCGAGGCACCCAGCGCAGCGCCGAGCTTGTCGGCCAGCGGGGTCAGCACTTCCATGAACTTCTCGTTGGAGCCGAGCGCGCGGCCGCCGGAAACGATGATCTTGGCTGCGGTCAGTTCGGGCCGGTCGCTCTTCGTGACCTCGCGGCCAGCGAAGCTCGACTTGCCGGAGTCAGCAGCAGCGCCGATCGTTTCGACGGCAGCCGAGCCGCCGGTGGCAGCCGCAGCGTCGAAGCCGGTCGTGCGGACGGTGAGCACCTTCTTCGCGTCCGAGGACTGCACGGTGGCGATCGCGTTGCCGGCGTAGATCGGGCGCTCGAAGGTGTCGGCGCTGATGACCTTGGTGACGTCGCTCAGCTGGGCCACGTCCAGCAGCGCGGCGACGCGCGGAGCGACGTTCTTGCCCGAGGCGGTGGCGGGGAACAGGATGTGGCTGTAGTCGCCGGCGATGGCGAGGACCTGAGCAGCGATGTTCTCGGCCAGGCCGTCGGCCAGTTGGGCGCCGTCGGCGTGCAGCACCTTGGCCACGCCGGCGATCTGCGCGGCGGCAGCAGCGGCTGCACCGGCGTTCGAGCCAGCAACCAGCACATGGACATCACCGCCGCAGGCTGCGGCAGCGGTCACGGTGTTCAGCGTGGCGCCCTTGATGGACGCGTTGTCGTGTTCGGCAATGACGAGAGCGGTCATTTGTTGAGTCTCCGGAATTCTTTAGATGACCTTGGCGGTGTTCTTCAGCTTGTCGACCAGGGCGGCGACATCCGGCACCTTGACGCCGGCACCACGCTTGGGCGGCTCCTCGACCTTCAGCGTCTTGATCCGCGGCGCCACGTCCACGCCCAGGTCGGCGGGCTTCAGCGTCTCCAGCGGCTTCTTCTTCGCCTTCATGATGTTGGGCAGCGTGACGTAGCGCGGCTCGTTCAGGCGCAGGTCGGTGGTGATCACGGCCGGCAGACTGAGGCTGACGGTCTCGAGGCCGCCATCGACTTCGCGGGTCACCTTCGCCTTGCCGTCGGCCACTTCCACCTTTGAGGCGAAGGTGCCTTGCGGCAGGCCGGCCAGCGCGGCCAGCATCTGGCCGGTCTGGTTGCAATCGTCGTCGATGGCCTGCTTGCCCAGGATGACCAGCTGCGGCTGCTCCTTGTCGACCAGCGCCTTCAGGATCTTGGCGACAGCCAGCGGCTGCAGTTCGAGGTCGGCGGGGGTCTCGACAAGGATCGCGCGGTCGGCACCGATGGCCATGGCCGTGCGCAGCGTTTCCTGGCACTGGGTGACGCCGCAGGACACGGCGATCACTTCGGTGACGACACCCTTCTCCTTCAGGCGGACGGCTTCCTCGACTGCGATCTCGTCAAAGGGGTTCATCGACATCTTGACGTTGGCGATGTCGACGCCGGTGCCGTCGCTCTTGACGCGCACCTTGACGTTGTAGTCGACCACTCGTTTGACAGGGACCAAAACCTTCATCGAAGTCACTCCAGTGCTGATTGACGTTAACGTTAACGTAAATTGGATTCTATGGTGCGAAGGAACTCGGCGCCCGTCCATCTCGGGCGACCGGCCTAAAAAAGCACGATCGTTCGATTCTAACCACGAAACTTTTCGCGCCGCCCCTAAACTTCCGTTCCTGATGGATGAAATTTCCCAAGTAACCGATAAGTTCATCGAGCCCTGCATCGGCGTGTTCGACTCCGGCGTCGGCGGACTGACCGTGCTGCGCGAACTCCAGCGCGAGCTGCCCGATGTCTCGCTGCGCTACGTTGCCGATACGGCCCATGCACCCTATGGCCAGCGCAGCGCAGCCTATATCGCCGAGCGCAGCGAGCGTGTGGCCGAGCACCTGATCGAACGCGGCGCCCGGCTGCTGGTCGTCGCCTGCAATACGGCCACGGCCCACGCGATCGCCGCGCTGCGCGCGCGCTGGCCGACGCTGGCGATCGTCGGCACCGAGCCGGGCATCAAGCCTGCGGTGGCTAGCAGCCGCAACGGTCGCGTGGGCGTGCTGGCGACACCGGCCACGCTGGCAAGCCGGCGCTTCGCCGACCTGCTGGATCGCCACGCACAGCATGCGCAGATCTTCGCCCAGCCCTGCCCCGGCCTGGTCGACCTGATCGAGGCCGGCGATCTGGATGCGCCGGCCCTCCGCACGCTGGCGGCCGAGTTCTGCAAGCCGCTACGCGAGGCCGGCGTGGACACAGTACTGATGGGCTGCACGCACTACCCGCTGGTGCAGCATCTGCTGCAGGCGGAACTCGGCCCGGAAGTGCGCCTGCTGAACATCGAGACGGCAGTGGCTCAGCAGGCCGCACGCCTATGGGCGGCGCTCGACCCTGCGCCGGTCAGAACCGGCCCCGCGCGGATCGAACTGGCCAGCAGCGGCGACCCGCGCCGGCTGGAGACTTTCGTCAGGCAGGCATTGGGCTGGCCGAACCTGCATGCCGAGCATTGGCAGGATGCCGGCGCGCCAGTTCCTCGAACGCCGCCAGCGGCAGCGGCCGGCTGAACAGATAACCCTGGCCGAGTTCGCAGCCGAGTTCGCGCAGCAGCGCGGCGGTGACTTCGTCTTCGATGCCCTCGCCGGTGGTCGTGAGCTTCAGGCTCTTGGCCATCTGCACGATCGCGCGGACGATGGCCTGGTCCGATTCGCTGGCACTCAGGCGCCGGACGAAGCTCTGGTCGATCTTCAGCTTGTCCACTTCGAAGCGCTGCAGGTAGGACAGGTTCGAATAGCCGGTGCCGAAGTCGTCGATGGCCAGGCCCACGCCCAGGCTCTTCAGCCGCGCCAAGGTGGCGACGAAGGTCTCGGCGTCATGGATCAGTGCGGACTCGGTCACCTCCAGCTCCAGGCTGGCCGGCGAGATGCCGTGCTTGGCCAAGGCCTGGCCGACGACGAGATCGATCGTGCCGCGCTTGAACTGGATCGTCGACACGTTGACCGACAGCACCAGATGACCCAGGCCGGTGTCCTGCCAGCAGCGCAGTTGCCGGCAGGCTTCGTCGATGACCCACTGGCCGATCTCGACGATCAGGCCCGAGCGTTCGGCGATGGGGATGAAACGCCCTGGCGAGATCCAGCCGAGTTCGGGGTGCTGCCAGCGCAGCAGCGCCTCCGCACCGACGAGCCGGCCGGTGGCCAGGTCGAGCTGGCTCTGGAAGTGCAGGCTCAGCTCGCCGCGCTCCATCGCCTGCGCCAGGCCCGTGCCCAGCATCAAGTCCTCGACCATATTGGCGTTCATCGCCTCGTCGAAGAAGCGGATGGCATTGCGGCCGGCATCCTTGGCGTGGTGCATCGCCAGGTCGGCCTTCTTGACCAGGGTTTCGAAGTCCTGGCTCTCGCCCGGGAACATCGCCACACCGATCGAGCAGGAACTGGTGACGGTGATCTCGCGTATCGAATAGGGCCGTGACAAACTGGTCAGCACGTGGCTCGCCGCGGCCGAGACGGCGGTGGCGTCGCGTGCATCCGGCAGCAGCACGAGAAACTCGTCGCCGCCCTGGCGGAGCACGGTGTCGGAACTGCGCACCGCGGCACGCAGCCGTTCGGCCGCCTCACGCAGGAAATCGTCACCGACCGAATGGCCGAAGCTGTCGTTGATCGTCTTGAAATTGTCCAGGTCCACGAACATCACGGCCAGCGAGCTGCCGTTGCGCCGCGCGGTGCCGAGCGCCTGTTCGAACAGCACGCTGCCCAGGCGCCGGTTCGGCAGGCCGGTCAGTTGGTCATGCTCGGCGAAGTAGCGCAGCTGCTCGCTGCTCTGCTGCACGCGCTGCACTTCGGTGCGCACCCGCTCCAGCGCACGGCGCAGGTCACCAGCCAATAGCAGGATCGCAGCCGAGAAGGTGCCTAGGATCGTCAGCACGTAGGCGAGCACGCCGTAGTTGGGCGGACGGATGTCGAACGCATGCGCGCCGCTGACCGACATCCAGGTCATCGCGCCGAGGTTGCAGCCCATCATCGCCAGCAGCGCGAGCAGGTGGACTCGCTCGACGAGCATGCTGGCGATCACCAGCACGACCGGATAGACCAGCAGCGCCGGGCTGTAGATGCCCTGGTTGGTCCACATCGCGGCCGAGGCGATCAGCGCCAGGGTCCACAGCAGCAGCAATGCCGCGGCGGTGACGCGCCGGCGGCGCGCCAACCCCATGCTGAATCCGATGAAGACCAGCGCGATCACGATGAAGGACAGCGTGCGCCAGTCCTGGCGCACCAGGCCGACCAGGCCGGCCATGCACAGCGCCGTCATCACCATCACGGCGAGCTGGCTCAGGCGGCGTGCGCGCAGGCCCTCGTCGTCGAACGGGCCGGCCGGCATCTCCATGACGGACTCAGACTTCATGCTCGTTCGAGCCTAACACTCAAACTCGACGCATATAGACACGCGGCTCGCAGGCCCCGCGAGCGCGTGACGAATGACCGAAACGGCCGGCTTGAACTCCCGCTCAGAGGTAGCGCGTGACCAGTGCTTCCAGGCGCTCCTGCTGGCCCGAACGGGGCTGCGGGTCGAGGCCCTTCGCGTCGACGTGCTCGGCGAGTTGCGCCAGCGAGAGCTTGCCGCCCAGGATGTCGCGACCCAGTTCGCCGTCCCAGCCGGCATAGCGGACCTGGAGGTGTTGACCGAGCTGGTCATCGGTCAGCATCTTCTCCGCGATCAGCAGCGCACGGGCGCACAGGTCCATCGCCTCGGCGTGGGCAATGACCAGGTCGTCCGGATCGATCGACTGGCGGCGCAGCTTGGCATCGAAGTTCAGGCCACCGCTCTTGAAGCCGCCGCCACGGATGATGTGATACAGCGCCAGCGCGATCTGCTGCAGGTTGTTGGGGAACTGGTCGGTGTCCCAGCCGAGCATCTCGTCGCCGCGGTTCATGTCGATGGAGCCGAAGATGCCCAGCGCGTGCGCCATGTCGATCTCGTGCTCGAAGGTGTGGCCGGCCAGCAGCGCATGGTTCTGCTCGATGTTGACCTGCACTTCCTTCTCGAGGCCGTAGCGCTTCAGGAAGCCGTAGACGGTGGCGACGTCGTAGTCGTACTGGTGCTTGGTGGGCTCGGCCGGCTTGGGCTCGATCAGCAGCGCGCCCTTGAAGCCGATCTTGTGCTTGTGCTCGACCACCAGGTTCAGGAAGCGTCCCATCTGGTCCAGCTCCTTGCCGACGTTCGTGTTCAGCAAGGTCTCGTAGCCCTCGCGGCCACCCCATAGGACGTAGTTCTCGCCCTTGAGTTCGTGCGTCAGCTCCAGCACGTTCTTGACCTGCGCGGCGGCGTAGGCGAAGACCTCGGGGTCGGGATTCGTCGCGGCGCCCGACATGAAGCGGCGGTTAGAGAACAGGTTGGCCGTGCCCCACAGCAGCTTGACGCCACTGTCGCTCATCTTGCGGGCGAAGACCTCGCCGATGCGGCGCACGTTCAGGTTCGATTCGCGCAGCGAAGCGCCTTCGGGCGCGACGTCGCGATCATGGAAGGTGAAGTACGGCGCGCCGACCAGGCGGAACAGTTCGAAGGCGACGTCGGCCTTGTGATGGGCCTGCTCCATGGCATCGCCGCCGGCCGCATGCCAGGGACGCTGGAAGGTGTCGCCGCCGAACGGGTCGGTGCCCTGCCAGACGAAGCTGTGCCAGTAGCAGACCGCGAAGCGCAGTTGCTGCTCCATCGTCTTGCCCAACACGACGCGCTTGGGGTCGTAGTAGTGGAAGCGATGCGGTTCGGTCAGGGTGAAATACGGGCTGCTCATTGCGTTGTCTCCTTGAATTCGGCCAGTGCCGGATAAAGCTTCTGCCACTGCACATGCCGCTCGGCATGCAGGCGCGCCTGCGCCGGCCGTGGTTCGTAAGTGCGCACGCGCACGGGCCGTGCGAGGCTGGAAAGCGGGGCGCCGGCCGCGAGGCGGGCCAGGCGTGCGGCGCCGAGCGCGCAGCCGATCTCGCTCTCGGCCACCTGGTGCAACGGCAGACCCAGCACGTCGGCCATCAGCTGGCACCACAGCGGCGAGCGGGCACCGCCGCCGATGATGTCGGCCTCCTTCAACTGCGTACCAGCGGCGGCCAGCGACTGCATGGCGTCGCGCATCGTGTAGGCCACGCCCTCGAGCACGGCCAGGGTCATGTCGGCGCGCGTCGTGCCACCATTCAGGCCGGCGAAGCCGCCGCGCACGCCGGCATCGTTGTGGGGTGTACGTTCGCCGTTCAGGTAGGGGCCGAACCAGAGGCCGGAATCGGTCGCCTGCGGGTCGATCTCGGCCAGCAGCGAGGCCTCGTCACGGCCGGTGATGCCTGCCCACCAGGCGAGACTGGCCGCGGCCGACAGGGTCACGCCCATCTGATGCCAGGTGCCGGGCAACGCGTGGCAGAAGGCATGGACCGCGCGGGCCGGCGCCGGGGCGAACGAAGCGGTGGTCGCCCACAGCACGCCCGAGGTGCCGAGCGAGACGAAGGCATCGCCGGGTCGCGTCGCGCCCAAGCCCACCGCGCCGGCCGCGTTGTCGCCTGCACCACCTGCGATCAGCGGCGGGCGCTTGAAGCCCCAGCGCGAGCAGAGCGCATCGCTGAGCCGGCCGGCGGGCGCATTGCCCTCGACCAGGTCCGGCATCTGCTCACGCCGCATGCCGGTGGCGGCCAGGGCCTCGTCGGACCAGTCGCGCTTGCCGACGTCCAGCCACAGCGTGCCGGAGGCATCGGACATGTCTTCGATGAAGGCGCCGCTCAGGCGCCAGCGCACATAGGCCTTGGGCAGCAGCACCTTGGCGACGCGGGCGAACAGTGCCGGCTCGTGCTCGCGCACCCACATCAGCTTCGGTGCGGTGAAACCGGGCATCGCGAGATTGCCGGTCACAGCATGCAGGCCTGGCCAGGCGGCACTCAGCTGCTCGCACTGCGCGGCACTGCGTCCGTCGTTCCAAAGGATGCAGGGGCGCAAGACCTGACCCTCTTCGTCCAGCAGCGTGGCGCCGTGCATCTGGCCGGACAGGCCCAGTGCCTCGGCCTGCGACAGCTGTTCGCCATGCCGGTCGCGCAACTCGTCCATGCATTCGCAGACGGCAGTCCACCAGTCCTGCGGATCCTGCTCGCTGAAGCCCGGCTGCGGCCGGCTGACGGTGAGCGGACGGCTGGCGGTGGCGAGCACGGCGTCATCCTTGTCCTCCACCAGCGCGACCTTGACGCTGGAGGTTCCGATGTCGATACCGACGGTAATCGTCAAGGCAGGTTCTCCTTCAAATACACACCGATACGGATGCGCTCCTGGTCGGGCAGCAGCCGCTCCTTGTTGAGCCGGGCAAGGGCCAGGCGGAAGGCCGAGCGCACTTCGTGGCCGGCATCCTGGTGGATGACCGCATCGGCGACGCCGTCGAGCAGCGCGGTGCGCGCATGCGGCGTCAGTTCGTGGCAGATCCAGACGATGTCCAGTGCGCGCCCGCTCGCCGCCAGCGCCGCATGGATGCCTCGGTTGCCGGCGCCGATGCTGTAGATCGCGGCCAGTTCCGGCTCGCTGCGCAGCAGCTCGGCCACCAGCGGCTCGGTGCGGGTCGAGTCGTCGTGCCCCTCGAGCGGCTGCAGCGCCTTGAGCTGCGCGTGCTCGGCGGCCAGCACCTGCTGGAAACCGAACAGGCGCTCGGCGTGATCGCGCAGGCCGTGGCTGCCGAGCACGATGCCCACCTTGCGCCGCGCCGCATCGCGGCCGACGAAGCGGCCCAGCAGCGTGCCGGCAGTGCGGCCGGCAGCGACGTTGTCGATGCCGACGTAGTGCGCGCGCTGCGAGCCGGGCACGTCGGAGACGAGGGTGATGACGGTCGTGCCGTCGGCGCAGAGGTCATCGATCGCTGCGCGCACGCGCGGATGGTCCAGACCCACGACGATCACCGCATCGCGCTTGCCGCGCAGTCCGGCGAGATGCTCGGCCAGCACCTGCGGGGAGAACACGTCCACGCGATCGACTGCGGCATTCAGCCGCAACTCATGCAACCAGGGCTCCGATTGCGCGATCTGCTCGACCAGCATCGCGATGAAGCTATTGCTTCCGGAAGGCAGCACGACGGCCACCGAATGCGGCCGCCCACGGGCGAGCCGCGATGCAGCGGGATCGGCGCTGTAGCCGAGCTGACGCACCGCCGCGTGGACCTGCTCCGCCGTGCGCGAGCGCACACCGGCGCGGCCATGCAGCACGCGATCCACCGTCGCGAGGCTGACGCCCGCAGCGGCGGCAACGTCGATCAGCTGGGCGCGGCGCCTGTCCTCGGAGGAATCCACCATGCGCCGCAGTGTAGGCACATGATTTGAGGTGCGCAACTCATTTCACATCAGAGCATGACCGCCGGGCAAAGCCCGTAGCACAGGCCCATGAACTGGGGACTGCTGAAGTACGCTACTCAGTGAGCGTGACGGCGTTGCCGATGCCTCGCTAGAGAACGAAGGCGCTGAAGGGAGAGTCGGGGGAGATGCGGAGGTCGTGGTGCCCAGGACCGGAATCGAACCGGTACGACCTCGCGGTCGGCAGATTTTAAGTCTGCTGTGTCTACCTATTTCACCACCCGGGCACGGGCCGCATTATCAGCGTGGCAGAGCAATAAAAAAGGGAAGCCATTGGGCTTCCCTTTTTGAACAACTGGAGCGGGTAACGAGGCTCGAACTCGTGACCTCGACCTTGGCAAGGTCGCGCTCTACCAACTGAGCTACACCCGCATTTCTGTTCACGGTTTGGTGACCGAGAACACCGGCGCGAGCCGGGATCTTTGGAGCGGGTAACGAGGCTCGAACTCGTGACCTCGACCTTGGCAAGGTCGCGCTCTACCAACTGAGCTACACCCGCAGTGATTCTTGGAGGCGCGAGCCGGAGTCGAACCGGCCTAACCGGATTTGCAATCCGGGGCATAACCGATTTGCTATCGCGCCTTTGAAATCAACTTTTAATTCCAGAGCTTTGGTGGAACTCTGAAACAAATGGGAAGCCGGGGCTTCCCATCAAATATGCCTGGAGCGGGTAACGAGGCTCGAACTCGTGACCTCGACCTTGGCAAGGTCGCGCTCTACCAACTGAGCTACACCCGCTTGGGTTTCAACACACTGCTCGCTTCGCTTGACGCTTTCACGTTTCGCTTAGTGCCGTTTGCGCTGAAGCTGAGATTCTATACCGGTTTTTAGAGGTCAGACAAGAAATTCGTCGATTTCCTGCCTGACCCTCTCACCGCTCAGTGCGTCGCAGCAGGTGCCGCGGCGACCTCTTCGGCCTTGGCGGCCACGACGGGTTCCTCGTCCGGCAGCGGAGCCGGGAAGGTTTCGAGCGCCACTTCCAGCACCCGGTCGATCCAGCGCACCGGAACGATCTCGAGCTGGTTCTTGACGTTCTCCGGGATGTCCTGAAGATCCTTGACGTTCTCTTCCGGAATCATCACGGTCTTGATGCCACCACGGTGCGCGGCCAGCAGCTTTTCCTTCAAGCCGCCGATCGCCGTCACCTCGCCGCGCAGCGTGATCTCGCCGGTCATCGCAACGTCGGCACGCACCGGAATACCGGTCAGCGCCGACACGAAGGCCGTCGTCATTGCCGCGCCAGCGCTCGGGCCGTCCTTAGGCGTCGCGCCATCGGGCACGTGGACGTGCACGTCGCGCTTCTCGAACAGTTCGTCCTTGATGCCCAGGCGGCGGGCGCGCGAGCGCACCACCGTGCGTGCCGCTTCCACGGATTCCTTCATCACGTCGCCCAGCGAACCGGTGCGGATGATGTTGCCCTTGCCCGGCATCGAGGTGGCTTCGATCGTCAGCAGATCGCCGCCGACCTCGGTCCACGCCAGACCGACAACCTGGCCGACCTGGTTCTTCTTCTCGGCACGGCCGAAGTCGTACTTGCGCACGCCGAGGAAGTCGTTGAGGTTTTCCTCGGTCACGACCGCCGTGCCGTCCACCACCTTCAGCGCCAGATTCTTCACCACCTTGCGGCAGATCTTGGAGATCTCGCGCTCGAGCGAACGGACCCCGGCTTCCCGCGTGTAGTAGCGGATGATCCCGCGGATCGCGGACTCGGTGACTTCCATCTCCTCGTCCTTGACGCCATTATTCTTCCGCTGCTTGGGCAGCAGATAACGCTGGGCGATGTTGACCTTCTCGTCCTCGGTGTAGCCCGACAGGCGGATAACTTCCATCCGGTCCAGCAGGGCCGGCGGGATGTTCAGCGAGTTCGAGGTGGCCACGAACATCACGTCGGACAGGTCGAAGTCGACCTCGACGTAGTGGTCGCCGAAGGTGTGGTTCTGCTCCGGGTCCAGCACTTCAAGCAGCGCCGACGACGGGTCGCCGCGGAAGTCCATGCCCAGCTTGTCGATCTCGTCGAGCAGGAACAGCGGATTGCGCGTGCCAATCTTGGACAGCGATTGCAGCACCTTGCCCGGCATCGAGCCGATGTAGGTACGCCGATGGCCACGGATCTCGGCTTCGTCACGCACGCCGCCCAGCGCCATGCGGACGAACTTGCGGCCGGTGGCGCGCGCCACCGACTGGCCGAGCGAGGTCTTACCGACGCCCGGAGGGCCGACCAGGCACAGGATCGGCGCCTTGACCTTGTCCACGCGTTGCTGCACCGCGAGATATTCGAGGATGCGGTCCTTGACCTTCTCGAGGCCGTAGTGGTCTTCGTTCAGCACGTTCTCGGCATTCGCCAGGTCGTGCTTGATCTTGGTCTTCTTGCTCCAGGGCAGGTTGACCAGCGTGTCGATGTAGTTGCGCACGACCGTCGCTTCGGCCGACATCGGCGACATCAGCTTGAGCTTCTTAAGCTCGGCCTCGGCCTTCTTGCGCGCTTCCTTGGGCATGCGCGCGGCCGCGATCTTCTTGTCCAACTCTTCGAGGTCCGCGCCCTCTTCGCCGTCGCCCAGTTCCTTCTGGATGGCCTTGACCTGTTCGTTCAGGTAGTACTCGCGCTGGCTCTTCTCCATCTGGCGCTTGACGCGGCCGCGGATGCGCTTCTCCACCTGCAGGATGTCGACCTCGTGCTCGAGCAGGTCGAGCAGCTTCTCGAGGCGCTTGGCCACCTCGGACAGATCCAGCACGGACTGCTTGGCATCGAGCTTCAGCGGCAGATGCGCGGCGATCGTGTCGGCCAGGCGGCCGGCGTCGTCGATGCCACCGATGGACGTGAGGATCTCGGGCGGGATCTTCTTGTTCAGCTTGACGTACTGATCAAACTGCTGCGTGACCGCACGGCGCAGTGCCTCGACTTCGGGCTTGGTATCGGCCTCGGGCGGGATCGGCAGCACCTCGGCGCTGAAGTGCTCTTCGCTCTCGGTGATCGCGATCGTCGAGGCGCGCTGCAGGCCTTCGACCAGCACCTTCACGGTGCCGTCGGGCAGTTTCAGCATCTGCAGGATGCTGGAGACGCAGCCCACTTCGAACATGTCGTCGGGCCGCGGCTCATCCTTGCCGGCAGCCTTCTGCGCGACGAGCATGATCTGGCGGCCATTTTCCATCGCGGCTTCCAGCGCCTTGATGGACTTGGGGCGTCCCACGAACAGCGGGATCACCATGTGCGGGAACACCACCACGTCGCGCAGCGGCAGCAGCGGCAGTGTGATGGGCACAGCTTGCAAAACGGGATGACCGGACATTGGAACCTCTCTTTCTCAGGCGCATCTGCGGTCTGAGCGGGTAAATACAAGATGCCGAACGATTCGATTCGGCCGATTGAGTCAGCCCCGGTTACTACAACTTCAGGCGCTCGCCTTCGCCTGTTCGCGATACACCAGCAGGGGCTTCGCGCCCTCTTCGATGTTGTGCTCGTCCAGCACGACCTTGGCCACGCCATCCAGCGCCGGCAGTTCGAACATCGTGTCGATCAGCGATTGCTCCATGATCGAACGCAGACCGCGAGCGCCGGTCTTGCGCGCCAGCGCCTTCTTCGCGATGGCGTTCAGCGCGGAAGGCCGGATCTCCAGTTCGACGCCGTCCATCGAGAACAGCTGCTGGTACTGCTTGACCAAGGCGTTCTTCGGTTCGGTGAGGATCTGCACCAGCGCGTCCTCAGAGAGCTCGCCCAAGGTCGCCACGACCGGAAGGCGGCCGACCAGTTCGGGGATCAGGCCGAACTTGATAATGTCTTCAGGTTCGCACTCGCGGAACAGCTCGGAGACACGCTTCTCGGACTTGCTCTTGACGCTGGCGCCGAAGCCGATGCCGGACTTCTCCGAACGGTTCTGGATCACCTTCTCGAGGCCGTCGAACGCGCCGCCGCAGATGAACAGGATGTTGGTCGTGTCGATCTGCAGGAAGTCCTGGTTCGGGTGCTTGCGACCGCCCTGCGGGGGCACCGAAGCCATCGTGCCTTCGACCAGCTTCAGCAGCGCCTGCTGCACGCCCTCGCCCGACACATCGCGGGTGATCGAGGGGTTGTCGGCCTTGCGCGAGATCTTGTCGATCTCGTCGATGTAGACGATGCCGCGCTGCGCACGCTCGACGTCGTAATTGCAGTTCTGCAGCAGCTTCTGGATGATGTTCTCGACGTCCTCGCCGACGTAACCGGCTTCGGTCAGCGTCGTCGCATCGGCGATCACGAAGGGCACGTTCAGCAGGCGGGCCAGCGTCTGCGCCAGCAGCGTCTTGCCGGAGCCGGTCGGGCCGATCAGCAGGATGTTGCTCTTGCTGAGCTCCACCGACTCCTTGTTCCCGGCCATGTGGCGCAGGCGCTTGTAGTGGTTGTAGACCGCTACGGACAGCACGCGCTTGGCGACGTCCTGGCCGATCACGTACTGGTCGAGGCTCGCCTTGATCTCGCTGGGCACGGGCAGATCGGACTTGCTCGCGCGGGCGGCGGGCGTCTCGGCCGGTACTTCATCGCGAATGATGTCGTTGCACAGCTCGATGCATTCGTCGCAGATGAACACCGACGGACCGGCGATCAGCTTCTTCACCTCATGCTGGCTCTTGCCGCAGAAGGAGCAGTACAAAACTTTTTCGCTGGAGGTGCCTTTTTTCTCGGCCATGGATCTGTGCTTCAGTCAAACGTACAGGCTGGGGTGCCTGCACTGATGATAGTTCAAACGAGGGACGGGGCCTTTTCGTAAAAAAGGCCCCGTTCCGCGATTAGTTACCCGGAAATCGGCTTCGGTTGCTCGATTTCCGAGGTTTTCGGAAAGCGACCTCCAGAGGTCGCTTCTGCCTTCGGCAAAAACGCGTTACGGGCGCTTTTGCCTTCGGCGAAAGCGACCTTAAGGTCGCTTTTCCAGCACCTGGTCGACCAGCCCATAACCCTGAGCTTCAGCGGCGGACATGAAGTAGTCCCGCTCGGTGTCGGCCTGGATCTTTTCCAGGCTCTGTCCGGTGCGCTCGGCCAGGATGCGATTCAGCGCTTCGCGGGTTTTCAGGATCTCGCGGGCGTGGATCTCGATGTCGGTCGCCTGACCCTGCGCGCCACCCAGCGGCTGGTGGATCATGATCTTGGAGTTCGGCAGCGAGTAGCGCTTGCCCTTGGTGCCGGCGGACAGCAGGAAGGCACCCATGCTGGCAGCCAGTCCCAGGCACATCGTCGACACGTCCGGCTTGATGAACTGCATCGTGTCGTAGATCGACATGCCGGCCGAGACGCTGCCGCCCGGCGAGTTGATGTAGAGGCTGATTTCCTTGTCGGGGTTCTCGCTCTCCAGGAACAGCAGCTGTGCCACGACCAGGTTCGCCACCGCGTCGTTGACGGGGCCCACCAGGAAGACGATCCGCTCGCGCAGCAGGCGGCTGTAGATGTCGTACGCCCGCTCGCCGCGTCCCGACTGCTCGATGACCATGGGCACCATGCCCAGATTGTTGATGTCCAGCGCGCTCATGATGTATTTCTATCCTTGTGAAGACGAGGCCTCAATCCGTTATGGGGACGGATTATGTCGCTACAAGACAAGACCCCAGGAAAAGCAAGAAGGCGCCGGCCACGAGGGCACGGCGCCTTCCTCAGGCGGTAGAACGGGAGATCAGTTCGAGGCAGCCATCAGCTCGTCGAACGGCAGCGCCTTGTCGGCAACCTTGGCCTTGGCCAGCACGAAGTCGGTCACGTTGTTTTCGATGACGACGGCTTCCACTTCGGCCATGCGCTCGCGGTCGCTCAGGTACCAGCGCACGACTTCGGCCGGCTTCTCGTAGCTCTGCGACAGCTCTTCGATGTGAGCCCGCAGCTGCTCGGGCTTGGCCTGCAGGTTGTTCGAGCGGACCAGCTCGGCCACGACCAAGCCCAGGCGCACACGGCGCTCGGCTTGCGGCTTGAAGATCTCTTCGGGGATCGGCGCCTTGTCGGCATCCTTCACGCCGCGCTTCTTCAGGTCTTCGCGAGCGTTGGCGACCATGCGCTCGGTTTCCTGGGCGATCAGCGCGTTCGGCACTTCCAGCTCGGCGCTGGCGACCAGCGCGTCCATCACGGCGGCCTTGTTGCGGGCCAGCACGCGGAACTTCACCTCGCGCTCGAGGTTCTTCTTGATGTCGGCGCGCAGCGCTTCGACGGTGCCGTCGGCGATGCCCAGACCCTTGGCGAAGGCTTCGTTGACTTCGGGCAGGTTCTGCGCCTCGATCTTCTTCAGCGTCACCAGGAAGTCGGCTTCCTTGCCGGCCACGTCCTGGCCGTGATAGTCGGCCGGGAAGGCCAGCGGGAAGGTCTTGCTCTCGCCGACCTTCATGCCGCGCACGGCCTGGTCGAACTGTTCCAGCATCTGACCTTCGCCGATCAGGAACTGGAAGGCCTCGGCCTTGCCGCCCTGGAAGGGCTCGCCGTCGATCTTGCCTTCGAAGTCGATCGTGACGCGGTCGCCGACGGCGGCGCCGTCAGCGGCGGCACGCTGGGCGAAGGTGCGGCGCTGCTTGCGCAGGATCTCGACGGTCTTGTCGATCGCCTCTTCGGTCACTTCGCTGGCGATGCGCTCGACATCGGCGTTGGCCAGGTCGTTGATCTTGACTTCCGGGTAGATCTCGAAGGTCGCGTCGAAGTCCATCTGGCCTTCGGGCGATTGATCCTTCTGGGCGATCTTCGGGGCGCCGGCGACGCGCAGCTGCGCCTCGTTGGCGGCGCTGGCGAAGGCCTGGCCCAGCTTGTCGTTCATCACTTCGTACTGGACCGAGTAGCCGTAGCGCTGGGCCACGACGCTCATCGGCACCTTG
Source organism: Roseateles agri (assembly GCF_034043675.1). Taxonomy (NCBI): domain Bacteria; kingdom Pseudomonadati; phylum Pseudomonadota; class Betaproteobacteria; order Burkholderiales; family Sphaerotilaceae; genus Roseateles; species Roseateles agri. The sequence goes on along the minus strand of NZ_JAXCLA010000007.1, from coordinate 171,338 downwards.
CCGGGGCGGAAGCCGTCGGCCTTGACCGTGCGAGCTAGCTTCTTCAGGCGGCTCTCGACTTCGTTGTTGATGTCAGCGGCCGCCAGGGACAGCGTGATGCGGCGTTCGAGCTTTTCGAGGGTTTCGACGGTGACAGCCATGTTCGACTCTGTACAAAAGATGTGCTAACGAGGATCTGGTGCGCGGGGCCGGACTCGAACCGGCACGCCGGTGAAGGCGTCAGGACCTAAACCTGGTGCGTCTACCAATTTCGCCACCCGCGCGAGGGAGTTCAGGTCTGTCTTGCGCCAGCCTGGATCGGGATCCAGGCTGGCTCGCCTCAAACCTGCGGCAATTCGGAGAACCGGCGATTGTAGCCGCTGGAAGGGCTCGAAATCGGCCGGCGGGTAAACCCCGAATCGGGTGTCTCTCAGCCTTCCGGCGGCCGCTTCACGCGGAACCAGGCCGCGTACATGGCCGGCAGCACCAGCAGGGTCAGCAAGGTGGCGACGATCAGGCCACCCATGATCGCCACCGCCATCGGCCCCCAGAAGCCGCTGCGCGAGAGCGGCACCATCGCCAGCACGGCTGCGGCCGCCGTCAGCACGATCGGCCGGAAGCGCCGCACGGCCGAGTCGACGATCGCCTGCCAGGCCGGCACGCCGCGCTCACGATCCTGTTCGATCTGGTCGATCAGGATCACCGAGTTGCGCATGATCATTCCCATCAGGGCGACGACGCCCAGCAGGGCCACGAAGCCGAAGGGCTGGTTGAAGATCAGCAGCGCGCCGGCCACACCGGCCACACCCAGCGGCCCGGTCAGGAAGACCAGCATGGCGCGGCCGAAGCTCTGCAGCTGCAGCATCAGCAGGGTGAAGGTGATGAACAGCATCACCGGCACGCCGGCGAAGATCGAACCCTGGCCCTTGGCGCTTTCTTCCACCGCACCGGCAATCTCGATGCGGTAACCCGGCGGCATCTTCGCCTGCAGTTTCTGCAGCGCGGGCCACAGCTCGGCGGTCACGGTCGGGCCTTGCAGGCCCTCGGCCACATCGCCCTGCACGGTCACGGCGTAGGCACGGCTCTCGCGCCACAGTACGCCCGGCTCCCAGCCGTAGCCGATCTTGGCGATCTGTGTCAGCGGCACGGCGCGGCCGGTGGCCGTCGGCACCATCGCATTGCCGATGTCGGTGATCACGTCCCGCTCGTTGGCCGGCTGCCGCAGCACGATGTCGATCAGGCGGTCCGCCTCGCGGTACTGACCGATCGTCGTGCCCGAGAACATCGTGCGCGCACCCTGCGCCAGGCTTTGACTGGAAACGCCCAGCGCGCGCGCCTTGTCCTGGTCCACCTCCAACCGCAGCGCCTTAACGGCCTCATTCCAGTTGTCGTTCACGCCGCGCATGTTCGGGTTCTGGCGCAGGATCTCTTTGGCCTGGTCGGCCCACTTTCGCACTTCGGTCACCGTCTCGCCGACGACGCGAAACTGCACCGGATACGCCACCGGGGGCCCGTTCGGCAGCAGGCTGATGCGCGCCCGCACCTCGGGGAATTCGGCCGCCATCAGCGCTGGCAGGCGCTTGCGCAGCGCCTCGCGCTCCGGCAGGTCCTTGGGTAGCACGATGGCCTGGCTGACGTTGTCCTGCGGCAGCACCTGGTTCAGCGGCAGGTAGAAGCGCGGCACGCCGCTGCCGATCCAGGTGCTGACGGTCGCCACGCCCTTATCGGCCATCATCCGCTTCTCGAAACGCAGCGAGACCTCGCGACTCTGCTGGATCGTCGAGCCCTCGGGCAGCCACAACTCGACGAGCACCTCCGGCCGGCTCGAATCCGGGAAGAATTGCTGCTGCACCTTGCCCATGCCGACCAGGCCCAAGGCGAAAACGGCGATCGTCGCCAGGATCGTGATCCATTTGTTGACGACGCACCACAGCACGATCTTGCGGAAGCGCGTGTAGAACGGCGTGTCAAACAGCTCGTGCGCCGCCTCGCCCTCCGGCAGCGGGTGGCTCTTCAGCAGCAGCGCGCCCAGGTAGGGCACGAAGTAGATCGACACCAGCCAGGAGATGATCAGCGCCGCCGAGGTCACCGCGAAGATCGCGAAGGTGTATTCGCCGGTCGTCGACTTCGCCAGGCCGATCGGAAGGAAGCCCACCGCGGTGATCAGCGTCCCGGTCAGCATCGGCATAGCTGTCACGTCGTAGGCGAAGGTGGCCGCGGTCATCTTGTCGTAGCCCTCTTCGAGCTTGCGCACCATCATCTCGACCGCAATGATCGCGTCGTCCACCAGCAGGCCCAGCGCGATGATCAGCGAGCCCAGCGAGATTTTGTGCAGGCCCACGCCCCAATAGAACATCGTCACGAAGGTGATCGCCAGCACCAGCGGGATCGTGATCGCCACCACCATGCCGGGCCAGATGTCCACCCGCAGCGGCCGCGTGTGCAAGCCCAGCGAGACGAAGCTGACGGCCAGCACGATCACCACCGCTTCGATCAGCACGTGGACGAATTCGTTGACCGAGCGCGTCACCGCCTGTGGCTGGTCCTGGATCTGCGACAACTCGATGCCGGCCGGCAAGGTGCCGCGGATCTGCTTGGCCGTGGCCTGCAGGGCCTTGCCCATCGCGATGATGTCGCCGCCCTTGCTCATCGACACGCTCAGCGCGATCACGTCCTTGCCCTGGTGGCGCACCATCACGTCCGGCGGGTCCATGTACTCGCGCCGGACGTCGGCAATGTCGCCGAGCCGCAGCGAGCTTGCCTCGCCGGTTTTCGGATTGATCGCGCGGATCGGGAAGACCTTCAACTCGTCCACCGAGTTGAACTGACCCTCAACCCGGATCTGCAGGTTGCCGCTGTCGGCATTCAGCACGCCGGCGCCCTCCACCGCGTTCTGCGCGCCAAGCTGGTTGATCACCTGGTTGAAGTCCAGCCCCAGTTGCGCGAGCCGCTTCTGAGAGACCTCGACGAAGATCTTCTCGGCCTGCACACCGAACAGCGTCACCTTGGCCACGTTGGGCACGCGCAGCAGCTGCGAGCGCACCCGCTCGGACCACTGGCGCAGTTCTTCCTTGCTGAAGCCGTCGGCCGAAAGCGCGTAGATGGAACCGTAGACGTCGCCGAAATCGTCGTTGAACGACGGGCCCTGCACGCCCTGCGGCAGCGTGTAGCGCATGTCGCCGATGCGCTTGCGCACTTGATACCAGGTCTCTGGCACGTCCTTGCCCGGCGAGTTGTCGGCCAGCTGGAACATCGTCACCGAGACGCCCGGCTTGGTGAACGAGCGGATCTTGTCCGCGTAGGGCACCTCCTGCAGCGTGCGCTCGATCTTGTCGGTGACCTGCTCGGCCATCTGCTGTGCAGTGGCGCCGGGCCAGGCGGCCTGGATCACCATCAGGCGGAAGGTGAACGGCGGATCCTCATCCTGGCCGAGCTGGAAGTAGGCCGCGAAGCCCATCAGCATCAGCACGACCATCAGGTAGCGCGTCAGCGCCGGATGCTCCAGCGCCCAGCGGGACACATTGAAACGACTGCCGGCCGACGGCGTCGCGGAAGGATGCTTGCTCATGCGCGGCCGCTCATCAGCGCGAGGCCGCCGGTGCTACCGGGGTCGCCGGCGTATTGGCGGCGCCCGGATCCTGGTAGCGCACCACCGTCTGCCCCGGCGTCAGCACATGCACGCCGGCGGTAACGATCTCCTGCCCGGGCCGCAGGCCGCTGGCGATGACGACCTGGTTGCCCTCCGCGCCGCCCACTTGCACCGCCTGCGGTGCCACTTTCATCGTCTTCGGATCCAGCACCCACACGGAGGTCTGGCCCTCGGCCTGGAGCACCGCCGTCAGCGGCACTTTCATGATCTGCTGCGTGCGCGGCAAGGTGAGGCTGATGATGGCCGTCTGGCCCAGCTTGCCGTCGAAGCCGGCGCCGGCGTCGGCCTTCAACAGGAAGGTGCGCGTCACCGGATCGGTGGCCGCCGAGATCTCGCGCAGCTTGATGTCGCGGCTGGCCTGGTTCTCGCCCCACAGCCGCACCTTCAGCGCGCCGGGCAGCGCAGCCGCCTCGCGCACGCGGGCGAGTTGGTCCTCTGGCACCGAGAAGACCACATCGCGCGGTCCATCGACGGCGACGCTGAACACCGGCGTGCCGGGCCCGACCACCATGCCCGGCTCGGCGAACACGCCGGTCACGACGCCCGGCGCATCGGCCTGGAGCTGCGCATAGCCGGCCTGGTTGTGCTGCGCGTCGGACTGGGCGCGCGCCTGGTCGAGCTGGGCCTGGGCCGCCTTGAACGCGGCGTCGCGCCGGTCCAGCTCGGCGGCGCTGATGAAGCCCTGCTCGCGCAATTCGATGAAACGCTTGTAGTCGGCGCCGAGCTGGTCGCGGTTCGTTCGCGCGGCGGCAAGGCCGGCCTTCGCGCCCTCCTGCGCCAGCAGCAGGTCCTGCGGATCGAGCTGCGCCAGCAACTGGCCGGACTTCACCGCGTCGCCGAGATTGACCTTGCGCGCCAGCATCTTGCCGCCCACGCGGAAGGACAGCCGCGACTCGATGCGCGCCCGCACGTCACCCGGGTACTCCAGCGTCATGCCGGCGGAATCCGTGGCCAGCAGCATCGTGCGCACCGCCCGCACCGGCTCCGGCGCGGCGGCCTGCTTGCCGCAGGCGGCGAGCACGAGCAGTGCCGTCAATGCGAGCCCGGCTTTGATGGGGGTCTGGGGCATGTCCACCTCGAATAATTCTTTCTATCGGCCCCGGTGATTGTCAGCGAGCTTCTGTGCACTGCAACAGGCAGCGCAGCACAAAACACACACAATCCCGCCCGTGAGCATAGAACACTACGAGAACTTCCCGGTCGCCTCCTGGCTGTGCCCGCCGCGGCTGCGGCCGGCCGTGGCCGCGATCTACCACTTCGCCCGCACGGCCGACGACCTAGCCGACGAGGGCGACGCCACGACCGAGCAACGCCTGGCCGACCTGGCGGCCTATCGCGCGGACCTGCGCGCCATCGCCGCCGGCAAAACACCGTCCCCGCGCTGGGCGACCCGCGTGTTCGAGCCGCTCGCGGCCGTGCTGGCCCGCCACCGCCTGCCACTGCCGCTGCTGGAAGACCTGCTCGACGCCTTCGAGCAGGACCTGCGCAAGACCCGCTACGCCGACCGTGCCGAGCTGCTCGACTACTGCCGCCGCTCGGCCAATCCCGTCGGCCGGCTGCTGCTGCACCTGTACGGCATCGACGACCCGCTGGCGCTGCGCCGCTCCGACATGATCTGCACCAGCCTGCAGCTGATCAACTTCTGGCAGGACTTCACCCGCGACGGCCCGAACGGCCGCGTCTACGCGCCGCAGGAAGACCTCGCCAGGCACGACCTGACCCCGGACGACCTGCTCGCCTGCCGCGACGGCGCTCCCGCCCGCGCGCTGGTGGCCGAGCTCTGCGCCTGGGCCGAGCGCCTGATGCACGAGGGCGCGCCGCTGGTCCGCCAGATCCCCGGCCGCGCCGGCTGGGAGCTGCGCGGGGTGGTACAAGGCGGCCTGCGCATTCTTGAGAAAATCCGGCTGATGCAGTACGCCAGCCTCTCGCGGCGCCCTGCCCTCACCGCCCTCGACGCGCCGCCGCTGTTCTGGCGCGTCCTCACGATGAAGACTCCATGACCCCAGAAGAATACGTGCAGGACAAGGCGGCGAAGAGCGGCTCCAGCTTCTACTACGCCTTCCTGTTCCTGCCCCCGCCGCGCCGCGCGGCGATCACCGCGTTCTACGCGTTCTGCCGCGAGGTCGACGACGTCGTCGACGAAACGCACGACGCCGGCGTCGCCGCCACCAAGCTGGCCTGGTGGCGCAAGGAAGCGGCCGCCGCCTTCGCGGGGCAGCCGACGCACCCGGCCATGCGCGCGCTGATGCCCCATGCTCAGGCTTTCGACATCCGGCTGGAGCACCTGAACGCGGTCATCGACGGCTGCCAGATGGACCTGGAGCAGACCCGCTACCTCGACTACCCCGGCCTGCAGCGCTACTGCTTCCTCGTGGCCGGCGTCGTCGGCGAAGTGGCCTCGGGCATCTTCGGCCGCACACAGCCGGCCGGCACGATCGCCTACGCCCACAAGCTGGGCCTGGCGATGCAGCTCACCAACATCATCCGCGACGTCGGCGACGACGCGCGGCGCGGCCGCATCTACCTGCCGGTGTCGGAGCTGCAGCAGTTCGACGTCAAGGCTCACGAGATCCTCAAGCGCGAGGCGCCCTGGGGCTACAGCGAACGCTTCACCGCCCTGATGAAGTTCCAGGCCGCACGCGCCCACGCGCTGTACGACGAAGCCTTCGCGCTGCTGCCCGAGGAGGACCGCCGCGCGCAGAAGCCGGGCCTGATGATGGCCAACATCTACCGCGCGCTGCTGCGCGAGATCGAGGCCGAGAACTTCCAGGTGCTGCAGCAGCGCATCTCGCTGACGCCGATCCGCAAGCTCTGGATCGCGATGACGACCAACTGGCGGGGCCGTTGAAGCTTGCCGTCATCGGTGGCGGATGGGCCGGCATCGCGGCCGCCGTCCGTGCGGTGCAGGCGGGCCACGAGGTCGCGCTGATCGAGATGGCGCCGCGCCTGGGCGGCCGGGCGCGCAGCCTCGACGACGGCCTCGACTGCGGCCAGCACATCCTGATCGGGGCCTACCGGAAATCGCTCGCGCTGATGCGCCTCGTCGGCGTCGATCCTGCGCAGGCGCTGCTGCGGCTGCCGTTGCAATTGCGCGGGCCACGTGGCGACGGCCTGCAGCTGCCGGCGGGGCCGGCAGTGCCGGCCTTCGTCCGCGGCGTGCTGGCGCATCGCGGCTGGCCGCTCGGCACCCGGCTGGCGCTGCTGGCCCGGGCCGGGCGCTGGATGGCGGCCGGCTTCCGCTGTGACCCCGCGCTCAGCGTCGCAGTGCTGTGCCAGGGCCTGCCCGCCGTGCTGCTGACCCAGCTGGTCGAGCCGCTGTGCGTCGCCGCGCTGAACACGCCGATGGCCGAGGCCAGCGCCACGGTGTTCCTGCGCGTGCTGAAGGACGCCCTGTTCGCCGGCCCCGGCGGCGCGGACCTGCTGCTGCCACGCGTGCCGCTGGCCGAGCTGCTGGCACGGCCGGCCGAGATCTGGCTGCGCGAGCACGGCGCCCGCGTCGAGACCGGCCGCCGCCTCGCTTCGCTGGATGAACTCGCGGCCTTCGACCGTGTCGTCGTCGCCACCAGCAGCGTCGAGGCGGCACGGCTGGTCGAGCCGCTGGACGCAGGCTGGTCGCAAACGGCTCGCCGCCTGCGCTTCGAGCCGATCTGCACCGTCTACGTCGACGCACCAGGCGCACGCCTGCCAGCGCCGATGACGATGCTCACCGAGGGCCCGGCGCAGTTCGTGTTCGGCCACCAGCCCGGCCTGCTGGCCTTCTCGATCAGCGCCGCCGCGCCCTGGGTCGAGCGCGGGCTGGATGCCACCGGCGACGCGGTGCTGGCCCAGGCACGCTCGCAGCTCTGCATCGCCGACGCCCGCGTACGCCGCGTGCTGGCAGAGAAGCGCGCCACCTTCGCCTGCACACCGGGCCTGCAACGCCCGCCGGCCCGCATCGACTCCCGCATCGCCGTGGCGGGCGACTACGTCGAAGGCCCCTACCCCGCGACGCTGGAAGGCGCCGTGCTGTCCGGCCTCGCGGCCGTGGCCTGAGCGCCGCCGCACCACAGGGCGAGGGCCGCGGCAGCGCCGGCCATCACCAGCAATGCGGCCAGCCATGCCGGCGGCGGCGAGAGCCCGTCGGCCAAGGCCTGCAGCGGATTGGGACGATGCAGCCCGCGTTCGATGACCCAGCCGCAGGCGCAGGCGGCGGCGAAGCCCGCACCAGCCAGTCGCGTGACGGCCGACCACCGGCTGCGCGCCAGCCACAGGAACGTGGGCAGCAGGGTCGCCACCACGATCAGCTGCATCAGCTCGATGCCCACGTTGAAGCCCAGCAGCGACAGGCCCAAGGTCGTCGCATCGAAGTCCAGTCCCGCCAGCGTCTCCGCGAAAGCCAGGCCATGGACCAGGCCGAAGCCCGCGGCCACCCACAGCTCGCGCCCGGCGAACACCGGCCGCCAGGCATGGACGCAGGACACCACGATGGAGACCGCGATCAGCAGTTCGACGGCCGCCGTGGGCGCCTCGACCCAGCCCAGCGTCGCCAGCGCCAGGCTGGCCGAGTGGCCGATCGTGAAACCGCTGACGACGAGCACGACACCGCGCAGCGCCTCGCGCACCGGACGCACGCCGCACCAGCGGCCCGCGCGTGCCAGCAGCGGCGCCGGCAGCAGCAGCGCCAGCAGGAACAGCAGGTGGTCGGGCCCTTCGGCGATGTGCCGCATGCCCAGGCGCAGTAGGTGCACCAGGCCCTGCATCCAGCCGCCCGCCGATCCGTCGATGCGCAGCGCCGGGATGCCAAAGCCCAGCATGCCGACCTGCACCGGCGCGTCGCCGAGCACGCCGTTGCGAATGTCGTGGCGGACGCTGACCAGCGCGTTGTGCGAGACGACCCGCTCGGAAATGATCCGGTCCTCCACGGTGAAGGCCAAGGTCGACGCGCCGGCCGGTGCCGTCAGCCGCGCGTGCACGACGACCCATCGGTTGGCCGTCCAGTTCGGGTTGTCGGTGCGGCGCAGCGCCAGCGGGCCGAGCTCCATCCGGTAGGCACGGTCATCGAAGCTGCGCAGCGCGAAGGCCTCGCGCACCCGCTGCTCGATCGGCGCCGAATAGCGGGCCAGCACCTGATCGGGCTGCGCGGCCAGCGGCAGCTGCAGGGCCGCGCCGAGGTCCGGCAGCGGGAGCTGCAGTTCCGCATCAACCGCATCGCGGCCGATGTCCAGCATCACGAGGCTCGGCGGCACGTCGTGCGCATGGACCAGGTCGAACGGCAGGAGCAGCAGCGCCATCACCAGGGCGGCCATCCGCCAGGCCAGGCCGCCCATATCAGTTCGCCAGCTCGTTGAAGTAGTCCAGCGTCTTGTCGCGATAGACCATGTGGTAGTGGGTCTGGCTCTGCACGATGACGCCGTTCTGCACCGCGATCTCGATCCAGACACGCGGGCCGTCGATGCGCATGTAGCTGCCGTTGGTGCTCGCATCCGGCCCGTCGCTGCTGTAGCTGCCCGAGCTGTTGGCCCAGGCGACGTAGGTGCTGGCGTAGTCCGCCTGGTAGTCGGCGAGCAGGCGGGCGGCGGTGTCATTGTCGTAGTCGCCCACCCATTGCTGGATCGCCGCGGTAACCAGCGCCTGCTCGGCCGTGGACAGGCTCGTGACGAGCAGGCCACGCTTGCTGCTGGCGGCCACCGCGGCCAGCTTGGTCGACACATTGGCATAGCTGCCCGTGTTGGCCTCGACGGGCCCGAGCAGGATGTCGCCGAAGGTCTGGCTGGTCAGGAAGGCGCTGCTCTTCTCGCTGCTGGACAGCCCGTTGAACACGGCCAGCATCCCAGCCGCCTTGCTGCTGAGCACCTGGTAGCTGCCGGCGCCATAGAAGTTGTAGCCGGTCTGGCTGTTGGCGGTGAAGGCGGTGCGCGGCTCCACGCCGATGTGGTGGGGCGTCGGATAGGTGCAGCCGCCGTTGAAGCTGAGGTTGAACGCGAGGTGGTGGCCGCCGAACATCAGCGCCCAGCTGCCCGTGCTCGACGGCGTGCCGATCACCGCGACCCGCGCGAGGCCGGCGCCGTAGCCGTTGGCATTGAGCGTGTAGCCAAGGTAATCGTCCGCGGCGAGCACGCCCTGCATGTCGGCATAGCCGCTGCTGCTCAGCGCGGCCTGCGCCAGCGTGTTGAAGGCGGCCACCTGCGCGCTCGTCGTGACCTGCGACAGCGCGATGCCCGGCCGGGTGAAGGCCAGCGCGCCGGGCGGCAGGTTGGACCAGCGGGTCTTGTAGACGTTCAGCTGCGCGCTGCTGTTGCTGGCAGCGTCGTACGCCATCGAGGCCGTGAGGCTGCTGCCCAGCGCCGACTCGAAAGCCGAGACGGCGCTCATCAGCGTCGTGATGTGGGTGGTGTCGCAGCTCGCGGTCGTCGTCGTTCCGCTGGCGGCGTTAACCGTCAGCGTGGCGGTGGCGCTGGTGGTCGAGACGCCGCTGCCGGTGACCACGACGTCGTAGCTGCCGGCGTCGCCGGCCGCGGTGCTGGCGATCGTGTACGAGGCCGCCGTGGCGCCGGAGATCGCCGTCGAGCCCTTGAACCACTGGTAGCTCAGCGTGCCGGAGCCGGTGGCCACCACGCTGAAGGTGGCCGAGGCGCCGGCCGTGACCGTCAGCGACGCGGGCTGGCTGCCGATCGTCGGCGCCGCGACCGTCGTGGTGGTCGAGCCGCTGTCGCTGCTCGTCGAGCTGCCTCCGCCGCCGCAGCCGCCCAGCACGGCGAGCAGGATGGCCAGAGGCCCGGTCTTGTGGATCTGCCTGCCGCGCTTCATGGGAATCGACCTCCATTGGTGAATGGAGGCGACTCTAGGCAGCGAGCTTGTCAGCGATGCATCGAGTTCTTGTCAGAGCTGATACAGCCGCCCTCAGGCCGACACACGTGAGACCACGCGCACGACCTTTTCGCGGTAGTCGGCGAAGCCCATCCGCCGGTACAGCGCCAGCGCGCCGGCGTTGGCACTCATGACGTGCAGGAACGGCGTCTCTCCGCGCAGGCACTGGCGGCGGATCAGCTTCTGCATCAGGCGCTTGGCCATGCCACGGCCCTGGAAGTCCGGATGCGTGCAGACGCCGCTGATCTCGCGGAAGCGGCCGGCGCAGGAGCGTTCGCCGGCCATCGCGACGAGGCGCTCGCCTTCGAACAAGCCGAAGTAGTCGCCGAGCTCGATCGTGCGCAGGCCGAAGGGGCCGGGGCGGGTCAGTTCGGCCAGCGCGAGCGCCTGCGGCGCGTGGCTTGCATCGAGCGGCAGGGCGTCGGGCGCGGCATCGTCGGCGGGCGTTTCGCCGGCCCAGGCCATGCAGACCATCTTCGCCTCCAGCTCGATCGCCCAGCCCGCCGGTGCCGGGCCGGACCAGTCGGCCACGTAGAAGCGCTCGCCCGGCGCGCAGAAGGGCTGCAGCGCGTCGAAATCGGGATCTTCGGCGCGCGGGAACGCGACGATGGGCGAGAAGCCCGGCGCATAACGCCGAGCCTCGGCGGTGCCGCTCGCGCAGTGCTGTTGGGCACCGCTGAGGGCGTGCCAGAAAACGTTGTCGAGGACTTCAATCATTCTGTTTCCTTGCCGCGAACGGCGCGGCGAGCGGTTCGCCGATGAACACGCCCTGTCCGGGCCAGGCGACGCTGCGCCAGTAGGCTTCCAGCGCCGTCGAGCCCTGTGCGTAATAGAGCAGCAGCACCTGCGGGTGCGGGAACTTCTGCAGATGGTTGCAAGGTTCGGTGACGGTGCCGTAGCTGGCGGTGGCACCGGCTTCGAGCCAGTCGACCGCGCTCATCTGGCCACCGGTCACCGGCGCGTCGAGCAGGCCGCCGAAGGAGGTCAGGTGGTCGGCCAGCGCGCCGGGCAACCAGTCCACGGCGGTCAGGCCATCGACGCGCGTCAGCCCGGTCTCGTAGACCAGTGTGCGCTTGAGCGGTGGCAGGTCCTGGCTCGACGCTCGCTTCACATCCAGATTCAGTTGCCCCAGCCGACCGGCGGGAGGGAACAGCGCCGCACGCACGCTGCGCGCGCCATCGGGCGTGCTGACGAACCAGGCGTTCGCGCCGGCCTCGGAGGGTTGGCTGCCATCCGAGGCGATGCCGCGTTCGATCAGCGCCTCGGCCGCGGCCACGTTGCGCGCCGCCAGCAGCATCGAGGGCCACAGGCCCAGCTCCGTGTAGGGCCGTGCGCCCGGGTAGTTGAAATACAGCGAGGTGCGCGAGGGCGCGCAGGTCTGCTCGCACAGCCGCGGCTGGAAGCCCAGCGCGATCGCCGAGGTGATCGAGTTGCACTCCACCGCATAGGGCTCGCGCCAGGCCAGCGCCAGGCCCTGCACGCCGGCCGGCATCTGCGCATGCAGCGCATCGTTGAAGGCCTCGAACTCGGCGGCCGTCAGGCGTGCCCGCACGGGCAGGCTCAGCCGCACGACGTTCTCGGGCGCGATGCCACGACGCCGCACGTAGTACTCGCCGACGGCGACCGAGTACGGATCGGCCGTGTTGATGACGACGCCCAGGTCCTCCGCGGTGATGCGGCCACGAATGCGGCCCACGCGGATCGCGGGTGGCTGCGGTGCAGCGGCGCTGGCCGCGGGCCCGGCACCGGTCGGCGCGCTGGCGATGCTGGCGGCGGGGCTGGGCTCAGCCGCTGGCTGAGCCAGCGCGGACAGCCCGCTCAGCGCGCCCATCAGCAGCCCACATTGCACGATGTGGTGCGCGACCGCGGCAAGGCGCTTTTGCCATCGCCACGCCTTGAGTTTCAATTTCGCCATGCAAAACAAGACATTCTCCAGCACAATGAAGTCATGAGCAAAGAGGACCATCGCAAGCCCGCCATCCAGGTGCTCGAACGCACGTTCGCGCTGCTGGATGTGCTGGCCAGCCATCAGGATCCGGTGTCGCTGAAGGCGATCAGCGAAACAACCGGCCTGCACCCCTCCACGGCCCACCGCATTCTCAATGACCTGGCGATGGGCCGCTTCGTCGATCGGCCCGAGGCAGGCAGTTATCGCCTGGGCATGCGGCTGCTGGAACTGGGCAACCTGGTCAAGGCGCGGCTGGACGTGCGCGACGCTGCGCTGGGCCCGATGCGCGAGCTGCACAAGTTCACCCACCAGCCCGTCAACTTGTCGGTGCGCCAGGGCGACGAGATCGTCTACATCGAGCGGACCTACAGCGAGCGCTCGGGCATGCAGGTCGTGCGCGCTGTGGGCGGGCGGGCGCCGCTGCACCTGACCTCGGTCGGCAAGCTGTTCCTCGCCAGCGATGAGTCCATGCGGGTTCGCAGTTATGCCGCCCGCACCGGCCTCGCCGGCCACACGAAGAACAGCCTGACCGACGTCAGCGCGCTGGAACGCGAGCTGGCACTGATCCGCCAGCGCGGACTCTCGCGCGACGACGAGGAGCTGGAGCTCGGCGTGCGCTGCATGGCCGCCGGCATCTACGACGATCAGGCCAAGCTGATCGCCGGGCTTTCGATCTCGGCACCGGCGGATCGGCTGGAGGAAGGCTGGGTCGGGCGCCTGAAGGAGACCGCGGCGCAGATCTCCTCGGCCCTGGGCTACCGCGGGCAATAGGCCGCGAGCCATCAACAAAAAACGCAGCCGAGGCTGCGTTTTCTTCTTCCGGGGCCCGAAGGCCGCTGCGATCAGTTCAGCTTGGGCTGATGCACCGCCGCCATCGGCGACGCATTGGCCAGCCACTTGCGCACACGCTCTGCGTCGGCGATCCGCGCCGTCTTGCCGGTGGCGTCCAGGAACACCATGATCAGCTTGCGGCCGTACATCTGTGCCTGCATCACCAGGCACTTGCCGGCCTCGTTGATGAAGCCGGTCTTCTGCAGGCCGATGTCCCAGTCGCTGCTGCGGACCAGGCCGTTGGTGCTGTGGAAGGCCATCTCGCGGCGGCCGATCATGAAGCTGGCTTCCTTGCTGGTCGTGAATTCGCGCAGCATCGGCTGCTCGTGGGCGACCTTCACCAGGGCGGCCAGGTCCTTGGCGCTGGACTGGTTACTGCTCGACAGGCCCGTGGGCTCGATGTAGCGGGTGTCGGTCATGCCCAGCGACTGCGCCTTCTGGTTCATCGCGGCGATTGCCGCCTCCAGGCCGCCCGGATAGTTGCGGGCGAGCGCATGGGCCGCGCTGTTCTCGGAGGCCATCAAGGCCAGGTGGAGCAGTTCTTCGCGGGTCAGCACGGTGCCGGGCCGCAGCCGCGAGTAGGTGTGCTTCAGCGTGTCCTTGTCGTCATCGGTGATCTCGATCTTCTCGTCCATCGGCTGGTGGGCCTCCAGGACGACCAGGCCGGTCATCAGCTTGGTGATCGAGGCGATCGGCAGGACTGCTTCGGGATTCTTGGACAGCAGCACTTCGTTCGTGTCCTGGTCCATCACCAGCGCGACGCCGGACTTCAGGTCCAGCGGATCATCGACCGCGTGCAGGCCGGAGAGCTGTCCGAAGGTCGCCACCGCCGGAACGACGACGACAGCCTTGCGCACGCGCGACACCGGTTTGGTCTTGCGCACGCTGGTGGCCACCGTGCGCTTGCTCTTCTGAGCGGTGGTGGTTGCGGCCGAGGCGTCGACATGGGCCGCCAGGCCGGTCACGGCCAGCGCCAGGCCGAGCGCGGCGCTCGATAGCAATGAGGTAAAGGCAGACGTTTTCAATCCCGCTCCCGGACAAGTGGGCCGCAGTTTAGGCGACAGCAAAAAACCCGGCAAGATCAAAAACTTAGCCGAACCTTATAAAGCTCGACTTTGCATCGAATCCGGCCTGCGTGGGGCCATTTCCTAACGCCTTAACTGTACGGAGCGTGAGAAAGGGCCGCTATGCGGGGCGGCCCTGAAGGGTTCACCCTTGAGCGGCGACCCGCTCGACCTTGCTCTGCAGCTTGTTCAGGGCGCTCAGATAGGCCTTGGCCGAGGCCACGACGATGTCCGGATCAGCACCCACGCCGTTCACGACCCGGCCGGCGTGCTGCAGGCGAACCGTCACCTCGCCCTGCGATTCTGTGCTGCCGCTGGTGATCGCATTGACCGAGTAGAGGAGCATTTCGGCGCCACTTTGGACCGTGGCCTCGATCGCCCGCAAGGTCGCGTCCACCGGGCCGTTGCCATCGCTCTCGGCCCGGTGCTCGGTGCCGCCGGCGGCGAAGACGATGCTGGCATGCGGCCGCTCGCCGGTTTCGGATCGCTGCGACAACGCGAGGAAGCGGAAGTGCTCCTGCTCGGCGCTGACCGACTCGTCCATCACCAGCGCGATGATGTCCTCGTCGAAGATCTCGTTCTTGCGGTCGGCCAGATCTTTGAAGCGGACGAAGGCGGCATTGACCTCGGCTTCGGACTCCAGCGAGACGCCGAGCTCCTGCAGGCGCTGCTTGAACGCATTGCGTCCGCTGAGCTTGCCCAGCACGATCTTGTTGGCGGCCCAGCCCACATCCTCGGCCCGCATGATCTCGTAGGTGTCGCGCGCCTTCAGCACGCCGTCCTGGTGGATGCCGGACGCATGCGCGAAGGCATTGGCACCGACGACCGCCTTGTTCGGCTGCACGACGAAGCCGGTCGTCTGTGCCACCATCCGCGATGCCGGCACGATCTGGCTCGGGTCGACGCCCACATCCAGCCCGAAGTAGTCGCGGCGCGTCTTCACCGCCATCACCACCTCTTCCAGCGAGCAGTTGCCCGCGCGCTCGCCGAGGCCGTTGATCGTGCATTCGATCTGGCGCGCGCCGCCGATCTTGACGCCGGCCAGCGAGTTCGCCACCGCCATGCCGAGGTCGTTGTGGCAGTGCACGCTCCAGACCGCCTGGTCGGAGTTGGGCACGCGCTCGCGCAGCGTTTTGATGAAGTTGCCGTAAAGCTCGGGGATCGCGTAGCCGACGGTGTCGGGGATGTTGATCGTCCGCGCGCCTTCCTTGATCACCGCCTCGACGACGCGAGCCAGGAACTCCGGGTCGGAGCGGTAGCCGTCCTCGGGCGAGAACTCGATGTCGTCGGTCAGCGTGCGGGCGTAGCGCACCGCCTGGATGGCCTGCTCCAGCACCTGGTCGCGCGTCATCCGCAGCTTCTTCTCCATGTGGAGTTCGCTGGTGGCGATGAAGGTATGGATGCGCGAGCGGGCCGCGCCCTTCAGGGCCTCGGCGGCACGGGCGATGTCGCGGTCATTGGCACGGGCCAGGCCACAGACGATGCTGTCCTTGATCGCCGCGGCGATCGCCTTGACCGCCTCGAAGTCACCCGAGCTCGACGCCGGGAAGCCGGCCTCGATCACATCGACCTTCAGCCGCTCGAGCTGCCGCGCGATGCGCAGCTTCTCGTCCTTGGTCATCGAGGCGCCGGGCGATTGCTCGCCGTCGCGCAGCGTGGTGTCGAAGATGATCAACTGCTCGGGCATATCGCTTCCTTAGACGGTGGCTACTTTGGCGAATCGGAGTTGACCGCGTTGCGAAGCGCGGCGCAAGCCGGAGGTGATCGCCTTCAGCGAGGCGGAGACGATGTTGGCATCGATCCCGACGCCGAAGATCGTCAGCCCGTCGCCGACGCGCAGTTCCAGATAGGCCGCCGCCTTGGCATCGGCGCCGCTGCCGATCGAGTGCTCGTGATAGTCGAGCACGCGAACGGTCGAATCCAGCTGTGCATTCAGCCCGTTGATGAAGGCATCGATCGGCCCGGTGCCCTCGCCTTCCACCTTGAGGCTCCGCTCATGCAGGTCGGCCAGCACGCTCAGGCGCGTCACGCCTTCGCTGACTTCGCTGCTGGTCGGGTGCATGCCCTGCTCCACGTTCAGGCCGTACTCGCGCTCGAAGATGCCCCAGATGTCCGCGGCACTCTGCTCCTTGCCGCTGTCGTCCATCACGGCCTGCACAACCTGGCTGAACTCGATCTGCAGGCGACGCGGCAGCTCGACGCCGTACTCGGCCTCGAGAAGATAGGAGATGCCGCCCTTGCCCGACTGGCTGTTGACGCGGATCACCGCGTCGTAGCTGCGGCCCAGGTCCTTCGGGTCGACCGGCAGGTAGGGCATGTTCCAGATATCGCCGTCCTTGCGGGCGGCGAAGGCCTTCTTGATCGCGTCCTGGTGCGAGCCGGAGAAGGAGGTGTAGACCAGGTCGCCGGCATAAGGATGGCGCGGATGGACCGGCAGCTGCGTGCAGTGCTCGGCGCAACGGCGGACCTCGTCGATGTCGGAGAAGTCGAGCTGCGGGTCGACGCCCTGGGTGTAGAGGTTCAGCGCGATGTTGACCACGTCCACATTGCCGGTGCGCTCGCCGCTGCCGAACAGGCAGCCCTCGATGCGGTCACCGCCGGCCATCAGCGCGAACTCGGCGGCAGCGGTGCCGGTGCCGCGGTCGTTGTGCGGGTGGATAGACAGCACGATGCTGTCGCGCTTGGCGACGTTGCGGTGCATCCACTCGATCATGTCCGCGAAGATATTGGGCGTCGAATGCTCGACCGTCGCGGGCAGGTTGATGATGATCTTGCGATCCGGCGTCGCGCCCCAGGCCTCAACGACCGCATCGACGACGCGCTTGCTGAAGGCCAGTTCGGTGCCGGAGAACATCTCAGGCGAATACTCGAAGCCGATGTCGGTCTCGGGCATCTGCGCGGCCAGGCGGCGGATCATCTCGGTATGGGTGACGGCCAGGTCGACGATCTGGTCCTCGTTCATGCCCAGCACCACCTTGCGCATCACCGGCGCGCAGGCGTTGTAGAGGTGGACGATGGCCTTCTTGGCGCCCTTCAGCGATTCGAAGGTGCGCTCGATCAGCGGCTGGCGCGCCTGCGTCAGCACCTGGATCGTCACATCGTCAGGGATCAGGTCCTGCTCGATCAACAACCGGACGAAATCGAAATCGGTCTGCGAGGCCGAGGGGAAACCGACCTCGATCTCCTTGAAGCCGATCTTCAGCAGCATCTTGAACATCCGCAGCTTGCGCTCCGAGTCCATCGGCTCGATCAGCGCCTGGTTGCCGTCACGCAGGTCGGTGCTCAGCCAGGTCGGAGCCTGGGTGATCTGCGCGTCAGGCCAGCTGCGATCCTTCAGGCCGATCGGTGCGAAGGCGCGGTACTTGGTGTTCGGTTGCTTCAACATCGGAATGCTCCAGGGGTTCGGGGTGAATCTGGGCAACCGGCGGCGGACAAAAGCAAACGGCCCGCTGCAGGTTGCATACGGGCCGTTGAGATCGGAGGACTTGGTCTGGTGTGACGTGCGTGCGCGATCGATCAGCGAACCCGAAGGTCGCCTAGTAGTAGCAGCGCGGTCAGAGAGACAGTCGTCAACATAGCGTCGAAATATAGCAGACGATTTCAGTGATGGAGGTCTTTTTCGTCGGGCTCGTCGGTGGATGTGGAAATCACGCTGACCGGCACGCCCTTGTACTTGCGCCAGGCATAGACCGCATAGCCCGACAGGCCATAGACCGCGAACAGCGCGAACAGCACGCGCGGCGGGTCCAGCGCGATCAGCGCGATGCCCAGCATGATGGCCACCAGCACGATGAAGGGCACGGTGCGACGGCCGCCAAAGACCTTGAAGCTGTAAAACGGCGCGTTCGTCACCATCGACAGGCCGGCGAACAAGGTCACGCCGAAGGCCGTCCAGGCGAGCCAGTCGATCTGCGAGACATTGCGGTAGCCGTTGTCGTCGGCCATCCAGATCAGGCTGATCACGATGGCTGCGGCGGCGGGGCTAGGCAGCCCCTGGAAGAAGCGCTTGTCGACAACGCCGATGTTGACGTTGAAACGGGCCAGGCGCAGTGCGGCGCCGGCGATGTAGACGAAGGCCGGGATCCAGCCCGCCTTGCCCAGGTCCTTCAGGCCCCAGATGTAGACGATCAGCGACGGGGCAGCGCCGAAGCTGACCATGTCCGACAGCGAATCCATCTGCTCGCCGAAGGCGCTCTGCGTATTCGTCATGCGGGCCACGCGGCCATCAAGGCTGTCGAGCACGGCGGCCGCGAAGATCGCGATGCACGCGGTGTCGAAGCGGCCGTTCATCGCCATCACGATCGCGTAGAAGCCGGAGAACAGCGCGGCCAAAGTGATCGCGTTGGGCAGCGCGTATATGCCCTTGCGGCGGGGGCGTTGCGGCTCGTCGATGGTGTTGGGATCGGTCATGGGCGGATCATAAAAGAAGGCCGGCCTGCCCTTCGGCAAGCCGGCCTCCCGCTAGAGGTACTGACTCTTTAGTTCTTCGACTGGTCGACCAGGCGGTTCTTCTTGATCCAGGGCATCATCGCGCGCAGCTTCTCGCCGACCACTTCGATGTCGTGCTCGGCCGTCAGGCGGCGGCGGCTCAGCAAGGTCGGGGCGCCGGCCTTGTTTTCGAGGATGAAGCTCTTCGCGTACTCGCCGGTCTGGATGTCCTTCAAGCACTGGCGCATCGCGTCCTTGGTGGCATCGGTGACGATGCGCGGGCCGGTCACGTACTCGCCGTACTCGGCGTTGTTCGAGATCGAGTAGTTCATGTTGGCGATGCCGCCTTCATAGATCAGGTCGACGATCAGCTTCAGCTCGTGCAGGCACTCGAAGTAGGCCATTTCGGGCGCGTAGCCGGCTTCGGTCAGCGTCTCGAAGCCCGCCTTGATCAGTTCGACGGCGCCGCCGCACAGCACGGCCTGCTCGCCGAACAGGTCGGTCTCGGTCTCTTCGCGGAAGTTAGTCTCGATGATGCCGGCCTTGCCACCGCCGTTGGCCACGGCGTAGCTCAGCGCCAGGTCACGGGCCTTGCCGGTCTTGTCGGCGTAGACGGCGATCAGGTGGGGCACGCCGCCACCTTGGGTGTAGGTGCCGCGCACCGTGTGGCCCGGGGCCTTCGGGGCAACCATCCAGACGTCAAGGTCCGCGCGCGGCACGACCTGGCCATAGTGCACGTTGAAGCCGTGGGCGAAGGCGAGCGAGGCGCCTTGCTTGATGTTGGGCTCGACTTCGGCCTTGTAGACACCAGCGATCTGCTCGTCGGGCAGCAGGATCATGACGACATCGGCGGCCTTCACCGCGTCGGCGATCTCGGCGACCTTCAGGCCGGCGTTCTCGGCCTTGGCCCAGGAAGCGCCGCCACGACGCAGACCGACGGTGACCTTGACGCCGCTGTCGTTCAGGTTCTGCGCGTGGGCGTGGCCTTGTGAGCCGTAGCCGATGATGGTGACGTTCTTGCCCTTGATCAGGGAGAGGTCGGCGTCCTTGTCGTAATAAACGTTCATGTCGTGCTCCAGGGAAAATTCGGTGTCAGTGGAAGATCAGAGTTAGACGCGCAAGATGCGCTCGCCGCGGCCGATGCCGCTGGTGCCGGTGCGCACCGTTTCAAGAATCGAGGCGCGATCGATCGCGTCGATGAAGGCGTCGAGCTTGCCGGCATCGCCGGTCAGCTCGATCGTGTAGGTCTTCTCGGTCACGTCGATGATGCGGCCGCGGAAGATGTCGGCGGTGCGCTTCATCTCTTCGCGCTCCTTGCCGACGGCGCGCACCTTGATCAGCATCAGTTCGCGCTCGGTGTAGTTGCCTTCGGTCAGGTCGACGACCTTGACCACTTCGATCAGGCGGTTCAGGTGCTTGGTGATCTGCTCGATCACTTCATCGGAGCCGGTGGTGACGATCGTCATCCGCGACAGCGAGGCGTCTTCGGTGGGCGCCACCGTCAGGCTCTCGATGTTGTAGCCGCGGGCCGAAAACAGCGCGACGACGCGTGACAGCGCCCCCGGCTCGTTCTCGATGAGCAAAGCAATGATGTGTTTCATGGGTTCTTCTCGTCCTTCGCGCTCTTCAGCCCGGCGGCGGTAACCGACGGCCCTTGGCCACGCTCTTCGATTGCAGGAATGAGATACCGGTTCCGAAGCTTCTCTGCCATCCACCGGCCTGTCGGTCGTGCGCGGTAACGCAACGGCCCCAGGCCGGCTTCATGACCTCAAAGGTCTTCGGACCTCAGCAGCATCTCGGAAATGCCCTTGCCGGCCTGGACCATCGGCCAGACGTTCTCGGTAGGATCGGTGCGGATGTCGAGGAACACGGTGCGGTCCTTCAAGCGGATCGCTTCCTTCAGCGCGCCCTCGACGTCGCCGGGCTTCTCGACCAGCAGGCCGACGTGGCCGTAGGCCTCGGCCAGCTTGACGAAGTCCGGCAGCGCTTCCATATAGCTGTGCGAGTAGCGCTTGCCGTAGTCCAACTCCTGCCACTGCCGCACCATGCCCAGGTAGCGGTTGTTCAGCGAGACGATCTTCACCGGCGTGCGGTACTGCAGGCAGGTGGACATTTCCTGGATGCACATCTGGATCGAGCCCTCGCCGGTGATGCAAAACACATCCGAGTCCGGCTTGGCGAGCTTGATGCCCATCGCGTACGGCAGGCCCACGCCCATCGTGCCCAGGCCGCCGGAATTGATCCAGCGACGCGGTTCCTCGAAGCGGTAGTACTGCGCGGCCCACATCTGGTGCTGGCCGACGTCCGAGGTGATGTAGGTGTCGCGGTCCTTGGTCAGGCGCCACAGCGTGTCGACCACCATCTGCGGCTTGATGACCTCGGTGGACGGCTTGAAGGCCAGGCACTCGCGGCGGCGCCATTCGTTGATCTGGCTCCACCAGGCGTTCAGCGCGATCGCGTCGGGGCGAGCCTGCGCTTCCTTGATCTGGTGGATCAGCTCCTGCAGCACGTCCTTGACGTCGCCGACGATCGGGATGTCCACGCGCACCCGCTTGGAGATCGACGAGGGGTCGATGTCCACATGGATGATCTTGCGTTCGACCGAGCCGAAGTGCTTCGGGTTGCCGATCACGCGGTCGTCGAAGCGGGCACCGACGGCCAGCAGCACGTCGCAGTGCTGCATCGTCATATTGGCTTCGTAGGTGCCGTGCATACCCAGCATGCCGAGGAACTGCGGGTCGCTGCTCGCGCTGGCGCCCAGGCCCATCAGCGTGTTGGTGACCGGATAGCCGAGCAGCTTCGTCAGCTCACGCAGTTCGGCCGAGGCCTCGCCCAGGATCACACCGCCGCCGGTGTAGATGTACGGACGCTTGGCCGCGAGCAACAGCGCCACGGCCTTGCGGATCTGGCCCGAATGGCCCTTGCGCACCGGGTTGTAGCTGCGCATCTCGACCTGCTTCGGATACTCGAAGGTGCCCGGCAGCTTCGTCATCGAGATGTCCTTCGGGATGTCGACGACGACCGGGCCGGGGCGGCCGGTGCGGGCAATGTGGAAGGCCTTCTTCATCGTCATCGCGAGATCGCGCACGTCCTTGACGAGGAAGTTGTGCTTGACGATCGGGCGGGTGATGCCGACGGTGTCGCATTCTTGGAAGGCATCCAGGCCGATCGCGGGCGTCGGAACCTGGCCGGTCACGATCACCATCGGGATCGAGTCCATGTAGGCCGTCGCGATGCCGGTGATCGCATTGGTCACACCCGGGCCGGAGGTGACCAGGGCCACGCCGACGTCACCGGTGGCGCGGGCATAGCCGTCGGCCGCATGGACCGCCGCCTGCTCGTGGCGCACCAGCACGTGCTGGATCGAGTCTTGTTTGTAAAGCGCGTCGTAGATGTACAACACAGCGCCGCCGGGATAGCCCCAAAGGTACTGGACACCTTCGGCCTGGAGGCAGCGGACGAGGATTTCGGAGCCGTTCAGCTCGGAAGCCTGCGAAGACGCGGAATTGGGGGAGGAATTTTGCGGGTGAGCGGCCAAGGCGCGCTTGGCGTCCGCGGTGGTCATGTCCATTTATCAGAACCTCAGTGATTTTCTCTAACGAAAAACCGTCGGTGCTCCTTTTCGCGCCCTCGTGAGGCGGATGCGGAGCCGTGCAATCGAGACCTGCCGCCCCGGTCGGGCAGCAAACTTCAGATCAGGAACTCTTTGTGCGAACTGACATTATGCACGTACCGTTCGCGGAGGCTGACCCCAAATTCCGGTGGAGCCTTCGCGATGCGATAATTAACGCTCTTTTGCCGTCGCGGGCGCTGCCCCGCCTGTTCCTTGGCCTCCGATAAAGAACTCAACGACTTTCTGCGCAGCGTCGACAAACGCGCCTTCAAGCGGACCGCCTACCTCGTGCGGGACGAGGATGGTGCGCTCGACATCGTGCAGGACTCGATGATCAAGCTGGCCGAGAACTACTTCGACCGCCCCGCCGCAGAGCTCCCGCTGCTGTTCCAGCGCATCCTGTCCAACACGACGATGGACTGGTTTCGGCGCAGGAAGACGCGCAATGCCGTCATGCAGAACATGTCGGACTTCGAATCGAGCGATCCGGACGGCGACTTCGATCTGCTGGAAATGCTCGAATCGCAGGACGGCGCCCTGGGCGCGCTGAGCGCCGCGGACGAGGTTTCCCGGGCGCAGATCTTGCAAATGATCGAGAGCGAAGTGGAACAGTTGCCGGCCCGTCAACGGGAAGCCTTCCTCCTGCGTTACTGGGAGGAGTTGGATGTCGCAGAGACCGCATCGGTGATGGGTTGCTCGGAGGGCAGTGTGAAGACACACTGCTCCCGCGCCGTTCACGCACTGGCGAAGTCGCTGAAGGCCAAGGGAATCACGCTATGAACAAGCAGCAGCACAAGACGCATTTCGGTTCGGAACTGGACGCCCGGGTGACCCGGTTCGGCCTGCGTGTGTCTGCCGGCTTGACGGAGCACAGCCAGTCGCTGTCCGGCGATGTGAGTGAACGCCTGCGCTTCGCCCGCGAACAAGCGCTGTTGAAGGCCCAGGCTGCTCGCAAGGTTCAGGCCGCGACCGCCACGGCCAAGCCGCAGGTGATGCGCTCGGGCATGGCCCTGGCGCTGGGCGGCACCGGCGGATCCTCGCGCTGGTTCAAGTTCGCCTCGCTGATGCCGCTGCTGCTGCTGGTGGGCGGCCTGCTGACGATCCAGTACGGCCAGTGGCACCAGCAGGTGGCCGCCGCCGCCGAGATCGATACCGCGTTGCTGTCCGACAACCTGCCGCCGGCCGCCTACAGCGATCCGGGCTTCTCCGAATACCTCAGCGATGAGCAAGAATGACGGGAGCCGCATGACCCGGTCCCGTCCCGACCTTTCCTGCTTGTCGATCAAAACCACCCTCTACGCTGCCGCCCTGCTGTTTCTCGGGCTGACCGCCGTGCCGCTGGCTGCGCGCGCGCAGGCTGACACGGCCGCCTCGGCGGTCGTTGAATCCGCGCCGGTTGCGCCGCCGGCGCCAGCGTCCGCTCCTCCCGCAGCCGCACCTCAGCCGGCCACCGGCCTGCTGCCAACGCCGCTGCCCTCCATCGCTTCCGACCCGCCCGCCTGGAAGAACCTCGCCCTCTACCAGAAGTGGGCGCTGGCGCCGCTGGAGCGCGACTGGGACGGCCTTGATCCCGCGCGCCGCAGCAAGTGGCTGGAGATCGCCCAGCGCTTCCCGACCCTGCCGCCCGAGGAACAGAACCGGATGCACGAGCGCATGCGTGCCTGGGCGCGACTGAGCCCGGCCGAGCGCCAGCAGGCCCGGCTCGGTTACCAAGTCGCGCAGCAGATCCGCGCCGACGAGCGCCGCGCCAAGTGGGAGGCCTACCAGGCGCTGACACCCGAGCAGCGCGAGGAATTGGCCGAGAAGGCCAGACGCAAGCAGCGCGCGCCGAAGTCGGGCAGCGCGGGCCCGGAGTCGCTGGCCAAATCCAATCTGGTTCCGCCGGTGACCAAGGCGCTGCCGGTCAAGCCGGTGGCGCCATCCGTGCTGCAGGCCAAGCCCGGCGCCAGCACCGTGCTGATCACCGAGACCGGCATCCGGCCCCGCCACCAGATGGCAGGCCAGACCAAGGTCTTCGCCGACCCTGAGTTGGTCGATCCGAAGACGCTGCTGCCCCGCCGGCGCGGCGAGCGCTAGCCGCTCTGGCTAGACTCCCGGCTTCGTCGCTTTTTCCCTTCCGCGCAAATGACCGTCCCCGTGCCCGGCCTGGCCCGACGCCTGGCCGCCTTCCTCTATGAAGGCATCCTGCTGTTCGGCGTTGCCGTGATCACCGGCCTCGTCTACTCGCCTCTGGTCCAGCAGCGCAACGCGATGGAACACCGAGCCGGGCTGATCGCCGCGCTGGCCTGCGCCTTTGCCGCGTACTTCGTCTATTTCTGGACCCGCAGCGGTCAGACCTTGGCCATGAAGACCTGGCACATCCGCCTCGTTCGCGCAGACGGCGCCAAGCTGGGCGTGCCGCAGGCGCTCGCCCGCCATGTGCTGAGCTACGCGTGGTGGCTGCTGCCGCTCACCGCCGCCTCGCAGATGCTCAAGCACGGCCTGGGCTTCGGCGCGATCGCGTGCGTCGGCGTCCTGAGCCTGCTCGGTTACGCCATGCTGGCGCTCGTCCTGCCCGGCCATCAATTCCTGCATGACCTGCTGTGCAGGACAATGCTGGTCACTTACGTGCCCGCCCCCAAGACGGCAGGCAAGCCCGCATGATGACGACAACGACGAACAACCCGCACAAGAGCCGCACCGGCCTGGCCCGCATCCGCGCCGCCGCCGGCTTCTCGGCCGCCGGCCTGCGCGCCGCCTACCGTGGCGAAAGCGCCTTCCGCCAGGAAACCTGGCTCGCGATCATCGGCACGCCGCTGGCCTTCTGGGTCGGGCAAAGCTGGGTCGAGACCGCGCTGCTGATCGGCTCGCTGCTCGTCGTGCTGATCGTCGAACTGCTGAACTCCGCGATCGAGGCCGCCATCGATCGCATCTCCTTCGACCTGCATGACCTGTCCAAGCACGCCAAGGACCTGGGCAGCGCCGCCGTCATGCTCGCGTTGCTGCTGGCGGGGGGTATCTGGATTGCTGCGGTCGTGCACCGCTTCTGGCTCTGACCATTGAAAAAGGCCGCGTGAGCGGCCTTTTCCGTTAACGCGACGACGGGCTCAAACCGCCGCTTCGTCCGTCTCACCGGTGCGGATGCGCACCACATGGTCGACCGAGGTGACGAAGATCTTGCCGTCGCCGATCTTGCCGGTCTTGGCGGCCTTCAGGATGGCGTCGATGCAGCGGTCGACCTCATCGTCGCGCACCACCACCTCCACCTTCACCTTCGGCAGGAAGTCCACCACGTACTCCGCGCCGCGGTACAGCTCGGTGTGGCCCTTCTGGCGGCCGAAGCCTTTGACCTCGGTGACCGTCAGGCCCGAGGCGCCCACCTCGGCCAGCGATTCGCGGACTTCGTCCAGCTTGAAGGGCTTGATGATGGCGGTGATCTGCTTCATGGGGTGCTGCTCCGTAGAGATGGGGTTGGCGGCGATTTAAGCACGAATCTTTTCCGCGGACTCAGTCCGGGATGCGATCAAGATCGGCCAGCCAGACCGCGTTTTCCGAGTCGCTCGGCGCACGCCAGTCGCCGCGTGGCGACAGCGAGCCGCCGCTGCCCACCTTGGGTGCATTCGGCACGCAGGAGCGCTTGAACTGGCTGCCCTTGAAGAAGCGTTGCACGAAGACGCGCAGAACGCGCTTGATCTCGGTCAATGCCTGCTCCCCTTCCCAAGCGTGGCGCTGCAGAAAGGCGATCTTGCGCGGCGCGTAGCCGTGGCGCAGCGTGTAGAACAGGTTGAAATCCTGCAGGGCATAGGGCCCGATGCTGGCCTCGGTGCTCTGCATCGAGCCCGGCACAAGCTCAGGGCTGATCTCGGTCTCCAGCACGTCGATCAGCACCTGCGAATCGACGCCGCCGAGCTGCTGCGTCTCGGCCACCCAGCGCACGAGGTACTGGATCAGCGTCTTGGGCACGCTGGCATTCACGTTGTAGTGCGACATGTGGTCGCCGACCCCGTAGGTGCACCAGCCCAGCGCCAGCTCGCTGAGGTCGCCGGTGCCCAGCACCAGCCCGTGATGGAAGTTGGCGAGGCGGAACAGGTGGCTCGTGCGCTCGCCGGCCTGCACGTTCTCGAAGGTGATGTCGTACTGCGGCTTGCCGTCGACGAAGGGATGGCCCAGGTCGCGCAGCATCTGCTCGCAGCTCGGGCGGATGTCGATCTCGGCAGCCGTGCAGCCCACCGCCCGCATCAGCCGCAGTGCCTGGTCGCGCGTGCGCGTGCTGGTCGCGTAGCCGGGCATCGTGAAGCCGAGGATGTTGGCGCGCGGCAGGCCGAGCTGGTCCATCGCCCGGGCAGCCACCAGCAGCGCGTGCGTCGAATCGAGCCCGCCGGAGATGCCCACCACCAGCTTCTGGATACCGCTCGAAGCCAGCCGCTGCACCAGCCCTTGCACCTGGATGTTGTAGACCTCCTCGCAGCGTTCGTCACGGCGGCTGCGGTCGGTCGGCACGTACGGAAAACGCTCGACGCGACGTTGCAGCGCCAGCGGCCCACTGCGGTCCAGCTTCAATTCGAAGCCGACCTGGCGGAACTCCTTCACCGCCGCCGCATGCAGACGCACCGACTGCCCGAAGCTCGTCTGCCGCGTGCGCTCGTGGGCCAGCCGCTCCAGATCCACATCCGCGGTGATCAGCTGCGAGCGGCGCTGGAAGCGTGCGGACTCGGCCAGCAGCTCGCCGTTCTCGCAGACCAGGGCCTGGCCGTCCCAGGCCAGGTCCGTCGTCGATTCGCCCGGCCCCGCCGAGGAGTAGACATAGGCCGCCAGACAACGCGCCGACTGCTGCGACACCAGTTGCCGCCGATACCCGGCCTTGCCGACGACGACGTTGGACGCCGACAGGTTCACCAGCACCGTCGCCCCCGCCAGCGCGGCGAAGGACGAAGGCGGAATCGGCGTCCAGACGTCCTCGCAGATCTCCACATGGACGCGCAGCAGCGGCAGGTCGTCCGCCGCGAAGATCTGCCGGCTGCCGAAGGGCACCTGCTGGCCTAACAGCGAAACCGAGCTGACCCCGAGCGCCTCTTCGCCCGAGCCGAATTGCCGCGCCTCGTAGAACTCGCCGTAGTTCGGCAGGTAGGTCTTGGGCACGACGCCGAGGATGCGGCCGCGCTGCAGCACCACGGCGCAGTTGAACAGCCGATGCTCGACCAGCAGCGGTATGCCGACAATGGCCATCGTCGGCAGCGTCTGCGATGCCTTCAGCAATCCGGCCAGCGCTGCCTCGCAGCCCTCCTGCAGCGCGCGCTGATGGAACAGGTCGTCGCAGGTGTAGGCCGACAGGCCCAGTTCCGGGAAGGCCACCAGCGCCGCCCCGGCCGCCGCGGCCTCGGCGAACAAGGCCTGCGTCTGCTCGCCATTGAAAGCCGGATCGGCGACCCGGCACAGCGGCATGCCCACGGCGATTCGCGCGAAGTCGTGGGTGTAAAGGTTGTCGAAATGCATGGATGTCATCCTGCCATCAAAATGAAGACCCATGCCCATCCTCCGCATTGACGACAGCCCCGCCGCCCTGGCGCCCGAAGCGTGGAACGCCCTGCTGGCGAACTCGGCCCACCCCACGCCCTTCATGCGGCACGAGTACCTCGCGGCCCTACACGACTCCGAGTCCGCCGTCGCCGACACCGGCTGGCAGCCGCTCTTCTTGAGCGTGTGGGACGGCGAGCGGCAACAGCAACTGCTCGCAGCCTGCCCCGCCTACCTGAAGACCCACAGCTACGGGGAGTACGTGTTCGACTGGGCCTGGGCCGACGCCTACCGGCGCCACGGCCTCGACTACTACCCGAAGCTGCTTGTCGCCGTGCCCTTCACGCCGGTGCCCGGCAGCCGCCTGCTGGCCAAGGACGACGCCTCACGCGCGCTGCTCGCACAGGGGTTGCAGGCGCTGGCCGAGCAGCAGAACCTGTCCTCCGCCCACCTGTTGTTCGGCGACGAGGCCGACCAGGCCGCCGCCGCACGACAAGGCTGGATGGCCCGCAGCGGCGTGCAGTTCCATTGGCAGGGCACGGGCGAGCCGTCCTCGTTCGAGGCTTTCCTCGCCTCGATGCAGCGCGAGAAGCGCAAGAAGATCCAGCAGGAGCAGCGCAAGGTCCGCGACGCCGGCGTCGTGTTCGAGGCTCGCCAAGGCGGCCAGATCACCGAAACCGACTGGGACTTCTTCTATCGCTGCTACACGCTGACCTACCGCGCCCACCACAGCACGCCCTACCTGACGCGCGATTTCTTCCGCCGCGTCGCCGCGACGATGCCCGACAACTGGCTGCTGTTCGTCGCCAAGCGGGGCGACGAGCGCATCGCCGCCTCACTGATCGTGGTGGACATGGAGCGCGGCGAGGCCTATGGCCGCTACTGGGGCGCCGTGGAGCACGTGCCCTGCCTGCACTTTGACGCCTGCTACTACCAGCCGCTGACCTGGTGCATCGAACAGGGCTTCCGGCGCTTCGAAGGCGGCGCGCAGGGCGAGCACAAGATGGCCCGCGGCCTGCTGCCGGTGAGCACGCATTCGAGCCACTGGCTCGCGCACCCGGATTTCCGCGACGCGGTGGCCGATTTCCTCGCTCGCGAGGGTCAGGGCATGCGCGCCTACGTGAACGAGCTGGCGGAGCACCAGCCGTTCAAGGCGGGATAAGAAGCGCTTACTTGCTCGCCTGGGCGGCCTTGTAGGCGGCGATGCCTGAGACGATCTCGGCCTTCGCTTCGTCGGGGCCGACCCAGCCCTCGACCTTCACCCACTTGCCCGCTTCCAGGTCCTTGTAGTGCTCGAAGAAATGCTGGATCGCCTTCAGGCGCATCTGGTTGATGTCTTCGGGCTTCTGCCAGTGGTCGTAGATCGGCAGGATCTTGGTGGTCGGCACGGCCAGCAGCTTGGCGTCGCCGCCGGCTTCGTCCGTCATCTTCAGCATGCCGATCGCGCGGCAGGTCACGACGACGCCCGGCGACAGCGGGAACGGCGTGATCACCAGCACGTCCACCGGGTCACCGTCGTCCGACAGCGTCTGCGGCACATAGCCGTAGTTGCACGGGTAGTGCATCGCCGTGGTCATGAAGCGGTCGACGAACAGCGCGCCGCTTTCCTTGTCCACCTCGTACTTGATCGGATCCGCGTTCATCGGGATCTCGATGACGACGTTGAAGGCTTCGGGCGCCTTGGCGCCGGGCGTGACGTGATGCAGGCTCATGGATTGCTTCGAGTAGGGGCGAAATAAGCCGGGATTCTACCGGCCGGGTAAACACCCACCGCCCGCAACACCGGGGAATGGCGCCTTCCCGTAGCATCACCCGGCGCCTGCGGGCTTGTGGATGTTGGTTGAAGGCCCTGGGCTCTTACAAACGGCAGATACAACAGGAGACTCGTACATGTTGTCGACGGACGTAGCGCTGTACTTCGCGCTGGCTTGCGGCTTAGCCGCGGTCGCGTATGGCTTCATCCAGCGAAGCTGGATCCTGAGCCAGAACGCGGGCAATGCCCGCATGCAGGAGATCGCCTCCGCCATCCAGCAGGGCGCGGCCGCCTATCTGGCCCGGCAGTACAAGACGATCGGCATCGTCGGCGTCGTGCTCGCGATCGCCATCGCCGTCGCGCTGGATCTCACCACCGCCGTCGGCTTCGTCATCGGCGCCGTGCTCTCCGGCGCCTGTGGCTTCATCGGCATGAACGTGTCCGTCAAGGCCAACGTCCGCACCGCGCAGGCCGCCACGCAAGGCATGGCCCCGGCGCTGGCCGTCGCCTTCAAGGGCGGCGCCATCACCGGCATGCTGGTCGTCGGCCTGGGCCTGCTGGGCGTGGGCATCTTCTTCTGGCAGCTCTCCGGCGGCGGGCAGCATGTGGACAGCGCCTCGCTGAAGCCGCTGCTGGGCTTCGCCTTCGGCTCCTCGCTGATCTCGATCTTCGCGCGGCTGGGCGGCGGCATCTTCACCAAGGGCGCCGACGTCGGCGCCGACCTGGTCGGCAAGGTCGAGGCCGGCATCCCCGAGGATGATCCGCGCAACCCCGCCGTGATCGCCGACAACGTGGGCGACAACGTCGGCGACTGTGCCGGCATGGCGGCCGACCTGTTCGAGACCTACGCCGTGACGCTGATCGCCACGATGGCGCTGGCCGCGCTGATGATCGGCGGCGCCACGGTCAACGCGGTCGTCTACCCGCTGGTGCTGGGCGGCGTGTCCATCCTCTGCTCGATCATCGGCTGCAGCTTCGTCAAGGCCACGCCCGGCATGACCAACGTGATGCCGGCGCTCTACAAGGGCCTGGCCGTCGCCGGCGTGCTCTCGCTGATCGCGTTCTACTTCGTCACGATGAAGATGTTCCCCGAGGGCGCCGTGCTGAACACGGGCGGCACCGTCTCGGCGATGGCGCTGTTCGGCGACTGCGCGATCGGCCTGGTACTGACGGCGCTGCTGGTCTGGATCACCGAGTACTACACCGGCACGCAGTACAAGCCGGTGCAGCACATTGCCCAGGCCTCCACAACCGGCCACGGCACCAACATCATCGCGGGCCTCGGCGTCTCGATGAAGTCCACTGCCTGGCCGGTGCTCTGCGTGTGTCTGGCGATCTGGAGTTCCTACGCGCTGGGCGGCCTGTTCGGCATCGCCGTGGCCGCCACCTCGATGCTGAGCATGGCCGGCATCGTCGTCGCGCTGGACGCCTACGGCCCGATCACCGACAACGCCGGCGGCATCGCCGAGATGTCCGAGCTGCCCGACAGCGTGCGCGCCGTCACCGACCCGCTGGACGCCGTGGGCAACACGACCAAGGCCGTCACCAAGGGCTACGCGATCGGCTCCGCCGGCCTCGCGGCCCTGGTGCTGTTCGCCGACTACACGCACTCGCTCGAGTCGCGCGGCCTGCACATCGACTTCAACCTCAGCGACCCGAAGGTCATCATCGGCCTCTTCATCGGCGGCCTGATTCCCTACCTGTTCGGCGCGATGGCGATGGAGGCCGTGGGCCGCGCCGCCGGCTCGGTGGTCGTCGAGGTGCGGCGCCAGTTCGCCACCATCAAGGGCATCATGGAAGGCACGGCCAAGCCCGAGTACGGCACCGCGGTCGACATGCTGACCACCGCCGCGATCAAGGAAATGATCATTCCCTCGCTGCTGCCAGTGATCGTGCCGATCCTGGTCGGCCTGATCCTCGGCCCGGCGGCCCTCGGCGGCCTGCTGATGGGCACGATCGTGACCGGCCTGTTCGTCGCCATCTCGATGTGCACCGGCGGCGGCGCCTGGGACAACGCCAAGAAGTACATCGAGGACGACCACCACGGCGGCAAGGGCTCCGAAGCCCACAAGGCCGCGGTCACCGGCGACACCGTGGGAGACCCGTACAAGGACACCGCCGGCCCGGCCGTCAACCCGCTGATCAAGATCATCAACATCGTCGCGCTGCTAATCGTGCCGCTGCTGTCGGCGCCAGCGGCCAGCATGAAGCCGGCCGAGCCGGTCCCGGTCGTGGCGCCGGCCGCTTCGGAAGCCATGCCGGTGGCCAGCGACCCCGTCGCGGCCCCGGCCGATGTCGCCGCCAGCGCCGCATCGCAATAACTGTTCATTTGAGCTGACACCCCAGCTCACACACGAGCTCACAAAAGACAGCCCGCTTGCGGGCTGTTCCTACTTCTGGACGTCTTGCGCCGGCCCCACAATAGGCCCATGGACGGCAGCGGCGCGAACAATGCGATCACCCGGCACGACTTCGAGCAGCGTCGCAACGCCCTCGCCGCGCTGCAGCGCCATCTGCTCGCCCAGGAAGCCGAGTTCACGGCGCTGCGCGAAGAGATCCAGCGCTTCATCGACCGCTACGTCGGCCAGCTCGCCCCGCTCTACATGGAGTTGGACGCGCTGCAGTCGCAGCTGCACCGCACCACCTCCGAACTGGCCGAAGGCCTGCGCCGCAGTGGCATCGATGCCCGCATCCCGCGCGCGCCCAAGGCCACCGACATCGCCCCGCTGCCGCGGCTGCCGGCCGGTGCGCCGCAGCCGTCGGAGCCGCCCGGCGGCGTGATCGAGCTGGGCCCGCCGCCGCTGAAGACGCTGTACCGCCGCGCTGCCAAGCGCCTGCACCCCGACCTCGCCGCCGACGAGCGCTCGCGCCGCGAACGCGAGCAGCAGATGATGGCTGCCAACCAGGCCTACGCCCATGGCGACCGCGCCGAGCTGGAGCGCCTGCTGCTGGCCGCCGGCGAAGACCCTGTCAAGGTTCGCGGCGGCAATGCCGACGCGATCCGCCACTGGCTGATCCGCAGCGAGTTCGCCGCGCAGGGCCGGCTCAGGGTCGTCCAGGCCCACCTGGCGCTGCTGAACCTGCACCCGATGCGCGAGCTGGGTCATGCCATCGTCCGCGCCGAAGCGCGCGGCCTGGATCCGCTGGACGTGATGGCCAGCCGCCTGCGCTCGCAGATCGCCGAGCGCCGCCAGCAGGTCTACATCGGCCAGCGCCTGCAGCCCGAGTCCGACCTTGCGCGCCAGTTCCTGCACGAGCTGGAACGCCGGGCGGACGGCTATCCCATTCACTGAGCTTTCCCCTTCAGTTCGGTGCTTTGCCTTCGCCGCGACCGGCGCAGAATAGGCGCCCATGCAAGCCCCGCCGATCACCCGTCGCGATCTCGAACGCCGCCATGCGGCGCTCGCCGATCTGCGCCGCTACCTCGACGGGCAGGAGCACGAGTTCAACGAGCGGCGCCGCCACGTCCAGGCCTTTGCCGAGCGCTACCTGAGCCGCCTCGGCCCGCTCTACAAGGAACTCGGCTCGCTGGATGCGCAGTTGCACCGCACCACGCAGGACCTGATCGCGCTGCTGCGCGAGCGCGGCCTGCTGCTCGCGCAGACGCCCCACGAAGCGCCGCGCTCGACCTTGCCGCAGGCCCGCGAGCCGAGCGCCGGCCATCAGGCGCGCTTCGAAGGCCTGCCGCCGCCCGCGCCGCTGCCACCGGTACCCATCGGTGCCGACATCGCGCAGTGGGCGCCGCCGACCTTGAAGATGCTGTACCGGCGCGCCGCGATGCGCATCCACCCGGATCGCGCCGGCCCGGATGAGCGGCTGCGCGCCGCACGCGAGCAGCAGATGATGAAGCTGAACGCCGCCTACGCGGCCGGCGAGCGCTGGCGCATCGAGGCGATGCTGCTGGCCGCCGGCGAGCCTGCGGCCCAGGTGACCGGCGGCAATGCCGAGGCGCTGCGCAACTGGCTGGCGCACTGCGAGCAGCTGGTGCAGGCGCGGCTGCGCCTCGTCAACGACGCCCGCGCCGCGCTCGCCACGCAGGCCATGCACAAGCTCTGGCAGTCCGTCTCGCAGGCCGAGGCGCGCGGGCTCGACCCGCTGCAGCTGAAGGCCACCGAGCTGGGTCGCCAGATCGACGAGCGCCGCAAGGAGCTCTACATCAGCCAGCGTCTGAAGCCCGAGTCCAGCCTCACACGCGCCTTCCTGCACCGGCAGGGCGTGATCGCGCCGGCTCAGGTTCAGGGCGGCGTGGCGGCCCAGGCCAGCAGCTGATCGACGACGGAGTCGGCCGCGCGGGCGAGCGCCTGTGCCGCGCCGGCTGCGTCCGCGCTGGCCGCCGGCAGATCGGCGGCGAAGACCCGCGGCGCCGGCTGCCCTTCGCGCCAGGCGCGCAGGCGCAGCAGCACGCGGCTCTTGCCGGGCGCGTCGAACACTTGGCCGAACTCCTCCAGCTCCAGCCGCAGCAGCACCGGCTTGCCCACACCACCCGAGGCGGCCGCGCGCTGGCGCAGCCGCTCCGCCAGCAGTTCGGCCGGGGGTGCCGCCCAGCGGCTGTCGCGGTAAACCTGGCGGCGCAGCGGCTCGCTGTAGTCGAGCCGGTAGGCAAGACCTGGCCCCGCCAGCCACGGCGGCGCGGCCACGTCCAGCAGCTGGACGTTGACCGGCCGGGCCGGCGCGGCGGCCGGCGCGATGCCGAGGTCGAAGACCACCGGCGCCGGCTGGGAGCTGGCGCAGGCAACGAGAACGAGGGCAAGGCAGAAGGAGAGATATGGCTTCATTTCAGCGGCCCTTGGTGATGTCGCTGCGTGCGTCGAACCCGGCCTCGCCGGGCCCCGGCGGCCCCGGCTGCCGCCCCAGCAGCAGGCTCTGCGGCTGTTCGGCCAACGCACCGACGTTGGCCGCCGCGCCCTGCATCGCCTGCGCCGCGTTGCCCAGCCGGTCTACCAGCGGCAGCGGGCGTGGCCGGTCCGCGCCGACCAGGGCCAGCTCCAGCCGCTGCGTCGTCGTCTGCAACTGCTCGGCGGCGGCCGTCAGGCGATCCAGGGTGGCGGCGCGGCTGCGCAGGTCCTGGGCCAGCAGGGTCGATTCGGAAGCCAGGCCATCGAACTTCTGCAGGGTCTGCTGCGCGCCCTGCAGCAGCGCATCGGCCCGCTGCATCTCGCGCCCCGCCTGCAGCGCCAGCGGCTGCAGCGCCTGCGCCGCCGGGCGCAATTCCTGCACCAGTTGCGCCACCTGGCCCGAGGCCTCGCCCATCTGGCGCAAGGTCTGCGACAGCGCCTGCTGGTTGTCGTCGCCCAGCAGGCGCGACATCCGCTGCGTCACGTCGTTCACGCCGGCCAGGAGGCGCGGCCCGCCGTTGGCGAGCTGGTCGATCAGCGAGGGCTTCAGCTCGATCCGCGCCTCCGGGTCGCGCGGCGATCCAGCCACGTTCGGCGGCGTCTCGTCCACCAGGTCGACGAAGGCCAAGCCGGTGATGCCCTGGTAGCCCAGCCGCGCGCTCATCAGGGCGGTGACCGGCGCGTTCTTGTCCACATCGATGCCCACGAGGATCTGCCGCGGCTGCTTGGGGTCGAACACGATCGACGACACCTTGCCCACCGGCACGCCGCGCAGCTTCACCGCCGCCTTGACGTTGAGGCCCGAGACGCCGGTCTGCGAGACCACCGTGTAGCCGACCGTATCGCCATCGTCGTTGCGGAACCAGGCCACGACAACGAGCAGGGCCAGCCCCAGCAGCAGCACGAAGGCGCCGGTGACGAGTGCATGTGAACGGCTTTCCATTTGACTTCCCTCTTTCTAGGCACAGTCCCGCAGGCTCTGGCGGAACAGGCGCAGGCTTTCCTCGTCCCAGCGTGCCTGGTGGCCGAGGAAGAAATCGCGGATGAACGGATGCTCGACGACCGCCACCTCGGCCACCGGCCCCACCGCCACCAGGCGCCGGTCGGCCAGCGCGGCGACGCGGTCGGCCAGCGCGAACAGGGTGTCCACGTCGTGCGTCACCATCACGACGGTGAGCTTCATCTCGTCGCGCAGACCTTCGATCAGGCGCACGAACTGCTTGCTGCTGGCGGGGTCCAGGCCGGCGGTCGGCTCGTCCAGGAACAGCAGCGGCGGGTCCAGGATCAGCGCGCGCGCCAGCGCCACCCGCTTGATCATGCCGCCGGACAACTCCGCGGGCCGCTTGCGCGCATCGGCCGCCTGCAGGCCCACCTGCTCCAGCTTGTGCATCACCAGCTCGCCGATCATTGCGGCCGGCACGTTCTTCAGCTCGCGCAACGGCAGCGCGACGTTCTCGAACACGTTCAGCGACGAGAACAGCGCACCCTGCTGGAACAGCACGCCCCAGCGGTTGCGCACGCGGGCCAGCACCTCGGGCTCGCCGTCGGCCAGCTCGTGGCCGAACACCTTCACCCGGCCCGCCACCGGTCGCTCCAGCCCCAGCATCAGGCGCAGCAAGGTGGTCTTGCCGCTGCCGGAGCCGCCGATGATGGCCATCACCTCGCCCGCCTTCACCTGCAGGCTCAGCTGGCGGTGAATGACGACGCGGCCGAGCACCGTCGTCACACGCTGCACGTCGATGATCGGCAAACCCTCGTTCATCCCAGCCCCACG
Organism: Roseateles agri; assembly: GCF_034043675.1. NCBI lineage: Bacteria > Pseudomonadati > Pseudomonadota > Betaproteobacteria > Burkholderiales > Sphaerotilaceae > Roseateles > Roseateles agri. Next base: position 135,125 of record NZ_JAXCLA010000007.1, on the reverse strand, counting down.
CCCGAGAACACCACCGCGAAGATCGCATCGACGACGATCACCAGCGTGATCGAGCTGACCACCGCCTGCGTCACGCCGGAGCCCAGGCTCTCGCTATTGGGTTTGATCCGCAGGCCGAAGTGGCTGGCCACGAAGGCGATCAGCAGGCCGAACACGACCGACTTGGACAGGCCCAGCCACAGGTTCTCCACCGGCACCACCGCTGGCAGCCCCTGCAGGAACTGCACGTAGGCCAGGCCCAAGGTCGCCCGCGCCGCCACCGCGCCGCCCAGCAGGATCATGCTGCTGGTCCAGACGACGATCAGCGGCATCGAGACCGCCAGCGCCACCAGCTTGGGCAGCACCAGCCGGATCGTGTGCGAGATGCCCATCACCGACAGCGCGTCAAGCTCCTGCGTGACCCGCATCGCACCGAACTGCGCCGTCATCGCCGAGCCGCTGCGGCCGGCCACCAGGATCGCCGCCAGCAGCGGCCCCAGCTCCCGCCAGACCGACAGGCCGAGGATGTTGATGACGAAGATGTCCGCGCCGAAGGCCTGCAGCTGGCGCGAGGTCAAGTAGGACAGCGTGATGCCCACCAGGAAGCCCACCAGCGCCGTGATGCCCAGCGCCTGGGCGCCGGCGCGGTAGATCTGGGCGGAGATGTCACGCCAGGCGATCAGGCCCGGACGACGGCCGATCGTGCGCAGGTCCAGCATCAGCTGGCCCAGCAACTGCGTCGCGCCGAGCAGGTGGTCCGTCACGATCGACAGGCCTTCGCGCAGCGGCCCGCGGCGCGCAGCCGCGGCGCTGCGCCCGCCGAACATCTGGGACGCGCCGGGCGCCGGCCCCGCAGGGGTCGGCGTGCTCAGTTGCTCGAACAGGAACTCATGCTCCGGCAGCCACTGCAGCTGCGCCGGCCGGCGGCGGCCCCAGGCCTGCCACAGCAGCAGCGCGCCGGCGCTGTCCAGCCGCTCCAGACCGCGCAGATCCCAGCAGTGCCGCTCGCTGTGCGCCAGCTCGGCGGCGCGGGCGGCCAGGATCTCGAACAGGCCGCCCAGCGGCAGCACCGTCCATTCACCCAGCGGCCGCACGCAGGCCACGCCGGTCGCGGATTGGTTTTCTTCTATCGCAAGCGTGGGCGGCGTCGTGCCTTGCATGCGCGGCAGCATAGCCGAGGTCTCAGCGTCGTTACCTTTGGTAGCAGCCCTTGTCCTACGGCGCGCTGCGACGCGCACCGACCTCTTTGGATCCCGTCGAGTTTTAGAGTTATTCCCAACCGGTGACCTCTTTTCCGGTTTCAACCTCGCGGCCCCGCAACCGGGGAAGCAACGTCAAGGAGCACAGAGATGAAGAAGCACATTTCCACCGCCGCCGCCGCGATCGCCCTGGTGAGCGCACTCGGCTTCGCCTATGCGCAGACCAATGACACCAGCACGCAGTCGCTCGATCCGAACGCCCCCGCCCAGGAACAGCAGAAGGATGCCCAGCAGGCCGTGAGCGACGGATCGACCGCCACGAACGACTGGCGCACGCCCGACACCGCCAACCAGGCCGCCACCGACACGACGCAGCCGTCGACGATGGATCAGCAACAGCAACCGACCCCCGATCCGGCCGCAGCTCCTGCCGCGCCGGCTGACCAGTCCGCCGCCAGCAGCACCGCCACCGACAACAGCAGCCTGTCGACCGACAACACGGCAGCAGGCACGTCGACTGCCCCGGCCTCGACCGACACCGGCGTGATGACCGAGCGCGCTCCGCAAGCGGACCGCAACTAAGCGTCACCGATCCTGCGTTGAGAAGGCAGATCGACCGACTTGGACAACGCCACGAGCAATAGACAGAAATGAGCGTTCCCATCCTGCCCCAACTGCATGAGCGCCTGTACGGCCATGTCAATGGCTGGTACCAGCGCAACGCTGACCGCGCGCATGCCTTCCTGCAAGGCATGCTCGTCGCCTCCACCGTCGCGGTGCTGGTGCTGCCGCTGCGGACCGGACAGCCGTCCGTGATCCAGCAGCTGCTGCACCCGCACCGCCCGGTGGCGGCAGCGCTTCATACCCCGCCGGCTGCGACGCATCACGCGACGCGACTGGCCAGCAGCAACGCGGCTCCCGCGATGGTCCGCAAGCTCGATTTCTCGGGCGAGACGCCCTCCGCCGACGCGCAGCGCCTGGCCGAATGGGTCGTCTCGAACGGCGACAACGGCGCCCTGAACTTCGTCATCCTCGACAAGCGCAATGCCAAGGTCTACGTGTTCGCGCCGAGCGGCCACCTGATCGGCGCCAGCAACGTGCTGCTCGGCTACGCCGCCGGCGACGACACGGTGCCGGGCATCGGCAAGCGGCCCATCGCCCAGGTGAAGCCCTGGGAGCGCACGACGCCGGCCGGCCGTTTCCGCGCCGAGCCGGGCCGCAACGCGGTTCCTGAAGACGTCGTCTGGGTCGACTACGAAGCCGCCGTCTCGATGCACCGCGTGCGCCTGACGAACCCGGCCGAGCACCGCGCCGAGCGACTGAAGTCCACCGACGCCAAGATCCGCCGCATCAGCTACGGCTGCATCAACATGCCGCCCGAGTTCTTCGAGCAGGTGCTGTGGCCCAACTTCCGCCGCCAGGGCGGCATCGTCTACGTTCTTCCGGAGGTCAAGAAGCTGGATCAGGTCTTCCCCGCCCTGACCGGCCCCAGTCAGATGACGTAACACGTTATCCAAGCGCCAAATCCCTCACACTTGCCACGGCCGATTAAGCCGTGGCTAAGTGCGTTTTTTCGCTCATCTATTACATTCCCACACCAATAGCATTCCCCAGTAGTCGGTCTGCCGTGTCGAGCCGGGCCGTGGGTTGTTTGTTGTTGGAGCGGCGGACTGATGTTTTGGGGACGGCGACTTGTGGGCGCGGGAGCGCTCGTGTGGGGCTTGCTTGGCCTGACGGCCACGGCATACGCGGCCCCTCCGGCGGCAACGATGCTGAAGGTCGACTTCGTCGGCCAGCCTTCGTCGATGGACGCACGCCGAACGGCGGAATGGGCGTTCACGACCGGCGATACGAAGGGGCGTCCCTTCGCCGTCGTCGACAAGAAGAACGCTCACATCTACGTTTTCAACGGCGCCGGTCGCCTGGTCGGCTCGGCCGCTTCGCTGCTAGGCCTGGCCAAGGGCGACGGTTCCGCGCCGGGCGTGGCTCAGAAGGTCAGCACCGGCATCCCGCTGGCCGAGCGCACCACGCCGGCCGGCCGCTTCGATTCCGAGCCCGGCCACAACATCCATGGCGAGGCCATCGTCTGGGTGGACTACGGCGCTGCCGTGGCCATCCACCGCTTGCGCCCGGCGCCCGCTTCGCAGCGCCGCCCGGAACGCCTGGTCTCGGCCAACCCCGACGACCGCCGCATCTCACTGGGCTGCATCGTTGTCGAGCCCGCCTTCTACGACACCGTGATCGCGCCGACGCTGGGCAGCCAGCGTGGCGTCGTATACGTGCTGCCGGAGGAAGGCGGCGCGCTGGCCACCACCACCCTCACTGCCAGCGCCGCGCAGCCCTCCTGAGCCCGCTTCACTCTTCGGGCACGAAGATCCAGAGCAGGACGTAGAGCAGCACGCCGGAGCCCGCGCACAGCACCAGCAGCGTGAACAGCAGGCGCCAGATCCAGGACGCCATGCCGGTCGTGCGACCGATACCGCCGCAGACGCCGCCGATCCAGCGATCGTCGCGGCTGCGGCGCAGCGAGTTCACCGCGTCCATGCCGTCGCCACTGCTGCTTCCGCTGTAAGTGCCGGCCGTCGAAGGGCCGTTCAGCACCCGCTCTTTCGCACGGGCGTACTCGTCGTCGGACAGCGCGCCGCGGGCGTGCAGGTCGGCCAGCTTGTTGAGTTCGTCGGCGTGGGACATGGTCTTCTTTCCTCGTGAAGAGTTGATGCGATGGACGCAGCATAAGTTCGCGGCCTCCGTGCGGCGAGCCAGCTGCGACGGGGCGTCGCAAGCGGGGCACAGGGCGCGCCTGCACCCGATACGCTGTTGACAGGCCCTATGCTCGCGGCCCATGGACTCGCTGATCGGCGCCGCCGCCCTTGCCCTCGCTGCCGGCGATCCGCTAGGCGCGCTGAAGCGCGTCGCGCTGCGTGAGGATCCGCCCGCGCTGGCCCTGCGCGGCATTGCGATGGCGCAGCTGGGCGAGCACGGCCGCGCACGCGAGCTGTTGCGCCGCGCGGCCCGCGGATTTGGCAACAGCCACGAATCGCTGGCTCGCGCGCGCTGTATCGTCGCCGAGGCCGAGATCGCGCTGGCGACCCGCGAGCTCGGTGCAGCACCGCGCACGCTCGCCGCAGCCGTGCAAACACTGCGCTCGCACGGCGACCATGCGAACGCGCTGCATGCGCGCCTCGTCGAGCTGCGGCGGCTCTTGCTGATCGGCCGGCTGGCCGAGGCGGCGGCCCTGCTGGCTTCTCTGGACCTGGCTGCTGCGCCGCCCGCGCTAGCTGCCGTCGGCGCGCTGGCGGAGGCCGAGCTGGCCCTGCGCTCGCTGGACACCGGCCGGGCACTCACGGCGCTGGCCCGCGCCCACGCCGCCGCGCTGCGCTCCGGCGTGCCCGCCTTGCAGGCCGAGGTCGAGGAGGCCCGCGCCATGCTGGAGCGACCCGCGGCCCGAAGCGGAGGGCAGGCGCTGCGGCTGGTCGAGATCGAGGCCCTGCTCTCGTCCGGCGCGCTGGTCGTCGACGCCTGCCGGCGCGGCATCGGCAACGGCTCGCAGTGGGTGTCGCTGGCGCGCCGGCCCCTGCTGTTCGCGCTGGCCCGCGCGCTGGCTGAAGCGGGCCCCGACGGTGCCGAGCGCGAGGCGCTGATCGCCGAGGTGTTCCGCACCCGCCATCCCGACGAGACCCATCGCGCGCGCTTGCGCGTGGAAATCGGCCGGCTGCGCGCGCTGATCCGCTGCATGGCGACGATCGAGGCGACAGCCCGCGGCTTCGCGCTGAAGCCGTTGGCCCCGGCGCAGGAAGCCGTGCTGCTGGAGCCGCCGATCGATGGCGAGCAGGCCGCGCTGCAGGCGCTGCTGGCGGACGGCGCCGCCTGGTCCACCTCGGCGCTGGCGCTGGCCCTGGGCGACAGCCAGCGCACCGTGCAGCGCGCGCTGGCCGAGCTGCAGGCGGAGGGTCGCGTGCGCGCGATCGGCCGCGCGCGGGCGCACCGCTGGCTCAGCGCGCCGCTGATCGGATTCACGACGATCTTGTTACTCCCCGCTGCGCTGCCGTCTGACTAGAGTCGCTTCCATGCCAACGCCAGGAGCCCCGTCGATGAACACCCAGCCCGCCACCCGCCCCGCCGAGATCGTTCGCGAGTACGCCCTGCCCGGCGTGGACAAGGTCAACGGCGTCACCCATGACGGCGAGCGCGTCTGGGTCGCCACCGGCCCGCGGCTCGTGGCCTTCGATCCCGCCAGCGGCGAGGCCACGCGCAGCCTCGATTGCGCCAGCCATGCCGGCACCGCCTTCGATGGCAAGCACCTGTGGCAGATCGCCGAGTCCCGCATCGACAAGATCGACCCGGCAAGCGGCACCGTGCTGGCCTCCATTCCCGCGCCCGGCAAGGGCGGCGACTCGGGCCTCGCCTGGGCCGAGGGCAGCCTCTGGGTCGGCGAGTACCGCGCACGCAAGATCCACCAGATCGACCCCGACAGCGGCGCGCTGATCCGCACGATCGAGACCAAGCGCTTCGTCACCGGCGTCACCTGGGTGGACGGCCAGCTCTGGCACGGCACCTGGGAGGCCGACGCGAGCGAGATCTGCCGCATCGACCCGGCCAGCGGCGCGCTGATCGAGCAGTTGCAGATGCCGGCCGACACCGGCGTCAGCGGCCTCGAGTCCGACGGCGCCGACCTGTTCTACGCCGGCGGCGGCACCAGCGGCAAGGTCCGCGCGGTGCGGCGGCCCAAGGCCGCGGCCTGAGCGCCGCCCGCCAACTTTTCTCCTCATCCATTTCCCGTCCGCACGCACGCGGCGTGGCCGCGCTCGTCCTCGTTCAACCTGATGGAGCCTTTCACCATGAATGCACGCATCGCCAACCAAGAGCAATGGCTCGCCCAACGCCTGCAGCTGCTGGCACGCGAGAAGGAACTGACCCGCCTGCACGACGAGGTCGCCCGCGAGCGCCGCGCCCTGCCCTGGCTGCGCATGCCCAAGCACTATCGGTTCGACACGCCGCAGGGCCCGCGCACGCTGGCCGAGCTGTTCCAGGGCAAGCGCCAGTTGCTCGTCCAGCACTTCATGTTCGCGCCGGGCTGGGAGCAAGGCTGCAAGAGCTGCTCCTTCATGGCCGACCACACGGACCCCATGCTCGTTCACCTGGCCCAGCGCGACGTCGCCTTCACCGCGATCTCGCGCGCACCGCTGGCCGAGATCGAGCGCTTCCGCCAACGCATGGGCTGGCGCTTCAACTGGGCCTCCTCGCACGGCAGCGACTTCAACGCGGACTTCGGCGTCAGCTTCAGCGGCGCGCAGATGAGCACCGGCGAGGTCGCCTACAACTACCGGATGCAGCCCTTCCCGCACGAGGAGGCGCCCGGCATCAGCGTGTTCTACAGGGACGAGGCCAGCGGCGAGGTCTTCCACACGTACTCGTGCTACGGCCGCGGGGTCGAGGTGATGATGGGCACCTACCAGCTGCTGGATCTCGTGCCCCAGGGCCGCGACGAAGACCGGCTGGGGTACGGCATGGAATGGGTGCGGCATCACGACCGTTACGACGAGGCCGCCCCGGCGCAGCCCGCGGCCGGCTCGTGCTGCGGCCGCTGAACGGCATACCGCGATGGCAGGCGTGTGGCCATGGCTGGCACTGGCCGGCCTGGGCGCCTTGCACGGGCTCAACCCGGCCTGCGGCTGGCCGGTGCTTGTGCGGGGCCAGGTCTTGCGCGGACTCACGCACATCGCCGCCGGGCACGCCGCCGCGCTGCCGGCGGTGGCTGCGGCGATGGTGATGGGCGTGCAGCGCGAATGGCTGCTGGCCCTCGCCGCCGCGCTGTTCGTCGTGGCGCTGCTGGCCCGGCACCGTGGCGCGCTGGCGCTGTGGTCCTTCGTGGTTTCTACCTTCCATGGCGTCGGGATGATGCTGGTGCCGGCATTGCTGCCGCTGTGCCTGGCCGGCACGCCGGCGCGCGAGATCGTTGCCGGCGGATCCTGGCCGATGGTGCTGGCGGCCGTGGCGCTGCACATGGCGGCGATGCTGGTGGCGGCCGCGGTGGCCGGCACTGCCGCTGGTCTCGGGAAAACCCTGCTGACAGCCTCCCGGCCGGCGTCCATCGTCCCGGTTCCGGCGCAGCGCGCCGCTGCCGAGCAGGAGTCCGCCGATGCAAGCTGCCCAACGCGAGCACATCGCCACCGTGATGCAGGTCGCCGACCTGGGCGTGCAGGCCGCGGCGGCGCGCCGGCATGAGCAGGTGATCCGCGACTCCTGGCACCGCTGCGTGCACCAGCACCAGCTCGACCCGACGCGGATGCAGGAGGCGGTGATCCTGCCGCGCAGCCAGCTGCGCGAGCATCAGGACTCGATGGAGTCCTTCCTGCACATCGCGCGGCACGGGCTGGAGACGCTGTACAAGCAGGTCGCCGGCCTCGGCTACGTGGTGCTGCTGACCGATGCGCGCGGCATCACCGTCGACTTCATCGGCGACCTGCGGATGGACCCGCTGCTGCGCAAGGCGGGCCTCTACCTCGGCGCGGACTGGAGCGAGCGCCACGCCGGCACCTGCGGCGTGGGCACCTGCATCAGCACCGGCGAGGCGCTGTCGGTCCACCTCGACGACCACTTCGACGCCACCCACATCCCGCTGACCTGCACCACCAGCCCGATCCACGATTCCCGCGGCGAGCTGTGCGCGGTGCTGGACATCAGCGCGCTGAGCTCGCCCGCGCCCAAGGAGAGCCAGGCGCTGGCATTGCAACTGGTGACGATGTATGCGCAGCACATCGAGAACGCCGCCTTCCTGCAGCGGCACCGGCACGACTGGGTGCTGCGGCTCTCCGGCGCGCCGCAGTTCCTCGATGTCAGCCCCGAGTTCCTGGTGGCCCTGGACGGCCAAGGCCGCGTGATCGGCCACAACCGCCGCGCGCAGCAGGCGCTGCCCCGCGCGGGAAGCGGCCCGTTGCTGGGCCAGCGTTTCGACGAACTGCTGGAGGCCCGCTTCGACCAGATCGGCCGCCTGGTGGCCGCGGCCCATGCGGCACCACAAGCGGTGCGCCGCCGCGGCGGCAGAGAGCTGCTGTTCCTGTCCGCGGCGCCGCCCCGGCCGATGCCGCAGCACAACGGCTCGCAACAGCGCGCGCCGGTGCCTGCGCCGCTGGCAGCGCTGTCGGCGGGCGACGCGGCGCTCGATCGCCAGATCGAGCGGGCCGCGCGCCTGGTCAACTCGCCGGTGAGCCTCTTGGTGACCGGCGAGACCGGCTCAGGCAAGGAGTATTTCGCCAAGGCCGTGCACGCCAGCAGCGAGCGCCGCGCGCAGCCCTTCGTCGCGGTGAACTGCGCGGCGATCCCGGAGCACCTGATCGAAAGCGAGCTGTTCGGCCACCTGCCCGGCTCGTTCAGCGGCGCGGCCACGCGCGGCAAGCGCGGGCTGATCACGGAGGCCGACGGCGGCACGCTGTTCCTCGACGAGATCGGCGACATGCCGCTGGCGCTGCAGGCGCGGCTGCTGCGCGTGCTGTCCGAGCGCGAGGTACTGCCGGTCGGCGCGACGCGGCCGCTGCCGGTCAACCTGCGCGTGATCGCCGCCACCCATGCGCCGCTGGAGGCCCTGGTACGCGCCGGCCGCTTCCGCGACGACCTCTACTACCGCATCAACGGCGCGCACTTCGCCCTGCCGCCGCTGCGCGAACGCAGCGACCTGGCGGCGCTGATCGACCGGCTGCTACCCGCGGGCTGCACCCTGCTGCCGGAAGCCCGCGCGCGGCTGCTCGCCCACGCCTGGCCCGGCAACCTGCGCGAGCTGCGCAACGTGCTCGACTGCGCCGCCGCGATGGCGGAAGGCGGGGCCATCGGGCCGATGGATCTGCCCGAGCTGGCCGGCCCGCCGCGCGCCGCCACCGAGCACCCGGCCGATCCCGCGGACGATGCGCTGCTGCAGGAGCTGAAGGCCGCGCACTGGAGCGTCAGCCTCGCCGCCCGCCGGCTCGGCGTCGCGCGGATGACCGTGTACCGGCGGATGAAGCGGGCCGGACTGGTGGCGCCAAATCAGCAGTGACATCAGCAGTGACACCTGTCACACGCCCCGATGTGACAGCTGCCGCGGCGAGACACCGCAAGGCCGCTGCAAGTCCTTGATCTTCCGTGCCGGCGCCGCCCGGTGGCGCAGGCACGAGTCTTGAGTTGTCCTGGTGGAGCGATCCCTGTTCGAGATCGCCATAACCTGGAGACAAGCAAGATGACCGATTCCACCGCGAGCGCCGCCGCGCGCCGCTGGCTCGCCGATTTCGGCGCGGCCCTGCAAGCCGGCGACATCGACGCCACGCTGGCCCTGTTCAGCGAAGACAGCTACTGGCGCGACCTCGTCAGCTTCACCTGGAACATCCGCACGCAGGAAGGCAAGGCCGCGATGCGCGAGATGCTGCAGGCGCGGCTGGCCGACACCGCGCCGTCGAACTTCCAGCTCGAAGGCGAGGACAGCGAGGCCGATGGCATCACCGATGCCTGGTTCATCTTCGAGACGAAGGTCGCCCGCGGCCGCGGCCACCTGCGCCTGAAAGACGGCAAGGCCTGGACCTTGCTGACGACAATGGTCGAGCTGAAGGGCTTCGAGGAAAAGAAGGGCACGCAGCGGATCAAGGGCGCCGAGCACGGCGTGCACCCCGGCCGCAAGAGCTGGCTGGAACGCCGCGAGGACGAACAGCAGCGGCTCGGCTACGAGGAGCAGCCCTATGTGCTGATCGTCGGCGGCGGCCAGGGCGGCATCATCCTGGCGGCGCGGCTGCGGCGCCTGGGCGTGCCGACGATCGTCGTCGAGAAGAACGAGAAGCCCGGCGACAGCTGGCGCAAGCGCTACAAGAGTCTGTGCCTGCACGACCCGGTCTGGTACGACCATCTGCCCTACATGCCCTTCCCCGACGACTGGCCCGTGTTCGCGCCGAAGGACAAGGTGGGCGACTGGCTGGAGATGTACGCCAAGGTGATGGAGCTGAACTACTGGGGCAGCACAGTCGCGAAGAAAGCGACGTTCAACGAGGCCACCGGCGAATGGGAGGTGCTGGTCAATCGCGCCGGGCAAGATGTGACCCTGCGGCCCAAGCAGCTCGTGTTCGCGCTGGGCGTGTCCGGCTACGCCAACGTGCCCAAGCTGCCCGGCGCCGAGAGCTTCGAGGGCGAGCAGCACCACAGCAGCCGCCATCCGGGGCCCGAGAGCTATGCCGGCAAGAAGGTCGTCGTGCTGGGCAGCAACAACAGCGCACACGACATCTGCGCGGCGATGGTCGAACAGGGCGTGGACGTGACCATGGTCCAGCGCAGCAGCACGCACATCGCGCCGTCCGACTCGCTGATGGAACTGGCGCTGGGCGGGCTCTACAGCGAGCAGGCCGTGCAGAACGGCATCGACCACCACAAGGCCGACCTGATCTTCGCCAGCGTCCCTTACCAGATCATGCACAGCTTCCACATCCCCGTGTACGAGGCGATGAAGGTGCGGGACGCGGACTTGTACGGCCGGCTGGAGAAGGCGGGCTTCATGCTCGACTTCGGCGACGACGGCTCGGGCCTGTTCATGAAGTACCTGCGCCGCGGCTCGGGCTACTACATCGATGTGGGCGCCAGCGAGCTGGTCGCCAACGGCCAGATCAAGCTGAAGAGCCGCACGACGATCGAGCGCATCAACCCGAGGAGCGTCACCTTGACCGACGGCACCGAGCTGCCGGCCGACCTGATCGTCTACGCCACCGGCTTCGGCTCGATGAACCAGTTCCTGGCCGACCTGGTTTCACCGGAAGTCGCGGCCCGCGTCGGCAAGGTCTGGGGCCTGGGCAGCGGCACCACCAAGGACCCCGGCCCCTGGGAAGGCGAGCTGCGCAATATGTGGAAGCCCACGCAGCAGCCCCAGCTGTGGATTCACGGGGGCAACCTGCACCAGAGCCGGCACTACTCGCAATTCCTGTCGCTGCAGCTGAAGGCGCGCTACGAGGGGCTGGAGACGCCGGTGTACGGGCAGGCGCCGGTGCATCACCTGCGCTGAGCGACGTTTGAGCCCGAGGCCAGCTTCTGCCAATGGCAGAAGCTGGTCACACGTCGGGGGCGGCACCCGATAGGCTTTCGCCTCCCATGACATCCGACCTGCGTGCCCCCCTCCTCAAGCGCGCGGAACCCGAGCCGGCTCGACTGGTCATCGACGAAGCGGGTTTCCCCTTTCTCGACGGCGTCCCGCTGGCCGCTTCGCCGAGGGAGCGCGCCGCACTGGCCCTGCTGTTCCGCCGGCAGCCCGCGGTCGTTCCGAAGGAAGAATTCGCAAACGTAGCCTGGCGCGGTGCGGAAATGTCCGACGAGGGCCTGGCACGCTGCATCAGCCGCCTGCGCACGCAGTTGCTCGCCGCCGGGCATCGGATCGAGGCCGTGTACGGCGTGGGCTACCGGCTGGTGCCCGACGCTTCGGAGCGCCCTGCCCGGCCAGCGCCGGCACCATCGAACTGGGCCGAACTCTATTCAGCACAGGCGGTGCAGACCTACTCGTTCTGCCGCAACCTGCTGCTGCAGGCCACACCCTCCGCGGTCCGCATGGCGATCGCCAGGCTGAGGCAGCTGATCGACGAAGTGCCGGATTTCTGGGCCGCCCGCGTCGGCCTCGCCGAGGGCATGGCCGTGGGCATCGGCTGGGGACTGCTGCCGACGATGCCTGCGATCGACGAAGCCATGAATGCCCTGGACTCGATTCCGGACGATGTGCAGATCAGCGGCAGGTTCGCCGCGCGCGCATCCTTGCTGGACTTCGCGTGGCGCTTCGAAGAAGCCGGCCTCGCCTTCGAGCGAGCCATCGGCGAGGAGCCCGCCCATCCCGACACGCTGCTCGCCTACGCGCGGCATCTGCTCTACATGGACCGCGCCGACCTGGCGGCCCGGCAGCTCCAGGCCGCCAAGCTGTTGTCGCCTCACAGCGCAAGGATCGGCATGACCTTGGCCCGCGCCTTGATCCAGGCCGGCCGGCCCGAGGCCGCCCTTCGCGAGGCGCAGGCGACAGCCACGGAGCATCCCGGCGAGCTGGTGGCCACGGCTTTCCACCTGGCCATGCAGGCCCTGGTGGCGCCGAGCGAATCGCTGGTCGGCCCGGCCTGGCGGCTGACCCAAGGCGTGGAGGCCCCGACATTCGCCTGGACGATCCTCGCGTCCGTGCTGGCCCAGGTGGGCCACCGCGCGGAGGCGATGGACGTCATCGACGCCGCGCTGATCTGCTCATCCACCAGCGTCGGCGAGGCCACCCTCTACGCATCGCCGCTGGCCGCCCTGGGCGAGAAGGACCGCGCGGCCGCGCTGCTGCAGGCCGCCTTCGAGCAGCGCTGCGGCATGCTCGCCATGGTGTTGCGGGACCCGGCGCATGCGCACTGGATCCGCGAACACCCCGTCGGCGCGAGCCTGATGCGGGAGGTGTTCGGCGAGTGAGGCTCAGCCGTTCTTGCGACGACGTGCCCGCATCAGCCCGACGACCAGCAGCCCCGCGGCCAGCGTGGCGTAGGTCGCAGGCTCGGGCACGGCGGTGGTGACGCCGATGTTGTCCACCGTGACGTCGAAGTAGCGGTAGTCGTAGAAGTTGCCGTTCACGATCGTCGAGAAGGCGATCTCGTCCACGCCCTTCAGCAGCGACGAGAAGCTCACGCCCTGCGGCAGCGTCGTCGCGTCCGTGCCGTCGTAGTAGCTCCAGCCGGCAGGCAGCGCGGACGAGTTGGTGTCCGCGATCGTTGCGGAAAGATGCTGCCATCCATCCGCCTGGCTGATGCTGCCGAGGTCGAACCAGACGCTGGTCCAGATGCCGTTCTCGGCATAGTGCTCGTAGTCGCGCAGCTCGACCATCAGATGGCGCGGCACCTCGATGCCGTCCTCGATGCTGAAGATGTTGTTCACCTTGATGTCCAGCGAGAACGTGACGCTGTGGTCCTGCGTGAAATCGCCGATGAAGGCCGGGTTGGTGGAGTTGGTCCAGTTCAGCCCCCAGGTCTCGACGTTCAGCGTGCGGAAGCCGGCGCTCCCGCCGACGCCGCCATTGGCCTCGATCGAAGAGCCCTGGCCATCGACCTGCGGCAGGCCCACCCAGCCGCCGGTGCCGGACGAGAAGTCGACGGTGTCGTTGCGCGAAGCCGCGCCCGCATGGAAGGCGCCGACGAGAAGCGTGGCCGCGATGGAAGCGCTGAGCAGAGTTTTCATGTCGTTCGTAGCAGGAAGTTCAAGGTGAGCTTCATGCTACGAACGCCGGGTCAAGAGATCTTGACCAGATCCTGACGGGACTAGAGCGGGCCGTCGTCGAACAGCACGTCCGGCAGGCTCAAAGGCTCGTCCATCTGCAGCGTGAACAGGCTGCCCGACAAGGGCCATGCGGCCAGGTCGGCTTCGCTCAGTTCCTGGCGCGCGGTCGTCACCATCAGCTGGTCGCCGTTCGCGCCGCCGAAGGCCGGGCAGCTGGAGTGGGGCCCGGCCAAGTGCAGCGTGCGCATGACCTGACCCTCGGGGCTGTACTGCACCACCGCGCCGGCGCCCCACTGGGCGTTCCACAGGCAGCCCTGGCGGTCGATCACCGCGCCGTCGGGCCAGCCGTGCGGGGTCGTCACCTCGACGAAGGTGCGGATGTTGGAGAGTTCCGCGCGCTCGGCGTCGTAGTCCGCCTGGCGGATCCGGCAGTCCAGCGTGTCGGCGAAGTACATGGTCCGGCCATCGGGGCTGAAGCAGATGCTGTTGGCGATGGCCACGTGCGGCAGGTTCAGGCGGCGCAGGCCGTGGCGACTCGAGTATTGGTAGAGGCTCGCGATCGCGCGCTTGTCCTCGACGTCGTGGATGGTGCCGAAGACGTAGTTGCCGGCGCGATCGGTGCGGCCGTCGTTGCTGCGATTGCCGTCCAGCTCGGGCTCGAACTCGGCCAGCGTCTGCAGGATCTCGATGCGGCCTTCGGCGTCGGGCTGCGTCGCCAGCACGATCGACTTGGCCAGGCCCAGCACCATGCGGCCCGAGCGGGTGTGAACGAAGGAGCCGAGGCGATCGGGCAGGTGTGCCGTCAGCGGCGCGGCGGCGACGCCATCCCACACGTGCAGGCGTTTGCGCTGGATGTCGGTCCACCACCAGCGGCCGTCGAACCAACCGATGCCCTCGCCGAGGGTCGAATCCATCTGCAGCGCGAGGCTCAGGTCTTGCGTGTTCATGATGACAAGGCTCTCCAGGCGGAGACGAAGCTGCGCGCCCGTTCGGCGACCTCGGCGGCGTCGAGGCCGGGTTGATACAGCGCGCCGCCCAGGCCGAAGCCGGCGGCACCGGCGGCGCGGTAGGCGCCCAGCGAATAGGGCGTGATGCCACCGACCGGCAGCAGGCGCAGCGCAGACGGCAGCACCGCGCGCATCGCCTTCAGCACCGGCGGCGTGATCAGCTCGGCCGGGAACAGCTTCAGCGCATCGGCACCGACGGCCAGGGCGGCAAAGGCCTCGGTGACGGTGGCCACGCCCGGCACGCAGACCAGGTCCTCGGCCTTGGCGGCGCGGATCACCTCGACGTCCGCATGCGGCATCACGATCAGCCGGCCACCGGCCTTGCGCACTTGGTGCACCGCCTCGACCGACAGCACGGTGCCGGCGCCGAAGACCGCATCCGCCGGCAGGCAGCGCGCCAGGGTGGCGATCGACTGCATCGCGTCGGGCGAGTTCAGCGGCACCTCGATGATGCGGAAGCCTTCGGCGTAGAGCGCCAGCGCCACTGCCTCGACTTCGTCGGGCCGGATGCCGCGCAGGATCGCGACCAGCGGCAGTTGCTTGAATGCGGTGTCGAAATTCATGCGAGTGCCAGTTCGCGCGCCAGCCGCCACAGGCCGGCCGGCGCGGTGTTCTCCAGTGTCTTCACATCATGCACGCCGAACTGTTTCAACGCCTCGACATAACGGTGGCACAGCGCGGCATCGCCGACCAGCGCCAGCGGCTGCACCGGCAGCAGGGTGGCGACGCCGACGACCAGCTCGTGGCCGATCAGCAGGCCGGACAGGTAGTCGGCTGCGCCGGTGTTCGGCAGGCGCTGCCGCAGGCCCAGCGCACGCACGCCGAAGAGCTGGTGCAGCAGGCCTTCCGCCGTGCCCTGCTCCCGCGCGGCGGCCACGCCCTCGTCGAAAGCGTTCCAGTCCGGCTCGCCACCCGTGTCGACCATCAGCCGGCCCAGCACCGAATGCTCGCGCAGCAGCGCGAACAGCTCGCCGGTCATCTGCGTGGCGAAGCCCAGCACATGACCCTGGCGCAGCCGCGCCCACTTGGAATGGGTGCCGGGCAGGATCAAGGTGGCGTCGGCCAGGTCCGGATGCAGTGCGACGGCGCCGAGGATCTGCGTTTCTTCGCCGCGCATCACATCAGGGGTTCCGTCGTGCGGCTCGTCCAGCAGGCCGGGCACGATGCGCAGGCCGCCGGCGCCGGCCGGCATCTGTGAGGACATCTGCGCGGCCAGCATCGCGGCATCGGCCGGGCAGTTAAGGTAAGGCACCTCGCGCCAGCCATGCTGGCTGCCGACCATGCCGCAGGCCAGCAGCGGCAGCTCGGGCCGGGCGCGCTGCCAGTCGCCGGTGAGCTGCTCCAGCGCCTGCGCATAGGCCGCATCGCCGGACAGCACCGAGGCGCCCAGCGGCGCCTGGCGCGCGCTCAGCACACTGCCGCCGGCGCCGATCAGCCAGGCGCGCAGGCCGGTGCTGCCCCAGTCGAGGCCGATCAGGGCGGCGTCGCGCCCTTCATCCTGCGTCACGTCCTGCATCACCATTCGGCGACGCTCCCGTCCGCATGGCGCCACACCGGATTGCGCCAGTCCTGCGCGTGGGCGGCGCTGGCCGCGATCACCCGCTCCTCGTCCACCTCGACGCCGAGGCCCGGCTTGGGCAGCGGGCGGATGAAGCCGTCCTCGATGCGGAAATCGTCGCGGTTCTTCACGTAGTCCAGCAGCTCGGCATCCTTGTTGTAGTGGATGCCCATGCTCTGCTCCTGCAGCACGGCGTTGTGCGAGACAAAGTCCACCTGCAGGCAGGCGGCCAGCGCCACCGGGCCCAGCGGGCAATGGGGCGCCAGGGCCACGTCGTGAGCCTCGGCCATGGCGGCGATGCGGAAGCACTCGCTGATGCCGCCGGCGTGCGAGAGGTCCGGCTGGATGATGGCGATGCCGCCGGCCGCGAACACCCGTTTGAAGTCGTAGCGCGAGTACATGCGCTCGCCGGCCGCCAGCGGAATCGCCGTCTGCGCCGCCAGCAGCGGGTAGTGCTCGGCCTGCTCGGGCAGCACCGGCTCCTCGACGAACAGCGGGCGATAGGGCTCCAGCGCGCGCAACAGCACGCGGGCCATCGGCGCGGAGACGCGGCCGTGGAAATCGATGCCGAACTCGATCTCGTTGCCGAAGGCCGCGCGGATCTCGGCGATGCGGCCGACGGCGTCGTCCACCTTGGCCGCCGAGTCCAGCAGGCCCAACTCCTCGGTGCCGTTCAGCTTGAAGGTGTCGAAGCCGGCCTCGCGCAGGCGGCGGATGTCGGCGATCACGTCGGCGGGCCGGTCGCCGCCGACCCAGGAGTAGGTCTTCATCTTCTCGCGCACGAGACCGCCGAGCAGCTCGTAGACCGGCACGCCGAGCGCCTTGCCCTTGATGTCCCACAGCGCCTGGTCGATGCCGGCGATGGCGCTCATCAGGATCGGGCCGCCGCGGTAGAAGCCGGCGCGGTACATCATCTGCCAGAGGTCGTTGATGTTGCGCGGGTCCTGGCCGATCAAGTAACCGGACAGTTCATGCACAGCCGCCTCGACCGTGCGCGCCCGGCCCTCGATCACCGGCTCGCCCCAGCCGACGATGCCCTCGTCGGTCTCGATCTTCAGGAACATCCAGCGCGGGGGAACGCGCCAGGTGGTGAGTTTTGTAATTTTCATTTGCGCTGCTCAAACGCCCGTTGCAGCAGGCAGAACACGAACAACAACGCGCCGATGACGATGCGCGTCCACCAGGAACTCAGGGAGCCATCGAAAGCGATCAAGGTCTGCACCGAGCCCAGGATCAGCACGCCGAACAAGGTGCCGAACACATAGCCGACGCCGCCCGACAGCAAGGTGCCGCCGATCACCACCGCGGCGATCGCGTCCAGCTCCGAGCCCACCGCATGCAGGCCGTAGCCGGACAGCATGTAGAAGGTGAACACCACGCCGGCCAGCGCCGAGCAGAAGCCGCTGAGCGTGTAGACCAGCACCATGGTGCGCTTGACCGGCAGGCCCATCAGCATGGCCGAGGCCTCGCTGCCGCCGATGGCGTAGACGGTGCGGCCGAACTCGGTGGCGTGGGCCAGCCAGATGCCGATGACGAGCATCGCCACCGCAAGCATCGCGCCCACGCTGACCTGCGCGCCGTCCCAGAGGGCGTAGCGCGCCTCAGAGATCGCCACGTAGGCCGGGTCGGTGATCGCGATCGAGTCGATGCTGATCAGGTAGCACAGGCCGCGCGCCAGGAACATGCCGGCCAGGGTGACGATGAAGGGCTGCAGCCGGAAGCGCTGGATCAGCCAGCCCATGAAGGCGCCGAACACGGTGCCGACGAGCAGCACCAGCGGGATGGTCTGCCAGACGCTCCAGTGCCGATGCTCGATCAGCGCGGCGGAGATCATCGTCGTCAGCGCGATCACCGAGCCGACCGACAGGTCGATGCCGCCGGACAGGATCACGAAGCTCATGCCGACGCCGAGGATCAGCAGGAAGCCGTTGTCGATCAGCAGGTTCAGGAATACCTGCGCGGAGAAAAAGCCGCGGTAGGCAAAGGAGCCGTAGCCGAAGGTCAGCAGGAAGACGGCGATCGTGCCGACCAGCGGCAGGAAGCGCGAATCGAGGCGCAGCTTGTTGGCTTTCATCGCGCACCTCCTGCGGACGGGCGCACGATCCAGCCGCGCACCGCCGCGCGGAACTCGGCCGACTGCAGCAGCATCACGACGAAGACCACCGCGGCCTTGACGACCATATTGATCTCCGGCGGCACGCCGATCGAATAGATGGTGGAGGTCAGCGTCTGGATGATCAGCGCGCCCAGCACGCTGCCAGCGAGGCTGAAGCGGCCGCCGGTCAGGAGCGTGCCGCCCAGGGTGACGGCGAGGATCGCGTCCAGCTCCATCAAGAGGCCGGCGTTGTTGGCGTCTGCGCTCTTGACGTTGGAGCTGATCACCAGTCCCGCCACGCCCGCGGCCAGGCCGCAGAAGGCATAGACGCAGACGGTGATCAGGCGCTCCGGCAGGCCGGCCATCCGCGAGGCGGCGGGGTTGATGCCGATGCTCTGGATGAAAAGGCCCAGCGCCGTGCGCGTCATCAAAAGATGCAGCACCAGCCACACGATGGCGGCGATGTAGACGGCGAAGGGCAGGCCCAGCAGGAAGCCGTTGCCGATGAAGAAGAAGGGCTCGTAGTAGACGGTGATGATCTGGCCGTCGGTCATCAGCTGCGCGATGCCGCGGCCGGCCACCATCAGGATCAGGGTCGCGATGATCGGCTGCATGCCGACGCGGGCGACCAGCAGGCCGTTCCACAGGCCGCACAGGGTCGCGGCGCCGAGCGAGGCGAGGATGGCCAGCCACATCGGGTTGTGCGCCACGCGCTGCGCGACGCCGTCCTTGATGACCAGGTCGCCGCCGATCATCAGCGCGGCCACGGCCGCGGCGATCGCGATCGTGGCGCCCACCGAGATGTCGATGCCGCGCGTGGCGATCACCAGGGTCATGCCCAGGGCCACCAGGGCCAGCGGCGCGGCGCGGTTGAGGATGTCGATGACGCTGCCGTACAGGTGGCCGTCGCGCCACTGCAGGCTCCAGAAGCCGGGGTTGAAGGTGGCGTCCACCGCCAGCAGCAGCACGAGGGTGAGGAAGGGCCAGAAGAGCCGGTGTTTGAACAAGGACTGCATTCAGTTCTGCCCCGAGGCAATGAGGTGATAGACCGCCTGCTCCGAGCTGTTGCCCGGCAGTTCGCCGACCTTGGCGCGGTCGCGCAGCACGACGATGCGATCGGACACGCGCACGACCTCGTCCATTTCCGAGGAGATGAACAGCACGGCCAGGCCGCCGCGGGCCAGCGCCAGGATCTCGTTCATGATTTCCTGCTTGGCAGCGACGTCGATGCCGCGCGTCGGCTCGTCGAGGATCAGCAGCTTGGGCTCGGTGGCCAGCCAGCGGGCCAGCACGACCTTCTGCTGGTTGCCGCCCGACAGCAGCGCGATCGGTGTGTCGATGTCCGCCGTCTTGATGCCCAGCGCCTTGACGAAGTGGTCGGCCATCTCCTTCTGCTTCGCGCGGGACAGGTAGTTCCAGATGCCCAGCCGGGCCTGCAGCGCCAGCGCGATGTTCTCGCGCACCGACAGCTCGGCCACGATGCCGTCGTGCTTGCGCTCTTCGGGGCACATCGCCAGGCCCTGGCGGATCGCCTGGGCGGGTTTGTCGAACTTGACCTTGCGGCCCTCGACCTGCAACTCGCCACTGTCGCAGCGGTCCAGGCCGAACAGCAGCCGCGCCAGCTCCGTGCGGCCCGAGCCGAGCAGCCCGCCGACGCCGACGACCTCGCCGCGATGCAGCGCCAGGTCCACCG
Organism: Roseateles agri; assembly: GCF_034043675.1. Classification (NCBI taxonomy): domain Bacteria; kingdom Pseudomonadati; phylum Pseudomonadota; class Betaproteobacteria; order Burkholderiales; family Sphaerotilaceae; genus Roseateles; species Roseateles agri. The sequence continues at coordinate 115,375 of NZ_JAXCLA010000007.1, read as the reverse complement.
GCTGCAGCGTGCCGCGGCGGCCGAAGCCCTGCGCCGCGAGCTGCGGCGTGCCGCTCACGTCGACCTGCGCCTCGTTGCGGCCGGCGGCCGCACTCAGCTCGCGGCCGACCATCGCGGTGATCAGTGCGTTCGGCGGCAGCTCGTCCTTCAGCCACTCGCCGACGAACTCGCCGTTGCGCAGCACGGTGATGCGGTCGGAGATCGCATACATCTGCTCGAAGAAATGGGTGACGAAGAGGATCGCCATGCCCTCACCGCGCAGCTGGCGCAGCACGGCGAAGAAGCGCTCGACCTCCTGCTCGTCGAGGCTCGAGGTCGGCTCGTCGAGGATCAGCACCTTGGCCTTGACCGACAGCGCACGGGCGATCGCCACCATCTGCTGCACGGCCACCGGGTAGCTGGACAGCAGCCGCGTGACGTCGATATCCAGGTTCAGCCGCGTCAGCAACGTCTTCGCCTCGGCCTGCATGCGCGGCCAGTCGATGCGCCACAGGCCCGCCGCGCTGCGGCGCGGATAGCGGCCCGCGAAGATGTTCTCCGCCACCGACAGGTTCGGGCAGAGGTTCACCTCCTGGTACACGGTGCTGATGCCCAACCGCTGCGCCGCCGCGGGCGAGGCTGGATGGATAGGCTCGCCGGCGAGCAGCACCTCGCCCGCATCGGCCGGGAACACGCCGGTCAGCACGCGGATCAAGGTGGATTTGCCGGCGCCGTTCTGCCCCATCAGCGCGTGGATCTCGCCGGCACGCAGCCGGAAATTCACGTTCGACAGGGCGAGCACACCCGTGAAGCGCCGGGTCACGCCGCGGGCTTCAAGAACAACTTGCGATTCCAATGGAACTCCTGATCGCGAAGGAATCCTGGCGTAGGTTGGCGGTGAGCGAAGCGAACCCCAACGGGCGGGCATGGGCCGCACCGTTGGAGTTCGCGGGGCTCACTCCAACCTACGGACTAGGCGAACTCAATACTTGCGATTGGGGAACTCTTTGGCGGCGACTTCCATGGGGAACACGCCTTCCTGCGTCACGATGCGCTTCGGAATGGTCTTGCCGGCCTTCAGGTCCTTGACGGCCTGCATCAGCTGCGGGCCCAGCAGCGGGCTGCATTCGACGCTGACGTTCAGCTTGCCGGCCATCATGGCTTCGAAGGCACCCTTGACGCCGTCGATCGAGATGATCGTGATGTCCTTGGCGGGCTTCAGGCCGGCTTCCTCGATGGCCTGGATCGCGCCGATGGCCATGTCGTCGTTGTGCGCGTAGAGCACGTTGATCTTCTTGCCCTCGGCCTTCAGGAAGGCTTCCATCACTTCCTTGCCCTTGGCGCGGGTGAAGTCGCCGGTCTGCGAGCGGATGATCTTGAACTTCGGATCGGCGGAGATGATCTCCTCGAAGCCTTTCTTGCGCTCGATGGCCGGGGCCGAGCCCGTCGTGCCCTGCAGCTCGACGATGTTGACCGTGTCCTTCGAGCCCTTCATCTTCTCGACCAGCCAGCGGCCGGCGCGGCGACCTTCTTCGGTGAAGTCGGAGCCCATGAAGCTGACCCACAGGCTGTCGTCCTTCTCGTCGACCGAGCGGTCCGACAGGATCACGGGGATCTTGGCAGCCTTGGCTTCGCGCAGGACCGGGCCGAAGCCGGTGGCGACGACCGGCGAGAAGGCGATCACGTCGACCTTCTGCGCGATGAAGGCGCGGATGGCCTTGATCTGGTTTTCCTGCTTCTGCTGCGCGTCGGCGAACTTCAGTTCGATGCCGGCTTCCTTGGCCGAGTCCTTGACGGACTGCGTGTTGGCGGCGCGCCATTCGCTTTCCGCACCGACCTGGGCGAAGCCCAGAACGATCTTGTCAGCCGCCAGGGCCTTGTGCAGCGGCAGGCCGGCGGCCACGAGTGCTGCAAGAACGGTACGGCGTTGGGTGCTCATGGGTCTGTCTCCTCTTTCGGGGTTGGGGTGGTTTTGCCCAGGCTGTCGTCTACTGCTCGTGCCTGAATCGATGCACGGTCGTGCTCTTGTAGGTCTCGCCGGGCCGCAGCACGGTGGACGGGTATTCGGGGTGGTTCGGCGAATCGGGGTAGTGCTGGGTCTCCAGGCACACGCCGTCGCCCTGGCGGTAGGCCTGGCCGTTGGAGCCGCGCAGCGAACCGTCGAGGAAATTGCCGGAATAGAACTGCACCGAGGGCTCGGTGGTCAGCACGTCCATCACGCGGCCTGAGACGCGGTCGGCCAAGGTCGCGCAGTGCACGAGCTTGCCGTCTTCGCCACCATCGATGACAAAGGTGTGGTCGTAGCCGTGGCCGGCCAGCAGCTGGGGCACGCCGGCGCCGATGCGCTCGCCGATGCGGTGCGGCTGGCGGAAGTCGAAGGGCGTGCCGTCCACCTCGGCCATGCCGTTCGGGATCAGGCCCGCACCGACGGTCAGGAAGCGGCTGGCGTTGAGCGTCAGCTCATGGTCCAGCGCGCTGCCGGCGCCGGACAGGTTGTAGTAGTTGTGCTGCGTGAGGTTGATCGGCGTCGGAGCGTCGGTCGTGGCCTCGTAGTCGATGATGAACTCGCCGGCCGGCGTCAGCGAGTAGCGCACCTTCACGGTCAGACGGCCCGGGAAGTGCTCGTCGCCGTCCTCGCTGACGAGGCTCAGCAGGATGTCCATCGGCGAGACGGACTCCACCGCCCACATCCGCCGGCTGAAGCCCTTGGGGCCGCCGTGCAGCGAGTTCGGGCCATCGTTCTGCACCAGCAGGTAGGGCTCGCCGTCGAGCGTGAAACGGCCGTTGGCAATGCGGTTGCCGTAGCGGCCGACCAGCGCGCCGAAGTAGGGATCGTTGCGCTCGACGTAGTCGGCCAGGTTGTCGAAGCCGAGCACGATATTGGCCGTCTCGCCCTTGGCATCCGGCACGCGCAGCTCGGTGACGATGCCGCCGTAGTCGAGCACGCGCAGCGAAAGGCCACGGCCGTTGTCGAGCGTGTACTCGTGAACCTGCTGCCCATCGAGCAGCGTGCCGTACAACTTCTTCATCAGGTCCATCCTGCGTCAACGATGAAGTCCTGCGCCGTGCACATCTTGCTGTCGTCGGCGGCCAGGAACAGCGCCATGCAGGCGATGTCCTCGGGCATCAGCGCCGTCGGGATGCACTGGTTGCGCGCCAGCTCGTCCTTGGTGGCGTCGGTGACCCACAGGCGCACCTGCTTCTCGGTCATCACCCAGCCGGGCACCAGCGTGTTCACGCGGATGCCGAAGGGGCCGAGATCGCGTGCGAGGCCGCGCGTCAGGCCCTGCACCGCGGCCTTGGACGTGGTGTAGGTCGGCATGCCGCCCTGCTTCATCTTCCAGCTCACCGAGCCGAAGTTGACGATGGAGCCGGCGCCGGCCGCCCGCATGTCGGCGGCGACGTTCTTCGCGGCGAAGAACTGGTGCTTCAGGTTCACCGCGACGCCGGCATCCCAGCTCTCGGAGGTGACCGTGTCCATGTCGTGGCGGCGGTCGTTGGCGGCGTTGTTCAGCAGCGCGGCGATCGGGCCGATCTGCGCGCGCAGGGCGTCGATCGCGGCGTCCAGCGCGGCGATGTCGGTGATGTCGGCGGCGGCGAAGCGCGGCGCGAAGTGCGCAGAGGCCGACAGCTTCTCGGCCAGCGCGACGCCGGCCTCCGCGTTGAGGTCGATGAAGCCGACGCGCGCGCCTTGCGCGACGAAGGCTTCGACCATTGCCGCGCCGATGCCGGTTGCACCACCAGTGATCAGCACCGGGCGGTCCCGCAGGGACGGATAGTTAGCAAATTGATTCATCAAGGGCAGGAAATGCTCGATAACGTCATACTAAAAGACCTCGTGCTTTACAAATCAGAGGGATAACACCGACTTTCGCACCGCTAAAGACATACTTTATTATTCAGCGCACTTCACTGGCGCATCACGCACCATCCCGCGGCACCCGGCTGCCGCAGCTTCAATCCCCACGCAGTCTCCATGTCCACCGACAAGCCCAAGCTCCGTTCTGCCGCCTGGTTCGGCACCACCGACAAGAACGGGATGATGTATCGCAGCTGGATGAAGAACCAGGGCATCCCGGAGCACGAGTTCCAGGGCAAGCCGATCATCGGCATCTGCAACACCTGGTCCGAGCTGACCCCCTGCAACGCCCACTTCCGCGAACTGGCCGAGCGCGTGCGCCGCGGCGTGTTCGAGGCCGGCGGCTACCCGGTCGAGTTCCCGGTGTTCAGCAACGGCGAGTCGAACCTGCGGCCCACCGCCATGTTCACGCGCAACCTCGCCAGCATGGACGTCGAGGAAGCGATCCGCGGCAACCCGATCGACGCCGTCGTGCTGATGGTGGGCTGCGACAAGACCACGCCGGCGCTGCTGATGGGCGCGGCGAGCTGCGACGTGCCGGCCATCGTCGTCACCGGCGGCCCGATGCTCAACGGCAAGCACCACGGCAAGGACATCGGCTCGGGCACCGCCGTCTGGCAGCTCTCCGAGCAGGTCAAGGCCGGCACGATCACCCTGCATGAGTTCCTCTCGGCCGAACAGGGCATGAGCCGCTCGGCCGGCACCTGCAACACGATGGGCACCGCCTCGACGATGGCCTGCATGGCCGAATCGCTGGGCGTCTCGCTGCCGCACAACGCAGCCATCCCCGCCGTCGACTCGCGCCGCAAGGTGCTGGCCCACATGAGCGGCATGCGCATCGTCGAGATGGCGCTGGAAGGGCTGACGCTGTCGAAGATCCTGACCAAGGAAGCCTTCGAGAACGCGATCCGCACGAACGCGGCCATCGGCGGCTCCACCAACGCGGTGATCCACCTGAAGGCGATCGCCGGCCGCATGGGCGTGCAGCTGGACCTGGAAGACTGGTCGCGCATCGGCCGCGGCACGCCGACCATCGTCGACCTGATGCCCTCGGGCCGCTTCCTGATGGAAGAGTTCTACTACGCCGGCGGCCTGCCCGCCGTGCTGCGCCGCTTGGGCGAGGCCGGCCTGCTGCCCCACCCGGACGCGCTGACGGCCAACGGCAAGAGCCTGTGGGAGAACGTCAAGGACGCGCCGAACTACAACGCCGAGGTGATCCGCCCGCTCGACAAGCCGCTGATCGCCGACGGCGGCATCTGCGTGCTGCGCGGCAACCTGGCGCCGCGCGGCGCGGTCATCAAGCCCTCGGCCGCCACCAAGGAACTGCTGCAGCACCGCGGCCGCGCCGTCGTGTTCGAGAACCTGGACGACTACAAGAAACGCATCGTTGATCCGGACCTGGACGTCACCAAGGACTCGATCCTGGTGCTGAAGAACTGCGGCCCCAAGGGCTACCCCGGCATGGCCGAGGTCGGCAATATGGGCCTGCCGCCGAAGCTGCTGGAACAGGGCATCACCGACATGGTCCGCATCAGCGACGCGCGGATGAGCGGCACCGCCTACGGCACGGTCGTGCTGCACGTGGCGCCCGAGGCGCGCGCCGGCGGCCCGCTGGCCGTCGTGCAGGAAGGCGACTGGATCGAGCTGGACAGCGCCGGCGGCCGCCTGCACCTGGAGGTGTCCGACGAAGAGCTGAAGACTCGCCTCGCCGCCTGGGCCGCCGCGCAGGTGCCCGATCCGGCGGACGCCTCCGGCTACCGCAACCTCTACGTGGAACGCGTGCTGCAGGCCGACGAAGGCTGCGACTTCGATTTCCTGGTCGGCTGCCGCGGCGCCGGCGTTCCCAAGCATTCCCACTGAATTTCGAAGCCATGGCTACGCAAGCTCGCTACAAGGGCGTATTCCCCGTCGTCCCGACGACCTTCACCGAATCCGGCGAACTGGACCTCGAGAGCCAGAAGCGCTGCGTCGATTTCATGATCGACGCCGGCTCGACCGGCCTGTGCATCCTCGCCAACTTCTCCGAGCAGTTCCTGATCGCCGACGACGAACGCGAGCTGCTGACGCGCACGATCCTCGAACACGTGAACGGCCGCGTGCCGGTGATCGTGACGACGACGCACTTCTCCACCAAGGTCTGCGCCGAGCGCAGCCGCCGCGCGCAGGACATGGGCGCCGCGATGGTGATGGTGATGCCGCCGTACCACGGCGCCACCTTCCGCGTGTCCGAGCCGCAGATCTACGAGTTCTACGCGACGCTGTCGGGCCGGCTGAACATCCCGATCATGATCCAGGACGCGCCGGCCGCCGGCACGCCGCTGTCGCCTGCCTTCCTCGCGCGCATCGCGCAGGAAACGGAGCACGTGCGCTACTTCAAGATCGAGACCGCCGGCGCGGCCTCCAAGCTGCGCGAGCTGATCCGCCTGGGCGGCGACGCCATCGAAGGCCCGTGGGACGGCGAGGAAGCAATCACCCTGCTGCCCGACCTCGACGCCGGCGCCACCGGCGCGATGACCGGCGGCGGCTATCCGGACGGCATCCGCAAGATCGTGGACGCCTACTTCGCCGGCGATCGCGAGACGGCGATCAGTGAATACACGCGTTGGCTTCCGCTGATCAACTACGAGAATCGCCAGGGCGGCATCCTGTCGGCCAAGGCGCTGATGCGCGAGGGCGGCATCATCGCCTGCGAAGCACCCCGGCACCCCTTCCCCGCCATGCACCCCGCCGTGCGCACCGGACTGATCGAGACGGCTCGCCGGCTCGACCCGCTGGTGCTCCGCTGGGGCCGCTGAAAATAAGAGTTAGCAACCCAACCCTGTAGTAACAAGATCCCCAACCCAGGAGACAACCCGTGAACCAAGCAAAACGCAAGACCCTGCTCGCCGCCGTCGCCGGCATCGTGATGAGCTTCGGCGCCACCGCCGTGATGGCCCAGGACAAGGGCACCGTCGGCGTCTCGATGCCGACCAAGTCCTCCGCCCGCTGGATCGCCGACGGCGACAACATGGTCAAGGTGCTGAAGGACCGCGGCTACAAGGCCGACCTCCAGTACGCCGACGACGACATCCCGAACCAGCTGGCCCAGATCGAGAACATGATCACCAAGAAGGTCAAGGTTCTGGTGATCGCCTCCATCGACGGCACGACGCTGTCGAACGCGCTGCAGAAGGCCCACGACGCCGGCATCAAGGTCATCGCCTATGACCGCCTGATCAAGGGCTCGCCGAACGTCGACTACTACGCCACCTTCGACAACTTCCAGGTCGGCGTCCTGCAGGCCGGCACCATCGTCGACAAGCTGGGCCTGAAGGCCGGCAAGGGTCCGTTCAACATCGAGCTGTTCGGCGGCTCGCCGGACGACAACAACGCCTTCTTCTTCTACAACGGCGCCATGTCGGTGCTGGACCCGTACATCAAGAGCGGCAAGCTGGTCGTCAAGTCCAAGCAGATGGGCATGGACAAGGTCGGCACGCTGCGCTGGGACGGCGCCGTCGCCCAGGCCCGCATGGACAACCTGCTGTCCGCCTTCTACGGCAACGCCCGCGTCGACGCGGTGCTGAGCCCGTACGACGGCCTGTCGATCGGCATCCTGTCCTCGCTGAAGGGCGTGGGCTACGGTACGCCGAAGCAGCCGTTCCCGGTCGTCTCCGGCCAGGACGCGGAAGTCGCCTCGGTCAAGTCGATGCTGCGCAACGAGCAGTACTCGACGATCTTCAAGGACACGCGTGAACTGGCCAAGGTCACGGCCAACATGGTCGACGCGCTGATGTCCGGCAAGACGCCCGAAGTCAACGACACCAAGACGTACAACAACGGCGTCAAGGTCGTGCCTTCCTACCTGCTGAAGCCGGTGGCCGTCACGCTGGAAAACTGGAAGCCCGTGCTGATCGGCAGCGGCTACTACAAGGAAGAGCAGTTCAAGTAATCTTGGATCGCTGATCCGGTACACGCCAACGACCCGCACCCGGTCGTTGGCGTTTCTCCTTTTTCCTGAACGAGCAGTTGTCCATGAGCATTCTCGAGATGCGCGGCATCACCAAGCGCTTCCCCGGCGTGGTCGCGCTGTCCGACGTGAACCTTGCCGTGCGTGCCGGCGAAATCCACGCCATCTGCGGCGAAAACGGCGCCGGCAAGTCCACGCTGATGAAGGTCTTGAGCGGCGTCTATCCGCACGGCGACTATGACGGCCAGATCCTGTTCGAGGGCACGGAGCGCAAGTTCTCCGGCATCCACGACAGCGAGGAAGCCGGCATCATCATCATTCACCAGGAGCTGGCCCTGGTGCCGCTGCTGTCCATCGCCGAGAACATCTTCCTCGGCAACGAACCGTCCAACGCGCTGGGCGTGATCGACTGGTTCCAGGCGCATGCGCGCACGCAGGAACTGCTGAAGAAGGTCGGGCTCAACGAGAAGCCCAGCACGCTGATCACCGACATCGGCGTCGGCAAGCAGCAGCTGGTCGAGATCGCCAAGGCGCTGTCCAAGAAGGTCAAGCTGCTGATCCTCGACGAGCCCACCGCCAGCCTCAACGAGACCGACAGCGACAAGCTGCTGAACCTGCTGATGGGCCTGCGCGAGCAGGGCATCACCTGCATCATCATCTCGCACAAGCTCAACGAGATTTCCAAGGTCGCGGACAGCATCACCGTGATCCGCGACGGCAGCACGGTGCGCAGCTTCGACTGCCATGCCGGCAAGGTCAGCGAAGACCAGATCATCCAGGCGATGGTCGGCCGCGAGATGGCCGACCGCTATCCGAAGCGCGAGCCGAACATCGGCGACATGGCCTTCGAGATCCGCGACTGGCGCGTCTACCACCCCGAGCATGCCGACCGGCTGTTCATCAAGGGCGTGAACCTGCATGCGCGCAAGGGCGAGATCGTCGGCATCTCCGGCCTGATGGGCGCCGGCCGCACCGAGCTGGCCATGAGCGTGTTTGGCCGCTCCTGGGGTCGCCGCATCAGCGGCGAGGTGCTGCTGAACGGCAAGCCCGCCGATGTGTCGACGATCCAGAAGGCCGTGGACCAGGGCCTGGCTTACGTCACCGAAGACCGCAAGGGCTACGGTCTCGTGCTGGCCGACGACATCCGCTCGAACACCACACTGGCCAACCTGGAAGGCGTGTCCAAGGCGACGGTCATCAACGAGGGCCAGGAGTTCTCGGTGTCCACCGCCTTCCGCGGCAAGATGCGCATCCGCTGCTCCAGCGTCTACCAGACGGTGGGCAACCTCTCCGGCGGCAACCAGCAGAAGGTCGTCATCGCCAAGTGGTTGTTCGCCAACCCCGAGGTGCTGATCGTCGACGAGCCCACGCGCGGCATCGACGTCGGCGCCAAGTTCGAGATCTACAGCCTGATGGCCGAACTGGCGGCTTCCGGCAAATGCGTCGTCATGATCTCGTCGGAACTGCCGGAATTGCTCGGCATGTGCGACCGGATCTACGTGATGAACGAAGGCCGCTTCGTCGGCGAGTTCACCGGCGCCGAAGCCACCCAGGAAAAGATCATGCATTCCATCGTGACCGCAGGAGCCCAATGATGGCCGCTGTACCCAACACCCCTACCCCCACCTCGGCTCCCGCGGCGCAGGCCAGCTCCGCCGCGAGTTTCCTGAAGTCCAACCTGCGCGACTACGGCATGCTGATGTCGCTGGTCATCATCATGGCGCTGTTCTGGTGGCTGACCGACGGCACGCTGCTGCAGCCGCTCAACCTCACGAACCTGGTGCTGCAGAACAGCTACATCGTCATCATGGCGCTGGGCATGCTGCTGGTGATCGTGGCCGGCCACATCGACCTGTCGGTCGGATCGCTGGTCGGCTTCATCGGCGCGCTGGCCGCGGTGCTGATGGTCGACTACCAGTGGCACTTCGTGCCGGCGACGATCGTCTGCCTGATCGCCGGCGCCGTGATCGGCGCGATCCAGGGCTACTTCGTCGCCTTCTTCAGCATCCCCTCGTTCATCGTCACCCTGGCCGGCATGCTGGTCTTCCGCGGCCTGAACCTGGCGCTGCTGCAGGGCCAGTCGGTCGGTCCGTTCGACCCCAACTTCCAGCTGCTCAGCTCCGGCTTCATCCCCGACCCGCTGGGCGGCGAGAACCTGCGCACCACCTCGCTGCTGATCGGCGTCGTCGTCGCGGTGCTGATGATGATCTCGCGGCTGCGCGAGCGCGCCAACCGCGTCAAGCACGGCATGGACACCGAGCCGATGCCGTTCTTCATCGGCAAGAACCTCTTCTTCATGGCGCTGATCATCGCGCTGTGCTGGAAGATGGCCGGCTACCGCGGCCTGCCCAACGTGATGATCGTGATGACCGTGCTGATGCTGTTCTACGACTTCGTCACCACGCGCACGACGATCGGCCGGCGCATCTACGCGCTGGGCGGCAACGAGAAGGCGGCGCGGCTGTCCGGCGTGAAGACGAAGTGGCTGAGCTTCTACACCTTCGTGAACATGGGCGTGCTGGCCGCCGTGGCGGGCCTCGTGTTCGCGGCGCGGCTGAACACCGCGACGCCGAAGGCCGGCGTGGGCTTCGAGCTGGACGTGATCGCGGCCTGCTTCATCGGCGGCGCCTCGGCCTCCGGCGGCGTCGGCAAGGTGCTCGGCGCGGTGATCGGCGCCTTCATCATGGGCGTGATGAACAACGGCATGTCCATCATGGGCATCGGCATCGACTACCAGCAGGTCATTAAGGGCTTGGTGCTGCTGGCCGCCGTCTTCTTCGACGTCTACAACAAAAATAAGAGCTGAACGAGCTTGAACCCGACCGGACACCGCGACTACCGTCAACCGCCCGAGCGCAAGAGCCAGCATGCGCGCATCGTGCGCGACATCGGCATGCGCATCGTGTCCGGCGAGTTCGCGCCGGGTGACCGGCTGCCCGGCGAGGCCGCGCTGCTGACCGAGTACGAGATCAGCCGGCCGGTGCTGCGCGAGGCGGTGCGCGTGCTGGTGGCCAAGGGCTTGGTGCAGTCGCGCCAGCGCGCCGGTGCCACCGTGCGGCTGCGCAGCGACTGGCACCTGCTCGACCCGGACGTGCTGTACTGGCTGATCCAGAGCAAGCCGCAGGCGGAGTTCGTCGAGACCCTGCTGACGGTGCGCCGCGTGTTTGAGCCGGCCGCCGCCGCGCTGGCCGCACGGGTGGCCAGCGACGAGGCGCTGCAGGGCATCGCCCAGGCCTATGCCGGCATGGAAGCCGCGACCACGGCGGACGAGATCCTCGAGCCCGACCTGGCCTTCCACCGCCGCATCGCCGAGGCGACCAACAACGATCTGCTGGCCTACATCGGCAATATGCTGAGCCTGGCCTTGCGCGAGTCGATCAAGCTGAGCAGCCAGCACGCGAACACGCATGCGCTCTCGCTGCCGCGCCACAAGGCGATCCTCACCGCGCTGCTGAACCGCGACCCGCTGGCCGCGCAGCAGGCCACGCTGGTGCAGCTGCGCGAGACCCGCGCGGACATCAGCGAAGTGCTCGAAGGCGGGCTCGACCCGCTCGAGTAGCGCCCTACTCCGGCGCGACCTCTTCCTCGGTCATCGCGCCGAACAGCGCCATCGCCGCCCGGCCCACCTCGCGCGTGTCGCGATAGGCAAAGAGGCCGATGCCCACCGCGCCGGCCAGCGGCACGAAGCGCGCCACCGACTTACTCACGCTGCGCTCCGCCAGCCGCAGCCCGATCGTGTGGGCCGCCTGCTTCATCGCCAGCTGCGAGGCCTTCTTCACCAGCCAGCGCTCGCCCTTGCGCACCGCCAGGTCGCGGAAGGCCTGCGCACCGGTGTGCTTGAACAGGCACCACAGCATGTGCTCGCGGCCCAGGGTGGCCGAGCGGCCGTAGACGGCAGCGATGTCGGCCACCATGCGGGCCTGCAGGTCCCAGATCAGCGCCAGGTCGGGGATCACCGTCGCCAGGCCCCAGGGGCCGGGCGGGATCGCCAGGCTGGCGGAGATCGTGGCGGCCTTCTGGCTGGCAGCGCGGACGATGGCCTCGGCGCGCTGCTCGGGCGCATCGCTGGCCGGCAGGCTGGAGGCCGGCACGCGGCCGACCAATCGCAGGACGGCGTCCGCGAGTTGCTGGGCGGCACGCTGCTTCAGGGCGGGGAGAAACGACTTCTTGTCGGACTGCTCAGACGACGACATGAGCACAGCTTACCGAAAGAATCGCCGCCCCGTTCCTCCTCAGGGCGTCAGCGTGTAACGGGTGTAGTAGCGCCGGCCCGAGCTGTCGATCGCGCCCAGCCACACCTCGTAGCTCGTCGCCACGAAGCCGGCGTCGGGCGTCAGGCCCGGCAGTGCCAGGGTTGTCGAGGGCGGCAGCGGCACGGCCGTGTCGGTCACCAGCGGGGCGTTCTCGCCGTCGCTGAGCACGGTGCGCAGGCTGATCAGGCGCATGTCGGGATTGGCTGCGGCCCAGGCCGACCAGTTCAGCGTGCGGCCCGTCAGGATTTCGCCGGAGCGCAGCGGCGCGCTGGCGCTGAGGCCGTCCAGTTGCGGGAAGCGGCTGTTGGCGGGCTTGGCCAGCACGTCGGCGCGCAGGTAGACGTTGCGCGTCTCGGCCGTGGTCGAGGCATCGAGCGTGTACGAGGCGATGTACTTCGCGCCGGCGATGCTGTCCGCGCTGCCGATCCAGCCGACCGCCGACTGCTGCAGCGCCGTGTCGCCGATGCCGCCGGTGGGCGTCAGCAAGGTGGCGCCGGGCGTGCTGGAGATGCACAGCAGCGGCTGCGTGCAGTAGGCGAAGGGGATGCTGTAGCCGCCGGGCGTCTGCATCTGCGCGGTGGTCAGCACCTGCGCGCCCGAGGCGTCCTGCGCCTGGATCTCGACCTGGATGCCGACGCCGGGGTTGGGCGAGACGGTGCTGCTGGCGGTGGCGTCCGCGCCCAACGACAGGAAAGCCAGCGGATAGGCGGCGATCGCGATGTCGCGGCCATTGCCGATCAGGTTCCACTTGCTGCCGGTGGTCGAGCTCTTGTTGTAGCTGACCGAGTCCGTGTAGATGTCGACGACGGTGCCGCTGGTGTCGCTGATCGGTGCGGCCACCTGCACGCGGTTGCACAGGCCGCCGCTGACGGTGGCGTCCGCGCAGCCGATCGTCTGGAAGCGGCCGAACTGCCAGTTCTTGGTCGAGTAGGCCTGCAGCTTGGCGGCCAGGTCCGACTTGCCGTGGCCATCGTTGACGTCGTAGATCGACAGCAGCGGCGAGGCCGTCAGCACGTCCAGGCCGGGCGCCTGCGCGATCAGCTTGTTCAGCGCGGCGCCCAGGTCGTCCAGCGAGCCGAGGTTGGCCAGGGTCGCGGTCGGGCTGGTCGTCGCCTTCAAGGTCGAGGTGATGGCCGTGGCCGGCGTGCCGCTGGTCTTCAGCAGTTCGGTCTGCGCGGTCGGCAGGTCGACGAGCACCTCCTGCGCCAGGGTCGGCAGCAGCTTGTTGCCCAGGCGCAGCTGGGCCAGGCCGCTGCTGGTGTTCGTGCCGAGCGAGACGCGCACGCTCTCGACCAGCAGGTCCTGCGCGCTCTTGTTGGCGGTGAAGGTCCCGTCGGCCAACAGGTCCAGCGAGGCGGAATTGCTGAACTTCAGGTCGGTGAGCTGGGTCTTCACCAGCGTCTTCAAAAAGGTGGCCGCCGCGGCCGCGGCATTGCCCAGCTTGGTGAAGGCGGCAGTATTGGTGGAGGCCGCCGCGAACACCGGTGCCGGGTCCGTGCCCAGGCCCAGTGCGACGACCGCATTGGACAGCGGCGTCACGTTCGCCACCATCGCGGCGCTGGCCGCGCTCATCGCCGGCACGGCCGAGTGCAGCACCTGCGGCACGCCGGCGGCGTCCATGCCACGGGCCTGCACGACCAGCGGCACGGTCATGGACTTGGCCGACAAGGTCAGGTTGTAGGAGCCGTCCACCGCCGTGGTCGCCGAGCCGAGCGACTGGCCCTTGCCGTCGACGACGGTGATGGCCGCCCGGGTCAGCGGCGCGCCGACGGCCGCCACGCCGCTGAGCGTGGGCGCACTGGCGTAGCTGACGCTGTTGCCCGGCGCCACGGGCGTGGCGTCCGGCGTGCTGCTGCCGCCGCCGTCGCTGCTGCCGCTGTCACTCCCGCCACTGCCGCAAGCGGCAAGCACGAGCAGGGCCGACAGGGCGAGAAGATGGCGCAGAAGCGGTTGGCGTGGCATGGGGTGACTCGACGTTAGCGGACCGCCCCACTCTAGCCAGCCGCCGTGCCAGCGGTCCACCGAATAACGCGTTATTTACCGACACTCGCCCAGGAGACTTCCAGCCAGTTGTCGGCCCGGTGCACGACGTTGACATTGCTGCGCGCGCCCCAGGGAATCATCTGCCGGTGCAGCGGAATCACGTGGACCTGGCGCTGATATTCGGCCAGCGCGGCCTTGATCAGTTCCTCGCGCTTCTTCGGGTCCTGCTCGGTGCTGGACTGGGCGGCCAGCGCGTCGAAGCGGTCGTTGCGCACATTGCCGTAGTTGTAGTAGCCGACGCCGCGCTCGCCGCGGTTGCGGTAGACCGGGGTCATGATGATCTCGGCATCGGTGATGTTGCCGCCCCAACCCCAGAGGTAGAGGCTGGTGTCCAGCTTCTCGACCTTGGGGAAGTACAGCGCGCGCGGCAGCGCCGCCACGCGGACCTTGATCTTCAGCTGCGCCCACATCGCGGCCAGCGCCTTGCAGATCGCCTCGTCGTTGATGTAGCGGTTGTTCGGGCAGTCCAGGGTCACCTCGAAGCCGTCGGCGTAACCGGCCTCGGCCATCAGCTTGCGGGCGGCGGCGATGTCGAAGGGCAACCGCGCCTCCAGCGCCGGATCGCGGAAGTCGCCGTCCGGCGTCGGCGTGAGCCCGCCGGTGGGCACGGACAGGCCGTTCATGATCTTCGTGCGCATCGTCTCGACGTCGATCGCCTGGTACATCGCGCGGCGCACGCGCGCGTCCTTGAACGGGTTGCGGTCGCCCGGCACGCGGCCGTAGAGCAGCTTGTCGCGCGCCTGGTCCATGCCGATGAAGATCAGCCGGTTCTCCGGCCCGTCGATGATCTTCACACCCGGCGTGGAGCGCAGGCGCGGCACGTCGCGCGGCGAAGGATCGAGCACGAAGTCGATCTCGCCCGAGACGAGAGCCGCCAGGCGGGTCGCGTCGTTGGCGATCGGCGTGAAGACGATCTCCTGGACGTTGCCCTCGAACTTGTTCCACCAGTTGGGGTTGCGCTTCCAGACGGTCTTGATGTCCGGCTGGCGGCTCACCAGCATGTAGGGGCCGGTGCCGTTGGCGTGCAGCGAGGCCCAGGTCTCTTCCTTGTTGTTGTAGTCCAGCGGCTTGGTGACCTTGTGTTCCTCGCACCAGCGCCGGCTCATGATCTGGATCGTGTCGATGTGCTGCAGGAAGATCGGGTCGAAGCTGGGCGTGGTGAACTCCACCGTCAGCGGGTCCACCTGGCGCGCCGTGCCCACCGCGTGCGCGTAGGGGCTCAGCTGCGAGCTGGGCTGCTGGGCGCGCTGGACCGAGAACACGACATCGTCCGCCGTCAGCGGCGTGCCGTCGTGGAACTTGACGCCGGGCCGCAGCTTGAAGCGCCAGACCAGCGGCGAGACCTGCGTCCATTCGGTGGCCAGGCCGGGGACGATGCCCAGCTGCTTGTCGCGCCGCGTCAGCTTCTCGTAGACCTGGCCGTTGACGGCGTTCGTCAGGCTCTCGTTCTGCGAGTGCGGGTCCATCGTCTGCGGATCGCCCTGGGCGGACCAGCGCAAGACCTGGCCCTGGACGGCGAAGCAGGCGAGCGACGCTAACAGCAGAACCAGGCGTTTCATCGGGCGCTTCCTTCGTGGCGGAAGCGCAGAGTCTACTGACGCGCCGGGCGCTGCCAGAGCTCGTCGAGCCGGGTGAAACCCCAGTCGCCGGGCGATTCGCGGCCGAGGATCTTGTCGCCCGCGTCGGCCTTGGAGAGGTCCAGCAGCTCGACCTGCACCGCCTTCCGCGTGCGTGCCGAATGGAACACGCGCACGATCGGCGTCACCAGGTTCGTGCTGTTCTGCTCCACCACCACGGCCAGCCGCTGCGACTGCAGCCGCACCAGGGTGCCCACCGGATAGATGCCCACACTCTTGACGAAGGCCTGGAACACCAGCGGGTCGAAGTGGCCCTTCCACTGCGCCATGCGCTGGATCGAGCCGGCCGGATCCCAGGCGGCCTTGTAGGGCCGCGTGGAGGTGATCGCGTCATAGACATCGCAGACGGCGCCCATGCGCGCCAGCAGGCTGATCTCCTCGCCCTGCTGGCCGCCGGGGTAGCCGCTGCCGTCCATCTTCTCGTGGTGACGCAGGCACACCTCCAGCACCGCAGGCGGCGCGCTGCCGCTGTCGCGCAGGGCCTCCCAACCGCGCTCCGGGTGCAGGCGCACCAGGTTGAACTCGGCGTCGCTGAGCGCGCCCGGCTTGTTCAGCACCTCGATGGGCACCAGCATCTTGCCGACGTCGTGCAGCAGCCCGGCCAGGCCGGCCTCGCGCGTGGCCTGGTCGTCCAGGCCCAGTTGCCGCGCCAGGGCCACCATCAACGCGCAGACCGCCACCGAGTGCATGTAGGTGTAGTTGTCCTTGGTCTTGAGCCGGGCCAGGCTGATCAGCGCCGCGGGATTGCGGTTGACCGAGCCGACGATCTCGTCGACCACCGGCAGGCACTGCTGGGCATCGACCGCGCGGCCCATGCGCACCTCGCCGAACATCGAGTTCACCGCCTCGGCCGAGCGATGCACGACGGCCGCCGCCTGTTCCAGCTCCTGCGCCAGCGTCACCCGCTTGGGCGCGGCGGGCGGCGGTGGCGGCACCGGAGCGGGTGGTGCCGCCGGGGCATCGGCCTTGACGTCGTCGCCCTTGCTGATGTCGATCAGCACGGCGGGGATGCCGCTCTTCTGCAACGCCTCCAGGTCAGCCGGATCGGTCAGCAGGAACTTGGTCTTCCAGAACGGATGCGACAGCCACGAACCCTCGAGCGACTGGATGAACATACCCAGTCGTACTTGCGAGAGCGGGATCTTCTTGAGCATTGGGCCCCAGTATGCCGGCAGTCCTAACGTTCAGAAACGACGGAAGCCGCTCGAATACGGCGGCTTCCGTTGTCAATTCATCAAGTCAGCTCAAGAAGCCGTTCAGCGGAAGCGGCTCTCCGGCGTCGTGCGCAGCTCGCTGGGCAGCGAGCCCAGGTAGTTGGCGATCTCGCGCAGCTCGGCGTGGCTGAATTGCTTGACCTGGGCGGCCATCACCGCGTTGCTGCGGCCGATGACACTGTTGTTTTCAGTCTGATAGGACTTCAGCGCGACGTAGAGGTAGTCGGCATGCTGGCCGGCCAGCTTGGGCTCGGCGCCGGTCAGCGGGGTGCTGAAGTTCTTGCCGTGGCAGGTGAAGCAGGCACCCTTCTCCAGCAGCTTGCTCACGTCGGCACTGGCGGCCGGGGCCTCGGCGGCGACCTTGGGCGCCTGGGCGCGCTGCTCGTAGAAGGCGGCGATGTCGGCGATGTCCTGCTCGCTGAGCGACTTGGCGATGCCGTTCATCGTCGGGTGCTTGCGATCGCCCTTGGCGTATTCGGTCAGCGCGGCGGTGATGTATTTGGCGTTCTGGCCGTCCAGCATCGGGACCTGATGGATCTCGGGGAAGCTGGCGCGGTAGCCGGGGATGCCGTGGCAGCCGAAGCACATGGCGACCTTCTTGGCACCGGCCTCCACGCTCTGGGCTTGGGCGGCACCGGACGCGCTGATCATCACGGCGGCAACGGCAAGCGAAATCTGCAGCAGTTTCTTCATAGTCCCCGGGGTTCTGGTCTTAGAGGCGACGGGCATTATATGCAGCGCCTCCCGTGGCGCCGGCGTGACGCACACCTGAGCGAGAACCCTTGTTGACAGGCCGCTCCGTATACTGGCCCGTCCCGCTTCCCGCCACTTTTCGCGCTCGACTCCACCATGAAATTCCAAGGCTCGGACCACTACGTCGCCACGCCCGACCTGATGCTGGCCGTGAATGCCGCCGCCACGCTGCAGCGCCCCCTGCTGATCAAGGGCGAACCCGGCACCGGCAAGACGATGCTGGCCGAGGAAGTGGCCAAGGCCCTGGGCATGCCGCTGATGCAGTGGCACATCAAGTCGACGACGAAGGCGCAGCAGGGCCTCTACGAGTACGACGCGGTGAGCCGGCTGCGCGACAGCCAGCTCAGCGGCATCGAGGGCGCGGAGAAGGTCCGCAACATCGAGAACTACATCGTCAAGGGCGTGCTGTGGCAGGCCTTCACGGCGGACGAGCCGGTCGTGCTGCTGATCGACGAGATCGACAAGGCCGACATCGAGTTCCCGAACGACCTGCTGCGCGAGATCGACCGGATGGAGTTCTACGTCTACGAGACGCGCCAGCTCGTGAAGGCCAAGCACCGACCGCTGGTGGTGATCACCTCCAACAACGAGAAGGAGCTGCCGGACGCCTTCCTGCGCCGCTGCTTCTTCCACTACATCAAGTTCCCCGACGCGGCGACGATGCAGAAGATCGTCGACGTGCACTTCCCCGACATCAAGAGCCAGTTGCTCTCCGCCGCGATGAAGACCTTCTTCGACGTGCGCAACCTGCCGGGCCTGAAGAAGAAGCCCTCCACCTCGGAGCTGCTGGACTGGCTGCGTCTCCTGATCGCCGAAGACATCGAGGCCGCCGCCATCGCCAGCACGGAAGACAAGGTGACGATCCCGCCGCTGGTCGGCGCGCTGCTGAAGAACGAGCAGGACCTGACGCTGTTCGAGAAGCTCGTCTTCATGCAGCGGAACAACCGCTGATGCGGCCCGAGTTCAAGCAGTCGCTCTGGGCATCGCTGGCTGACGCACTGGGCTTCATCGTTGGCGGCATCGCCGGCCGCTACTTCGGCCGCGCGATCGGCTACGACTTCTTCGGCGACGCGGGCAGCCGCATGGACAACCATGCGATCGTCGGCCTGGTCCTGATCCTCGTGGGCACCGGCCTCGGCCGCGTGCTGTTCCGCTGGCTGTTCGCCCGCCTGGGCAAGATCTGACCCTCATGGACATCCTCACCCCCGTCACGCTGGCCGGCCCGCATGCGCGGCTGGAGCCGCTCTCCCCCGATCACTGCGCCGGCCTGCAGGCCGCGGCGGCCGACGGCGAGCTGTGGAAGCTCTGGTACACGACGATCCCCAGCGCCGAGGGCATGCAGGTCGAGATCGAGCGCCGCCTGGGCCTGCACGCCAAGGGCACGATGCTGCCCTTCACCGTGTTCAATGCCGACGGCGAGGTGGCCGGCATGACGACCTTCATGAACGTGGACCGCGTGCAGCGCCGCGTCGAGATCGGCTCGACCTGGTACCGCGCCAGCAGCCAGCGCACGCCGCTGAACACGCAGTGCAAGCTGCTGCTGCTGACGCACGCGTTCGAGGCGCTGGACTGCATCGCCGTCGAGTTCCGCACGCACCGGCTCAACACGCAGAGCCGCCGCGCGATCGAGCGCCTGGGCGCCCAGCTCGACGGCATCCTGCGCGCCCACCAGCGCATGCCCGACGGCACCCTGCGCGACACCGCCGTCTACAGCATCACGGCCAATGAATGGCCCACCGTGAAGACCCACCTGCAATGGCAACTCATCAAGCCCCGATGAAGAATTTCGACGTCGACGCCCTCTGGCAACTCGAGCGCATCGGCGCGCCCAGCCTCTCGCCGGACGGCGCGCAGGCGGTCGCCAGCGTCACCCGCCATTCGATGGAGACGAACAAGAGCGCGGCCAGCCTGCACCTGTTCTCCACGCTGGGCGGCGAGCCGCGCCGCCTGACCGCCGCCGGCGAGAAGGACGGCCAGCCGCAATGGAGCCCCAGCGGCGAGCTGATCGCCTTCATCGCCAGGCGCGAGCAGGAAGGCGCCAAGGACGAGACGCCGCAGCTCTACGTGATCCCGCCGGACGGCGGTGAGGCCCGTCGCATCGCGACGGTGGCGACCGGCGTCGATGCCTTCAAGTGGTTCCCGGACGGCCGACGCATCGCCTTCGTCTCCTGGGTGCGGCCCCAGCTGGCGGGCACGGCCGCGCAGGCCAAGGCCCACAAGGCATTCAACGAGCGCAAGGAAAGCGGCTACGCCACCGAGGAAGCGATGTACCGCTTCTGGGACCACTACCTGCCGATGGAGCGCGTGCCGCACCTGCATGTCGTCGACATCGCCAGCGGCAAGGTGCGCGACCTGTTCGAAGGCTCGATCCACGAGCTGACCCGCGCCGAGCCCGACGCGAGCTGCTTCGACATCTCGCCGGACGGCAAGCGCATCGCCTTCGCCTTCGACCCCGCCGCCGAGAAGAAGTTCGGCAACGTGCAGACGCTGTGCGAGATCGAGGTGAAGAGCGGCGAGGTCAGCACCTTGCTGGCCGACCCGGCCTGGGATTTCTCCGCGCCGCGCTACAGCCATGGCGGCAATCACCTGGCATTCATCGCCAGCAACCAGGGCGTCAAGCACACGATGCCGTCGCAGCTCGCAGTGCTAGATACGAAAGGCCGCTGGGCCGTGATGTCGGCCGACTGGGACCGCGAAGTCACCGCGCCGCTGACCTGGGACGAGGACGACACCGCGCTCTTCTTCGGCGCCGAGGACCGTGGCCGCCGCCATGTCTGGCGCTTCGACCTGGCCGAGCGGCAGGCAGCCATCGCCTTCGAAGGCGGCAACACCAGCAGCTTCGCGCTGGCCGCAGGCGCCCTGGTGGTCAACCACGACAGCGTGCAGTTCCCGCCGCGGCTGTCGGTGCAGGCCGAGGACGGCCCGCGCCGCATCGAGCACATCAACGATGCGCTGCTCGCGCAGCACCGCTTCTCGCGCCACGAGGAGGTGACGGTCAAGGGTGCGCGCGGCGACGACGTGCAGATGTGGCTGATCTACCCGCCGGGCTTTGACGCGAAGAAGAAGCACCCGGTGATGCACGTCGTCCATGGTGGCCCGCACACGGCCTTCGGCGACAGCTGGCACTGGCGCTGGAACCATCAGGCCTTCGCGGCGCAGGGCTACGTCGTCGCCTGCGTCAACTACCACGGCTCATCGAGCTTCGGCTTCGAGTTCCTGGACTCGATCACGCACCACTGGGGCGAGTTCGAGCAGCAGGACGTCGAGGCCGGTACCGACTGGCTCTTGAAGAAGTCCTGGGTCGACGGCAAGCGCATCTTCGTCACCGGTGGCAGCTACGGCGGCTACATGGCGGCCTGGCTGAACGGGCACGTCGAGCCTGGCCGTTATGCCGCCTACGTCTGCCATGCCGGCTGCTTCGACTGGCGCGGCATGTTCGCCGACGACTGCTACGCCTATCACAGCAAGGAACTGGGCGCCTGGTACTGGGACGACCCGGCCCGCATCGCCGCGCAGAGCCCCGACACCTTCGCCGCCCACTTCAGCACGCCGACCCTGGTGATCCACGGCGCGCTCGACTACCGCGTGCCCGACGCACAGGGCCTCGCCTACTACAACACGCTGAAGGCGCAGGGCGTGCCCGCGCGCCTGCTGTGGTTCCCGGACGAGAACCACTGGATCCTGAAGCCGCGCAACAGCAAGCTCTGGTACGGCGAGTTCTTCGCCTGGCTGAAGCGGCACGACCCGAAGGCACGCTGAAGACCGCTCGTCAGCGCGCCGCCGCGCTGGCCGGCCGCCCGCGTTCGCAGGCCGCCTTGAGCTTGCCGCTATCGGCGGCCAGGCAGCGCGCGGCGTCGTCATTGACCGCGCCCGGCACGCTGCCCGCCGGCAGCGATGCCGCCGGCGTCGCGGGCGACGGGCTGTTGCGGGTCTTCAGTGGCACCGATATCTGCGGAATCGCCCGCTGCTCGGGTTGCAGGCTGCCGGGCTCCTTGGCCTTCTCGGCGGCCCTGACGGCGGGGCTGCGAGTCTGGTTCAAGCGGGGAACTGCCGAAGCCGCCGATGCCGGCGCGACGGCTGGCGCGGCCTGCTGCGCATGAGCCCAGCCTGCGGGCCCCGCTGCAAGCACGGTGACGAGAAGGGCAGAGAGCGCTGGTTTCATAGGACACCCGGGTGGTCGATTGCCATGTCTCGACTCTGACGCCGCGGCCCGCCCGGGCAGGTAGGAGGCGGGCTCGAACGAGCGTCGTCCTTCCGGACTACGCCAGCAATCCCAGGCGGTCCAGGCTCTCCGCCGTCGCGACGATCGCCTCCTCCGCCGAGCGCGGAGCCCAACCCAGCAGGCGGATCGCCTTCGCGCTGGTGGCATTGAGGTTCAGGCCCAGCAGTGGCACGGCGCCACGCAGGGCCGGATCCTTCAGGGCGCCCAGGCGCACGATCGTGTTGGGCAGCACCCTCGTCGACACCTTGTCGGCGATGCCCCCCATGCGGGCCTTCAGCACCCGGGCCACCTCGGCCATCCACATGCTCTCACCCGCGATGGCC
The DNA here is from genome assembly GCF_034043675.1 of Roseateles agri. NCBI lineage: Bacteria > Pseudomonadati > Pseudomonadota > Betaproteobacteria > Burkholderiales > Sphaerotilaceae > Roseateles > Roseateles agri. The sequence continues at coordinate 93,146 of NZ_JAXCLA010000007.1, read as the reverse complement.
AGGAAGCGTTCGCCGGCGGCCGCCTCGTGCGTCATCGCGCGCAGGTGCAGGTCCGCCACGTCGCGGACGTCCACGAAACCCGAATTGATCTTGGGCATGCCGGGCTGGCCCGCCAGCATGTTCTTGATCAGCCGGATCGAGTGCGAGTAGTCGGCCCCGAGCACCGGGCCCAGCACTGCAACCGGATTGACGGCGGAGAGCTCCATCCCCCCGCCCTCGCGAGCGATGAAGTCCCAGGCCGCCTGCTCCGACAGGGTCTTGGACTTTTGATAGGGCCAGACGTTCGGATTGGTCAGATCGCTCCAGTCGTCGTCGTTGAACGGCCTCTTCATCGGGCCATGGCCCGCGCAGATCGCGCCGAAGGCCGAGGTCAGCACGACGCGCTTGACACCCGCCTCGCGCGCTGCGCGCAGCACCCGCAGATTACCGTCGACCGCGGGCCGGACCCAGTCCTCCTCGCTGGTCTGCGCGCCGGACGGCGTCGGCGAGGCGCCGTGCATGACGTAGGCGCAACCGGCGGCGGCCTCGGCCCAGCCCGCGTCCGAACCGAGGTCGGCGACGACGAAGCCGAGGCGGTCTCCGGGTTCGGCGCCGCCCTCGCGCAGGTGCTGGCGGACTTCGGGCTCCCGGGCCAGTGATCGGACGGTGGTGCGCACGCGGTACCCGTTCTTCAACAGCAGCAGGATGCAGTGCTGCGCGATGAAGCCGGTGCCACCGGTGACAAGGACTTGGGTGTCGTGTGTTGAGTTCATGGCGCTCAGCTTAAAACCCGCAATCCGGATTGTTAATGCGCCAAAGTGCGAGTTACTTGCGCGATAGTTCGAATATGAGCGCAGACCCTTTTTCCGACATCCTCCGGCTCACCCACGCCGAATCGCTGGTGACGGGCGGCTTCACTGCCGGCGGCCGCTGGGCCCTGCGATTCCCTGTGCCCGAGAAGATCAAGTTCTTCGCCGTGGTGAAGGGATCGTGCTGGGTCGCCATCGACGGCGAGCCGGAGCCGGTCCGCTTCGACACCGGCGACGTCGGCCTGCTGACGGCGAAGCGCTCCTTCGTGCTGTCCAGCGAGCCTGGCGTCGAAGCGCTGGACGCAATGGCCGTGTTCTCCGGCGGTCGCAGCCCGGAGGGCGGCATCGGCGAGGGCGAGGACTTCGCCCACATCGGCGGCCATGTGCTGCTCGACCAGGCCAGCGGCCAGTTGCTGTCGGACGTGCTGCCGCCCTGGATCCATGTGCCGGCCGCCTCGCCGCAGGCGGCGAGCTTTCGCTGGCTGCTGGAGCAACTGGTGAACGAGCGCGCCAACGAGCTGCCCGGCACGCAGCTCGCCTCGGCACAGCTCGCGCAATTGCTCTTCATCCAAATCCTGCGGGCCCACCTGCAGACCGCGAGCCCGATGACCGGCTGGCTGCGCGCGCTGAGCGATCCGCGCCTCGCGCCCGCGCTGCGGCTGATGCACGGCGACCCGGCGCGCCCCTGGCACCTCGAAGAGCTGGCCGAAGCCTGCGCGATGTCCCGCACGACCTTTGCGCAGCGCTTCAAGGCGAGCGCCGGCGTCGCGCCGCTGAGCTACCTCGCCGAATGGCGCATGCGGCTGGCCGGCCGCAGCCTTCGGGAAGAGAACAAGCCGGTGGCCGTGATCGCCCAGGCGCTGGGCTATGGATCGGAGAGCGCCTTCAGCACTGCCTTCAAGCGGGTGACGGGACAGTCGCCGAAGGCCTACCGCGCCGCGGCCACAGCTGCGGCGGCGGCCGCGGCGGAATAGCTCACTCTTCCTCCACCGCCCCGTCCAGGTCCACGCAGATCACCTGCATCTTGGCCTGCGACCAGAAGGCGGTCGACATGGTGACGCACATGCGGGCGCCCTTGAGGCTCAGGTAGGGGCGGGTCACCTGGATCTGGCCCAGTTCGGCCACGGCGCGGCGGAAATACGGCCGGCGGGCCCAGCGGGCAGTGCCGGCGTGCTCGAGCGGCTCGAAGCGCAGGTCGCGCTGGCTCAGTTGAGGGCGGGCCGGGGCCACCGGCGGGCAGGTGTCGGCGCCCTGCTCGTCCAGCAGGTAGCACAGCTGCACGCCGGGCAGCGCCAGCAGCGCGGCGCAGGCCTGGTGCAGCGGCTGGCCCTGGCGCAACGCGGGCAGCGCCTTCTTCAGGGCGACGCTATAGGGCGTCATCCGCTGCGTGTGGGCGACGCGATCCTCGGCGTGGCGTTCGCCCAGCCGTGCCCAGACCTCCTCCATCTCGGACGAGACCTGGTCGGCGCCGATCAGCCCTGGCGCCGGCCGGCCGAAGGCGAAGCCCTGCACCAGGTCGACGTCGGCGTCCAACGCCAGCAGGCCCTCGTCGCGCGTCTCCACGCCCTCCAGCAGCACCAGCGCGCCGCACTCGTGCAGCAGCGAGACCATCTGCGTCATCACCCGGGCGATCCGCGGCGAGGCGACGGCGCGGCGCAGCAGGCTGCGGTCGAGCTTGACGATCTCGGGCTGGACGCGCCAGACGCGGTCGAAGTTGGAATGGCCGGCGCCGAAATCGTCCAGCGCCAGCAGGCAGCCGGTGGTGCGCGCGCTGGCCACGGCGGCCTCGAAGTCGGCGTCCAGCGCCATCACGTCTTCGGTCACCTCGAAGACCATGCGCCGCGACGGCACGCCGAGCCGCTCGATCACACCCGACCAGAGCTGCAGCAACTCGGGCTCGCGCGCGCAGTGCACGAACACGGCGGGGTGGATGTTGACGAAGAGCCAGCCGTCGGGATCCTGCTGGCGTACGAAGTTGTGCAGGTGCAGCAAGCGGGCCAGCCGGTCGCCCATCAACTGCTGGTCGAAGCCCTGCAGGCCGGCGAAGAAATGCAGCGGCGGCACGGCGCGGCCCTCGGCGTCGGTGATGCGCAGCAGCGCCTCGTGGCCGATCGTGCGGCGGTGCGGGAAGCTGTAGATCGGCTGGAAGTGCGTGTCCAGCGTCATGCCGTTGAAGGCGGCGCGCCAGGGGCCGTCCGCTTGCTGGCTCAGGGTGTCGTACAACGGCGCGAAGGCGGTGTCGGGAGCGGATGTCATCGGCGGCGGCAAATTCATGCTGGCGCGATGCTAGTCCTTCTTCGAGGGCGTGGGACCTCAGACAAACCTCAGCCCAGCTTGCAAACGCTTGCAGGCCGCACAGGCCTGCCTATGGATAATCGACAGCGTCCCGTCGTCCGAGGCATCGTCGTCCATGCTGATCCAGTTTTTCTACACCTTGCGCGCGGCCAAGCTGCCGGTCTCCGTCAAGGAGTTCCTGACCTTGCTGGAAGGGCTGCAGGCAGGAGTGATCGGCAGCGAAGACTCGGTGCCGAGCGTCGAGGACTTCTATTTCCTCTCGCGCGCCACGCTGGTCAAGGACGAGGCCCACTACGACAAGTTCGACCGCGCTTTCTCCGCCTACTTCAAGGGCGTGGAGATGCTGACCGACTTCACGCAGGACGTCCCGCTCGAATGGCTGAAGAAGACGCTGGAGCTGGAGCTCACGCCCGAGCAAAAGGCCGCCATCGAGAAGATGGGCTGGGACGAGCTGATGGAGACCTTGAAGAAGCGCTTCGAGGAGCAGAAGGAAAAGCACGAGGGCGGCAGCAAGTGGATCGGCACCGGCGGCACCAGCCCCTTCGGCAACTCGGGCTACAACCCGCAGGGCATCCGCATCGGTGGCAAGGGCGGCAACAAGAGCGCCGTCAAGGTGTGGGAGCAGCGCGCCTACAAGGACTACGACGACAACCTTGAGCTGGGCACCCGCAACATCAAGGTGGCGCTGCGCCGCCTGCGCCGCTTCGCCCGCGAGGGCTCGGACCTCGAACTCGACCTGGACGACACCATCCACAAGACGGCGGCCAACGCAGGCATGCTGGACATCCGCATGATCCCAGAGCGGCACAACAAGGTGAAGGTGCTGCTGCTGATGGACGTGGGCGGCACGATGGACGAGCACATCCACCGCGTCGAGGAGCTGTTCTCCGCCACCAAGAGCGAGTTCAAGCACCTTGAGTTCTACTACTTCCACAACTGCGTCTACGACTACGTCTGGAAGAACAACCGCCGCCGCTTCGCCGAGAAGCACGCCACCTGGGACGTGATCCGCAAGTACAACAAGGATTACAAGCTGATCTTCGTGGGCGACGCGACGATGAGCCCCTACGAGATCCTGCAGCCCGGTGGCAGCGTCGAATACAACAACGACGAAGCCGGCGCCGAATGGCTGCAGCGCCTCACCCACGCCTTCCCGAAGTACGCGTGGATCAATCCCGAGCCGCCTGGCGTCTGGCAGTACCGGCAGAGCATCGCGATCATCCAGCAGTTGATGCAGCAGCGGATGTTCCCGCTGTCGCTCACCGGCCTGGAAGGGGCAATGCGCCTGCTGAGTAAATGACGGTCGGACGCATTCTTCCCGCGCTGCTCGCAGCGCTGGCGCTCAGTGGCTGCGCCAGCGTGACGAGCTACTTCGGCGGCAATGGTGACGGCAACAGGCAGGACGACAAGACGGCCGAGAAGGCCGTCGGCCCGGTCGAGGCCGCCGCCTCGGCGCCGCGGCCGGTGGCGAACTACCAGCTGGAGGTCGACGCCCCCTCCAACCTGCGCAAGCTGCTGCAGGAGCACCTGGACCTGGCCCGCTTCCAGCGCACCGAGCAGGACGAGCGCCTGAGCCAGGTCGAGCTGGACCGGCTCTGCAGCACCACGCCGGCCCAGGCCCGCGCGCTGCTGGAGACCGAGGGCTTCTTCAACGCCCACGTGGAGCTGAGCCGCAGCCCGGCTACCGCCGGCGCGCCGGAGCGCATCGTCGTCAAGGTGGAGCCCGGCCCGCAGGCCCGCGTCAGCGAGCTGAAGCTGGACATCCGCGGCGAGCTGGCCGGGCACGACGGCGTGCCCGATGCGGACCAGCAGAAGCTGCAGCGCGCGCTGCGCCGCGGCTGGGACCTGGACGTCGGCCATACCTTCAGCCAGTCGAGCTGGTCTTCGGCCAAGACGGCGCTGCTGGTGCAGGTGCGCGCCGCCGGCTACCCGCTGGCCGAGCTGCAGAGCACGCAGGCGCGAGTCGAGGCGCAGGCCAATGCCGTCGAACTCTCGCTGAGTCTGGACAGCGGCCCGCTGTACCACCTGGGCGAGCTGAAGATCGAAGGCCTGAAGTACCACGACGAGCAGAGCGTGCGCCGCCTGGCCGGCTTCACGCCCGGCACGCCCTACAGCGAGAAGGTGCTGCAGGAGTTCCAGGAACGCTTGGTGAAGACGCAGCTGTTCGACACCGTCGCCGTGGACATCCAGCCCGAGCCCGGCAAGCCCGAGGCAGCCGCCGGCACGCCGGTGATCGTGCGCGTGCGCGAGGCGGCGCGCCAGCAGGCGACGACCGGTATCGGCTACGACGCCAACAGCGGCCAGGGCGTCACGCTGGAATATCTGAACCGCGTGCCCTTCGGCCTGCCGGTGCGCGCCAGCTCCAAGCTGGCTCTCAACCGCGACCTGCAGTCGGCCGACCTGGAGATCAGCTCGCATCCGCAGACGGACATGTCGCGCAACCTCGCCTCGCTGCAGGTCGAGAAGGACCAGACCGGCGGCCAGGACATCACCAACCTCAGCGCCCGCCTCGGCCGCTTGCGCGAAACCCGCGACGACGACCGGCTGGTCTATGCCGAGATGCTGCGCTCGCGCGAGCGCCAGGCCGACTCCGACGGCAACCCGATCACCGTGACCGGCAGCGCCTATTCGATGAACACGCAGTGGACGCGTCGCCGGCTCGACAACCTGCTGCTGCCCACGCAGGGCTGGAGCGGGCAGTTGCTGGTCGGCGCCGGGCGCGCCGAGAACAGCATCGGCAGCAGCGGCTTCTTCGGCAAGGTGTACTTCAAGGGCTACGGCTACAAGCGCCTCGGCAAGGGCTGGTTCGGCGACGCGCGGATCGAGTTCGGCCAGGTGCTGGCCGCCAACTCGGTCGGCATCCCGGAGAAGCTGCTGTTCAAGGCCGGAGGCGACGATTCGGTGCGCGGCTATGCCTACCAGACGCTGGGGCCCGAGGTGAACGGTGTGGTCGTCGGCGGCCGGGTCGTCGGCACCGGCAGCCTGGAGGTGGCGCATCCGATCATCCAGAGCATGCCGGACCTGTGGGGCGTGCTCTTCGTCGACGGCGGCAATGCCGCGCCCGACTGGGGCCACTACAAGCCGGTCTGGGGCTACGGCTTCGGCGTGCACTGGCGCAGCCCGGTCGGGCCGCTGCGGATCGACATTGCGCGCGGCGTCGAGGCGCAGCGCTGGCGGCTGCATTTTTCCGTGGGCGTGGCGCTATGACGGCGGAACAAACCGAACAGCCTCCGCCGCCCTCGCCACCCATGCGGCGCCGCCGCTGGCGCCTCGCGCTGGCCTTGACGGTCCTGCCCTTCACCGCGCTGGCGGTGCTGGTCATCGGCAGCGCCTGGCTGTTGAAGCAGGAGGCCGGCACCGCCTGGCTGCTGAAGCAGGTACCGCTGCTGCAGGTCGAGCAGCCGCGCGGCGCGCTGCTGGGTGATTTCGCGGCCCGCCGCGTGGTGGTGAACCTGCCCGGCGGCGGCAAGGACCGCATCACGATCGACGGCCTGCAGTGGCAGGGCCTGTCGATCGCCTGGTCCGAGTCCTCGCGTCTGTGGGGCGAGTTGCACATCGCGCGGCTCCATGCCGATGCCGTCGACGTGGCGCTGGCACCGTCGACGAACACCGAGCCGCTGAAGGCGCCGACGGATCTGCCGCTGCCGCTGGGCCTGAAGGTCGACGCGCTGGAGCTCGACCGGCTCAGCCTGAGCATGCTGCCGGGCCGCCCGCTGACCGGCTTGCGCGGCAGCCTGGACCTCAGCGCCGATGGCGGCGCCCAGCACCGCGTGCGCGTCGATGCGCTGCAGTGGGAGCAGTTGCGCCTGGCCGGCCAGGCGCGCATCAACACCACCGGCAAGCTGGACCTGGCGGCCGAGCTGAACCTGCAGCCTGGTGCCGCCGACCCGTCGCTGCCCGACTGGCGCGGCGGCCTCAAGCTGGCCGGCCCGCTCGCCAGCCTCAACGCCGATGCATTGCTGCAGGCCGCCAGCCAGCACCTGCAGGCCAGCGCCCGGCTCGAACCGTTCTCGCCCTGGCCGCTGGCCGCGCTCGATGCCCGCGCCGACGCGCTGGACCTGTCCGCGCTGCTGAAGGACCTCCCGCGCACCGCCTTGAGCGGCACGGCGCAGCTGCAGTCCAAGGGCTGGAGTGAGCCCGCAACGCTGCAGCTGCAGTTGAGCAATGCCGCCGCCGGCCGCTGGGACCAGCAGCGCCTGCCGGTGCAACGGATCAAGCTGGCCCTGCAGGCCCGGCCGGACCAGCCGCAAAGCCTGCGGCTCGACGCGCTGGAAGCCCTGCTCGGCAGCGCCGCCGCGCCGGGCGGCAGCCTCAGCGGCGCCGGCCAGTTGCAGCCGGACCAGCACTGGGCGCTGAACCTGCGGCTCGACCAGTTGCGCCCCGAGACCTTGGACGCCCGCGCGACGCCGCTGCGCCTGTCCGGCCGGCTGGACGTCGACGGCGCACTGGACCTCGCCAACTCGCCGCTGACGCTGACGGCCAAGCTGAATGGCGAGGTGCCAGCCGGCAAGCTCGGCAGCAAGGCCGCGGCGACGCCCTTGTCCATCGACGTCCAGGCCAGCCTCGAAGGCCGCCATCTGAAGCTGAGCCAGGCGAAGATCGAATCGGGCCGCGCGAGGCTGTCGCTCAGCGGCGAGGCCAGCGAGGACGAGAAGACCGGCTGGCGCGCCGAGGCCAAGACCGAGCTGCAGGACTTCGACCCCCGCCTGTTCTGGACCGGCACGCCGGGCTCGGCCTGGCAGCGCAACACCACGGCGCTCAGCGCCAGCGGCACCTTGAGCCTGCAGCAGGACGGCACGCGGCCGCTGCTGCCGCGCGGCAGCGCGAAGCTGGAGCTGCAGCCGAGCCAGTTGATGGGCCTGCCGCTGAGCGGCAAGATCGAGTACGTGCACGCCGCCGGCAGCGATGCCACGCTGAGCACGCAGCTCGACGCGGCCGACAACCGGTTGGTCGCGATCAGCCGCCTGCCCGAAGGCGGCCCCGGCGTGATCGCCGCCAGCAGCCAGATCGAGCTGCAGGCGCCCCGGCTTGCGGCCCTGGCGCCGCTGCTCGGTACGCTGCAGCTCTCGGGCGCCGCTGACGGCAAGGCCGGCATCGAATTCCAGCGAGGCAAGGACCACCGCTGGCAGCTCAGCGGCGACGGCCTGCTGAACCTGCATGCGCTGAAAGCAGTCGACGGCACGCAGCCGCCGACGACGCTGCAGGAAGGCAAGCTGCGCTGGGCCATCGGCACCAAAGCCGACAGCCCGGTCGCGCTGAACGCGCAGCTCGAAAAGCTCGGCGCCGCCGGCCAGACGCTGCCGCAGGCGAGCCTGGACGTGCAGGGCACCTGGGCCGCGCATCAGCTCAAGCTCGCCGCCCAGGTGCAGCCGGCGCGCGGCCCGGCCGCCGAGGTGGCGCTGGCGCTCAGCGGCACGCTGTCCAACTCGCCGCTGCTGGCGCTGCAGGACGACAGCGCGCTCGGTTGGAAGGCGCGCATCGGCCAGATCGAGGTCAAGCCCAAGGCGGATCCGTCGCTGCCGAAGCCCGCCAAGACGCCGGCACCCTTCCTGCGCGCGACCGGGCTCGACGTCGACCTGCAGCTCGGCGCCGGCTTGGCCCCCGGTTCCGCCTCGCTGGCGCCCGGACAGCTCGAAGTCGGCGGCGCGCAGCTGCGCTGGACCGAGCTGCGCTGGCAGGCACCGCTGCGCCAGGGCGAGCGCGCCGACATCCGCGCCGAGCTTCAGCTCGCGCCGCTCGAAGTGGCGCCGCTGCTGGCCCGTGCGCAGCCCGATTTCGGCTGGGGCGGGCCGCTGATGGTGGCCGGCCACGCCAGCGTCCGAACCTTGCCGCAGCTGCAGATCGATGCGGTGCTGGAGCGCACGCAGGGCGACCTGGCCGTCACCGACGAACGCGGCCCGCAGGCGCTGGGCCTGACCGATCTGCGCATCGGCCTCGTCGCACGCGACACGCTGTGGCAGTTCACCGAGGCCTTCGCGGGCACGCAGATGGGCTCGCTGGCCGGCGCGGTTTCCGTCCACACCGAGCCCGGCGCGCCGTGGCCAGGGCCGAAGTCGCGCATCGACGGCGTGCTGCAGGCCAATGTCGCGCGCCTCGGCACCTGGGGTGCCTGGGTGCCGGCCGGCTGGCGGCTCGGCGGCAGCCTGTCGGCGGGCATGCAGATCGGCGGCACGCTGGGCGGGCCGGAACTGCTGGGCCAGGCCAAGGGCGAACAGCTGTCGGTGCGCAACCCGCTGCTGGGCGTCGATGTCAGCGATGGCGCGTTCGCGCTGAGCCTCAACGGCGAGACCGCGCGGCTGGAAACGCTCAGTGCCCGGGCCGGCAAGGGCACGATCAGCGCCCAGGGCGAAGCCAAGCTCGGCGAACAAGCTACTGCGCGGCTGGCGCTGACGGCCGACCACTTCGTGCTGCTGCGCCGCGTCGATCGGCGCCTGTCGGCCAGCGGCAAGGCCGAGCTGGACCTGGCCCCGAAGCTGCTGAAGCTGGACGGCCGCTTCACCGTCGACGAGGGCCTGTTCGACCTGACCCGCGGCAACGCGCCGAGCCTGGACGACGACGTGATCGTGGTGCGCGCCGACCAGGCAGCGCTCGACGCTACAGCCAAGGCCGCCGTCAAGCCACCGAGCGAGCGCAAGGTGCAGGTGAACGTCACGCTGAACCTGGGATCCGACCTGAAAGTGCGCGGCCACGGCCTGGACAGCCGCCTGCGCGGCGAGCTGAAGCTGACGCAGGTCGACGAAGGCTCGCCCCAGCTGGTGGGCACGGTCAGCACCGAAGGCGGCACCTATGCCGCCTATGGCCAAAAATTGGAAGTCGAGCGCGGCGACATCACCTTCAGCGGCCCCTACGACAACCCGCGGCTGGACGTGCTCGCGGTGCGGCCAGACGTGGACATCCGCGTCGGCGTCGCCGTCACCGGCACGGCGCTGAGCCCGCGCGTGAAGCTGTTCTCCGACCCCGACATGGGCGACACCGACAAGCTCTCCTGGCTGCTGCTGGGCCGCGCGCCGGACACCCTCGGCCGCACCGACACCGCCCTGCTGCAGCGCGCCGCCCTGGCCCTGCTCAGCGGCGAAGGCGAGAGCACCTCCGGCAAGCTGATCAAGAACCTCGGCCTGGACGAACTCTCGCTGGCCCAAGGCGAGGACAACACCCAGGGCACGATCGTGCGCCTGGGCAAGCAGCTGTCGCGGCGCTGGTACGTGGGCTACGAACGCGGACTGAACGCCACCACCGGCAGCTGGCAACTGATCTACCGCATCGCCCAGCGCTTCACGCTGCGGGCGCAGACGGGCGAGGACAACGCGCTCGACCTCATCTGGCAGTGGAAGTGGGAGTAGGCTCGAAATAGGCCTGAACCAAATCCCAATACAATGCGCCGCCCTGTCCCCCAGGGCTGTCCTGGCCATAGTTCAATGGATAGAACGGACCCCTCCTAAGGGTCAGATGTAGGTTCGATTCCTACTGGCCGGACCAAACTCCTCCCAAGCGCTTCCCAGGCTCCGTCGAATTCCGCCGCTAGGCCGTTGCCCGGCACGCCATGACTTTCCGCATCCTGCTGGTTGGTACGCGGCAGTTAAGCGACGGTAAAGCCTCTGACCAATCCCCGCCGATGCTCTTGAAACCCGTGAATTGGTGGGCCAAATGGGTTCGTCCCCCTGCTTCCCAAATGAGCACCGGGCATATACTGAAGACGTGACAGATGCGTGTACCCGGCCCGCGCCGCCAGGGCAATCCGCGTACCCACCGGTCGCAGAATCCGCTGTACCTCTCACCGAAGGAATGACTCGCATCATGGGTGCCAAACTTAAAGTCGCTGGCTGGATTTCCCTGGGTGCCTTGGCCGGAGCAATGGCCACGATGCAGTTCACGGCAACCGCCCGCAGCAGCCTGTCGCCGCTGCCGCTGGAAGAGCTCCAGCAGTTGGCCGCCGTGTTCGGCATGATCAAGTCCGATTACGTCGAGCCCGTCGACGAGAAGAAGCTGATCAACGATGCGATCTCCGGCATGGTGTCCGGGCTCGATCCGCATTCGCAGTTCTTCGACAAGAAGAGCTTCAAGGAATTCCGTGAAGGCACGACCGGCCGCTTCGTCGGCGTCGGCATCGAGATCGGCATGGAAGATGGCCTGGTCAAGATCGTCTCCCCGATCGAAGGCTCGCCCGCCTTCCGCGCTGGCCTGAAGAGCGGTGACCTGATCTCCAAGATCGACGACGTCTACGTCAAGGGCCTGGGCCTGGACCAGGCCGTCAAGAAGATGCGCGGCGAGCCGAACACCAAGGTGGCGCTGACGATCTACCGCAAGAGCGAGAACCGCAGCTTCCCAATCACGATCACCCGCGAGGAGATCAAAGTCCAGAGCGTGCGCGCCAAGATGATCGAACCGGGCTATGCCTGGGTGCGCGTCACGCAGTTCCAGGACCAGACGGTCGAGGACTTCGCCAAGAAGCTGGAAGACCTGTACAAGCAGGACCCGAACCTGAAGGGCCTGGTGCTTGACCTGCGCAACGATCCGGGCGGCTTGCTGGAAGGCGCCGTCGCCGTGTCCTCGGCCTTCCTGCCGAAGGACGCCGACGTCGTCAGCACCAACGGCCAGATCGCCGAATCGAAGGCCACCTTCAAGGCCAATCCGGAGTTCTACGCCCGCCGCGGCGCCGATCCGTTGCGCCGCCTGCCCGCCGCGCTGAAGAACGTGCCGATGATCGTGCTGGTGAACGAAGGTTCCGCCTCGGCCAGCGAGATCGTCGCCGGCGCGCTGCAGGACCAGCACCGCGCCACCGTCATGGGCGCCCAGACCTTCGGCAAGGGCTCGGTCCAGACCGTGCGTCAGTTGAGCGCCGATACCGCGCTGAAGATCACGACGGCCCGCTACTACACGCCGAGCGGCCGCTCGATTCAGGCCAAGGGCATCGTGCCTGACGTGATGGTCGACGAAACCGCCGAGGGCAATGTCTTCGCCGCGCTGCGCACCCGCGAGGCCGACCTGGAGAAGCATCTGGTCAACGGCCCCGAGCTTAAGGACGACGCCCGCGAGAAGCAGCGCGAGGAAGAGCGCAAGAAGCTCGAGGACGAGTACGCCAAGACCAAGGAAGCGCCGAAGCCGCTGCCCGAGTTCGGCTCCGCCGAGGACTTCCCGCTGGCCCAGGCGATCAACCAGCTGAAGGGCAAGCCGGTGCTGGTCTCCAAGACGGCCGTCGAACGCAAGGCCGAAGTCAAAGCCGAATAAAGCCATGCCGCCACGGCATGAGCTTTAGAGAACGGCCCGCCACGCGCGGGCCGTTTTACTTCTACGATGCCCGCCCATGAACGATGAGCAATTGCTGCGCTACTCGCGGCACATCCTGCTGGATGAGATCGGCATCGACGGGCAGCAGAAGCTGCTCGATGCCCACGCGCTGGTGATCGGCGCGGGCGGCCTGGGCTCGCCGGTGGCGCTGTACCTGGGCACGGCCGGCGTCGGGCGGATCACGCTGGTGGACGACGACGAGGTGGACTTGACCAACCTGCAGCGCCAGATCGCGCACGCGCAGGAGCGCATCGGGCAGCCGAAGGTCGAATCGGCCGCGGCCGGCGTGCGGGCGATCAACCCCGAGGTGCAACTCGTCGCGCTGAAGCGCCGCGCCGATGCCGCATGGCTGGATAGTGAACTCGACGGCGTCGACGTCGTCATCGACTGCAGCGACAACTTCGCCACCCGCCAGCTCGTCAACGCCGCCTGCGTGCGACACCGCATCCCGCTGGTCAGCGGCGCCGCGATCCGCTTCGACGGCCAGATCAGCGTCTACGACAGCCGCCGCCCCGGCGCGCCCTGCTACGCCTGCCTGTTCCCGCCCGACGCGGCTTACGAGGACGTGGCCTGTTCGACAATGGGCGTCTTCGCGCCGCTGGTGGGCATCATCGGCAGCATGCAGGCGGCCGAGGCGCTGAAGCTGCTGGCGGGCGTGGGCGAGAGCCTGGCGGGCCGGCTGCAGATGCTGGACGCCCGGCGCATGGAATGGAGCGAGATCGCGGTGCAGCGCGATCCGCAGTGCAGCGTTTGTTCAGGAACGAGGATCGATGAGTAAGAAGAAGGAACTGACCGCACGGAACTTCCCGTCGGCACACGAAGAGGTCAAGGCCCAGGTCCCCCACCCGAACTACGACGGCCCCGGCAGCGCCTACCAGCTGGCCTTCGCCGACAACGAGTTCCTGCTGCGCGAGGAACTGCGCCCGGTGCGCATGCAGCTGGAGCTGCTGAAGCCCGAGCTGATGCAGCAGGAGCAGGGAATCGAGTCGACGATCGTGATGTTCGGCAGCGCCCGCATCCCTTCGCGCGACGGCGCGCAGAACCTGCTGGACAGCGCCCGCGCGGCCGGCGACTCGGCAGCCATCAAGCGCGCCGAGACGCAGCTGAAGATGAGCCACTTCTACGAGGAGGCGCGCCGCTTCGCCAGCATCGTCACCCGGGTCTGCAGCGAACGCGCCAAGCCGATCTACGTGGTCACCGGCGGCGGCCCCGGCATCATGGAGGCCGGCAACCGCGGCGCCTTCGAGGCGGGCGGCAAGAGCATCGGGCTGAACATCGTGCTGCCGCACGAGCAGCACCCGAACCCGTACATCACGCCGGAGCTGTGCTTCCGCTTCCACTACTTCGCGCTGCGCAAGATGCACTTCCTGATGCGTGCGGTGGCGCTGGTGGCCTTCCCCGGCGGCTTCGGCACGCTGGACGAGCTGTTCGAGGCGATGACCCTGATCCAGACCGGCAAGAGCCGCCGCCGCCCGATACTGCTGTTCGGCCGCGAGTTCTGGACCCGCCTGATCGACTTCGACCTGCTGCTGGAGACCGGCATGATCTCGCCCGGCGACGAGAAGCTGATCCGCTTCGTCGAGACGGCCGAGGAGGCATGGGATGTGCTGGAATCGGAGTACGACCTGGGCAAGGCCACCGCCTGAGCGCCCAGGAACCGGCACCGAACCCACAAGGAACGAACACCATGACCCTCCTCCGCTCCATCTCCCTGATCGGCGCCCCCACCGACATCGGCGCCGGCGCCCGCGGCGCCAGCATGGGCCCCGAGGCGATGCGCGTGGCCGGCATCGGCGAGGCGCTACGCGCCCGCGGCTGCGAGGTGCAGGACCGCGGCAACCTCGCCGGCCCGTCCAACCCCTGGCAACCGCCGGTCGACGGCTACCGGCATCTGGCCGAGGTCGTCGCCTGGAACCAAGCCGTCCACGAGGCCGTCTACACCGAGCTGCGCGATGGCCGCCTGCCGATCCTGCTCGGCGGTGATCATTGCCTGGGCCTGGGCTCGATCAGCGCCGTGGCGCGCCACTGCCGCGAAGCCGGCAAGAAGCTGCGCATCCTGTGGCTGGACGCGCATGCCGACTTCAACACCAGCGAGCTCACGCCCAGCGGCAACATCCACGGCATGCCGGTGGCCTGCCTGTGCGGCTTCGGCCCGAAGGAGCTGGTGGAGATCGGCGGCCAGGTGCCGGCGATCAATCCCAAGTGGATCCGCCAGATCGGCATCCGCAGCGTCGACGAGGGCGAGAAGCGCTTCGTCCACGAGCAGGACCTCGAAGTCTTCGACATGCGCTACATCGACGAGATGGGCATGCGCCACGCAATGGAGCTGGCGCTGGCCACGCTGGACGCCAACACCCACCTGCACGTCAGCTTCGACGTCGACTTCCTCGACCCGGACATCGCTCCCGGCGTCGGCACGACGATCCCCGGCGGCCCGACCTATCGGGAGGCGCAGCTGTGCATGGAGATGATCGCCGACACCGGCCGCATGGCCTCGCTGGACGTGATGGAGCTGAACCCGGCGCTGGACGTGCGCAACAAGACGGCGCTGCTGGCGGTGGACCTGATCGAATCGCTGTTCGGCAAGAGCACCTTGATGCGGAAGTGAACCCGTCCCGGCGACGCCGGCGCCTGCTGCGCGCCCTGCTGACCGTGCTGGTGCTCGCCGCGGCGGTGGGCATGATCGCCACCGTGGCCGAATGGTCCGCGCGCCGCGAGGCCGGCATGCAGGTGGACGAGATCCGCCGCACGATCGAGATCCACACGCTGGGACTGCGCGGCGCGGCCGATCGCTTCGACTACCTGCCCGACACGATCAGCCACCAGCAGGACGTGCTCGCCGCGCTGGCCCACCCGCAGGACGCCACGGCCATCGATCGCGCCAACCACTACATCGAGGGCGTGAACCGCCGCGCCGGCTCCGACGCGCTCTACCTGATCGACACGCGCGGCATCACGCTGGCCGCCAGCAATTGGCGCGAGCGCGTCAGCTTCCTCGGCCAGTCCTACGCGAACAGGCCCTACTTCATCGACGCGCTCGCCGGCCGCAACGGGCGCTTCTACGGCGTCGGCCAGACGACCGGCGAGCCCGGACTGTTCCTGTCCTCGCCGGTGCGCGATGCGCAGGCGCAGATCATCGGCGTCGCCGTCGTCAAGGTCAGCCTGCGCGAGATCCAGGCGGCCTGGGCCAGCGTGCGCGACCCGATCCTGCTGACCGATGCGCACGGCATCGTCTTCCTCGGCTCCGTGCCCGACTGGACCTACCGCGCCACTCGGGCCCTGAGCGGCCCCGAGCTGGACAGCGTCCATCGCCAGCTGCAGTACGGCCAGCGCGAGGCCTTCGCGCCGATGGACTGGAAGACGACACCGCGCAGTGCCGGCGAACCGGGCTACGAAATCCGCGCGACCTTGGCCGGCCAGCCGCGCCGCTTCCTCGCCGTGGACCAGCCGCTGCCGGACTTCGGCTGGACGCTCACCGTCACCGCCGACCGCACGCCGGTGGCGCAGGCCCGCGGGCGCGCCTGGATGCTGGGCATGCTCAGCGCCGTCGCGCTGCTGCTGGCCGGCCTGTACTGGCGCCTGCGCGAACGCCGCTTCGCCGAGCAGCGCGACATCCAGCGCCAGTTGGAGGTCCGCGTCGGCGAGCGCACGCGCGAGCTGGACGACGCCCATGCCTTCCGCAAGGCGATGGAGGATTCGCTGCTCGTCGGCATGCGCGCCCGCGACCTGGAAGGCCGCATCGTCTACGTCAACCCGGCCTTCTGTGCGATGACTGGCTACGGCGCCGACGAGTTGCTGGGCAGCCTGCCGCCCTACCCCTACTGGCACCCCGACAACCTCGACAAGCACTGGCGCGACTACGAGGCCATGATGGCCGGCCGATCGGTCGTCTCCGGCTTCGAGTCGCGCATCCGCCATCGCGACGGCCACGACGTGCTGACGATGATCTACACCGCCCGGCTGATCGACGCCGACGGGCGCCACACCGGCTGGATGAGCTCGGTCGTCGACATCACGCAGCAGAAGCGCGACGAGCAGCGCCAGCGCGAGAGCGACGAGCAGCTGTGGCACGCGCAGCGCCTGGCCAGCCTCGGCGAGATGGCGTTGACCCTGGCGCACGAGCTGAACCAGCCGCTGATGGCGCTCAGCAACTTCGCCAGCGCGGCCAAGGCCTTCGCGGCACAGGGCCAGACCGTGCTGCTGAACCAGAGCCTGGACGAGACGATGACGCAGGCGCAGCGCACGGCCGAGATCGTCAAGCGCATCCGCGGCTTCGTGCGCCAGCGCAGCATCGCCGCCGCCGAGGATTGCGCCATTGCACCGCGCGTGGCGAGCGCACTGGCGCTGCTGCGCGGCGAGATCCGTGCCCGCCAGGCAAGAGTCGAGCTGCGCCTGCCCGATGACCTGCCGCCGGTGCGCGGCGACAGCGTGCTGCTGGAGCAGGTGATCCTGAACCTGGTGCTGAACAGCCTGCAGGCGATGGATGAAGGCACGACGCCGGCCGAGCGCCGCGTCGTCGAGATCGACGCCGTGCGCGAGGGCTCACGCGTGCGGCTGCGCGTCGCCGATCGCGGCCCCGGCATGAGCGAAGCGGTCGCCGCCCAGGCCTTCACGCCCTTCTTCACGACCAAGGGCGGCGGCCTGGGCCTGGGGCTCAACATCTGCCGCACGATCGTGGAGAGCCATCGCGGCACGCTGTCCTTCGCCAACCGGCCCGGCGGCGGCGCCGTCTTCACGCTCGAACTGGAATGCGCCCCCTCATGAGTACCGCCCGCAGCAACCTCTACGTGATCGACGACGACGAGGCGGTGCGCCGCTCGCTGGGCCTGCTGCTGCTGTCGCGCGGCCACGCGGTGCAGGCCTTCGCCTCGAGCGAGGCCTTCCTGGAAGACGCCGCGCTGGACCAGCCCGGCGTGGCCGTGCTGGACCTGCGGCTGGACGGCCTGAGCGGCCTGCAGGTGTTCGACGTCCTGCGCGCGCGGGCCAGCCCGCTGGTCGTGCTGTTCCTGTCGGGCCACGGCGATATCCCGATGGCGGTCGAGGCCGTGCAAAACGGCGCCTTCGGCTGGCTGGAGAAGCCCTGCGCCGACGCCCGGCTGCTGGAAGCGATCGAGAAGGCCCTCGCGCGCGCCGCCGAGCTGGGCGCGCGGCTGCAGGCGCGGCAGGCGGCACAGGCGCTCTGGAACAAGCTGACGCCGCGCGAGATGCAGGTGGCCCGCTTGGTGGCCGAGGGCCTGCCCAACAAGCGCATCGCGCAGGTGCTGGCACCGATCGAACCGCGCACGGTGGAAACGCACCGCGCGCACGCCTTCGCCAAGCTGGGCCTGGCGAACAGCCACGAGCTGGACCGCTTCCTGCGCGAGCACGAGCTCTAGGGAGTCAGGGACAACCCCTGCGTAGACTTACGCAGCCCTCGCAGCGCCAGCTACGGACGACGGCGCGACGGTTTTTGTCCACACTGGCGAGACAGGAGACAGACACCATGAGCACCCTTTCCGCCTCATCGAATGCCGCGGACGCCGCGGCACCCACGCCCCGGCCCTACACCGCCGCCGAGACCCGCCAGCGCGTCTTCGCGATCATGGCCGCCTCGTCCGGCAACCTGGTCGAGTGGTTCGACTTCTACGTCTACGCCTTCACCTCGCTGTACTTCGCGCCCGCCTTCTTTCCGAAGTCGGACCCGACCGCGCAGCTGCTGAACACCGCCGGCGTGTTCGCCGCGGGCTTCCTCATGCGCCCGATCGGCGGCTGGCTGTTCGGTCGCATTGCCGACCGTGTCGGCCGCAAGACCTCGATGCTGATCTCGGTGGCAATGATGTGCGGCGGCTCGCTGGTCATCGCCTTCCTGCCCACCTACGAGCAGATCGGTGCCTTGGCGCCGGCGCTGCTGCTGATCTGCCGCCTGTTCCAGGGCCTGTCAGTCGGTGGCGAATACGGCACCACGGCCACCTACATGAGCGAGGTCGCGCTGCGCGGCCGGCGCGGCTTCTTCTCCTCGTTCCAGTACGTGACGCTGATCGGCGGCCAGTTGCTGGCCGTGGTGGTGATCGTGATCCTGGAAGCCTTGCTCTCCAACGCCGAACTGAAGGCCTGGGGCTGGCGCATTCCCTTCGTCATCGGCGCCATCTCGGCCGTCGTCGCGCTGCTGCTGCGCCGCACGCTGCATGAGACGCAGAGCGAATCGTCACGCTCCGCCAAGGGTGCCGGCACGATGGCCATGCTGTTCCGCCACAACCTGCCCGCCTTCATCACGGTGGTCGGCTACACGGCCGGCGGCTCGCTGATCTTCTACACCTTCACGACCTACATGCAGAAGTACCTGGTCAACACCGCGCACATGCCGATCAAGACGGCCAGCAACGTGATGACCGTGTGCCTGTTCCTGTACATGATCATGCAGCCGCTGTTCGGCGCCCTGTCGGACCGCATCGGCCGGCGCAACAACATGCTGCTGTTCGGCGCGCTGGGCGCGCTGAGCGTGGTGCCGATCATGAGCGCGCTGCACATCGTGACCGACCCGGTGGAAGCCGGCGTGCTGATCACCGTGGCGCTGGCCATCGTCAGCTTCTACACCTCGGTCAGCGGCATCGTGAAGGCCGAGATGTTCCCGCCCGAAGTGCGCGCGCTGGGCGTGGGCCTGGCCTACGCAGTGGGCAACGCCATCTTCGGCGGCTCGGCCGAGTACGTGGCGCTGTCGCTGAAGTCCGCGGGCTACGAGTCGGCGTTCTACTGGTACGTCACCGCGATGATGGTGATCGCCTTCCTGTTCAGCCTGCGCCTGCCCAAGCAGGCAAAGCACCTGCATCACGATCACTGATTCATTGATTCACTGAGCGGGCCGCCCCGCTAGGATCGTCCTCCGGAACAAGAACCCTGGAGAACGACAGACATGAAGACCCGAGCCGCCGTGCTGCGCCAGACCGGCCTGCCGCACCCGTATGCCGACTCGAAGCCGCTGGTGATCGAGGAGCTGGAGCTGGCACCGCCCGGCCGCGACGAGGTGCTCGTGCGCATCCGCGCCGCCGGCCTGTGCCACTCGGACCTGTCCGTGATCAACGGCGACCGGCCCCGCCCGGTGCCGATGGCGCTGGGCCACGAAGCGGCCGGCGAGGTCGTCGAACTCGGCGAGGGCGTGACGGACCTGGCCGTCGGCGACCACGTCGCGCTGGTGTTCGTGCCGAGCTGCGGCCACTGCCTGCCCTGCAGCGAAGGCCGCCCCGCGCTGTGCGAACCCGGCGCGGCCGCGAACGGCGCAGGCACGCTGCTCTCAGGTGCCCGTCGTCTCTCCTCGCCTGACGGCAAGCCCGTCAACCACCATCTCGGCTGCTCGGCCTTCGCTGAGCATGCGGTGGTGTCGCGGCGCTCGCTGGTGAAGATCGATCCAGCCCTGCCCTTCGATGAGGCGGCGCTGTTCGGTTGCGCGGTGCTGACCGGCGTCGGCGCGGTCGTGAACACGGCGCAGTTGCGTGCGGGCCAGAGCGTTGCTGTCGTCGGGCTTGGCGGCGTGGGCTTGGCTGCGGTGCTGGGTGCGCGGGCGGCTGGTGCGCGGGAAATCGTTGTCGTTGACTTGTCGGCCTCGAAGCGGGAGCTGGCTTTGTCGATGGGCGCGACGATGGCCTTCGATGGTGCCGATCCGGAGTGCGTGGAGAAGATTCGTGCGGCTTCGGGTGGCGGTCTCGATCATGTGTTCGAGTTCGCGGGCTCGGTGCGGGCCTTCGAGACGGCCTACAAGATCACTCGGCGCGGTGGCAGCACGACGACGGCGGGGTTGCCGCCGCCGCATGCGGCTTTCGCTTTGCCTATCGTCAATCTCGTCGCCGAGGAACGCACCGTCAAGGGCAGCTACATCGGGACCTGCGTGCCCGCGCGCGACCTGCCGCGCTATGTGGCGCTGTACCGGGGAGGCTGCATGCCGGTGGATCGGCTGATGAGTGCGCGGCTGACGTTAGATGAGATCAATGAGGGGTTTGATCGGTTGCATGCGGGGGAGGCGATTCGGCAGGTTGTTGTGTTCCCTTGAGGGTTGACTTGTTGTTCGCAGCGGTGCCGGGACTCGCCCCGGCGGGCGACTCACTTTCTTTGCTTCGCCAAAGAAAGTAAGCAAAGAAAGGCGACCCTACTTCCGCCGCCCTCCGCTGCGCTGCGGGTGCCCTGCGATGCTCGCGACTTGGGCCCCGCGCCAAACTCGCTGCGCTACGCTCCGCTCAGACAGACGGCGCGAAGTCAGTTCACGAGGTTCGCTTCGCTCACGGTCCCAAGCCGCTGCGCTTCTCGGCGGCTGCACAAGGGGCCCGAACAGCCGAATGCACGAAGCGCGACGAGTGGTCGGGTATTCGGCTGTTGGCTGTTCGGCTGTTGGGGGTTCCCCTTCTGCACCGCCGAGAAGCACAGAAGTCCGGGGCGCGAGCGCAGCGAGCATCAACAACTAGCTTCGCGCCGCATGTTTGAACGGAGCGTAGCGAAGTGAGTTCGGCGCGGCCCCGGGCTTCGAGCATCGCAGGGAACCCGACCAACGGGAGGGCGGCGCAGCAGGGGCGGTTTCTTTGCTTACTTTCTTGGGCGCCCAAGAAAGTGAGTCGCCCGCCGGGGCGAGTCCCGGCACCGTGGCGAAAGACAAAGCCTCAATAAATCCGCGACCCCATCCCCGCACACCCAAACGCCTCAAACCGCTCCACGCACAGCTCCCGCGCCGCCCCCATCGCATCCTTGAAGAACATCCTCGGATCAAACTCCCCAGGATCCCTCGCCATCGCCCTTCGCATCGCCCCGGTCATCGCCAGCCGAATGTCCGTATCGATGTTGATCTTCCGCACCCCATGCCGGATCCCCTCCTGGATCTCCGCTACCGGCACCCCATAGGTCTCCTTGATCGCACCGCCGTTCGCACGGATCACCTCCAGCCACTCCTGCGGCACCGAGGACGAGCCATGCATCACCAGATGCGTATTCGGAATCCGCTCATGGATCGCCTTGATGCGTGAGATCGCCAGGATGTCGCCCGTCGGCTGGCGGCTGAACTTGTAGGCGCCGTGGCTCGTGCCGATCGCGATGGCCAGCGCATCGACGCCGGTCTTTGCCACGAAGTCGGCGGCCTCGTCCGGGTCGGTAAGCAACTGGTCATGGCTCAGCACGCCCTCGGCACCAACGCCGTCCTCCTCGCCCGCCGTGCCCGATTCCAGCGAGCCGAGGCAACCCAGTTCGCCCTCCACCGAGACACCCACCGCATGGGCCATTTCGACCACCTTGCGGGTCACGTCCACGTTGTAGTCGTAGGAGGCCGGCGTCTTCGCGTCCTCGCGCAGCGAGCCGTCCATCATCACGCTGGTGAAACCGGAACGGATCGACTGCATGCACACGGCCGGGCTGGCACCGTGGTCCTGGTGCAGCACGACGGGGATGCGTGGGTACATCTCCACCGCGGCCTCCACCATCTTGCGCAGGAAGGGCTCGCCGGCGTACTTGCGGGCGCCGGCCGAGGCTTGCAGGATCACCGGCGCATCGGCCTTGTCGGCCGCCTGCATGATGGCCTGGATCTGCTCCAGGTTGTTGATGTTGAAGGCGGGCACGCCGTAGCGGTGTTCGGCCGCGTGGTCGAGCATGCGGCGCAGCGAGATCATGGGCATGACGAGGTCTCCTGTAGCAATGAAAGCGCGCGTTCGGCCACCGCCTTGGGGGTGAAGCCGAACAGCTTGAATAGTTCTCCGGCCGGGGCCGATTCGCCGAAGCGGTCCAGGCCGATCACGGCGCCGTCCTCGCCCACGTGTTTCCACCACAGGCCGGTGCTGCCCGCCTCGATGGCCAGGCGCGGCAGCCGGCGCGGGATCACGTCGCGGCGATAGCTCGCGTCCTGCCGCTCGAAGGCATCCATGCAGGGCATCGAGACGACACGCGCGGCGATGCCCTGCGCGGACAGCAGCTCGGCGGCGGCAAGCGCGAGGCCCACTTCGGAGCCGCTGGCAATCAGGCACAGCCGCTCGTCCGCCGCGTGCCGCAGCACGTAGCCGCCGCGGGCGATCGCATCCACGCGATGGCCACCGTCACCGGCGTGAGGCAACGCCTGGCGGGTCAAGGCGAGGCAGCTCGGCCCATCGCCGCGATGCAGCGCCTCGCGCCAGGCAACGGCCGTCTCGGTCGCATCGGCCGGGCGCCAGACGTCCACGCCGGGAATAAGCCGCAGGCTGGACACATGCTCGATCGGCTGGTGCGTCGGTCCGTCTTCGCCGAGGCCGATGGAGTCGTGCGTGAACACATAGGTCACCGGCAGCTTCATCAGCGCTGACATGCGCACCGCGTTGCGCGCGTAGTCGGAGAAGGTCAGGAAGGTGCCGCCGAAAGGCCTGAAGCCGCCGTGCAGCGCGACGCCGTTCATGATCGCGGCCATGCCGAACTCGCGCACGCCGTAGTGGACGTGGTTGCCCACGTCGCACCCCTTCAGCGGCACGTGGCCCTTCCAGTCCGTCAGGTTCGAGCCGGTCAGGTCGGCCGAGCCGCCCAGCAGTTCAGGCGTGGCCGGGCCGATGCGCTGCAACACGTCCTGCGAGGCCTTTCGCGTGGCGACACTGGCGCGCTTGGCTTCGGCGTCGGCAATGGCCTCGGTCAGCGCAGCCTCGGTGCGCGGCAGCAGCGGCATCGGTCGCTGCGTGCGGCGCTGCAGCTCGCGGGCCAGCTGCGGGTGAGCCTCGGCATAGCGGGCGTGGCGCGCCTGCCATGCGGCATGCAGCTCCGCGCCCTGCGCACGGGCGGACCACGCGGCGGCAACGTCGGCAGGGATCTCGAACGGCGCGGCGGTCCAGCCGAGCGCTGCCCGCGTCAGCGCGATCTCCTCGTGGCCCAATGCCTCGCCATGTGCCTTGGCCGTGCCGGCGCGATTCGGCGACCCGTGGCCGATCCTCGTGCGGCAGCAGACCAGCACGGGCCTGTCGGCCGAAGCCTTCGCCTCGGCGATGGCGGCATCGAGCGCGGCGACGTCATGGCCGTTCAGACCGCGGATCACCCGCCAGCCATAGGCCTCGAAGCGCGCCGGCGTGTCGTCGCCGAACCATCCCTTCACCTCGCCGTCGATCGAGATGCCGTTGTCGTCCCAGAAGGCCACCAGCTTGTTCAGGCCCCAGGTGCCGGCCAGCGAACAGGCCTCGTGGCTGAGGCCTTCCATCAGGCAGCCATCGCCGAGGAAGACCCAGGTGCGGTGGTCCACCACCTCGAAGCCCGGCCGGTTGAACTCGGCCGCAAGCAGCTTCTCGGCCAGCGCCATGCCCACCGCGTTGGCGATGCCCTGGCCCAGCGGGCCGGTCGTCGTCTCCACGCCGGGCGTCACGTCCACCTCTGGGTGGCCGGGCGTCTTGCTGTGCAGTTGGCGGAAGCGCTTCAGCTCGTCGATTGGCAGCTCGTAGCCGCTCAGGTGCAGCAGCGCATACAGCAGCATCGAGCCGTGGCCATTGGAGAGCACGAAGCGGTCGCGGTCGATCCACTGCGGATCGGCAGGGTCGTGCTTCAGGTGATGGCGCCACAGCGTCTCGGCGATGTCGGCCATGCCCATGGGCATGCCGGGGTGGCCGGAGTTGGCGGCCTGCACGGCGTCCATCGCCAGGGCCCTCAGCGCGTTCGCGCATTGCGTGCGCAGCACGGCGTTCATTGGGCCACCGCCTTCCGCTTGCGCTCCATCAGCCGCAGGATCATCGGCGTGAAGATCAGCTGCATCGCCAGCTCCATCTTGCCGCCGGGCACCACCAGCGTGTTGGCGCGCGACATGAACGAGTCGTGCAGCATGCTCAGCAGGTAGGGCATGTCGATGCCCTTCGGGTTGGCGAAGCGGATCACGACCAGGCTCTCGTCCGCCGTCGGGATCGTGCGGGCGATGAAGGGGTCGGAGGTGTCCACCACCGGTACGCGCTGGAAGTTGATGTGCGTGCGGGTGAACTGCGGGCAGATGTATTCCACGTACTCGTGCATGCGGCGCAGGATCACGTCGGTGACCGCCTCGGTCGTGTAGCCGCGCGTGGCCTTATCGCGGTGGATCTTCTGAATCCATTCGAGGTTGATCACCGGCACCACGCCGATCAGCAGGTCCGTGTGGCGGGCGATGTCCACCGCGTCGGTCTTCACGCCGCCGTGCAGGCCCTCGTAGAACAGCAACTCGCTGGGGGCCAGGTCTTGCCAGGGCGTGAAGGTGCCGGGCTGCTGCTTGAAGGGTTCGGCCTCCTCGGCGTTGTGCAGGTACTTGCGGGCGCGACCGGTGCCGGTTTCGCCGTAGTTGCGGAACAGGTTCTCCAGATCGCCGAACAGGTTGGCGTCGTCGCCGAAATGGCTGAAGTGCGGCTTGCCGTTCTTCTCGGCTTCGGCCATCGCCGTCTTCATCTCGACGCGGTCGTAGCGATGGAAGCTGTCGCCCTCGATGATGGCGGCGTTCACTTCCTCGCGGCGGAAGATGTTCTCGAAGGTGCGGGTGACGGAGGTGGTGCCGGCGCCGGACGAACCGGTGATGGCCACGATCGGATGCTTGATGGACATGGCGGGGCTCCTTCAGGCGGTGGCGGACGAGAACAGGCCGCGCTTGCCGAACAGCGGGGCTTCATAGCCTTCCTCGATGTCCTCGCGGTGGTAGCGCTCGATGCGCTCGACCTCGTTCTTCGAGCCGAAGACGAAGCCGATGCGCTGGTGCAGCGTCTCGGGCTTCACGTCCATCAGCCGCGTGCGGCCGGTGCTGGCACCGCCGCCGGCCTGCTCGATCAGCATCGAGATCGGGTTGGCCTCGTACAGCAGGCGCAGACGGCCGGCGCGCGCCGGGTCCTTGGTGTCCTTCGGGTACATGAAGACGCCGCCGCGCATCAGGATGCGGTGCGTCTCGGCCACCAGCGAAGCGATCCAGCGCATGTTGAAGTCCGCGCCGCGCGGGCCCGGCTGGCCGGCCAGGCATTCGTCCACGTAACGCTTCACGGCCGGCTCCCAGAAGCGGCTGTTCGACGCGTTGATCGCGAACTCGCAGGTCTTCTCCGGCACGCGCAGGTTCGGGTGGCTCAGCACCCACTCGCCCAGCAGCGGGTCCAGCGTGAACGCGTGGGTGCCGCGGCCCAGCGTCAGCACCAGCATCGTCGACGGCCCGTAGATCGCGTAGCCGGCGCAGACCTGCTCGGCGCCGCTCTGCAAAAAGTCCTGCACGCTCGGGTTCTGCCCGGGTCGGGGCGCGCGCAGGACGGAAAAGATGCTCCCCACCGCCACGTTGACGTCGATGTTCGACGAGCCGTCCAGCGGGTCGAACAGCAGCAGGTACTTGCCCCGCGGATGCTGGGCCGGCAGCGTGTAGGGCAGCTCCATCTCCTCGCTGACCATGCCGGCCGTGTGGCCGCCCCATTCGTTGGCGCGCAGGAACATCGCGTTGCTGAGCACGTCCAGCGTCTTCTGGTCTTCACCCTGGACGTTGGCGCTCTGCGCGCTGCCGAGCACATCGGCGAGTGCGCCGAAAGCGACCTTCTTCGCGATGGCCTTGCAGGCGAGCGAGACATCGGTGATCAGCGCGTTCAGGTCGCCGGTTGCCTCAGGGTGGCGACGGCGCTCCTCGATGAGGAACTGGGTGAGGGTCGATCGGCCTCCGGTGGGCATGATGAGTCTCCTTGAAGTTCTTGATGAATCGTTTGCAGGTGCGCGAGCAATTGCAGCGGCGCGTCGAGGCGACCCACCGTCGGATCGGCAGGCGCGGCGCCATAGCCCCAGGACACCCAGGCGGCACGGCAGCCCGCGGCGGCGGCGGCCTTCAGGTCGGCATCGCCATCGCCCACCATCAGCAGCGAAGGCGGCGTCAGGCCCAGGCGCGCGGCGGCGTGCTGCAGCAGCCAGGGCGCGGGCTTGCGCTGTTCCGGCGTGTCGGCGCCATGCACGGCCGCGAACCAGCCGAGCAGCCCGGCGGCATCGAGCACCGCGCGGGCCAGCGGCGTCGGCTTGTTGGTGACGACGGCCATCGGATAACGGCCGGCCAGCTTGCGCAGCAGCTCGGGGATGCCCTCGTACGCGCGACCCTGATCGCGCGGCGAGGCCAAGGTGGCCGCATCGAAGCGGCGGCGCATCCGCAGCGGGTCCACGGCCGGATTGCCGCAGGCCTTCAGCGCCTGGCGGATCGTGGCGTCGGGCCCGTCCCCGATCCAGCCGCGCACCGTGGGGCCGTCGAACTGCGGCAGGCCTTCGTCGGCCAGCGCGATGTTCAGCGCGACCATCACGCCATGGGCGCTGTCGAGCAAGGTGCCGTCGAGATCGAAGGTGATGGCGGCGATGCGGCACATCAGCGGCGGCCCTCCAGCATCGTGCGGATCAGCCCCGGCGGCGGTGGTGGCGCGGCCTGTGCGGCGAGCGCCTCGAAGCCCAGGCCTTCGAGGCTGGGCCTCAGCAGCTCGGCAGCGGAGAGGTCGCTGCCCTCGCTCCAGAAGGTCGGCGTCACGACGGTCCACAGGCCCGCCGCCTGCGCGGAACGCAAGCCGTTGGCGGAATCCTCGACCGCGATCGCGCGCTCCGCCTCCAGCCCCAGGTTCGCCAGCGCCAGCTTGTAGATGTCGGGCGCCGGCTTCTTGCGCCGCACCTGGTCGCCGCAGGCGATCACGGCGAAGCGGTCCAGCCCGCGCGGGCCCAGGGTGGCGGCCAGTAGCGCGTCGATGTTGGCGGCGCTGGTCGTGCTGGCGATGGCAAGGCGGCAGCCGGCGGCTTCCGCGTCGTCCAGCAGCGCCTCGACGCCGGGCCGCAGCGGCACGCCGCCCTCGGCGACGAAGGTGGTGTAGAGCCGCGTCTTCTCGGCATGCAGCGCCGGGATCAGCTCGACCAGCCAGGCGCGCTCGCTGCCGCGCAGGCCCAGGCCGTCGATGTAGGCGCTCATGCGCTCCTTGCCGCCAGTGGTCTTCAGCAGCTCGCGGTAGTCCTCGCGGCTCCAGTCCCAGGGCAGACGATGCTTGCGGAAGGCCTCGTTGAAGGCGACGCGGTGCGCCTCTTCCGTATCGGCCAGGGTGCCGTCGACGTCGAAGATCAATGCCTCGATGCTCATGCGGTGGTCTCCTGTCTGCCGAACACGCGGCTGGCCAGCACGTCCTCGGCCTGCAAGGTCGTCAGCTGTTCCTTGCTCAACGCGCTGTCGGCCTGAAACAGCCGCGTCGCATGGCGCAGCCGGATGCGGTCCAGCGCATTGCGGATCGAGCGTGCGTTGGCGAAGTGCGGCTGCTGGCGGCGCAGGTTCAGGTAGCGACCGAAGGCGGGCACGGCCTGCTCGTCGAAGCGGTAGTTCAGCTGGCCCAGCATCAGCTCGGCGATCTGCATCAGCTCGGCCTCGGAGTAGTCCGGGAAGTCGATGTGGTGCGCGATCCGCGAGGCCATGCCGGGATTGCTGCCGAAGAAGGTGTCCATGCGGTCGCGGTAGCCGGCCAGGATCACGACCAGGTCGTCGCGGTGGTTCTCCATCACCTGCAGCAGGATCTCGATGGATTCGGCGCCGTAGTCGCGTTCGTTCTCGGGCTTGTAGAGGTAGTAGGCCTCGTCGATGAACAGCACGCCGCCCATCGCCTTCTTGATCACCTCGCGCGTCTTCGGCGCCGTGTGGCCGATGAACTGGCCCACCAGGTCGTCGCGCGTCACCGCCACCATGTGGCCCTTGCGGACGTAGCCCAGTTGCTTCAGCACCTCGGCCATGCGCAGCGCCACCGTGGTCTTGCCGGTGCCGGGATTGCCGGTGAAGCACATGTGCAGCGAAGGCGGCGTGGACTGCAGGCCCTGCTCGGCGCGCAGCTTGTCGATCAGCAGCAGCGCGGCGATGTCGCGGATGCGGCCCTTGACCGGCGCCAGGCCGACCAGCTCGGCATCGAGCTGGGCCAGCACGGCGCGGGTACCGGTGGCCTCCAGCAGGGCGGAGGGTGTGGTGGCATTCATGGCGTGGCGGGCTCGTCGTCAGCCGGTGTGGGCATAACGCTCACCTTCAGCGCCACGCGTCGTCGCGTAGCTCTCGATGCTGTAGCGCAGGGTGCGGCCCGGCTCCTCGGTGCGGATCAGGCGGAAGCCCGGCTCCTTCTCGGGCCGGTTGACGATGAAGCTCAGCACCACCGATTCGGTGCCGTGCGTCGAGTCGAAGGCGGTGACGCGGATGTAGCGGTCATGGAAGGTGTCGCGGCAGGCCTGCAGCTCCAGCATCACGCCGGCGGCGTCCTGGATGTCGAACATCGGGTTGCCGAACATCTCCCAGAAGGTGTTGCGCGGGTGCGGGTCGTCGGTGTGTTCGAGGCCGACGGCCCAACCCTTGGAGAGGCAGTAGTCGATCTGCTTGGTGATCTGCGCATCGCTCAGCGGCGGCAGGAAGGAGAAGGTGCCTTGGGTGACTTTCATGTCGTTCGCTCCGTTCAGGCCACGTTGGCGGTGGGCAGGTAGTCCGACGTGTCGGTCGGCGTGTAGTTGAAGCTGATCTCGCCCCACGTATCGAGGGCGGCGCGCAGCGGCGAGCACCACTGGGCGGCGTCCTTCAGGATCTGCGGCCCCTCCTCGGCGATGTTCCTGCCCTCGTTGCGGGCCAGCACGATCGCTTCCAATGCAACGCGGTTGGCGGTGGCGCCGGCCTGGATGCCCTGCGGGTGGCCGATCGTGCCGCCGCCGAACTGAAGCACCACGTCGTCGCCGAACAGGTCGATCAGCTGATGCATCTGGCCTGCATGGATGCCGCCCGAGGCGACCGGCATCACCTTCTTCAGCGCGCCCCAGTCCTGGTCGAAGAAGATGCCGCGCGGCAGGTCGACCTTGGTCTGCGTGTCGCGGCAGACGTTGTAGTAGCCCTGCACGGTCATCGGGTCGCCTTCAAGCTTGCCGACCGCCGTGCCCGCGTGGATATGGTCCACGCCGGCCATGCGCATCCACTTGGCGATCACGCGGAAGCTGACGCCGTGGTTCTTCTGGCGCGTGTAGGTGCCGTGGCCGGCGCGGTGCAGGTGCAGCACCATGTCGTTCTGCCGCGCCCAGTGCGACAGCGACTGGATCGCCGTGTAGCCGACCACCAGGTCCACCATGATGATCACCGAGCCCAGCTCCTTGGCGAAGGCGGCGCGGCGGTACATCTCCTCCATCGTGCCGGCGGTGACGTTCAGGTAGCTGCCCTTGACCTCGCCGGTGGCGGCGCTGGCCTTGTTCACCGCGTCCATCACGAACAGGAAGCGGTCGCGCCAGTGCATGAAGGGCTGCGAGTTGATATTCTCGTCGTCCTTCATGAAGTCCAGCCCGCCCTTGAGCCCTTCGTAGACGACGCGGCCGTAGTTGCGGCCCGAGAGGCCCAGTTTGGGCTTGGTCGTGGCGCCCAGCAGCGGGCGGCCGAACTTGTCCAGGCGTTCGCGCTCCACGATGATGCCGGTCGGAGGGCCGGCGAAGGTCTTCACGTAGGAGACGGGGAACTGCATGTCCTCCAGCCGCGCGGC
Organism: Roseateles agri; assembly: GCF_034043675.1. Taxonomy (NCBI): domain Bacteria; kingdom Pseudomonadati; phylum Pseudomonadota; class Betaproteobacteria; order Burkholderiales; family Sphaerotilaceae; genus Roseateles; species Roseateles agri. The sequence continues at coordinate 63,361 of NZ_JAXCLA010000007.1, read as the reverse complement.
CTTCAGCGGCTTGAAGCTGAAGACGTTACCGATGATGGAGGCGGCCACGTTCGTGATCGAACCTTCCTCGAAGAGGCTCAGGTCGTAGGCCACGTAGCAGAACCACTGGCCCGGCTGACCCGGCACCGGCTCCACGCGGTAGGCCTTGGCGCGGTACATGTCGCAGGCGGTCAGGCGGTCGGTCCAGACCACGGTCCAGGTGGCGGTGCTCGATTCGCCGGCCACCGCGGCGGCGGCCTCGATCGGGTCCACGCCGTCCTGCGGCGTGATGCGGAACAGGGCCAGGATGTCGGTCGGCTTGGGCTCGTAGTCGGGGTTCCAGTAGCCCATCTGCGCGTACTTCAGCACGCCGGCCGAATAGCGCTTCTTCGCGTCGGTGATCTGAGTGGTGGTCGCCTGACCGCCGTCCTTCATGTTGCCCATCGCTGGTCTCCGGTTGTGTCGTCGATGGACCGGAATCTACGGACCGATTAGCATCAGGAATAGTTAATTCTTTTGACTGTCACATAGGTGTTCGCTTATGTTCAGAAACGCCACATTCCGTCAACTTGCGGCCTTCAATGCAGTGGCACGGCTGGGCAGCGTGTCGCGCGCGGCGAGCGAGCTGAACCTGACGCAGCCGGCCGTATCGATCCAGCTGAGGCTGCTGGAAGAAAGCGCCGGCGCACCGCTGCTGGAGCGCGAAGGGCGCGGCGTGAAGCTGTCGGCTGCCGGCGAGGTGATGGCGGATTACGCGGCTCGCATCCTCGACCTATGGCGCGAGGCCGGCGACGAGATGGCGGCCCAGCGCGGCGTGTTCTCCGGCACCTTGCGCCTGGGCGCCGTCACCACCGCCGAGTACCTGCTGCCGCCGCTGCTGGTGGCCTTCTCCAAGGTGCAGCCCAGCGTCAAGGTGCAGCTGAAGGTGGGCAACCGCGACGAGATCGTGCAGATGCTGGCCGGCCAGCAAGTGGACTTGGCCGTGATGGGCCGGCCGCCGGCCGAGCTGAAGACCATCGCCGCGCCCTTCGCGCGCCACCCGATGGCCTTCATGGCCGCGCCCTCGCATCCGCTGATGAAACGACGCAAGGCGGTGACCCTGGAAGACTTGGCCGAGGCCAACCTGCTGGTGCGCGAACGCGGCTCCGGCACGCGCTCGACCCTGGAGCGCCTGCACAAGGACGCCGGCCTGCCGCTGCGCATCGGCTCGGAGCTGTCCAGCAACGAGGCGATCAAGCAGATGTGCGCGGCCGGCTTCGGCGCGGCCTTCCTGTCACTGCACACCTGCGGGCTGGAGTTGGAGACCGGCATGCTGGCCCTGTTGCCGATGAAGGACAACCCGCTGGAGCGTGACTGGTACGTGATGCACCTGGCAAGCCGCCGGCTGCCTCAGGTGGCTTCGGCCTTCAAGGGCTTCCTGGCCGAAGAGGCGCAGGCTTTGATCCTCGCGCAACTGCGCGGACCGAAAGTCAAGCCAACCCGAGCCAGGCGCTCCGCGTGATCGAGACGCCCATCATGTAGGCCAGCGCCAGCAGCGCGACCATGTAGGCCGGCACGCGCATCTCCTGCGGCAGCGGCTTCACCTCGGCCTGCTCGTCGTCGTCCGGGTTGGTGTTCCACATCGCCACGTGCGCCGCCACCACGTAGACGATCAGCGCCAGCAGCTTGGTGCCCAGCCAGCCGTCGTTCAGCGGGTTCAGGTGCTCCAGCACCCACAGGCTCAGGCCGGTAACGGTCATCAGGATGTCGATGCCCAGCACGATGAAGCGCAGGCGCACGTCCATGGCCCAGCGCAGGTCCATCTGGTAGGCGCCACCCCGCGCCAGGAAAATGATCACGCTGAGCCAGGCCAGCAGCACGTGGATCTGCACCATCTGGGCATCGAAGGAATAGGTCATGCGCGAGCCCTCGCCAGCAAGCGTCCGAACAGCCGGGCCACCGTCGCGTCGTCCAGCGCCAGCAGGTTGTCGCCGACGCTCAGCTCGATCACGCTGAAGCCCTGCACCTCCATCGGCCGCGCCGCGCCGAATAGCCAGGCCCGCTCTTCTTCCGCGATCGCATCGCGCGCGGCATTGAGCGCCTCGGCCGGCGCGTCCACGTGCAGGTGGAACATGTTCGCCTGCGGCCGCCGCGGGTTGACGCGCACGCCCGGCAGTGCCGCGAACACCTCGGCCAGTTCGAGCGCGCGGCGGTGGCAGGCGTCCATCATCGCCAGCCGCTCGTCGAAACGCATCATCGCGGAGGCGACCATCGCCGTCTGCTGATACAGGTTGCCGCCCATGCGGCGCAACCAGACGCGCGCCTGCGCGATGAAATCCTCGCCGCCCGCCAGCAGCGCGCCGGATATGCCGCCGATGTCCTTGTAGACCGAGACGTAGACCGACTCGAAGCCGGCCGCGATCTCGGCAAACGTGCGCCCGTCGTAGTAGGCACGGCACTGCCACAGCCGGGCGCCGTCCAGGTGCAGCGGCAGGCGCATCTCCGCGGCGCGCGCCTTCAGCGCCTGCAGTTCGTCCCACGTCGGCAGCAGGCCACCGGCCTCGCGCATCGGCAGCTCGACGAGCAGCGCCGCCAGCGGCTCCTTGACCGCCGCCAAGTCTTCCACCCGCAGCGGCTGAATGCGAGAACCGACCGGCACGCCATGCAGGCCGAACAGCGCCTGCGGCGCCTCTCGCTCGTGCAGCGCCAGGTGCGCGTTCGGCGGCATGCCGAAGCGGTCCAGCCGCGCACGCTCGGCATGCAGCCGCAGGGAGATCAACTGCGCCATCACGCCGCTGGGCATGAAGACGGCCGCCGGCTTGCCGAGCAGTGTTGCGATGCGCTGCTCGAACTCCGCGGCCAGCCCACCCTCGCCGTAGACGTCCGCCTCGGCGCCGCCGCGCTGCGCGCACCAGCGGGCCAGTGCCTCGAATTCCTCGGCCGGATTCAGCGATCGGAAGCCCGGCAAGGTCAGCGTGCATTGCCGGCGCAAGGCCTGTGTTTGAGCGAGTCGCGCGTTCATGAGATCAAGCGTAACAAACCCGACTTGGCCCGATCCGAGCGTGGAATCTGGGTAAAGGACGCTGTTCCTTCAAGTCAACGATCAGTGACACCTTCGGTCCTACATTGATTCTGCATGTTGCCCGCATCGGCGGGCGGCCAATGCAACAAAGAAGGAGACAAGCTTGGAAAAGAAACTGACCACATTCGTGCGTTGGGCCGCCGCCGGCCTGGCGGTCACATCGGCGTGCATCGCCGCCGCGGCAACGCAGACCGACATCCATCGCGATGCGGCGACGCGCAACACCGGCGGCGATCCGTTCACCACGCAGTACGCCCGCGCGTTCTACTGCAACCTGCCCGACAACAACAACGGCATCGTCGTCGAGGCGCGCGGTTGGAACAACACGACCGGCACCGGCAGCAATGCCCAGTACCGCATCCCGCTGACGCAGATCTTCGATGACGTCTGGGCCATCGGCAACCACTACGTCGTCCAGTACATCATCAAGACGCCCGACGGCTTCGTGCAGGTGGACTCGGGCAACAACGCCAACGAATACCAGACCTTCGACTACCAGGCCCTGCTTACCCTGGGCCTGAGCCCCAGCTACCCGCTGAAGAACATCTTCCTGACGCACGGCCACGGCGACCACGACGGCGGCGCGCAGTGGGTGCTCGACAACCTCAACGCGCGCTCCTACCTTGGCTCCGCCGACATCAACCTCGGCGGCGCGAAGACCTACAACCCGATCCTGATCGACTCGACCGATCACTCGATGCGCCAGATGTCGATCGGCGGCAAGACCTTCTGGATCATGCCGACACCCGGGCACACGCCGGGCTCCACGTCCGCCGTGCTGGAGGTGAAGGACTGGGGCACGACGCGCCGCGTGCTGATCAACGGCGGACAGTCGATGACCAACTCGATCGCCGACGTCCAGCAGTACCTGGACTCGATCGAGCGCACCTACGCGATGGTGCAGGCGCTGAATGTCGAAGGCGTGATGACGCCGCACATCTACTGGGACGGCGAAGGTGCCAAGCTCGACGAGATCAACGCCAAAGGTCGCTCCAATCCGGGCCAGAACATCTACGGCCACGACAAGGTGGCACGCCAGATGGCCATCGCCCGCGAGTGCTCGGCAGCCTGGCTGACGAACCTCGACGCGACCGCGAGCTTCCCGGTGTGGCGCTACAACTCGGTGGACTTCATGCCGGCCAGCCCGATCTCCGGCCGCTTCTCGGCCAAGGTGAGCAATGGCTGGGGCCCGCTCGCCAACCAGCAGGTCACGTTCAAGCATGAGGCCAGCGGCGCCACCTGCGCCGCGACGACCGACGCCACCGGCGTGGCCACCTGCGGCTCCAGCTTCGGCCCCTTCCCGCAGAACGACAGCATCAGCGTGAGCTATGCGGGCGCCTCCAGCGCCGACTTCGTGGACCTGCCCGCCCAGGCCTCGGCGCCCGTCAGCAACGGCTGCGGCGACCTGGCCGCCGCCAAGGCTGCGGTTGGGGCAAAGCAAGGCAGCGCCGCCTATGTCGCCCGGCTGGACATCGACGGCAATGGCGTGATCGACATCCGCGACATCGCCGGCATCTCGCGCCTGATGGCGGCCAACACGGCCTGCCATTGAAACCACAAACAACAAGGAGACCCACTATGAAAATCGTCCAAGCCGGCAGCCTGTGTGCCGCCCTGCTCGCAGGCGCCCTGCTGAGCGCTGCCCCGGCCTTCGCCGCGCCCAGCGTCACCCTCAGCGGCCCGGCCACCGCGACGCCCGGCGGCACCGTCCAGCTGACCGTCGCCGCCTCCGACTTCAGCGACCTCTACGCCTACCAGTTCGACGTCAGCTTCAATGCGGCGGCGTTCAACGTGGCCAGCGTGGCTGAAGGCAATCTGCTCGCGACGCAGGGCACGACCTTCTTCGATGGCGGCACGGTGGACAACAGCAACGGCACGGTCTCGTTCATCCTGAACACCCTGATCGGCCCCGGCAGCGGCGCCAGCGGTTCGGGCAGCCTGGCGACGCTGACGTTCAATGTCGGGTCCTCGTTCACCGGCAGCAGCAGCATCGGCATCACGAACTTCGTCGCGCTGGACTCCGCGCTGAACCCGATCGACGTGAGCGTGCAGGGGCTGACGGTGAGCGCCGTTCCGGAGCCCTCGGCCCTGGCCTTGACGCTGGCGGGGCTGGGCTTCCTCGGTGGCCTGAAGCTAAAGCGCAAGGTGAAGCAAGACGCCGTCGCGGCCTGAGAGGTGATCGTGGGGACAGAAATGCTTCAACGATCTTCCCCACGATCTGCGCGATGGCTGGCTGCGGCGGCGCTGGCTGCGGCCGGTCTGATGCACGGCCCGGCCCAGGCGGCCTGCCTCTCCGCCTGGGCGGACGACAGCGTCGAGTTCACGGCGCCACCCACTTCGCTGCTGGTCGGCCGGGCGGACCTTCCGTTCCGCGTCGGCCGCCTGCGGCACGGCGATGCGGAGGCCGTGATCCTCGCGCACGAGACGGCGGACCACCGGCTGCTGCCGATGGCCACCGCCGCCGAGATCGGCGATGCCGCGCGGCCCCGCATCTGCGTCGACCTGCTCGGCATGCGTGACGCCGGTACGGATCGGGCGCTGGTCATCACGGCCGTGGAGCGCTTCTATGGCCTGGTCCTGCGGCTCGATGGCGAGGGCGATTACTGCCTTGCCGACGCCAGCAATGACTGCCCGGTCGGCCAGCGCTTGTCCCAGGGCGACGTCTTGCGCGAACTGGTTCGCGTGCGTGCCGAGGCCCTCGATGACAAGGCGAAGCCCTGGTCCGTCGTGAGCCTGGCCCCTGCCAAGGCCGCGTCTTCAGACCTGGACGACGTGGCCGCCCAGGTCTCCGGCGATGCCGGGCCGATGGCCGGTGCCACCGTGTTCTTCCATCGCGCGCCTCACTCCGGCTGCGTCGCGAAGAGTGGCGAGCAGGGCGTCGCCACCTGTCGGCTGGTGGACCAGCATGGCGACGAGGATCCCGACGAGCACGAGGCAGATGCCAAGCTGCTGGTCACCTTTCCGGGAGAGATCGGCACGGACCGGACGCTGGTGCCGATGACGCAGCGGATGCAGCGCGCACGATGAGCGAGGCATGAGAACGTCTTTCGTCCTCGCAGGCACCGCCGTCATCGTCGTGGCCATCGCGGCATTCCTCTCCGCTGGCAGTGCTCCCAACGCCCAGCAGGCCCAGCCAGCATCACTGGCGATGCGTCCGGTGTTGCAGCCCCCTCTCTCCGTCATGGCCGTGGCTGGGAGAGCGGAAGAGCCGCTGGAGAGGAAGGCCGCCATCAAGCCGCCAGCCTCAGAGACTTCGGCGTCCGCGGAGCCGTTCCCGTTCCGGGTGCTGGGTCGCGTCGCCGAAGGCTCCGTCGCGACGGTCTACCTGTTCGGCAACGGCCGCATCTGGAAGATCACGGCGCCCGGACCGTTGGACGCCGACTATGCGGTGGACGCGATCGACGACCAGCACCTGCTGCTGAGGCATCTGCACCTCAACATTTCGAAGACGCTCGAACTCGCGCCGCCGCCGGCTGCATCCGTCGCCACACCGAAGGCCGAGGACTACCCGCAGGACTGACCTGCGTCGATCAGTTCTCCGTCAGCCCCCAAGCGAGGTCGCGAGGAAGTCGACAAAGCGGCGCACCCGCGCGCCGGCCAGATGGCGCTGCGGGTAGACCGCATAGATGTCGGCATCCGGCGTGAAGTACTCGGGCAGCACCTGCACGAGCCGGCCGCTGCGCAGATAGCGGGCGATGTCCCACTCGGCGCGCATCACGATCCCGTGGCCGTCCAGGGCCCAGTTGACGGCGATCTCGCCATCATTGGTGGCCAGGTTGCCGCGCGCCTTCACGGCCTGGCTCTCCGGAGCCTTGCGCCCTCTTCCGCGTGCGAGGCGCCACAGGCCGTAGGCCTCCTCGCCCTGGCGGATGCCGATGCAGTTGTGCTGCGCGAGATCGGCGGGGGCGTCGGGCGTGCCGTGCCGCTGCAGATAGGCCGGCGAGGCGCAGAGCAGGCGCCGGTTCGGCGCGATGCGGCGTGCGATCACCCGCGCGTCTGGCGGCGGGCCGAAGCGGACGCAGACGTCGAAGGCATCGTCGCCCAGCGGCGGCGGGCTGACCGACAGCTGGAGCTGCACGTCCACCTGCGGGTGCAGGCGCACGAAGCGGGAGATGACGGGCGCGACGTGCATGCGGCCGAATCCCAGGGTCGCGTTGACGCGGAGCTGCCCGGTCGGCGAATCCTTCGACGCCCCCAGCAGATCTTCGAGATCCCCGATCTCGCTGAGGATGCGGCGCGCGTGTTCCAGATAGACCTCGCCTTCGGAGGTGAGGCTCATGCTGCGCGTCGTCCGGTTCACGAGCACCATGCCGAGCCGGCCCTCCATCTGCGCGAGGTGCTTGCTCACCGCCGGCGTCGTGATCCCCAGCTCACGCGCGGCGGCGCTGAGGCTGCCGGCATTGGCCAAGGTGCAGAAAAAGCCGAGGTCCGAAGGTTGGATGGAGGGAATGGTCACGGCATCCTTCAGTATGGGTTAACAATGAATTAACTTCAGTCATCCCTGTCAGAGGCATCGATTCAATACAGTGCCTGAGCCATTGAATCAACTGCTCAGCATTCGGAGAGACTGCCCATGAAGACGTATCGCATCGCCACCATCCCGGGAGATGGCATCGGCAAGGAAGTGATCCCGGCCGGACAACAGGTACTGACCGCCCTGTCCCAGGGCCGAGACTTCCGCTTCGAGTTCGAGAACTTCGGCTGGGGCGGCGACTGGTACCGCGAGCACGGCGAAATGATGCCGGCCGACGGCCTCGACGCGCTGCGCAACAAGGACGCGATCCTGTTCGGCTCGGCCGGCGATCCCGACATCCCCGACCACATCACCTTGTGGGGCCTGCGGCTCAAGATCTGCCAGGGCTTCGACCAGTACGCCAATGTGCGCCCGACCCGCATCCTGCCCGGCATCGACGCGCCGCTGAAGCGCTGCGCGCCCGCGGACCTGGACTGGGTGATCGTGCGCGAGAACTCGGAAGGCGAGTACGCCGGCGTCGGCGGTCGGGTCCACCAGGGCCACCCGATCGAAGCCGCCACCGACGTGTCGATGATGACCCGCGCCGGCGTCGAGCGGATCATGCGCTTCGCCTTCAAGCTGGCCGAATCGCGCCCGCGCAAGCAGCTCACCGTCATCACCAAGAGCAACGCCCAGCGCCATGCCATGGTGATGTGGGACGAGATCGCACTGCAGGTCTCGAAGGAGTTCCCGAACGTGCGCTGGGACAAGGAACTGGTCGACGCATCCACCGCGCGGATGATCAACCGCCCCGCCTCGCTGGACACGATCGTCGCCACGAACCTGCATGCCGACATCCTCAGCGACCTGGCCGCCGCGCTGGCGGGAAGCCTCGGTATCGCACCGACCGGGAATATCGATCCGGAACATCGCTATCCGTCCATGTTCGAGCCCATCCACGGCTCGGCCTTCGACATCATGGGCAAGGGCCTGGCCAACCCGATCGGTACCTTCTGGTCGGTCGTGATGATGCTGGAGCACCTGGGCGAGCAGGCGGCGGCTCAGCAGCTGATGGCAGCGATCGAAAGCGTCACGGCCGATCCGGCCTGCCACACCCGCGACCTCGGCGGCACCGCGATGACCGCTGCGGTGACCGACGCGATCATCGGCCGGCTGCACCGCTGAAGCGTCCCCATCAAGGCCGAAGGCGGCGAGGTGCTGAGCACCTCGCCGCCTTTTTGCTTACTTGATGAAGCTGAGTTCCTTGTTGATGCGCTCCAGGATCGGCTTCTTCTTCTCGTTGAAGACTTCCTTGTTCTGCTGGATCAGGTTGTTGCCCTTCGTGTCGATCGAGATGATCAGCGGGCCGAACTCGCGCACGCGGTTGATCCACAGCGTCTCGGGCATGCCGAGGTCCTGCCACTCCGCGCCTTCGATCTCCTCGACCAGAGTGGCGGCCAGCACCGCGCAGCCACCCGGGAAGATCGCGTGCACGGCCTTGTGCTCCTGGCAGCCAGCGGCCGTCTCGGGGCCCATGCCGCCCTTGCCAACGATCAGCTTCACGCCGGTCTGTGCGATGAACTCGCGCTCGAACTTCTCCATGCGCATGCTGGTCGTCGGGCCGATCGAGACCATCTCGAAGTTGCCGTCGTCCTTCTTGCGCACGATCGGGCCGGCGTGGAAGATCGCGCCGCCGTCCAGGTCCACGGGCAGTTCGCGCCCCTGCTCGATCAGGCGGCGATGCGCCACGTCGCGGCAGGTCACGAGCCGGCCGGTCAGGTAGACCACGTCGCCGATCTTCAGGTCTTCCAGGTCTTCGCTCTTGATCGGCGTGGTCAGGATCTTCTTGCTCACAGCACCACTCCTTCGTGCGAGAGGATGTCGTAGGAGAGGTCGCCGTTGATGCGGATCTTGCCGCGGCGGTGCGCCCAGCAGCCGGTGTTCACGGCCACGCCGATCGTCGACGGATGGCGGGCGGAGGACTCGATGTTCACGCCCATCACGCTGTTGTTGCCGGTCAGGCCCTGCGGCCCGATGCCGACCTCGTTGAGGCCCTGCTCCAGCAACTGCTCCATCAGCGCGGCGCGCGGGTTGGAGCTCTTGGAATCGACCGGCCGCAGGATGGCCAGCTTGGACAGGCGCGCCGCCGTCTCGACCGAGGTCGACACGCCCACGCCGACCAGCAGCGGCGGGCAGGCATTGACGCCACGCTCGGTGATCACGTCCATCACGAATTCCGCAACGCCCTCGTAGCCCTGGCCCGGCATCAGCACCTTGGCCGCGCCCGGCAGGGTGCAGCCGCCGCCGGCCATGTAGACGTCGATCGTGCAGCTGTCCTGTTCCGGAACGATGCGCCAGTCGAGCCAGGGAATGTTCGTTCCGGTGTTCGTGCCCGTGTTCTTCTCGTCGAAGGTCTCGACAGCGTTGTGGCGCAGAGGCCCCATCTTCGTGGCGCCTTCGGTGGCCTCTCGCAGGATTTCTTCCAGCTCGCCGAGTAGCGGGAAATTGGCACCCGACTCAATGAAGTACTGGATCACGCCGGTGTCCTGGCAGCTCGGCCGGTTCAGCTTGTCGGCCGCCTCCTGGTTGCCGTGCATCGAGTCGTAGACCGACTTGGCCAGCGGGTTGGTCTCCATCGTGCGCAGATCGGCCAGCTTGGCCTTGACGTCCTTCGGCAGACGCTTGCCGATGTAGGCGGTGAACTTGGCCATCGTGTCCGTGAGGGACTCGACGGCGACTTGCTTGTCCATGCATAACTCCTGGGGAAAGAACCTGGGAAAAATCTGTTGCGGACTTCAGTGGCCCGACTCGGTCGCGACCTTGGCGGTCGGCGTCGCGCCACGCTGGGTGCGCGAGAGGATCAGCGTCAGCACGGCGGAGAGCACCAGCAGGCCGGCCACGAAGTAGAGGCCGCCGCTGAAGCTGCCGGTGCTGTCCTTGATCCAGCCGATCATGGCCGGGCCGAAGAAGCCGCCGAGGTTGCCGATCGAGTTGATCGTGGCGATGCCGGTGGCCGCCGCGGCGCCCGACAGGAAGGTGGTGGGCATGCTCCACAGCGGCGGCTTCGCGCAGCTGATGCCGATGTTGACGAGGGTCAGCGCCGCGATCAGGCCGAACATGCTGGTCGACTCCGTCGCGATGGCGAGGCCGACGGCCGCCGCCACGCAGGGCAGCACCACGTGCCAGGTGCGCTCGCCGCTGCGGTCGGAGCGGCGCGACCACCAGATCATCGCCACCACCGAGATGCTCGGCGGCACGGCATTGAGCAGGCCCACCGTCATCGACGACACGCCCAGCTGCTTGATGATCTGCGGCGCCCAGATACCCAGCGTGTAGAGGCCGGCCGAGGTGCCGAAGTACACCAGCGAGAGCGCCAACACCTTCGGGTTCGCCAGGCCGCTGAACAGGCTGTGCTGCGAGGTGCCGGCCTTGCGGGCGTTCTCCGCGTTCATCGTCTTGACGAGCCAGGCGCGCTCGTCGTCCTTCAGCCAGGTGGCCTGCTCGGGCCGGTCCGTCATGTAGAAGAAGACCACGACACCAAGGACGAGTGCCGGCACGGCTTCGAGCACGAACAGCCATTGCCAGCCATGCATGCCCATGATGCCGTCCAGCTCCAGCAGCGCGGCAGACACCGGCGAGCCCAGGGCCGTGGAGATCGGCGCAGCCGCCATGAAGAAGGCCGTCACGCCGGCGCGGTGCTGGGCGGGGAACCAGTAGCTGAGGTACAGGATGATGCCGGGGAAGAAACCGGCCTCGGCCGCGCCCAGCAGGAAGCGGATCACGTAGAAGCTGGTCGGCCCTTTGACCAGCGCCATGGCCGCCGAGATGACGCCCCAGGTGACCATCACCCGCGCGATCCACAGCCGCGCGCCGACCTTGTGCAGCACCACGTTCGACGGCACCTCGAACAGGAAGTAGCCCCAGAAGAAGATGCCGGCGCCGAAGCCCAGCATCGAGGCCGTGAAGCCCAGGTCCGTCTTCATCGTCAGCGACGCGAAGCCGATGTTCACGCGATCGATGTACGCGACGAAGTACAGCAGCATGATGAACGGCACGATGCGCCAGGTGATGCGGCGCAACGTCCGTTTTTCGAGTTCCTGCTCCAAGGTTTGTCTCCTGTGTTCAGCTTCGTTTTGGCGAGATGCCATGCCTTGGAGGTTCAGGTCCTCTCTCGCTGGCGATGGCTTGCGGAGCGCAGGTTAGGTCCATCAATGCAAGTGATGAATCGAGCCAAACTTAAAACATAGTTACGCATAATTGATGAATGAGTTCCGATTCCGAAATCGCCTTTTTCTGTCTGCTGGTCAAGCAAGGAAGCCTCGCCTCCACCGCCCGTGAACTCAACCTGACACCGCCCGCGGTGTCCCGGCGACTGGCGCTGCTCGAAGAGCGTTTAGGCGTGCGCCTGTTGAACCGCACGACGCGCCGGATCAGCCTCACCAGCGAGGGAGAGGTCTACTTCAATCACGCGCAGCGCATCCTCAGCGACATCGACGACATGGAGCGCCTGGTCTCCAGCAGCCGCGAGGCGCCGCGCGGCCTGCTGCGCGTCAATGCGCCGCTGGGCTTCGGGCGCTCCTATGTCGGGCCGGCCATTTCCGCGTTCACGAAGATCTGCCCGGAGGTCGATGTGCAGCTGCATCTGACCGACCGACCCGTCAGGCTGCCGGACGAGGCCATCGACCTGGCCATCCAGTTCGGCGAGATGCCCGATTCCCGCCTGATCGCCAAGCGGCTCGCGCCGAACCGCCGGCTGCTGGTCGCGTCACCGGCCTACCTGCGCATCGCGGGTACGCCGCAGCATCCGCACGACCTGACCCAGCACGAATGCCTGGTGCTGCGCCAGAACAGCAGTGCCTACGGCAACTGGCGCCTGAGCAAGGGCGAGCGCGCGGAGACCGTCAAGGTCCACGGCAAGCTGAGCACCAACGACGGCGAGGTCGCGCTGAACTGGGCGCTGGACAGCCTCGGCATCCTGATGCGCGCCGAATGGGACGTGGCCAAGTACCTGCGCAGCGGCCGATTGGTGCAGGTGCTGGCGGACTACGAGACGCCGCCGGCCGACATCTACGCCGTCTTCCCGGAACGCTTGAACCTATCGGCCAAGGTCACGCTCTTCGTTGACCACCTGCGGGACTACCTGAGTTCTCACGCCGATGGGCCTCAGGTCGGCAAGGCGGCCTGGTAGCCGCAAGCGAATCAGGAAGCAGCTCGCCGCTCGTAGCTGACCGTGAGCATTTCCCAGACATGCCCGTCAGGCTGGTCCCAGTACACGAGGCTGCCACCGAATGCCGGGTTGACCTGGTGGTCCACCGGACCCAGCGGCGTGCTGCGATACGCGATGCCCGCCGACTGGACGCGCGCCAGGATGGCATCGAAGGCCTCCTGATCGACCCGGAAGCACAGATGCTGCTTCGGGAAGGAGTCATCGACCCATTGATCGAAGTCGATCGTCAGGCCCTCGTTGACGAAGACCGGCGAGAACGGACCGACGTTTCCCTGCTCTGCCCAGGGCACGTCGAGGATGGACGCAAGAAGCCGCGCGGCGGCGATGCGGTCCTTTGCCGGCACGATGAGGTGGTCGAGTTGAATGATCACGTTTGTGTCCCTCCTACGGTCGCAGGCCTGCCGCCATCCGGCTGGATGCCCAGCCAGCACAAGGCACTGCAGCATAGAAGAAGCACCACGGAACTGCCGATCGAGACATGCATGCCGCGCATGAACGCCTCTGGCGCCGTGTCCCGGACCCAATAGCCAAAGACGGCGACACCCAGCATGCCACCCACCTGGCGCGCGGAGTTGAGCACCCCCGAAGCGATACCGGCGCGTGACGCATCTACCGACGAAAGTATCGCGTTGGTCATGGTCGGAACCATCAGCGCAGTACCGCTGGCAGCCAACAGCATGGGAAGCACCAGAAGCCAATAACTGCCGTCCACGCTGACCGGCATCAGCAGCAGGTATCCGCAAGCGGCCAGTGTCAGGCCAAGCACCATCAAGAGGCGAGCACCCATGCGCGTGATCAGTCGCCCAGCCAGCACATTGACCGCCATCAACACCATGGTCATGGGAAGGAAGGCCAGTCCCGTCAACTGCGGCGAGAACTGCTGCTGAATCTGGAAGAACAGGCTGAACACGAAAATCAAGCCGTAGTAGGCGAAGTTCACCACGACGCCCGCCACCGAAGCCACGGTGAAGGTCGGGATTCGGAACAGCTCCAAGGGCAGCATCGGCGAATCGCTGCGGGCTTCGATCCAGATGAAACCGAGGGTTGCCGCCAGCGCCAACAGGAAGCCACCTCGAACCAGGCCGTGATGCCAGCCGAGCGGTGCCGCTTCGGTCAACGCCATCGTGAGCGAAGCCAGCGCCAGGACGGCCGCTCCCTGGCCTGCCCAGTCGAGACTGCGCCGATGGCTGCCACCACGAGGTTCCACGTAGCGCAGCGTCAGGTAGATCCCGATCGCACCGATCGGCAAATTGATCAGGAAAATGCTGCGCCAGCCCAGATGCGTCACCAGTATCCCGCCCAACACGGGGCCAGCCGCCAGCGACATCCCACCCAGGGCACCCCACCAACCCACCGCACGGCTGCGCTGCGTGCGATCCGGAAAGGCATGCTGCAGCATGGTCAGGGAGTTCGGCACCAGCAGCGCGGCGCCCAGTCCCTGGATCAACCTCGCGGCAATCAGGAGCGGCAGGCTGGCACTCAAGCCGCATGCAGTCGATCCCAGGGTGAACACCGCGAAGCCCAGCAGGAAGACACGACGCGCGCCGAGCCGGTCGCCAAGCGCGCCGCTGGTCAGCAGCATTGCCGCAAAGACCAGCGTATACGCGTTGATGACCCATTGCAGTCCAGCTACATCGGTGGCGAATTCCCGGCGCAAGACATCCAGGGCGACATTGACGACGCTGACGTCCAGAAGAACGACCACGAAGCCCAGCGCAGCCGCCAGCAGCGTGCCCCGTGGAGAAGGAGATGACGAAGACATGAGAAGTACCCAACAGGACCAAGTGCTTCGCATGCTAGGGTTCGGACATATACGCGTAAATTCCCAAAATCCGCACCGCATACTTGAGAAAACGCACAGATGTTCGACTGGGAAAACTTCCGACATTTCCTGGCAGTTGCCCGCACCGGCACCTTGTCGGGCGCCGCCCGATCGCTCAACGTGGACCACGCCACCGTTAGCCGCCGCCTGATGGCGCTGGAAACCGGGCTGCAGGTTCCTCTGGTCGAACGCCTGCCTCGCTCGTGCCGACTCACACCCATGGGCCTCCAGATCTACGAGCACGCCAAGGCCATGGAGGCGTCGGCCTTTGCCGTGGAACGTGTGGCGCAAGCGAGCCATGAGCCGCTATCGGGGAAAGTGACGCTCAGCGCGCCGCCCGTGTTGGCGACGCACCTGCTGGCCGGCCGGCTGGTGGACTTGCGTGCCGACTATCCCGGCATCCAGCTTTCCGTCTCGGCTCAGGCACAGCAGGTCTCACTCAGTCGTCGCGAAGCCGATGTCGCCCTGCGGCTGGTGCGCCCCAAGGAATCCAGCAGCGTCGTCCGCAAGCTGGGTCAGATGCCTTTTGCCTTGTATGCAAGTCCGGAGTACGCGGCGTCGCGCGCCCCTGAAGATTGGACCTTCATCGCCTACGACAAGCAGTTCTCCGATATGCCTCAGCAGAAATGGCTGCTGGGAATCGCCGGCAATCGAGCCGTTGGCTGCGAACTGAGCGACATCAGCAGCCATCTGGCGGCCGCGCGTGCCGGAGCGGGGGTCGCCGGTCTGCCAAGTTTCCTGGCTGATAGAGACCCGGGGTTGCTAGCGCTGGAACAGGAAGGGCCGCCCTTCTCGCGCGATATCTGGCTGGTCGTTCACCGCGATTTGCGTCGATCCGCACCCGTCCGTGCCGTGATGGACTTTGTGGCCAAAGCCATCACGGAGGAACCCGGACTTGGTCTGGAATGACAGGCATCGGTGCCTCATTCGCCGCAGCGACATGATGAGCGGCGAGCACATGGTTATCGCAAATCTACGGCGTTCCCATGCAGGCCGGCTCCGGAGTGATGATCGCGGCGATCCCATTGCCGGCGTCGACGACAAACACGACCCGAAAAGTGCACGAGATCAAGAAGCCCGTGGTCTTGGAACAGTCGAAGCCCTCGCGCGCCTCTCCACTCACCACGCAGGAGTAGCCCTCCCTCGCCAGGCCTGCGGCCGCTTCTTCAGCTGAAGCGCCGATACGCACGCCAAGAGATTCGAGCTTCGCGTCGCTCATTCTTTGCGGCGTGCTGCAGCCCGCAAGCAGAGCGATGGCCATCGCGATGGCGGTGACGCTCCGAAGGAGCCGGTGGGTGGCGGAGAGGTGTGCGTTCATAAGGGCAAACAGTCGGCAGACAAGCGATGTCGAACGGTAGCGCTGCCCACGGCCCGACCCGTCCCCTCGACAGGGCTCAGGCCGCTGCAGCGACCGGCAGCAAGTGCCCCAGCTTCGCGTCCCCATAGCTGCGAATGACCTGCGAGATGATGACCTGATAGCCCGCCAGCCAGTTGTCTTGCGCGGCCTTGGCTTCCAGGTGGCGGGGATGGCGCACCAGTTGCTGCAGCGCCTCGAGAGACTCCCAGTAGTAGACGTTGGAGATCAGGCCGTTCGCCGGGTTCTCCCAGGACTCTTCGCCCAGATAGCCGGGGATGGCCTTGGCGGCGGCGGCAATTTCCTGATCAAGCCGATGGAATGCTTCGTCGAACTGCTTGGTCGAGAAGATGAATGTTGATGAGTACACGGGCCTTCCTCGGGAAACGGGCTGCACGATTATGGGTACGTCGCTTCCCGCTTCGTCGCGCCGGGGACACCCACCAAATGGGGTTCCTAGGGATCACCATCAGCGCAATAGGCCAGCAGCGATATTCCAATCGCGGCTTCGACATTCACATCCACTGCATCGATGACCCGCCTGCTGATCCTCGTCGCCCTGGTCTGGGCCGCGCTGATGCCACCGCTGTTCACGCACGGCGCCTGCACGGCCGAGTACGAGCAGGCCTCGGCGCTCGTCACCCGGCCCGAGAACCGGCCCAGGCTGGCGACGCCTGACGCCGCCGTCGCCTTCCTGCAGGCGCAGCAGCTGGATGTCCACAAGCTGACCGAGGCGGACTGCGAGCACGGCGGCAAGCCGCGCTGGCTGCAGCAGTGCCCGAGCGGCACGATCGTCTGGACCGAGGCGCCCGTTCGCAATCGCGTCTGCAGCATTTACCGCGACGACAAGACGGTCCTGCGCCTGCGCTATGACCTGCGAGACCGGCTGGTCGGTGTGGTCAGCGAGATGGCGCCGTTCAAGTACCTGCCGCTGCCGTGGGGCGGCAGCATCGACTGGGCGAAGTAGTTCGGTCGAGGCTGGCGGCTCAGCGTCCGCGCCCGACGAGCCCTGTCGACGCGCGCACCACCAGCTTCGGCGGCGCGGTCTCGCGCAGGGGCGTGAGTTCCTCGTCGCCGTCGATCATCCGCATGATCATCTCGACGGCCACCACGGCGGATTCCTCGGTGGGCACGGCGACGGTCGTCAACGCCGGGCGCACCTGGTGGGCCAGCTGGATGTCGGTGATGCCGATCACGCTGAGGTCCGCCGGCACGGCCAGGCCCATCTCGGCGGCGGCCTGCAGCACGCCCAAAGCGGGCAGGTCGTTGCTGACGAACAGGGCCGTCAGGTCCGGCACGCCGGCCAGCAAGGTGTGGGCGGCGCTACGGCCTTCGTCGATGGTGTCGTGGCCGAAGATCACGTCGCCCTCGCCGTGGGCGATGCCGGCCTTGGCCAGTGCATCGACAAAGCCGCGGTAGCGCCAGATGTGGTTGCCGCTGCGCTCGCTACCGACGACCGCACCGATGCGCCTGTGGCCCAGCGCGATCAGGTGTTCGGCCGCCATGATGCCGGCGCGGTAGAAGTCCACCGCCACGCTGGGCAGCGGCGGCGGCTGGTCGGGCTTCTCCCACATGCACAGCACGACCGGCACGCCGCGCTCGCGCAGCTGCACCAGTTCGTCGATCTGCACGAAGTCGGCGTTCATCACGAGCACGCCGTGCGCCAAGGAGCCGCCCACCGCGTCGAGGTAGGCCTTCTCCTGCGCCGGATCGTCGTTGGTGTTGCAGACGAGCAGGAAGTAGCCGAGCTTGCGCACGGCGCGCTCCACGGCCAGCGCGAACTCCGGGTAGAACGGATTGGCGATGCTGGAGACGATCAGCGCGATCGTGGCCGGCCGGCCCTCGGCCAGCGCGCGGGCGGTGAGGTTGGGCCGGTACTTCAGCTCGCGCACGGCGGCGAGCACACGCTCACGCGTCTCGGCACCGACCTTGCCGCGGCCGCGCAGCACGTTCGACACGGTGGCCGCGGTCACACCGGCCTTGCTCGCGACCTGCGCGAGGGTCGTCATCCCTTGACGCCCCCAGAGGTCAGGCCGCTGACCAGCCAGCGCTGGGTCACCACGAACATCAGCGTCAGCGGCAGGCCGGCCAGGATCGCCGTCGCGGCGAAGTCGCCCCACAGGTAGTTCTGGTCGAACAGGAACAGCCGCGAGCCGATCGCCAGCGTGAGCTTCTGCTGGTCCTGCAGCATCACCGAGGCGATCGGGTACTCGATCATCGCGCCGAGGAAAGCCAGCACGAAGACGACGATCAGGATCGGCGTCGCCATCGGCAGCAGCACCTTGACGAAGGCCTGGAACGGTGTCGCCCCGTCCACCGCCGCGGCCTCCTCCAACTCGCGCGGCACGCTGTCGAAGTAGCCCTTGATCAGCCAGATGTGCTGCGCCACGCCGCCGGTGTAGGCCAGCGCCAGGCTCCAGTGGCTGTTGAGCCCCAGCGCCGGCACCACCTCGCCGATGCGGTCGAACAGCGCATAGATCGCCACCAGCGCCAGCACCGAGGGGAACATCTGCAGAAGTAACAAGCTATTGAGTAACCCGTTCCTTCCACGGAACCTCATCCGCGCGAACGCATAGGCGCTGGTGATCGACAGCAGCAGCGAGACGGTGGCCGAGACCAGCGCCACCTTGATCGAATTGAACACCCACTGCAGCACCGGGAAGGCCGGCTTCACCAGATGGCCGTCGTCATCGATATAGCTGATGCCCAGAGCCAGCTTCCAGTGCTCGAAGCTGATGTGCTGCGGGATCAGGTGCCCGCCGGCGAAATTGCCCGGCCGCAGCGAGATCGACAGGATCATCAGGAAGGGCGCGACCGTGAGGGTCAGGAAGGCGATCATCAACACATGGACGAGGACGACCCGCCACCTGTGAGACTTCTTGAGGACGATGGCCATGGGTCAGTTGCCTCTCGTAGATTGGACGGGGCCTCGGGCTGCGCCTGGGGGCGTCCACTTCATGTCCTCCGGCCGCTGCGCGGCCTCCCCCTTTACTTCCGTGGCCGCCCCCAGCCACATCCCGAGGCAATCGACCGCTGGTCGTTCTCGGAGCAAGCAGGGTGGTGGGGTGCCCCCGCAGCGCAAGTAAAGGAGGAGCCCGCGCAGCGGGCGGGGGACATGGAGCTGCGGGGGTACCCCGCCGCCCTGCGCTCTCCACACAGGCGAAAGCATTTGGCTCCTCATCACCGCTTCTCCTCCTGCCCCACCTTGAACAACTTCAGATTCACCACCGCCAAGGTCGCCACGATCAGGAACACGATCGACGAGATCGCGCAGGCCAGTGCGTAGTTCTGGCCGGAGTCGTGAAAGGCGATGCGGTAGGTGTAGCTGGCCAGCAGGTCGGTGGAGCCGACGGGTACCTCGGTGTCCAGGTAGTCCGGCGCGCCGTTGGTCAGCAGCGCGATCAGCGCGAGGTTGTTGAAGTTGAAGGCGAAGGACGTGATCAGCAGCGGCGCGATGGGCCTGGCGATCAGCGGCAGCGTGATGCGGAAGAAGTTGGTGAACGGGCCGGCGCCGGCCAGGGCCGAGGCTTCGTACAGCTCGCCCGGGATGGCTTTGATGAGGCCCATCGAGAGGATCATCATGTACGGGTAGCCGAGCCAGGCGTTGACGATCAGCACCATCGCGCGGGCCGTCGTCGCGTCGGAGAACCAGCTCGGCCGGATGCCGAAGAGCTGGTCCAGGATCAGGTTGATCTCGCCGAGGTTCTCGTTGAACAGGCCGCGGAACACGGGGATCGAGATGAAGGCCGGCACCGCGTAGGGCAGGAACAGCATCAGCCGGTAGGTGTCGCGAAAGCGCAGCGCGTCCCAGTTCATCGCCACGGCCAGCAGCACGCCGATGCCGAAGGTGAACAGCGTGTTCAAGGTGGCGAAGGTGACCGTCCAGCCGAAGACGCGGGCGAAGGGCTGGAAGAAGCGGTGGTCGGTAAAGATGCGTTGGTAGTTCTGCCAGCCGACGGCGGTGCGAAAGCCCGGCTCCACCGGCACGGCCTTGCCGTCCACCGTCTTCTCCCAGTAGCCGGTGTTCATGTTGGCGACGAGGCGCTGGCCGTCCTCGTCGTCGGTCATCGTGCCGTCCTTGTTCATCAGGTACTGCGGACGGCTGGCGGCGAAGCGGCGCAGGCTGCTGAGCTTCAGCTCGGTACCGTCGGGCAGCAGCGCGGTGACGAGCTTCAGCGCCGGCTGCAGGCGGATGACGTCCTTCAGCGGCAGTGCGTCGTCGGCGGCGTCCTCTGCGGACTCGGCGAGCTGGATGCGCTGCTCCTTGCCATCATCGGCGAGCTTCACCGGCGGCGTGACGTAACGCTTCTCCTCCTCGTCCACGAAGGCCAGGCGGTACTGCCCGCCGGGCGCCGCGTGCAGCTTGAAGTCCAGCCCGCCGGTGCTCGAACTGTGCGTGCGCGCCAGCAGCACGGCGGTGGAGCGCTCGAAGGGCAGCAGGTGCAGCGAGGAATAGTTCGTGAACGCGATCGCGAGCGTGTAGCCCATCGGCAGCACGATGAACACGAGCACCGCGAGGATGCCCGGCACCACGTAGCGCCAGGCATAGAAGCGCGAATGCACGTAGACGAAGGCCGCGCCGGCCAGCAGCACCAGCGTGATGCCGGCCGCCAGATGCAGCCGCATCGAGAACATCACGACGACCAGCGCCAGCGAAGCCAGCAATGCCAGCAGGCCGAAGGCGAGCAGCGCGAGATGCCAGCCGCCGCGTTTCCTTTTCGTCACATGCATCGCGTTCACGAACCCTGGATCACTCGTTACCCTTGATGCGCTTCGCAGCGCGGTCCAGGCCTTCCTTGACCGTCTCACGACCCTGCGTGATGTTCTGCAGGGCGGCTTCCATGCCGGACCAGAAGCGCGTCATCTCCGGGTTGTTGGGCATCGGCGTGCCGGCTTGCGCGTTGGCCATCGTGCCGGCGATCAGCGGGTCGGATTTCAGCTCGGCGTAGAACTCCTTGTTGGCCGGCACGCCCAGCGGCACCGCGGCGTTGACCGCCTTCAGGCCTTCGACCGACAGCAGGTAGTTCTCCATGAACTCGTTGGCGAGTTCCTTGTTCGGGCTGACGCTGCTGAGCATCGCGCCGAGCACGCCGACGAAGGGACCGCCCTGCTTGCCGGCGACCTTCGGGAATGGGGCGACGCCGAAGTCGATCTTGCTCTTCTTCAGGTTGTTCCAGCTCCACGGGCCGTTGATCATCATCGCGATGCTGCCGTCGTTGACGCCGGAGTCGGTCACCGCGTAGTCGGCCGTCTTCGACACGCCGCCGGTGCTGATCAGCTTCATCAGCGTCTCGATGCCCTTGACCGAGCCGGCGTTGTTGACGCCGGTGTCCTGCGGGTCGTAGGTGCCGTCGGCATTGCGCTTGAACGCGTAGCCGCCGCCGGCCGAGATCAGGCCGTAGGTGTAGTAGATCTGCGTGATCGGCCAGCTGATCGCGTGCTTGCCGTTAGCCTGCAGCTTCTTGTCCAGCGCCAGCACTTCTTCCCAGGTCTTGGGCGGCGTGGGCACCAGGGCCTTGTTGTAGATCAGGCCCAGTGCCTCGATCGACAGCGGGTAGCCCCAGGTCTTGCCGCCGATCGTCCAGGCCTTCCAGGCCAGCGGATCGATCGAGGCGATGGTCTTCTTGGACGGCGTCACCGGCACGATCAGGCCGGCCGTGGCCCAGCTGCCGGCGCGGTCGTGCGGCCACATCCAGATGTCCGGGCCCTTGCCGGCGGCGGCGGCCTGCTCGAACTTGGCGATGGCATCTTCCGGATGCTCGACAACGACCGGGATGCCGGTCTCCTTGGTGAACTTCTCGCCGATCTTGGCGATACCGTCGTAGCCCTTGTCGCCGTTGATCCAGATCAGCAGCTTGCCCTTCTCGGCCGCGTGGGCGGCATTGGCAGCCAGCAGCGCCGTCACGGCCAGCGCGATCAGCGTGTTCTTGTTGCGTGTCGTCATCTTCTCGTCTCCTCGGGGTTGAGGCAGCCCGCGCTGCCCTTGGCTTTCAATCAGGCGGCGCAGCGCTGCAGCGCCATGCCTTGCTCGTCGAACAGGTGTGCGCGCTGCGGCGGCACGCGCAATTGCAGCGCATCGCCGACGTGCATGGGCGTCTCGCCGGGCAGGCGCAGCACGAGCTTCTGGCCGTCGGGCGTGTCGAGGTAGGCGAAGGTCGTGTCGCCGAGCTGCTCGACCCACTGGACGCGGCAGGCCACGGCGTTGTCGGCACCGTCGGCACCGGCAATCTCCAGATGCTCGCTGCGCACGCCCAGCGTGACCGGCTCGCCGATCGCGACGGTGCCGGGCCGCACCGCGGCCGTCACGATCGCGCCGTCGCGCAGCCGCACGGTCACCGACGATTCGCTCAGCTGCGTCACCGTGGCCGGCAGCAGGTTCATACGCGGGCTGCCGATGAAGCCGGCGACGAACAGGTTGCGCGGGTTCGCATACAAGTCCATCGGCGCGCCGACCTGGGCCACCGAGCCGTGCCTGGCGACGTCCGCTCCAGTGTGGAGCAGCACGATCTTGTCGGCCAGGGTCATCGCCTCGACCTGGTCGTGCGTCACGTAGATCGTGCTGGCGCGGCCGTACTCGCGGTGCAGCCGGGCGATCTCCACGCGCATCTGCGTGCGCAGCGCCGCGTCGAGGTTGGACAGCGGCTCGTCGAACAGGAACACGCCGGGGTCGCGCACCAGCGCGCGGCCGATCGCCACGCGCTGGCGCTGGCCGCCCGACAGTGCCTTGGGCTTGCGCTCCAGCAGGTGCTCGATCTCCAGCAGCTTGGCGATGCGCCCCACCCGCGTGCCGATCTCGTCCTTCTTCATGCCCGCCAGGCGCAGGCCGAAGGCCATGTTGGCGGCCACGTCCAGGTGCGGGTAGAGCGCGTAGTTCTGGAACACCATCGCCACGTTGCGCTCCGAGGGCGCGAGCTCATTGACGCGGTTCCCGCCGATGCGCATCTCGCCGCGCGTGATGTCTTCCAGGCCAGCCACCATGCGCAGCAAGGTCGACTTGCCGCAGCCGCTGGGGCCGACGAACACGCAGAACTCGCCGTCGGCAATATCCAGCGAGACGTCGCGGATCACCTCCGCGCCGCCCGGCTCATAGCTCTTGTGGATGTTCGAGAGTTGGACCCCGGCCACGTTGTCTCCATCAAATCCGGTCTGCGCCGAATTAAGCGATTAATTGAGGCGCCATTCTCAGAAGCTGTCCCGTCCTGGTTAAGGGGGCTAACCCTGATCAAAGGGGCTTTGACACAGAAAGAATTAATCGCTTAATCTCCCGCCCGCAAATAACGGAGACAAGACATGAAGCTGGGCGTTTGCTACTACCCCGAACAATGGGACGAGGCGCTGTGGGCCGACGACGCCCGGCGAATGAAGGAGATGGGGATCTCCACCGTGCGCATCGCCGAGTTCGCCTGGGGCCTGATGGAGCCTCGCCCCGGCGAGTACGACTGGGCCTGGCTGGACCGCGCGATCGAGGTGCTGACAGCGCAGGGCCTGGAGATCGTGATGTGCACGCCCACCGGCGCACCGCCGCACTGGCTCAGCAAGCAGCACCCGGACATCCACGCGATCGACCAGGACGGCCACGTCAAGCAGTTCGGATCGCGCCGCCACTACGACTTCTCCAGCGACGCCTTCTTCGAGGCCAGCCGCAAGATCGTCACCGCCATCGCGCAGCGCTACGGCAGGCACCCCGCCGTCGTCGCCTGGCAGACCGACAACGAATACGGCTGCCACGGCACCATCACCTCCTTCTCGCCCGACGCGCTGCGCCGCTTCCGCCAGTGGCTGGCCGAGCGCTACGGCCACAGCATCGACAAGCTCAACGCCGCCTGGGGCCACGCCTTCTGGAGCATGCAGTACGCGAGCTTCGAGGACATCGGCTTCCCGGTCCACACCGCCGCGCCGCCGAACCCCTCGCACCAGCTGGCCTGGAAGCGCTTCGGCTCCGACGAGGTGATCCGCTACAACCGGCTGCACGTCGACATCCTGCGCGAGCACTCGCCGGGCGTGCCGGTGCTGCACAACTTCATGGCCTTCATGGGCGACTTCGAGCACCATGAGGTCGGCCGCGATCTGGACATCGCCAGCTGGGACAACTACCCGCTGGGCTTCCTCGACACGATGAAGTTCTTCGAAGACGAGGACCGCCAGCGCTACCGCCGCTGCGGCCATCCGGACGTCTCGGCCTTCCACCACGACCTCTACCGCGGCGTGGTCGCCAGCAGACGCTGGTGGGTGATGGAGCAACAGCCGGGGCCCGTGAACTGGGCGCCGTGGAACGCGCTGCCCCAGCCGGGCATGGTGCGCGCCTGGACCTGGGAGGCCTTCGCCCACGGCGCGGAACTGGTCAGTTACTTCCGCTGGCGCCAGGCGCCGGTGGCGCAGGAGCAGATGCACGCGGGCCTGCACACGCCCGACGACGTGCTCTCGCCCGGCGGCGAGGAGGCCATGGTGGTCGCACGCGAGCTCGCATCGATGCCGGCGGAGGCGACGCGCCCGGCCGAGGTCGCCCTGGTGGTCGACTACGCCAGCAACTGGGCCACCGAGATCCTGCCGAACAGCCCCGACTTCGAGATCCACGCACTGCAGCTCGCCTGGTACGGTGCGCTGCGCAAGCTGGGCCTGAACGTGGACATCGTGCCGCAGTCGGCCGACCTGTCCGGCTATGCGCTGGTCGTCGCGCCGACGATCGCGCTGCCCAGCGCCGCCTTCGTCGAGAGCCTGAAGGCCACGCGGGCGCAGGTGCTGCTGGGCCCGCGCTGCGGCGCCAAGTCCGACGAGATCCGCATCCCCGAAGGCCTGCCGCCTGGCCCGTTGCGCGCGCTACTGCCGGGGCTGCGCGTGGTCTCCGTCGAAGGGCTGCGCCCCGGCGTGGCGCTGGCGGCCGACGGCGCGCTGCTCGGCGCCTCGATCACCCGCTGGCGCGAGCTGCTCGACGCACCGGCCGGTCTGGCCGTCGAGGCCCGCTACGCCGATGGCGCACCGGCGCTGGTGAAGCACGGCCACGTGCGCTACCTGGCCGGCTGGCTCACCGGCATGGGCCTGGAGGCATTGATCAGCACGGTCGCGCAGGAGGCGGGCCTGGCCGTCGGCAAGCCGCTGCCCGAGGGCCTGCGGCTGCGCCGCCGCGGCGACATCCAGTTCGCCGTCCACTACGGTACGAGCCCGGTGCAGGTGCCGGCGCCGGCGGGCACGCAGTTCCTGCTCGGCGGCCCGGTGCTGGAGACGGCCGGTGTGGCGGCCTGGAAGGTCTGAACTTGCGGCAGCGCCTATAGCAGCACGAAGCGCCGCGGTGGCGCTTCAATCAAGGGGGCTCCGTTGCTCGGAAGCCTCTGCATGAGCTTAGTCGGAATGTTTATTTCCGTTGCGTGGGGTCGGCGGCAGAAACTGCGCGGCTCGTTCAACCACGCGCCTGCCTCATGCCTCGCCATCCCCGTGCCCGCACCGCCCGCCAAGCCCTGATCGCCACCGCCGCGCTGAGCGCACTGTCCGCCTTCGCCCAGGAAGCGCGCACCACGCCCGACCCGCTGCAGCAGGTCGTCGTCACCGGCACGCGCCGCGCCGATCGCACGCTGGGTGAATCCGAATCGCCGGTCGACGTGATCGGCGGCGCCGAGCTGCGGCGCGCCGGCAGCAACGAACTCGCCACCGTGCTGGCGCAGCTGCTGCCCTCGCTGAACTTCCCCCGCCCCTCGCTGACCGACGCGTCGGACGCGGTGCGGCCGGCGCAACTGCGCGGCCTCTCGCCCGACCAGACCCTGGTGCTCGTGGACGGCAAACGCCGCCATAGCGGCTCGGTCGTCAACATCAACGGCAGCGCCGGCCGCGGCTCGGCCCCGGTGGACCTGAATGCGAGCCCGCTGGCCGCCATCGACCACATCGAGGTGCTGCGCGACGGCGCCGCCGCGCAGTACGGATCGGACGCCATCGCCGGCGTGATCAACATCGTGCTGAAGAAGGGCGCGGCCGGCGGCAGCGTCGAGGCGCAGTTCGGCCAGACCGACCGCGGCGACGGCGGCAACGAGGCCGGCTCGGCGAGCCTGGGCACCGCGCTGGGCGATGCCGGCTGGGTGCGCCTGGCCGTGGAGGCCAAGCACCAGGCCCACACCAACCGCGCCGGCGTGGACACGCGCGACGCCGCCACCGAGCCCCGCAAGGGCCAGGTCAACAACCGCCTCGGCGACCCCGACAGCAGCCAGCAGGCCGCCGTGCTGAACGCGCAGCTCGACCTGCCCGGCGGCACGCAGGCCTATGCCTTCGGCACCCTGAGCCAGCGCAACACGACCTCGGCCGCCTTCTGGCGCACCCAGGCCACGGCCAAGGCCAATGGCGTGGCCACGCTCTACCCCGAGGGCTTCCTGCCGCTGGAAGACAGCCGCACGACCGATGCGGCCCTGGTGGCCGGCCTGCGCGGCCAGGCCGCGGCCTGGCAGTGGGACGTCAGCGTCAACCACGGCGAGAACCGCTTCGACATCGACGTCGACAACACCGCCAACTATTCGCTGGGCGCCAACAGCCCGCGCCACTTCGATGCCGGCGGCCTGCGCAACGGCGAGACCCTGCTGAACACCGACCTGTCGCGCGAACTCGACCTCGGCCTTGCCGCGCCGGCCACGCTGTCGCTGGGCGGCGAGCTGCGCGAGGAGCGCTACGAGGTCGTGGCTGGCGCGCCGGATTCGTACCAGAGCGGCGGCGCCTCGGGCTTCCCGGGCTTCCAGCCGAGCAATGCGGGCACGTTCAAGCGCCACAACGCCTCCCTCTACGCGGGCCTGGAAGCGCAGGTGACCAAGGCCTTCAGCGCCTCGGCCGCGCTGCGCGCCGAGCACTACAGCGACTTCGGCTCGGCCACGGCGGCCAAGCTCTCGGGCCGCTATGTGGCGAGCCCCGCGCTGTCGTTCCGCGGCACCTTGTCCACGGGCTTCCGCGCGCCGTCGCTGGCGCAGCAGCACTTCGCGACAACCTCGACGAACCTGATCAACGGCCAGCTGGTCGATGCCGGCACCTTCCCGGTCGACTCGGCCGCGGCCATCGCGCTGGGCGCCACGCCGCTGAAGGCGGAGAAGTCGCGCAACGCCAGCCTGGGCGTGCAGTTCACGCCGATCAAGGACTGGAAGACCACCGTCGACGTCTACCAGATCGACATCGACCACCGCATCCTGCTGTCCGGCAACCTGAGCCTGCCGACCGCGCTACGCACGACCCTGGCGAACCAGGGCGTGTTCGTCAGCGCCGGCCGCTACTTCACGAACGCGCTGGACACCCGCACCCGCGGCGTCGACATCGTCAGCACCCTGCACCAGGAATGGGGCGCCGCCGGCCGCAGCGACTTCACGGTCGCCTTCAACGACAACCGCAACACGATCCGCGGCGTGGACGCCAACCCGGCCGTGCTGACCGCCAACAACCTGACCCTGATCGATCGCGTGACCCTGGCCCGCGCCACCGTCAGCACGCCGGAGAGCAAGCTGGTGCTCAGCGTCGACCACCAGCTCGGCGACTGGAGCGGCCGCCTCGCGACGACCCGCTACAGCAGCTACGCCGTGCGCCAGGCCGACCCGACCCTGGACCAGGTCTTCAACCCGGCGTGGCTGCTGGACGTGTCGCTCGGCTGGTCGCACGGCGCCTGGAGCGCCAATGCCGGCGTCGACAACCTGACCAACCGCTACCCGGACCGCGTGATCGCCGGCAACTCGGTCGGCGGCATCCTGCAGTACAGCAGCTTCTCGCCCTTCGGCTTCAACGGGCGGACGTACTACGGCAAGCTGGCCTACCGCTGGTAAGCGGATGCGGCAGCGGCGGCGGATGCGCCCTCATGCGCATTCCGCTGAAGCTGCTGCGTTTTCCTTCGTTAGGGCTGGAGGGGCGGGTCCATAGACTGATCGGGTCAGGCTCCTACAGCCCTTCGCATGACCACGACGACACTCCTCCCCGACCCGCTCACACCCACCGCCCGGCCCCTCCCCCAGCAGATCCGCATCGAAGCCTTTGACCGCGCCCCCGCCGGCGCCGAGGTGCTGGGGCTGGACCTGTCGAAGCCGCTCGACGAGGGCGACTTCCGCGCGATCCACCA
The DNA here is from genome assembly GCF_034043675.1 of Roseateles agri. Classification (NCBI taxonomy): domain Bacteria; kingdom Pseudomonadati; phylum Pseudomonadota; class Betaproteobacteria; order Burkholderiales; family Sphaerotilaceae; genus Roseateles; species Roseateles agri. Next base: position 35,401 of record NZ_JAXCLA010000007.1, on the reverse strand, counting down.
GGCCCATCTGCGTCACCACGTGCTGGTGTTCCGCGACCAGCGCATCACGCCGGCGCAGCAGATCGCCTTCAGCCGCCGCTTCGGGCCGCTGCAGATCCATGTGCTGCACCAGTTCCAGTTGCTGGGCCACCCGGAGATCCTGGTGGTGTCCAACGTGGTGGAGAACGGCCAGCCGATCGGCCTCGGCGATGCCGGCGTCTACTGGCACTCCGACCTCTCGTACAAGGACCGGCCCAGCCTCGGCTCGATGCTGCACGCGCAGGAGCTGCCCGCGGAAGGCGGCGACACGCTGTTCGCCAACATGCACCTGGCCTGGGAGACGCTGCCCACGCCGCTGCGCCGCGCCGTCGACGGCCTGCTGGCCGAGCACTCCTACCTCTGCAAGTACGAGGAGCTGCGCCAGCGCAGCCCCTGGCGGCCCGCACTCAGCGCGGCGCAGATCGCCGAGGTGAAGCCGGTCGTGCATCCGGTCGTGCGCACGCACCCGGAGACCGGCCGCAAGGCGCTGTTCGTCAGCGAGCACTTCACGACGCGCATCACCGGCCTGCCCGAGGACGAGAGCCGCGATCTGCTGGCTCAGCTGTTCGCGCACAGCGTGCGGCCCGAGCACGTCTACCGCCACCGCTGGCAGGCGCACGACATGGTGTTCTGGGACAACCGCTCGCTGATGCACCTGGCCACCGGCTTCCCCGCCACGATGCGCCGCCGCCTCAACCGCACCACCATCGAAGGCGACCTGCCGTTCTGAGCATGAAGAAAAAGAAAATCATCGCCACGCTGGCAGCGCTCGCGCTGTCGGGCGCCGCCCACGCCGAAGGCCGGCTGCGCATCGCCGAGCAGTTCGGCATCGTCTACCTGCTGCTGAACGTGGCGCAGGACCAGCAGCTGATCGAGAAGGCCGGCAAGGCGCAAGGCCAGGACATCCAGATCGAGTTCGTGAAGCTGTCTGGCGGCGCCAGCGTCAACGACGCGCTGCTGTCGGGCTCGATCGACGTGGCCGGCGCCGGCGTCGGCCCGCTGCTGACGATCTGGGACCGCACGCTGGGCCGGCAGAACGTGCGCGGCATCGCCTCGCTGGGCAACTTCCCCTACTACCTGGTGAGCAACAAGCCGGGCGTGAAGACGATCGCCGACTTCGGTCCGCAGGATCGCATCGCGCTGCCCGCGGTGAGTGTGTCGGTGCAGGCGCGCATCCTCCAGCTCGCCTCGGCCAAGCTGTGGGGCGATGCCCAGTACGCGAAGCTCGACGCGAACCAGGTGGCGGTGCCGCACCCAGAAGCCACGGCCGCCATCGTCAAGGGCGGCACCGAGATCACCGGCCACTTCGGCAACCCGCCGTTCCAGGAGCAGGAGCTGGCCGGCAACCCGAATGCGCACATCGTGCTGAAGAGCTACGACGTGCTCGGCGGCCCGGCATCGGCCACCGTGCTCTACGGCACCGAGAAGTTCCGCAACGAGAACCCGAAGACCTACAAGGCCTTCGTCGATGCGCTGGCCGAGGCCGCGCGCTTCATCCGCGCCAACCCCGAGAAGGCGGCGGACATCTTCATCCGAACCAACAAGTCGGGCATCGACCGCAAGCTGCTGCTGTCGATCATCACGAACCCCGAGGTCGAGTTCAAGCTGGCGCCGCAGAACACGCTGGGCCTCGCCCAGTTCATGCAGCGCGTCGGCGCGATCAAGAACAAGCCGGCTTCGGCCCGCGACTATTTCTTCGACGACCCGCACACCGCGGGCGGTAGCTGAGCGTGGGCGCCGCCCTGGCGCTGGTGCGCGACGAGGCAACGCCCGTCGCTGTACAGGCCCCGGCCCCCGCGCTGCTGCAGGTCGACGGCGTCAGCCTCGAATATGTGGCGCAGGATCGCATCGTCCGCGCCACGCATCGCGTCAGCTTCGAGGTGCAGCGAGGTGACCGCTTCGTGCTGCTGGGCCCTTCGGGCTGCGGCAAATCCTCGCTGCTGAAGGCGATCGGCGGCTTCATTGCGCCGACCGAGGGCGAGATCCGCCTGGCCGGCGCGGCCGTACGCGAGCCGGGGCCCGACCGCATCGCCGTATTTCAGGAGTTCGACCAGCTGCCGCCGTGGAAGACCGTGCTGGCCAACGTCATGTTCCCGCTCCAGGCCGCGCGCCGCCTGCCCCGCGCCGAGGCGAGCGAGCAGGCGATGCAGGCGCTGGTGCGCGTAGGCCTAGCCGACTTTGCCAAGGCCTATCCGCACACACTGTCCGGCGGCATGAAGCAGCGCGTAGCGATCGCCCGCGCGCTGGCGATGCAGCCCACCGTGTTGCTGATGGACGAACCCTTCGCCGCGCTGGACGCGCTGACCCGCCGGCGCATGCAGGAAGAGCTGCTGACGCTGTGGGCCGACGCGCCCTTCACGCTGATCTTCGTCACCCATTCGATCGAGGAGGCGCTGGTCGTCGGCAACCGCATCCTGCTGCTGTCGCCGCACCCGGGCCGCGTGCGCGCCGAACTCGACGCGCAGCGCTTCGGCCTGCACAGCGCGGGCAGCGCCGATTTCCAGGCCCAGGCGCGGCGCATCCATCGGCTGCTGTTCGAGGAAGACCGGCCGGCATGACGACGACCCTGCCCCGCCCCGAGATCGAATACCGGCTCGAAGCCATCGAGCCTTCCGCGCCCGTGGCTGCACCGCGACTGTGGCAACGCCACGCCGGCTTGCGCAAGGCTGGCATCGTCGCGCTGCTGGCCCTGCTGTGGGAGATCGCCGCGCGCATCGCCGGCAACGACCTGCTGCTGCCGAGCTTCCTGCAGACCGCCCGTGCCTTCGCCACCGACCTGCTCGACGGCGAGCTGCCGGGCAAGGCGGCGCTGTCGCTGGCGCTGCTGCTGCAGGGCTACCTGCTCGGCACGCTGCTGGCCTTCGCGCTGACGGCGCTGGCCTCTTCGTCGCGCCTGGGCCGCGAACTGCTGAGCACGCTGGCCGCCATGTTCAACCCGCTGCCGGCCATCGCGCTGCTGCCGCTGGCCCTGCTGTGGTTCGGCCTGGGCAAGGCGAGCCTCGTCTTCGTGCTGGTGCACTCGGTGCTGTGGCCGCTGGCGCTGGCGATGCACGCCGGCTTCCAGGCCGTACCCGAGACACTGCGGATGACCGGCCGCAACTACGGCCTGCGCGGGCTGCGCTACGTGCTGCTGGTGCTGGCACCGGCCGCGCTGCCGGCGATCCTGTCGGGCCTGCGCATCGGCTGGGCCTTCGCCTGGCGCACGCTGATCGCGGCGGAGCTGTTCTTCGGCGCCTCGTCCGGCAAGGGGGGCCTGGGCTGGTACATCTTCCAGAACCGCAACGAGCTGTACACCGACCGCGTGTTCGCCGGGCTCGCCTGCGTCGTGCTGATCGGCCTGCTGGTCGAGAACCTCGGCTTCGAGACGCTGGAGCGGCTCACCGTACGCCGCTGGGGTATGCAGCGATAGCCCATATGGCCCTGGCGTACCACGCCAGGCCAACCGGGCAGTAGGATTGCCCGTTCCACTCCCACAAGGAGACCCCATGACCTCAGCGAACACCAATCGCCCCGCGGTCCTCGACCTGATCGGCAACACGCCGCTCGTGCGCGTCACGCGCCTGGACACCGGCCCCTGCGAGCTGTTCCTCAAGCTCGAGTCGCAGAACCCCGGCGGCTCGATCAAGGACCGCATCGGCCTCTCGATGGTCGAGGCGGCCGAGCGCGACGGGCGGCTGCGCCCCGGCGGCACCGTGGTGGAGGCGACGGCGGGCAACACCGGCATCGGCCTGGCGCTGGTCGCGCGCGCCAAGGGCTACCGCGTGGTGCTGGTCGTGCCGGACAAGATGGCCAGCGAGAAGGTCATCCAGCTGAAGGCGATGGGCGCCGAGGTGCACACCACTCGCTCCGACGTCGGCAAGGGCCACCCCGAGTACTACCAGGACCTGGCAGCGCGCATGGTGAAGGACATCGAGGGCGCCTGGCATGCCGACCAGTTCAACAACCCGGCCAACCCGCTGGCGCACGAGACCGGCACCGGGCCGGAGATCTGGCGCCAGATGGAACATCGCGTCGATGCAGTGGTGGTCGGCGTCGGCTCCAGCGGCACCTTGACGGGGCTGACACGCTTCTTCCGCCGCGCCGACCCGGAGGTGCAGATGGTGCTGGCCGACCCGGTCGGCTCGATCCTGCGTGACCTGGTCAAGACCGGCCGGCACGGGCAGCCGGGCTCCTGGGCCGTGGAGGGCATCGGCGAGGACTTCGTGCCGCCGATCGCGGACCTCTCCGGCATCGGCGAGGCCTACAGCATCTCCGACGAGGAGAGCTTCTCCACGGCCCGCGCGCTGTTCAGCGCCGAGGGCATCCTGGCCGGTTCGTCCAGCGGCACCTTGCTGGCCGCGGCGCTGCGTTATTGCCGCGAGCAGACGGCGCCCAAGCGCGTCGTCAGCATCGTCTGCGACACCGGCACGCGCTACCTCAGCAAGGTCTACAGCGACCCGTGGATGTTCGACCAGGGCCTGCTGCACCGCCAGGCGCTGGGCGACCTGCGCGACCTGATCGCGCGCCGGCCCGAGGACGGCGCGATCGTCTCCGCCGGCCCCGATGATCCGCTCGCCACCGCCTTTTCGCGCATGCGCGAGGCCAATGTGTCGCAGTTGCCGGTGCTGGAACAAGATCGGCTCGTCGGCCTGCTGGACGAATCCGACCTGCTGTCGCGCCTGCATGCGCAGCAGGGCAGCTTCACCGACCCGGTGCGCAGCGCGATGAGCGAGGACGTGCGCACGCTGGCGCCGAGCGCCTCGCTGGCCGAACTGCAGCGCGTGCTGCGCCAGGGCGACGTGGCGGTGATCGCGGACGGCGATCGCTTCCACGGCCTCGTCACGCGATTCGACCTCCTCAACCACCTGCGCAAGCGAGTCCAACACCATGACTGACAAGCACGACAAGGCCGCGCGCCTCGCCTTCGACACGCGCGCTATCCACGGCGGCCAGCATCCCGACCCGCTGACCGGCGCGGTGATGGTGCCGATCTACGCCACCTCCACCTACCGCCAGCAAAGCCCGGCCGTGCACCAGGGCTACGAGTACGGCCGCACCCACAATCCCACCCGCCAGGCCTACGAGCGCGCCATCGCCGACCTGGAGTCCGGCGCGCTGGGCCTGGCCTTCGGCTCGGGGCTGGCCGCGATGGCGACGCTGCTGGACACGCTGCCCCAGGGCTCGCACATCGTCGCCAGCGACGACCTCTACGGCGGCAGCTATCGCCTCTTCGAGCGCGTGCGCAAGCACAGCGCCGGCCTGCAGGTCACCTACGTGGACACCAGCAAGGTCGACGAGGTGCGCGCCGCGCTGCGGCCCGACACGCGGCTGATCTGGATCGAGACGCCGACCAACCCGCTGCTGAAGGTCACCGACCTGGCCGCCGTCGCCGCGCTGGCGCGCAGCCACCCGCAGGCGCTGGCCGTGTGCGACAACACCTTCTCCAGCCCGTGGTCGCAGCGCCCGCTGGAGCTGGGCTTCGACCTCGTGCTGCACTCGGCCACCAAGTATCTGAACGGGCACAGCGACGTGATCAGCGGCGTGCTGATCGTCGGTGGCGAGGAGCGCCAGGCCGCGCTGCGCGAACAGCTGAGCTTCCTGCAGAACGCGGTCGGCGCGGTGACCGGGCCCTTCGACAGCTTCCTGGCGCTGCGCGGCCTGAAGACGCTGGCACTGCGCATGCAGCGCCACAACGAGAGCGCGCAGAAGCTGGCCGAATGGCTGCAGGGCCACGCCAAGGTGACGCGCGTCCACTACCCCGGGCTCGAATCGCATCCGCAGTACGCGCTGCAGCGCCGCCAGGCACGCGGCGGCGGCGGCATCATCAGCGTGCAGCTCGCCACCGACGAGGCCGGCGCGCGCCGCTTCCTGGAGCGGACGCGGCTCTTCACGCTGGCCGAGAGCCTCGGCGGCGTCGAGAGCCTGATCTCGCTGCCGGCGCTGATGACGCATGCCTCCATCCCCGCGGAGACGCGGGCGCGGCTGGGCATCACCGACGCGCTGGTGCGGATCTCGGCGGGCATCGAGGACGTCAGCGATCTGCGCGACGATCTCGCGCAGGCGCTCGAAGCCGTCTGATCAAGGCTCGGGCTTTCTGGGTCGGCTTGCTCGGCCGGCGCATGAGCGCATGCGGATCGCTTCGTTCACCGCGGCGGCCCGCGGCCCTAGCCTTGGGGCTCCATCTTCAACGGGAGCGCCCATGAGCCATCAGCCACCCCGCCTGCTGATCATCCCGGGCCTGCACGACAGCGGGCCCGCACATTGGCAAAGCTGGCTGCAGCAGCAGTACCGCGATTCGCGCCGCGTCGTGCAGCGCGACTTCAGCCGCGGCGACGTCCAGCTGTGGGCCGCGCGCATCGCCAGCACGATCGACAACGCAGGCAGCGGCGAGTGGATCGCCGTGGCGCACAGTTTCGGCGTGCTCGCGCTGGCGCACTACCTGGCCGAGCATCCCGATGCGCCGGTGCGCCAGGCGCTGCTGGTGGCGCCGGCCGACCCGGACCGCTTCGGCGCCGCGGAGCTGCTACCGCAGCGCCGCCTGGCGATCCCGAGCACGATGATCTGCAGCCAGAACGATCCCTGGATGAGCGTGGCCAACGCACAGCGCTGGGCCGGCCGCTGGGGCTCGCACCTCAGCAATCTCGGCCGCGTCGGGCACATCAACACCGAGTCCGGCTTCGGGCCCTTCCCGCTGGCGCAGCGCTGGGTCGAATCGGCCCGGACAAACCATCTGCACGAGCAGCCCTTCGCGGCCTAGCCGCTGACGATGCCGATGACGAACTCCAGGAAGGCGCGCACCTTGGCAGGCACGCGGTGGCGCGACGGGTGGATTGCGTGCAGCGGAAAGCGCTCGTCGGGCCAGTCGGGAAAGACGTCCACCAGCTGCCCGGCATCGAGCAGCGCCTGCGTGCCGAAGTCCATCACCTGCGCCAGGCCGTAGCCGGCCAGGCAGGTGCTCAGCAAGGTACCCGCGTCGTTGACGACGAGGCGGCCGTCGGTCGGCACGACCAGGCGCCGGCGCCCGCGGTGGAACTCCCAGGGGAAGGGCCGGCCGCTGGCGGGGTCGCGGAAATCGATGCAGGCATGGCCCTCGCGCTCGATGTCCTGCGGCGTGGCGGGCCGGCCGCGGCGGGCCAGGTAGGCCGGCGCGGCGACGGTGACGATGCGCGTGTCCAGCAGCTTGCGCGCGATCAGGTTGGACGAGGGCAGATGACCGAAGCGCACGGCCAGGTCGAAGCCGTCGGCCACCATGTCGCCGAGCTGGTCGCGCGTGACGAGATCCAGCGTGACCTCCGGATGCGCGGCCAGGAATTCGCCCAGCCGCGGCCCCAGCGCCATCCGTGAGAAGAAAGGGTCCAGCTGCACCCGCAACCGCCCGCGCACCGCGCCGCGGCCCTGGGCAACGCCGTTGGCGGCGTCCTCCAGCCCGGCCAGCAGCGGCAGCACCTGCGCGCGGAAGCGGCGGCCTTCGTCGGTAAGGCTCACCGAGCGGGTCGTGCGGTCGAACAGGCGCACTCCCAGGCGTTGCTCCAGCCGGGCGACGGCACGGCTGACACCCGGCTGTGACATATCGAGCTGCCGGCCCGCCTCGGCAAAGCTGCCAGCGTCCGCGATGGCGAGGAAGACGCCCAGCCCGCCGAGCAGGCGTTCGTCGAAACCGTTCATGCGCTTCTCCGCTGATGCATGGATGTCATTTATCCGATGACATTCATGCTATCGCCAGATCGTCCGCCGTTTCCCAGAATTCGTCCCATCAACAAGCGAAAGGAAACGGCGATGTTTGCAATCACGGGAATCACGGGACAGGTGGGAGGCGCGCTGGCGCGAACGCTGCTGGCACAGGGCAAGCCGGTGCGCGCGGTCGTGCGCGACGCGGCGAAGGGTGGGCCCTGGCGGGCACGGGGCTGCGAAGTGGCGCTGGCCGACATCGGCGATGCGACGGCGCTGGCGCAAGCCTTTCGCGGCTGCGAGGGCGTGTTCCTGCTGCTGCCGCCGACCTTCGACCCGTCGCCCGATTTCTCCGAGGCGGCTGGCACGATCGCGGCGATGCGCGCGGCGCTGCTGGAGGCGCAGCCAGGGCGGGTCGTGGTCCTGTCGACGATTGGCGCTCGCGCGGCGCACACGAACCTGCTGAGCCAGCTGGGCATGCTGGAAGCCGCGATGGCGGACCTGCCGATGCCGGTCACCGTGCTTCGGCCCGGCTGGTTCATCGAGAACCTCGTCTGGGACATCCCGGCGGCGCGCGAGCGCGGCGAGATCGAATCGCTGCTGCAGCCGCTGGATCGCGCGGTGCCGATGGTGGCGACCGAGGACGTCGGCCGCACGGCTGCGGAACTGCTGCTGGAAGCAACCACACAGCAGCATCGCGTCGTCGAACTGGAAGGGCCGCAGCGGCTCTCGCCCGCCGACCTGGCCGCTGCGCTCTCCCGGGCGCTGGGCAAGTCAGTGCACGCCGTGGTCGTAGCGCGCGAACAGTGGGAAACGCGCTTCCACGCTCAGGGCATGCGCAACCCGCAGCCGCGGATGCGCATGCTCGATGGTTTCAACGAAGGCTGGATCGCCTTCGAGGGCGCGACGCGGCAGGGCAGCGTCACACTGGACAAGGTGCTGGCGACACTGCTCGCCAGCGATTGAGGTTTAGAAGGTTTCCCAGCTATCGTCGCCCGCGGGCTGGGCCACGGCCACCGGCTTCGGCCGGACCGGGGCTGCTGCAGGCATCGCACGCTTGGGTGCCGGCGCGGCGGCCTTGGCGACAGCCGGTGCCTTCTTCGCAAGGACAACTGGCTTCGCCTGGATGCCCGCGGCGGCGGGCTTGCGCTCGCCATCGCCGTTCATGCGGAACTTGGAGACGGTCTCGGCCAGACGCGCGGCCTGGTGCTTGAGGCTTTCCGCGGCGGCGGCGCTCTCCTCCACCAGCGCGGCGTTCTGCTGCGTCACCTGGTCGAGCTGGTTCACCGCATCGCCGATCTGGCCGATGCCCTGGTTCTGCTCCAGGCTCGAGGCACTGATCTCGCCGACCAGGTCGTTCACACGGCGCACCTGCAGCATGATGTCGTCGATGGCGCCGCCGGCGTGGCCCACCAGGGCGCTGCCGGCCTCGACCTTCTCGACGCTGTCGCTGATCAGGCTCTTGATCTCGCGCGCCGCCTCGGCGCTGCGCTGCGCGAGGTTGCGCACCTCGCCGGCCACGACGGCGAAGCCGCGGCCCTGCTCGCCGGCGCGGGCTGCTTCCACGGCGGCGTTCAGCGCCAGGATGTTGGTCTGGAAGGCGATGCCGTCGATCACGCCGATGATGTCGGAGATCTTGCGCGAGCTCTCGCTGATCTGCGCCATCGTGGAGACCACCTGGCCCACCACCTCGCCGCCCTTGCTGGCGGCCTCGCTGGCCGTGGTCGAGAGCTGGCGCGCCTGCTGGGCGGCGTCGGCGTTCTTCTGCACGGTGGCGGTCATCTGCTCCATCGAGGCTGCCGTCTGCTGCAGATTGCTGGCCTGCTCTTCGGTGCGCTGCGAGAGGTCGGCGTTGCCGGTGGCGATCTCGGTGGTGCCGGTGGCGATCGAGTCCGAGGCCAGGCGAACGTCGCCGACGATGCCGACCAGGCTCTCGTTCATGCGGCCCAGCGCGGCGAGCAGCTGTGCGGTTTCGTCGCGGCCGGTCGCCACGATCTTCGAGCGCAGGTCGCCGCTGGCTACCGTCTCGGCCACCTGCACGGCAGCGCGGATCGGGGCGGTGATCGAGCGGGTGACCAGCCAGGCGATGAACGCGCCGGCCGCGATGGCCAGGCCCAGCAGGCTCATCACGACGAGACGCGTGCTGCGGAAGGTGGATTGCGACTGCGCAAAGGCCTCGTCGGCGCCCTTGGCCTGGATGACGACGTCCTTCTCGACGTCGGCCAGCAGGGTGTTGAAGGTCGTCAGCGAATCGCCCAGCGAGAGCTGGCGCAGTTCCTCGGAGTACTGCTTCTGCTGCTTGGCCCGTTCAGAGACTGCGTCCTGCGCCTTGAAGAATGCCTCCTGGTCGGCTTCGATGGCGCTGGCCAGGGCTTTCTCTTCCGGCGTGTCCACGGTCGGGCGGTAGCGCTTCCAGGCCTCGGCCATCGCGGCCTTGCCGTCGGCCATGCGCTTGTCCCAGCGCGCGAAATCCTCATCGGTGGAACTCGTCACGTACTGCCCGCCGACGCGGCGGACCAGGTTCACGCCGGTTCGGTAGTCGCCCAGCGCGCGCGTGGCCACGAGCCAGTTGGTGGCCAGTTCCTCCGTCGACGAATTGACCTTGGTGACACCGCTGATGGCGACCATGCCCAACACGGCGGTCAGGATCAGGACCAGTGCGAAACCCAGCGCCAGCCGGGCGCCGATCTTGAGATTGGAGAGAGCAGACACAACGAAACCCCATGGATTTTCTGGATCCAATAACGATACCTGCGACCCGCGAATCCTTGACGACAGCGCTTCGCGGCTCCGTGACAAAGTCGGCGACACCCCCGGTCTTGCCTCTAAACTGGCTCGATGCAACTGAACATCGTCGTCTATTCCAAGTCCGCCTGCCCGCAGTGCGACACCGTCAAGAGCCTGCTGAAGTCCAAGAACATCGGCTACGAGGAAGTCAGGATCGACGATGAGGAACAGCGCAAGGCCTTCTACGAAAAGTGCGGGCCTTCCGTGCGCTCGATGCCCCAGGTGTTCATCAACGACCAGCGCGTCGGCGGCGTGGCGGGCTTGCAGGCGGCGCTCGCTCAGTTGAAGATCTGAAGCCCAAGGAGGCCTCCACCTCCGGCGTGGGGAGGGCCCACAGATGACGCAGTACTTGCCGTCCATTTATTCCCCGTGGATCGTCGCGGCGTCCCTGCTGATCGCCAGCTTCGCGTCCTACGTCGCCCTCGACCTGGCGAAGCGCGCCCAGTCTCGCGAGCGCGGCGTGGCGCGGAACTGGTGGCTGGGTGGATCGCTCGCGATGGGCACCGGCATCTGGTGCATGCACTTCGTCGGCATGCTGGCGTTCTCGCTGCCGATCGCGCTGGGCTATACGCTCGGCCTGACGGCGGCCTCCTGGTTCGCGGCAGTGGTGGTGTCGGCCATCGCCTTGCATGTCGCCGGCCAAGGCGCGCTCACCTGGCCCAGCCTCGCGGGCGGCTCGCTCGCCATGGGCCTGGGCATCTGCGCCATGCACTACATCGGCATGGCCGCGCTCGACATGTCGCCGGCAATCGTCTGGGACGCGCGCATCGTCGCCGCGTCGGCCCTGATCGGCGTGGGCGCGTCGGGCGCCGCCTTGCTGATGTTCTTCTGGCTGCGCAGGCTTGCCGAGCGCAGCGCGGTGGTTCTTCAGCCGCTTGCCGCCTTGGTCATGGGCATCGCCATCTGCAGCATGCACTACACCGGCATGGCGGCGGCCAACTTCCCGGAAGGCTCGGTCTGCCTGAGCGCGGATGTGCTCAGCGGTCCGGAACTCGGCACGATCGTCTCGGTGTTCTCCGTCGCCTTGCTGGCGATGACCTTGCTCACATCGATGATGGATGCGCGCATGCGCAGCTCGCTCAAAGTGGCCAACGTCAAGCTGGAGTCGGCCAATGAGGAACTGCGGCGCCGCGCATTCCAGGACCCGCTGACCGGCCTGCCCAACCGCATGCTGTTCGAGGACCGGCTGGCCCATGCGTTGCAGCGCCACGCGCGCGCCGCCGAGCAGATCTCGGGACGCACGCTCGGCAAGGTCGCCGTGCTCTTTGTGGACCTGGACGGCTTCAAGCCGGTCAACGACTCGATGGGTCACGCCGTGGGCGACACGGTGCTGATCGAGGCGGCCCGGCGCCTTCGCGAAGCCGCGCGCGATGCCGACACGGTGGCCCGCATCGGTGGCGACGAGTTCGTGCTGCTGATGGAAGACGTAAGCAGCGTGGCGGACTGCGCCAGCCTCGCCCGCCGCCTGATCGCCGCACTGACGGCACCGCTGGAAGCGGCCGGCCGCCGGGTCGCGCTGTCCGGCTCGGTGGGCATCGCCGTCTACCCGGATCACGGCGACGCCGACAAACTGCTGCTGAACGCCGACGCGGCGATGTACACCGCCAAGCGCACGGGCGGCGGCACCTACGCGCTGTACGAAGCACGCATGGACGAAGGCGCCCAGGAGCAGCTCAACCTGCAGAACGATCTGCGCCTGGCACTGGAAAGCGGTGGTCAGCTCGCGCTGCACTACCAACCCAAGATCGATGGTGCACAGGGCCAGATCCGCGGCGTGGAGGCGCTATTGCGGTGGAACCACCCCGAGCGCGGCATGCTGGGGCCGAACCTGTTCATTCCCATCGCCGAGCGCTTCGGGCTCATCAACACCCTGGGCAACTGGGTCATCGACGAGGCCTGCCGACAGATGCGCGCCTGGGCCGAAACGGGCCTGCGCATGCGCGTGGCGATCAACCTGTCCGTCCACCAGTTGCGCGAACCCGATCTGGCGACCCGGATCGAAGCGGCGCTGGAGCGCAACTTCATCGATCCATCGCAGTTGCTCTGCGAGATCACCGAGTCGGTCGCCATGGAGGACCTGAAGAGCACGCAGCGCGCCTTCGACGAACTGGCCCGCATCGGCGTCTTCCTGTCCATCGACGACTTCGGTACCGGCTATTCCAGCCTCAGCTACCTGCGGCAGCTTCCGGCGCGCCAGCTCAAGATCGATCGCAGCTTCGTCGCCGACGTCGAAGCCAGCACGGATGCCCGCGCCATCGTCAGCGCCGTCATCCAGCTCGCCCATGAACTGGGCCTGCGCGTCGTCGCGGAGGGCGTGGAGACCCAGGGCCAGCACGACATCCTGCTGGAGATGCAATGCGACGAGCTGCAGGGCTTCTACCTCGCCCGCCCGATGTCCGCCGAGGCCCTTGAAGCCTGGACTGAAGGGCACAAGCCGGCCGGCTCCGCTGACTTCTCGCCTTCGGTGCTGGGCGAGCCATTTATGGAATGAAGATGGAATGAAAAACGGGTTAGCTGCTTTCGCGGCTAACCCGTTGCTTCTCTTCTTATCAATGGTCGGAACGGCGGGATTCGAACTCGCTACCTCTTGCACCCCATTTATAGATCGCAAGATTTTCCGAGACCTTGCGGGACAATCTGGGATTTTCTCATATTCTTTAAAATCAACAACTTAGGCGATTCGTAGTCCTTTGGCGTCTCACGACGTCTCAGGGCAGCTCACGCTTCGGTTGCCCCCACGGTTGCCCCTAAAAACGCTACGATTCGAACTTGCTATCTTCAGGTAGGAAGGTGGATCGAGATGGCTACACGACGCCCGAAAGGCTCCCGATGGACGGTGACAGAGTTGCGCAACGTACCAACCGACTGGGCAGGTGACACCCTCGGCGACGGCGATGGCCTCACCGGCGAAGTCCGGGTCAGCAGCCGCGCCGAAGTAACGATTCGCTGGCGCTACGCGTTCAAGTGGGAAGGCAAGGTCAAGCGGCTGGATTGCGGTTTTTGGCCGGCCGTCGACCTCGCAGGGATCCGGCGTACGCGCGACGAGGCCCGCCTGAAGTTACGTGAGGGCATCAATCCGTCAGAGCACCGACAGGCCGAACGCATCCAGGCGCAGCAGGAAGTCAAGGTGACGCTGGCAGCTGAAGCCCTGCGGCAGGCCGATGCCAAGATCAACAATGACCTGATCGACGCTTGGCTTCAAGACGGCGTGAAACGCAGCGACGGCAATCTAGGACTGCGCCAGTTGCTGGACAAGAACGTGCGCCCCGTCATCGGCACGAAGCTGGTTGCGGAGACTACCGAACATGACCTCCGTGTCCTGCTCAAGGTGATCGTCGGACGCGGCGCGAATCGCATGGCCGTCGCCGTGCGCAACGATCTAGCGCAGATGTATCACTGGGCGGAGAAACGCCAACCCTGGCGCCGTCTTCTCGCCGAAGGCAACCCGATAGACCTCGTGGACATCAAGACAGTCGTCAGCCCCGGCTACGACATCGACTACGCCCGGGAGCGTGTGTTGTCCGTCGATGAGCTGACTGAGCTACGCGACATCTTCGCCGCCATGGGAAAGGACGCGGCGACCCTGACCCGAAAAGACCTCTACGAGCTGGTGTGGCACACACCGATCATGCGTCTGGCGCATCAGCTCGGCATCAGCGACCGCGGGCTATCGAAGATTTGCGAGCGCCGCAGTATCCCAACCCCGTCCCGAGGCCACTGGCATCGTGTCGCACTTCAAACCGCGGCCGCGCCGACGCCGTTACCCGAGCCCGATTGGAACCCCTGGGTCGACCTCGTGCGCTCGCAACGTGGACTGAGCACCAAGTACCAGTGCGCCGTCTGGCTATGCCTATTGACGACCTGTCGCATCGGCGAGCTGCTCCTTACCGAGAAGAAGCACATCAACTTTGAGAAGGGCGAATGGTTCATTCCCAAGGAGAACAGCAAGTCAACCCGTGGCAGGCGACGGGACTTCATGGTCTTCCTCAGCCCCCAAGCCGCAGAGCAGTTCAAGGTTCTTTTCGAAATGGCCGGCGATTCGCGATGGGTGTTCCCCTCGCCCGACAAGGAAGACGGTCCGATCGGCGAAAAGGCTCTGACGATGCAGGTCGGAGATCGCCAGCTCATGTTCAAGCAACTTTCAAGGAAACCGAAGAAGCGCGTGTTGGACAACAGCCTCGTGCTCTCAGGCGGAGAAAACGGGGAATGGACGCCTCACGACCTGCGCCGCACCAGCGCCACCACGATGCAGCGACTCGGCATTCCAGCGGACCTGATCGATCGTTGCCAGAACCACTTGCTCGGCGGCCCGAAAGTGCGAAGGCACTACCTGCTGTACGACTTCGCAGACGAAAAACGAGCGGCCTGGGTGAAGCTTGGTGAACACGTCGACGCGATCCTCAGGGCCAAGCTCGGCGTTGCTCATTCGTCCGGAGTCACGGCATCGAGCGCATTACTGGAGGCATCCAAGCGGCTTGAAGCGATAACGGAGGCCTGACGAAGTCGGCAGGCCGCGACCAACTGAGCGGCAATCGACAGCATGCTCCGCCCGTGAGGGCGGAGCATTTCCGCTTCGGCGGCCTTACTTGCTCAGCGCTACTGCTGCCTGGCGGATAACGGCCGCCACATCGTCCGGACGCGAGACGTACACGGCGTGGCTACCCGGAACTTCGGTGACGACGGAGCCGGCACGGGCCGACATGGCGCGCTGCGCGGCGGGCGGGATCATCTTGTCGTCCTTGGCTACCAGATACCAGCTCGGCTTGTTCTTCCAGGCCGGCGTCGTGACCGCACCCGTCAGCGCAGCCACGCCCCAAGGCACTTGCGATGCGGCCATGAAGGCAGCCGTCTCCTGGCTGACGTCGGCCGCGAAAGAGGCGGCGAACTTGGCCTGGTCCAGCAACAGGAAGCCGTCCTGCGGCGGCAGGATCGGCGGCACCGGCGCACCGGGAACGGGGTTCTTGATCAGCGTCTCGACCGACTCGCCCTTGTCCGGCGCGAACGCGGCGATGTAGACCAAGCCCGCGACCTTCGGATCGTTGCCTGCCTCGGTCACGACGACACCGCCGTAGGAGTGCCCCACGAGCAGGACCGGGCCGCTCTTGCTTGCGATGACGCGCTTGGTGAAGGCCACATCGTCGGCCAGCGAGGTCGTCGGGTTCTGGACGATGCTGACGTCGTAGCCGTCCTTCTTGAGATCGTTGTAGACGCCTTGCCAGCCGGAGCCGTCAACAAAGCCGCCGTGGATCAGGACGATGCTCAGTGCCAGAGTGTTCATGATTTGCTCTCTTTCAGATGGATGGATGAAGGAACGATTTGCATGGCGGGTGGCTGTTGATGGCGAATGGCCATCCGTCTCGCCCATGCAGCGGCGCAACCGTTGCTCCGGCTTCGCGAAGTCGCCCATGACCCTGCGAGCTGAAGACATCCGATGAAGCTGTGCTTGAGCGGTGCAACCGGACAGTCACCCGAAAACTGTCGAGCTGCGGGAACCTTGAGATCAGCGCCGAGCTGGTGGGGCCCGGGATATCGACCAGGCGATGCTGGCGTCCTGGCCTCGATCGTTGTGGATCACCTGCATGAAGAGCCTCCTTGAGAGGAATTGCTTTAGATGTCAACTACTCATTGAATGCAAATCTATGCGCAGATACTTTAGGTGTCAAATACTTTTCAAGATTTTTTTGGATGCCAAAGTGCTCGAGGAAGTTGCGAATACGAGCCACGTCCAAGACGAGACTGGAGGTTGGCAGTGAGTGGCCGAAGTCCCCCTGGTCGGCGATGCCGCCCATTTGATGTCGCCGTTCGCCGGCAAAGGCGCCAACCTGGCGATCTTGGATGGCGCCGAGCTTGGAAAGCCCATCTGCGCGAATCCTGGCGATGTCGAAGCAGCGCTCGCCGAGTACGAGCAGGGCCTGTTCCCCAGCAGCGCGTCGCTTGCCGGCCAGACGGCCCGGGACCACCGGCGCTTCTTCGGCCCTGATACGCCGCAAACCGTCGTCGAGCTGATCACCGGGCATGAGGTCAGACGGTCACCGACTCACGCCCCGCGAACTGGTTACCAAGGAGCCAGCCCGCTGCGGTCTATCTGGAACGCAAGAATTGGCTTGGCGGTTGGCCGACGTGACGGCTGAACGCCGTACTGAACGTACTGGTCCACCAATTCCTCCGCCCCGACCTCCGTGCTGCCCTTGCTCGGCCGCGTACTGGTTGCCCTCATCTTCCTGGTCAGCGCCTTCGGCAAGCTAAGTGCTCCGGCCGGCACCATCGGCTATATCGGTTCCGTCGGAATTCCGATGCCCACCCTCGCATACGCCCTGGCCCTGGTGACTGAGCTGGTCGGTGGCGCCATCCTGGCGCTCGGCTATCGCACTCGTCTTGTCGCCGCTGCACTGGCGGCCTTCTCCGTGGTCTCGGCCGTGTTCTTCCACCATGCACTGGGTGACCAGAATCAGATGTTCCACTTCCTGAAGAACCTGGCCATGGCCGGCGGCCTGCTGCAGTTCGTCGCCCACGGTGCCGGTGCATACGGGGCCAACAGACGGAACACTTGGTCTTGCCCGCTGATCACGGGCCTGTGATCGAAAGAGGACTGCGGCTCGCCGCAGTCCTTTCGTCATTTTCGAACTGAACACCGCAAGCTTTCTACGCCAGGCAGGACGGGAACGACGCCGTGCGTTCTGCGTTGCGCTTAGCCCGGCGTCAAAGCGATGTATGTGCGAATTCCGGCGCGCTTGTGGCGGTGCGGCGCACCTTGAACGGGATCCCGGTTTCAACGTCAGCGAGCATCGGCTTCAGTCTGTATCCGATGATGGCGATGAGGCTAAAGCGCTGGTGAAGCAGGCATATCTCGCAATGTATTGCGTGAAGGGACATCGCCAACGTGGAACTGATTGACGTTCGCGGCATCAAGCGGATGCAGCTGGGACTTTCGGCAAACTGGCGCTGAAGACAGTTTTTCCGTCCCGGGAGAAGAGCGTGACCGTGCCCCCGTGCGCGCGAACGATATGGCGCACGATGAAGAGTCCGAGCCCCAGGCTGGTTCGCTCGGTCTCGTCATCACCGTGCGCTGCGCGTCGCAATGGGTCAAACAGCGACTTCACCTCGCTTGCCGAAATCGAAGGCCCCGTGTTCTCGACGGTGAAGGTGGCCTCATAGCTGTATCCGATCAAATGCACCTTGATGGGGGTGCCGCCATCTCCGTACTTGGCGGCGTTCGAAACGAGATTCCCGAGGGCTTGTCTCAGGCGTGTGGCGTCCCATACGCCGACGGTCCCGCCCTCGGCGACGAATTCGATCAAGTTGTCCGGCCGGATCGCCCGCTGGAGTTCGATCTCTTCTTCGAATGCCTCAGCAAGTTGGACCGAACTTGGGGTGACGCGAATGCCGATATCCAGTGAGGCACGGCTGTAGTCGAGCAAATCATCAAGCAAGTGCCTCATGCGCTCACCGCCGTTGATGAGCCGTGCTGCGAGCTTGCTGACGGGTGTGACATCGTTGAGCCGCGAGAGCAGCTGCGAGGTCAGCAGGATCGCATTCAGCGGCCCGCGGAGGTCGTGGCCAAGAACACCCAGGAAGACGTTGCGCCAGCGCTCGGTTTCGAGCGCGAAGATGTCAACGGACTCGGACACCGCCTGGTCGATCGCCTCATTGAATCGGGTCATGTCAGCCAGCGTGTCCGGCCCGGGTTCGTGCTGGGCGGTCCAAAGTTTCAGTACCGTCGCGCGAAGCGCTCGATACTCCGCCACGAGTTGCTTCAAGGTGAAGCCGCCGGTGGCGCGCAGAAATCCGTGCGTCTCGGCCGCAGTCTCAGGAGCCTGCGCCGGGCGAAGGGCTTCTCCGCGTGACTTGGAGGCCTGCTCGTTTTCGGTCTGAGCGGAGCCGAGATCCCGCACAGTGGCGAGAAGGATCTGTTCTGCATGATCCCGCAAGGCCGTCATGTCGAGTCCATCTGACGCCGGTAGCAGCGTCCTGGCGAAAGCCTCCCATTCGGCGAGGATCGCTTCCATATTCGATTCGATGAATTGAGCCAGGCGCATTAGCCAACGTAGGGCAATTGGACGGCCAACGGGAGCGGCATTTGCCTCGATCTCGCCGTAGCAGGAGCTCCTGTGAAATTGCTGATTGCCGATGACGACCGCGAAACCGCCGAAAGCCTGGCGGAGTTGCTGGAGCTGTTTCTCGCCCCGCTGCAGGTCGTTTTGGCTTTTGATGGGGTGCAGGCCCTTGAGGCGGCGACCGCCGGCGGCTCAGCCTTCGATGCGATTCTCACGGACATCGAAATGCCCAGGATGGATGGCATCAACGCGGCCCTGCGCATCAAAAGCAGCCTTGGCAGAGCCACGCCTGTCTTGATTGCCTTGACCGGTCATGTGGGCATTTCCAAGCTCGGAGCAATCACTGACGCGTTTGACCATGTTTTGGTCAAACCGGTGAAAATCGACGAGCTCGTGCACCTGCTCCGCGCGCTTTGACTGGACTGAAAGACGTCAGTTAAGCAGGGCTCGCAAGGTTCAGGCGGTGAAGCTGGTCAAGGCCACCGGCACAGAGATGGACGCACGGGGCCAGCGTGCTCCCCATCGTGCCCAGCCAAGCGTCGACACTTTTGCACGAGATTGGCATTGAGGCTGTAGCACATCGCAACCCGGGCCACGGATGGAACAGCTACTGCGAATACGGCAGTAACTTGGCGCATCTGCTCTGCATCGTGACACCGGCGCCTGGCCGCCTTCGCGTCTGACGGGCCAACTAATGACGTTGGCGAGCGGTCAGTCTGCGGTAGTTCGTTCGGACTCGCAGTTCGGCAACGCTCCTCTGGTCCATTCGTCCGCGGCCTGTTACGAGGCGCCCCTGCAGCGCGAGCAAACACAGGCCACCCAGCAGCAGCAGGACCCGCGATGGCTCCGGTACCGCGGACAGGGCTTCGAGCGTCCATTCACCGGCACCGAAGTCGCCGCCGGGCAAGTCACCTGCCACGGTCGCAACCCCGAAACGCACCGCCAGTTGTTCCGGCAGCGCCAGCGTCGCTGCACTGAAGGCGAACGAACCTGCGGGCGCATTGTCGTTCGCGAACCACCGGTAGTAGAGGCCGTCGCACAAGCCATGGCTGAGCAGGGCAAAGCCGGCGCCGGGCGAGGAAACTTCGCCGGGGCAGGCTGTTCCGAGGGTCGGCATGTTTGCAGCCTCGGTCATGTCGAGCCACTGGCCGTTCCAGGAAACCAGGACCAGGCCGAAATGGGCGGCGGACGGGTCGTAGCTGGCATAGCCGATGGCCGGGACCTCGCCAACGCCGCTGAAATGGATCAAGTGGGTGAGCGGCATTGCCGTTGCCGAAACGGTCCAGTCACCCGTACCGAACTCCGGGAGCGGTGCACCCGAACCGGACGCTTCGGCGCTGATGCGCGCGGCCAGTTGTTCGGGCAAGGCCAGTGTCGAGGCATTGAAAGAGAAACTGCTCGAGGCGCCGCTGCTGTTGCCGAACCACCGGTAGTACAGGCCGTCGCAAAGACCATGGCCCAGCAGTGACCATGTGGCCGCTACCGAGGGCGAACCGCCCCCGCAGGCTGAGCCGACGGCAGGCGCGTTGGCGGCCGCGGTGAGATCGAAAGACTGCCCGGCCCACGAGACGGTGAAACTGGCGAAGCTGGCATGGGTGGTGTCATAGAGGAAAGTGCCGGAGGCCGGCATTGTTCCGACGCCGTTGAATGCAATGCTGTACAGCTCCATTGCCGCCGTTGCCGGGCTTGGGAGGGTGGCGCTGACGGTCAGGCCCAGCGTCAGCGCAAACCTGCCAGCGAAGCTCTTACGGAGAAACATCGCACCCCTCCTCGATTTGTCCCTCTGATGTAACCGTACCGTGAGATCCCCGCCTCCTCACAAAGCATGACGTGTCGCTGGCCAGCGAGCACTGATCCCGATCAAGGTCGCCTCATCGCCGTCATTTGTAGTCCGCGGCATCTGTCCCGGGTGTCGACGGGTAAGCGGCCGCGTCCGTTTCGCCTGATGCATCAACGTGGGCTGGGGACTTGGGAGTCAGCGGCACCATCGCCGCCGCGCGCGTGGCGCGTGCGGCGGTCGTACTCAATGCGCCAAGACCCATTCCGAACGCCGAGAGAGCTTCCTCCCGCCCCGAAAGGACCTGCTTGCTCAGTCCATCCAGCGCCTGGTGCAGCTTGATGGTTCTCTGGTACTGCAGGTCCCGTGCGCGGTTGTAGCCACTCTGCTGCGACGCGCCGCGCAGGGAATCGCGAATCGCCGTCTGGCCGGGCCCGAACTCGGACTGGCGATGGCTGACCGCGGATCCCACGTCGAAGCCTCGGACCCAAAGTCCCGGGACGTAGCGTCCGTTGTTCGAGCGATGCGCGGTCAGTTGCTTGTCGCCCGACGCCATCTCACGCCCCTGCCGCGCGTACGCATCGTTGCGGTCCTTGGTTCCTGCCAGATCGCCGCCCAGGTCGCCCTTGCCGATGGACGTGCCCTGCACCTGTTCGAACAGCTTCAGCAGCCGTTCATCGCGAGTACCGTCGCGCATCAGCGCTTGCGCGGCCCGCACGATGGCCTCGTCAATCTCCCATTGCCCGGCGAGGTCGCCAGACGCCACATTGAGCAACTCCGGGTGGTCGCGGAAGAAGTCCGTGTAGGGTTGGAGCTCGCGTTCGATTGCCGCAATGTTCGGCGTCGGTACGTACTGATGAATCGCCTGGAGAAAGTCTTCGGCCAAGTCCGACTCGAGGAGTTGCTGGACACCGCTCGCGAGCGTCTTGGCGCGACCGACTTTCTCGATGAAGTTGAGGATCTTCTCGATCCCGTCGTTGCCTCTCACCAGGGTATGAAGCCCTGCATAGGCGGCCTCTCGCAATGTCTTGGCATAGGCCAGCGCCACGCCGGTATCGAAGGCGGCCAGCGCGACCGGTCCGCCCACCTGGCTGATGTATCCCCGCGCCACGTCGACCACGACCTGGTCGGCCCCCCGTCCGCGCGCTATCGAGACACCCGCGTCGTAGCTGGCAGCGGCTGCCTGGCCTCCGCCCTGCAGCGCGAACGCCCGGCCTTGGTCGATGATTCGCTGATCGACCGGTCCGCCCTTGAGCACAGCCACTCCGGAGTCGAACGCCGCCGCGGCGGGCGCCCCGCCAGCGCTTTGGGCCGCGTGCCGGCACGCCGAGATCACCGAGTCGGTGACAGGCCGTCCCTCGACGACATCTCTCGAAACACTGACGGCACCGTCGAACGCGATGCGCGGTACGCCGGGCGGCATGGCTGCACTTGCCGATCCGATCAGGGCATCGGTGATGGAATCCTTGGCGGCGATGGCGCCAGCCGCATACACCGCGACGGAGAACGCGGTTCCGATCCCCGGCACCATGCCAAGCAGCGGAGAAATCGACTTGAGGATGCCCCCGATCAAGTCGCCAGCGTCGCCAATGGCATCAACCGCATCCGAAACGGCGTCGGTGTAGTTGTCGAGATCAAAGATGCTCATCGCAGGCCTTTCGACACCGGTCGCCGGGAAGCGGCTCCGCGAGTTGAGGCTGCGCCCCTTTGCCCAGGAAGTCCATCATCAAATCAACGCCTATAAAAAACCTGCTGCTTCGAGCAGCCTGGGCCTCTCGTGATGGGCGGCGGCAAGCACAACGGCTACGCCTAGGCAGCCCACGCGACGCGGCGGTGTCCTACATCCTGCCGCGTGAGCTTGCGGCAAAGTTTGCAACTTTGGAGTGCCAGCACGGCTTGCAATCGCGGAGCCTCACGGTCCGCTCGCGCCGCGGAAGAACAAGACGACACGAAGATGCCTGCCCCGCAGATCTCCAGCGCTTTCCCGCGTTCGCCCTCCCCCACTGCGGAGGCGGCTCCGTGGCTTGCCGGGAGTAGCGAGACCGGTGCCCGGATGCGCGCCATGGACTGGGACGGCACTGGGCTGGGCCCCTTGCCGAGTTGGCCGCAGAGCCTGCGTTCCGCCGTCAGCATCTGTCTGGGCTCGCGCTTCCCGATGGTCGTGCTGTGGGGGCCGCAACTGACCATGCTCTACAACGACGCCTATGCTCCGTTGCTGGGCGACAAGCACCCATGGGCGCTGGGCCGCAGCATCCGGGAGGTCTGGGCGGAGATCGCCGATGTGATCGCACCGCTGATGGAGAGTGTGCTGACGACCGGCGAGGCGACGTGGATCCCCGACGGCTATCTGGCCCTTGAGCGCCATGGTGCTCCCGAGGAGACGTATTTTTCCTACTCATTCGGGCCGGTGCGCATCGAGGACGGCAGCGTGGGCGGCATCCTGGCCGTCACGATCGAGACGACTCAGCGCATCGTCAGCGAGCGCCGGCTTGCCTTCCTCAAGACGCTCGCCGATGCGACCGCCGGCGCGGCCCATGCGGCCGAGGTCTGTTCTAACGCGATGGCCGAGATCGGCAAGGGAACGCTGGACATACGGCACGCCGCCGTCTACCTGCGCGATGCCGGACATGGCAATGGGCTGGCTGCGCAGAGCGCGTCGGCCGCTCCGCCCCTATGGCCCGACACCTTGAGCGATTCGCACGACTTCGGTCCGCATTCGCTTGCGGTGGACATCCGCACCTCCGAGCGGGCCGAGCCGCTCGGTACGCTGGTCGTCCTGCTGAACCCGCAGCGGCCGCTCGATCCGGCCTATAGCGAGTTCATCGCCCTGGTAGGCCGCCAGATCGCGCGCTCCCTCTCCGACCTCAAGGCGCTGGAACTGGAGCACTCGCGTGCCAATGCCGAGGTGGAACTGCGCCGCATCTTCGAGCAGGCGCCCAGCTTCGTGTGCATCATGAAGGGGCCCAAGCACGTCTTCGAGTTCGTCAACCGTTCGCACCTCGCCCTGTTCAACAGCGCGGACTGGATCGGCAAATCGGCGCGGGATGCATTCCCGGATCTCGCCCACCAGGGTTATTTCGAACGTCTGGACGAGGTGTACCGGACCGGCGAGCGCTTCGTCGCATCCTCCGCGCCCGTGCGCTACCGCTTCGCACCCGACAGCCCCGAGGAGCAGCGGCTGCTCGACTTCATCTACGCGCCGATCCGCGACGATGCGGGGCGAATCATCGGGGTCTTCTGCGAGGGCTTCGACGTGACCGCCCAGCGCCGCGCCGAGGCCGACCTGCGGCGGCAGGAGGAGCGCCTGCGCGCGCTGATCAACTCCTCCTCCAACGTGGTCTACAGCATGAGCCCGGACTGGTCGGAGATGCGCACGCTGGACGGCCGCGGCTTCCTCGCCGATACCCGCATGAGCAACAGGTCGTGGCTGGAGGCGTATGTGCGGCCCGAGGACCAGCCGACGGTGCTGGCAGCGATCCGCGAGGCGGTGAGCGGCAAGCGTCCCTTCCAGCTGGAGCATCCAGTGCGCACCGCGGATGGCTCGATCGGCTGGACCTTCTCGCGCGCCGTGCCCATCCTGGATGCCGATGGCGAGATCATCGAGTGGTTCGGCGCGGCCAGCGACATCACGGCGCGCAAGACGATGGAGGCCGAGCTGGAGGCGGCCCGGCAGCAGACGGAAGGGCAGCGGCGCCTCTACGAGGCCATCCTCACCAACACCCCCGACCTCGCCTACGTGTTCGATCTCTCGCACCGCTTCGTGTACGCCAACGACATCCTGCTGCGCATGTGGGGTAAGTCGTGGGACGAGGCGATCGGGAAGACCTGCCTTGAACTGGGATACGAGCCCTGGCATGCCGAGATGCACGGCCGGGAGATCGATCAGGTTGTCCAGACGCGTCAGCCGATCCGCGGCGAGGTCCCGTTCGCCGGCGCCTTCGGCCGCCGCATCTACGACTACATCTTCGTGCCGGTGTTCGGCAAGGGCGGCGAGGTGATCGCCGTCGCCGGCACGACGCGCGACATCACCGAGATCAAGGAGATGGAAGAGACGCTGCGCACCCAGGCGGAGCTGCTGCGCGAAGGCGATCGGCGCAAGGACGAGTTTCTTGGCATGCTGGCGCACGAGCTGCGCAACCCGCTGGCGCCCCTGCGCAACGGCCTGGCCATCATCCGCCGCCTCGGGACGACCGACGCGGCCCGGATCCAGCAGATACGCGACATGATGGATCGCCAAGTCGTGCAGATGGTGCGGCTCATCGACGACCTGCTGCACATCACGCGGATCTCCAGCGGCAAGATCCGCATCAATCGGGAACGGATTGCGTTGGCGGATGTTGTCAAGGCCGCCGCGGAAACCAGCCAGCCGCTGATCGACCAGTTCGGTCATCAGTTGACACTCGTGTTGCCCGGTCGACCAGTGTTCGTCGACGCGGATACGACGCGTTTGGCTCAAGTGTTTTCGAACCTGCTCGCCAATGCCGCGAAGTTCACCGCCCCTGGCGGGCATATACAGATCAGCACGGAGCAGTCAGGCAATGAGGTCGTGGTGACCGTGTGCGACGACGGTGAGGGCATCCCCAAGGACATGCTCATGCAGATCTTCGACATGTTCGTCCAGGTGGACCGCTCGCTGGAACGCGAGAAGAGCGGCCTGGGCCTCGGCCTGGGTCTGGCACGCGGACTGGTGGCGCTACATGGTGGCAGCATCGAGGCCCGCAGCGACGGTCCGGGGCACGGTAGCGAGTTCATCGTGCGCCTTCCCGTCGCGCCGGCCCCGGCACGGCCTGACACGGATCGGAGCCAGGACCAGGACCAGGACCAAGACCTTGAAACGCTGGCGGGTCGGCGCGTATTGATTGCCGACGACAACGTCGATGCCGCGTCCAGTCTGGCGACCCTGCTGGAGCTCATGGGGTCCGAAGCAAACGTGGTGCACAACGGCCTCGATGCGCTTACTGAAGCGGAAGGTTTCCAGCCCGAACTCGTGTTCCTCGACATCGGCATGCCTGGGCTGAACGGCTATGAGGTCTGCGAGAAGCTCAAGGACACGCCATGGGGGCGCAGCACGGTCGTTGTAGCGCTCACGGGCTGGGGGCAGGACAAGGACCGCAAACGCGCACGAGAAGCGGGATTCGATGCCTATCTGGTCAAGCCCGTCAGCCCCGATGCCATCAGAGCGCTGATCGCTGACCTCAAGTTGTGACGCAGCGTCATCGAGGTCCGTGACGCGGCCCGCCTGAGCCTGAATGCTCGCCTCCGGCACGGAGCACTAAGCTTCCTGCCTGCCCGCGGGATGCCGCGGCATCCATCCAGAACGCGCTCCACAAGTGGCCGTCAGGATCGGAGAAGTCTCGGCTGTACAAAGTGCCCTGGTCCTGACCGGGTTCACGTCTGCCCTTCCGCCGCGTTCGGATGCGATCTCGTTCATCCGGTCGACCGCCTCGCGGCTGTCCATGGAGCGCGACAGCATGAGCTTGGCCGAACCGGCAGGCGCCTGGCGTCGGTCAGTGAGCTCTGCCATTACGCGTGGGCAAGTTCCCACCCGGACAAATCGACTTCGGGCTTGCGAACAAGACCTGCATCTGTAGCCATTTTCGGACACGGCTTGTCGGTCACACTGCCTCGGCGAACGGAGCATGCCCCGATGGGTTCGGAGGCGAGCTCACTCTTTGAAGAAGCCCACTGTATCTCGATGTCAGCGACTGTGCACCTCCCGACCTGGCGCACCTGCACCCACTCCCACGAGATCGTCTGAGCGACGACCTCATATTCGTGGCTTACTTCAGCACGCCCCGAAGGCGGTAGCCTCAGCGAGCGTGACGAGACCTCGTTCCACGAGATGGCCAACTGGAAATAAGGCAATGCCAAGGTCGACACTAAAGCGCCAGTCCCGGTTGCCTCTTCTGAACGGCTGGCTCATGCGCCGGGCGAACTGCTGTCCTCGCTCGGCCGCACGGGACGCATCGTCAACGCTCGCCACCACGATGCTTAGTTGATTCGACGTGTCGAGCGCGATGACATCTGTCTCCTTCAGAGTATTGCAGAGTTGCTCCTCCGCGAACTGGAGCAGTTCATCGACATGCTGGCCGACAGTTCCTGACTCATCTTTCAGGTGCATGACGTAGACCGCGACATTCACGTCATTGTCGGCGTCCGCCAGCGAGGAACGTCCAAGTCGAGCGCATAACGCCCTTCCACCTTCCAGACAGGTGAGACCTTCACGCAAGAGGGCCATGGGGTCGGCGGCCGGATTTTTAGCCATGGAGGCAAAGCCGTCCTCCTTCGCCTCGAGGTCACTGAACAGCGTTTCCAGCCCGCTGGCCTTGTCGTAAACCGCGTCCGCACCAGCCTCCATCGAGGGTCGGCGATAGGCTTCATTGTCGAGGCCGGTCAAGACCGCAGTCCAACCGACGAATCCGGTATCACGCAGCGATGCCAGCAGACGCAAGCCGGAGCCTTCCGTCAGCGCCAAGTCGACCAGCACGACATCCGGCCGTGTCCAACCAATCAACGCAAGCGCCTGCGCTGCGCCACTGGCCTCACCCACCAGTTGCACGCCCGTAATGGCACGTAGCCGACGAGCGATCAACGTCCGCAGCGAAATCGAGTCCTCCACCAGAAACACTTTCATGCCTACCTCCCCTTTTATGGACTGAATCGTCCCAGGGTGAGAGGCCGCGTACCAGCAGGCGATGCCAGTCTTCTCTCGTAGGCAACTTGCCTACATTCGAGGCGTCTGACCCTGCGCTGCCCCCGAAGCGCGACAGCGCGCCCGCTCACAGGGCTCTCCGCGGCCTATCAATTGCTGCGCTGATTGCGGGACACGGATCACGTCGAGGTTGACGACCTCTTTACAAGAGATCGCCGTTTTCCACCGAGGCAACTTGGATTTCCGCTGGGCTCCTCTGGATCGCCCTGTGTTGGAAACAGAGCTAATGCATGCCCTCGAAGAATTCCTACATTCGGTGTGCTCGACCACCGGCGGGTTGCAGCCCGAGAACGATCGATGTCGATACCACACCAACTCCGATGCGGGATCCAGCGCAGCTTCCGGCTCTCACACGCGGCGCCGGACAACACACCCGATAGTGACCAGCCCGAGTGAAAGCATCCAGTACGACGGGGTCTCCGGCACTGGCGACACCCCACTTATCGTCACAGACAGACCGCTTGCCGTGTAGGACGTCGTCAGGGAATAACCTACCGCCGAAACTGTATCGAAAGTCCCCGATATTGAATCTGCCTGAGACGTCACGAAGCTGAACGTGTCACCGACGTGCGCCCCATTGCCAATCACCAAAGTCAAGCTGCCGTCCAGCAGAACGCTGCCGCTCACGGCAAGCCAGTCGTAAGAAACTCCGGCTGTGTCGCCATCCACGTCCATGAGTAGATGAGAACCCTCGCCAAGGAGGAGATTCCCCACAATGCTCAGCTTTCCAGGTGAATGGCCAGGCGCAATCACTCCGCCAAGATTCACTACGTCTCCGACTACTGTCCCTGAGCCGTCCAGTCGTCCCGCATTCAAATTGAGCTGTTGAACCTGTAGGACGCCGTCAACGTCTAGGGAGGCGGAGACTGCCGTCTGATTGAAAACGGTAGATCGAGCGTCCAAAGTTGCACCAGCCATGACACTCACTTTGCCAGTGTTCTGAAAGCCTCCAGCGGAAGCAAGCATCATTCCGGGCGAGGCATCAATCAACAGCTTGCCATTGTTTTCCACACTGACAAGTCCGTCCGCCCCGATCGACCCACCGCCGCGCAGGGTATGCCCCGCAGCGATTGTCAAGGTACGCGTAGCAGCGCCATCGCTTCGTATTTCGTTGAGGCTACTTGAACCGATCACGGTCTGCCCGCTGCCGGCGAGCGTTGAATCAGAGTTCAGGTAAACGCGAGCGTAGTTGGCTCCGCTGTCGCCTAATGTCAAGGTGCCATTGATAGTCTGCGGGCCAGCAAGACTTACATTGCTGCCCGATTGCACCGTAAGGCCCCCAGCGACCGTCACTCCACTGAGCGTAACCCCGGAGATTGAAGCTGTCCCAGCAATCGTGAGGTCTTTTAGGGTGCCGCCACCCTGAAGCTTGCCGGGAGCGCCCGTCATCTGAATCGTGCCGCCCGTGATCACTCCGGGTGCCGCGCCAGAGGTACCGCTGGTGCCCAAGGACAGCGTTGCGCCACCGCCAACTTGGATGGTGCTGCCGGTGTTGGCAAACGCTCCATAGGCATACAGTGCCGAGCCGTCGGCTACCCGGATGCTGCCGGCGGTGTTGTCGAAGCTGTTGACCGACAGCCACATGCCCTGCTGGGTGCCGTCTACGAGCAGCGTGCCGCGGTTGACGACACTGAGGTTCCCGTCACCGATTGGGTAGGGGTAGTACCCGGAGCTTGTACCCTGGCCGATCATGCCGCCGCCGCGCAGCGTGTGGCCAGCGCCGATCGTCAGCGTTGTCGGCACTGTGGCATAGACGTTGTTGCTCCAGTTGTCGCCGATGACGGTTTGGCCTGGGCCGATCAGGGTGGTGTCGCCCGTCAGTTGCAGCCAAGTGGGTCGGTACGGAATGCTGCTGCCATCCCCAAAAGTGAACGTGCCGTTGACTCTCTGCGTGCCGGTCATAGACAGGTTCGATGCGTCGGCCACGGTGACGTTGTCGTTGAACGTCATGTCACTGAACGCAGTCGTACCCGACACCGAAGCGGGTCCTGCAATCGTCACGTTGCTGAATGCCGCCCCCGCAATCGAGACGGCACCAGTGATCGTGAGGTCTTTGAAGGTGCCGCCGCCTTGAAGCTTGCCTGCGGTGCCCGTCATTTGAATCGTGCCGCCCGTGATCACTCCGGGTGCCGCGCCAGAGGTACCGCTGGTGCCCAAGGACAGCGTCGCGCCGCCGCCAACTTGGATGGTGCTGCCGATGTTGGCAAACGCCCCATAGGCATACAGCGCCGAGCCGTCGGCCACCCGGATGCTGCCGGCGGTGTTGTCGAAGCTGTTGACCGACAGCCACATGCCCTGCTGGGTGCCGTCTACGAGCAGCGTGCCGCGGTTGACGACACTGAGGTTCCCGTCACCGATTGGGTAGGGGTAGTACCCGGAGCTTGTACCCTGGCCGATCATGCCACCGCCGCGCAGCGTGTGGCCAGCGCCGATCGTCAGCGTTGTCGGCACTGTGGCATAGACGTTGTTGCTCCAGTTGTCGCCGATGACGGTTTGACCTGGGCCGATCAAGGTGGTGTCGCCCGTCAGTTGCAGCCAGGTGGGGCGGTACGGAATGCTGCTGCCATCCCCAAAAGTGAACGTGCCGTTGACTCTCTGCGTGCCGGTCATAGACAGGTTCGATGCGTCGGCCACGGTGACGTTGTCGTTGAACGTCATGTCACTGAACGCAGTCGTACCCGACACCGAAGCGGGTCCTGCAATCGTCACGTTGCTGAATGCCGCCCCCGCAATCGAGACGGCACCAGTGATCGTGAGGTCTTTGAAGGTGCCGCCGCCTTGAAGCTTGCCTGCGGTGCCCGTCATTTGAATCGTGCCGCCCGTGATCACTCCGGGCGCCGCGCCAGGGGTACTGCTGGTGCCCAAGGACAGCGTCGCGCCGCCGCCAACTTGGATGGTGCTGCCGATGTTGGCAAACGCCCCATAGGCATACAGCGCCGAGCCGTCGGCCACCCGGATGCTGCCGGCGGTGTTGTCGAAGCTGTTGACCGACAGCCACATGCCCTGCTGGGTGCCGTCTACGAGCAGCGTGCCGCGGTTGACGACACTGAGGTTCCCGTCACCGATTGGGTAGGGGTAGTACCCGGAGCTTGTACCCTGGCCGATCATGCCGCCGCCGCGCAGCGTGTGGCCAGCGCCGATCGTCAGCGTTGTCGGCACTGTGGCATAGACGTTGTTGCTCCAGTTGTCGCCGACAACGGTTTGACCTGGGCCGATCAAGGTGGTGTCGCCCGTCAGTTGCAGCCAAGTGGGGCGGTACGGAATGCTGCCACCGTCACCTAGGTTGAAAGTGCCGTTGACAATCAAGTTTCCATTCAGCGCCACCGACGCTCCGCTCGGAACTACTGCGGTTCCGTCGAATGACACGAAAGCGTTGGGAGCGGAGGAAATGGAACCGCCTGTTGCGCTGACCGAATTGACAAATGTGAGCGTTCCAACCCCTGCGCGAACGGTCCCCGAAGTGGTGAAAGGGACGTCGACAACCGACTTACCGGCCCCACCCGTTTTCGCAAACGTGCCCGTGTTGTTGAAAGTCCACCCGGTACCGGGCGCCACAGTCAGGCTGTTATCTGAATCAATATTCCATGTGCCTCTATTTTGCAGGCCTCCCGCCGGCGCCAGCGGGATAATGGTTTCCGTATAGTACATCGGGTCGCCGCCAAGTACGGCATCAAAGTTGCGAAATGTCAATTTCGCTTCATTAATTGCCGGGACATTCTGAACGATCACCCCAGAATAAAACGACCTCACTCTCGTTCCGGCTTGAAACTGATTATCTGGAGTAATAAGTCTCTCGCCACTTCCATAGAGAAGCGATTCATATCCGTCGCCTCTAAAAATCCAACCCTCCCAATTTGGATCTAATGACGCAGCAGTGCAGTCATAAGGCCAATATCTATCCGAGGCAGCTAGCGAGAAATTACCAGGAAACCAACTAAGAGTGCAAATCGTGCTATCAGCCAGTGCAGATGTATGAAGACAACTCAATACGGCAAGTCGGGCAGCCCAAGTGACGGCACGATATTTCACCCTGAAGCCAGTTTTCATATTACTCCCCCATTATAGGCAGCTAGCCAAATTTGATATCGAGTTGCTCACACGCTCCCGCGGAGCATCTG
Organism: Roseateles agri; assembly: GCF_034043675.1. NCBI lineage: Bacteria > Pseudomonadati > Pseudomonadota > Betaproteobacteria > Burkholderiales > Sphaerotilaceae > Roseateles > Roseateles agri. The sequence continues at coordinate 4,288 of NZ_JAXCLA010000007.1, read as the reverse complement.
CACCGCGCGCTAAGTGCGCTGATTCCTCTCCATCCATCGCCGGCAGGGCATCAGATCGGCCCCTAACCACTTGCGAACTTGAGGAATTTATCGACCCCATCCGCACGCGCGAGTTGGAAAAACAATAGCCTTCAGAAAACTACAGATTGACACTCAACGCTTGGTCGCTGTGCTTAGCGATAGATCAAGAAATCAAGGCCCGCTACGTACTGTTTTGGTACAGACACCGGGCCAGACAGCTTCAACTCCGAAGTCGAATTTCGAAGAGAAGTGAAATCCTCGTGTTAAAGCAGTTCCATATACCGAGCTTCCTGGCGTAAGCACGGAGGCACTAATGCCAGCACGAAAGGTTTCTGCACGTTCTGTCCCCTTCGAAGTTGCCAGTTGAGAGAAATTTGCATGCGTGGAGTAGAGCAGCCAAGACGAGCAGCGGATATGACGCCTCAAGAAGGCCTTCCTAAATTCTGAGGATGCGCGGCTTCGCAGGGGCTGGAACTCAGGCAACTGGATATCGGTAGTCGTGGATCCCTCAGGCCGCTCGAGCGATGCTATTGGCTGAGCTCTGGGAGCAAGATGGTGCGCTGAGCAACCCGGAACAGCCGTTCGCGGACGCCCGCTTTGTGTCGAAAGCCGAAGCTACAGTGACCCAACGACGAGTTCGAGGAAGACTTCTAGCGTCGAACAGTGTGCCCGATAACGCGTCAAACTGAGCGTTTCGGTGAGATGTATAGCGTCGTCGACCGAGCTCTGTCCGACTCCGGAGCCCGCCGCGCGAGAACGCCAGTGATTTCTCGAAATGAACGCCAGCAGAAAGCCGACCAGCGGTGATAGCGCTGGCAGATCCCCTTGGGACCTTGTAGGCGTCGAGACCGCCACCGCCATTTACCGCCTGTCACCGCTCCACGCAGTTCGTCGGGTTGACCGCGCGACCGATCGCAAGCCGCTGGCTCGCCGGGCTGTCAAGCCCGAAAGTCTCTCCATCGACAGCCCCCTTCCGCGAAGCCCCCGTGACAGAAACCACCACCTTCCACCTCGCCTCCGTCTCTGCCGCCACGGCAGTCATGGCACGCCTGCACTTCGTCGTGGCCGGACTCGCCCACGCCGGCGCCCGTTCCGGCACCCCGCCCGCGTCGGCCACGGTCGCAGTTCAGGCCTGAGGCGGCCGCCAACTGCGCAAGTTGCGTTCGGGGCGGCTCGAGCTCGACGTCGCCCATCCGGTGTTGCACTACACACGAAGCTAATTGATCTGGAGAGGGAAGACATGCGCGAGCTGATCTGCGCGGGCCTGAGCGCCGTCCTGTTCTATTTCTCGCAGGGCGTGGCCGACGCCTGGCTGCTCACCTGGATTGCACCCACTCCCCTGTTGTGGCTGGCTTTCGGCAACACACCGGCCTGGCGCTTGGCCCTGGCGAGCTTCGTCGCCTATCTCGCGGGACAGATCTACATCCTGCAGTGTTACGACGATGCACCGCCGATGGTGCTTGCGATCATCTTCGGTCTGCGCCCGATCCTGTTTCCCTTCGCTATCCTGTTTGCCCGTTTCGGGCGGAGAGGCTGCGGCGCCTTCTGCGCCCTCCTCGCGTTCCCTGCCTGCTGGACTGCCGCGGACTACGCCGTCAGCCTGCTGTCGCGGCACGGGACCTATGGATCGATCGCCTACAGCGAGATGTCGGCGCCTGTGGTACTGCAGAGTGCGTCCCTGCTGGGGATGTACAGCGTCACCTTCATCCTCTGCTTGTTCGCTAGTGCGCTGGCTCTTGCGGCGCGAGGCGGCAGGACCGCATTCGTGGCGGCAGGGGCTGGCCTTGCGCTGTGCGCCGTCGATATAGGCTTCGGAACCGCAAGGTTGCTTGAGCCGCAGTCGAGCGTCCTTCGGGTCGCCGCACTGGCCGAGACGCGGCTCGCCGACCAGGATGATGTCCTGGGCCCGGACGTGGATGCGTCCTCCGTCTTGGCTTCTGCTGTCCGGGACCTCGGCGAGCGAGGCGCCAAGCTGATCGTGGCGCCGGAGGAGAGCCTGGCGACCCGACGTGAATGGCGCCAAGAGGTCTTCGCACCCCTGCAGGTAGCGTCTACGCAGACGGGCGCAAGGATCGTGGCCGGGTTCCACGAGCGAGCGCCGTTTGGCGACATCGCTACGGCTTTCTCGCCCGACGGAAGCTCTCGGGTGTACGCCAAGCGTCACCTGCTGCTGCCGATAGAGGCTCAGTTCACACCGGGCATTGCGCCCGGCATCTTGGGTGACGGGATGGCCATGGAGATCTGCAAGGACATGGATTTCCCCGAGACCATTCGTCAGGACGCGCGGACCGGATTGAACCTGGTTGCGGTTCCGGCCTGGGATTTCGGCACCGACGCTTGGCTGCACGCCCGGCTCGCGATCATGCGCGGCGTCGAGAACGGCTTCGCCCTCGTGCGGGCGGCCAACAATGGCCTCTTGACCGCTAGCGATGCTCATGGGCGGCTGATCGCGAGTAAGGCCGTGGACACCGATCAGTTGGTTTGGATCCTCGCCGATCTTCCCCTGGGACCGGGCCCCACGCTCTACACCCATATAGGCGATGTCTTTCCCTGGACGTGCCTGGCCCTGACGTTCGTGCTGGCCGCGGCCGGCATCATCGGACGGATGTCTCGGTCTGCGAATACAAAGACATGAATTTGGCGAACGCAACGGCCTTCTTCCCGGGCTTGATCATTTACAGGATGCATCCGTAGCTGCGCAGCGGACATTGCAGCGATCCAACGCCGGGACGAAGGTCCGATATAGAGAGCGGCGCAACGCTGCCAACATCGGCTGCCGGCACTCATGCCAGTCCCAATGGGACGCCTACGCCAGCCACGTACTGCCCCTGATGGTGGCCCGCGAGACCGAGATCCTCCGCCTGCGTTCGGGCGCGCTCCAGCAGCAGCGCGCCTGGGCTGCGAGCGAACTGAAGACGGCTGACAGGCACCTCGCGGCGGCGGCCTACGGCGCCCGAGCCTCCAGCCGCACCCATCGCCAGCAGATCCTCGCCTACGACCTGAGCACAATAGGCGAGGTGCAAGCGCTGTCCGAACGGCTGCAGGACACCGTGCGCCGCGCCGCGATCGTCGTCCGTTGCGGCAAGCAAGTTGCTGGTGCCAGGAGCCTCCTGTAACCCTGAGTAAAGACCAGGACTGCGTAACAGCACCCAACTCGCTGAAGTTATAGCGCCAGTGCCATACCTCGACCACGCACAAAGGTTGAACCAATCGGCCGAACTTGGAGCCTTCGGGTCGTCTATCAGACACAGCGTACGGACGTGCCGAGGGACGAGCAACGCGCCTTGCCGAAAAGTGAGCTTGCATCAATCATCGAAGGCATCGCTGATGGGCGCTAGGGGAGTGCTAGGCGATCACTGCGAACTCCGTCGCGGGCCCTGTGGACGAAGTCCGCAATTGCCGCGCGGGCGGTTCGTGGGCCGAGAACGTCGAAGCTGTCGCGCCTAGCGTTGCACCGGAAGGGCTCATGCCGGCGGCAGATTCAACCGGTCATCACAACGGGAACCCATCGTTAAGCGATCACATCGCTCACGTCTCCAGTGTTGCATTTTACCGCCCATATGCGGTATTCCAACAATACCGCGAATAGATGGTAAATTGCAAATACCGTCTTTGGATAGTAAATTACAGCGATGGATTACCCAATCAAATTCAGCGCGCAATTCAAGGAACAACTCCGCTCGCTACGGAAAGCCCGGGGCCTGAGCCAAGAAGAGCTAGGCATTCTTATCGGCGTGAACCAACGGCGCATCGCAGACATTGAATCCAACCCCGGCGCGGTCGGCTTTGACCAGATCATGAGGCTGCTGTCCGCACTGGGCACGGAACTCGTGATCCGTGACCACACCGCCGTCCCGATGTCCAAGGCAGTCGGCATTCCACGGCCGCGGAAAGCACAAGCCATAGAATTTGCGTCGCCATTGCCTGCGAGCGCACGGCACCTGCTGGCCACCCTCAGTGGAAAAACACCTCTACCCGAGGCCTACCTCTGGATGGAGAAGGACGCAAGACTAGTAGCACCGCTTAGCACCGGTCAGCAAGACGAACTGATCGAGCACCTGGCTCGCCAGATGATGGTGAACCCTGGATCAATTGCTTCAAATCTCCAGCGACAACCCGCAACCGACGCTGAATCACAGGATGCAGTCGTTCCGGTCCCAGAAATCCTGCAACAGTGGGCCACCGCGCTCGGAGTTTCGCCTATCGCGCTGGAGCGCGCAGTGAAGCTCACCCGCGACGAGCGCTATGCCCCCTCGGGTCTTGGCAG